>VBAH01000060.1 GCA_005884685.1 Alphaproteobacteria bacterium
CCGTGACGCTGAACAACGAGGCGGGCCAGCCGGTGCTGCGGCTTACCGCGGCGGATGCCGGCACCGATGGCAATCTGACCCGAGCCGAGGTCGATTACGGAACGGCCAATCCGGAAAGCACCTTCAACCTGACGCTCTATCGGCGCCTTGTCGGTCCGACCGGAACGGTGACACGCGACGGGCTGGAGACGTTCACCGATCTCAGCATGAACCCGGCATCGGGACGGTTTATCGAAACCGTCGTCAACAGCGCTTCGCTGCTCGTCTCCGCGCAAGTCGATGCCGGCGTCGCGGCGATGGTCGCCGGCGTGCCGGGCGTGTCGATCTCCGGGCTCATCTTGCCGGCGGCCAATGCCGACGTGTTCACGGCCATCGCGCAACGCTTCGGAAACAACGCCGCGAACAATCGCAGCATCTCGATCGCCGTCGACGGACAGCCGGCAATCCCGGTGACCTTCGCACAAGGGGCCGACCTCCCCGGCTTCATCGCCAACATGCAGACCGCGATCAATAACCGGCTCGCCGCCTCCGGTATGACGGGTGCGGTGATCGTCGACGTGCCCGCGGCGGCAGGGGTTCGGCAGCTCCACGTTACGAGCAACGGCGGCAGCGTCGTGATCGGCTCGGCGCAGCAAAGCGATGTCGCGGCGGGGTTGCAGCTCGGCGTCGTCAATGGTGGGATCGAGATCAGCCGCTGGTCGCGGGCGCGGCCGGCGCCGACCGGCATCGTCGCGCGGCTGGACAACGCTCCCGACGATCTGGCCCGGTTGCTCGCGTTTGCGACGACCAACCAGGATGCGATCGGCGATTGGCGGCTGACCGACCCCGGGGCCGGCGCGCAATACCAAGCCACCCCGTTTCCCGCCGCTCCGGCGCAGCCGCTGCATGTCGGGACGAGCTTTGTTCCGGCAGCGGGCGATACGGCGCTCGGGTCGCTGCTCAACGTGCGGCAGCATCTAGGGACGCTCGCCGCGTCGATCGCCAACAATTCGAGCAACCGGTTCGCCGCCGGCGTGCAAGCATTGCGTCTCGCGATTACTCCGCGCTTCGAAGGATCGGATGCCGGAGTGGATTCTCGGCTCACCAGCACAGGCGCTGCGAATATCGGCACGGCAGGAGAGCTGTTCGATCCGGCCGCACCGGGAGCCTACAACGTCCGCGCCTATACGATCGGCCAAACCGGAGGCGTCAGCGGCGCCGGTCCGTTCCAAGGAGGCTCGGCCGGGGGCAGCAACGGCAACTTCCCGCAGCTCGCGGACTATCAGGCGGCCTTCACGGTGATCGACCGCGAGGTCGACATCTTCAACCTGATGGTGCTGCCGCGCGCGCTCGGCCAGTCCGACAACAATCGCGCGCAAATCTGGGGGCCGGCGAGCGCCTTTTGTCAGCAGCGCCGCGCCTTTCTGATTGTCGATCCGCCGTCCGACAACAACGCCTGGGCGGATGTCAACGAAGTGACGGCAACATCACAAGGCATTACTGACATGCGCATCGGCGTCAGCACCGACCACGCCGCGATCTACTGGCCGCGGCTGCGCGTTGTCGTCGACCGAGCCGAGCGCTCGATCGATCCGTCCGGCACCGAGGCCGGTCTCTATGCCCGCATCGATGTGAGCCGCGGCGTGTGGAAGGCGCCCGCCGGGCTCGAAGCCAATCTGCTCGGCGTGCGCGGCGTCGAGCACCGCATGACCGACGCCGATAACGGCACCATCAATCCGCAGGCGGTGAACGCGATCCGCCAATTCCCGAACGGCATCGTGTCGTGGGGCGCACGCACGATGGTCGGGTTCGACAATTCCGGCAATGACGACTTCAAATACATTCCGGTTCGCCGGCTCACCTTGATGATCGAGGAGAGCCTCTACCGCGGCCTAGGCTTTGCGGTGTTCGAGCCCAATGACGAACCGCTATGGGCGCAGATCCGCCTGGCCGCCGGCAGCTTCATGAACGGGCTGTTCCGCCAGGGCGCCTTTAAGGGGGCAAAAGCCTCCGACGCCTATTTCGTCAAATGCGACGCGGAAACGACGACGCAGAACGACATCGATCTGGGCATCGTCAACGTCGTGGTCGGCTTCGCGCCGCTCAAACCGGCCGAGTTCGTCATAGTCGTCGTGAGGCAGATCGCCGGCCAAGCGCAAACCTAATCGCGCACGGGGGACAGCACCATGGTTCAGTTCGCCGTCAACACGACCCGTATCGACCCCTACAAGAATTTCAAGTTCCGCGTCACTGTCGACCAGCAGATCGTCGCCGGGGTCAGCAAGGTCAGCGGCCTCAAGCGCACGACCGAGGTCGTCACGCATCGCGATGGCGGCCAGCAGGCGATGAAGTTTCACTCGCCCGGCGTGACCAATTTCGAGCCGATCACGCTCGAACGCGGCATCACCTACGACGCGACTTTCGAAGCCTGGGCGCAAACCGTGTTCAATGTCGAGGGCGACGCCGGCATGTCACTGAAAAATTACAAGAAGAACATGACGATCGAGCTCTACAACCTACAGGGCACGAAGGTACGGGCCTGGAACGTCTATCGCTGCTGGGTGTCGGAGTTCACCGCCGTGCCCGAGCTCGATGCGAACGGCAACGCGATCGCGTTCGAATCAATCATCGTGCAGAACGAGGGCTTCGAGCGCGATATCGCGGTCGTCGAGACTGCGGAATTCTGAGCCGCGGAGCTCGCGATCCGTGTCCCCCGCCCGCGATCCCTTCTCCGCCGGCCGCTTTCGGCTGCGCGCGCTGAACGGCAGCGACGAATTCCTGCTCGACGCCGCGGATCCGCGCGCGCCCCACGCACTATTGCGCCGCCTTGTCCTCGAGGGCGGGGATATCGACGCGCTGACGATCGCCGAATATGACCGCCTGCTCGCCGCTGTCTTCGAGGCATTGTACGGCGATCAGGTCGAAGCGCGGACGCAATGCGCGGCGTGTTCCGAGCCGCTGGACATTTCGTTGTCGCTCGCGGCGCTCGCGGCGGCGCCGCCGGATGTCGCAATCGAGTTGGCCGGACCTGACGAACGCGGCACGTTTCTGCTGCCGGACGGCCGCCGCATTCGCGCACCGACCGTCGGCGATGTGGAGCATGCGGTGCGCTCCGCCGATATCGCGGCGCTGCGGCATGCCTGCGTCCTCGAGGGCGATGCGGACGCCGATCCGGAATTGCTCGATGCGGCATTGGAGGCGGCGGCGCCCGCGCTCACACGCGATGTCACGGCGACCTGCCCGCATTGTGCCGCGGCTCAGCCGGTGCGCTTCGACCTCGCGAATTTCCTAGTTGCCTCGCTGGCGCGCGAGCGGCCGTTTCTGCTGCGCGAGATGCATCTCCTGGCCCGCGCCTATGGCTGGTCCTTGGCCGAGATCCTGTCGCTCAACCGCGATGACCGCCGCGCTCTCGCCCGGCTGTGCGAAGCCGAACGCGCGGCCGCCCGGCGGGCCGCATGACGTCCTATCTGCAGCGCCTCTTCGATCGCGCGGCCGGGTTGGCGGCCAGGCCGGCAACGGCGCTCACCCCGAGTTTTTCCAGCCGGTCTCCGATCGCTGAAGCCGACCAGCGGCTGAACCTTCCCGATCTTGGCGCATCGTTGTTTGCGCTGTCTCCCGGCTTCGATGCGCCCTCTCCTGGTGACGACGAGACGCTGAGCGGCATCGAGGAGCCGGCCGCGAGACCGATGCCGCGCCGCGCCGCGCCGCCCATTGCGGCTTCGACCGAAGCTCCGCCGCTGTCGCCGGCCGATCAAGCGACGTGGCGGCCGCGGCTCCCAGTGCCGCCAGAGCAACCGCTTCTCACGCCAGCGCCCCAAGCAAGAGGGGCGCGCAATATCGCCCCGCCACATGTTGCGGCGCCGCGCGAGCGGGTCGTATCGCAGTCGGCCGCC
>VBAH01000061.1 GCA_005884685.1 Alphaproteobacteria bacterium
GTCCTCCATCGGCGTCTCGCTCGCCATCGCCGTCGGCGAGCGCAACTTCCTCGAGTTCCTTCAGGGCGGGCACGAGATGGACGAGCATTTCCGCACCGCCCCCTGGGCCGAGAACCTGCCGGCCTTGATGGGGCTCATCGCGGTGTGGAACATCAACTTCATGAGCCTGCCGACGCTCGCGGTGCTGCCCTACGACGACTCGCTGCGCCGCTTCCCGGCCTACCTGCAGCAGCTCGAGATGGAGAGCAACGGCAAATCCGTGACGCTCGACGGCAAGCCGGTCGAGTGGGAGACCGCGGCGGTGATCTGGGGTGAGCCGGGCAACAACGCGCAACACTCTTTCTTCCAACTGCTGCATCAGGGCACGCTGCGCGCAGCGCTCGACTTCCTCCTGCCGGTGCGCTCATCGTGCGGCAACCAAGCGCAGCAGAATCTCGCGATCGCAAACTGCCTCGCGCAGGCGGAGGCCTTCATGAGCGGGCAGTCCGCAGAGACCGTGCGGGCGGATCTCGAGCGCCAGGAAATGCCGCCGGCGCGGCTCGAGCCTCTCATCCCTCACAAGGTCCACCCGGGGAGCCGTCCGAGCACCATCGTGCTGTTCCAGAAGCTCGATCCCGCAACCTTGGGTAAGCTCATCGCGCTCTACGAGCACAGTGTGTTCACGCAGAGCGTCGTCTGGGGCATCAATGCGTTCGATCAGTGGGGCGTTGAGCTCGGCAAGAGACTCACCGAGCAGCTTGCGCCGGCAGTTGAGGATCCCGCCGGTGGCCACGCGGCTCCCGCGTCGGTCATGAAGCTGCTGGCAACCGTTGCGAAATGGCGGCGGTGAGAGGGGCGATACTTCAGTACAATTATCACTCGGTGCCGATTCTATTCTAAGGACTGTGATGCCTTTGCGCCTGCGCCCGTTACTGAGCTTCCGCCTGCTTGCATTGTCGATGGCTCTGTTGCTCTTCATTGGGCCTGCAGGCGGGCAGAGCTTCGACAATTCCATTGAGAGCCTGCAGATGATGCAGGGCCTTTCACCTGAGCAGCGCGATGCGATCTCGCGGCAGCTTGGAGGACTCGGAGCCGGCGGCCTCGGCGGCGCGCAAGGCACGCTCGGCGGTCGCCAGCAGCAAGCGGACGAAGAGCAGCAGAACCTGATGCGGCAGCAACAACGCGACCTGCTGATGGACACGCAAAAGCAGCGAGCGGAGATGGAGCGCCTGAGCCCGTTCTTGCGCGGCGAGGACTGGGTCGTCATCACCATCGACTCCAACCCTCTCCCCGGCGAGACACCGAATGTCCCGTCGAACGTCCTCGGCAATCTGCCGTCGAATCTGGCAGCGAGTAGGGCGGCGGCGGCGGCGGCACTGGCGGCCGGAAGCGGAGCTCCGAACATAGCGGCGGGCGGCTCGCGGCAGGCCCACCTGGAGCCAGACGCTCAAGCGATGATCGACCTGATCCGATCGAAGAACCCGTATCAGCTCTCGCGCGATGGCGTGCTCGCGTTGCCCGGATTTGCGCCGATTCCTCTGGCTGGACTTACCGAGCAGCTTGCTATCTTGCGCTTGGGGGTTGAACCCGCGCTGCGCGATCTCTTTATCCGCGTCACCAAACTCCCGCTGGAGAGGGTCGGTGCCACCGCGTTGAAGCCCTTTGGCTACGAGCTGTTCGACAGGCAGATCTCGACGTTCGCGCCGGCCACGAATGTGCCGGTGCCCGCGGACTACCTTGTAGGTCCGGGCGATGAGCTCGACGTGCAGCTGTATGGCAGCAAGAATGCGAGTTTCAGGCTCACTGTCGGTCGCAATGGCCTTGTCAACTTTCCCCAACTTGGGCCAATCAGCGTCGGCGGTCAAACCTTCAAGAGCGTGAAGGCAGGTCTCGAAGCCAGGGTCGAACGCCAGTTGATCGGCGTGCGCGCGAGTGTCAACATGGCCGAGATTCGCTCGATCCGGGTGTTCGTGCTCGGAGACGCAAAGCGCGCCGGCTCCTACACTATCAGCGGCCTGGGAACGATTAGCTCAGCGCTGTTTGCCGCAGGGGGCGTGCAACCGATCGGCTCACTGCGCAACATCCAGCTGAAGCGGCGGGGCGAGCTCGTACGTCGGCTGGATCTCTACGACATGCTGATTCACGGGGACACGACCGACGACGCCAAGCTCTTGCCAGACGACGTGATCTTCGTCCCGCCCATCGGCTCAACGGTGAGCGTCGATGGCGAAGTCCACCGTCCAGCGATCTACGAAGTTCGCAATGAGGGCTCGGTCGCCGACGTGGTCCAGCTCGCAGGGGGACTCACGGCCGAAGCTGACACCGCAAAACTCGCGCTCACGCGCATCGATGCCGATCTGCATCGGGTCGTCCTTCAGGTCGACCTGAGTGCTGCGACAGGCAAGGTTGAGGCTGTGCGCAACGGTGACAGTTTGCGGGTTTCGCGCTTGCGCCCCACGCTCGACGCTGGAGTACAGGTGCAGGGCTACGTTTACACGACCGGCGCTTTCGCCTACCACGAAGGTATGCGCCTCACGGACGTGATCCGTTCGGTGGACGATCTGAAGCCTAACGCGGACTTACACTACATCCTCATCCGCCGGGAATTGTCCCCCGATCGGCGCGTCACGGCTCTGTCCGCTGACCTGGCGGCGGCGCTGCATGAGCCGAGCTCTTCGGAGAACGTCCCGCTGATGGCACGCGATCGCATCATGGTTTTCGATCGGCAGTCGAGCCGCGACAGGGTCATACAGCCGCTGCTCGATGACCTGACCCTGCAGTCCAACATCGGGTATCCGGACGAGGTGGTGCGTATCGACGGACGTGCCAATGTTCCCGGAGCGTATCCGCTGGAAGCCGGCATGACGGTGCGGGACCTCATCCGAGCCGGTGGCGGCTTGAGCGGTGCGGCATACGGCGGCAGCGCCGAGCTCACGCGCTATAAGGTCATAAATGGCGAGTCGCGCCGAACCGAGCTCATCCAGGTTGACCTGGCGGCGGTTCTGCGCGGAGATCCGGCCGCGAACTTGCGGCTCGAACCTTACGACAGTCTCAGCATCAAGCGGATTGAGGCATGGACCGAACAAGAACAGATCACGCTGAGCGGGCAGGTGAAGTTTCCCGGTACATACTCCATCAAACAGGGTGAGACGTTGAAATCGGTGTTGCTGCGCGCTGGCGGCCTGACGGAGTACGCATTCCCGGAGGGAAGCGTCTTTACCCGCCAGGAGCTGCGCGATCGGGAGCAGAAGCAGCTGGACCTGCTTGGAGACCGCATGGAGAAGGACATCGCATTCGCCGCGCTGCAGGGCATTGCTCTGAATGCGTCCGGGGCGGCCGGGGTGGCCGGGGCGGGCGGGGCGGGCGGGGCGGCCGGGGCGACCACGGCTTTGACCGTTGGCCACTCCCTTCTCACCCAGTTGCGCCAATCCCGCGCCATAGGCCGGCTGGTGATCAACCTGCCGCGCCTACTGCGCTCATCAATCGGGTCGGTGTCCGACGTCATCGTTCGCGGCGGAGACGAACTCATCGTGCCGAAATTCCAGCAGGAGGTGACGGTGATCGGCGAGGTGCAAACAGCCACTTCCCACCTGTACCGGCCGGGACTGTCCCGCGACGACTATATCGCCCTGAGCGGGGGCGAGACAGTTCGCGCCGACAAGAGCCGCATCTATGTCGTGCATGCAGACGGCAGCGTCGCTGCGAATGAGGGTGCGCGCTGGTTCCACAGCTCAAATGTGCAGATCGCTCCAGGCGATACCGTGGTCGTGCCGCTGAATGCGGAGCACATACCAGCGCTGCCGCTCTGGCAGGCGGTTACGCAGATCTTATACAACATAGCGATCGCTACCGCAGCGGTGCATTCCCTATAGCCGGTGGTCCTGTTGACACTTGGTGACGACGTGCGTAGGCTATGCGTTCAACAGTTGAACAAGTCGCGCTCGAGCCCGATTCGATCCCGCTACCTCTTCGTGAGCCTGGATCGCGCGGTGCGCGACAAGCCTCGGTGTGTCCTGGTGGAGTTGGTTCGGCCGGAGTAGCGACGCAGCGGGAACCGATGCTCAGCGATGAAATGCGTCTGAAGTTGATGCGCCTCCTCGAGGCCAACCCAATGATGAGCCAACGCGACGTTGCCCGCGAATTCGGGATCAGTCTGGGCAAGGTCAACTACTGCGTGCAGGCGCTGATGCAAAAGGGCTGGATTAAAGCGAGCCACTTCAGCAACAGCCGGAACAAATTTGCCTACAGGTATCTGCTCACGCCGCGAGGGATCGAGGAGAAGGCACTTCTCACCGTGCGGTTTTTGCGGATAAAGATGCGCGAGTACGAGACGTTGCGCGCCGAAATCGAGCAATTGCGCCGGGAATCCGGCCATCGAGCTCTGCGATAGATGTGGACAGCAGCGCTACCGAAGGCCGTGTTATGACTCAACCGGAAATCGAGGGAAATGTCAGGGAGGTTATGAAGGGACCACCAAGCGGATACTTCATCGTCGTTCCGGACCGCCAGGCTGACGCGTCTGATGATCTCGCGGCATTTGCTGTCGACCTCCTGGTGGCATGGAAGCTCCCTCTGCTCACTGTCGTTCTTGGTGGCCTCGCCGCGCTTACGGTCGCCATGTTGCTGCCCCCGAAATACCGCGCGCAGGCTGTGGTTGCACCGGTGATGCAAAGCGGCGCAGGCGCGGGTGGTGCCCTGCGCCAGCTGGGCGGAATTGCGGCGCTTGCTGGTGTCGAACTCGATGGCACCGGCGGGCGCAAGGAGGAGTATTTCGCGACGCTCGCTTCGCTGGGGTTCGCGCGCGACTTCATCCAGGAGGAAGACCTGCTGCCGATCCTGTTCGCGGAGCGCTGGAATCCGCAGGCGAAGCGGTGGCGTGCCGATAAGAAGCCGCCCACCATGGGCGAGGCTGTCAAGCGATTCACCAACGACGTTGTGTCCATCTCGGATGATCACAGGACAAGTCTTGTCACAGTCACGGTGGACTGGTACTCGCCGCAGCTTGCCGCGTGGTGGGCTAACCGCATGATCGAGGTGGTGAACGAGAGGCTGCGTGCGGAGGCCACCCGCAGAGCTGAGCGCAGCCTCGAATACCTCGACAAAGAGTTGGCCAAGACGAACGTACTCGAGATCCGACAGGCGATCTATCGGTTGACAGAGGAACAGGTGAACAACGCGATGCTCGCGAACGTACAGCGTGATTACGCCTACCACGTCATTGACGCAGCTGTCGCGCCAGAGACACGATACAGCCCGAAGCGCGCCGTGATGAGCTCGGTTGGAGCCGCGGCCGGATTATTTCTGGGGGTCATGCTGGTGTACGTGCGTCGCGTGCTCTCGAGGCGCCGTGAGTCTTCCATGAGAGTCAACTGAAGGCTTGCGCGTCCTGGTGATATGAGCGCTATCTGAGTCGCAGAGGAACCCGTAGCAGTGGCAAAACACAACGGGGCCATCGTTGATCGCAACGTCCGCATCGCGCTGGTCGGCTGCGGGCGCATTGCGCAGAAGCACTTCGAGGCCATCGCCTCGCATCGTGAACGCCTCGAACTCGTCGCGGTTTGCGACACCGATGCGACGGCTCTTGCCACCGCGGTCCGGCGTACGGGCGCTCGCGGCTTCGGGGCGCTCGGTGATCTCCTTGCCGGGAGTGACGCCGACGTAGTCGCGCTGTGTACGCCGAGCGGTCAGCATCCGGCGCAGACAGTCCTGATTGCGGCAGCGGGTCGTCACGTCATTACTGAAAAACCGATGGCGACACGCTGGTTGGATGGCAAGCGCATGGTTGAAGCCTGCGATTCAGCTGATGTTCGCCTGTTCGTCGTCAAGCAAAACCGCCGCAACGCGACGTTGCAGCTGCTCAAGCGCGCCGTCGAACACAAACGGTTTGGCCGCATCTACATGGTCAGTCTCAATGTGTTCTGGAGCCGACCGCAGGAGTACTACAACAGCGCCAAATGGCGCGGCACGTGGGAATTTGACGGCGGCGCGCTCATGAACCAGGCAAGCCATTATGTCGATCTGATCGACTGGCTGATCGGTCCGGTCGAGAGCGTGCAGGCATATACGGCAACCCTCGCACGCGACATCCAGGTCGAGGACAGTGCCGTGGTCGGCATTCGGTGGCGCTCGGGCGCCCTGGGTTCGATGTGCGTGACGATGCTTGCCTACCCGAAGAACTATGAGGGCTCGATCACAGTGCTCGGGGAGAAGGGCACCGTGCGCATCGGGGGCGTCGCCGTAAACGAGATTCAGCACTGGGAGTTCGCCGAACCTACTGCAGATGACAAACGCGTCAGGGACGCAAGCTACATGACGACCTCGGTGTATGGCTTCGGACACCCTCTTTACTATGACAATGTGATTCGCACCCTGCGCGGCGAAGCTGAGGCGGAGACGGACGGCCGCGAAGGTTTGCGGTCGCTCGAGGTGCTGATTGCCACCTACCTTTCGGCACGCGACGGTCGGCGAGTGGCACTGCCGTTGGAGTATTGAGGTGGTGGGGGTCGCTATCCATCCAACGGCAGTCGTCGATCCCGGAGCTACGATCGGCGAAAACAGTCGCATATGGCATTGGGTGCATATCTGCGCCGGAGCGCGCATCGGCAGAAGCTGCTCACTCGGTCAGAATGTGTTTGTGGGTAACCGCGTGACGATTGGCAACAACGTCAAGATTCAGAACAATGTCTCAGTCTATGACAATGTGACGCTGGAGGACGACGTGTTCTGCGGCCCGAGCATGGTATTCACCAATGTCTACAATCCGCGCGCCGCCGTCAGTCGTAAGGACGAGTATCGGGATACGCACGTCGAGCGCGGCGCGACATTGGGCGCCAACTGCACGGTGATTTGTGGCACGACGATAGGCGCGTACGCCTTTATCGCCGCCGGCGCGGTAGTCAATCGGGATGTCATGCCGTATGCCCTGATGGCGGGCGTGCCTGCGCGGCAGATCGGCTGGATGAGTCGCTACGGTGAACGGCTGGATTTGCCGCTGCGCGGTAACGCCTCTACCACCTGCCCACACACACAAGAGCGGTACGAGTTGGTCGAAGGGCGCTGCCGATGTCTACAACCGTGACTTGTTGATTCATTCGTCGAGCAGGTAATACATGGACTTGACGGGTAAGAGGATCGTCGTGATCGGCGGAGCCGGGCTGATCGGCTCTCACACGGTCGATCAGCTGCTCAAAGACGACGTCAAGGGCATCCTCATATACGACAATTTCGTGCGCGGCCGATATGAAAATCTGCATGCTGCGGTGAAGGATCCACGAGTCAAGATTTTCGATCTTGGCGGAGACATCATGCAGTCCGACATTCTGGAAGCTGCCCTGGCGGGTGCCGACGGCGTTTTCCATCTGGCCGCGCTGTGGCTGTTGCAATGTCATGAGTTTCCGCGCAGTGCATTCGACGTCAACGTACGCGGCACATTCAACGTGATGGAAGCGTGTATCCGGACGGGTGTGCAAAGGCTCGTCTATTCATCGTCGGCGTCGGTGTATGGCGATGCCGTGCGCGAGCCCATGGATGAGGATCACCCCTTCAACAATCAGAACTTCTACGGTGCAACCAAGATTGCCGGTGAGGCCATGCTACGTGCGTTTCACCACCGCTATAAGCTCAACTTCGTGGGCTTGCGTTACATGAACGTCTACGGGCCGCGCCAGGACTATCACGGCGCCTATATCGCGGTGATCATGAAGATGCTGGACGCCATTGACCGCGGCCACGGACCTACGATTCTCGGTGACGGCAGCGAAGCATTTGATTTCGTCGCGGTCGAAGATTGCGGAGTCGCCAACGTCTGTGCGATGAAAGCCGAAACGACCGACCGCTTCTACAATGTCGGTACCGGGAAGCGCACCTCGCTCAAGGAGCTCGCGCAGATGCTCCTCGAGCTCACGGGCTGCAACAGACCCATCCAATACGCTGCGCGCAGCCAGGCGACCTTGGTGCGCAACCGTATCGGTTGTCCCAACCGGGCGAGTGCTGAAATCGGCTTTACTGCCGCCATCGACCTCAAGGAAGGCCTCCGGCGGCTCATCGATTGGCGTAACAGTCACGCGAAGGAGGTCGCATCCCGACGTCTTGCGGCAGGCTTATCCGCTTGATCACTAGCGCCGGACCGGCACCGTGAAGAGAGTGATCTACATTTCGCAGCCGAGCACGGGGGAAGAGGAGTGGCAAGCTACACGCGAGCCACTGATGAGCGGCTGGCTTACGCAAGGCCCGAAGGTTGCGCAGTTCGAGCAGGCGTTTGCCGTCCGGCACGGCGTCAAGCACGCGCTCGCTACCACGAGTTGCACGACTGGCTTACATCTCATCCTGGCGGCAATGGGCATCGGCCCCGGAGATGAGGTCATCGTGCCGGCGTTCACCTGGGTCGCGACGGCCAATGTCGTCCTGTACTGTGGCGCGACGCCTGTGTTGGCCGACGTCGAGCGTGGGACCTACAACATTGATCCGGCCGACGTCGCGCGCAGACTCAGCCCGCGCACCAAGGCGGTGATTGCGGTGCACTTGTTTGGGCTGTGCGTCGACATGGACGCTTTGCGCCGGGTCGTTCCCGGGCACGTTGCAATTATCGAAGACGCCGCCTGCGCAGCGGGCGCCAGCTACAAAGGCGTATCCGCTGGTGGCCTGGCTGCCGCAGCAGCGTTCTCGTTCCACCCGCGCAAGTCCATCACGACCGGCGAAGGGGGAATGGTGACAACAAACGACTCGCAACTTGCTGACACCGCAAACAAGCTGCGCAACCATGGCGCCGCGATCTCCGAAGAGCAGCGCCACAAGGGTCCGCGCCCCTATCTGCTGGCGGAATTCAACCTCCTCGGCTTCAACTACCGGATGACGGATCTGCAGGGCGCGGTCGGGGTCGTGCAACTCGCCAAGCTCGATCGGTTCATCGCGGAGCGAGACAAGTGGGCGGCGTGGTACATCGATGAGCTGAGCTCGGTTCCGTGGTTGCGCATGCCGATACGGCCGACCGACGGCACTCATGCGTGGCAGGCCTTCGTCGTATTTGTCGATGCTGAGGGCGCTCCGAGCCCGCGCAACGACATCATGGAGCAGCTGCAGCGCGCCGGCATCAGCACGCGGCCGGGCACCCACGCAGTGCATCTGCTCGGCTACTACCGCGAGCGCTTCGGCCTTACGCCGGAAGACTATCCGGGAGCGCGTGATTGCGACGCGTGTACGATGGCCATTCCCTTGCACAATCGTATGAGCGCTGACGATTATCGCTACGTCGTCGACACGCTGAAAAAGATCGCCTGATGTGCGGTATCGCCGGGTTGATACATACCGACTCAGAGCCGGTGTCACCTGTCAGCTTACGGCGCATGACCGACGCGATCGCCCACCGAGGTCCCGACGGACAGGGCCACTGGACCGAGGGGGGTGTGGGCCTCGGACACCGGCGGCTTGCGATTATCGATCTGTCCCCGGCAGGGCACCAACCGATGATTAACGCAGATCATCGATTCGTGCTGAGCTACAACGGCGAAGTCTACAACTTTCGCGAATTGCGCACCGAGCTTGAGGCATCAGGGTTCTGGTTCCGATCAGCCACGGACACCGAAGTTGTTCTCAACGCGTTGGCAGCCTGGGGTGTGCAGGCGCTCGAGCGGTTCAATGGCATGTTCGCTCTCGCGTTGTGGGACCGCAAGGAGCGACGCTTGCTTCTCGCGCGGGACCGTTATGGCGTCAAACCGCTCTATTACAGCCAGCAGGGTTCACGGTTTGCGTTTGCTTCCGAGCAGAAGGCGATTCTCGCCGTACCTGGCACGGAACGCAGGCTCGACAAGCCGGGTCTGCTGGAGTACTTCACGTTTCAGAACTTTTTCACGGACCATACGCTGCTCGAAGGCATGCGCATTCTTCCGGCCGGGCACTACGCGGTGCTCGAGCCTGACACTGCTCAGCCGCATGTGCGGCTGACCCGCTACTGGGACTTTCACTTTTGCGAGCCGGCCGGCGAAGTCAACGCGCAGGAATATCGCGAGGAACTCGGACGGCTGTTTCAGCAGGCCGTTAACCGGCAGCTCCTCGCGGACGTTGAGGTTGGCAGTTATCTGAGTGGTGGCATGGATTCAGGCGCCATCACCGCGGTTGCGGCGCGTTGCTATCCGTATCTGAAGACCTTTACTTGCGGCTTTGACCTCAGCTCGGCCTCGGGCATCGAGCTCAGCTTCGACGAGCGCGTGAAGGCTGAGGCAATGTCCGCTCGGTTCAAAACCGAGCACTACGAAATGGTTCTGAAGGCGGGCGACATGGAACGCGTACTGCCGAAGCTGGCGTGGCATCTCGAGGAGCCGCGGGTAGGGCAGAGCTACCCGAACTACTACGCCGCCCAGTTGGCGGCGAAGTTCGTGAAAGTCGTGATGTCCGGCGCCGGGGGCGACGAGCTGTTTGGCGGCTACCCTTGGCGTTACTACCGGGCGGCGACCGCGCACGACTTCGAGCACTACGTGGACCAATACTACGTGTTCTGGCAGAGGTTGGTGGACAACCAGCTCTTGCAAAAGCTGTTCGCCCCGATATGGCCGGATGTCAAACATGTGTGGACGCGAGACATTTTCCGCGACGTATTCCGAAACCAGCGCACGCGTCTCGAGCACCCCGAGGACTACATCAATCATTCGCTGTACTTTGAGGCCAAGACCTTTCTGCACGGACTGCTGGTGGTCGAGGACAAGCTCAGCATGGCGCACAGCCTCGAGACGCGCGTGCCGTTTCTGGATAACGACCTGGTCGATTTCGCGATGCGCTGCCCGGTGAGCCTCAAGCTGAATAATCTGCACGAGGTTATGCGTATCAACGAAAACGAGCCAGGCGACAAGCAGGGCAGGTACTTCCTGAAGACCAATGACGGCAAGCAGATCCTGCGTGACACGATGCGGCACTACATTCCGGATGACGTCGCCGCAGGAGTGAAGCAGGGGTTCTCAGCCCCCGACGCATCCTGGTTCAAAGGCGAGAGCATCGACTACGTGCGCAAGCAGCTGCTGACCGGCAAGCCGAGGATCTACGAGTACTTGGAGCGTGACGTGACCCACGCCCTGATCAACGAACATCTGAGCGGCGAGCAGAACCGGCGACTCTTTATCTGGTCGCTCCTGAACGTCGAACATTGGCTTGCTGGCAGCTATGCTTGAACGCTTGTTGCGAGATCTGAAGTCCCTCTGGTTGCAGCGGCACCGCGATGTCGCGCAACGCTATAGGCGCGCATTACCGCTCGGGGATTATGTTGTCGATCGCTGGGAGAAGGCCAAAGAGCTGGGATTTGGCGAGGGTAGTTCGATTTACGACAGTGTTCTGGTGCTCGGGGATGTGCAGGTGGGTCGCGACACATGGATCGGACCGTTCGTCGTCCTCGATGGCTCGGGCGGTCTCACAATCGGATCGCATTGTTCGATCTCCGCTGGCGTACAGATCTACAGCCATGATTCCATCCAGTGGGCGCTCACCGGTGGCAGTGCTAGTTACGCTCACGCGGCGACATCGATCGGCGACAACTGCTACATCGGCCCGTCCAGCGTCATTGCGAAGGGCGTTCAGATCGGAAAGGGTTGCCTGGTTGGCGCCAATAGCCTCGTGCTTGCCGATATCCCCGACGGCAGCATTGCTCATGGCACGCCGTGCCGGATAGTGGGTCAAGTCGCAGTGGATTCCCCGTGAAGCCGGGGCGGCCTTTGGAGATCACGGACGAGTGCACATGAGCGTGAGTCAGGAACCATTCATCGACAAACTGCGTCTGGTATTGCGCTCGCCGCTGGGGTTCGCGGGCAACTTCGCGATGCACAGCAACGCATCGGGACATTCCAGGCAACAGCAGACCAATGACGTGTTTTCTGAAAAATGGAAGAAATACGACCAGAGCCCCGACACAGAACGCTTGTACGCCTTTCAGCGCGCCTGGTATCTCAAGCTCTACGGCTTTGAGTCGGAGGGTGCGCTGCGCGATCATCTGGCGCGCTGTAGAGTAGTGTTCGATGCGGGTTGCGGCCTCGGGTACAAGGCGGCGTGGTTCGCCGAGCTCGCACCCCACGCGCTCGTTGTCGGCATGGACTTCTCCGAAGCGGCCCGGCATGCGGCTCGCAACTATGCGAATTTGCCGAATCTTTTTTTCATACAGGGTGACATCGCCGCGTCGGGCTTCCAGGACGGTGCCGTCGACTTCGCGAGTTGCGATCAAGTCATCATGCACACCGAGAGTCCAGAAGAGACCTTCGCCGAGCTTGCCCGGATCACAAGCCGTGTCGGCGGCGAAATTGCCTGCTATTTCTACGCGAGAAAAGCGCTGCCGCGCGAGCTACTAGACGACTATTTTCGCGGGCAGTGCGGCAAGTTGGACAGGCAGGCGCTGTGGGCGATGGCCGAGCAGCTTACCGAGCTGGGCAAACGACTGAGCGAGCTCAATGTGGAGTTCGAAACCCCTGACATTCCCGGGCTCGGCATCAAGGGCGGACGTTACGACATCCAGCGCTTTATCTACTGGAACTTTCTCAAGTGCTTCTGGAACGACGAGCTTGGGCGAGAAACCTCAGTGATCACGAATTTCGACTGGTACAGTCCGACCAATGCACGCCGCTTCAGTGAGCAGGAAGTGCGGGCCATCGTTCACGGCAACGGACTTACCGAGAGGTTTTTTCACGCGGAGGAAGCCTGCTATTCCGGTCGCTTCGTGCATCGTGCGACGTCCGTGATGGCCTGATCCCATGACGCTTAAGGGTGGCTCACTCGAAGATACCGATCTCAAGGTCTGCAGCCGCTGCATCTACGACGAGCGCGTAGCCGCTATCCAGTTCGACGCGCAAGGTGTGTGTAACTACTGTCTGCAAGTCGACCGGTTGAAGAAAGAGTACGGCACCGGCACTGAGGAGGGTGAGCGCAAACTCGCGGGGATCATCGAGGACATCAAGCGTGCCGGTAAGGGCCGAAAGTACGATTGCGTGATTGGTGTCAGCGGCGGCACCGACTCATCGTACATGGTACACCTCGCGAAGCAGTGGGGCCTGAGACCACTCGCTGTGCATTACGACAACACGTGGAACTCGGCAATATCGACGCAGAATATTCGCAAGGTGCTCGCCGCGCTCGACGTAGACCTGTATACGCATGTAATCGACAACAAGGAGTCTGACGACATCTTTCGGGCGTTCTTTCGTGCCGGTGTTGCGGAAATCGAAGCTGCGACGGACCTGGCGCTCGCGGAGACGCTGTATCGCGCCGCCTTCCGCCACCGAATCAAATATGTACTCGAGGGTCACTCCTTTGTGACGGAAGGAGTGACCCCTGTCGGCCGGAATTACTTCGACGGTCAGTATATTCGGTCAATTCATCGCCGCTTCGGCACGCGACCGATGAAGACCTACCCGCTGATGACTTTCAGCCGCTTTCTGTGGTGGTCGTGCGTGGCGCGCATCAGGAAGATCAGGCCATTCTGGTACATCAGCTACTCAAAGGAGGACGCGCGTGGCTTCCTTGAGAAAACGTACGGCTGGAAATACTACGGTGGCCACCATCTGGAGAACCGGATGACGGCGTTCTTTCACGGCATCTATGCGCCGCAGAAGTTTCATTCGGATTTCCGTAACAACTCGTTGTCCGCCCTCGTCCGCAATCATCAGATGCGTCGGGAAGAGGCGTGGGCCGAATACAATAGGCCACCACAAGTGGAAGACGAGCTCCTCGCGTACTTCAAGAAACGTCTGGGACTGACCGACGAAGAATACGAGCGCGTGATGCAGGCAGCGCCGAAAGACTGGCACGAGTATCCAACATACAAGCGACGCTTCGAGCGCCTGCGACCGCTGTTCGCCCTGCTCGCGAAGCGCAATCTGGTGCCGATGACTTTCTATCTCAAGTACTGTTTTCCGGTGCAGCGCACACCATGATCACGATCGTCGACTATGGCATGGGCAATCTCGGCTCGATTCGGAATATGCTCAAGCGTATTGGCGTGCCGGCCGAGGTCACAGGTGACGTAGCGACTCTTGAGCGAGCGACCAAGATTCTTCTGCCGGGTGTTGGTGCATTTGATAGCGCCATGCAGCGGATCAACGCGAGTGGATTGCGCGCCGTGCTAGATCGTAAAGCACTGCTTGAGTGCGTGCCGATCATGGGGATCTGCCTCGGGATGCAATTGTTGACGCGCGCGAGCGAGGAAGGGAGGTTGCCGGGTCTCGGGTGGATCCCGGCGGTCACGCGCCGCTTCCCGGACACACCGGGACTTAAGGTGCCGCACATGGGATGGAACGTCGTAACGGCGACGCGTGACAGTCTACTCACCAGCGGTCTTGCTCCCGGGTCGCGGTACTACTTCGTGCATTCCTACTACGTGCAGACCGACGATCCTCGGGACTCGGTGCTCACTACGCGCTATGGGGTCACGTTCGACGCCGTTGTTGCGCACCGAAATCTTTACGGTGCCCAGTTTCATCCAGAGAAGAGCCATAAGTACGGAATGAGCTTCCTCAGCAACTTTGCGAGGGTCTAGTGCTTCGCACCCGTGTAATTCCAGCACTCTTGCTGCGGGACGCGAGCCTTGTTAAAACCGTCCGCTTCGGGAAATTCACCTATGTCGGGGATCCGTGCAACACCGTTCGTATCTTCAATGAGCTTGAAGTCGATGAACTAGTGCTGCTTGACATTACTGCCACGCGCGAGAACCGTCCGCCCAATCTCGCACTGCTCGCCGATATCGCGAATGAATGCTTCATGCCATTGGGATACGGGGGCGGCATCAGATGCTTCGCGGACGCACAGAGCATTTTACGGCTCGGGTTGGAGAAGGTGATCATCAATACCCATGCGGAGGAGAATTCGTCATTCGTCGCTGAGTTGGCGGATCACTTCGGCAGCCAGGCTGTCATCGTTTCCATTGATGTCAAACGCAACCTTTGGGGACAGTACCAGGTACGCACGCGCTCCGGCTTGAGGAATACTCATCGCAATCCTGTGGCCTGGGCACAGGAAGTTGAATCACTAGGCGCTGGGGAGATACTGTTGACATCCATACGCCGCGAAGGGACGTGGCAAGGCTTCGATCTCGAGCTCGTCAAAGCCGTCACCGACGCCGTGCGCATACCAGTTATCGCCCATGGAGGGGCGGGGTCTCTGGATCACATCGCGCAAGTCGTGGACGAGGCCGGCGCGTCGGCGGTAGCGCTTGGGAGCATGGTGGTCTTCCAGAAAGCAGACTGCGGCGTGCTCGTGAACTTTCCGGAGCCTTCGCAGCTGGCGGAGAAGCTAGGACGGGTCAGTCACGGGTAGGAGTGTTCGGACTGTGGCGATGACGAATTGGAACGAGCCTTTCAGCGACCTGCCAGCATAGCGAGGTGAAAGTGATGCAGCCCATACAAGTGTCCCGCCGCCAAGTGCTTAGTGGTCTGCTGGTCGCTCCGGTCATATCGTGGACCGGCTGCGGTGGCACGGGCGACAGTGACGCAGGGCCTGCCAGCGGCACGTTCCCCAGTGCCGCGGACAGCGTTCCAGGCGGCGCGGTTCCCGCCGCCGAGCCGTTCACGATCCCGGGACAAGTGAAGCAGGTGATCGTCTATTACGAATATCAGGGTGATGTGCTTGAGACTGTGCAAAAGAATCTGCACACCGTGCCAACTAATGTCACCGCGACGGCCGACCGATTTGCGCAGGGCGCTTTGTGCTACGAGTTCTACGGCTCAGGTTCAAGAGTGACCGTTAATGGTATCAAAAACTTCCCGCGTGGGGATTTTGCGATTTTGTTTTGGGTGAAATCACCAGATCACAGGCAAATGGAGGCACTGCGGATCAAGGGGGCCGAAGACGGGGTCGTAGTGGTCGAGATCAATGACGCAGGCGAGCTGACGGTGCTATGGAATGGCAGGGTGGTCGCCGGCACATCCGCCCACGAGCGCGTTCAATCTCTCGCAGACGGCCATTGGCATCACATAACCGTTCAACGGTATGGGTCTTCGCTGCAGCTATTTGTGGATGGCAGCGCGCGCGGAGTGTTCTTTGCCCCGCGACTGCTGCCCGAAAATCCCACCGTGCTTGTGGGCCGCGGCTGGAGCGGAGAGATCGACGACGTACGCCTGTACAACCGCGCCTTTCCGACGCGAAGCATTCCACAGAGCGTGTACTGCTGGACGCAAGTCAAGCCGAACACCGCAACGGGTAACCTCGCTGCCTACTATCCGTTCAATGGCAACGCACGGAACGACCTAGGCTACGGGATCCAAGGAATTCCCAGCAACGTGACTCCGACGTCCGATCGTTTCAATACGAGCGGAGCGGCCTATCTTTTCAACGGCAGCGATTCATACATCACGCTAGATCAGCCTTTGAGTTCGACCGCTGGCGACTTTGCAATCGCCTTTTGGGAGCGATCCAGCGCGACCGGCCCGATGACCGCTATCAGCGCAAGCTCCGGGGGCAGTGCGGGCACCAGCCTGGATGTTGTCTTCAACCAAGGCGCCGCCCTGCAGATTTACCTCAACGGGCTCCCGTTTTCAGCGTTGTCGGTCGGGATGGTCGGTGCGCTGACGGACGATAACTGGCACTTCGTGTTTTTGCAGCGCTCGGGAACCACGTTGCAGATGTACGTTGACGGCTCACTCGCCGCAGCAGCCGAAGATGAGTCGATCTTCTTTGGCCAATCTTCAATAATGCAGTTCGGGAGGGGCTCGGGTGCAAGCGCGGCTGTAGCGAACTACTGGAACGGCGCACTCGACGACGTTCAGATCCACGAGTCTTCGCTGACGCCGCAAGAGATCGTGGACTTGCAGGGTCTGCAGTTTCGGACCCGAGACGGCGCCGGTGCTCTATCGTTCCAAGGGAAGGCGTGGCTGCTCGGCGGCTGGAACCCAGCGAATGTGCCGGTCACCAACAGTGAGGTATGGTCTTCGGCGGATGGTGTCAATTGGCTCCTGGTCACCAAGGCACCTTGGGAAGGGCGTCACGATGCCGGCTACGCCGTTCTCAACGATAAAATGTGGATCGTCGGCGGTGACAAGAATTCGGGAGCTTACCAGAATGACGTCTGGTCCTCAGCAGACGGGGTTAACTGGGTGCAGGTCACTGACAACGTGCCGTGGGCGGACCGAGCTACTCAATACGTTCTCGCATTTAATAATCGGCTGTGGCTCATGGGGGGGCAGCAGGTCTTCGAGAGCTCCCCAGCGGTCGTTGCTTATAATGATGTGTACTCCTCCGCGGATGGTGTTTCATGGCGACTGGAAACGCCAAGTGCGGCGTGGAGTCCACGCGGCATCATCATGGGCAACGTCGTCTTTCAGGGGCGTATGTGGGTAATCGGGGGCGGGCAATATGACGTGCGGACTTTCAACAATGACGTATGGAGTTCGCCGGATGGCATCAACTGGACGCAGATCCTTGACCATGCACCGTGGTCGCCACGGCAGTTTCACAACATAACAGTCTTCGACAACAAGATGTGGGTGTTAGCTGGGGGCGATGCGCAGAGCCAAGGAGGTCTGAACGACGTCTGGTACTCGACCGATGGGAAGGTCTGGACGGAACTAGCAGCAGCCTCTTGGATGCCTCGGCATGCGGCGAGCACTTTTGTCCTGAATAATTATCTTTGGTTTGCCTGCGGGAGCAACGCATCGCCGTACAACGACGTGTGGAAGTTGGGCTATGCGCCTTGATGGTTGAATCTCCCGAGCCAGCCACCGCGGGAGCCGTTGCGCTCGTGATCGTGGGCATTGGGCTGACGCTGATGCTGTCCAGCACGCAGGCGTTTATTGGGGCGAGGGTCGGCTCCGACCATCCGGTTCATGTCTTCCTCACCCGCAACATCCGCGACAACGGCTACCGGTTGTTCGTGCGCATTCCGCGTCTGTTGAACGAGTGTTACTGTGCGGCGGTGCCGCTCTACATGCACTGGATCGTGGCGCACTTTCGTGCGGGGGCGGTCTATTGGTGCGAACGGCTACTCAACCCCGCGGTCAACACGCTGCACGTGGTTGCGTTCGCGGCGTTGGCGCTAATCGCGGCGCACCTCGAAAACTTGCCAATCCTGTTTGTCGGACTTGCGACCTGCGCGTTCGCGTTGACGCCCCAGTTTTACCATGCCTTGAGCGCTCGCAACTTTGGCTTGAGCTCGCGCGCCACGGGCCTTTTATTACTGACCCTGTTCTTTCTTGATGCTTACGCGGCAGAGGGGGCCGTGGAGCCCGCGCTGACCTGGCCCGCGCTCGTGGTGCTCGGCTGGCTAGTCTGGGGCTTTAGCACCTTTGCGCAGCAGGCGCTATGTATTACCAGCGTATTCCTGGTTGTGCTCGGCGGACGATATGTTCCGCTCGTCGGAGCAGCGCTCGGGCTCGTACTGTTCATTGCCGTGCACCCGCGTTACTCACTCGGCTATCTGGCACACACGCAGCGCTTCATTCGAACTTACCGGCGGGACCTGGCGCCGATCTATATCCTCGCATCGCGCAAGAGTATTTGGCGCGATCTCGTGTGGGATATATGGGCCAAGCCGAGCGGCGGCCTAATGAGCGCGGCGCGTTACGCGTACGAGAACTCGTTACTGGTTGTCCTGGTGCTCAATCCGCTGTCCGTGCTGTCGTGCTGGGCGGCCTTAACGGGAATGCTCCCTGCGGATGGCGTCATCGCATACGCTGCTGCATTGGCCCTTGCGGGCACGAGTGCCACGATCCTGACTTCTTTCCGCGCGACGCGATTCCTCGGCGAGCCGGAGCGCTACGCGGAAGTCACCGCTCCATGGGCCGTACTGTGCGGCGCCTATGTGCTGTTCCTCCCTCATAAGTGGACGCTCCTCGCTGCCGCGATCGCGGTCTTCCTGCTGATGGATCTGCTGCAGCTCTATGCCAGCAAGCTCTTACTCAAACATGCGGGCAGCTACACAGCGCAGCTCGAGGACATTGCGGTGGTCGTTCAGCAGCGACTGTCCGGTGGCGTGCGCTTCTGCAGCAACAATGAGCAATTCACGAAGATGCTTATGCAGAACGACTGGCACTATGCATACTGCTTGGCGATCGGCCAGGACTATTGCGGCATGAAAGTGCAGGAGGCCTTTGCGGCATTTCCGCTGCTGCGACGCGAGGCCTGCGAGCGGATCGTAGCGACTTACAAGGTGAACGCCTGCCTGCTCGACCGTACGGTCTTTGAGACCTTGTTTGATGAGCCGCCACCAGCGCTGCGAAGCATGAATATCGCCTACGAATCTGCGCGATTCAGGCTCGTGATTCTCGATTGGGCGGAGGACCGGGTGTAGAGGTGGTGTCACGGTTCACCTGCCGGCAGCTCCCATGAGCCTGCTCAGGCAGTTCTTCATCTACGGTATTGCAGGCGCGGCAAGCAGGCTCGCCGCCGTACTGCTGGTCCCACTTTATACCCGCACGTTGCCGATCGGCGCGTACGGCGAGCTGGAGCTGTTGCTTGCCATTCACGCACTGCTGCTGATCGTGGCGGGAATGCAGACTGAGTCCGCGGTCGCGCGCGATTATTTCGAGCTCAAGACAGGATCGGTGCGCGCGCTGGCCTGGAGCGCGCTGTACATCACTCTGGCGGGCACGGTGCTGGTGGCGCTCGTGCTGGGAATGCTGTGGTCATGCGGCTGGGTGCCGGCGATCTTCACGGCCCGGATCCTCGCGCTGCTCACTGTCATGACCGGCACGGCACAGCTGTTCGGCGTGCAGCTCGTGATCCTGCGGTTCGCCGGCAAACCGGTGTTCTTCGCGGTTCTGTCGTTCTGCGATCTGGCGCTGTGCGCGCTCTTCACGGCCTGCTACATCGTCGTCATGCACCTCGGGGTCGCGGGGGCGCTGTATGGCGTGCTGTCCGCGAAGCTCGTCTGTATGGCGCTCGCCTGGCCCTGGACATTCGGCGGCGTGATTCCAGCGGCGTTCGAGCGCGGACTGACGGTCGGGATGCTGCGCTACGGGGTGCCGTCGCTGCCGGCTGTGCTCGTCGGATGGGTGCAGAACGCAGGCAGCCGCATTCTGCTGGCCATCACACTCACTCTGAACGATGTCGCCGTCGCCGCGGTCGCTATCAAGGTTGCAGCGATCTATGGCTTCGTGATCTACAGCTTTCGACTGGCATGGGAACCGTTTTCCATGGCGAAGCTTCGCGCGCTCGAGGCCGATCCACATGTCTATAATCGGGCGCTCGAATGGTTTGTCGCCACCATGTTTCTGACGTGCGGCCTCGGCGTGCTGCTCGCGCCGTATGCCGTCAGAGTGCTTGCGCCTCCGGCCTATGCCGCCGGCGGGCGGTTCGCAATCTTCTTCTTCCTCGGTCAATTCTGGGTCGGACTCACGAACGTCCTTGTGATCGGCATACACGGTGCGCGCCGCACCGTGCGGTTGTTGCCCGTATACGGACTGGGTGCGCTGACCAACGTGGTGTTGCTGATTGCGGCCGCGCCTCTGGTGGGAGTAGTTGCTGCCGGGTGGGGTTCGCTCGCAGGTTCGGTGTGTTCGGCATTCATCGCGATGCATTACAGCAACATGCACTTTTCCACCAAGTTCAATTCAAAGCTCGTCGGCTGGGCGACTGTGGCGACGGTGCTTTTTGCCGCTACCTGGTATCCGATTTCGTTGCACTATCGAGCGGCCACCGGTTCCCTGGTGTCCGGCGTCGGGCTGTTCGGGGCGGGTCTGTGCTTCGTGGTTGCGCTGCTCGCAGTCATCGTGATGCGGTCCTTTGAGCCCGGCCGTGCGATGGCAATGTGGGCGGTCGCGAGAACGGCCTGGCGCGCGCGGGATTGGACCGCATGAGCATCGTTGTCTGCAGCCTGTTTGTGGTGGTGCTCCTGTGGGCGCTCATATCGAATCCTGACATATTGTCACCGGCGAAGTTCTTTCTGTTTTCGTTTCTCATCTTCCATCTCGGAGCGCTGTCGGACAGATCCTCGTCTGAGCTGTGGATGTTGATCCTGCTCGTCCTGCTGGTGGGCGCCACGACGGTGCTGCTCGAGGCCGTGCGCCCATTGCCGCCACCGCGGCGTTATGCGCTCGACGTGCGCAGGTACGCCGACGCCAAACACTTCGTGCTCTGGATCTGGGCGCTGTCCTTGCCGGCGATGGCGGGAGAGGGCTTCCTGTTGTGGAAGTTCGGCGGCTTCGAGGCCTACGTGAACATTATTTCCAACCGAGTCATCGAGTTTCGTGGCCTCGGCTGGGCCATCACGCTGGGCGCAACACTGGTGACCCTCAACCTGGCCTACTTCGGGCTCGGTTTGACGCGTGCCCGTGGCCGTCTGTGGTGGAGTGTCTACGTCGTGCATTTCACGATGTCGCTGGCGGTCGGCCTGTTGTCGGGCTCAAGGGGCGGTACCCTGAACATCTTTGCGATGCAGCTTTTCGCCTATCACTACATCAAGGGCAACATCAGGCTGAGCCGCGCGCTTCCGGCTGCGGCCGCCCTGCTGGCCTGCGCCATGGTTCTCGGAGTCGTTCGGAACTCCGTCAAGTTCCAGGACGACATATTCACCATCGGTCTGGGCGACCGCGAGCAGACCATCGAGTACTCGACATTTCAGTATGGCGTCAGGCCCCTGCAGCTTCTGCTCGATGCCGATCACCTGAAACCGGCATTCGGTATGACACTGGTGACAATCGTAACCAACGTGGTGCCGCGTGACTGGTGGCCGGACAAGCCGGATACCGGGGGCGTATTCTTTACCAAGGAATATGCCGGTAATGCGTGGAATGGTGCGTCGAATCTGACGCCCACTCTCCTCGGCGAGGGCATCATTAATTTCGGCTGGGTGATGGGCATTGCGTTCTATGTTCTTACCTACCCGGTGTTGATGTACCTGATCGTGACCTATTATCTTCGGATCGCGGCGCGAGCACGGGCCGAGCGAAGTCCGGCGGCAGCGCTTGCAGTGGTGCTGTACGTCTGCGTGATGTGGTCGGTCGTGGGCCTCATGACAGCAGAGGTCACAACGATTCTGTTGAGCTTGCTGCTGACGAAGGTGGCGCCGCTGTGGCTGCTCCAGGCCGTGCTCGGGCAATCGGGGCGGACTCTTGAGGGATCGCGCGGCGCGCGCCCAGCGCACCCCGTTGCGGCCTGCAGCCCTCGTTGAACGGCTGAGCCGCATGCGTCTCGGCATTGACGCCTCCAACCTCAGACGAGGCGGCGGCGTCACCCATCTGATCCAGATGTTAGGGGCCGCCGATCCTCCCGCCGCGGGTTTTGACACCGTGGTGGTCTGGGGTGCGGATAGTACCCTGGCGCAACTTGCCGATCGGCCATGGCTGGTGAAGCACGCCGTCGCAGAGTTCGGCGACAACTTGGTGCGCCGCGCACTGTGGCAGCGAAGCCGGTTGGGTCCGCTGGCACGCGGCGAGCAGTGCGATCTGCTCTTCGTGCCCGGCGGGTCGTTCGCAACTTCGTTCAAGCCTGTGGTCGTGATGAGCAGGAACATGTTGCCCTTTGAGTGGCGCGAGCTATTGCGCTTTGGTTTTTCACCACAAACGGTCAAAATGCTCTTTCTGCGGTGGAGCCAGTCGCGATCGCTGCAGCGAGCCGACGGAGTCATCTTTCTCACTTGCTATGCGCAGCGTGCGATCTTGCGGGTGACCGGGCCGATCGGCGGCGCGCTCGCCATAATCCCGCACGGTGTCGAACCTCGCTTCAGGAAAGCTCCGCGTCTGCCGCGACCGCT
>VBAH01000062.1 GCA_005884685.1 Alphaproteobacteria bacterium
AGCGTGTTCGACGTGATCGTCACCACCAACATGTTCGGCGACATCCTCTCCGACGAAGCCTCCGAGATCGCCGGCAGCCTAGGCCTCGCGGAGTCGCTCAATGCCGGCAAGGACTACGCGATGGCGCAGGCGCAGCACGGCTCGGCGCCCGACATCGCCGGGCAGGACAAGGCGAACCCCTCTTCGCTGATCGGCTCGGCCGCGATGCTGCTCGCCTGGCTCGGCGAGCGGCGCGACGACACGCGCCTCACCGATGCGGCAACCGGCATCGAGCGCGCGCTCGATGCCGCGATCGCCAGACCGGAGTGGCGCACGAGCGACCTCGGCGGGGCGCTCGGCACGAGAGCCTTCGGCGCGCGCGTTGCCGCCAATCTCAATGCTTAATCGATTGAAACCGTTATTCTCCGATACACCCTAGTCCCGCGTAACCATAGCCCGCAAAGGCACTGATGAGGTGGCCGCAACGTGCTGGGAGCGTGGCAAATTTCTTCCTTGGCCAAAGATTGCACCGAAAATTGCCCACCAATCGATTCAAAGACGTTGGTCGGAAACGAGTTTTCGTCAAACAATGGAACCCAAGGTGCGTCACGTAACGCTGGGGTAGCCCGATGACGCAAACTCTGACTGCACGGCTTTCTTTCGCGCGCGCACACGTCGCGCGCTTTTGCGCCGACGCCGGAGCGAACGTCGCGCCGATCTTCGCGCTTGCGCTCATTCCGGTGGTCAGCCTGACCGGCTCGGCGGTCGATTACAGCCGCGCCAACAACGTCAAGGCCGCGATGCAGGCGGCAACCGACGCCACCGCGTTGAACCTCGTGCAGAACGCCGCGAAGATTCCGAGCGGCGATGTCAGCGCAACCGCCACCAATATCTTCACGGCCGTGTTCAACCGGCCGGACGCGCTCAACCTTCACGTCACCGCCTCGTCCACCTCGGGCGGGACCGTCACGGTGTCGGCAACGGCATCCGTCGCGACCGATTTCATGGGCGTGCTCGGCCTCACCAGCATCCCGATCGGCTCCGCGGCGGTCGCGGTGAAGACGCCGGGCGACGGGCTCGGCTGCGTGCTTGCGCTCAATCGTTACGCGAGCGGCGCGATCACCGCGCAGGGAAGCACGACCGTCAATCTCAACGGCTGCAGCATGTACGACGATTCGAACAGCGGCACCGCCCTGACGGTCGGCGGCTCCGCCCACGTTTCGGCGCTGTCGGTCGGCGTGGTGGGTAACATCTCGGGCAACGCCGGCGTGACGACGACGCAAGGCGTGCACACCGGAGCGAGCCCGCTCCCAGATCCCTATGCGACGGTGCCGCTGCCGTCCTACTCGGGCTGCGACCAGACCAACTTTTCGGCCAAGAAGAAAGTCACCATCGATCCGGGCGTCTATTGCGGCGGGATGCAGTTCAACGCCAACGCGGATGTGACGTTCAATCCTGGCGTCTATATCGTCAATGGCGGCAACTTTACCGTCAACGGCGGCGGCGTCCTGCAAGGCAGCGGCGTGACCATTGTCTTCACGTCGAGCACGATGAGCGATTGGCCGACGGCCACGATCAACGGCGGCGCCGTCATCAATCTGACGCCGCCCTCGACCGGTCCCCTGGCCGGCATCCTGATGTACGGCGATCGCAACATCCCGGTCGGCACGGCGTTCAAGTTCAACGGCGGCGCGACGCAGTATCTCGGCGGCGCCGTCTACTTCCCGACCGGCGCGATCGACTTCTCCGGCGGCGCCGGCACCAGCACGAATTGCACCCAGGTGATCGGTGACACGATCACGTTCACGGGCAATTCCGGCCTGGCCATCAACTGCGCGGGCTATGGCGTCAGGCCGATCGGCCCGACCGGCGTGCGGCTGGTGTCGTAGCCGGAGCCGCTACGTTCGCGGCACCGCCCAGGGGCGCGCGGTGCGATCCTGCGTGGCGAAGGCGGCGATCTCGCCCTTGTGCTGCGCCGTCAGGTCGAGTTCGTCCCAGCCGTTCAAGAGCCGCGTCTTGCGCGCCGGATCGATCGTGAACGACACGACGTAATTGCCCGACTTGATGGTCTGCGCTTCGAGATCGACCTCGGCGCGGCCGGTCTGCTCCACGGCGGACAAGAGCTTCTCGATATCCTCCGCGTTCACGATCGCCGCCACCAGCCCGTTGTTCACCGCATTGCCGGCGAAGATGTCGCCGAAGCTGGTCGCGACCACGCAGCGGAAGCCGTGATCGACCAGCGCGTAGACCGCCGCCTCGCGCGAGGAGCCGACGCCGAAGTTCCTGCGTCCGATCAGGATGCCGGCGTCCTGGCGCGCCGGGTCGTTGAGCGGGAAATCCGGCCGCAGCTTGCCATTGCCGTCGAAGCGCAGGTCGTGGAACAGCTTGTCGCCCAACCCTTCGGCGCGCGAGATCTTGAGGAAGCGCGCCGGGATCACCTGATCGGTATCGACATTGTCGCGCCGCAACGCGACCGCGGCGCCGCTCAGCTGCTTGAACGGCTGCATCATGCCCTCCCGGCGAGCATCGGGCGCACGTCGGCGAGGTGGCCGGTGACGGCGGCGGCCGCGACCATCGCGGGCGACATCAGGTGCGTGCGCGCACCCGGCCCCTGGCGGCCGCGGAAATTGCGGTTGGTGGTGGAGGCGCAGCGCTCGCCCGGCGCGACGATGTCGCCGTTGATGCCGATGCACATCGAGCAGCCGCTCTCGCCCCAGGTCAGCCCTGCCGCGGTGAAAATCTTATCCAGCCCCTCCTGTTCGGCCTGCACCTTCACCTGGGTCGAGCCGGCCGAGACGAGGCCCGGCACCTTGGCGGTGCGGCCCGCGAGCACGGCAGCCGCCGCGCGCAAATCCTCGATGCGCGCATTGGTGCACGAGCCGATGAAAACGCGATCGACGCGAATGTCGGTCAGCTTCTGGCTGGGCTTGAGCCCCATATAGTCGAGCGCGCCCTGCATCTGCTGCGCGCGCGCGGGATCGGCGACCTGCGCGGGATCGGGCACCGCGGCGTCGATCGGCAGCGTATCCTCCGGGCTCGTCCCCCATGTGACGACCGGCGCGATCGCCGAGGCGTCGAGCGACACTTCCGTGTCGAACTCGGCATCCGGATCGCTCGGCAGCGCGCGCCACACTTCGACGGCGCGATCGAACTCGGCGCCCGTCGGGGCAAACGGGCGACCCCGCACATAAGCGAACGTGGTCTCGTCCGGCGCGACCATGCCGGTGCGCGCGCCGGATTCGATCGCGAGGTTGCACAGCGTGAGGCGCCCCTCCATCGTGAGCGCGCGGATCGCAGCCCCGGCATATTCGACGGCGTGGCCTTGCGCGCCGTTGGTGCCGATCCTGGCGATGATCGAGAGCGCGATGTCTTTTGCGCCGATGCCGGGACCGCATTTGCCGTCCACCGTCACGCGCGTGCGTTTCGGCTTCTTCTGCCAGAACGTCTGCGTCAGCAGCACGTGGCTGACCTCCGAGGCGCCGATGCCGATCGCGATCGAGCCGAGTGCGCCGTGCGTTGCCGTGTGGCTGTCGCCGCACACGATGACAAGGCCCGGAATGGTCAGTCCCTGCTCCGGGCCGACCACGTGCACGATGCCCTGACGCGGGTCGTCGAGGCCCATCAACATGACGCCGTGCTTTTTCGTATTGTCGACGAGCTGCGAGACCATCTTCTTGAGCGAGGGATCGTTGAACACGCGCCCGCGCGATGTCGGCACATAATGGTCCGCGATGCCGAAGGTGAGATCCGGCCGCGCCACTCTCTCGGCCCGCGCATCGACCTTGTCGAAGCCCTGGAACGAGCCCTCATGCACATAATGCCGGTCGACCCAGATGAGCGACAGGCCGTTCTCGGCTTTCAGGATCTCGTGCTGCGCCCAGATCTTGTCGAACAGCGTTAACGGCTGCGTCATCGCGTTTCCTGCCCTTCCGTGGCTCGCATTTACCGCTGTCACGGGACTGACGTAAAGGCCGCTAACCGTATTGGGCTGCCGGAGTTGCATTGGCGACATGGCTGCGCACTATCCGTGTCCCGGACGCGGCGCAGCGCGAGAGCGGTGCGACGCTGATCCGGGACCGTCAAACACTCAGTATCGTGCGGTCCCGGGTCTGCAGCGCATCATTGCATGCTGCGCTGCGCCCGGGACACCAGTGAGCGTAGGCGTCGTATATGAAGGCCATCATTGCGGGCGCAGGTGTGGGCGGACTCGTCACCGCGCTGATGCTGCATGCGCGCGGCATCGACTGCGACGTCTACGAGCAGGCTGACGCCATCCGCGAGCTCGGCGTCGGCATCAACACGCTGCCGCATGCGATCAAGGAATTGAAAGAGCTCGGCCTGCTCGAGCGCCTCGACGCCGTCGCGATCCGCACCTATGAGCTGTTCTACCTCAACCGCTTCGGGCAGGAGATCTGGCGCGAAAAGCGCGGCACCGACGCGGGCTTCGACGTGCCGCAATTCTCGATCCACCGCGGCAGGCTGCAGAACGTGATCTACCAGGCGGCGCGCGCGCGACTGGGCGAAAGCCGCTTCCATTTCGGCGCGCGGCTCGGCAGCTTCACGCAGGACGACGGCGGCGTGACGGCGTATTTCTTCGACCGCACCGGCTCGCATCGCCTGACCGCGCGCGGCGACGTCTTGATCGGCGCCGACGGCATCCATTCGTTCGTGCGCGACAGGCTGTTCCCGAACGAAGGCCCGCCCGCCTGGAACGGGCTGATGCTGTGGCGCGGTGCGACCGACTGGCCGCAGTTCTTGACCGGCCGCTCGATGATGATCGCGGGCGGGCTCGAGGCGAAGTTCGTGCTCTATCCGATCGGCGCCGGCAGCGCGCCCGACCGCCGCCTCACCAACTGGGCGGTGGTGGCGCGCGTCTCGGACGGCGCAACGCCGCCGCCGCGCAAGGAGGAGTGGTCGAACCCGGGCCGCTGGGAGGATCTCGGGCCGCACCTGAAACGCTTCCGCCTGCCCTATTGCGACGTGACCCACCTGATCGAGGCGACGGGTGAGTTCTGGGAATACCCGATGTGCGACCGCGATCCCCTGCCGCGCTGGTCGCACGGGCGCGTCACGCTGCTCGGCGATGCCGCGCACCCGATGTATCCGGTCGGCTCGAACGGCGCCTCGCAGGCGATTCTGGATGCGCGCTGTCTCGCCGACTGGCTCGTGCGCGCGGAGCATCCGGGCCACGCGCTCTCCGCTTACGAAGCCGAGCGGCTGCCGCCGACCGCGCAGATCGTGCGCATGAATAGGAAGGGCGGCCCCGAAGGCGTGATCGACGCCGTCGAGGCGCTCGCGCCGGAGGGCTTCACCCATATCGACGACGTGATGGGTTACAATGAGCGCATGGCGATCGTGCGCGGCTATGCGAGCACGGCGGGATTTGCGCAGGCGCAGGTGAACCGGGGGAAGCCGTAGCCCGGATGAAGCGAAGCGAAATCCGGGGCTGTCGTGGATGGCCGCGCTGGACCCGCATTCCGCTTCGCTCCATGCGGGCTACGAACCCAAGCAAGACGTGGATGGCCGGGACAAGCCCGGCCATGACGGAGGAAAAATTACCTCGCCTCGCCGGCCTTGATGCCCGAGCTCTCGACGAGCTTCGCCACCCGCGGCAAATCGCTCGCGAACAGCCGCGCGTGCGCGGCCGGCGACATCTCGGCCTCCGGGAACGGGACGGTGCCGAGATCCTTCAGCTTCGCCACGATCGCCGGATCGGACACGGCCTTGCGCAGCGCCGCGTTGAGCGCGTCGATCGTTTCCTGCGGCGTGCCCTTGGCCACATAGAGCCCGTGCCACATCGTGTAGCTCACCTCCGGCATGCCGAGTTCGGCCGTGGTCGGCACATCCTTCAACTGCTCGAGCCGCTGCGGCGAGGTGACCGCGATGCCGTGCAGACTGCCGGCCTGCACCTGCGTGATCGCATTGGTGACCTGGTCCCACAACAGATCGATTTGCCCGCCCAGGAGATCCGTGATCGCCGGCGCTGAGCCGCGATAGGCGACGAACGTCGGCCGAAAGCCGAGCACGTCGCCCATCATCACGGCGCACAGGTGGCTGTTGGTGCCGATGCCGCCATGCGCGAAGTTCGCGTTCGCGCCCTCTCTCCGGATCCACTCCACGTAATCCTTCGGAGTGGCGCCGGGGATAGACTTGCGGCCGACGAGGAGCATCGGCGCGTTGTTGACGAGGCCGACCGGCTCGAACGCCGTCTTGGTGTCGTAGCGCAGGTTGACGAACAGGCTGGGCGCCGCCAGCAGTGCGACGTGATTGATCAGCACGGTCGAGCCGTCCGGCGCCGAGCGCGCCACGCGATCGTTGGCGATCGTGCTGCCGCCGCCGACCACATTCTCGATGATGACGTTGCGGCCAAGCGCGCGCGACATCTGCTCGCCGATCAGCCGCGCCACGGTGTCGGTGCCGCCGCCCGCCGCGTAGGGGACGACCAGCGTGACGGCCTTGGACGCCGGCTGGGCGACGGCCGGCGAGCCAAGCGCGGCAAGCAAGAGCATCGTCAGCACGCGCCTGCGGTCCACCACGGCAGTGTCCTCCCGAATGTCTTGTTCTGCGCGAGGCTATGCGGCCGCGTGCCGCAGGACAACCGCATCCGTTGTCGCGCCGCATCCGGCATGCACCCATCACCCGAAACGCCGGGAGGCACGAGGTGAAGTGGGCGACCACGGTGGCGCCGCAATCGTGAGATGCAATCGCTCCATGCGCGCTTGCGTGCTTGCGATCGCTGCCCTGTTTGCCGCGCTGCTGGATGCGCCTGGCGCCCTCGCGCAGTCACCCGGAGCGCCTGCGCCGGAGCGGAACAGCAATGACCTGCGGCGCATCCGCTGCGCCGGGGATGCCGCGCTGTGCGGCTGGAAGCGTATCCCCGGTATGCAGATCTGGCCGCGGCGCGGCTACCGCGCGCAGCGCCGGCACCGGCAGGACTAGGCGCGCCATTCCATCAGCATGTCCGGCTCGCGCTCCTCGTTGCTGCTGCCGTCGGTGCGCTCGAGCTCGCGGAAGCCCTGGGACTGGTAGAACGCGATCGCCGCCGTGTTGCGCTGAAACACCCAAAGCCGCAGCGGCGAACCGCTTTCGGTCGCACGCGTGAGCAGCCTCTTGCCGATCCCGCCGCGCTGGCACTGCGGCCGCACATAGAGATGATCGATCCAGCCGTCGCGGAACGCGATGAAGCCGTCGACCGTCTCTGCTTCGGCGAGCAACACCTTGCATTCCGCGAACACGCGATCGCGGAAGAAACAGGTATCTTCCTCGGGCGTGTGCAGGTCCGGCAGATACGGCAGGCATGCGAGACGAACGGCGCGAAACAGCCGCGCTACGGCCTCCATGTCACGCGCTTCTGCGTGCCTGATCGCGTGCAACGGCCCCTCCGGAGCGCTCCCGAAAAAAAAGTTACGCACGCGCACGAAAACCCCCCTTATCGTTTTCACGCCTTGCTCGTCGAGGGGCGTCAACCGGTGACGCTGGTTTGATGGAGCAAGCGGGGTGCGCGGCCGGAGAACTGGCGAGCGGTCCCGCGGCGGGCGCCCGGCGAAATCCGGGCCTTCGCCGGTGCGGTGCCCGGGCGCCCGGCCTCGTCAGCCGGCGCACGGGCGGCGTCGGGGCTCCGCCCGGAGGCGATATCCTCCTGCCAGGAGCTGGCTGACGGCGGTGGGCACACACACTTGCGCCACCGCCGAAAGCGCGGCCCGGCGCCGTTAGGAAGACGCCGCAGCAGAGCGTCGAGAGGCGCGCCGGCCTACGTCACTGGCCGGTCATCTCCGGCGATCCGGAGATGGACTTGTCCGCGAGGCGGGTCACGGGGTGCGGCGCTTCCGCACCAGCGCCTGTCGGCGCTCTGCTCCCCTCGGGGGGCGGAAAATGACAAGGGGCACCCGGCGCCCCCGCTCGAACCGGGCGGCGCAGCGTTGGCTGTCTGACAATGGAATCGGATCCGTAGGGCGCAATAAGCGACGCGAAGCGGAGCGCATTGCGCCGAGAGGCAAACGGCGCAGTGCGCTTCGCTTACTGCGCCCCTACGAGATCCTACGAGGTCCGCCGCGGCCGAAGCTTATTCCTCCGGGGGCGGCAGGAACACGATCTCGTGCCGGGCGGAGAGCGCCACCACGTCGGGCGGGTTCTGCTCCTTCATGCCGTGGATCGCCCAGAACAGATCGTACAGCTTGCGCGTCGGCGTCACCCAGAACAGGCACTTGATCGGCTGCTCGGACTTGTTGAACAGGCCGTGCGGAATGTTCATCGGCAGCCGGATCAGGTCGCCCGCGGTCGCGACGTATTCGCGCCCGTCGATCACGGCGTCCATGCGGCCCTCGAACATGTAGATGAACTCGTCCTGGGTCGGATGGATGTGCGGCGGCACGAAGGTGCCGGGCGGGAACGTCGCGTGCCAGGAGAACTGGGACTCGCTCAGGGATTTCGGCACATAGGTCTGGCCCAGAATGTTCCAGACGATGCCGTCGAGGCCGGTGGAGGCCTTGGTGATGCCTGCGGTCAATTGCATGAACGCGTTACTCCCGTTCTCCGTCGGCGCGCATTCAATCACGAACCGCCCGCCCCCGGTATCGCTCGCGCGCGCAATCTGCCGACAGCGTAAACGGCGCGGGGAACGGCCTTGTTGAGCATGATCTTTTCCGAAAACCGGTGCCCACTTTTCGGGATCATGCTCCCGGACGCGGCAATGTGCGCGCAAATGGGGACTTCACAGGCGAGATGCTTTAAACTTAAAATATCTCCCGACAGGCGCCGCGGGCGCGCTGTTGGACGCGGCGCGCAAGGGCGGGCCATAATCGGTTCGGGGATCGACAACCCGTCGAAAAGACTTCCGGAGGAGTGGACATGAAGAAACTGCTGATGCTTGGCATGGCGACGCTTGCGCTCATGGCGCCGGCCGCCGCGCAGGACAAGCTCAAGGTCGGTATCCTGACGACGCTGTCGGGGCCGCCCGCCGCGCTCGGCACACAGCAGCGCAACGGCTTCCAGCTCGCGCTCAAAACGCTCGGCGGCAAGCTCGGCGGCCGCGAGGTCGAGCTGATCGTACAGGACGATGAGCTCAAGCCCGACGTCGCGGTCGGCAAGGCGAAGGCATTCGTCGAGCGCGACAAGGTCGATTTCGTGGTCGGACCGGTGTTCTCCAACATCCTGATCGCGATGATGAAGCCGGTGACCGAAGGCGGCGCGATCCTGATCTCGCCCAACGCCGGCACGTCGAACTTCGCCGGCAAGGAGTGCAATGCGAATTTCTTCGTCACCTCGTATCAGAACGACCAGAACCACGAGGTGCTCGGCAAATACGCGCAGGACAAGGGCATCAAGAAAGCTTTCATCATGGCGCCGAACTATCAGGCCGGCAAAGACTCGCTCGCCGGCTTCAAGCGCTACTTCAAGGGTGAGGTGGTCGACGAGGTCTACGTGCCGCTCAACCAGCTCGACTATTCGGCCGAGCTGTCGAAGATCGCGGCGGCTGCGCCCGACGCGATCTTCGTGTTCCTGCCGGGCGGCATGGGCGTGAATTTCGTCAAGCAATTCCGCCAGGCCGGCCTGGCCGACAAGGTGATGTTCCTGTCCGCCTTCACGGTGGATGAATCCACCCTGCCGGCACAGCAGGACGCGGCGCTCGGCTTTTTCGGCGGCGCGAACTGGGCGCCGAACCTCGACAATCCGCAGAACAAGGAATTCGTCGCGGCCTACGAGAAGGAATACGGCGCCGTGCCGGGGAGCTATGCCTTCCAGGCCTATGACGCGGCACTGCTGATCGACTCGGCGCTGAAGGCGACCGGCGGCAAGACCGACAACAAGGAGGCGCTCCGCGCCGCGCTGCAGAAGGCCGACTTCAAGTCGCTGCGCGGGGCTTTCAAGTTCAACACCAACCACTATCCGATCCAGGACTTCTACCTGGTGAAGGTGGCGAAGCGGCCGGACGGCAAGTACCAGACCGAGATCGTGCAGAAGGTGTTCGAGAACTATTCCGATCCGCACGTGAAGGATTGCGCGATGAAGTAGGGGGCTTCGGCGCCCCCTTGCTTTCCCCTCTCCCGCTTGCGGGAGAGGGTGGCGAGGACCTTCAGGTCCGAGCCGGGAGAGGGCTTTAGCAGAGCAATGACCAGCCCCTCTCCCGCCTCGCTTCGCTCGGCACCCTCTCCCCGCTTCGCGGGGCGAGGGGAAGGACACCGGTGATGTCCCTCACCCTCCTCATCGTCCAGACGCTCAACGGCCTGCAGCTCGGCGTGCTGCTGTTCCTGATCGCGGCCGGGCTGACGCTCGTGTTCGGCGTGATGGACTTCATCAATCTGGCGCACGGCGTGCAGTACATGCTCGGCGCCTATCTGGCGGTGATGTTCTACGGCCTGACAGGCAATTTCCTGTTCGCGCTCGTTCTCGCGCTCGGCGCGACGCTCGTTTTCGGTCTCCTGCTCGAGTTCGCGGTGTTCCGCCATCTCTACGACCGCGACCATCTCGATCAGGTGATCGCCACCTTCGGCATCATCCTGTTCCTGAATCAGGGCGTGAAGCTGTTGTGGGGCGCGTCACCCTTGAGCCTGCCGATGCCGGAAGCGCTCTCCGGCTCGGTCGTGCTGATGCCCGGCATTCTCTATCCGGTGTGGCGGCTCGTGATCATCGGGTCGGGCCTGGGCGTCGCGCTCGTCCTCTATCTGCTGGTCGGCCATACCCGCGTCGGCATGCTGGTGCGCGCGGGCGCCACCAACGCCGCGATGGTGTCGGCGCTCGGCGTCGACATCCGCCGCCTGTTCATGATCGTGTTCGGCTTCGGCACCATGCTGGCGGGCTTTGCGGGAATCATGATCGCGCCGATCCTGTCGGTGGAGCCCGGCATGGGCGACACGATCCTGATCCTCGCGTTTGTCGTGATCGTGATCGGCGGCATCGGCTCGATCCGCGGCGCGTTTCTCGCCGCGCTCATCATCGGGCTCACCGATACGCTCGGCCGTTCGTTCGCGGTCGACGTCCTGCGCCTGTTCATGGCGCCCTCGCCCGCGCGCACCGTCGGTCCGGCGATCGCCTCGATGCTGATCTATCTGTTGATGGCCGTCGTGCTTTACGTGCGTCCCGCCGGCCTGTTCCCGGCGAAGGGGCGCTGAGATGGCGGAGGCCGCGGTCTCGAGAGCGACGCGCTCCCGCCTGTTGTCCGGCAACGCGCTGCCGGTCGTGATCTTCCTCGTCTTCGCGCTGGTACCGCTCGCCGCGACGTTCAAGGCCGAAGCCTATGTGCTGAGCCTCGTGACGCGCGTGATGATCTTCGCCATCGCGGCGCTCGCGCTCGATCTGCTGATCGGCTACGGCGCGCTCGTCTCGTTCGGGCATGCGGCGTTCGTCGGGCTCGGCGCCTATGCGGTCGGCATTCTGGCGTCGCACGGCGTCGGCGACGCGTTGATCTCCCTTCCCGTTGCGCTCGCGGTCTCGGCGCTGTTCGCGCTCGCGACCGGCATCGTGTGCCTGCGCACCAGGGGCGTGTACTTCATCATGATCACGCTGGCGTTCGGCCAGATGGCGTACTTCACCGCGAGCTCGCTCGCGCCCTATGGCGGCGACGACGGATTGACCGTGCGCATGCGCTCGACCGTCGCGGGCCTGCCGGTCTTCGCGAACGACCGCGCGCTCTATTACATCTGCCTGCTCGCATTGCTCGGCGCCTACCTGCTCTGCCGCGCGCTGGCCGCCTCGCGCTTCGGTCGCGTCTATCGCGGCGCGCGCGAGAACGCGCTGCGTATGGGGACGATCGGCTTCGACGTCTATCGCTTTCAGCTTGTCGCCTACGTGATCGCCGGCATGCTCGGCGGCCTCTCGGGCTTTCTGCTCGCGAATGCGACCGAGTTCGTGAGCCCCGCCTACATGTCGTGGCAGCGCTCCGGCGAACTTCTCATCATGGTGATCTTCGGCGGCATCGGCACCTTCAACGGCGCGATCATCGGGGCGGCCGCCTTCCTGCTCACCGAGGAATGGCTGTCAGGCATCACCGAGCACTGGAAGGTGATCTTCGGGCCGCTGCTCGTGTTCGTCGCC
>VBAH01000014.1 GCA_005884685.1 Alphaproteobacteria bacterium
GTCATCCGCGAAGGCGAACGGCAGGTCCATCGCCTCGAATTCCTTCGCGCCGAGCGGGGCGAACTTCGCGGTCGAGGGACCGAGCATCTGCACGGCGCCGAGCTGCAGCGCTTCGATCTCTTCCTTGTCCTTGTAGAGCGAGGAGTTCGGATAGACTTCGATCTTGGCCTTGCCGCCGGTATATTTCTCGGCCAGCTCCTTGAACCGGATCGAGCCCTTGCCCTTCGGCGTGTCGTTCGCCACCACGTGGCTGTACTTGATGACGATCGGGGCTTGCGCCCAACCGGGGCGGCCGTAGGCGGCGGCAATCGCTGCGCCGGTGAGCGCGGTGCCAAACTGGCGGCGGGAAAGTTTCATCTGACTGCTCCTGTTGGACGCACCCCGGCTTAAGCCGGCGGTGACGGTTGTCCTCCCTAACCGCTGCGCGAGATGGCGCCCCTTCGGCCCGCGCGGCGATTGTTGAGGCTATCCTAGGGGGTGCGCGGCATCCGTACAACTCGGTCCACCATCGCGGCGGCGGATCCAAGATAGTTCGCGGGGTCGCACAGTTTCCGCAATTGCTCCTCCGGAAGCGCAACCCGGATTTCCGGATCGGCGATGAGAATGTCGAACAGGGAACGCCCCTGCCCCAACGCTTCCCGGCACGCCGCATAGACCTTGTCGTGGGCGGCCTGACGGCCGAGATGTGGCGCCAATCCCATCATGACGGCTTCTGCGACAATTAGTCCTTGCGTCAGGTCAAGGTTTTTCCGCATGCGACTTTCGTCGACCACCAGGCCTTCGAGCATGAACTTCGCCTGCGCGAGCGAGCCCGCGGCGAGGATGAAGCTCTCCGGAACCGCCATCCATTCGACGTGCCACGGCCCGGTGGCGCGCTCGAAATCCTGCACCATGGCGTCAAGCATCAGGCCCGCATGCTGGCGCACCGCCTTGGCGTTCGCGACCAGCACTTCGGAGGAGATCGGATTGCGTTTTTGCGGCATGGTACTCGAGGCGCCGCGATGGCTGGCGAACGGCTCGAACGCCTCGCCGAGTTCCGTCATCATCAGCAACATGACGTCGAAGCCGATCTTGCCGAGCGAGCCGGTGACGAGGCCGAGGAAATTCACGGTTTCGGCGACAGCGTCGCGCGCGACGTGCCAGGTGATCGGCGGATCGGCGAGCTTCAGCTCGCGCGCGTATTCGCGCCGCACCGCGAGGCCCGCATCGCCGAGCGAGGCGAGCGTACCGGCCGCGCCGCCAAGCTGGGCCATCAGCACGCGCGGCTTTAATTCATGCAGCCGCTCGGCGTGGCGGTCCATCATGGAGAGCCACACCGCGCATTTGTAGCCGAAGGTGATCGGCAGCGCCTGTTGCAGATGCGTGCGGCCGGGCATCGGCGTGTCGCGATATTTTTCCGCGAGCCGTGCGAGCGCGGCCGACACTGCCGTCATGTCGCGCTCGATAATCTGCAGCCCGGCGCGGATCTGCAGCACCGTCGCGGTATCGACGATGTCCTGGGTGGTCGTGCCCCAATGCAGGTAACGCCCGGCCTCGCCGAGCTTCCCGGAAAGCTGACGTACGAGTCCGAGGATCGGGTAGCCGACGTTCTCGGCTTCGTGCTTGAGCACATCGCGGTCGATGGAGACTGACGATGCCAGCCTGGCGATGGCCTCGGCCGCCTCGCGCGGGATCACGCCGAGCCGCCCCTGCGCGACCGCGAGCGCCACTTCGGCCTCGACATAGCATTTGAGCTGGTTCTCGTCGGAAAACACCGCCCGCATTTCGGCGGTCCCGAACATGTCCTTGAAGATGTCGCTGTCGAGGACGGTAGAGGGCATCAGTCTTTACTCATGAAAGCGCGGTGTTCCTTGGCGTAGTGCAGCAGCGCGGCGAAACGATAGATGCCGTGCACGAATTTTCCATATGGCATCGTAATGAACAGCGCGAACACCACGCCGAGATGCAGCGCGAGCAAGAGCGGCATCGCGGGCGTCGCGCGCAGCAGCAGCAGCGCGAGGCCCGTGAGGCTGGTCAGAAACAGCATCACGATGAACGCCATCTCCATGCCGGTAGCGCGCGCGTCCACCATGACGGGATCGCGCCGCAGCTTCGCGATCAGCAGCCCGAGCGGGCCGAAGATCAGCCCGACGCCGCCGAGCGTCCCGAGCACCACCGGCAGGTCCCACCATGGATACGGCGCCTCGCGCGCAAGCAGGTAATGATAGAGCGTCGCCACGCAGGTCGACGCGAAGCAGAACGCGAAGCCGTAGAACGTGAGGTGATGGTAGAACGCGCGCCGGTCGTTCGGCCGTTCGTCATGATTGTAGCAGCCAATGCCGCCGCCATCGAGATAACGCAAGCTCGCGGCATCGCGCATCGCCTGCCACCATGCACCGGGCGCAAGCCGCACCGGATCGCCGATGTCGCGCCAGAAGGCGCGCACCCCCATCGCCAGCGCGACGATGGCGTAGAGGAACGCGGCGCCAAACAGCAGCGCCATCGCGTTGTGCGGCATCAGCAGGTAGAACGCGCCGGAGCCGGTGTGCGTTCCGAACAGCACGCGCGGATCGTGCCACGCGACGAATCCGAGAATAAACGCCGCGACGCTCAGCGCCGCCACGATGCTGACGACCAACCCGTTGCGCGCAAACATCGGCGCCAAGGCACGCGGCCAGGCGTAGGCCGCATACGAATCGTCGCGCACCTGCGCCAGCACGCGCGGCACGTTGACGTCGAACTCGTGCGGCGGCGAGAACTGGCAATCGACGTAACACGCGCCGCACGAATGACAGAGGTTGGCGAGATAGTTCAGGTCGCCGTCGGGAAATGCGCGGCGCATCTCCATCGCGGGAAACACCGCGCACAGGCCCTCGCAATAGCGGCACGAGTTGCACACCGTCATGAGCCGGTCGGCCTCGGCGAGCAGCGGGCTCGCGTGGCTGCCCGGCCGGGCGCCCGCCTTCTCAGTTGCGGGCATGTTTTGCAGCCTCCGTCCCGGCGATGCGGCCGAACACGCTGCCGATGGTCATGCCGATGCCGGCCGCATAGCCGCGCCCGAGCACGTTGCCGGCCATGATTTCGCCGGCCGCGAACATGTTGGCCGACGGCCTGCCGTCGCGCATCAGCATGCGCGCCTGCCTGTTCACGCGTGTCGCGAGATACGTGAAGGTGATCCCGGGCCGCACCGGATAGGCATAATAGGGTGCGGTCTCGATGCGCCGCGCCCAATGCGATTTCGGCGGCTCAAGCCCTTCGGTGCGGCAATCGTCCAGAATCGTGTCGTCGAAGGTGCCCGGCCGCACCGCGGCGTTGAAATCCGCCACGGTCTTGTCCAGCGCATCGGGATCGAGCGAAAGCGTGCCCGCCAGTTCGCGGATGCTTGTCGCCGCGATCGGCGGATAGAGCGAGGGCATGAACAGCGTCAGTGCGGTCGCGTCGAAGATGATGTAGGCGATCTGGTCCGGCTGCTGCGCCACCAGGCGCCCCCAGATCGCATAGCGCTTCGGCCAGATGTCCTCGCCCTCGTCGTAGAAGCGCCGTGCGTTTTTGTTCACCACGATGCCGAACACCACGCAGTCGAGCCGCGTGATGATGCCGCCGTCGTATTTCGGCGCGCGCGCATCGATCGCGACCGCGTGGCATTGGGTCGGGTCGCCGGTTTCCTGCACGCCGCGCTCGATCAGCAGTTTCAGCACGGTGCCGCGATTGTTCGGCGTGCCGCGGATCAAAAAATTGTCCGCCGCCGCGCCCCAGGATTGCTTCAGCCACTCGATATTGGATTCGAACCCGCCGCAGGCCGCGACGAACGTCGCGGCGCGAACCGTATGACGCTCGCCGCCACGCCGCACGGTCGCCGACAGGAACATCCCGTTGTCGATGGCGAGGTCGATCACCTCCGCCTCGTAGGCGATCGCAACGCCAAGGCCTTCCGCCGTCAGATACAGCGCGTTGAGCATCGAGCGCCCGCCGCCGAGGAAGAACGAGTTGGTGCGGCCGAGGCTCAACGTGCCGCCGAGCGAGGGCTGGAAGCGCACGCCCTGTTGCGGCAGCCAGTCGAGCACCGCCTTCGACTCGTGGATCATGTGGCGCGCCAGCGCCTCGTCGGTCGCCCCCCTGGTGACCTGCAAGAGGTCGGAGAAGAACTCCTCCTCCGGGTAGGGCCCGCTCAAGGTCGCGGTCGCGGCATCGTGCGCGCAGCGGATGTTGCGGGTGTGGCGCGTGTTGCCGCCGCGATAGAACTTCGACGCCATCTCGACGACGAGCACGCGCGCACCGCTGCGCGCCGCCGCGATCGCCGCACACAGCGCCGCATTGCCGCCGCCGGCCACCAGCACGTCGTATTTCGTGGTCAGTTCAGTCACGCGGCCTCGAACTTAGCAGACCCGCGCGGATTGCAAGACGGGAACCGGGCGCCCAAAGCGATTCGAACCCCTCCCCCGGCCCGCGTATGGAGGCAGCGGCCAATTCCCTCGCTGCATGAATTTTTCCAAAAACCGGGTGGCCCCGGCATGCAACCCCGCCACGTCGAACCCTGCCGATCCCTTTTGAATTTTGGCGAACTATCCGAACGTATAGGTGGCCTGCAGCCTCCGACTCTGTACGGTTTTGTACGATGCGTCCTGCTGGCGCGCTGAGCCTTGTTGCGACGCTGTCATGGCGCGCGGACGTGCGGCCAGCGGGCTTGTTGCGATCCGGGGTCAGAATGTCGAAGGCGACCTTCCTCACAACGCAACTGAGAGAGTCTGCCCCCTACCTTCGGGACGCAGGCTTTCGCCAGACGGCTGACCTGTTGATGGCGAGTGCTGACGAAATGGAGGCCCTGCAAACCCTGCTTCCGCGCGGCACTCAAGATGAGCCAACCAGGCGCGCGAGAGAGAGCGCGGATCGCGGCGCATCGGGGCGCAGGAACTAGCGGCCGGACGTTCGCCGCGTGGGCCACACGATCAAGCGACGAATGAAGTCGGGCGATCCCGGGTAACGATCAGTCCTGCGGATTCGGGTTCGGCTGGCAACCTGTCGGCAAGCGCCTCGTAGCGTGCGGCAAACGTCAGCCACACCTGGGCGGCGGCAGGATCAGCCAACAGCGATGCCTCTTCACGGCAACGCTCGGCTTGTTGGCGACAGCGGGCTGGGTCGTACATGTGCTCCCCTCATGCAGATGCTTCGGGGTGCCAGGATGCAGGTGCGCGTGGATACGGACAAATGAACCAAAGGGCCAACGAGCTAGCCTCTTGGTATACCGGAGGCAGACTGACGATGAAGAAAGTCGTGAAGCTGGCGCGCCCGAAGGGATTCGAACCCCTGACCTCTGCCTTCGGAGGGCAGCGCTCTATCCAGCTGAGCTACGGGCGCGTCGGGCCCGTGCATAACGCACGCGGCCCCACGCGGCAACGGCGCGGTTTGCATGGGATTCTGCGCGAAAGCTCCTCCGGCAGAGGTCAGGCGTTCGAATCCCTTCGGGCGCGCAAGCGCCGATCCCTTGCGGTGGAGCGCGGCATTGCGGTGATTGCCAATTACCCCCTAGCGAGCGGCTCGGCCGTTCGCGCGGTCGAGCGCCGCCCGCTGCCCGACTGGGCCGCAGACATCGATTGCACGAGCTGGTCGCAACTCCTGCTCAAGTTCGCCGTCAGTCATCCGGCTATCACGTGCGCCATACCGGGAACTGGCAACCCCGAGCACATGGCCGACAATGTCCGTGCCGGCATCGGACGGATGCCCGATGAAGCGATGCGCAAGCGGATCGCAGTCGCCTGTGCCGAGTGATACCCTCTCCCCCGCGGTAATGGACACCGCTCAGTTCCTGGCGCCATAGATAGAGGACGCAGATGATCGATCGTCGTAGCGCAATCATTGCAGCCGTGGGATTCTCAGCCGCTTGGATGCTGACGTCTTCATCAACACGCGCTCAGCAAAGCTTTCAGCGCTTCCTGCCATTGCTCGTCGACCTTCCAGGCTGGGAGGGCAACAAGCCCGATGGGATGGCTATGGAAACTGCCGGCCACAGCATGGTTGCAGCGACCCGCGAATACGAACGCGGCGATGCGCGCCTCAATGTTCAGATACTCGTAGGACCAGCCGCCCAAGGGGGAGTGGCAACGATTACCTCCGGAATGAAGGTTGAAACCAGTGAAGCCCGCATGAGCACATCGACGATCGATGGCTTGCAGGTGGCCATCACCTTCACCAAAACTGACAAATCGGGCGTGATCCTCGTGGCACTCGGGCCGAGCGCGCTATTCAGCTTCTCGTTCAACGATCTTTCCGAGGAAGAGGCGTTAGCGCTGGCGAAAAGATTCAACTGGAAAGGCATTCAGGCGGCTCTCGGTAAGTAGGCTGATCAACGGGCGAGCCCGCGACGTGTCTCGCACGCGCCCTTGACACCCTCGCGGCGCGAGGACGATGGTTTCCTTAGCGCTTTAGAGAACAATTCGACGTGGCGGAGGAAACCATGCGGTTGGTAGCAGAGAGGGCGAGCGAACGCGCGCGCCCTCAGCGTAACCATTTCACGCGACGCGCGTTTGTTGCGGCAGCCATGGCGGCGCCATTTGTCAGCGGCAAGGCAGGGGCTGCTGGATCGCTTAACGCCTACTCGATCTGGCCCGAAAACTACGCGCGTCCAATGATGGAGGCGTTCGAGAAGGCCTCAGGCATTGCGGTCAAATTCGTGCGTTTCTCCTCGGGGGAAGCGCTCGCGCGCGTGGCCGCTGAGAAAAACAATCCGCAAATCGATGTGCTGTTCGGTGGCCCGGTCGAGACCTTTACGGCCGGCCAGAGCAAAGGCCTGTTCGAGGCCTACAAGTCTCCGTCCTTCGGCGACCTGCCCTCTCGCTTCAAGGACGCAAACGGTCAGTGGACCGCGATCGCGGACGATCCGCTCGTATTCATGACCAATTCTGGCTTCCTCAAGCAGCACAATCTGCAGCCGCCCGGCTCGTGGGACGATCTGCTCAACCCCGCCTACAAGGACATGCTGCAAATGGCCGACGCGCGCACATCCGGCACCGCCGTCACGCGCATCTTCTCGATCCTGCAGGTGCACGACCGCAACGAGGACGCCGCCTTCGCCTATATGAAAAAGCTGCGCAAGAACATTCAGTCTTATACCAAGAGCGGCGGCGGCGGCACATTGCCCGTCGGTCTTGGGCAGGCAGGCGGCGGCATCTTCTTCATCGTTGATGCGCTGTTTACGCGGCAAAAAGGCTACGACGTCCAGATCAGCTTCCCGAAGGAAGGCATCGGCTCGGCGGCGGAATGCATCGCGCTGATCAAGGGCGCGAAAAACGCCGACGCCGGCAAGAAGCTGATCGACTGGGCGACAAGCCCGGACATGCAGTCACTGCTAGCGCCCAACAAGATCAACTTCATTCCGGCGCATCCCAAGGTCGCGACCGAACCGTCACTTGCCGAGGTGCTCAAGGGCGCCAAGATCATCGAGATTGACGAAGCGTGGGCCGGCTCCAACCGCCAACGCATCATCGAACGTTGGATCGCCGAAGTCCTCAATGCTGGCTAGCCAATGGCCACAGCCATCACCGCACGATGGCCGATGCAAGGTGATCCCTTGCGCGCTGGCGTCGTCGTCGCGCTCTGGCTGCTGCTAGGTCTGTTCGTCCTCTATCCGCTCGCTTGCCTGCTCATCCGCGCGTTCAGCGACGACGGCGGCTTCACCCTCGGCCCGATCGTCGGCGCGCTCGGTAACCCGACGCACCTGCGCGCACTGCGCAACAGCCTCGTGCTGGCGAGCCTGGTTGGTATTCTCGGCACGGCGGCGGGGTTTCTGTTCGCCTACGCGGCGGAGCGCACCGACATGAGCCGGAACGCGCGGCGGCTGATCGACTTCATCATTCTGCTGCCGCTGATCTCGCCGCCGTTCACCACATCGATCGGCTTCGTGTTCTCGTTCGGGCCGCGCGGGCTCATCACCCACGACCTGCTCGGAATGCAGAACGCGCAGGTCTACGGCTGGGCCAGCACGACCTGTGCCGAAGCGCTCACCTATTTCCCGCTCGCGTTCCTGGCGCTGCGGCCGCTCATCGCCGCAATCGGGGGCGATCTAGAAGAAGCCGGCTTCAGCCTCGGCGGCTCGCGCTGGCAGGTGTTCCGGACAATCACGCTCCCGCTAACCATGCCGGGGCTCGGCAATGCGTTCCTGTTGATTTTCGCCGCATCTCTCGCCGACTTCGCCACGCCGCTGATCCTGGCGGGCAACAACCTGCCGGTGCTGCCGACCGATGCCTACCTGCAGATCACCGGCATGTTCGACCTCAAGGGCGGAGCAGTGCTCTCGCTCCTGCTGCTCGTCCCGGCGGGCCTCGTGTTCTTCGCCCAGCGCTACCTGGTCGAGCGGCGCAGCTACGTTACGATCACTGGCAAGAGTGGCGGGCGCGCCCGCGGCGCGGGTGCAACCGCTTGGCTACGCTGGGTCTTGTGGGCAGCTTGCGCAGCCGTCACGCTGTTCATCCTCTATCTCTACGCCCTGCTCGCTTATGCTTCTGCCGTCGTCGCCTTCGGGGCGAACGCCACGCTGACGCTCGACAATTACCGGGTCATTTTCACCGAAGGCGTGCCGGCGATCAAAGACACGCTGATCATCGCGCTGATCGGCATGCCGCTCGGCGGCCTTTACGGGGTGATCGTCGGCTACCTGATCGCGCGCAGCCGCGGCTTCGGCCGGCACATGATCGAAATCGTCAGCATGATCAACTATGCGCTGCCCGGCACCATTGTCGGCATTGCGTATCTGATCGCCTTCAACGACCAGCCCTTCGCGCTCACCGGCACGGCCACGATCATCATCGCGTGCTACATCTTCCGCTACAGCCCGACCGGCATCCGCACGACCGTGGCGCTGTTGCAGCAGGTCGACCGCAGCATCGAGGAGGCTTCGTTCAGCCTTGGGGCCAGCAGCCTGCGGACGTTCCGCAGCGTGACGCTTCCACTGATCCTGCCGGCCTTCTTCGCCGGACTCGGCACCGTGTTCATCCGCGCCATGACGGCGATCAGCGCGACGATCTTCCTCGTATCGATCAACTGGACCCTGATCACCGTGCGCATTCTGGAGAACATGACCGAGGTGGCGCTGGGGCCTGCGGCCGCCTTCTCGGTGTTCGTGATCGTGGTGGTCCTGGGGGTGACGTCGCTGCTCAATGTGGCGCTGCGCCGGATGACGACCCTGCGGGTCTCATCGCTCGGAACTGCGTCATGAGCAATGCCCCGGTTAGCATCGCGTTGCGGCGCGTCTCCGCGGCTTTCCGCAGTCCAGAAGGCGCGACGGTCGCGGCCGTGCGCGACGTCGACCTCGCGGTTCGTCCCGGCGAGCTTCTGACACTGCTCGGGCCCTCCGGCTGCGGCAAGACCACAACATTGCGCATGATCGCCGGCTTTCAGGAGCCGAGCAGCGGCGAAATTCTGATCGGCGAGCACGACGTGACGCGGCTCCCCGCAAACCGCCGCGACATCGGCTTCGTCTTCCAGAGCTACGCGCTGTTTCCACATCTCAGCGTGTTCGACAACGTAGCCTACGGTCTGCGCGTTCGCCGCAAGAGCGCGCACGAAACACGCACGGCGGTCGCCGCGGTGCTCGCGCTGGTAGGGCTCGGCGATCTCGAGCGCCGTTCCCCAAGCGAGCTTTCCGGCGGGCAGCAGCAGCGCGTGGCGCTCGCGCGCGCCATCGTGATCCGTCCCCGCGTGCTCCTGTTCGACGAGCCGCTCTCCAATCTGGATGCGAAGCTGCGCGTCGAGATGCGCACCGAGATCCAGCGGCTGCAGCGCAGGCTCGGCATCACGACCGTTTATGTCACGCACGATCAAGAAGAGGCGATGGCGATCTCCGACCGCATCGCCGTCATGAACGACGGGAGGATCGCGCAGCTCGGGAGCGCCGAGGAGCTTTACCGGCGTCCAGCCTCATCGTTCGTCGCCGGCTTCCTCGGGCGCGCCAATCTACTGCCGGCGACGGTGCGCGCATCCAGCGGCGGCACTGTGACGCTCGACGTATGCGGCGCTGCGATCAAGGTTGCCTCCGCCATTTCTCATTCGCTCGGCGAACGGTTGAGTGTGATGATCCGCCCGGAGCGGATTTTGATCGGGCCGCCAGGTGGGCCGCTCGACGGCGAGATCGTGAGCCGCGTCTATCTGGGCGAGAAGGCCGAGTATGTGGTGCAGGTGGGCGGCGCGCTGCTGCAGGTGATCCGTGCCGATCCGCCGGAAGGTGAGACCCTCGCTCCGGGCGCACGCGTCGGCATCACGCTGCCCCGTGACGGCGTGCAGCTGCTTCCCTGAGCTGGGGGGAGAAACTTCGTGGCTGGGGGTCCCTGCGCCGGTTCTCGTCCGCCAAGAGACGAGTTCGCTTTTGCGGCCGCGAGCTCGCACGCGCTCAGTGCGCTTGTCTCTGTGCGGCCCACGTGTGCCGATCGGCTGCGTTCTTCGTGGCAGTCCCCAGCGATCCACTGGTCTGAAAGGCAAAACCTGAGCTGCAGACCGAGCTTCCGGGGGGCCTTCGGAGGGCAGCGCTCTATCCAGCTGAGCTACGGGCGCGTCGGGCCCGTGCATAACGCACGCGGGCGCGAGCGGCAACGGCGCGCTGCCGCGCGTCCGGCAACCTAGGCCGCCGGCTTCATCTGGTGGCTCGGCGTCGACTGCGAGATCTTGACCTCTTCCTCGGTCATGTCGGCCGGGATGTCGGCGAACAGCGGCGTCGAGAGATAGCGCTCGCCGGTGTCGGGCAGCATCGCCAGGATGGTCGCGCCCTTCGGCGCATCCTTGGCGACCTGCAGGGCGCCGGCAAACGTGCCGCCCGCCGTGATGCCGACGAAGATGCCTTCCTTTTTGGCGAGCTCCTGGCTGTTCTTGATCGCATCGGCATTCGCGATCGTGATGATGCGGTCGATCACCTTCATGTCGACCGCATCGCCGGTGAGCTTCGGGATGAAGTCCGGGCTCCAGCCCTGCATCGGATGCGGCTTGAACGCCGGATGCGGTTTTGCCGGCGTGCCGTCCGCGTTGCGCTCCTGCGGCTGATGGCTGGTGAGCATCGGCGCTTCGGCCGGCTCGCACAGCACGATCTTGGTGTCCGGCATCTCCTTGCTGAGCACGCGCGACACGCCCTTGAGCGTGCCGCCGGTGCCGAACCCGGTCACCCAGTAGTCGAGCTTCTCACCCTTGAAGTCGTTGATGATCTCGCGCGCGGTGGTGCGCGAGTGCATGTCGGCATTGGCTTCGTTCTCGAACTGGCGTGTCAGGAACCAGCCGTTCTGCTTGGCAAGCTCCTGCGCCTTCGCGACCATGCCGAAGCCGCGGCCCGCCGCCGGCGTGATGATCACCTTGGCGCCGAGAAACCGCATCAGCTTGCGCCGCTCGACGCTGAAGGGCTCGGCCATGGTGCAGACGAACGGATAGCCCTTGGCGGCGCACACCATCGCGAGCCCGATGCCGGTGTTACCCGAGGTCGCCTCGATCACGGTCTGCCCGGGCTTCAATTCGCCGGACTTCTCCGCCGCCTCGATCACGCCCAAGGCGAGGCGATCCTTCACCGAGCCGAGCGGATTGAACGCCTCGATCTTGACGTAGAGGTTCACGTGATCGGGCGCGAGCTTGTTGATGCGCACCACCGGCGTGTTGCCGACCGTTCCCAGGATGCTGTCGAATTTGGCCATGAGGGGCTCCGCTGGTTTGGCAATTTCGGCGCGCAGCTAAGCATTCCGGCCGCGCCTCGTACAGCCTTGCCGGCGCGGGGAGGCACTCCTAAGCTTTGACGGAGAAGGAAATTTCCCATGATCGCGCGCCGCCGCACTATCGCGCTCTGCGGAGCCGCCGTTGCGGCACCATTTTTACCGCGGCGTGCGCGCGCACAAACCTACCCGACACGCTTCGTGCGCCTCGTCGTGCCGTTTCCGCCGGGCGGTGCCGTCGATGCCGCGGCCCGCATCATCGCCTACCGCTTGAGCGAGATGTGGGGCCAGCAGATGGTGATCGAGAACAAGGGCGGTGCCGGCGGCAATATCGCGGCGCAGGCGGTGCTCAACTCGGAAGCAGACGGATACACGGTCTACATCTGCTCGATCGGCCACGCGATCAACCAGTTCCTCTATCCTTCGATCGGCTACAACCCGGTGACCGACTTCGCGCCGGTCACCTTGATGTGCGTCTATCCCAACATCATGGCGGTGCCAATTTCCTCGCCCGACCGCTCGGTGCCGGACTTCATTGCGCGCGCCAAGGCGGATCCCGGCAAGGTCACCTATGCGTCGTCCGGCGTCGGCACCTCGCTGCATCTCGCGGGCGAGCTGTTCAAGCATTTGGCCGGCGTCAATCTCACGCACATTCCCTATCGCGGTGCAGGGCCGGCGCTGAACGATCTGTTGCCGGGGCGTGTCGATGCGATCTTTTCCAATTTCCCCTCGACCTTGCCTTATGTTCAGCAGGGGCAGTTGCGCGGGCTCGCGGTGACGACGGCGCAGCGCCAGGCGCAGGTGCCCGACCTGCCGGCGATCGCCGAGTTCGTGCCGGGCTACGATGTCTCGTCGTGGTTCGCTCTGTTCGTTGCGGCGAAGACTCCGCCGGATATCGTCGCGAAGCTCCACGCCGATGCCGTCGCGGCGCTGCATCATCCGCCGGTGCAGCAGCGCTATGCGCAGCTCGGCGCAACCGTCGTCGCCTCCGCGCCGGCCGAGCTTGCCACGCATCTCAAGGCCGAGATGGACCGGTGGGGCCCGATCATCAAGGCGGCCGGCATCAAGGCGGACGGGTAAATGGCGAACAGTCGCATTGTGTTGGTGACGGGCGCGGCCGGCGGAATCGGCGCCGCGATCGCGAAAGCGCTCGTCGCTGCCGGCCATTCGGTGGCGGCGGTCGATCGCGATGCCGGGCGCCTCAACCAGCTCGCCACGTCGGAGCGCATTCATCCCATCATGGCGGATCTCGCGAGCGAGGCCGGATGCCGCGAGGCGGTTGCGTCTGCGGTCGCACGCTTTGGGCGGCTCGAAGCGGTGATCAACAACGCCGGCATCGGCGTGTCGTCGCTGCGGCCCGATGGCGAGTTGAATCTCCCCACTGTCGAAGAGCTCACCGCAGAAATCTGGGACAAGTTCTACGCCACCAATGTGCGTGCGCCGATGCTGATCGTGCAGGCGGCGTTGCCGCATATGCGGGAAGGCCGCTTCGGGCGCATCATCAACAACACGACGAGCTTCCGCACGATGCTGCGCGTCAACCCGTACGGGCCGCTCAAGGCCGCGCTGGAGGCGATGTCGGCGGTGTGGGCGGCGGAGCTGAAGGCGGACGGCATCACCGTGAACGTGCTGATCCCGGGCGGGCCGACCGACACGCCATTCATTGCGGACGGTGCCGGCTGGGACCGCGCGAAAATGCTGCGCCCGCAGATCATGGGAGCGCCGGCCTGCTGGCTCGTCTCGGACGAGGCCGCGGACTACAGCGGCAATCGCATCATCGCGGCGAACTGGAACGCGGCGCTGCCGGGTGCCGAGGCGGCGAAGAAAGCCGGCCGCGCGATCGGATGGCCGGAACTCGGCACCGATGCGGTGTGGCTGCGGGGTTCGTAGCCCGCATGAAGCCTTAAGCGCGTTTACGCGCGTCTTCGACGCGCTATGGCGGAATGCGGGGTCGGCAGCGCGACGGGCGCCAGCGGTCCCGGATTTCGCTTCGCTTCATCCGGGCTACAAGCGCTATAATGACGCGCCAACCAGGGAGCTTCCCATGTCGGTCGCCGAGCAACACACCGGCAAGCCCGCGATCTCGTTGAAGGATGCCGACTTCAACTGGGAGGACCCGCTCGATCTCGAAGGGCAGCTCTCGGAAGAGGAACGCATGGTGCGCGACACTGCGCGCGGCTACGCGCAGGAGAAGCTGTTTCCGCGCGTGCTCAAGGCCTACCGCGAGGAAAGCTTCGACCGCGCGATCCTGCGCGAGATGGGCGCGCTCGGCCTGATCGGCGCGACCATTCCGGAAGAATACGGCGGCGCGGGGCTCGGCTATGTCTGCTACGGCCTGATCGCGCGCGAGATCGAGGCGGTCGATTCAGGCTATCGCTCCGCGATGTCGGTGCAGTCCTCGCTGGTGATGCACCCGATCTACTCCTACGGCTCGGAAGCGCAGCGGCGGCGCTTCCTGCCCAAGCTCGCGACCGGCGAGATCGTCGGCTGCTTCGGCCTGACCGAGCCCGACTACGGCTCCGATCCCGGCTCGATGGTGACGCGCGCCGAGAAGGTATCGGGCGGCTACGCGCTCAGCGGCGCCAAGATGTGGATCACCAATTCGCCGATCGCCGATATCGCCGTGGTGTGGGCAAAGCTCGACGGCGTGATCCGGGGCTTCATCGTGGAGCGCGGGACGAAGGGCTTCTCCACGCCCAAGATCGAGGGCAAGCTGTCGCTGCGCGCCTCGGTCACCGGCGAGATCGTGCTCGAGAACTGCGTCGTGCCGGAGGAAAATTTGCTGCCGAACGTGCGGGGCCTCGCCGGCCCGTTCGGCTGCCTCAACATGGCGCGCTACGGCATCGCCTGGGGCGCAATGGGTGCGGCGGAATTCTGCTGGCACCGGGCGCGCCAATACGTGCTCGACCGCAAGCAGTTCGGCAAGCCGCTCGCCGCCAATCAGCTGGTGCAAAAGAAGCTCGCCGACATGCAGACCGAGATCACGCTTGGGCTGCACGCGGCGCTCCGCCTCGGCCGCATGCTGGAGGCGCACACGGCGGCGCCGGCTGCGATCTCGCTGATGAAGCGCAACAACTGCGGCAAGGCGCTCGACATCGCGCGCGTGGCGCGCGACATGCACGGCGGCAACGGCATCTCGGACGAATTCCACGTGATGCGCGTGATGTGCAATCTCGAGACCGTGAACACGTATGAAGGCGCGCACGACATCCACGCACTGATCCTGGGAAGGGCGCAGACCGGCATACAGGCGTTTGTGTAGCGCGGTTGTCATCCCGGCCAAGCGATGCGGAGCATCGCGCGAGCCGGGACCCATTTATCCTGACACGCCGGTCGGAGTTCGAGGCACGATGGGTCCCGGATAACCGCTTCGCGGTTTCCGGGACGACAGCAGAGTTAGCTGCTTTTCAAAAACTCATCCGCCGTGTAGAGCGCCCGGAACGGCAGCTTCTCGGCCGCAAAGGTCTCGGCCGCGCCTTCGAGCCGGTCCACGATGGTGAGCACCAGCACGATGTTGGCGCCCTCCTCGCGCAGCACGTTGACCGCCTGCATCGACGAGCCGCCGGTCGTCGTCGTGTCCTCGACGACGACGACGTTCTTGTCCCTGAGTGTCTCGCCCTTCGGCAAGCCTTCGATCATCTTCTTCGCGCCATGGTCCTTGACCTTCTTGCGCACGAAGAAGGCCTGAAGCTTGCCGCCGCGCGCATGGCTGGCGATCGCGACCGCCGTGGCAATCGGAATCGCGCCCGCCTCCATTCCGCCGACGAACTCGGCATTGGTGCCTTCGAGCGCGTCGACGATCAGCTCGCCGACGGCCGTGGCGCCGGCCGGATGGATCGTGGTCGGCCGCAGGTCGAAGTAGAAATCGCTCTCGCGACCCGACGCGAGCATGATCTTGCCGCGTCCGAACGAGCGCGCACGGATCAGCTCGAACAGTTCGGCGCGGTAGTCATGGGGTGGCATTTGGCGGCGGAGCGGCTGCATCCTCGACTCGCGGGAGTGTGTAGGACAAATTGTCCTATATCGCGAGCGGCAAGACCGACCAACCAGAGCGGGCTACTTATCCACCTTGGCGCATCTTGCGGCGAGCGCTGCGCAGCGCGCCGTCATCGCACTGTTCGGATCGCTCAAAGGGTCGATCACGGTGAAATGGTTGGCGCCGGGGACCGCCTCGTAGCGCGTCTCGACGCCGCGCTGGCGCCAGTCGTCGGCGACGGTGCGGCTCTGGCGCAGGAATTCGCTCGATTCCGCAGCCCCGACGACCGCGTCGAACACCCGGCCGCGCGCCACCGGCCACCACAGCGGCGACACCTGCGCCGCCGCGGGCTCGTTCAGCTTGAAGTCCGCATTCATCGCGGTGGCGACCAGCGGCTTCAAGTCGAACAGCCCGGAGACCGAATAGCCGGCCGGGACCAGATCGGCCGGAGCCTTCGGATCGAGCTGCTTCCAGTCGGTCGCCACCATGCAGGCCGCGAGATGCCCCCCGGCAGAATGGCCGTACACCATCAGCCGCTGACCGAAGCGGCGCCACAGGAACAGGCAGGCGGTGCGGATCTGGCTGACGATCTGCGCGATCGTCACCTGCGGACAGAGATCGTAGCCCGCGACCGCGACCGCGACGCCGCGCGCATTGAGACCGGCCGACATGTGGCTGAACGTTGCCGGATCGAGCGAGCGCCAATAACCCCCATGGACGAACAGCGCGAGCGGCGTGTGCCCGGTCGCATCGGGAAAGAACAGATCGACCGTCTGGCGCGGGCTCGGTCCATAGGCGAGGCCGAGCTCGGCGTTCTCTTCCGCGGCCATCCGCTCGCGATAGGCGGCCGCAGCGCGCGTCCAGCGCGCGAAGATTTCGCCGTGCTCGGGCACGCGTGCGCGATTGTTGTACTCGACCTCGTAGTCGATCGACATTCCGTTCTCAGCCCCTCTTCGAATCGAACCTTGGATGATCGGCACATGCGCCGCAAGCAATAAAGCCCGGTGATAACGGCTTTCTGCATGACGCAAAGCGCGCTAAGACGGCGCCCGCGAGATCTCCATGAAAGTCGGCGGCAAGCACACGCGCACCATCTGGGTCGAGGCCGATCAATCCATCGGCACGATCGACCAGACCCAGCTGCCGCACCGTTATGCGACGATCCGCATCGAGACGGCCGAGGATGCGGCGCGCGCGATTGCAACGATGCAGGTGCGCGGCGCGCCGCTGATCGGCGCCGCGGCAGCTTACGGCATGGCGCTCGCGGCGCGGCAGGACCCTTCCGACGCGGCGCTAGAGCGCGCCTACGCGGCTCTCCTCGCAACGCGGCCGACCGCGATCAATCTGAAATGGGCGCTCGACGAGATGATGGCGGCCTTGCGCAATCGCGCGCGCGCCGAGCGGGTCGCGGCCGCATACCAGCGCGCGGAGCAGATCGCCGACGAGGATGTTGAGATCAACGCCGCGATCGGGCGCCATGGGCTGAAGCTGATCGAGGAGATCGCTGGGAAGAAAAAGCCGGGTGCGCCGGTGAATGTGCTGACGCACTGCAATGCGGGCTGGCTTGCGACCGTCGACTGGGGCACCGCCACCTCGGCGATCTACCAGGCGCACGACAAGGGCTTGCCCGTCCATGTCTGGGTCGACGAGACGCGCCCGCGCAATCAGGGCGCCTCCCTGACGGCGTGGGAGCTCGGCCAGCAAGGCGTCGCGCACACCGTCATTCCGGACAACACCGGCGGGCACCTGATGCAGCACGGCGAAGTCGATATCGCGATCGTCGGCACCGACCGCGTCACCGCGCAGGGCGATGTGGCGAACAAGATCGGCACGTACCTGAAGGCGCTCGCCGCGAAGGACAACAACGTGCCCTTCTACGTCGCGCTGCCCTCGCCGACGATCGATTTCGCGGTGGTCGACGGCGTGAACGAGATTCCGATCGAAGAGCGCGGCGCCGACGAGGTGACGACGATGACCGGGCGCACCGCCGACGGACGGATCGAAAGCGTTCGCGTGGTGCCGGAAGGTTCGAACGTCGCGAACTACGGCTTCGACGTGACGCCGGCGCGGCTGGTCACCGGCCTGATCACCGAGCGCGGCGTGCTCGCGGCGACGCGCGCGGCGCTGGCGGCCGCGTTTCCCGAGCGGGTGACTGATCCTTCCGCTCGTCCCCGCGAAAGCGGGAACCCAGAGCCAAGAACTGGATTCCCGCTTACGCGGGAATGAGCGGAGAGCGTGGCCGCCGCCTAATTCGTACTTGATTTGTTCGCGCGACATGGCATCGTCGTGCCATGCCCGCGAACGCCCTCGCCTCAGTTCCCCCGGACGGCCGCCAGTCGCAGACCGCGCTCGCAGTCGCGCGCGGCACCAAGCGGCTGCTGCACCAGTTCGGCTTCTCGGCGGTGAGCGAACTCGCGCTGCCGTCCGGACGGCGCGCCGACCTGGTGGCGCTGAACACGGCGAGCGAGATCTGGATCGTCGAGATCAAGTCCTCGATCGAGGATTTTCGCGCCGACGGCAAATGGACGGACTACCGCGCGCATTGCGACCGGCTGTTCTTCGCCACCACGGTGGAAGTGCCATGCGAGATCTTCCCGAAGGACACCGGGCTGATCGTCGCCGACGCGTTCGGCGCGCATGTCGTATGCGAGGCGCCGGAGCACCGCCTGCATGCCTCGACGCGCAAGAGCATGATGCTCACCTTCGCGCGCTGCGCCGCGCTGCGGCTGCAGGCGCTGGCCGATCCGCAGGGGCCGTACACGGAATTCTAGGCGAAAATATCTCCGCTGGAGAGATCGCCATGACGCTACGGTGCACGGGAACGAGGCCGATCGCGTTCGTTCTGATCCGCATCCTGATGCTTTGCGCCATCAACTCGCCCGCCTCGGCAGCCGAGCGCGTGCAGTTCGACAGCGCGCGCTATCAGGTCGGGCCATTGCAGCGCCGCCTCGCACTGGAACGCCACGAATCCATCTTGCCGCAGCCCGTCGAAACGGTGGATGGCTACCTGACCAAGCCGGAAGGGCCAGGCCCGTTTGCGGCGCTCGTGCATCTGCATGGCTGCGGCGGCCTGCCGCCCACCGTGAAGAGGAGTGCCGATCATTTCTGGGCCGAGCGCCTCGCCGCGTGGGGCTACGTGGTCCTTGTCGTCGACAGCTTCACGTCGCGTCATATCGGCAATACCTGTTCGGGGGAATATGCGCCGCGCGTTGCCGATGCTTATGGCGCGCTCGCCTGGCTCACACGCCAGCCGTTCGTCGATCCGCAACGCGTCGGCGTGATCGGCTTTTCGGCCGGTGGCATTGCTGCCTTGTCACTGGCCGAGTCGCGCGATTTCGAGCTGTTCGAGGAGGAAGTCGCGCATCGCTTCAAGGCGGCTGTCGCTTACTATCCGGCCTGCGTAACGGACGGCAACGTGAAAATCCCGACATTGGTCATGATCGGGGAGCTCGACGATTGGTCGCCCGCCGCACGCTGCAGCGGGATGATGAAGCGGCGCAAGCCAGAGATTCCCGTGCGTCTCATCGTCTATCCGGGCGCGCACCACGTGTTCGATGCGCCGGGCCCTGGCCGGCGCTATTTCGGACACTGGCTTGAATACAACGCAGCTGCCGCCGAACACGCGAGCGAGGAGGTCCGCCAGTTTCTCGCGCGGCACCTGTCGCGCTGACCCTTCCGCCGCACGGCATGCTTCGTCATGCGACGAAGCAATTCGCGATGCCACGTCCCGGCGCATCGATGTAACATCGCCGGGTGATCACGCGGCGTTCCGAGACAATCGACGAATCCTCAGCCCGCTATTTCGGCTGGCGCGTAGTCGCCGCGTGTTTCCTGATGGCGCTCGCCTGCTGGGGTTTCGGGCTCTACGGCCACAGCGTCTATCTCGCCGAGCTGCAGCGCCTGCACGGCTGGCCGCCCTCGCTGATCGCCGGCGCCAGCACCGCGACCTACCTGCTCAATGCTTGCCTCGTGATCTTCACCAGCAACGCGCTGGCGCGCTTCGGCGCGCGGCGCTTCGTGCTGTTCGGCGTGGCGGCGCTCGCAACCGCGATCGTGCTGCTCGCGCTCGCGCGCGAGCCCTGGCAGGTCTACGCGGCGTATCTCGCGATGTCGTTCGGCTGGCTCGGCTTGGGCCTCGTCACCATTCCGACGATCATCAGCCAGTGGTTCACGCGGCGGCGCGGACTGGCGATTTCGCTCGCGCTCAACGGCGCAAGCTTCGGCGGCATCGTGGTCGCGCCCGCGCTGGTTGGCCTGATCGCATTCACCGGGTTCACCGATGCAATGCTGATCGCCGCCGCCGTGATGGTGGCGATCCTGGTGCCGGCCGTTCTGCTGTGGGTGCCCTCGCAGGCGGCGACGCCGGTGCCGCCAGTGTCGGCGGCGCCCGCCTGGACGCGGCGCGATGCGCTCACCAGCCTGCCGTTCTGGACCGTGTCGGGGCCGTTCGCGCTCGCGCTGGTCGCGCAGGTCGCCTTCATCGTGCACCAGATCGCCTTCATGGAGCCGATCGTCGGGCGCGCGCAGGCGGCACTCTCGGTGTCGGTGATGACCACATTCGCGGTGATCGGGCGGCTCACGCTCGGCGCCGTGGTCGACCGGCTCGACCCGCGCTGGATCTCGTCGGTGTCGATGTTCAGCCAGGCGATCGCGCTGTTTTGCATGACGCGCACCGGCGACTCGGCGCTGCTGCTTGCGTGCTGCGCCGCTTACGGCTTCTCGGTCGGCAATATCATCACGCTGCCCGCGCTGATCGTGCAGCGTGAGTTTCCCCCCGCGGCCTTCGGCATGGTGCTGGGGCTCTCGACCGCGCTCGGCACCTTCGCGGGCGCGCTCGGCCCCGGCCTGATCGGCCTGATCCGCGCGGCGGCGGGCGATTACACGGCGGCGCTCATGGTGTGCGTGGCGCTGAAACTCGCCGGCGGAGCCTTCGTGCTGGTGCGAAAACGTTAATCCAATCACAGTCGTTCTGCAGAATTCCTCACGAATGCGCGGCTTTCATCAAGGTCTCGCCGCAAAGCGGCCGTCACATCAGGAAAATCCATCCCGCGCACGGGGGAACCCCTGATGATCGCTGCCGTCTCGCAACTCGTGCCTTACGCGGTGAAATCCTGCCGCCAGATCGTGCCGCCGGTGGTCGCCACGCTGATCGCAGCCGGGCTTATTTCCGCCTACAACCGCGCGTTCTCGACCCACCTGCAGCAGCCGCGCATGAGCGCGCTGCACGAGGTGGCCATCGCCGAGGGCACGGTCGCGCCGATCACCACGGTCGGCATGACCAGGCCCCCTGCCGCGCCGGCACCGGCGGTGACCGAGACCATCACGATCTACGAGGACGCGATCGCACCGGAGCGCCTGGCCGAGAAGGACCTGGGCGAGGAAGCCGGCAAGGATCAGGCGGCATTCAAGGTGGCCGAGCCGGCGCCGGCGCCGGTGCGGACCGCTGGCCCGCCGCCGGGCGTTGAGCCAAAGGTCGAGCCGCATCGCGTCGCGTCGATCGAAGCGGCGCAGCCGGTGCAGCCCGTGGTGCGCGCCCCCGTGCCGCTGATCGTCGCCATGCCGCCGCCGGTCGTCGCGCCGCCTGCAGGCGTCGTCGTGGCCGTGCCGGCACCGGTGCAGCAGCCGGCCTACCAGCCGGCGCCGGTGAGCGTCGGCGCGGCGCCGGTGGTGACGGTGCCGGATCGTCCAACTGTGCGGCCTCCCGAAGAGCTGCAGCTGCAGCTGCAGCTGCAGCAGCAGCAGCAGCAGCAGCCGGCGCAGGGGCCGCTCGGCAAGTTCGTGCATGCGATGAAGCCTTCGACCTGGTTTGCCGCAGCGCGCCAGCTCGGCCAGAAGATCGAGGATACCGGCAACGAGATCCTGCCGAACATCCGGCAGTAGTTCTTGATTCCGTCATGCCCGGCCTTGTGCCGGGCATCCACGACTCGCTTACTTTGGTCCAGAAAATGTGGATGGCCGGGACAGGAGGGCGTTTACCCCCGTCTTCGACGGGCTATGCCCGGCCATGACGCAAGCTGCATCACTTCGGCGCGCGCTTGGCCAAAATCCGCTGCAGGGTGCGCCGGTGCATGTTGAGACGGCGCGCCGTCTCCGAGACGTTGCGGTTGCACAGCTCGTAGACACGCTGGATGTGCTCCCAGCGCACGCGGTCAGCCGACATCGGATTTTCCGGCGGCTCGGCGGCGCGCCCTTCGATTGCGAGCAGCGCGTTCACCACGTCGTCCGCGTCCGCGGGCTTCGCCAGATAGTCGATCGCGCCGAGCTTCACGGCGTTCACCGCGGTTGCGATGTTGCCATAGCCGGTCAGCACAACGCCGTGCGCCTCGGGGCGGCGCTTCTTCAACGCCGAAATCACGTCGAGGCCGTTGCCGTCGCCGAGCCGCATGTCGACCACCGCGTAGAACGGCGGGGCCTTCTCGACCTGCAGCAGCCCGTCGGCGACGGTCTCGGCGGTCGACACCGCGAAGCCGCGGCTCTCCATCGCGCGCGCGAGCCTTGTGAGGAACGACTTGTCGTCCTCCACGATCAGGAGCGTGCGCTCACCCGGGATTGGCGCAGGCGCCGCATCGGTCATCGTCATCATGACGTCTCCTATACCATACGCACAGCTATGTGGCGGCGTTTCCCCGCTCAAGTGGCCCGGGGCGCCTCGGACACTTCGAAATCGCCGCGCGACCAGCGCACGTGCACCACGGCGCCCCGTGCCGGCGGCTGCCGGTTGAGGAACGCGAGGCCCGCGCCGGAGCGCTCCAGCAGGGTCTTGGCAATGAAGAAGCCGAGCCCGAGACCGCTCTCCTCGGCCTCACCCGCGGGCCTGTGGCGGCTCGTCACATAGGGCTCGCCGATGCGGCGCATGATCTCCGGCGGGAAACCCGGCCCGTCGTCCGAGATCGTCACCGCGACATCCTGCTCGCTCCAGCGCACCGCGATCTCGACGCGCTGTTTCGCGAAGTCGACGGCGTTCTCGACGAGATTGCCCAGCCCGTAAAGAACCGCCGGCGAGCGCGCGACCACCGGCTCCCCGTCACGGTCTTCCGGCAGCACGATATCGATCGCGATGCCGAAATTACGATGCGGCGCCACGACCTCCTCGATCAGCGTCGAGAACTTTACGCGCTCGAACGGCGCCCACTCCGAGGGAAGCGCGGAGAGCTTGCCGAGAATCTCGCGGCAGCGCTGCGCCTGCTCGCGCAACAGCCTCACGTCCGCGGTGTGCGGCGAGTCCGGACCGAGCGCATGCTCGAGCTCCTTCGCCACCACCGCAATCGTGGACAATGGCGTGCCGAGCTCGTGCGCGGCGGCGGCCGCGAGTCCGTCGAGCTGGGAGAGATGCTGCTCGCGCGCCAGTACCAGCTCGGTCGCGATGAGCGCGTCCGCCATCAGGCGGCCCTCCTCGGCGACCTGCCAGGCGTAAGACCCGATGAACACGATCGCGACGAGGTTCGCCACCCAGGTCGCGAAGATGTAGAGCGACGGAAATTCCATCGGCTGCGCGCTCGACCACGGCAGCGGCCAGTAGAAATAGGCAATCAAGGTCGACGTCGCGAGCGCGAACACGCCGAGCGGCAGCGTGTAGCGCAACGGCAGCGAAATCGCCGCGACCGACACCGGCGCAAGGATGAAGAATGCAAAAGGATTTTCGAGCCCACCCGTCAGGATCATCAGGACGGTCAGCTGGGCGATGTCGTAGGCGAGCAGCCACGCCACCGCGCCGGGCGGGAGCCGCTGCACGTTGCGGAAGTGCATGCTCATCGCGACGTTGAGCCAGGCCGAGAGCGCGATGAAGGCGAGGCAGGCGGCGAGCGGCAGTTCGAACTCGAGCCAGTAATGCACCACCAGCACGGTGATGGTCTGGCCGATCACGGCGAACCAGCGCAGCGCGATCAGCGTCTTGAGGCGCACGGTACGCGGCGCATGCGCGATCTGGTCTGGCGCGAGTGAGGCCATGCGCGGCAGCGTAGCCGAGATGCGGGCAGCGCGCAGGCACCAAGGTCTCGCGCGGCGCTGCCCTAGGAGTACCAAAATGAAATGAGCGCAACGGCTGCGAGAGCGATCGACAGCAACCAGACCGCAAAGAATTTCCAGCCCGGCATGTGTGTAACCAAAGATTGCATAGCCCTGCCAGCGTAACAATAGGAGAGCGGTCGCGTCCATCGAATACTTGCGGAAATGCTGCGCCTTGGCCGCAACGTAAGGTCAATGTGCCGATACATCTTTTCGTAAGCGTCTACGTAAACGACAACCAGCGCCCGCCGCGCCGCCTCCGGTAAACCCGAGAGAGAACCGGATGGCAACCTCGCGCAGACTGTGTACCCGCCGCCTGTGCCCTGCAAGTAATTGAAAAAGAGGCTATAGTCCGCTCCGGACCGGCTGCGGTCTTCTTTTGCCGGCATCGCCCGGCAGCATCACCGGTTCGAGTAACGGCGGGCAAGTCATGGGGCGTTGGATTGCCGCGCTGGCGTTGGGCATCGCATTGGCGGTCTCGACCGGGTGGGCCTGGCCGACGCCGGCCGCAGCGCGCAAGGTCGGGCCTCCGAAACGGGTTCTTTTACTGCACTCGCTCGGACCGCAATTTCCCCCCTGGAATACGATTGCGATCAATTTCCGCGAGCAACTGAGAAGCCAATCGCCGCACCCGATCGACCTGTATGAAGCCTCGCTTCAATCCTACCGTTTTGGCGCCGCTGAAGAGCAGAAGCCGTTCATCGATTATCTCCGTTCCCTGTTTGCCGAGCGCGGACTTGACCTGGTGATTGCGCTGGGCGCGCCGGCGGCCCGTTTTTTCCTGCTGAACCGCCCGGAAATCTTTCCCGGCACTCCCCTGCTTCTCGCCGCGGCGGACGAGCGCACGTTCAGTCCAACCGAGCTCGGCCATAACGATACCGCGGTCGCGACCCGGTTCGATCAGCTGCGGCAGATCGAAGACATCCTGCAACTGCTGCCGGACACCACCGAGATCGCCGTGGTCATCGGCGATTCGCCGCTGGAGAGATTTTGGGTCGAACGCCTGCAGCACTCGTTTGAACGCTTCGCCGGCCGCGTCAATTTCCGCTGGTTCAATACGCTCTCGGCGGATGAGATGGTGCAGCAGGTGCGCGAGCTGCCCGCGCACTCGGCGATCTACTATGGAACCGTGCGCGTCGACGCGCAGGGTGTCCCGCAAGAGGGAGACAGCCTGTTCGGGCGCATTCGTGAGGCCGCCCAGGCGCCCATCTTCAGCTACATCGACAATCATTTTGGCCAGGGCATCGTCGGCGGGCCGCTTCTCTCCAGCTACGAGATCGGGCGGCGGACGGCCGCGGTCGCCGGCCGCATCCTGGGCGGCGAAACCCCCGGCGACATCAAAACGCCGACGGTGGAATTGAGCACACCGCTCTATGATTGGCGTGAGCTTCAACGCTGGAAGGTCAGCGAGAGCCGCCTGTCGCCAGGCAGCATCGTGCAGTTTCGCGAGCCGACCGCGCTGGAACGTTACCGCGTGCAAATCCTGGCGATTGCCGCCGCGTTCCTGTTGCAGACGCTCCTGATCGGCTGGTTCCTGCATGAACACCGGCGCCGCCGGATCGCCGAGACCGAATCGTTACAGCTGGTCAATGACCTCGCGCGGATGAACCGGTTCGCCACCGCCGGACAACTGGCGGCCTCGATCGCTCATGAAATTCGCCAGCCGCTGTCGGCGATCGTGACCGCTTCCACCGCCGGTCTGAACTGGCTGCGGCGAGCGACGCCCGACCTCGCCGAGGCGCGCCTTGCCATGGAAACGGCGGTCGAACAGAGCCATCGGGCCGACGACGTCATCAAGGGGGTCGGCGCCCTGTTCAGGAACGAGGCGCAGGAGCGCCGTCGAGTCGATCTCAACGAGCTTGTTGAGCAGGTCCTTGCGATCACGGCTCAGTCCAGGGCGTCGCATGCCATCGGGCTCGATGCCGATTTGACACCGGACGCGCCTGTCGTGATGGGCCATCCCATTCAGCTGCAACAGGTCATTTTGAATCTGGTCATGAATGCCGTGGAGGCCATGCGCGACTCCGCAGACCCCGCGCGCATGTTGCGAATCCAGAGCGCGGTGCGGGCGGACGGCACCGCGCTGATCAGGATCAGGGATACCGGCCCGGGCGTCGACCCGAAGGTGGCCGACAACATGTTCCAGCCATTCTTCACGACCAAGCCGGGCGGCATGGGAATGGGGCTTTCCATCTGCAAGACCATCATCGAGGCGCACGGCGGATCGCTGACTGCGACGCCGAACAGCCCGCACGGGATGGACTTTCAGATCGTCCTGCCGCGCGAGCGCCCGCGGCCCGCCGGCGGGCGCCGGCCGTGACCGGGGGCGGCCGCTCAGTGCATGCGCTGATAGCGCGGCGCGAACTGGTCGAATGCCACGACCGCGCTGCCGTCCAGGCACATCAGCGCCGCGCGCGCCTCGCATACTGAACAAGACTTCGCGCGATACTCGATGCTTCCTGAATGCGGATGACTGCCGTTCGAGACTTCCACGTAGATGCACCGGCACTCGAACGATTCAAACATGGCGGTCTCCGCGAAAAGACGGCTGGGCCGGATCACTCGAAGCCGGCGATGTACAAAATGAGAGCGTGGCACGCCTCCCTGAGGCCGCCACGGAGCATGGTCATCGGACAGCGCACGGCCACAAGCAATATTCGGTAAAGTACGGAGGGATTGGAACTTTGCGTGCGCATTTGCCGCCGTCCCCTGCCGCTTCACGGCCCGGTTGAGGCGGCGGTATCCTCCAGGCCGGTCCCCGGCAAGGATGCGGCCGCCTGGCGCCCCGCCGCAGCCCCTTGCGCGGCGGGAACCAAGCGGCCAAGTGTGCGCTTTCGCATCGACGCTCATGGACGCCCGCACGCTCGATCCAATCGTCACGGCCGACCGGCTCGCCAAGGTCTACAAGACCTCGGTCGCGGTCGAGGGAATTTCGTTCGCGCTCGCGCGCGGCTCGATTACCGGCCTGCTCGGCGGCAACGGCGCGGGCAAGACCACCACGATCGCGATGCTGATGGGACTGGTCACGCCGACCAGCGGCAGCGTGCGCGTGCTCGGCGCCGAGATGCCGCGCGAGCGCTACCGCGTGCTGCATCGGATGAATTTCGAGAGCCCGTATGTCGAAATGCCGATGCGGCTCACCATCCGCCAGAACCTTACCGTGTTCGGCATGCTGTATGGCGTCGCGAATCTCGCCGCGCGCATCGCCGCAATCGCCGCCGAACTGGAGCTGACCGATCTGCTCGACCGCCCGACCGGCAAGCTCTCGGCCGGACAGAAGACGCGCGTGTCGCTCGCGAAAGCGCTGATCAACACGCCGGACCTGCTGCTGCTCGACGAGCCGACCGCCTCGCTCGATCCGGACACCGCCGACTGGGTGCGCGCGCGGCTCGAGCGCTACCGCGATACGCACGGCGCCACCATGCTGATCGCCTCGCACAACATGGCGGAAGTGGAACGCCTGTGCGAGAGGGTGATCTTCATGAAGCGCGGCAGAATAGAGGACGACGACACGCCGGCGCGGCTGCTCGCACGCTATGGGCGCGAGACCCTGGAGGAAGTGTTTCTCGATGTCGCGCGCGGGCGCGATCGGCAGCCGACGCGATGAGCGACGTCGCGCAGGCGTTTTCGTTTCGCCGCGTCGGCGCGATGGTGCTGCGCTACTGGTACCTGCTGCGCTCGTCGTTCGCGCGGCTGATCGAGCTGATCTACTGGCCGGCGGTGCAGATGCTGATGTGGGGCTTCCTGCAGACCTATCTCGCCGGCCAGGGCAGCCGCTACGCGCAGGCCGGTGGCGTGCTGGTCGGCGCCGTGATGCTGTGGGACATCCTGTTCCGCGGGCAGCTCGGATTTTCCATCTCGTTCCTGGAAGAGATGTACGCGCGCAACCTCGGCAACCTGATGATCTCGCCGCTGCGCGCCTATGAGTTCGTCGCCGCGCTGATGATCATGAGCATCGTGCGGCTGACCATCGGGATCGTGCCGGTGACGCTGATGGCGATCGCCTTCTTCGGTTTCAATCTGTGGGCGCTCGGGCTCGCGCTCGCGGCATTCTTCGCGAACCTGATGCTGACCGGCTGGGCGGTCGGCATTTTCGTGTCCGGGCTGGTGTTGCGGAACGGGCTCGGCGCCGAGACGTTTGCCTGGAGCATCATGTTCCTGTTCCTGCCGCTCACCTGCGTCTATTACCCGGTTGCGGTGCTGCCCCCCTGGTTGCAGACCGCTGCCTGGTTGCTTCCCCCCACTTACGTGTTCGAAGGCATGCGCGCGTTGCTGATCGACCACACCTTCCGCGCCGACCTGATGGTGCAAGCGTTCGCGCTCAATATCGTGCTGTTTTCGCTCGCTGTTTTCGCCTTTCTGGCGCTGCTCGCCTCGGCCCGGCGCAACGGCTCCCTGATGCAGACGGGCGAATAATTCATCAATCCGGCGCAGACTTTCCCAACGGCAATTGGCGCTCGGCCCACCTTGCGTGTTGACTTATGACCGAAAAAAGACACCCTGCTGCAGTGCAAAAAGTCGGGCCGGGGCCAGACCACATGCCAATTGGCGAATTCGGCGGGGCAGCCGCGCTGCCCGGCGGCGGCAGCCCGTTCTTCTCGGCGCCGATGTACTGGTTTTACGAGTTGGGCCACGCCGCGCTGACGCCGGCGCGCGCCTTCGCCGACGCGGGGCGCATCTTCTACAAAAACCCGGCCAATCCGTTCGCCCATACTGCCGCCGGCAAGGCTGCGGCAGCGGCGTTCGAACTGTTCGAGCGCACCACGCGCCGCTACAGCCAGCCCGAATGGGGCATCGACACGACCATGGTCGGCGGCGAGCGCGTGGGCGTCCACATCGTGCCGGTGTGGGAGCGCCCGTTCTGCCGGCTCCTCCGTTTCGAGCGCGCGCTCGAGCATGCGCCCAAGCGTCCGCAGCCCAAGCTGCTGATCGTCGCGCCGATGTCGGGCCACTACGCCACCTTGCTGCGCGGCACCGTCGAGGCCTTCCTGCCGAACCACGACGTCTACATCACCGAGTGGGTCGACGCGCGCATGGTGCCGGTCGCGGACGGGCGCTTCGATCTCGACGATTACATCGATTACGTCATCTCGATGCTGCATGCGCTCGGCGGCAACACCCATGTGGTCGCCGTGTGCCAGCCGTCGGTGCCGGTGCTCGCCGCCGTCGCCCGCATGGAGGCGGAGGGCGATGCCTACGTGCCGCTGACCATGACCCTGATGGGCGGCCCGATCGACACGCGCGAGCATCCGACCGTCGTGAACAAGCTCGCCGAGCAGCGCGGCATCGACTGGTTCCGCCGCCACGTCATCACCAAGGTGCCGTTCCCGCATCCGGGCTTCATGCGCGACGTCTATCCGGGCTTCCTGCAGCTCAACGGCTTCGTTACCATGAACCTCGATCGCCACATCGATGCGCACCGCAATTTGTTCCGCCACCTGGTCGAGGGCGACGGCGACTCGGCGATGAAGCACCGCGAGTTCTATGACGAATATCTCGCCGTCATGGACCTCTCCGCCGAATTCTATCTGCAGACGGTCGAGACCGTGTTCATCCGCCACGATCTGCCGAAAGGCCGCATGACCCATCGCGGCAAGCCGGTCGATCTTTCGAAGATTACCCGCGTCGCGCTGCTCACCATCGAGGGCGAGCATGACGACATTTCCGGCGTCGGCCAGACGCAGGCCGCGCACGGGCTGTGCGTGAACATCCCGGAAGAGAACAAGATGCACTATTTGCAGCCGGGCGTCGGCCATTACGGCGTGTTCAACGGCTCGCGCTTCCGCTCCGAGATCGCGCCGCGCATTTCGGATTTCGCGCTGTCGCACAACGGCCAGGGCAAAGGCAGCAGGCGCAAGGCGCTCGCGGGGGCGTAACCTTCACCGCTCATTCCCGCGCAAGCGGGAATCCAGTTCTTTCTTCATCTTGGCCCTGGGTCCCCGCTTTCGCGGGGACGAGCGGAACGGATTTGCCGCTATAATCATCCGCGATTCCCCGCTGAGACACACCCATGTCGCTGCGCGCGCTCCTGTTTCGCCGGCCGCCCGATCCGCAGCTGATCGAAATCGCGTTCGACGGGGCGATCTTTTCCGTCCAGCTGCGCCGCCACGCCCAAGCGCGGCGCTATACGCTGCGCGTGCAAGCGGCAAACCGCGCGGTCGTGCTGACCATGCCGCTGCGCGGCAGCGTCAGGGAGGCGCGCGCCTTCGCGGAACGCAACGGCGGCTGGATCGCGGCGCGGCTCAAACGCCTGCCGCAGGCGATCCCGTTCGTGCATGGATTGGAGCTGCCGTTGCGCGGCGAGCCGCATCGCATCGTGCATCGCACCGCGCGCGGCACGGTGTGGATCGAGGCGGGCGAACCATCGCTGCTCTGTGTCGCGGGCGACTCCGCACACCTTGCCCGGCGCGTGCGCGATTTTCTCAAACGCGAGGCGAAGCGCGATCTGGAGATCGCGAGCCGGCGCTACGCGGCCATGCTCGGCGTCACCGTCAAACGCGTCTCCGTGCGGGATCAGACCAGCCGCTGGGGCTCGTGCACGGCGGCCGGCGTGCTCTCCTATTCGTGGCGGCTCATTCTCGCGCCGCCGTATGTGCTCGATTATCTCGCCGCGCATGAGGTCGCGCATCTGATCGAGATGAACCACTCGCGCGCCTTCTGGCGCGTGGTCGCACGCATCTATCCGGACTGGCAGCGCGCTAAGGCCTGGCTCAATGCGCACGGCGCCGCGCTGCATCGTTACGGGGAGCAATAATCAATCATCACCGCTCGTCCCCGCGAAAGCGGGGACCCAGCTCTTTGCAAAGGCCTGGATACCCCCTTCCGCGGGTAGGAGCGGATGGGGTCACTGCGGCAGCGCGCTGATCGCGACCTTCACGGTTCCGTCGGCCTCCGCGATCACCCGCAGGGTCTTGGCGTCGTACTCGATCCCGGCAAGGCGCAGATCGATCACCGCGGCATCGACCTGCACCCCCTCGCCGCCCTTGCGGAAATCCGCGATCGCGGCCTCGATGCTGCGCCGCGCGTTTGCGGCGAACGGCTTCAGGTCGATGCGGGCATGTTCGGCGAGCGCATCCTTCAGATACGGAATTGCTGCGCGCGCCGCGGCGCCGAGCAGCCCGAATGCGGTTTCGGAGTCCACGTCGAGCTCGATCGCGGTGAGGCGGAGAACCTGCTTCGCGCGATCGAGCTCCGGCTTGCCCCAGACATGCACCGTGGCGTCGGCGCCGAAGCCGAACCAGCTCTTCTTCTCGGCCGCCTTGACGCCCAGCGTGATCAGCAGCCGGTCGCCCGAGGCCGCCACGGTGGCACGATTGATCGTTACGGCAACGGCGCCGCTTCCGTCCTCCGGGAATGTCTTTCCCTTGAGCTGCGCCTCGATCAGCTTGTTGACCTCGGTGAACGGCACGTCGATCGGCACGCCGATCGCAACGCGCCCCTGCTCCATCGGCGGCACGATGTCCAGCGTCGCCGGGAACGGACAGTCCGGCTTGCTCTCGGCAGGCGTGATGCGCGTCTCGGCCTGTACGCCGACGGTGAGGGTCACGGCCGCGGCATCGATGCGCGGCTGCGCCGCGACCGCGCGCACCGGGCGTACTTCGAGCCAGAGATCGGGCACGCCGGGGGCGGCCTTGCCGAGCGGTATAGAGCGGCACATCTTCGTCCACTCGCGCCGCGCTGCTACCTCGATCGCCGGATTGTTGCGGATGCGCGCCTGCAGCGCGGCCATCTGCTCGCCGACCGCGCGGTCGATGAGCGGCTTCACTTCGCGTGACAGGTTGATCCGCGCGCCGAGGACCGACAGATTGGCATCGCCGATATTGGCCTGTCCCGACAGGTTCGGCTCGATCCGCCAGTTCGGCAGGATCGCGGGCCGCACGTTCATCGTGACGTTGCCGCGCACCTCGGCGCGCTGATCGAGCGCGCGGCCGGTCAAGTCGCCCATCTGCTTGCCGAGCGATTCGTTCAGCAGGCCGCCGAGCGCGCCCGTGATCGCACCGACTTGATTGCCGACCTGCGCGCCGATCTGGCCGGTGAGGCGGAACGTGCCGTTGAGCGGCGTCACGACTGTCAGCCCTTCGGGGCGGCCGCCGAGCGCAAGCGCCCCGCGATTGATGGTCCATCCGAGCTCGGCGTTCTGCAGCAGTTGCCCGAGCGGATTCTCGCGCTTGCCGGAGAGATCGCGCGGCGCCTGCGCCTCCATGGCATCGCGGATCGCCGAAAGCGCGATCGCGGCGGGCGCGATGACGACTGAGGCGCGTGTCACCGGCTGCAGCGGCGCACTGTCGGCCAATGCCGGTTTTCGCTCCGGTCCCGCGGGCCAAAGAAAGAGAACTGCGAGCAGCGCCACCACAATGGCAGCGATGGCGGCAGCCCCGCCCAGCAGAATCTTCCCCATGAACCGGATGCTAGAGGAGCGCAATGTCGCGCGCCAGCGGCGCGCGAGACGCGCTCAGCGCCGCCCGAACAGGTTGTCGAAGAAATTCCCGACGCCGGAATTGGAGGTCGGCTGCACCTCCGGCATGGCGCCGCCGCCCACGCTGCCGGGCGGACGCGGAATGCTGGAGGTCGACGCGGGCACGGCGGCCATCCGTTGCGGCGGATGGTACTGCGGCTGCGGCGGCGGCGCGGAAGCGAGCGGCAACGGCGCGGCGATCTGGCGTGGCGGCTGCACGCTGCGCGCCGGCGGTGTCGGCTGCTTCAGCGGCGCAGCGATGACCTGCTGCGGACGCGGCGGAGGCGCGCGCGGCGCTGAGGCAGGTGGCGGCGCGAGCGCAATGGGCGGCCTTGCCGGCGCCAGCGGCACCAGCGGGCGGGCATCGTCCTCGCGCGACAGCGGCGTTGCGGCGTGCGGCGGCGACAGCATCGAGGTGAGCGGATTCGCGGGCATCATGGGAGGCGATGCGGGTGCCTGCGGCGTGAGATCGATCGTGCGCCCCGCCATGCCGGGCAGGTCCGCCATCGGCAGGCCTTGGTGCGCGGCCTTCATGAACCGGCTCCAGATGTCGACCGGCATGGCGCCGCCGGTCAGCTTCTTGGTGGCCGAGTTGTCGTCGTTGCCGAGCCACACGCCCGCGATCAGGTGGCCGGTGTAGCCGATGAACCAGGCGTCGCGATAATCCTGGCTCGTGCCGGTCTTGCCGGCGGCCGGGAAGCCGGCGAGATCGGCCTTGCGCGCCGTGCCGGAGTTGAGGGTCTCCTGCATCATCTGGTTCATCATCGCGGCGGTGCGCTCGTCGATGACGCGGCCGAGCCCGGGATTGTGCGCGCGGTAGATCAGCTTGCCGCCGGCGGTGCGCACCTTGTCGATCACATGCGGCGCGACCGCGATGCCGCCGTTGGCGAACGGCACGTAGGACGACACCAGCTCCATCACGGAGACTTCCGAAGTGCCGAGCGCGATCGAGGCATTCGGCTCGAGCTTCGAGGAGATACCGAGCCGGTGCGCGGTGCGCACCACGGCCTGCGGTCCGACCTCCAAGGTGAGGCGCACCGAGACGGTGTTGAGCGAGAGCGCGAGCGCCTTGGTGAGCGACACCGGCCCGAAATATTCGTGGCCGTAGTTCTCCGGCTTCCAGCCCTTCACGTCGATCGGCTTGTCCTCGCGCACGGTATCGGGGGTCAGCCCGCGCTCCAGCGCCGCGAGATAGACGAACGGCTTGAACGCCGAGCCCGGCTGGCGCTTCGCCGCGACCGCGCGATTGAACTGGCTCTCGGCGTAGTTCTTGCCGCCGACCAGAGCGCGCACCGCGCCCTGGGGCGTCATCACCACCATGGCGCCCTGCTCGACGTCGAATTTCGCGCCCTTCGGAATCAGTTCATCGAGCAGCGCTTTCTCGGCATTCGCCTGCAGGGTCGGATCGATCGTGGTCTCGACCACGATGTCCTGCTCGACATGCCCGACCACGTCGTTGAGCACATCCATCACCCAGTCGGCGACGTAATTGATCGAGCCGCCGGCGGTCTGCTGGACGATCTTCGGCGCGATCGCGATCGCGCCCTTGGCGGCGTCGGGCGAGACGTAACCCGCATCCGCCATCGCGGCGAGCACGATCTGCGCGCGCCGTTCCGCGCCGTCGAAGTTGCGCGTCGGCGCGAGCTTCGAGGGCGACTTGACGAGGCCGGCGAGCAGCGCGGCTTCCGAGAGCGTGACGTTGCGCGCGGACTTGCCGAAGTAGCGCTGCGCCGCGGCTTCGACGCCGTAGGCACCGTTGCCGCAATAGACGCGGTTGAGATAGAGATCGAGGATCTCGTCCTTGGAATATTTGCGCTCCAGCCAGAGCGCGAGGATCACCTCCTGCAGCTTGCGCTGCATGGTGCGCTCCTGCGTCAGGAACAGGTTCTTGGCGAGCTGCTGACTGATGGTCGAGCCACCCTGCGACACGCCGCGATGCAAGACGTTGGCGCCGAGCGCGCGCGCGACGCCGAACGGGTCGATGCCGTAGTGCGAATAGAAGCGCCGGTCTTCGATCGCCAGGAAGGCCTTCGGCAGGAACGCAGGCAGCTCGCGCAGCGGCACGGCCGAGCCGCCCATCTCGCCGCGCGTCGCTAGCACGCGCCCGTTCAGGCCGACGATCTGGATCGAGGGCGGACGCTTCGGCACCTCGAGCGACTGGATCGGCGGCAGGTGCGCGGCGACCCATCCGATCACGCCGATCGCGCCGATGAAGCCCCACAGGCCGAGCACCAGCGACCAGTATGCGGCGCGGCCCACGAGCGAGCGGCGCTTGCCTTTGCTTTTCTTTCTCTTGCGCGATTTGCCGGAGCCGCGCGCGGGCTCCATCGTGGGCTCGCGGCGTTCCTCACTCTGACTGTTTGCCGCCATACGCGCCCCTGGCCCATCTCCGTTACGCGGAGACTCCCTTGGCCGCACGCTAAGCGGCGCGGTTTAATGCGCGGTTAAGTATTCGGGTGCGGTGACGATGCAGACTCTCGCGTTGCGTCCAATCAGTGCCGGCTGTTGTCATGGTTAACGGTTGCTAACTGTCATCCCGGCCGAGCGCAGCGAGAGCCGGGATCCATCAAGCTGCATTCGAGGATGTGAGAAATGGGTCCAGGATAGCCGCGGAGCCTGTCGTCGGGCCGGCCCTCGGCCGGACCCGTTGGCGGCTTCCGGGACGGCATCACGCGGTTTTTGCAATCTTCCGCTCTTCCTCGGCAAACAGCGGCAGCAGCGCGCGCTTGATCGCGGCCTGGCGCGTCGGCGAGGTGATCTGCGCGCCGGTCAGGTCGGTCACGTAGAACACGTCGACCACCCGCTCGCCGAAGGTCGCGACATGCGCCGAGGCGATGTTGAGCGAGAGCTTGGAGATCGTCGCGGTCAGCTCGTAGAGCAGGCCCGGCCGGTCGAGCCCGGTCACCTCCACCACCGTGTAGCGGTTGGACCACTGATTGTTGATGGCCACCTCCGGCTCGATCGCGAACGCCTTCAGCCGCACCTTGCGCGCGGCGCGCTTCGCCATCACCTCGGGCAGCCGCAGCTCGCCGCGCAGCGCGCGCTCGATCGAGTCCGCGATGCGCACCGCCCGGCGTGCCTCGTCCTCGTTGTGCTCGAACTCGCGCGACACCGCGATGGTGTCGAGCGCGAGCCCGTCGGTGGTCGTAAAGATCTGCGCGTCCACGATGTTGGCGCCGGCGGCCGCGCAGGCACCCGCGATCACCGACAACAGGCGCGGATGGTCGGGCGCCATCACGGTCAGTTCGGTGACGCCGCGCGCAGTGTCGAAGCCGACGCCGGTCGCCACCGCCTTGCCGGCGGCCTGCGCGGATTTCAGGAAATGCGCGTGGTTGACCTTGTGCGTCAGGTCGACCTTGAGCCAGTAGGCCGGATAGTGCCGCGCGATGTAGAGGTCGAGCTCTTCCTTCGGCCAGTCCTTCATCTCGGCGCGGAATTCCGCCTGCGCGAGTTCGACGCGCTTCTGCCGGTTCACCTCCGAGAAGCCGCCGGTGAGCACCGGCTCGGTCTCGTAGTAGAGCGTGCGCAGCAGCTGCGCCTTCCAGGAATTCCACACCCCGGGACCGACCGCGCGGATGTCCGCCGTGGTGAGGATCAGCAACAGCTTCATGCGCTCGAGCGACTGCACCACGGCGGCGAAATTCTCGATCGTCTTGCGGTCGGACAGGTCGCGCGACTGCGCGATGGTCGACATCACCAGATGCTGCTCGACCAGCCAGGCGACCGTGTCGGTCTCGGCCGGCGACAGGCCGAGCCGCGGACAGACGCGGCGCGCGATGCGCGCGCCCGCGATCGAGTGATCCTCCACGCGCCCTTTCGCGATATCGTGCAGGAACAGCGCGACGTAGAGCAGAGCGCGATGGCCCGGCTGGATCGTCCGCATCAGCTCGCTCGCTTGCGTGAACTCCTCGTTGCCGCCCGCCTCGATGTCGGCGAGCACGCCGATGCAGCGCAACAGGTGCTCGTCCACCGTGTAGTGATGGTACATGTTGAACTGCATCATCGCGACGATGCGGCCGAACGCGCGCACGAAGCGGCCGAGCACGCCCGCCTCGTTCATCCGCCGCAGCACCACCTCGGCGCCTTCCGAGGTGAGGATCTCGAAGAACAGCGCGTTCGCGCTTCTGTCCTCGCGCAGCTGCTGATCGATCAGGTTGAGCGAGCGCGCCGCCGCATGCATCGCGGCGGGGTGGAACGCGAGATTGTGCTTCTGCGCCAGCCGGAAGATGCGGATGAGATTGACCGGATCGCGCCGGAACGCGTCGGCGTCGGCGATGTTGATACGGTTGTGGTCGGCGACGAAATCGTCGGATTCGAGCACCACGCGCTTGGGCCGCGGCTTGAAACGCGCCATCACGCGGTCGAGCACCGGCACCGGCTTGGCCTCGCGCTCTTCCAGCGCGGCGCACAGGATCGCGGTCAGGTCGCCGACGTCCTTCGCGATCAGGAAGTAATGCTTCATGAAGCGCTCGACATCGCGCATCCCGGGATGCGCCGTGTAGCCGAGCCGCACCGCGATCTCGCGCTGAATGTCGAACGACAGCCGCTCCTCGGCGCGCCCGGTGACGAAATGCATGTGGCAGCGCACCGCCCAGAGGAAATCCTCGGCGCGGCGGAACATCCTGTATTCCTGGTGGTCGAACACGCCGCGCTCGATCAGCTCTTCGGCGCTGCTCACGCGATAGACGTACTTCGCGATCCAGAACAGCGTGTGCAGGTCGCGCAGGCCGCCTTTGCCGTCCTTCACGTTCGGCTCGACCAGGTAGCGCGACTGGCCGGCGCGGCGCAGCCGCTCCTCGCGTTCCGCAAGCTTGGCGACGACGAACTGCGGACCCGAGTTGCGTACGATGTCCTTGTCGAAGCGCGCGACGAACTCATCGTAAAGCGCGCGGTCGCCGAGCAGGTAGCGTGCCTCGAGGAGCGCGGTGCGGATCGTCATGTCGGCTCTGGCCTGGCGGATGCACTCATCGACCGAGCGCGTCGCGTGGCCAACCTTCAACCCCATGTCCCACAGGCAATAGAGAATGCCTTCCGCGACCGACTCGCCCCAGGCGGTCTGCTTGTACGGCAGCAGGAAAAGCAGATCGATGTCGGAGCCGGGCGCGAGCAGCCCGCGCCCGTAGCCGCCGGTCGCGACCACCGTCATGCGCTCCGCATCCGACGGGGTCAGCGAGCGGTAGAGCTGGCTGACGAGGTCATAGATCAGGCGGATGATCTCGTCCTGCATCACGCACAGCCGCTCCGCGCAGGCGCGGCCGTGCCGGTCGGCCAGCAGCATCTCTTCGGCGGCGGCGCGCCCCTCGGTCAGCGCGGACTTGAGGCGCTGCGCAACGGCGGTGCGCAGTTCGCGCTCGCGCCCGGCATGTTGCTGCGCGAGCCGCGCCAGATCGGCCGCGACGCCGTCGGTGTCGATCAGCGCGGTGCCGCGTTGCGCGGACTCGGCGGGCGAGAGCATGGGGAAACCCCGATAGCCGAGCACCGGGGCGGTGTCACGCGATGTGACAGCAAGCCGGCGCGGCGGCACGAGTCGCAAATAGGGTATAGAATTCCCTATTTTAGCCCCTCTTTGACAGATTCATTCTCATTGACGTCAAAGGATGGCTGCTCGTAGAATATTCATAGCGCCGATTTGAGCGATCAGCTTGCGGGCGCTTAACAAATGCAGCTAAAGCGTGGGCCCCGCCCAAGCAAAGGCTGACGGCGGGCTTTCCTTGATCCCGCCTCCATCAACCCCGGCCATGCGCAAGCATGCCGCCCATGGAGGACACGTGATGTCCATCTTCTCGCGACGAACTCTCATCGCCTCGGCCCTGTTCGCCGGGCTGTTGCCGACCGCGCTGATGGCCGCCGACAAGCCGAAGGAGATCCGCATCGACTGGGCGACCTACAACCCGGTCTCGATGGTGCTCAAGGAAAAGGGCCTGCTCGAGAAGGAATTCGCCAAGGACGGCATCGGCATCCGCTGGGTGCAGACGCTCGGCTCCAACAAGGCGCTGGAATTCCTCTCCGCCGGCTCGATCGACTTCGGCTCGACCGCGGGCTCGGCCGCGCTGGTCTCGAAGATCAACGGCAATCCGATCAAGTCGATCTATGTCTATTCGCAACCCGAATGGACCGCGCTCGTCACCACGAAAGACTCGAAGATCGCCAGGATCGAGGACCTCAAGGGCAAGCGCGTCGCGGTGACGCGCGGTACCGATCCGCACATCTTCCTCGTGCGCGCGCTGCAATCGGTCGGGTTGACCGAGAAGGACATCACGCCGGTGCTGCTCCAGCATCCCGACGGCAAGACCGCGCTGATCCGCGGCGACGTCGACGCCTGGGCCGGCCTCGATCCGATGATGGCGCAGGCCGAGATCGAGGACGGCGCGAAGCTGTTCTATCGCAACAAGGCGGCGAACACCTGGGGCATCCTCAATGTGCGCGAGGAGTTCCTGAAAGACCATCCCGACCTGGTGAAGCGCGTGCTCGCGGTCTACGAGGACGCGCGCAAGTACTCGCTCGCCAACTATGCGGAGGAAAAGCACGCCTTCCAGGCAGCCACCAAGCTCTCCGATGCGATCGCCGACAAGCAGCTGAAGGAACGCACCGCCATCACCTACAACAAGGTCGGGCCCGAGCAGCGCGATTCGATCCTGCAGGCAGGGATCGCGCTGCAGAAGGCCGGCGTGATCAAGGCGGACGTCGATGTGAAGAAGGCGCTCGACGATCTGGTCGATGACAAGTGGGTGGCGGTGACGAACTGAGCTTTGCCACGCGCACCGCTCATTCCCGCGCAAGCGGGAATCCAGAGCCAATCGGAAAATCCTCATTCAGGCCCTGGGTCCCCGCTTTCGCGGGGACGAGCGGCTGAGTTGCTTTTCGGCCGTTCCCCATGTCTCTTTTCTCCATGAGCCTCGCCGAACCCACGGTCGCCGCGCGCGCGCCGCGCCCGCTCGCACGTTATGCGCGGCCCGCGCTCGGCCTCATCCTGCCGGTCGGCCTCGCGGCCGCGTGGGAGATCGCGGTGCGCATGGGCCTCTCCGACGGCCGGCTGGTGCCGCCGCCCTCGCGCATCTGGGCGACGCTCACCGAATTGGCGGCGACCGGCGAGTTGCAGCGCCACGTCGCCGTCACCGTTGGACGCGTGGCCGCGGGATTTGCCTTCGGCGTCGCGGCCGGAACGCTCGCCGGCGCGCTCACCGGCTATTCGGCGTTCGTGCGCCGCCTGATCGATCCGAGCTTGCAGGCGTTGCGCGCGATTCCGTCGCTCGCCTGGGTGCCGCTGTTCATCCTGTGGCTCGGCATTTTCGAGTCCTCCAAGGTTACGCTGATCGCGGTCGGGGTGTTTTTCCCGGTCTATCTCGGCGTCATGGGTGCGGTGCTCTCGGTCGATCGCAAGATCGTCGAGGTCGGCCGCGTCTTTCGCCTGTCGGGCGCGCAGATGGTGCGGCGCATCCTGCTGCCCGCGGTGCTGCCCGCGTATGTGATCGCACTGCGCCAGGGGCTCGGCCTCGGCTGGATGTTCGTGGTCGCGGCCGAATTGCTCGGCGCCTCGGAAGGGCTCGGCTACCTGCTGGTCGACGGCCAGCAGCTCGGCAAGCCGGCACAGATCGTCGCCGCGATCGTGGTGTTCGCCGTGATCGGCAAGATCACCGACTGGCTGCTCGTCGCCGCCACGGCGCCGTTCCTGCGCTGGGAAGATCGATATGCGCGAGCATAAGATTTCTCCCGCTCGTCCCCGCGGAAGCGGGGACCCACCCCCACCCTACCCTCCCCCGCAAGCGGGGGAGGGATAAAGGGAGGGGGGCCGCTTTCGCGGGAATGAGCGGAGAGAGCGATGTTGAAAATCGACCATATCGGCAAAACCTATCCAAACGCCGTGCGCGCGCTCGACGGCATTTCGCTCGACGTCGAGCCGGGCGAGATCGTCGCGGTGGTCGGCGGCTCGGGCTGCGGCAAGTCCACGCTGCTGCGCCTCGTCTCCGGTCTCGACAATCCGACTCAAGGGAACGTCGCGCTCGACGGCGACGCGATCACCTCGCCGCACGAGAAGATCGGCATCGTGTTCCAGGAGCCGCGGCTCTTACCGTGGCTCACCGTTGCGCAGAATGTCGGCTTCGGCCTCGCCGACCGCCCGAAAGCGGAGCGCGCCGAGCGCGTCGCGCGCCAGCTCGACCGCGTCGGCCTCGCCGAGAAGGCGAACGTCTGGCCGCGCGAGCTCTCTGGCGGTCAGGCACAGCGTGTGGCGCTCGCCCGCGCGCTGGTGATGCGGCCCGAGGTGCTGCTGCTCGATGAGCCGTTCTCGGCGCTCGATGCCTTCACGCGCGTCGACCTGCAGGATCATCTGCTCGACCTGTGGGCCGACACGCGGCCGACGCTGATCGTGGTCACGCACGATGTCGATGAAGCCATCGTGCTGGCGGACCGCGTGATGGTCATGCGGCCTGCACCGGGCCGCGTCTTCGCCGAGATCGAGGTCGATCTTGTGCGACCGCGCGACCGCCAGTCCGCGGCCTACGATTTCGCCAAGCGCCGCGTGATGGCGGCGCTCGACCGCTCGCTCGACAAGAAGATCACCATCGACGACGGCGAGACGCGCAGCGAGCACGGCGCCGCGATGTGGTGGTAGCTGTCATTCCGGGGCGCCCCGCAGGGCCGAGCCCGGAATCCATGACCACCGCCCTTGCGATGTGGCACCGACAGTGCCTATTCCATTGGTTCGCGGTTATGGATTCCGGGCTCGCCGCGGAGTTTATCATCGGGCCGGCCGAAAGGCCGGGCCCGTTGGCGGCGCCCCGGAATGACGAGTGTGCGTGGGAGGACTCAACGATGAAAATGCGCAGCTTTCAGGTCTGCCAGTGCGGCGCGCCGCTGCAGATGAACGAACAGGAGGCGCCCACGCCGCAGGGCACGCAGGTGCTCCTGAAAATGCTCGCGGCCGGCGTGTGCCACTCCGACCTGCATATCTGGGACGGCTATTACGAGATCGGCGGCGGCAAGAAACTGATGCTCGCGGACCGCGGCATCAAGCTGCCGCTCACCATGGGGCACGAGAACGTCGGCGAAGTGGTCGCGGTCGGGCCCGACGCCAAGGGCGTCAAGGCCGGCGACGTGCGCCTGGTCAATCCGTGGATGGGTTGCGGCGAATGCAAGGTGTGCCGGCGTGGCGAGGAAAACCTCTGCCTCAAGCCGCAGAATGTCGGCGTGTTCAGCCAGGGCGGCTACGCGACGCACATGCTGGTGCCGAGCCATCGCCACCTGTTCGACATCGGCAAGCTCACGCCGCAACAGGCGGCGCCGCTCGCCTGTTCGGGCGTCACCGCCTACTCGGCGCTGAAGAAGGTCGAGGCCACGCTCAGGGACGAGCCGGTGGTGATCATCGGCGCCGGCGGCGTCGGCCTGATGGGCGTGACGCTTGCGCGCAAGATGGGCGCGAAGGATGTCATCATCGTCGACATCGACGCGGGCAAGCGCGATGCCGCCATGAAAGCCGGCGCGACCGCGGCGGTGGACGGCGGCGCGGCCGATGCGGCGGCGCAGATCCAGAAAGCGACCGGCGGCGGGGCCTGGGCGGTGATCGATTTCGTCGGCTCGAGCCAGACTGTCAGTCTCGCGGTCGCGAGCATCACCAAGGGCGGCAGCATCGTGGTGGTCGGCCTGTTCGGCGGCGACGTGACGGTGCCGACGCCTTACCTGCCGCTGCGCGCCATGAGCTTGCGCGGCTCGTATGTCGGCAGCCAGACCGACATCGCCGAGCTGCTCGAATTGGTGAACCGCACCGGCATGCCGGGCGTGCCGATCCGCACGCGCCCGCTCGAGGACGTCAACGCCGCGCTCAACGATCTGCGCGCCGGCAAGATCACCGGCCGCGTGGTGCTGACGCCGGCGGCTTAGCGTGTCCCGGGCGCAGCGCAGCATGAAATGATGCGCTGCTGAACCGGGACCGCCACAAACGCTGGAGCTTGGAACGGTCCCGCATCTGCGACGCATCGCTTCGCGCTGCATCGCGTGTGGGACACGAAAAAGGAGAATGGAATGGATGCCACGTCCCTGCGCGCGATGCAGGCACCGATCAAGGAGCGCTACAAGGGCGATCCCGGCGCCGCGATGATCACGCTCAAAGCCAAGGGCGCGATCGACGACAGCAACATTGCCTGCAAGGTCGAGACCGGGCGCGCGCTCGCCGTCGCCGGCCTGCATCCGGCGACCGGCGGCTCGGGGCTCGAGCTTTGCTCCGGCGACATGCTGCTCGAGGCGCTCGTCGCCTGCGCGGGCGTCACCCTGAAGGCGGTATCGACCGCGCTCGATATTCCGCTCAAGTCGGGTCACGTCTCGGCGGAAGGCGATTTGGACTTTCGCGGCACGCTCGGCGTCGCCAAGGACGCGCCGGTCGGCTTCGCGCAGATCCGCCTCACCTTCGACGTCGAGACCGACGCGCCGCAGGAGAAGCTCGACCAGCTGTTGAAGCTCACCGAACGCTATTGCGTGGTGTATCAGACCATCAAGGCGGGACCGCCGGTCGAGATCAGGATGCAGCGGGCGTAACACACGTTCCGTCATGCCCCGCGAAGGCGAGGCATCCAGTAGACTGCGACCGACATTCACAAGCACCGGCGGTGATTACTGGATCATCCGCTTTCGCGGATGATGACAACCGAGAATGTCCCCCGAACTCACCTTCCTCCTCTCCCTCGCGCTGCGCATGGCGGTGTCGGCGGCGTTCGTCGTCATCGCGTCGATGATCACCGAGCGCTCCGGGCCGGCGATCGGCGCGCTCGTCGCAACGCTGCCGGTCTCGGCGGGGCCGTCCTATCTCTTCCTTGCGCTCGATCACGACGCCGCCTTCATCGGAGAGAGCGCGCTCGCCAGCCTGCCGATGAACGCCGCCACCATCCTGATGTGCCTCGTGTTCGTGCATCTCGCGCAGCGCCGCGGGCTGGGCGTCAGCCTCGCCGCCGGCCTTGCGGTCTGGTTCGTGTGCGCTGCCTTGGTGCGCGCGGTAAACTGGACGCTTCCCGGCGGTATCCTGTTCAACATCGTGGCGCTCGGCGTCTGCCTGCCGCTGGTGCAGCGCTTCCGCCACGCGAAGATGCCGCTGATCACGCGCCGCTGGTACGACATTCCGCTGCGCGCCGCGCTGGTCGCGACGCTCGTTGCGATCGTGGTGACGCTGTCGAACATCGTGGGCCCGCGTGTCAGCGGCGTGATCGCGCTGTTCCCGGCGGTCTTCACCAGTCTCATCCTCATTTTGACGCCGCGCATCGGCGGGCGCGCCACCGCCGCCGTGCTGGCGAACGGCCAGTGGGGCCTGATCGGATTCGGCATCGCGATTGTGGTGTTGCATTTCGCCGCACAGCCGCTCGGCCGCGCGACGGCACTCTCTCTGGCTCTCGCGACCTGCATCGCCTGGAATCTGGGGCTGTACTTCTACGGCCGCCGCGTCAGGCCTTCTTCGAAGCCGCTGACTTGAGCGCATACAGCGCCTCGAGCGCTTCCTTCGGCGACATCTCGTCCGGATTGAGCGCCGCGAGGGCTGCGGCGAGTTCGTCCGCTTCGCTCTGCGGGGCGGGGGTGCGGGCACGCGCGGCGAACAGCGGCAGATCGTCGATCATGGTGCGCGCGGACGTGCGATCCTGCGATTCGAGCTGCGCCAGCACCAGCTTGGCGCGCTCGATCACCGCTCCCGGCAAGCCGGCGAGCTTGGCGACCTGGATGCCGTAGGAACGGTCCGCCGCGCCGGCCACGACCTCGTGCAGGAACACGACGTCGCCGTGCCATTCCTTCACCCGCACCGTCGCGTTGAAGAGGCGCGGCAGCTTCGCCGCGAGCGCGGTCAGCTCGTGGAAGTGCGTCGCGAACAGCGCGCGGCACTTGTTGGTCTCGTGCAGGTGCTCGATTGCAGCCCACGCGATCGAGAGCCCGTCGAAGGTCGCGGTGCCGCGTCCGATCTCGTCGAGGATGACCAGCGCGCGTTCGGTCGCCTGATTGAGGATCGCGGCGGTCTCCACCATCTCGACCATGAAGGTGGAGCGCCCGCGCGCGAGATCGTCGGCGGCGCCGACGCGCGAGAACAGCCGGTCAATGACGCCGATGCGCGCGCGCTTCGCCGGCACGAAGCTGCCCATCTGCGCCATCGCGGCGATCAGCGCGTTCTGGCGCAGATAGGTCGATTTGCCCGCCATGTTCGGGCCGGTCACCACATAGATGCGGCCACCCCCACCCTGTCCCTCCCCCGCTTGCGCGGGAGGGTAGCGAGGGGGCGGCGGGGAAAGGTCGCAATCGTTCGCCACGAACGGCCCGCCGTCCTGTTGCAGCGCCTGCTCGACCACCGGATGACGCCCGCCCTCGATCACGAAGTCGAGCGAGCGGTCGACCTCCGGCCGCACGTAGTCGCGCTCGACCGCCAGCGTGCCGAGCGCCGCAGAGACATCGAGCACCGCGAGTGCATGTGCGGCGCGTTTGATCGGCTCGGCCGCAGCGGTCACCTGGCTCGCGAGCCGGTCGAAGATCGCAAGCTCCATCGCGAGCGCACGATCCGCGGCGCTCGCGATCTTTGCCTCGAGCGCGGCCAGCTCGGTGGTGGTGAAGCGCACCTGGCCGGCCAGGGTCTGGCGGTGGATGAAGGTCGCGTTCAGCGGCGCGGCGAGCAATTTCTCGCCGTGCTGCGCCGTGACCTCGATGAAATAACCCAGCACATTGTTGTGGCGCACTTTGAGTGCGCGCACGCCGGTCTCCTCGGCGTAGCGCGCCTGCAGCGCCGCCACCACGCGGCGCGATTCATCGCGCAGGCTCCGCGTCTCGTCCAGCGCCGCATCGTAACCCGCGCGCACGAAGCCGCCGTCGCGCTGCATGTACGGCACATCGTCGGCGAGTGCTGCGCCGAGCGTTGCGATGATCGCGCCGTCCGGTGCGGCGAGCGCCGCGACCGCTTCGGCGATTTCCGCGCCGACTGCGTCGGTCGGAACCAGCCGCCGTGCCAGTCCGGCCGCCGCCGCCAACCCGTCGCGAATTGCCGCGAGATCGCGCGGGCCGCCGCGCGCGAGCACGAGCCGCGCCAGCGAGCGCGCCAGATCGGGGGCGGCGGCGAGTCGGGCGCGGATATCGGCACGCTCGGCCGCATTCGCGACGAAAAATGCGACCGCATCGAGCCGTTGCGCGATTTGCTGCGGATCGGTGAGCGGCGCCGCCAGCCGTGCGGCGAGCAGCCGCGCGCCCGCGACCGTCACGGTGCGGTCGATCGCATCGGCGAGCGAGCCGCGCCGTTCGCCCGAGAGCGTGCGCATCAGCTCGAGGTTGGCGCGCGTCGCCGCGTCGATCAGCAAGGTCGTGCCGGCGGCTTCGCGTGCCGGCGGCGAGAGCGGCGGGCGCGATCCGAGTTGCGTGCGCTCCACATACGTGATGCAGGCTGCTGCCGCCGTCAGTTCCAGCCGCGAGAAGGTGCCGAAGGATTCGGTCGTCGCGACCGCAAAGTACGAGGCAAGCCGACGCTCGGCGGTCGCGCCGTCGAACACGTCGCGCGTCAGCGGCGTCACCACGGGCAGCGTGCGCAGCCACGGCGCGATCTCCGCGTCCCCATAGAGCGCGTCCGACACGATGATCTCGCCCGGCTCGACGCGCGCGATCTCCGCCGCCAGCGCCACGCGGTCGCACTCCATCACGCGAAACTCGGCGGTCGAGATATCGAGATAGGCGAGCGCGAACTGCGGCAGGGCATCGGGCGACGAGGCGCGCGCACGCACGATCGCGGCGAGGTAGTTGTTGCGCTTGGCATCGAGCAGCGTGTCTTCGGTCAGCGTCCCCGCGGTGATCAGTCGGGTTACGCCGCGCTGCACGACGCTTTTCGCCCCGCGCTTCTTGGCTTCCGCCGGGTCCTCGGTCTGCTCGCACACCGCGACGCGGAAACCGGCGGCGATCAGCCGGTGCAGGTACTCGTCCGCGCGCACCACCGGCACGCCGCACATCGGAATGTCGGCGCCCTGGTGCTTGCCGCGCCGGGTGAGCACGATGCCGAGCGCGCGACTCGCGATCTCGGCGTCCTGGAAGAACAGCTCGTAGAAGTCGCCCATCCGGTAGAACAGCAGGCTGTCCGGATTGGCCGCTTTGATCTCCTGATACTGCCGCATCATCGGCGTGACGATGCCGTTGCCCTCTGCGGGAGGGCCGGACTCCGCCACGATGTTGCGATCCGAGATGTTCATGCATTCCACTTTCCGCTCATGCCCGCGGAAGCGGGCATCCAGTTCTTTGCCAAGGACTGGGTTCCCCGCTTTCGCGGGGACGAGCGGCAGGACTGCTCTAGCAGAACGCGCACCGGCTTTCATGCGCGCGCTCCAGGCAACACACAGCTTACAGCGTCGATTTCAGCTTCAGATGATCCAGCCGGTTGATCGACTTCACGCCGAGGCGGCGTTTTTCGCCGCCCTGCGCGACGTCGAGCGGCACGGTCGTGCCGGCCGCGCCGGTCGCCCAGACCTTGCGGTAGAAATCCGCGAGGCTGCGCGGCGGCTCGCCCGCGACGCCGACGATCTCGTCGCCCTTGCGGATGCCGGCCGCTTCCGCCGGCCCGCCCGGCGTGACGCGCGCCACCATCAGCCGCCCGCGCACATCGTCGGCCGCAACGCCCAGCCAGGGACGGCCGGGGCCGGCGACGTGCCCGTCGGCGATCAGATCGCCGAGGATCGGCGGCAACCGGTCGATCGGCACGAACATATTGCCGGGCGTTGCGCCGCCGGTGCCCGCCGCGTCCCCGACGATCAGCGAGCCGATGCCGATCAGTCTGCCTTCGCGTGAGATCAGCGCGGCGCCGCTCCAGGCCGGATGCGGCGGCGTCGTGAAGATCGCCTCGTCGAGCAGATATTCCCAGTTGCCGGCGAACTCGCGCTTGGCGGCGACGTAGGCGGGCGCCACCATGTCGGTCCCGCCATAGCTCACGACCAGCACCGGATCGCGCTCTTTCGTGTCGGCGGAGCGGCCGAAGGTGAGCGGCTTGAGCTTCAAGGGCTCGATCGCCCGCAGCACGCCGAAACCGGTCTCGTGGTCGTAGCCGACGATGGTCGCCGGCACCGTGCGGCCCGCATTGGTGGTGATCTCGGCGGCGTGGGCCTCGACCATCAGGTAACCGATGGTGAGGATGAGCCCGTCCTCGTCGATGACGACGCCCGATCCCGCGCGCTCGCGTCCGAGGCTTTGCACCGTCAGCCCGTCGGGATTGATCGTGGTCTTGACGCGCACGACCGCGGAGACGAGTTCTTCGAGCGACGCCGCGCCGGCAGGCGCGGCCGCGAACACAAGCGCGGCCGTCAGCGCGAGAACGCCCGATCTCAGGTTGCCGCGGCCGGGTCGCATCAGCAGGCCCCAGAATCGAGCCCGATCTTAATCACGGACCGAAGGCCACGCCACGCGTTTCCTTTTCGGTGCGGGTCCAGGCGGTCTCGTTCTTTTTCTCGTAATCCTGGAAGGCTTTCACCAAGCCGCCCAGCACCTCGGCCGATGTCTCAAACATCGCCTTGAACTGCGGCTCGTCGACTTTGTCGATGTCGGCACGCAGATGATCGATGGTTTCCTTGAGATGGGCTGCCATCCTGCGGGTGTGATGCAGCGGATTGCGCTCCTCTGTCATGATTCCGTCTCCGCGGGTGTCTCTAAAGGAAACGACGGCGCCACCCCGAGGGTTCCGGTCGTGCTTGAGGCGCCCCGGGCGGCTCCGCTACACTCGCTGGTTCCGGCGCGTGCGCCGTTCAAGGGGTTGAAATGCTGACGAAAAATCCAAACCGCTCGCGCCCGACCTTCACCGACCAGGAAGCGTTGCTGTTTCACAGCCAGGGCCGGCCCGGCAAACTCGAGGTCATCGCCACCAAGCCGATGGCGACGCAGCGCGATCTTTCGCTCGCGTATTCGCCCGGCGTCGCCGTCCCGGTGCTGGCGATCGCCGAGGATGAAAGCAAGGCCTACGACTACACCACCAAAGGCAATTTCGTCGCCGTCATCACCAACGGCACCGCCATTCTCGGGCTCGGCAATCGCGGCGCGCTTGCCGCCAAGCCCGTGATGGAAGGCAAGGCGGTGCTGTTCAAGCGCTTCGCCGATATCGACTCGATCGACCTGGAAGTGAACACCGAAGATCCGGACGAGTTCATCAATTGCGTGAAGTTTCTCGGCAAGGGCTGGGGCGGCATCAACCTCGAAGACATCAAGGCGCCGGAGTGCTTCATCATCGAGCAGCGTCTGCGCGAGTTGCTCGACATTCCGGTGTTCCATGACGACCAGCATGGCACCGCCATCATCGCGGCGGCCGGCCTGATCAACGCACTGCATCTCACCGGCCGCGACCTCAAGGAGACGAAGCTCGTCGTCAACGGGGCGGGGGCGAGCGGCATTGCCTGCACCGAGTTGCTCAAGGCGCTCGGGCTGCAGCCGAACAACGTCATCCTCTGCGACACCAAGGGCGTGATCTACCAGGGCCGCCGCGAGGGCATGAACCAGTGGAAGTCCGCACACGCGGTCGAGACCAAAGCGCGCACGCTGGCTGAGGCGTTCGAGGGCGCGGACGTGGCGTTCGGCCTCTCGCAAAAGGGGGCATTCAACATCGACATGGTCAAGTCGATGGCGGCCAAGCCGATCATCTTCGCGATGGCCAATCCCGATCCGGAGATCACCGTCGAGGAGGTCGCGCAGGTGCGCTCCGACGCCATCATGGCGACCGGGCGCTCGGACTATCCGAACCAGGTCAACAACGTGCTCGGCTTTCCCTATATCTTCCGCGGCGCGCTCGACGTGCGCGCCACCACCATCAACATGGAGATGAAGATCGCGGCCGCGCAGGCGCTCGCCGAGCTTGCGCGCGAGGACGTGCCGGACGAGGTGGCGGCCGCCTACGGCACGCGGCCGAAGTTCGGGCCGGACTACATCATTCCGGTGCCGTTCGACCCGCGGCTCATCTCGGCGATCCCGCCCGCGGTCGCCAAGGCCGCGATCGACACCGGCGTCGCGCGCAAGCCGATCGTCGACATGGAGGCTTACGCCCAGGCGCTGCGCACGCGGCGCGATCCTGTCGCCGGCGTGCTCTCCCGCGTGTTCGAGCGGCTCAAGCGTTCGCCCAAGCGCGTGGTGTTCGCGGAGGGCGAGGAAGAACAGGTGATCCGCGCCGCAGCGGCCTTCGTCGAGCAGGGGCTCGGCACCGTGCTCCTCGTCGGACGCGAGAACCGTGTGCGCGAAACCGCCGAACAGGCCGGCATCAGCCTCGATGAGGACATTGCGATCGTCAACGCCAGGCTCTCGCGCCGCAACGCCGACTATGCGGCCTATCTCTATGAGCGGCTGCAGCGCAAAGGCTACCTGATCCGCGACTGCCAGCGCATGGTGAACCAGGACCGCAACACCTTCGCGGCCTGCATGGTGGCGATGAACGACGCCGACGCGATGGTGACCGGCGTCACGCGCAATTTTTCCGTCGCGCTGCAAGAGGTGCAGCGCGTGATCGATCCGAAGCCCGGCCATCGCGTGATCGGCGTCTCGCTGGTGCTGGCGCGCGGCCGCACCGTGCTGGTCGCCGACACGGCCGTCACCGAGATGCCCGATGGACCCGACATTGCGGAGATCGCCGTCGAGGCGGCAGGCGTCGCGCGCAAGCTCGGTTACGAGCCGCGCGTAGCGCTGCTCTCGTTCTCGACCTTCGGGCACCCGCCGGGCGAGCGGGCCGAGAAAGTTCAGCACGCCGTGCGCATCCTCGACCAGCAGCGCGTCGATTTCGAATACGACGGCGAAATGGCGGCGGACGTCGCGCTCTCGCCCGACCTGATGGCGGCGTATCCGTTCTGCCGCCTCACCGGGCCTGCCAATGTGCTGGTGATGCCCGCCTTCCACTCCGCGGCGATCTCGACCAAGATGCTGCAAACGCTCGGCGGCGCGACCGTGATCGGACCGCTGCTGGTCGGGCTCGACAATTCGGTGCAGATCGTCAATTTGTCCTCGAAGGACACCGATGTGGTGAACATGGCCGCGCTCGCGGCCTACAATGTGAGCGGATAGGGCGAATGGGGAGTGGCGAATAGCGAATGGTCAGCTAGACGCTGCTTCCTTTTCCATTCGCCACTCGCTATTCGCCATTCACCTTCTTGCTCGAGGAAACGAACATGCCCACCAAACTCCGCGGCGTCATCGCCGCCGTTGCAACCGCCGTCGATGAGGGCGGTGCGCCCGATGCGGCGCGCTCGGTGAAGCTTGCCCGGTTCCTGCTCGACACCGGCTGCGACGGCCTCAACGTGCTCGGCACCACCGGCGAGGCGACCTCGTTTTCGCTCGCGCAGCGCAAGGCGGTGATGACGGCCTACCGAGACGCCGGCCTGCCGCTCGACCGGCTGATGGTCGGCACCGGCGCGGCCGCGACCGCCGATGCGGTCGCGCTCACCCGTCACGCCGCAGAGCTCGGCTTTGCCGGCGCGCTGATCCTGCCGCCGTTCTATTACAAGGGGGTGCCGGACGACGGGCTTGCCGCCTATATCGGCGCGATCGTCACGGCGACGGCCGAGCAGCCGATCCCCATTTATCTCTATCATTTCCCCTCGCAGTCCGGCCTGCCGTGGCACGTCAAGCTGATCGCGCGGCTGCTCGAGGCGCATAAGGGCCGCATCGTCGGGCTGAAGGACTCCTCAGGCGACATGAATTACGCACGGGAGGCCGCCGGCATCGCGCCCGGCTTCAACGTATTTCCCTCGACCGAAGCCTGCCTGATCGAGGCGCGCTCGGGCGTTTTCGCCGGCTGCATCTCGGCCACCGCGAACCTCAATGCGGATCTCTGCCAGCGCGCGTGGTCGGCCGGCGATCAGGCCGCGCTCGATAGCGCGGTGGCGATCCGCAAGCTGTTCGACGGCAAGCCGCTGGTGTCGGGCGTGAAGGCAACGCTTGCGCACATTCATGGCGATCCGGCCTGGGCGCGCGTCGCCCCGCCGCTGGCGCCGTTTTCTGCCGCCGACCGGGCGAGCGCGAATGCCGGTTACGACGCCGCGCGGGCGAGGAAGGTGGCCTAGTCTCTCGCTGCGATTGCGCGACTTGCGGAGCCATTCGTGCTATGGATTGCGCATGAGCGACATTGCGGAAAAGAAGCTGTCCAAGGCCGAAATCGCCGAGTTGCGCCAGCTCCGGCTCGAGGCGATGAACCTGCAGGCGATCGAGGGCAATCCCCTCGATGCCGACGACATCGCAATGTTCGAGATGTTCGAGCGGGAGGGGTGGAGCGACGAGAAGTGTCGTGCCTATATCCTCGCACGTAAGCCGACCACGAACGGCCGGTGAACGGCCCCCACGACCCGTACGTTTATCCCGGCACCATTGTCCTGCGAAACAGGCTCGGGATCACCAACCCCGCCTTTCTCGACAAACAGGAACGTGCGCTCGTCGCGCTACGGAGTCGACGAGGTATCCCCCGCGGCACCTTCGACCTACTCACCTGCGCGCGATCCATCGCCACCTGTTCCAGGACATCTACGACTGGGCCGGCAAGCTGCGCACGGTCGAGATCAGCAAGGGCGACCAGCAATTCCAGTTCCGCCAATACATCCAGACCGGCATGGCCGACGTCCATCGGCGGCTGTTGCGCGCGCAGTTTCTTGCCGCGCTGTCGCCGGACGCATTTGCCGAGCAGGCGGCCGTCATCGTCGGCGACATCAACTACATCCATCCGTTCCGCGAAAGGAACGGCCGCACACAGCTGCAGTACCTCAAGCAACTCGCCGACCGGGCGGGTCATCGGCTCGACCTGGCGCAGATCAGCGGTGACCGCTGGATCGAGGCGTCATCATCAGCCATGCGGCCAGATATGACACCATGGCGGCTGTCATCCTGGAGGCTCTGGTCCGTCCCTGACCGCGCATTTACCAGCGTTGACGGGCGTTTTCGCGCCCTTTATAAGCCTGCCCAACCGGCGGCGAGAGTTTCGCCGCTCTATTTTTTCACCAGTCAGAACTGCGGTTGCGCCAAGCGCAACTGGTAGCACGGACGAACCATGGCCAATACCTCCTCCGCCCGCAAAGCCGCCCGCGTGATCGCGCGGCGAACCGAAGTCAACACCGCGCGCCGCTCGCACGTGCGCTCCTCGGTGCGCAAGGTCGAGGAGGCGATCGCCTCCGGCGACAAGGCGGCGGCAGCAGCCGCTCTCAAGGCAGCCGAGCCCGAGATCATGCGCGCCGCGCAGAAGGGCGTCGTCCATCGCAACGCCGCGAACCGGAAGGTCTCGCGCCTCGCGCACCGCGTCGCCAAGCTCGGCAAGTAATCAACATCAGCATTTTTGCGGATGCGACGCCGGCCGCTCGGCCGGCGTTCTCGCATGTGAGGCGCTGTCCGGCGAAAAGCCGAGAGGATTCAATATCGGGCATTCGTGCTTGTCGCTCGGCACCGGCCCGTGACGCCACGCGGAGAGAACTTTTCCGGAAGATTTTCTCGCTTGTGACGACGCTGCAACACATCCGACCGGCATTTGCGACAGCGCAGAAGTCCTTGTGCCATGCGGTGATCTTCAAGGGTTAGCCTGCTGCCGCGAACAAAAATATCACACGCGACACAAGCAGTTAGAGTCATAGCGCAGGCCGCGACTTCGATTCCCGCTCCGTTCCCGCCTTGGCGGCGAATTTTTTTTAAGCCGACCTCCGCATCTCGTCGCGCATGATCGGCGGCGTCATTTGCAACGCCGATTCAAGCATTTGTATTCGGGCGCCTGTCGCGCAAACGTCATCAACACGGCGTCGCCGTCATCGCGCCATCACGAAGCGCGAATCGAAATGCTTGCGCAGCTATTAACGCTGTGCCTATTCTTTCCCTCGCGCTCGCACGTTTCTCGCGGCCAACTCCAAGCTTCGCAGACGTCTCATCGAGTGGGATGGGTACCGGGTCGTTTGAGCCCGCGGCCGAAGGTTGGCGCACGCGAAAACGGAAAGCGCGTCGAGATCGATCGTCAAACGATCGAGGGGCAAGTCGGCAGTGTCATGGATCTCGTTCGTCGTAACAGGGCACGCAAAAAGGGACGAAACAACCAGAGATAAACAAGGCATCGCACGTGCGGCGCGGTGACTTTGCAGGGGGCTTTGATGGGCAGGGCAGCAGGATCGGCGTTTAGCGCGGTCGCCGTGGCATCGTGCCGGTGGGCGATGCATCGAGCAGGTCATTCCGTTTCCAATTTTTACTCCGCCCCGAGAACACCGGCCAGTACCGGCGGCTCCCGGCGAGACGCACCTCCCGGGGCCTGAAGCCGCCTCCGTCAGCGTTGCGTCAAACCGTGCCCGTTTGCCCGGGCACCCAAACGTCAGCCTCTTCATGTCCGGAAACCACGATGTCGCAGACAACGGCCTTTGCGCACGATTCCTCCCGCATCATGTCCGCGCCGCCCGGCGCTGTGCGCGCCGCAGAACCGCATGAGCGCCAGACGATGAGCCTCTCCGAGCAGGAACGATGGGCGCGAGTCCAGGCGCGGCTGCGCGCCATTGTCGGCGAGGATAATTTCAAGAACTGGTTCGGCGCGATGGAGCACGACGCGATCAGCGAGAACGTCGTACGTCTTTCATTGCCGACGCGTTTCCTGAAGAGCTGGGTGCAGTCGCACTACGCGGACAAGCTGCTCGCATGCTGGAAAGCCGAGCTGCCTTCCGTCCGCCGCATCGATTTGGTGCACCGCTCCGCCGTGCTGCGCAACACCATTGCCAAGGTAAAGACAACCGACCCGGTCGAGCTCGCGCGCGACGTGAAGAGCCGTGCACCCGAGCGCGGCGAGCCGCGCGGTGCGCAACCGCCGGCCCAGGCAGCGCACGAGGCGCTCGGCGGCTCGCCGCTCGATCCGCGGCTTGCGTTCGACACGTTCGTGGTCGGCCGCTCCAACACGCTCGCGCACGCGGCGGCAAAGCAAGTGGCGCTCGCGCGGCGCGGCGAGCCGGTGCTGTTCAACCCGCTCTACATCCATTCCGGCGTGGGCCTCGGCAAGACGCACCTGCTGCAGTCGATCGCATGGGCCGGCAACGGCATTGCGGACCGCAAGGTGCTGTATCTGACCGCCGAGAAGTTCATGTACGGCTTCGTGGCCGCGCTGAAAGCGCAGACCGCGCTCGCCTTCAAGGAGGCCCTGCGCGGGATCGACGTGCTGGTGATCGACGATCTGCAGTTCCTGCAGGGCAAGTCGACGCAAGTCGAGTTCTGCCACACGCTCAATGCGCTGATCGACGCCGGCCGCCAGGTGGTGATCGCCGCCGACCGCCCGCCGAGCGACCTGGAGAGCCTCGACGACCGGGTGCGTTCGCGCCTCGCCGGCGGGTTGGTGGTCGAGATGGGCTCGCTCGAGGAAGAGCTGCGGCTCGAAATCCTCAAGAGCCGGGTGGCGGCGGCGCGCGCGCATCATGCGGGCTTCGACGTGCCCGCGCCGGTGCTCGCCTTCATTGCCCGGACCATCACGCACAACGGCCGCGATCTCGACGGCGCGCTCAACCGCCTGCTCGCGAGCAACAAGCTCACCGGCCTGCCGATCACCATGGACATGGCCGAGCGCGCGGTGCGCGATCTGATCCGCCCGCAGGAGCCCAAGCGCGTCAAGATCGAGGACATCCAGCGTATCGTGGCGCGGCAATACAATGTCAGCCGTGCCGACCTTCTCTCCTCGCGCCGTACCGCCAATGTGGTGCGCCCGCGCCAGATCGCGATGTATCTGGCCAAGACCCTGACGTTGCGGTCGTTGCCGGAGATCGGGCGGCGCTTCGGCGGCCGCGACCACACGACGGTGCTGCATGCGGTGCGCAAGATCGAAAACCTGGTCGGCAACGACAGCGCGCTCGCCGAGGAACTCGAGGTTCTCAAGCGCCTGCTGCAGGAGTGAGGGGGCAAACCGGAGCGAGCAGATGAAGCTGATCCGCGACGGAAGGGCGGCTCACGAACGGAGCGTTTCTGCGGTCCACGGCACGTCAGCGTACCGTGGTTCGCCTGCGCGATTGATCTTGTATTTTCCTAGATTTGGTACCGGTGACCATCGCAGAAGTGAGTTTCGTCTTGAAATGACACACCGTGAGTTCGTCGAAATCCAGCGGAAGTGGGCGCAGGTCCGTCGTGAAAGGCGCGTTCGCAGACTTGGCCCGTAGCTGTGTGAACGTTCAGCTTTAGAAATCCTTGGACATTCTGCTTTCCCTGCTGGTGCGCCCTTGCCGAAACCCCTCCGGCACGTCAATTTCAGGCCCCGGCGGCTGACCTGCCGGACGTTCTCGTTGCGCCGAGTGGGGATCGGGACATGAAGGTAACCGTCGAGCGCGCCGCGCTCCTCAAATCGATCGGACACGTGCATCGCGTCGTGGAGCGGCGCAACACAATTCCGATCCTCGCCAACCTGCTGCTGCGTGCCGAGAAGGGAAAGCTCGGCCTCAAGGCGACCGATCTCGATCTCGAAGTCACCGAGACGATTCCCGCCGAGGTCGCGCCCGGCGGCGCCACCACGGTTCCGGCGCATATGATCTACGACATCGTGCGCAAGCTTCCCGAGGGTTCGCAGATCGTGCTCGATTCCTCGGGCGACCGCGCCTCGCTCACGATCCGCGCCGGGCGCTCGCGCTTTTCGCTGCAGACATTGCCGGAGAGCGACTTTCCCGATCTCGCCGCCGGCGAGATGACGCACAAGTTCGCGCTACCGGCTAAGGACGTGAAGCGCCTGATCGACAAGACGCAGTTCGCGATCTCGACCGAGGAGACGCGCTACTATCTCAACGGCATCTATCTGCATGTCGCGGGGGGCGCGAAAGCCGCCAAGCTGCGCGCGGTCGCGACCGACGGGCATCGTCTGGCGCAGGTGGAACTCGATGCGCCGAAGGGCGCCGAAGGCATGCCGGGCATTATCGTGCCGCGCAAGACCGTCGGCGAGGTGCAGCGGCTGATCGAGGATCTCGACGCCGAGGTCGCGATCGAGCTGTCGCAGACCAAGATCCGCTTCACCATCGGCGACGTCGTGCTCACCTCGAAACTGATCGACGGCACCTTCCCCGACTACGGCCGCGTGATCCCGGCCGGCAACGACAAGACCCTGATCGTGGACAAGCCGGAATTCGAATCCGCGGTCGATCGCGTCTCGACGGTGTCGAGCGAGCGCGGCCGCGCCGTGAAACTCGCGCTCTCCGGCGGCAAGCTGGTGCTCACCGTCACCAATCCGGATTCAGGCAGCGCCACGGAGGAACTGGAGGTCGAATACGATTCCGACCCGATCGATATCGGCTTCAACTCGCGCTACCTGCTCGACATCGCGGCGCAGATCGAAGGCGAGGTCGCGGTGCTGAAACTCGCCGATGCCGGCTCGCCGACGCTGATCCAGGACAGAGACTCCGGCGGCGCACTCTACGTGCTCATGCCGATGCGGGTTTAGCGGCCCCCTTGCGCAGCGCGCTGCGGCGCGGACGGCGCTTGCGCGCCGGCCGGCCGGGCTTGACGTAGCGTGCAACCGAGGTCGCTTCCGGGTCGTAATCCGGAACAGGCTGCGCGAATCCCGTGAGCGCTGTTGCCCAGAACTCGACGGTTTCCGCCTGCTTGTGCAGACGGTCGACCGAATCGGCCAGCTGGCGTGCTAAAGTTTGTTGCACTGTTTTCGGCATCGCCTGCCCTCCAGCTATGCGGCGAGCGCTGTTTTATTCCGCCGTTGCTCTGAGTTAAGAAGTCGCCGGTCACGCTATTTGTTCCGGATTCTGCGCCACCGCGCCGGTATTCTTCTTCAGTTCTCAATGGCTTATGGAACCGGCATGGGCGTGGGCAATGAAACCATGAAGGCGCAGCGATGAGCGCCGCGCGCGTCCGCCGCCTCACACTGTCGAACTTCCGCAGCTATCGCGCCGCAAGCGTGAGAGTGGACGCGCAACTCGCCGTTCTGGTTGGGCCGAACGGCGCCGGCAAGACCAATCTGATCGAAACCCTCTCGTTTCTGGTGCCGGGACGCGGACTGCGCCGCGCGACACTCGACGAGATCGCCTTCACCGAGGGCGACGGCTCGTGGGCGGTCGCTGCGGAACTGGAGGGCGCGCTCGGGCTCGCGACGCTCGGCACCGGGATCGAACCGCCCGCGTCGGAAGATGCAACGCTGACCCGCAAATGCCGCATCGACGGCGAGCCGGTTCCCTCCGCGGCGGCGTTCACCGACCACGTCAGCGTGGTGTGGTTGACGCCTGCGATGGACGGGCTGTTCGGCGGGCCCGCCTCGGAGCGGCGGCGTTTCCTCGACCGGCTGGTGCTCGCGGTCGACGGCACGCATTCGAGCCGCGTCAACGCGCTGGAACGCAGCCTGCGCTCGCGCAACCGGCTGCTGGAACAGCCGAGCCCCGATCCGCACTGGCTCGACGCGATCGAGCACGAAACCGCCGAACTCGCCGTCGCCGTGGCGGCCGCGCGCGCCGAGACCGTGCGGCGTCTTGCTGCAGCGCTGGCGCGCGATCGCGATCCCGCCGCGCCATTCCCCTGGGCCGGCGTCGCGCTCGACGGCTGGGTCGAGAACGCGCTGATGGAACTGGCGGCGACCGAAGTGGAGGACCGCTACCGCGCGAGCTTGCGCGACAACCGCGTGCGCGATGCCGCCGCCGGCCGCACCACCGACGGGCCGCATCTCACCGATCTCGACGTGCTCTACGGCCCGAAAGGCATCGCCGCCGCGCAGGCCTCGACCGGGGAGCAGAAGGCGCTGCTGATCTCGCTGATCCTCGCGCACGCCGGCCTTGTCGCGGAGATGACCGGGTTCGCGCCGTTGCTGTTGCTCGATGAAGTCATCGCGCATCTCGATCCGGCGCGCCGCGCGGCGCTGTTCGACGCGCTTGCGGCGCTTTCCGCGCAGGTGTGGATGACGGGCGCCGACCCTGCGCCCTTCGCCGACGTCGCAGCGCGGGCGCAAATGTTTTTCGTCAGTCCGGGGCGCGTCGCGACCGCCGCATGAGGGTCCCTACGCAGTCATCCGAATACCGCCGGCGCGCGGGCCGCGTTATACACCCGCATCTCCTCTGATCGGGCCTGGGGGCTCAGGTCCCGGCAAGCGCAAGCTGCCGGGACCTTTTCTTTTTCATCTCACCGCGGATGCGCGTGTCGCTCTGGAGCGCGCTTCCAGGGGTCGCGAAGCGCGCTTGCAACAGCGGGCAACTGCGCCCCTTTCGGGGATCGAATCCGGGCCCTCTCCGGCGGCCCCGATGCAGACGGAAATTGTCGTGGAATCAATCACCTAAGCCCCTTCACTTTGCCCTATACGATGCCCATATTTCGTGTCACACCACTGAGGCGATTCTCGCCTTTTCACAGCATCGATTTCGAAGGTCGTCGCATGGCCGAAGCGGCCCGTCAGACAGCGTCGCAAGCAGCAAGCGCGTCCGCCGATTACGGCGCGGAATCCATCAAGGTCCTCAAAGGCCTCGATGCGGTGCGCAAGCGCCCCGGCATGTATATCGGCGATACCGACGACGGCTCGGGCCTGCACCACATGGTCTACGAGGTCGTCGACAACGCGATCGACGAAGCGCTCGCCGGCCACGCCACGCAGGTCCTCGTCACGCTCAATCCGGACGGCTCCTGCACCGTCTATGACGACGGCCGCGGCATCCCGACCGACATCCACAAGGATGAGGGCGTCTCGGCGGCCGAAGTGATCATGACCCAGCTCCACGCCGGCGGGAAGTTCGACCAGAACTCCTACAAGGTTTCCGGCGGCCTGCACGGCGTCGGCGTCTCGGTCGTCAACGCGCTGTCGAAATGGCTGCGGCTCACCATCTGGCGCGGCGGCAAAGAGTATTTCATGGAATTCGCCCACGGCGACGCGGTGGCGCCGCTCGCCGTCGTCGGCGACGCCGGGGCCAAGCGCGGCACCGAGGTGACGTTCCTGCCCTCGACCGAGACCTTCACGATGGTGGAGTTCGACTTCGCCACGCTGGAGCACCGGCTGCGCGAGCTCGCGTTCCTCAACTCCGGCGTCACCATCGTGCTCGCCGACAAGCGTCACGCGGTCGAAAGGCGCGAGGAGCTGCGCTACGAGGGCGGCGTCGAGGCCTTCGTGAAGTACCTCGACCGCAACAAAAGCGGCCTCGTCCCCGCGCCGATCGTCATCAAGGCGGAGCGCCAGGGCGTCGGCATCGAGTGTGCGCTGTGGTGGAACGACGGCTACCACGAGAACGTGCTCTGCTTCACCAACAACATTCCGCAGCGCGACGGCGGCACGCACCTCGCGGGCTTCCGCGGCGCGCTGACGCGGCAGGTGACGAGCTACGCCGAGAAGAGCCCCTCGGCGCGCAAGGAAAAGGTCGCGCTCACCGGCGACGATTGCCGCGAGGGCCTGACCGCGGTGCTCTCGGTCAAGGTCGCGGACCCGAAATTCTCCTCGCAGACCAAGGACAAGCTCGTTTCGTCCGAAGTCCGGCCCGTCGTCGAGAGCGTCATCAACGATGTCCTCAATGCCTGGCTCGAAGAGCACCCGACCGAAGCCAGGATCATCGTCGGCAAGGTGGTGGAGGCCGCCGCCGCCCGCGAGGCCGCGCGCAAGGCGCGCGAGCTCACGCGCAAGAAGGGCAACGACATGGCCTCGCTGCCGGGCAAGCTCGCCGACTGTCAGGAGCGCGATCCCGCCAAGGCGGAGCTGCTGATCGTCGAGGGCGACTCGGCTGGCGGCTCGGCCAAGATGGGGCGCGATCGCGCCTTTCAGGCGGTACTGCCGCTGCGCGGCAAGATCCTCAACGTCGAGCGCGTGCGCCTCGACAAGATGCTGTCCTCCGAGCAGATCGGCACGCTGATCATGGCGCTCGGGACCGGCATCAGCGACGATTTCAGCGCCGACAAGTCGCGCTATCACAAGATCATCATCATGACCGACGCGGACGTCGACGGTTCGCACATCCGCACACTGCTGCTGACCTTTTTCTATCGTCAAATGCGCGAACTGGTCGACCGCGGCTACATCTACATCGCACAGGCGCCGCTCTATAAGGTTTCGCGCGGCAAATCCGAGCAATACCTGAAGGACGAGCACGCGCTGGAAGATTATCTGATCGACAGCGGCCTCGAGGAAACTGTGTTTCGCACGCATGCGGGCGACGAGCGCTCGGGTGCTGATCTCAAGGCGCTGGTCGAGGAAGCGCGCACGATCCGCAATCTCCTGGCCGGCCTGCACAGCCGCTATGACCGCAAGGTCGTCGAGCAGGCGACGATTGCCGGCGTGTTGCGGCCGGCCATTTTCAGCGATGCGCCGAAGGCGACCGCGGCGGCCGAGTACATCGCAAGGCGCCTCGATATGTTGAGCGACGAAAACGAGCGCGGCTGGCAAGGCTCGTTCGTCGAGGGCGACGGCTTCCTGTTCGAGCGCACCGTGCGCGGCGTGAAGGAAGTCGCGATGCTCGACCATGCGCTGCTCGGCTCGGCCGATGCGCGCAAGCTCGACGAGCATACGCCTGCGCTGCAGGAACTTTACAAGCGCACCGGGGTGCTGCGGCGCAAAGGCGAGGAGACGGTGGTGCACGGGCCGGTCGGGCTGTTCGAGGCCGTCATGGCGGCCGGCCGCAAGGGCATCGCGCTGCAGCGCTACAAGGGGCTCGGCGAGATGAACCCGCAGCAGCTGTGGGAGACGACGCTCGATACCAACGTGCGCTCGCTGTTGCAGGTGAAGGTCAAGGAAATCGACGAGGCCGACGACATCTTCACCAAGCTGATGGGCGACGTGGTCGAGCCGCGCCGCGCCTTCATCCAGGAGAACGCGCTCACCGCCAGCGTGGACGTTTAGCGCTACTCCGGCTCCGCCTCTCGCCGCCGCTCGCCCCCGCGAAAGCGCGGACCCGCAGCCACCCCCTCCCTACCCTCCCCCGCACGCGGGGGAGGGAAAGGGAGGGGCCGCTTGCGCGGGAATGAGCGGATCAAAGGCCAGCGCCTCTTCGGCTCACGCTGATGTGCCTCGCCAAGCGCGTCCCGATGTGATTGATCTTGCGCGCCGGCCCTCAGGTCGGGTTTTCTGCATCCCCTTTCCAAGGAAATCGTCATGTCACTCTCGATGTCCAGCGTCGGCACGCAATCGTTTCTCCAGACTCTCGGCGCGCTGTCGAAAATCCTCGACAAGGCAGCCGCGCACTGCGCCGCCAGGAAGATCGACCAGGCCGTGCTGTTGCAGACGCGGCTGACCCCCGACATGTTTCCGTTGATCAAGCAGGTGCAGATCGCCTGCGACTTCGCCAAGAATACGCTCGGCCGCCTCACCGGCGAGCCGCCGAAGTTTCCCGACGAGGAAAAGACCATCGACGACCTCAAGGCGCGCATCGCCAGGACGATCGACTACGTGAACAGCTTTGCGCCCGCGCAGATCGACGGCACGGAGGAGAAGGACGTCACGTTCCCGATCGGCCCGCAAAATACGATGACGCTGAAGGGGGCGCAGTACCTGATCGCTTTCGCGCTGCCGAACTTCTATTTCCACGCCACCACCGCCTACGACATCCTGCGCCAAGCGGGCGTGGAGATCGGCAAGCGGGATTTTCTCGGACGGGCGTGAAGATTCGTAGGGCGCAATAAGCGACGCGAAGCGGCGCGCATTGCGCCGAACAGCGGCGGCGCCGTGCGCTTCGCTTACTGCGCCCTACACGTTATGCTCGAGACGACCTCACCCGGAATGAAACCCATGGCCTACGAAACCATCCTCGTCGAAACCAAGGGCAAGGTCGGCGTCATCCGCCTCAACCGGCCGGCCGCGCTCAACGCGCTCAACGCCAAGGTCAACGAGGAAATGACTGCGGCGATCGACGCGTTCGAATCCGACCCGAACATTTCCTGCGTCATCATCACCGGGAGCGAGAAAGCGTTCGCGGCCGGCGCCGACATCAAGGAGATGCAGGCCAAGTCGCACATGGACGCCTTCATGGGCGACTTCGCGGCGGACTGGGATCGCGTCGCGCGCATGCGCAAGCCGGTGATCGCCGCGGTCGCGGGCTTCGCGCTCGGCGGCGGCTGCGAGCTCGCGATGCAGTGCGACTTCATCATCGCGGCCGACAACGCGAAGTTCGGCCAGCCCGAGATCAAGCTCGGCGTCATTCCGGGCATCGGCGGCACACAGCGCCTGACGCGCGCGGTCGGCAAGGCGAAAGCGATGGACCTCAACCTCACCGGCCGCATGATGGACGCGGCGGAAGCCGAGCGCTCCGGGCTGGTGGCGCGCGTGGTGCCGGCGGCCGAGCTGATGAGCGAGGCGATGAAGGCGGCCGAGACGATCGCCGGCATGTCGCTGGTCGCGCTGATGACCGCAAAGGAGGCGGTCAACCGCGCGTTCGAGACGACGCTCGCCGAAGGCATCCGCTTCGAGCGCCGCACCTTTCACGCGCTGTTCGCCACCCACGACCAGAAGGAAGGCATGGCGGCGTTCGTCGAGAAGCGCGCGCCGAAGTTCGAGAATCGGTGAAAGCCCTCATCCTGAGGAGCCGCCGAAGGCGGCGTCTCGAAGGATGGCCAAGCATGCAAACCGCCGTTCCGGGCCATCCTTCGAGACGGGCGCTGCGCGCCCTCCTTAGGATGAGGAGGGTGTGCTTGCTGCGCCGCGCCCGGGATACAGGTTACTTCCGCACGCAAATCACGCGCACCACTGCGGCCTTTGCGGCTTCCACTCCGGTCGAGCCTCCCGCGGCAGGCGGCACGTTCTGCGCGTCGAGGAAATTGCGGATGGTCTCGACCGGGATGAGCGTTGCGCCGGCGCCGGCAGCAGGCGCGGGACCGGCGACGAGCGGCGCCTTCAGCGCCGCGATGCCGGCGAGTTTCCCCTGCGCATCGAGCGCCGCCGCGCCGTCGAAGCCGGGCGCGGGCACCGGTTCGAGCGCGAGCGCATCGGTGACGCGCGCACGCACGGCGCTCACCGCGCCGCCGCCGCCCTGCGCCTGCGGATCGGCGACACCGACAAGCGTCACGTCGCCCTTCGTGCTCTCGCCCGCGAGCGCGACGGGTTTCAGGCCCGCGGCGAAGACGCGCAGCAGCACGAGGCCTTTTTCCTTGTCCTCGGCCACGCGATCCGCGCCGCCGATGCCGGCGATCGTGACGACATAGCAGCCGTCGAGCGCATCGCGGCTGGTGACGATGTGGCCGGGCGCGACCGCGACGCCGCTCGCGTACTCGACCTTGCGCCGCGGCGGCGGCGCGCCGCCCGCCGGAAAGGCCGAATAAGCGCTCGACATCGCCACCACCACCGGCTCCATGATGCCGGTCATCGCCTGGTCGTAGAGCACCGTGAAGCCGCGCACTTCTTCGCCGCGCACCTGCGCGCGCAGATAAAACTTCTTCAGGTTCTGCAGGCCCGCGATGACGAAGAAGTCCGGGCGCAGCACGCTGTAATCGGGCTTGCGGCCCGCGGGCTCCTTCTTCATGCGCTCGAACACGGCCGAAAGCGTCGTGCCTGCTCCCGTGATGCGGAACGTCTCGACCGACGTCTCGCCGCGCGCCGAAGTCCATTTGCCGATGCCGCCGCTGAAATGCGTGTTCGGCATCAGCCGGGTCGGAATGCCGATGCGCGCGCCTGTCATCAGGTCGTCGACCATGCGCCAGCCGACCGCGTCCTGCTTCGGCTTTGCGGCGCCGCTGAGCGCGGCGCGCTCCGGCTGGTTGAGCACGCCGGTTTCTTTGCCGCCGTTGCGCTTCTGGAACGCCTTCACGGCAGCGATTGCGCGCTCGCCGAACTCGCCGTTGATCGCACCGTTGTAGTCGCCGGTCCAGGCGAGGTCGTTCTGGATCGAGAGGCGCTCGGCGAGCGGGATCGCCGTGTAGGATGCGGCGATCGCGTCGGTTGTGGCCTTCTTCTCCGCCTTCGCGGCGGGTGCGGCTTTCGCGGCCGGCTTGGCCGCCGCAGCCTTCGGCGGCGCGGCTTGCCCGGCCGGCTCGGCGGCCGCAAGGCTCACCGCCGCAACGATCGACAACGCCGCTCCGGCGAGCCTCATCACGCACCCCATGCTATAGCGGAACGAAGCCTAGCGGATCGGAGCAGCGGTGCAACTCACCCCGGACGAACTGGAACGCTACGCGCGCCACATCGTGCTGCGCGAGGTCGGCGGCCCCGGCCAGGCCGCGCTCAAGCGTGCGCGCGTATTGGTGATCGGCGCCGGCGGGCTCGGCGCGCCGGCGCTGATGTATCTGGCGGCAGCCGGCGTCGGCACGCTCGGGGTGATCGACGACGACGTGGTGTCGCTCTCCAACCTGCAGCGGCAGATCATTCATGCGACGCCGGACGTCGGCGTTGCGAAGGTGGACAGCGCGGCGGCGGAAATCACGCGGCTCAATCCGCATGTCGCGGTCGAGAAACACAATGCCCGGCTCACGGCCGCGAACGCGCTCGACCTCGTCGCACGCTACGATCTCGTCGCCGACGGCTCGGACAATTTCGCGACGCGCTATCTGGTGTCGGATGCCTGCTTCTTCGCGAAGAAGCCGCTGGTCACAGCCACGCTCGGTGTCTTCGACGGCACGCTCACCACCATTCGCGCACACGAACGCGGACGCGACGGCAAGCCCAACCCGACGTATCGCTGCCTGTTTCCTGTCGCGCCGCCGCCCGGGTCGATTCCCGCTTGCGCGGAGGCTGGCATTCTCGGCGCGCTCACCGGCGTGCTCGGCTCGATGATGGCGCTGGAGGTTATTCGCGAGATCGTCGGCTTCGGCACTGGGCTCGTCGGCCGCTACGTCATGTTCGATGCGCGCGACCTGCGGGTCGAGACGATCGGCTATGCGTGGGATCCGGGCAATCCGCTCTCGGGCGAGACGCCGACGATCAAAGACTTATCGGCGCACGCGTAATTTACTGCTGTTATCCCGGCCGAGCGCAGCGAGAGCCGGGATCCATGTATCACAGCGCTGCGCTTTGGGAGGAATGGGTCCCGGGTCTCGCTGCGCTCGCCCGGGACGACACGCGCGAATAAGCTACTTGCTCCACACCGCGACGGTCGCGGCGCCCTTCACGACCGACCATTTGTTCTTGTCGACATTGACGATGGTGTAGCAATTCGCCCCGCTGCCCTTCCACGTGGTGCAGAAGCCGTCCTTGGTGAGCTTCCAGGTCCCCTCGCCTTTCGCGCCGGCCTTGTCCTGCGGCTCGCGCGTGACCTTGCCGTCGGTCGCGAATGTCATCTTGAACTTGGTGCCGGACGTGGTCGCGGCCGTGAACGGCTTGCCATCGAAGAACTCGGTCTGGATTTCCTTCGGCGTCAGCTTGCTGGCGGCGAGCGCAACGTCAAACATCGCCACGCTTACAATCGCGACAAGCGCTGCGCGCATCGAAGCCTCCCCTGCATAATTCCTGACGCGATCATACGACAGGTTGAAGCGCCGGCGCAGCGGGGGCCGCGACGGCGCGGCTACTTGTCGCTCTCGCACGGCCCGAGGCAGAAGCCGACGCCGTCGCTGTTGCGGAAATGGCTGCGGTCGACGCGCTCGTAGGTCACGCAGCGGTGCTTGTCGACCGGATCGTGAGCATTGCGGCGGCAGATCTTCCCGCCGTCCGTTTCCCACAACCCGTAAACCACCAGCCCCCCGCCGGCCAGGACCGCGGTGCCGTCCGGCAAATGCACCGTACACAGCGCCTTGCCGGCGAGCGGGCCGGAATCCGGCGTCCCGCACAGCGGCACACCGACCAGCTCGCGGCGGAATTCATCGACCGTCATCGCCTGCGCAGATACGGGAGCGATCGAGGCGGTCAGTGCCGCGACGATGAGACCAGCGAGGGAAAAAAGAGCCGCATTCATGGAGTCAGTCCGAATGTCATCAGAGCATTGAGGGGAGAACACGGTCGGGCGGTCTATGGCCATCCATGAAGGTGCGGATGTTGATGATCACCTTGTCGCCCATGTCCACGCGGCCTTCGATCGTGGCCGAGCCCATGTGCGGCAGCATCACCACCTTGCCGGCGCGTGCGAGCTTGACCAGCTTCGGGTTCACGGCCGGTTCGTGCTCGAACACGTCGAGGCCCGCGCCCGCGATCTCGCCCGCCTCGATCATGCGCGTGAGCGCGTTCTCGTCGATCACCTCGCCGCGCGCCGTGTTGACGACATAGGCTTCGGGCCGGATCAGCTTGAGGCGGCGCGCCGAGAGTAAATGGTAGGTGGCGGGCGTGTGCGGACAGTTGATCGAGATGATGTCCATGCGGGCGAGCATCTGATCGAGGCTCTCCCAGTAGGTCGCCTCGAGCTCTTCCTCGATGTGCGGCGCGACCTTCTTGCGGTTGTGATAGTGGATCTGCAGGCCGAAGGCGCGCGCGCGCCGCGCCACCGCCTGCCCGATGCGCCCCATGCCGATGATGCCGAGGCGCTTGCCCCAGATGCGGTGCCCGAGCATCCAGGTCGGCCGCCAGCCGGTCCATTCCTTCTCGCCGGTGAGCACGACCGAGCCTTCGGCCAGGCGGCGCGGCACCGCGAGGATCAGCGCCATCGTCATGTCGGCGGTATCTTCGGTCAGCACCCCCGGCGTATTGGTCACCGTGATGCCGCGCTGAAGCGCGGTCGCCACGTCGATGTTGTCGACGCCGTTGCCGAAGTTGGCAATCAGCCGCAGCTTTTCGCCGGATTGACCGAGCAGCGCGGAATCGATGCGGTCGGTGACGGTCGGGACCAGCACGTCGGCGACCTTGACGGCCTCGGCGAGCTCCGCCTGGCTCATCGGCTTGTCGTCGAGATTGAGGCGGGTGTCGAACAGCTCGCGCATCCGTGTTTCCACGATGTCCGGCAGCTTGCGCGTCACGACGACCAGCGGCTTCTTGCCTTTTGCCATTTCCCCGCCCTTCGGCGCTCCGCCTGGCCTTTCGGGCCGCACTCGACGTTCAGGCCTCATTAACCGCGCCAATGGAAACTCTGAGAGCTTCCGGCAGGGCGCGACGGCCCCTCTCTACCAGATGGTCCGGGCCAAGACAAAGCGGCAGCGAAGTCGAAGCCATGGCCACTCGGACGCGCGCAATCGCCGGATCGACGGGTGTTTTCTGACCTCGCACAGGTAAACGTGATGATGGCGAATTCGTGGGTGCGGACCGGTGCCGGATTTGCGCTGGCGCTTGCCAGCGGCGGCGCGATGGCGGCCGAGACCGGCACGACGAGCGGACTGCAGGTCCCGCGTTTCGTCAGCCTCAAATCCGACAAGGTCAATGTGCGCGCCGGCCCCACCAAGGATCACGACGTCGCCTGGGTCTATAATCGCGCTGCGTTGCCCGTCGAGGTGACGGCCGAGTTCGAGAACTGGCGCCGCATCCGCGACTGGGAGGGCGCCGAGGGCTGGGTCTATCACTCGCTGCTCTCGGGCAAGCGCACCGCACTGGTTTCGCCCCAGTCCAAGGGCAAGGACGAGTTGCTGCCGCTGCACAACAAGCCGGAGGCCGCAAGCGCGGTCAGCGCCAAGCTGCAGCACGGCGTGCTCGCGACGGTGAAGCGCTGCAAGGATGGCTGGTGCCGTCTCGTCGGCGAGGGCTTCGACGGCTGGATCGAGCAGCCGCGCCTGTGGGGCGTCTATCCGAACGAGAAGCTGGACTAACCCAAACAAAACGCCCCGCCGAAGCGGGGCATCAGACTGGCAGCCGCGAAGCCGTCTCAGCCCGTCTTGCGCAGCCGCACCACGACATCGACGCGCGCGACCTCATAGCCCGCAGGTGCGTCCGGCAACCGGTCGAGCATCACCTCCGCGTTCGGGATGTCGACCAGCGCGTTCTCGCCCTCGACAAAGAAGTGATGGTGGCTTGAGACGTTGGTATCGAAGTAGGTCTTCGAACCATCGACCGCGACCTGGCGCAGCAGGCCGACATCGGTGAACTGGTGCAGCGTGTTGTAGACGGTCGCGAGCGAAACCGGCACCTTCGCCTTGGTCGCCTCCTCGTACAGCATCTCGGCGGTGAGATGGCGGTCGCCTTTGGCGAACAGGATCCATCCGAGCGCCATCCGCTGCCGCGTCGGACGCAGTCCGACCTGGCGCAGCATCGACTTCACGTCATGCCACGGGCACCCGGTCAGGTCCGCCCGCGCCCGGGCGCTGGCGTCGCCACCGGCGGCCGCGCGCGGGTCAGAAAACACGGTCGTTCGTACTTGCGTCATGAACAGGTTCCACGCGCCGAGGGCCGCACCTGGCGCAACAGTCGTGGCAAAGATCATATGTAGCGCGTGCTGCAGATGCAACTCTTTCGCAACATGAGGCGTTCGCCTCTGATGTGCTTTGGGTCGGGACACGGGTGAATTCGCCGCAAATTCCGCCGCCGGCCAGCGGGCTTTGCCCGATCCGACCCGTATGATAGTTAATCGCCGGCTTTGAAAGGGTTCCGATGGAAGAGCGCCGCTCCAGCTTCGAATACGAGGATCTGCTCGCTTGCGGGCGGGGGGAACTTTTTCGGCAAGGACCGCAACTGCCGCTGCCTCCCATGCTGATGTTCGACCGCATCTCCGAGATTGCCGAAGCCGGCGGCGAGTACGGCAAGGGCCTGATGCGCGCGGTGCTGAACGTGAAGCCGGACCTCTGGTTCTTTCCGTGCCACTTCAAGGGCGATCCGGTGATGCCCGGCTGCCTCGGGCTCGACGCGCTGTGGCAGATGGTCGGCTTCTTTCTCGGCTGGCTCGGGTCGTCGGGCCGCGGGCGCGCGATCGGGGTCGGCGAGGTGAAGCTCGCCGGTCAGGTGCGCCCGGACATCAAGGAAGTCGTCTACGGCATCGACATCAAGCGGGTGATGCGATCCAAGCTGGTGCTTGGCATTGCGGACGGTTGGCTCAAGGCGGACGGCGAGCTGGTCTACCAGGCGAGCGACCTCAAGGTGGCGTTGTTCAAGGACGGCGCGCCGCAGGCGGCCTGACGCGCGGCGACAGGACGCCAGACTACTCGCGCCGGCGGTTGCGCGCAGGAAATGCGGACGAGGCAAAGCATGAGACGGGTCGTCGTCACCGGAATGGGCATCGTCTCGTCCATCGGCAACAACACCCAAGAGGTGCTGGCGAACTTGCGCGAGGCCAAGTCCGGCATCTCGCGTGCCGACAAGTACGCCGAGCTCGGTTTCCGCTGCCAGGTGCACGGCGCGCCCTCGCTCGACGCGTCCGAGGTCGTCGACCGCCGCGCGATGCGCTTCCTCGGCGGCGGCGCGGCGTGGAATCATGTCGCGATGGAGCAGGCGATCCGCGACGCGGGGCTCGAGGACAGCGAGGTTTCCAACGAGCGCACCGGCATCATCATGGGCTCGGGCGGGCCTTCGACGCGCACGGTCGTCGAGGCGGCCGACATCACGCGCAGCAAGGGGCCGAAGCGCGTCGGCCCGTTCGCGGTGCCGAAGGCGATGTCGTCCACGGCGTCCGCCACGCTCGCCACCTGGTTCAAGATCAGGGGCGTGAACTATTCGATCGCGTCGGCCTGCGCGACCTCGAACCACTGCATCGGCAACGCGGCCGAAATGATCCAGTGGGGCAAGCAGGACCTGATGTTCGCCGGCGGCTGCGAGGAGCTCGACTGGACCATGTCGGTGCTGTTCGATGCCATGGGCGCGATGTCGTCCGGCTTCAACCAGACACCGGACAAGGCCTCGCGCGCCTATGACAAGGACCGCGACGGCTTCGTGATCGCGGGCGGCGCCGGCGTACTGGTGCTCGAAGAGCTGGAGCACGCGAAAGCGCGCGGCGCGAAGATCTACGCCGAGATCGCCGGCTATGGCGCGACGTCCGACGGTGCCGACATGGTGGCCCCGTCCGGCGAGGGCGCGATGCGCTGCATGAAACAGGCGCTGACCGGCGTGACGCTGCCGATCGACTACATCAACCCGCATGCGACCTCGACGCCGATCGGCGACCTCAAGGAGATCGAGGCGATCCGCGCGGTGTTCGGCGAGAAAATCCCGCCGATCTCGGCGACGAAATCGCTGACCGGCCATTCGCTCGGCGCCGCCGGCGTGCAGGAGGCGATCTATTCGCTCTTGATGATGCGCAACGGCTTCATCTGCGAGAGCGCCAACATCGAGAACCTCGATCCGGCCTTCGCCGACATCCCGATCGTGCGCGAGCGCCGCGACAACGTGCAGCTCGACTGCGTGCTGTCGAATTCGTTCGGCTTCGGCGGCACCAACGCGTCCATCGTGTTCAAGCGGCCGGACGCGTGAGGGCATGACCCAATTGATGCAAGGCAAACGCGGGCTGATCATGGGGGTCGCCAACGACCACTCGATCGCCTGGGGCATCGCGCGCACGCTGGCGGCGCAGGGAGCGACGCTCGCGTTCACCTATCAGGGCGAGGCGCTGGGCCGGCGCGTGAAACCGCTCGCCGAGTCGCTCGGCTCGACCTTCGTCATGCCGTGCGACGTCGAGGACGTCGCCACGGTCGACGCGGTGTTTGCCGAGATCGAGAAGCAGTGGGGCACGCTCGACTTCTATGTCCACGCCATCGGGTTCTCCGACAAGAACGAGCTCAAGGGCCGCTACGCCGACACCTCGCGCGAGAATTTCAGCCGCACGATGGTGATCTCCTGCTTCTCGTTCACCGAGAGCGCAAAGCGCGCCGCGCCCCTGATGCGCAACGGCGGCGCGATGCTGACGCTCACGTTCAACGGCAGCGAACGCACCATGCCGAACTACAACGTGATGGGTCTCGCCAAGGCGGCGCTGGAGGCCTCGGTGCGCTACCTGGCGGTCGACTTCGGGCGCGAGCGCATCCGGGTAAATGCGATCTCGGCCGGCCCGATCCGCACGCTTGCCGGCGCCGGCATCGGCGATGCGCGCGCGATGTTTGCGTTCCAGCAGAAGCATTCCCCGCTCGGCCGCGGCGTGACGCTCGACGAGCTCGGCGGCGCCGCGCTCTATCTCCTGTCCGACCTCTCGACCGGCGTGACCGGCGAAATCCATTTCGTCGATTCCGGCTACAACGTGATCGCGATGCCGCATCCGGACGCGCTGAAAGGCCTCGCCACCGATCCCGGCACCGCCTGATACGCACAGGAGCCGCCCGCAGCCCGGTTGCCCTCCGCCCGGACCTGGTGAACCATGTGATTCGTGCCGGGCTCATTATGCGGGTCCCGACGGATTGATTGGGGGAACACATGTCACCACGCGAACTCGGCGCCGAATTCATCGGCACATTTGCACTGGTCACGGGAGTGTGTGGCGCAGCGCTTTTTTCCGCGCCATCGGCGGGGCTTGTCGCGGTCGCATTCGCCGTCGGCCTCTCGGTCATGGCGATGGCGTTCGCGGTCGGTCCCATCTCGGGCGGCCACTTCAATCCGGCGGTGACGCTTGGCCTGGTTGCGGGCGGGCGCTTCGAGATGGGCCGGGCGCCGGCCTACGTCATCGCCCAGGTGCTCGGCGGCGCAGCTGCGGCCTGCGTGTTCTACGTCATTCTTGGCGGTGCGGCGGGCGGGAAGTGGAACAGCTTCACCGACGCCTCGAACCTCTACGGCGGCACGCATTCGTCGCTGGCCGCGGTCGCGCTCATCGAGGCCGTCATGACGGCGCTGTTCCTGATGGTCATCATGGGCGTGACGACCAAGAACTGTCCCGCCGGATTCGCGCCGATCGCGATCGGCCTGTTCCTCACCGTCATCCACCTCGTCGCGATACCGGTATCCAACGCGTCGGTAAATCCGGCGCGCTCGACCGCAACCGCGATCTTCGGCGGCGCAGAGGCCTGGGGCTCGCTGTGGCTGTTCTGGGTGGCGCCGATCGTCGGCGGCGTGATCGGCGGTATCGTGTCGAAGTGGCTGTACGACGAGCCGGCCTGACGCGAAAAAGGGCGGCCCGCGAGGCCGCCCCAATCACACTCCCGCTCATGCCCGCGAACGCGGGCATCCAGTCCTTCCTTCGCTTGTGCCTGGGTCCCCGCTTTCGCGGGGACGAGCGAAGTTGCGCCTACTCCCCCGCCACCGCCTGCGGCTGCTCGCCGCCTTCCGCCTTCTGCTTCGCCTCGAGGTCCTCGCCGGTCGCCTGATCGACGACCTTCATCGACAGCCGCGTCTTGCCGCGATCGTCGAAGCCGAGCAGCTTGACCTTCACCTTGTCGCCTTCCTTCACCACGTCCTTGACGTTGTTGACGCGGCGCGAGGCGAGCTGCGAGATGTGCACGAGGCCGTCCTTGGCGCCGAAGAAGTTCACGAAGGCGCCGAAGTCCATCACCTTGACGACCGTGCCCTCGTAGATGTGGCCGACCTCCGGCTCGCTCGCGATCGACTTGATCCAGTTGATCGCCGCCTTGATCGACTCCGCCTTGGCGGATGCGACCTTCACGGTGCCGTCGTCCTCGATGTTGATCTTGGCGCCGGTCTTCTCGACGATCTCGCGGATCACCTTGCCGCCGGTGCCGATCACTTCGCGGATCTTGTCGGTCGGGATCGAGAACACCTCGATGCGCGGGGCGTGCTCGCCGAGCTCGGCGCGCGCCTGCGTCAAGGCCTTCGCCATCTCGCCGAGGATGTGCAGCCGGCCGTCCTTCGCCTGCGTCAGCGCCACCTTCATGATCTCTTCGGTGATGCCGGCGATCTTGATGTCCATCTGCAGCGAGGTGACGCCCTTCTCGGTGCCGGCCACCTTGAAGTCCATGTCGCCGAGATGGTCCTCGTCGCCGAGGATGTCGGACAGCACGGCAAAGCGCTCGCCTTCGAGAATGAGACCCATCGCGATGCCGGAGGTCGGCCGCTTCAGCGGCACGCCCGCGTCCATCAGCGCCAGCGAGGTGCCGCACACCGTCGCCATCGAGGAGGAGCCGTTCGACTCGGTGATCTCCGAGACGATGCGGATCGTGTAGGGGAACTCATGCTTCTCCGGCAGCACCGGGTGAATGGCGCGCCATGCAAGCTTGCCATGACCGATCTCGCGGCGCTTCGTGCCGCCCATGCGTCCGGTCTCGCCGACCGAGTAGGGCGGGAAGTTGTAGTGCAGCAGGAACGACTCCTTGTATGTGCCCTGCAGCGCGTCGATCCATTGCTCGTCCTCGCCGGTGCCGAGCGTGGCGACGACCAGCGCCTGCGTCTCGCCGCGCGTGAACAGGGCGGAGCCGTGCGCGCGCGGCAGGATGCCGGCTTCGGCGACGATCGGGCGCACGGTCTTGAGGTCGCGCCCGTCGATACGCCTGCCGGTGTCGAGGATGTTGCCGCGGACAACCTTCGCCTCGAGCTTCTTGAACACCCCCATGACGCGGAGCGGCGCCCAGGGGAAGGGATCTTCGCCCGCGGCGGGCGTCATCCACTTCTTGACCTTCTCCTTGGCGGCATCGACCGCCTTGTGGCGCGCCATCTTGTCGGCGACCGCGTAGGCGGCGCGCAGGTCGGACTCGACCATCGCGCGGAGCTTCGCTTCGATTTCCGAGTTATCGTCCTCGGTCAGCTCGCGCGGTTCCTTGGCGGCTTTCTCGGCGAGTTCGATGATCGCCTGGATGACCGGCTGGAAATGCCGATGGCCGAACATCACCGCGCCGAGCATGACTTCATCGGGCAGTTCCTTCGCCTCCGACTCCACCATCAGCACCGCGTCCTTGGTGCCGGCGACGACGAGGTCGAGCTGGCTTTCCGCCATCTCGTCGAGCGTCGGGTTGAGGACGTATTCGTTGTTGGTGAACCCGACGCGGGCGGCGCCGATCGGTCCCATGAAGGGCGCGCCCGAGAGGCAGAGAGCCGCCGAGGACGCCACCAGCGCCAGAACGTCGGGATCGTTTTCCAGGTCGTGCGACAGCGTCGTCACGATGATCTGCGTCTCGTTGCGCCAGCCGTCGGCAAACAGCGGGCGGATCGGGCGGTCGATCAGGCGCGAAACGAGCGTTTCCTTTTCGGTCGGACGGCCTTCGCGCTTGAAATAGCCGCCCGGGATGCGGCCGGCTGCATAATATTTTTCCTGGTAGTCGACGGTGAGCGGCAGGAAGTCGACGCCTTCGCGCGGCGCCTTGGCGGCGACGACGGTCGCCAGAACTTTGGTCTCCCCGTAGGTGGCGACGACCGCGCCGTCGGCCTGGCGGGCGATCTTGCCGGTTTCCAGAATGAGCGGACGCCCGCCCCAGTCCAGCTCAATGCGGTGAATATCGAACATATCGGTCTTCTCTCTCTCTTCGGTTCAGGGAAGCGGAGAAGGCCATAAGCAAGACGGCGAGACGCTGGCGCTGCGCATTCTCGATGCGCGTCCAGACAGCGTCCGGCGATCCTGCCATGGCCTTCATGTCTTCCATCGGTTTGGCGCCGCACGGACACTCCGTCCGGCGTACTCGGCGGCTTGAGATCATGCTCGGGCCGCCACGCAACGGCGGGCACGAAGCCCGCCCACAGCGCGCGCGGAAAATCCGCGCGCGAAAGACTCCTAGTGTCGCATGATCTTGTCCGAAAACCGGTTTCCATCCCCGATCGGGGTCGAGGACATGCTTTTCGGGATCATGCGGCTCAACGGCGGATGCCGAGCTTGTCGATGATGCTCTTGTAGCGCGCCTCGTCGGTGCGCTTGAGATAATCGAGCAGCTGACGCCGCTGCGAGACCATCTTGAGCAGGCCTCGCCGTGAATGATTGTCCTTCACATGAGCCTTGAAGTGGTCGGTCAGGGTATTGATCCGTTCGGACAGGATCGCGACCTGGACCTCGGGCGACCCGGTGTCGCCCGCCTTGGTGGCATACGATTTGATGATTTCGGCCTTGCGGCCGGTCGAAAGCGACATCGTCAATGACCTTGTCGTTTGCCGGCGCTGCCCTTCAGACCGGCGAGGTTGAACACGCGCTTGGGGATGATTTCGCCGCGGTCCACTTCGGCCAGAGCGATGAGCTCGCCCGAAGTCGTCACATGGACCAGCCCACGGAAAATGGGGGCATCCCGGCCGCGCAACAAAACGGCTTGGCCCCGCTGGAGCCTTGCCGCATCCGCCCGATTGACGGCCAGCGCCGGGATGTCGTCCAGCGCGGTCTCAACAGGCAGTAGCGCGTCGGCGAGGCTTCCCTCGCCGGCGGCGGCTTTTTGGCACAAAGCCTCCAGTTCCGCCAGCGAAATCATGTCGTTTTCGCCGAACGGGCCGACTTGCGTGCGGCGAAGTTCGCTGACGTGGCCGAAGCACCCGAGAACGCGCCCGATGTCGCGCGCCAGCGCCCGGACATAGGTTCCCTTGCCGCATTCGGCCTCGAAAACCGCCGTGCCGGCATCCGGAATCTCCACCAGGGTCAAGCCGTGGATATCGACCGGACGCGCCTCCAGCACGACCTCCTGGCCCTCGCGGGCCAGATCGTAGGCGCGCTCGCCCTCGATCTTGATGGCGGAGAATTTCGGCGGCACCTGCGCGATCGTGCCGGTGAAAGCCGGCAGGCAGGCGGTGACCGCAGCAGCGGCGGGGCGGGCCTCGGAGGTCGCAATGACCTTGCCCTCGGCGTCGTCGGTGTCGCGCTCCTCGCCCCAGCGCACCGTGAAGCGGTAGCGCTTGCGCCCGTCCATCACGAACGGAACCGTTTTGGTCGCCTCGCCGAGCGCAAGCGGCAGGATGCCGGAGGCGAGCGGATCGAGCGTGCCGGCGTGGCCCGCGCGCCTCGCCGCGAACAGGCGCTTGACGATCGCGACCGCGTGCGTCGACGTCATGCCGACCGGCTTGTCGAGAACGACCCAGCCGTGCACGTCGCGCTTCTCGCGCTTGCGCTGTTTTCCCTCCCCCGCTTGCGGGGGAGGGTTGGGGAGGGGGCTCGGCGCGCTCATTTGTCCTCGTCGGCCGCCGGCTTCGATTCGAGATCGCGCCGAACCTCCGGTGTTCGCAGAATCTTCTCGATCCGTTCCGCCTCGTCGAATCGTTCGTCGAAGCGGAAGCGGATGTCAGGAGCGAATTTCAGGTTAACGCGGCGCGCGATCTCGCCGCGCAGGAACTTCTTGTTGCGCTCGAGCGCTTCGAGCACCGGCTTTGCGTCGCGCCCGCCGAGCGGCATCACGTAGATGGTGGCGAGCCGCAGGTCGGCCGTCATGGCGACTTCCGGCACGGTGATCATGTGGCCTTCGATCACCGGGTCGTGCACCTCGCCGCGCGACAGCATCTCGGCGATCGCGTGGCGGATGAGTTCGCCGACGCGCAGCTGGCGCTGCGAGGGGCCGGCGGGAGAACGATCACGATGATGGTGTCGGGGCATAACAAATCCAGCACTTCGTCATGGCCGGGCTTGTCCCGGCCATCCACGTCTTTGCAATTGGCAATATCCTCAAGACGTGGATGCCCGGCCACCAGGGCGTTCACGTCCGTCTTCGACGTGCTATGGCCGGGCATGACGCGATCACAATGAGCGCTGCACCGTCTCCACGCGATAGCACTCGATCACGTCGCCGGCGCGCATGTCCTGGTAGCCCTCGAACGCCATGCCGCATTCCTGGCCGGCCACCACCTCGCGCGCATCGTCCTTGAAGCGCTTGAGCTGGGAGAGCTTGCCTTCGTGGATCACGACATTGTCGCGGATCAGCCGTACGTTCGCGCCGCGCTCGACCCGGCCGTCGGTGACGCGGCAGCCCGCGATCTTGCCGACCTTGGAGACATTGAAGATCTCCAGGATCTGCGCGTTGCCCAGCATGGTCTCGCGCAACTCCGGCGTGAGCATGCCGGACATCGCCTTCTTCACGTCGTCGACGAGATTGTAGATGATGTTGTAGTAGCGGATCTCGGTGCCGGTGCGCTCGGCCGCCTCGCGCGCTTCCTTGTGGGCGCGCACGTTGAAGCCGATGATCGCGGCGCCGGAGGACTCCGCGAGCGTCACGTCGGACTCGGTGACGCCGCCGACGCCCGAATGGATGATGCGCGCCGCGACTTCCTCGTTGCCGGCCTTCTCGAGCGCGCCGGCGATCGCCTCGATCGAGCCCTGCACGTCGCCCTTGATGACCAGCGGGAATTCCTGGCGCCCCGCGGTCTTCACCTGCGCCATCATCTGCTCGAGCGAGCCGCGCATGCCGGTCTGACGGGCGGCGGCCTTCTCGCGCTTCTGGCGCGCGCGGTAATCCGTGACTTCGCGGGCGCGCGCTTCGCTCCCGACCACCGCGAGGCGGTCGCCTGCGTCGGGCGTGCCGTTGAAGCCGAGCACCTCGACGGGTGTCGAGGGGCCCGCCTCGGTCACCGGCGCGCCGGTATCCGCGAGGAGCGCGCGCACGCGGCCCCACTCGGCGCCGGCCACCACGATATCGCCGCCACGCAGCGTGCCGCGCTGCACCAGCACGGTCGCGACCGGGCCGCGGCCGCGGTCGAGCTTCGCCTCGATCACGGTGCCCTCGGCGGCACGTTCCGGATTGGCCCTGAGATCGAGAATTTCGGCCTGCAGCTGGATCGTCTCGAGCAGCTTGTCGAGATTCGTCTTCTTCGTCGCCGACACCTCGACGTCGAGCACGTCGCCGCCGAGCGATTCAACCTGCACCTCGTATTGCAGCAGCTCGGTGCGCACACGCTCCGGCTTCGCCTCGGCCTTGTCGATCTTGTTGATCGCAACGATCATCGGCACTTTGGCGGCCTTGGCGTGGTTGATCGCCTCGACCGTCTGCGGCATCACACCGTCATCCGCCGCGACCACCAGGATGACGAGATCGGTCACCTTCGCGCCGCGCGCGCGCATCGCCGTGAAGGCCGCGTGGCCCGGCGTGTCGATGAAGGTGATCTTGCCGCCCTTCGGCGAGGCCACCTGGTAGGCGCCGATATGCTGCGTGATGCCGCCGGCTTCGCCGCTCACCACGTTGGTCTGGCGGATCGCATCGAGCAGCGAGGTCTTGCCGTGGTCGACGTGGCCCATGATGGTCACGACCGGCGCGCGCGATACCAGCGTCTCCGGCGCGTCGGCGGCATCGAACAGGCCCTCCTCGACGTCCGATTCCGCGACGCGGCGTACCGTATGGCCGAGTTCTTCGGCGAGGAGCTGCGCGGTGTCGGCATCGATCGTGTCGGTGATCTTGGCCATGTGACCCTGCTTCATCAGGATCTCGATGACGTCGACACCGCGCTCCGACATGCGGTTGGCCAGCTCCTGGATGGTGATCGTCTCGGGAATGATGACTTCGCGCTGCAGCTTTTCCTTGTTCTCGCTGTCGCGGTGGCCGGTCATGCGCTGCGTACGGCGGCGGAACGACGCGACCGAGCGCTCGCGCACTTCGTCCGCGGAGAGCGCGGTAACCAGCGTGAGACGGCCGCGCTGCTTCGGCGCACCGGCGCGCGGGGTCTTGGGCGCAACGGCGGGACGCACGGGGGCCCCGCCCACGCCGCGGCGGGCCGGACGGCGGTCATCCTCCTCGGCTTCCGGCGTGATCTTGCGCGCCGTGGGCGTGCCGCCGGTCTTCAACCTCGTCTCTTCCTCGCCGCCAAAGCGTTTCTTCGCGACTTCGTCGGCCTTGCGCTTGGTTTCCTCGTCGTGCTTGCGGCGTTCGTCCTCGAGGCGCTTGCGCGCTTCGGCCGCTTCGCGCTCGGTGCGATCGATCGCCTCGCGCTGCTGGCGGATCTTGGCCTCTTCCTCGGCGATCTTGCGTTCCTCGGCCTCGCGCACCTTGGCGTCGCCAAGGGCGTGTGCACGCCGGCTCTGCTCTTCCTCGGTCAGCGTGCGCAACACGACGCCGGAGGGTTTCGGCCCCGCAGGTGCAGGCGCAGCGGCGGGCACCGATGCGGGCGCCGCAGCAGGCGGCGTGGCGCCGCGAGCGACCACGCCGACACGGCGCGGTGTCACGCGATCCGGCGCCGCAGCGGCAGGCTCGGCCTTGGCCTCGCCCGGACCGAGCGTGCGCTTGCGCACCTTCTCGACCACCACCGCCTTGGAGCGGCCGTGGCTGAAGCTTTGACGCACGACGCCCGTCTCGGCGCGCGGCTTCAGCGTCAGCGTCGTCTTCGAACTGACGCTGAGCGTCTTCTCGCCGGGACTTTTCGTATCAGTAGGCATTCACATCCAATCCTGAACCTTAACCGAAACCGTTACCTATTCAGCGCGCGGCCGCGCGCTACCCCGTGCCACGACCACCCGGATCGACCGTCCGGAAGCGTTCGAGGCTCTGGCAGCGCGCAAGGAACCCGTTGCTCGCTGGGCCTGCGAGCAGGGCAGCATGTACCACATTTGACCGCCCCAATGCCAAATCCAATTGCACCGACGTGAATGCCGAAATGACCGGGATTTCGGCCGGATTTTCGCCGCTTTGCCGCTTTGCGGCCGCGGCTGCGATCTTGCGCGCCCCGTCGGCCGCCCCGTCCGAGGCGTAAAGGATCGCCACGACAGGGTCGGGAGCCGCGAGCGCGCTTTCGGTGCGGCCGAAACCGATCGCGACCCGGCCGGCCTTGTGGGCGATGCCGAGCGCAGCGAGCGCGGCGCTTTCCAGCTGGCGCTCGAGCGCGGCGCCGAGATCGCGCGGCGCGCGCACCTCGCGCTTCAGGCTGCGCGCGAACAGGTTGCGCCTCGCCGCCTCGTCGACCGCATGGCGCGTCGCCGTGACCCAGACCCCACGACCGGGCAGACGCCGCTTCAAATCCGGAACGATTGCGCCATCCGGCGCCGCGACGAACCGGATCAGCTCGCCGATCGGCTTGACCTCACGGGTGAGCGCGCACAGCCGCTCGGTGCCGCGCCTGCCTTCGCGCGGTCCGTGATCGGTGTCGTCGGTGTCGGCCGTCGCCAGCATCGGTCCCTATGTGGCTCCGCGCTCATTGCGCCGGCGCGGGTTCAGCCGCGGCTTCTTCTTCGGCGGGCGGGGCAAGATCGGCCTCGGTGATCCAGCCGGCCTTGAGGCGGGCCTGCATGATCATCGCCTCGCACTCCTCGCGCGAAATCTCGATCCCGTCGAGGAAGCCCGGCTCCTGCTTCACCTCGCCGTCCTTGCGCTCGGTGTAGCCGACCAGATCGTCGGTCGCGCAACCGGCGAGGTCCTCGACGGTCTTCACGCCGTTCTCGCCGAGCTTGACCAGCATCGCGGTGGTGATGCCGGGGATCTCCTTCAGCTCGTCCTGCACGCCGAGTTCGGTGCGCCTGGCGTCGAGCTCGGCCTCGATCTGCCCGAGATAATCGCGCGCGCGCGTCTGCAGCTCGTTCGCCGTATCCTCGTCGAGGCCCTCGATGCCGGCGATTTCCTTGGGCTCGACATAGGCAAGCTCCTCGACCGTCGTGAAGCCTTCCGAGGCGAGCAGCTGCCCGACCACCTCGTCGACGTTGAGCGCATCCATGAACACCTTGGTGCGCTTCTCGAACTCGGCCTGACGGCGCTCGGACTCTTCCTGCTCGGTCAGGATGTCGATGTCCCAGCCGGTCAATTGCGAGGCGAGCCGCACGTTCTGGCCGCGCCGGCCGATCGCCAATGACAGCTGCTGGTCCGGCACCACCACCTCGATGCGCTCGCGGTCTTCGTCGAGCACCACCTTGGCGACTTCGGCGGGCGCGAGCGCATTCACCACGAAGGTCGCGATGTCGTGCGACCACGGGATGATGTCGATCTTCTCGCCCTGCAGCTCGTTCACCACCGCCTGCACGCGCGAGCCGCGCATGCCGACGCAGGCGCCGACCGGGTCGACCGAGGAATCGCGCGAGATCACCGCGATCTTGGCGCGCGAGCCGGGGTCGCGCGCGACCGCCTTCACCTCGACGATGCCGTCGTAGATCTCCGGCACTTCCTGGGCGAACAGCTTCGCCATGAATTGCGGATGCGTGCGCGAGAGGAAGATCTGCGGGCCGCGCGCCTCGCGGCGCACGTCGTAGATGAACGCGCGGATGCGGTCGCCGTTGCGCATCGTCTCGCGCGGCAGCATCTCGTCGCGCCGCACGATCGCCTCGCCGCGGCCGAGATCGACCACCACGTTGCCGTATTCGACGCGCTTGACGATGCCGTTGACGATGTCGCCGATGCGGTCCTTGTATTCCTCGTATTGGCGGTCGCGCTCGGCCTCGCGCACCTTCTGCACGATCACCTGCTTGGCCGACTGCGCCGCGATGCGGCCGTATTCGAGCGGCGGCAAGGTGTCCGCGATGGTGTCGCCGATCTGCGCCGCCGGATGGCGCTTGCGCGCGTCTTCCAGGCTGATCTGGTTCGACGGGTTCTCGACCGCCTCGACCACCAGCATGTGGCGCGCGAGGCGCAACTCGCCGGTCTTCGGGTCGATCTCGGCGTGAACCTCGGTTTCGCTGCCGTAGCGCGAGCGCGCCGCTTTCGCGATCGCGTCCTCCATGGCGGTGATGACGATGCGGCGGTCGATCGATTTCTCGCGCGCGACCGCGTCGGCGATCTGCAACAGCTCGAGCCGATTTGCACTGACGGCCATCGGTTAGTCTCCTTCGTGTCCCTTCGCAGCCTTCTGCGGCATGCGGTTGTCGTTGTCTGCTTCGTGTATTTGGTGGCGCGCCGCGCGTTCCTTGCCGCGGCGCAATGATTCGGCAACCAGCGCGTCGGTGAGCACGAGGCGCGCCTCGACCATGTCGGCGATCGGAAGAGCCACCTCGGCCGCCTCGCCTTCGGCGGCATCCCTGCGGCGCAGCTTCGCGGCCTCGCCTTCGACGCCGGCGAGGATGCCGCGGAAGCGCTTGCGCCCGTCGAGCGGCACCGCCATTTCGACCTTGGCTTCGTGACCCGCATGGCGCGCAAAGTCCGATACGCGCACCAGCGGGCGGTCGATGCCGGGCGAAGAGACCTCCAGCCGGTACTCGCTCTCGATCGGGTCTTCGGCGTCGAACACCGGCGAGAGCGCGCGCGAGGCGATCTCGCAGTCCTCGATCGACATCGTGCCGTCCGGCCGTTCCGCCATGATCTGCACCGTGCAGCCGGACGTGGCGGAGACGCGCACGCGCACAAGCCGGTAGCCGAGCGGGCTCAGCACCGGCGCCGCAAGCGCGGCGACGCGCGCAGCCACGCCCTGCTCGCCGATGAGCCGAGGCTCCGCGAGATCCGGCCTTGTCTCCTGCGTCGCGATCGTGTCGATCATGCCCGTCCGGCTCGCGCCGGGATTTTGGTAACAAAAAAGAGCGGGTCCCGGGGCGGGGCCCACTCTCAAAAACCGATCGGATCATCCGACCGTTATGAGATGTCCTTGATCAGGACGGTGCTGATATAGCGAGGTTGGACGGGAAGCGCAATGGGGGTGGGGAAGGCTCCATGCTGGAAGATTGCCCTCACTCCTCCCGATACCCCAGCGCCTGCTCGTTCCCTTTCGCGCCGTAATACTTGAACGGCAGGAACTTGCCGGTCATGCCGATCTTGACGCGGTCGCCCTTCGGGTCGGCTTGGCGCTCGATCGTCATGTCGAAGTCGATCGCCGACATGATGCCGTCGCCGAACTCCTCCTCGATCAGCGCCTTCCAGGCCGGCCCGTTGACCATCACCAGCTCGTAGAAGCGGTAGATCAGCGGATCGGTCGGCGGCATCGGCGTGCCGGCGCCGCGATACGGCACCTCGTTGAGCAGCGCCTCCTCGGCTTTCGAGAGGCCGAACAGCTTGGCGGCGGCCGCCGCCATCGGCCTGGTCATCTTCTGCTGGCCGAGCACGCCGCCCGCGATCATCACCGGCGACATGCCGCCGATCTGCTCGCAGATGTATTTCCAGCTCCAGCCCTTCTCGCGCTTGATGTCGAGGAGCTTCTCGGTGAGGTCTTCGCGTTTCATGATGGTCTCCCGGGGTTAGGCGACGCGCGCGGACGCGTCCGGCGGCGATTGATTTGCGATGATGCCCGGCCGCACCAGCGGCACGGCGCGCGGATCGTGCGCGCGGCCCTCTTGCGCGAAGCTCTTCGAGCGCGTGACGAGGAAATCGATGATGTGGTTGCGCACCGCGTAGTAGAGCGGATGGCGGTGAATGTCGGCGCGCGCGCGCTCCTTCGGCAGCGGATTGTCGACGATCTCGGCAAGCTTGGCGTCCGGGCCGTTGGTCATCAGCACGATGCGGTCGGCCAGGTAGATCGCCTCGTCGACGTCGTGCGTGATCATGAACACGGTCTGCCCGGTGGTGCGGCAGATGCGGCGCACTTCGTCCTGCAGGGTGCCGCGCGTGAGCGCATCGAGCGCCGAGAACGGCTCGTCCATCAGCATGATCTTCGGCTCGATCGAGAGCGCGCGCGCGATGCCGACGCGCTGCTTCATGCCGCCGGAGAGCTCGGCCGGCCGCTTCCCCTCCGCACCGGTGAGGCCGACGAGGTCGATGAATTTCTGCGCCTGGCGCTGGATTTGGTCGCGCGAGTGGCGGCGCCATCGCGATGACACCGCGTAGGCGACGTTGCCCATGACCGTGCGCCAGGGAAGCAGTGCGTGGCTCTGGAAAATGACCGCGCGGTCGAGGCTCGGGCCTTCGATCGCCTGATCGTCGACGATCACGACGCCCGCGGAAGGGCTGTCGAGGCCGGCGAGGATGTTGAGCACGGTGGTCTTGCCGCAGCCCGAATGTCCGATCACGCAGGTGAAGCCGCCGCGCGGAACGCTGAGCCAGAGATCCTGGAAGATCGTGGTCGCGCCGTAGCGCTTGGCGATGCCCTCGATCGAGATGAACTTGTCCACGCAGCCTCACTCCGGGAATGTGACGAGACGCGTGAGGCGCGCGAGAATGAGGTCGAGCAGCATGCCGACGACACCGATCAGCAAGATCGCCGTAATCACATTCGTGATCGATAAATTATTCCATTCGTTCCAGACGAAGTAACCGATGCCCGTCCCGCCGACGAGCATTTCGGCCGCAACGATGACAAGCCACGCAATGCCGATCGAGATGCGCATACCGGTGAGGATCGTGGGCGCGGCGGCAGGCAGGATGATCGTGAACGCGCGGCGCAAGGTGCCGACTTCCAATGTGCGCGCGACGTTGAGCCATTCCTTGCGCACCGCCGCGACGCCGAACGCCGTGTTGATCAGCATCGGCCAGAGCGAGCAGATGAAGATGACGAAGATCGCCGAGAGGCTCGAGTCCTTTATGGTGTAGAGCGCGAGCGGCATCCAGGCGAGCGGCGAGATCGGTTTGAGCACCTGGATGAACGGATCGAGCGCTTTCGAGAACAGCGGGGACATGCCGATCAGGAAGCCGATCGGAATCGCGACCAGTACGGCAAGCAGATAGCCCGCGGCGACGCGCGCGATCGAGAACGCAAGCTGGATGCCGACGCCCTTGTCGTTCGGACCGTTGTCGTAGAACGGCCGGCGCACGTGCTCCCACAGCTTGGCGCCGACATCGAGCGGGCCGGGCATTGCGGATTTGCCCTGCGTCGCGGTGAGGCCCATCAGCTTGGCGTATTCGGGATCCATCTGCTGCACGGCGCCGGTGCCGCGGACGCCGAGATGCCACGCGAGAATGAAGGCGGCGAATAGCAGGATGGAGACGAGCGCTGCGCGGAGCGTGAGTGAGGACGATGTCATCGCCGCATGCTCCCACCCTCCCCTGGAGGGGGAGGGTCGATTGGCCGAAGGCCAATCGGGGTGGGGTGGAAAGCAAGGATCGCGCTACGCGCGTCACCCCCACCCGGTTCGCTTCGCGAACCGACCTCCCCCTTCCAGGGGGAGGTAGGGCACCGAGTATGCGTCATGACAATGCCCGGCAGCATTGCGTCAGGACGATCGCTTGATCGCAAAGCTCTTCACGTAATCCTCCGGCTTGGCGGGATCGAACGTCTTGCCCATGACGACGAAAGTCTTGCTTGTCGCCGCAGGCGGCGTGAGCCCCACGTCCTTCATCAGCCTGGTGGTGTCGGTCGCAAGGAAGACCTGCTTGGCGATGCCGGCATAATCGATATCGCCCTTGATCTGGCCCCAGCGCTTCATCTGGGTGAGGATCCACACCGCAAACGACTCGTAGGGGAACGGATCGAAATCGATGCGATCGGGCACCTTGCGTACGTTACCGAGGCCGTCCGCGAACGTGCCGGTGAGCACCTGCTCGACCACGGTGACCGGCTGGTTGAGATAGTTCGCCGGCGCGATCGCCTCGGCGATCTGCTTGCGGTTCTCCGCCCTGGTGGCGAAAGCGGTGGCATCGATGATCGCCTTGAGCAGCGCCGCATAGGTGTTGGGCGAGCCGGTGACGAATTCCTTCGAGGCCGCGAAGGCGCAGCACGGATGACGGTCCCAGATCTCCTTCGACAGGACATGGATGAACCCGACGCCGTCATAGACTGCCCGCTGGTTCACCGGATCGGGCGCGAGGAATCCGTCGATGTTGTCGGCGCGCAGGTTCGCCACCATTTCGGGTGGCGGCACGGCGCGAATCTGGATGTCCTGATCGGGATCGAGCCCATGCTCGGCGACGTAATAGCGCAGCAGGTAATTGTGCATCGAGTAGTCGAACGGCACCGCGAACTTGAATCCCTTCCAGGATTTCGGGTCGCGCTTGTCCTTGTGCTTCACGGCCAGCGTGATCGCCTGCCCGTTGATGTTTTCCACCGCCGGCATCGTGTACGGGATCGGATTGGAGCCAGCGCCAAGCGTGATCGCGAGCGGCATCGGCGAGAGCATGTGGGCGGCGTCGTATTCCTTGTTCAGCGTTTTGTCGCGGATGACCGCCCAGCCAGCGGTCTTGATCACTTCGACATTGAGCCCGTGCTTGGAGTAGAAGCCCATCGGATGCGCCATGATGATCGGCGTCGCGCAGGTGATCGGGATGAAGCCGACCTTCAGATCCTTCTTCTCGATTGCGCCGCCTTGCGCAAACACCTCGGTCGCGGTCTTGAGCGGGAAAAACTGGGAGAGCGCGGCGAGCGCCGTGGAGGCACCGACACTTTTCAGGAACGCGCGCCGTGCAGCGTCCCTGGGAAAAATCTTGCGCATGACCGCGGAAGCGACCAGACCCTCGTAGGTCTTCTCCTGGTTCGGTGCGACGGCCGGCTCGCACACCACGGTGCGGCGCGCGTCGTAGTCGTGCTCTTCCGCGCTGCGATGGCGGCCGCAGATGCACCCCGACCGATCGAGCCGGCGGGTGGGGTCGAATGGTCGGTCATAAATCGACATCGGCGCCGCTCCCTTGTGTCGCGCCGAACTGGTTTGCAATGGATATGCCAAGCCTCGCGGGTGCGGCGTCAGAACGAAATCGTCATGAAATCATATAGATAAAGCTCAACCGGCACGCTGCTTTCGACAGCGGTACGGATTGCGGCGAGGCCTGCCGCCGAATTGAGCAGCACTGCTCAGCGAACGGGCGTTATGCTCGACGAGTGTGCGCCTCCGGCAGCGCCGAGGCAGATCGGCCGTTGTGCCGGAGCGCGCTTCGCCTCGACACGGATCCCAGCGGACCCGACGAAATCCGCAAGGACACGCCCTGACAACCTGGAAGTGACGGGCAGGCGATACCCCGATGAAGAAAGCCACGATCATCATGAAGAACGGAAAGACCGCCTCGAAGGAAGCACCTCCCTCCGCCCCGATCGATACGCGGATCAAGGCGCTGAGCGATTGGCGCGGCGCGACGCTGGCGCGGGTGCGCACCCTCATCAAAGAGGCCGACGCGCACGTGGTCGAGACAGTGAAATGGCGCAAGCCGTCGAACGGTATGCTCGGCGTTCCGGTGTGGGAGCATGACGGGATCATCTGCACCGGCGAGACCTACAAGGACAAAGTGAAGCTGACCTTCGCGAAGGGCGCCGCGCTCAAGGACCCTGCGGGCCTGTTCAACGCGAGCCTCGACGGCAACGTGAGGCGCGCGATCGACCTCCACGAGGGCGACACGATCGACGAGAAGGCGTTCAAGGCGCTGATCCGCGCCGCCGTGGTGCTGAACACGGCCCGTAGAGCGCAATAAGCATGCCCCCGCGAAGGGGGGCGAAGCGCACTGCGCCACCACCGCGGCGCAATGCGCTCCGCTTCGCGTCGCTTATTGCGCCCTACGCGCTGGCGCTTGTCCCGGCCCAGGCGGGGACGGGAATGAGCGGAGAAGGATCCGTCCCCATTAAGCTCCCGTTAAAGATTACGGAAGCTTTGCGCGTCCGCGCAATTACACTCCCTCCCCGATTAATCGAATGTCGACCGTGGCTTGCTAGCGTCCGGCCGGTGCGGGATCGCTGACGGGGCGGCCGCCAAAAAACTTGTTCGTTACGTGGAGGCGAAACGTGGACGCTGGTGCGATTCCCCATAACGCGGTTCTCGATGCCGGGCGCACCTGCGGCCGGATCCTCTCGGTCAGCGGCTCGCAGGCGAGCGTCGGCCTGCCGCTCGAGAGCATCGATCCGGTGCGCGAGACCTCGATCACGGTCGGCAAGTTCCTGCGCATCCAGCGCGCCAAGTCGCTGCTGGTCGGCATGGTCACCGAAGTGACGCAGGACGTCGGCAACGCGGCGCGCGAGCAGGGCTACCGCGCCGCCGCCCGGCTCGACATGATGGGCGAGATCAAGCAGCGCGACGACGGCAAGCACTACTTCCAGCGCGGCGTCACCGACTATCCGGCGATCGGCGATCCCGCCGCGCTGATCACGCGCGACGAGCTGCGGCTGATCTACGACATATCGAGCGGCGACACGATCGACATCGGCTACCTGCAGCAGGACACCTCGATCGGCGCCTACATCAATGTCGACGAAATGCTGAGCAAGCATTTCGCCATCCTCGGCACCACCGGCGTCGGCAAGTCGAGCGGCGTCGCGCTGATCCTGCGCCAGATCCTCGATGCGCGGCCGAATCTGCGGCTGTTCCTGCTCGACGGCCACAACGAATATGCGCGCTGCTTCGGCGAAAAGGCGCTGGTGCTCAACCCGCGCAACCTGAAACTGCCGTTCTGGCTGTTCAATTTCGAGGAGACGGTCGACGTCTTCTTCTCCGGCCGCCCCGGCGTGGACGAGGAGGTCTCCATCCTTGCCGAGCTGATCCCGCAGGCGAAGAGCAACTACACCCAGCAGTACCGCTCCGGCGAGCGCGCCGTACTCAAGCGCACCGACGCGAAGACCACCGGCTACACCGGCGACACGCCGGTGCCCTATCGCCTGGCCGACCTGGTCGCGCTGATCGACGAGCGCATGGGCAAGCTCGAGAACCGCTCGTCGCGCATGGTCTATCACAAGCTGATGCAGCGCATCGAAACGGTGCGCATCGACCCGCGCTACGCCTTCATGTTCGACAACGCCAACGTCGGCGGCGACACGATGGGCGAGACCTTGCGCCAGCTGTTCCGGCTGCCGGCGGACGGCAAGCCGATGACCATCATGCAGCTCGCCGGCTTCCCGGCCGAAGTGGTCGACTCGGTGGTGTCGGTGCTGTGCCGCATGGCGTTCGACTTCGGCATGTGGAGCGACGGCGCGTTCCCGCTGCTGTTCGTGTGCGAGGAAGCGCACCGCTACGCCTCCGCCGACCGCTCGATCGGCTTCGGCCCGACGCGCAAGGCGATCTCGCGCATCGCCAAGGAGGGCCGCAAGTACGGCGTCTTCCTCGGGCTGGTGACGCAGCGCCCGGCCGAGCTCGACTCGACCATCATCTCGCAGTGCTCGACTTTGTTCGCGATGCGCATGGCCAACGAGCGCGACCAGGCGATCGTGCGCTCCGCGGTGTCGGACGCGGCGGCAAACCTGCTCGCGTTCGTGCCCTCGCTCGGCACCCGCGAGGTGCTCGCCTTCGGCGAGGGGGTCGCGCTGCCGACGCGGCTCAAGTTCAAGCAGCTACCGGAGAACCTCATCCCGCAGAGCCAGGCGGTGATCAACGCCTCGACCGACCCGTCGAGCGCGATGACGGAGGACTTCATCGACACGATCATCGACCGCTGGCGCGGCGCGACGATGAGCCTGAAGCAGAACCTGCTCGATGCGGGCGCGGATTTCGAATCGATCGCGCGCGACGAGTTCTCCTCGCTCGCGGTTGCGCCGCAGGCGCCGAGCGTGGCGGCGCCGATGCCGCCGATGCCGCCGATGCCGCCGATGCCGACACCCGCCGCGCCCCGTCTCGATCCCGACCGCTTCAAGTTGCTGAAGCGGCCGCTGGAGGGGCGCGGCGACGTGTTCGGCCGCGGAGAGCCTGCCGCACCGCGCTGGCAGAAGTAATCAGTTCCGGCGGAACGTCAGGTAGGCCGGCGCGCGGCCTTCGCGCACGGCCTTTGCCTCGTAGCGCGTGCCGCCGAAGTCCGGCCACGGCTTGCGCCAGTCGTCGGCACGTTCCGCGGTCCAGGTGAAATCGGGCGAGCGCGTGAGGCGCAACAGTGTCCATTCGGCGTAGTTCGCCCAATCGGTTGCGAAGCGGAATTCGCCGCCCGGCCGCAAAACGCGCGCCAGCGCCGCGACGTTGTCGGCGTTGACGAAGCGCCGCTTCCAATGGCGCCGCTTCGGCCATGGATCGGGATAGAGCAGGTCGACGCGCGCGAGCGAACCCGCGGGCAGCCAGCCGAGCAGGTCGACGGCGTCGCCGTGATGCAGCCGGATGTTCGCCAGCCCGAGGTCGTCGATCGCGACCAGCGCCTTCGCCATGCCGTTGACGAACGGCTCGCAGCCGATGAACCCGCTGCGCGGACTGGCTTGCGCCTGCGCGATCAGGTGTTCGGAGCCGCCGAAGCCGATCTCCAGGCGCACATGATCAATCGGACCGGGAAAGAGTACCGCAAGATCGCGCGGCGCGGGCACGGAGAGATTGAGCGCGAGCCGCGGCAGCAGCAAGCCGAACAATTCCACCTGACGTGCACGCAGCGGATGGCCCTTGCGCCGGCCGAAGAATGCGCCGTGACGATGTGACTGCTGATCGCTCATAATCTCCGACTGTCATCCCGGCCGAGCCAAGCGAGAGCCGGGGACCATACCTCCGCAATCATAAGACGCTGCGGTGGGGCAATATGGATTCCGGACCGCCCCTTCGGGCGTCCGGGATGACAGCCAGAGCGTTTCGACCGGCTGCGCCCTAGAACGCCTTCTTCAGCTGCCCGGCGAGATCGGTCTTTTCCCACGAGAAGCCGCCGTCCTTGTCCGGCGCGCGGCCGAAATGCCCGTAGGCCGCAGTGCGGCGATAGATCGGCCGGTTGAGCCTGAGCGTGCGGCGGATATTGGTCGGCGTCAGCCGGAACATCTCGGGCAGAATCTTCTCGAGCTTGCGCTCATCGACCTTGCCGCTGCCGTGCAGATCGACCAGGAGCGACATCGGATCGGCGACGCCGATCGCGTAGGCAACCTGGATGGTACACTTGTCGGCAAGGCCGGCCGCGACAACGTTCTTTGCCAGATAGCGCGCCGCATAGGCGGCCGAGCGGTCGACCTTGGTTGGGTCCTTGCCGGAGAATGCGCCGCCGCCGTGCGGTGCGTAGCCGCCGTAGGTGTCGACGATGATCTTGCGCCCGGTGAGACCGCAGTCTCCGTCCGGTCCGCCGACCACGAAATTGCCGGTGGGATTGACGAGGAAGTCGGACGGCCGTTTCGGCATCCAGCCTTTCGGCAGTGAGGACTCTACCGCCGTTTCGATCAGGTCGCGCACCATGCCGGGCGTGTACTTCTTGCCGTTGCGGTTCTGCGCATTGTGCTGGGTCGAGACCACCACCTTGGTGCAGCCGACCGCCTTGCCGTCGACGTATTGCACCGTGACCTGGCTCTTCGCATCCGGCTGGAGGTCGAACAGCTTGCCGGCGCGGCGCTGCTCGGAGAGGGTGCGCAGAATCTTGTGCGCGAAGAAAATCGGGGCCGGCATGTACGAGCCTTTTTCGTAGACCTCGCTCTCGGTGCAGGCGAAGCCGAACATCATGCCCTGGTCGCCCGCGCCTTCCTCCTCGCCGCCCTTTTTCTTCTTCGCGTTGACGCCCATCGCGATGTCGGGCGACTGGCCGTGCAGCAGCACCTCGACGTCCGCGCCATGCCAAGAGAAGCCGTCCTGATCGTAGCCGATGTCCTTCACCACACCGCGCGCGATCTCGGTGATCATCTCGCGGTTCATGACCGTATGGCCGTTGAACTTCTTCAGCAGCGGCTCCTGCCCGCGACATTCGCCCGCCACCACGATCTTGTTGGTCGTGGTCAGTGTCTCGCAGCCAAGACGCGTGTTGGTCTGGCTGTCATCCTCGATGCCGAGCTTGATGTCGTTCGCCAGGAACGCATCGAGGATCGCATCAGAAATCTGGTCGCATACCTTGTCGGGATGACCTTCGGACACGGATTCGCTGGTAAAGAGGTAATTCTTGCGAGACACGGAAAGACTCCTCGAAGGCCGGTCGCGGCCGGGTTCAGGCGCGGCTATTAGCACGCCTCGGGCTGAAAGCGCGCGTTTCTTGCAGCGTCGCGGGGTCCGGTCAAGATGTGGGCTGCGGTGGGCGCGCTGATGGGTCGAATATTTGACACGCGAGGTCAGGCGTCTTCGCCGACCATCTCCTGGACGAGCTCCACGACGCGCCGGCGCAGCCGCGGGTTCGGAATGCGCATGAATGCCTTGACCAGCGCGAGACCGTCGGTGGTTGCGAGAAAATCCGTCACGTAAGCGGGCGACGGGGCCTCTTCCAACCCTGTGGCCGTGCCGGGAGGTGGCGGCGCACCTTCAAAAAAGAACGAGACCGGCACCTGCAGGATCAGCGAGATCTGCTGCAGTCGGCTGGCACCGATCCGATTGGTGCCTTTCTCGTATTTTTGGACCTGCTGAAACGTCAGGCCGAGGGAGTCGCCCAGCTTCTCCTGGCTCATGCCGAGCATCATGCGCCGCATGCGGACGCGGCTCCCGACATGCTTGTCGATCGGGTTCGGCGCCTTCTTGGCCATGCGGCTCTCCCTGCGGGAACTTCTTCCTGTCGCGCAACCTCGTGCACGTCAAGCGTGAACACGGTTGCGGGCCCATAGGGGCTCCCGCGACGGTAATATAACACCAGAGGGCCGAGGAACGGAAATCCATCGCACGTGGGCGCTTCAGGGCGAGCGGAGCCGCCGCCAGAGCATCACCGCCAAGCCGGCGAGCATCAGGAGCGCGACCGGAGCATCGCGCAGGCGCACATAGAGGGTCGGCTCAAGCGCGCGCGGCAAGGGAGAATCGAGCACGCCCTCGGCGCCCAGCGGCAGTGCGTGGATGGTTCGGCCGAGAGGGTCGATCACCGCCGAAACCCCCGTATTGGCGGCACGCACCAGCGGGAGCCCCTCTTCGATCGCGCGAACCCGCGCCTGCTGCAGGTGCTGATACGGCCCGGAGCTTCGGCCAAACCAGCCATCATTGGTCAGGTTGACCAGCCAACCCGGTCGCCCGCCCAAAGGCACCGCTTCCCCGGGAAATACGATCTCGTAGCAGACGAGGGGCAGGAATGCGGGCGCGCCGGCGACCGTGATCGGCTTGCGTTCCGCCCCCGGAATGTAGCCGCCGCGCACCTTGGTCAGCTGCATCAAGCCGAGGCTCTCGAGGAAGCTTTGAAACGGCAGGTACTCGCCGAACGGCACCAGATGCATCTTGTCGTAGACCGAGAGGATCGCGCCGTCGTGGTCGATCACGTAGATCGAATTGAAGGCGCGGATCATTCCCGGCGTGGGCACAGGGGATGCCGGCCGGGCGGCGCCGACGATCAGCAGCGTGCCGCGCGGGAGCAGGTTGGCGATCTGCGCCATCGCGTCGGCTTCACGCGAGAGGAAAAACGGAAACGCCGATTCGGGCCAGATGAGATGTGTCACGCCGCGCACGCCGGTCGAGTCCGGTCCGCTCGCGCGGTCCGACAGCGCGAGGTAGCGCGCCATTACGTGTTGCCTGGCGCCGTAATTGAACTTCTCGTCCTGCGCGAGATTCGGCTGGATGATGCGCAGCTTCACGCCGGCGACGAATTGCGTCGGCGTCTGGGCGAGGCGCATGGCGCCATAGGCGGCGAACGCGCAGAGCAGCACCAGCGGCGCGAGAACGACGAGCCATGGCCGGGGCGTATCGCGCCGTTCGTCTGCAAGCACCGCGGGGCTGGCGAACAGGTAGATGGCGAAGAGCGTCAGCCCCCACAGTCCGATCAGCGCAGAAGCCTGCGCCAGCACGAGCGGCCCGGTGAGCGCGTAGCCGAACGCATTCCACGGAAAGCCGGTCAGCACATGGCCGCGCAGCCATTCGGTCGCCGTCAGCGCGAGCGCGAGCGCGAGGATGCGCAGCGGCCCGCGTGTCCACAGCAACCGCGCCAAACCGAACGCCGCGGCGGTGAACAAGGCCAAGCCCGCCGGCAGTCCGATGACGGCGAACGGCAGCAGCCAGGCGAACGTCTTGGCATCGACGAGAAATGCGAATCCGAGCCAATAGAGCCCGGCAACGAAGTATCCGAACCCGAACCACCAGCCGCTCACCGCCGCCGTGATCACGCCGCCGAGCCGCCCGGCGGCCGCCCCGTCGATCAGCCACACCGCGACCGGAAAGGTGCAAAACAGCAACGGGAACGCGTTGATCGGCGCTAAAGCGAGCGCCGACGCGGCACCCGCGCAAAACGCGATCGCGGCGCGCCGCCATCCCCAGGAGAGCACCACCGCATGCGACAGTCGCGTGAGCCAGCCGGTCAACACCCTCACGGGGTTTCCTTGGCGGATGGCGGTTCAGGCTGCGACGGCGGCGCGGACGTAATCACGGGCGCCTCCGCGTCACGCCGCCGGGAGGCGCGCCGCGACCGTTCGGCACGGCTATTGCTGCGCGTGATGCGAAGTTTTTTCAGCCGTCGCGGATCGGAATCGAGCACCTCGATCTCGAAGTCGCCCGGCCCCGCGACGACCTCGCCGCGCGCGGGAAGCCGGCCGGCGCGCGTCATCACATAGCCGGCGAGCGTGTCGACCTCATCGGCGACATCGCCGATCTCGAATTCCGGCCCGACGGTCGCCAGGACGTCTTCCAGCTGCGCGCGCGCGTCGGCGAGGAACGATCCGTCCGGCTGGCGCACGATTGCGGGTGTCTCATCCTCGTCGTGCTCGTCCTCGATGTCGCCGACGATCTGCTCCACCACGTCTTCCATCGAGACGATGCCGTCGGTGCCGCCGTACTCGTCGATCACCAGCGCAAGATGGATGCGCGTCGCCTGCATCTTGGCGAGCAGGTCGATCGCCGGCATCGAGGGCGGGACGAACAGGATCTCGCGGATGATCCTGGCGGCGGCGAGCGAGACCGAGAGGTCGATCCCCTTCAGATCGAGCCCGGCCGGAAACGGCTTCTTGCGCTTGGTGTTGCTGGCCGCGCTGCGCTGCGCGTGGCGCACCATGTAGCCGATGACATCGCGGATGTGCACCATGCCGGCCGGGTCGTCGAGCGTGTCGTTGTAGACGACGAGGCGCGAGTGGCCGGCGCCTTCGAACACCTTGATCAGCTCGCCGAGCGGAATGTCCTGCTGCACCGCGATGATGTCAGCGCGCGGCACCATGACGTCGTCGACCCTGCGCCCGCGCAGCGCCAGGATGTTGGTGAGCATCACGCGCTCTTGCGGCGAGAAGCCGGTCTCGCCGAAGGCGCCGTTCTCCAGCACGGTCTCCAGGTCGGCGCGGGCCGAGCTTGGCTTCCAGTTGAACAGCGCGCGAACAACGCGCGCGAGCCAGCCCTCGCCCGGCTCGCGCGCAGGCTGCTGCGGAATAACCGCAGGCAGATTCACACGCTGCGCATTCGGCTCGCTGCGACCTGGCGCGTCCGTGTCGGGCATGGCGGCGTCAGCTCCGGCTTTGCTGCAACGATCGCGGAGCGGCTGGCTCGTGCGTCAAGTACGGATCGGGCACGCCAAGGCGCGCGAGGATGACACGCTCGAGCTGTTCCATTGTGGCGGCGGAAGAACCGGTATCGTGGTCGTAGCCAAGCAGATGAAGGAACCCGTGCACGGCGAGGTGGGCGAGATGATGATCGAACGGCTTGTGTTCTTCGGCCGCCTCGCGCGCCGTCGTCTCGCCGGCGATGGCGATGTCGCCAAGCGATTGCACCGGACCGGGATGGTCGTTCATGTGCGGCGCAGGGGCAAAGGACAATACGTTGGTCGGCTTGTCGATTCCGCGCCACTGCGCATTCAGCCGCCGGACCGACGCGTCGTCGGTGAGCAACACCGCGAGCGTGCGGTTCGTGAAATCCTTCCCGGTCGCGATCGCGGCTTCGGCGAGCGCGCCACGCACGGTCGCCTCGGCGCCGCAGGCCGCATCCCATTGCGGTGATTCCACGATCACGTCGATCAGCGGCGCCGGCTCGATCGTGGTCATCGGCCGGGCTCACGCTTGGCATTGTCGTAAGCTTCGACGATGCGCGCGACCAGTTCGTGCCGCACCACGTCGTCCTTGGTGAAGGCCACGTGGCCGACCCCTTCGACATCGGCGAGCAGCCGGATCGCTTCGGAGAGGCCCGAGGTCTGGCCGGACGGCAGATCGGTCTGGCTCGGGTCGCCGGTCACGATCATGCGGCCGTTCTCGCCGAGACGCGTCAGGAACATTTTCATCTGCATCGAGGTGGTGTTCTGCGCCTCGTCGAGGATGACGACCGCGTTCGCGAGCGTGCGCCCGCGCATGAAGGCGAGCGGCGCGATCTCGATCTCGCCCGACTGCATGGCGCGCTCCACGATGCGCGCGTCCATCAGGTCGAACAGCGCGTCGTAGATCGGGCGCAGATAGGGATCGACCTTCTCGCGCATGTCGCCCGGCAGGAAGCCGAGGCGTTCGCCGGCCTCGACCGCGGGCCGGGACAGGATGATGCGGTCGACCTCCTTGCGCTCGAACAGCGCGACCGCGTGCGCGACCGCGAGCCACGTCTTGCCGGTGCCGGCGGGCCCCGTGCCGAACACCAGCGGGTGGCGCTTGAGCGCGCGCATGTAGGCGTCCTGGCCGGAGGTGCGCGCGCGCACCGGGCGCTTGCGCAGGTTGATCTCTTCGAAGGCAGGACGCGAGGTCGTGGGATCGAAATCGAACAGCGAGCCTTGCGCGATCACCAGCCGGATCGCGCCCTCGACGTCGCCCTGCGACAGGTCGTGACCGCGCTTGATCTGCTCATACAGCCCCTCGAGCACGCGGCGCGCACGCTCGCAGGCATCGCGCGAGCCGTCGATCGTCACCTGATTGCCGCGCTGCTCCGCCACGACGCCGAGCCGGCGCTCGATCAGCGCGAGGTTCTGGCCGTATTGGCCGAACAGGGTCGAGGCGCGGCGATTGTCGTCGAAGGTGAGCAGGACTTGCGTGGTCGCGGTGTCGTTCGCCTCGCTGGCAGCGGGAACGATTCCTTGATCAGTCGGCAAGTTGCGCAATGCCTCAGGCTCCGAGTGCGGCGAGGGACTGGACGATGCGGGATTCTGCCTCGATTCGCGGCGCGTCCGCGAGCACGCCGAACAGGCTGTTGGTTCCAATATCCGTGATCACGACCGGCACCATCGTGCCGATCAGCTCGCGCGGCGCCATCGCCTGCACCGGCTGGAGATATGGCGAGCGGCCGGTCAACTGGCCAGGCAGGCGGCCGGGCTTTTCCATCAGCACGTCGAAAGTCAGCCCGCGGCAGCGCGCGTTGAAGGCGGCGGCGTTGCGATTGATCGCGGCCTGCAGGCGCGCGAGGCGCTCGGATTTTACCTCCTCGGCGACCTGATCGCCCATGGTGGCGCCCGGCGTTCCCGGCCGCGGCGAATACTTGAACGAGAACGCGCCCGAGTAGCCGACCTCGTCCACGATGCGCAGCGTCGCGGCGAAATCGGCTTCGGTCTCGCCGGGGAAGCCCACGATGAAATCGGAGGTCAGCGCCAGATCGGGCCGCGCACCGCGCAGCCGGTCGATGGTGCGCAGGTAATCGGCGCGCGTGTGACGCCGGTTCATGGCAGCGAGAATGCGGTCCGAGCCGGATTGCAGCGGCAGATGCAGTTGCGGTGCCAGCAGCGGCAGGTCGCGATGCACCGCGATCAGGTCGTCGTCGACGTCGCGCGGGTGGCTGGTGGTGTAGCGCAGCCGCGCGATGCCGGGAACTTCGGCGATGCGGCGCAGCAGGCCGCCGAGCGTGCAGGCGCGACCGTCGCGATCCTGGCCGTGATACGCATTCACGTTCTGCCCGATCAATGTCACCTCGCGCACGCCGCTCGCGGCGAGGTTGGCCACTTCCACGAGGATCGCTTCGACCGGCCGGGAGACTTCGGCGCCGCGCGTATAGGGCACGACACAGAAGGTGCAGAACTTGTCGCAGCCTTCCTGCACGGTGACGAAAGCCGTCACGCCGCGCGATTTCGTCTTCGCGATGCTCGGCAGGGTAAGAAAGCCGAACTTGTCCTCGACCGGAAACTCGGTCGCGACGATCCCCGTTTCCTGGCGTTGCCCGCGCGCGAGCAGATCCGGCAGCCGGTGATAGCTCTGCGGCCCGACCACGAGATCGACCACCGGCGCGCGGCGGATGATCTCTTCGCCCTCCGCCTGCGCGACACAGCCCGCGACCGCGACGGTGACGCGCCTGCCCGCGCGCGCCGCACCTTCCTTGAGCTGCCGCACCCGGCCGAGCTCCGAATAGACCTTTTCGGCCGCTTTTTCGCGGATGTGGCAGGTGTTCAGGATGATCAGGTCGGCGTTTTCGGGCTCCCCGGTCTCGACGTACCCTTCGGGCGCCAGCAGGTCCGCCATACGATGGGAATCGTAGACGTTCATCTGGCAGCCGTAGGATTTGACGTAGAGCTTGCGTTCGGTCATTCGGCGCGCGGGCTCGGCCCTCTAAGCTATTGCAGAATTTGGCAAAATTTATGCAACCGGCACGGCCGGCTGGCGCAGTCTTAGCGCCTTTTGCCGCCAATTGAAACGCCGGGAATGCTTCAACTTGCCGCCGAGGCAGCGGGCAAGCTTCCGCGCAAAGCGGTAATGAGGTTCCGGCGGATCGAGGATTCCAGTAGCGGTGCCAAGGCTTTGCGGTCCGTGGCCCCATCATAGGCAATCGGCTCGCCCCAGGTGACCGACACATCCACCGCGCCCGAGCGGGCAATGCCGCCGATATGCGCGACGAGCTTCATCTTGCCGTACCACGCGGCGCGCGGGCGCAGGTGACGCCCGAGCGGGATGCCCTGCTGGCTCACATAGGCAATCGACAGCGGCTGGATCCAAACCTGCGATACTTCGCCGGCCGAGGCGATCGCGTCGCGCGCAGCCCCGATCAGCGCGGTGCGGAACGGCATCACGCGGTTGCCGTCCCCGGCGGTCCCCTCGCCGAACAACAGCACCGGATCGCCATCGGCGAGGCGCCGCGCGATCTCGGCATTGACCTCTGCGGTCTTGTGCCGCCGGTCGCGCTCGACGAACACCGTGCGCTGCAGCCTGGCGAGCAGTCCGAAGAACGGCCAGCGCGCGATCTCGGATTTCGCCACGAACACGACCGGCGCCTGCGCGGTGATGACCGAGATGTCGAGCCAGGAGGAATGATTGGCGACGATCAGCAGCGGGCGCCGGTCACTCGGCGCACCGACACGGCGCACGCGAATGCCGAGCAGCCTGCAGACGAAGCGGTGATAGAGCACCGGGATGCGCCGCCGCAGCGGGCGCTTCAGCGCAACCGCGAGCCACTGAACGGGGATCAGCACGAGCGTGACGGCCGCAAACACCACAACAACAAAAATAACGCGCAACATCAGCGTTTCTTGTCGTCGTCCAGCGGCACCGCATAAAGCTCGAGCCGGTGATCGACCAGCTTGTAGCCGAGCTTGCGCGCGACCTCGCGCTGCAGCCGCTCGATCTCTTCCGACTGAAACTCGATCACCTGCCCGCTGCGCAGGTTGATCAGGTGGTCGTGGTGGGATTCGGAAATCTGTTCATAGCGCGCGCGTCCCTCGCGGAAATCATGGCGCGTGATGATGCCTGAATCCTCGAACAGCTTGACCGTGCGATAGACCGTCGAAATCGAGATGTGCTCGTCGATCCTGGCGCAACGACGGTAGAGCTCCTCGACGTCGGGATGATCGGCCGAATCCGCGAGCACGCGCGCGATCACGCGGCGCTGCTCGGTCATGCGCATGCCTTTGGCGGCGCACTGCGCTTCGATGAAGTTCGGCCTGGAGTCGTTCACGACAATCCCGTCGGTGATCCGGCGGCCGTATTATACAAGGTCCCGCCGCAGTACCAGCGCGCCCTTGCCGCCGGATCGCGCATAATAGCCGGGCCTGCGCCCCACCTCGCGAAATCCCGCGCGCGCGTAGAGCCGGCGCGCCGGCGTGTTGGCTTCGTCGACCTCGAGGAAAACAGCGCGCAGGCCGAGCCCGGCAAGGCGGCGCAGATGCAGATCGAGCAACCGGCGCGCAAGCCCGCGCCCCTGCCACGCGCGCGCGACTGCGACCGAGAGAATTTCCGCCTCATCGGCGGCGCGGCGCGACAATATGAAGCCGACATTGCGGCGCCCACTGGTGGCGCGGTCGGTGACGACGCTGCGGTCGGTGAGGAGCTGCTCGAATTCATGCTCGCTCCAGCCACGATTGAACGAGGCCGCATGCAGCGCGGCGAGCGCGGCGGCATCGCGCGGGCTCGCGGTCGAGAGCGTCGGCTCGGTGCGCGCGAACAGCCGGACGAGCCAGTTCATCGGCGCGGCAGCCGCCCGGCGTCCTGCGGGCGTGCGTCGGGCCGGCGCAGGTAGAGCGGCTTTGGCGCCCTGCCCTCGTCCTGCGCGGCGGCCCCGAGGCGCGCGACCCAGCCGATGTCGGGGGCGGCATTCACTTCGACGCGCGGTGCCGGCGACCCGCTCGGCCAGTGCGCCGCGACCAGCGCGGCGCCGGAGCCGGTGATGACGGTTGGCCCGACTGGCACGGACCGTACGGCGGCGCGCACGCGATCGAGCCGCGGCGACACGATCGTCGTGCCGTTGGGCGCAAACACCTGGAAATAGACCTGCTCGTTGCGCGCATCGATCGCCGCGATGATCGTGTTTTCCGAGCGTGCCGCGACATGCGGAGCCGCCAACGCCGACAATGTGGACAGCCCGATCCCGGGCTTCGCGCTCGCAAGCGCGATGCCGCGCGCCGCCGCGATCCCGACCCGCAGGCCCGTGAAGCTGCCCGGCCCGACCGTGACGGCGATCCGATCG
>VBAH01000063.1 GCA_005884685.1 Alphaproteobacteria bacterium
GATCTTCTGGGCCGGCATCCTGTCGGTGCCGAAAGGCCAGTGGGAGGCTTCGCGCTCGACCGGGCTGACGTTCGTCGGCACGCTCGGCTCCATCGTGCTGCCGCAGGCGGTGCGGCTCACCGTGCCGCCGATCACCAACCGCACCGTTGCGATCACCAAGAACACCGCGCTCGGCATGGTCATCGGGGTGCCCGAAATCCTCAATCAGGCGACCACCGCGCAATCCTTTTCGGCCAATGCCACGCCGCTGATGATGGGTGCGCTCGCCTACATCGTCCTGTTCATCCCGGTGGTGGCGCTCGGCCGCTTCCTCGAAACGCGCTTCGCGTGGCGGAGAAGTTGATGGACGCGCGCCGCATGACTGCCGCTCGTCCCCGCGAAAGCGGGGACCCAGCTCTGCGCAACAGGGAACCCGAGTGTGCGGCTTTGGATGCCCGCTTTCGCGGGCATGAGCGGAGGCCTGGGTGATGGATGCGCTGATCCACCAGTTCTTCAATCCCGACATCATGGCGCGCGCGCTGCCGCTTGTGCTCGCGGGACTGCGGCAGACCGTGCTGCTCTGCCTGATCGTCATCCCGCTCGGCCTGATCGGCGGCCTGGTCTTCGCGCTCGCCTCGCTGTCGTCCTCGCGCACCGTGCGCTGGGGTATGGTGGCGGCGATCGATTTCTTCCGCGCGGTTCCGCCGCTGGTGCTGCTGATCTTCGTCTATTCGGGGCTGCCGTTCGCCGGCATCCGGCTGTCGCCGCTCGCAGCCGTGGCGCTCGCGTTCTTCCTCAATACCTCGAGCTATTACGGCGAAATCTACCGCGCCGGGATCGAGAGCGTCGGGCGCGGCCAGTGGGATGCGGCGCGCTCCACGGGCCTGGGCGCGTTCGACACGTTGGGCTACGTCGTGCTGCCGCAGGCGATCCGCAACGTGCTGCCCGATCTCGTCTCCAATACGGTGGAGGTGGTCAAGCTCACGTCCATTGCCAGTGTGGTCGCGCTCCCCGAACTCCTTTATTCCGCCGACATGGCGCGCTCGATCACCTTCAATGCCTCGCCGATCGTGCTTGCGGCGGCGATCTATCTCGTCATGCTATGGCCGGTGGTCCGGCTGATCAGCCGGATGGAACGAAGGATTGCCTCGTAATGCCCCGTCCTCTTCGCGTTGCCGCCGCCCAATCGGGCCCGATCCAGAGGGCCGAGAGCCGCCAGGCCGTGGTGAAGCGCCTCACCGATCTGCTCGATCAGGCGCACGCCGCGAAGGTCGATTTCGTCGTGTTCACCGAGCTCGCGCTGACCACGTTCTTCCCGCGCTGGTACATGACCGATCAGGCCGAGGTGGATTCATGGTTCGAGCGCGAGATGCCGAACGCCGCGACGCGCCCGCTGTTCGAAAAGGCCGCAGCCTACAAGATCGGATTCTATCTCGGCTATGCCGAGCTCACGCCCGACGGCCATCACTACAACACCGCGATCCTGGTGGATCGCGACGGGCGCATCGTCGGCAAGTACCGCAAGGTGCATCTGCCCGGCCATTCGGAGTTCGACAACGAGCGCGCGTTCCAGCATCTGGAGAAGCGCTATTTCGAGCCGGGCAACCTCGGCTTTCCGGTCTGGCGCACGATGGGCGGGATCTTCGGCATGTGCGTCTGCAACGACCGGCGCTGGCCCGAGACCTATCGCGTGATGGGGCTGCAGGGCGTGGAGCTGGTCGCGCTCGGCTACAACACCCCGTCGACGAATTCGCAGAAAGCGGACGAGGGCGTCGAGAAGCGCCTGTTCCACCATCGCCTGTCGGTGCAGGCGGGGGCCTATCAGAATGCGACCTTCGTGGTCGCGACTGCCAAATGCGGCGTTGAGGACGGGCATCCGCTGTTCGGCGGCAGCCTGATCGCCAATCCGGATGGCGAGATCATCGCTGAGGCGCGCACCGAGGACGATGAGCTGATTGTTGCGGCGATCGATCTCGACGACACGCGCTTCAACAAGGAAACGATCTTCGACTTCAAGCGCCACCGCCGCACCGAGCACTACGGACGGATCACCAGCCAGGTGGGCGTGGAGTTGCCGAAATAGCCCGTCGTCGCCGGGCTTGTCCCGGCGACCTCGCTTAGGTGGGCACGCTATCTGTCTTCTCTACCGGGATGGCCGGGCATCAGGGCGTTTACGCCCGTCTTCGACGGGCTCTGCCCGGCCATGACGAAGAAAGCGAGAAACCACGCGCATGCCGTCCCTTTCCTACGACCTCGCCACGATGAAGCAGCACGACCGCTACAAGCTGCTCATCAGCCTGGTGATCCCGCGGCCGATCGCGCTCGTGACGACGCTCGGGCCGACCGGCATCGTGAACGCCGCGCCATTTTCGTTTTTCAACATCTTCAGCGAATCGCCGCCGCTCGCGGTGCTCGGCCTGCAGGCGCGGCCGAACGGCGGCCTGAAAGACACCTCGGCGCACATTCGCGATCAGGGCGCGTTCGTGATCAACCTCGTCGATGAGGCGCTTGGGCAGCAGATGAACCAGTGCGCGGTCGATTTTCCGCCGGAAGTGAGCGAGATCGATGCCGCGAAGCTTCATCTGCTGCCGAGTGAAAAGATCAAGATTCCGCGCATCGCGGAAGCGCCCGCCGCGCTCGAATGCCGCCATTTCACCACGCTGGAGGTGAGCGCGCAGCGCCGCCTTGCCATCGGCGAGATCGTCCATGTGCACGTGCGCGACGGGCTGTGGGACCCGGACAAGATGCGCATCGACATGGCGCAGTACCGGCCGCTCGCGCGCCTGTTCGGGAATTTCTACGCCTCGCTCGGCGAGCCGTTCACCCACGTGCGGCAGAGCTATGAGGAGTGGGAGAAGGAGCGGACGAGCGAGTGAGCTGTCATCCCGGAAGCCGCGAAGCGGCTATCCGGGACCCACGAAACGCTGACCTTTCTAATAATGCACCGGCTGTGTTTCATGGGTCCCGGCTCTCGCTGCGCTCGGCCGGGATGACAGCCTGGCATCAGCGCGAAAGCTGCACGGCCCCGATCGCCATCGTGACCGCGGCCTGCGTCGGGTCGATCACCGGAATCCCCAGCGCATCTTCGAGCGGGCCGCGATGCCGCGCCATCCCGGCGCAGCCCATCACGATCGCGTTCGCGCCGTCCTCGTCCTTGAGCGCGCGCCCGACCTCGATCATGCGCGCCAATGTGCCTTCGCCGCTCGCAGTTTCGGCGACCGACATCTCCAGCGGCCGTTCGCCCGCGAGCCGGTCGGTCAATCCCAACTGGCGCAGATAGCGCATATGGCGCGCGATCGAGCGCTGCAGGATCGCGATCACGCCGAACCGCTCCGCGCGCGCCAATGCGGTCAGCACGCCGCATTCCGCGATGCCGAATACCGGCCGCGCCGTACCCTCGCGGCAGACATGCAGACCGGGGTCGCTATAGCAGGCAATCACGAAGGCGTCCGACGCGTTGTCGGCTTCGACCAGCCGCCGCAGCGGCAGCGTGACGCTCTCGACATGCTCCTGCGTCTCGATGCCGAACGGCCCCTGGGGCAACGTGGAGCATACGATCTCCGGCCCGTCGGCAAAGCGCAGCGGCGCCATCGCCGCGTCGATGCCGCGCGTCACGGCCTCGTTCGAGTTCGGGTTGACGACGCGGATGCGCGGGCGATCGGACATGACGGTGCTCACACGGCGCGTTTCAGGGCGCTCCCTTCGGAACGGCCCAGCGCCGCAGCGACGGAACGGAAGATCGCGATGGTCTCGTCGACCGCCGCATCATCGATATGCCGGTGTGTCACCAGCCGCAGCGCGTTGCGGCTCCAGGCGCCGGATGCCAGCCCGGCCTTGGCCAACGCGGCGATCCACGTCTTGGCGTCGCTGCCGGTGTGACCGACGTCGACCATCACGATGTTGGTCTCGACCAGCCGCGGATCGGTCAGGCGCGGATCGATGGCGTGGAGACCCTCGGCGATGCGCCGGGCGCGGCGGTGATCCTCGGCCAGCCGGTCGATCATGCGCTCCAGCGCGACGAGGCCGGCCGCCGCCATGATGCCTGCCTGGCGCAGGCCGCCGCCCACCATGCGGCGATAGGCGCGCGCCTTCTCGATGAAGTCGGCCGAGCCGCACAGCACCGAGCCGAACGGCGCGCTCAGGCCCTTGCTGACGCAGAAGCCGATGCTGTCGCCATGGCGCGCGATCCCGGCAGCCGGAACGCCAAGCGCCACCGCCGCATTGAACACGCGGGCGCCGTCGATATGCAGCGGCACGTTCTGTTCAGCGGTCAGCGCACGCAACCGCGCCATGTAGTCGAGCGGAAGGACCGCGCCGCCGGCGCTGTTGTGCGTGGTCTCGACGCACACCAGCGCGGTCGCAAGCTTGTTGGCGCTGAGCTTCTCGCTCAGCCGCTCGCCGATCTCGTCCAGATCCGGCGCGCCGCGGCGCGATGGAATCGGGCGGTAGAACAACCCGGCGAGCGAGGCGATGCCGCCCATCTCGCTGCGCATGATGTGGCAATCGCCGTCGAGCAGAACTTCGCCGCCGCGGCCGGTGTGGGCGAGCAACGCGACCAGATTCGACATGGTGCCGCTCGCGACGAACAGTGCGGCGTCCTTGCCGGTGATCCTTGCCGCCGCTTCCTCCAGCCGCCGCACGGTCGGATCGCCCTCGCGCGAGTCGTCGCCGAGTTCGGCCCGGCGCATCGCCTCGCGCATCTCCTCGGTCGGCAGCGTGACGGTGTCGCTTCGCAGGTCGATCATGGATCCCCCCGCCCGCGCTACTTCCACTTCGCCAGGAAAAACCGCGGCAGCTCGTCCGGATAGGGCGTGAAGTCGAGCTGCCTGGAGTGGCCGTAGGTCGTCACATAGGTGTGCAGCGGCGCCCAATAGGCCTGCTCGGTGATGCGGTGGATCGCGGCCGAATAGGCCTTGCGGCGCACCTCGGCGTCATTCGACGAGCCGCCTTCGGTGAGCCACTTGATCACGTCCGGATCGCGCGCGTAATCGTCCGCGCCGCCGTCGAAGAAATTCGGCATGATCGCAGACACGTCGTTGATCGAGTAGCTGCCCCAGCTGCCGAGATAGGCGCGCAGCTCGCCTCCCTTGGCACGCTGGATCAGCGCCGCCACCTGAAGCTGGTTGAGCTTGGCGCGAATGCCGACCGCCTGCAGGTAGTTCTGCACCGCGGCGCCCCATTGGGGCAGCACGTAGCTGGCCAGTTCGACGTCGAAACCGTCCGGATAGCCCGCTTCCGCCAGCAGCTTCTTCGCCTTGGCGGGATCGTAGTCGTAAAGCACCGCGGCTTCCGCGTCGCAGCCGAACTGCGGCGGGAAGCAGGGCGCCTGCGGCACGCGGCTGCCGCCGGTGACGAGCTTGTCGGCGATCGCCTTGCGGTCGATCGCGTGCCACACCGCCTGGCGCACCTTCTGTTTGGTCATCGGATTGTCCGCGCCGGTGCGGCCCGCCGCATCGAGCGCAAGATAGCCGATGCGCATCGACTCCTTGCGTACGGCGGCGAGGTTCGGCATGCGGTTGACGCCGTCGAACTGGTCCGGGTTCAGGTTCCAGATCCAATCGGCGCGGCCGGCGAGCAATTCGGTCATCTCGGTCGCGGCGTCCGGCACGAAGCGCACGCTCATCTTCTTGATCGCGGGCTTGCCCTTCGGGCTGCCGGCCCAGTAGTCCTCGAAGCGCTCAAAGTCGATCGAGACGCCGGGCTCGACCCTGGTGATCTTGTAGGGGCCGGCGCCGATCGGCGCCTTGGCGTAGGCCTCCGCGCCCACCTTCTCGCGATAGGCCTTCGGATAAATCGGGATCACCAGCGCGAAATATTCGAGCGCCGCCGGCGTCGGGCGCTTGAGCTTGACGCGCACCGACAGTTCGCCGGTCTTTTCCGCCTTGTCGATCCAGTTGTAGTTCGAAGGCGTCGAGACCTTGCTGGCCGGATCGGCCGCAACGGTCAGCGTATAGACCACGTCGTCGGCGGTAAGCGGTGTGCCGTCATGGAATTTCACGCCCGGCCGCAGCGTGAACTCGATGGTGGTCGGATCGGGCAGCTGCCACGCGCTCGCGAGCAGCGGCTCGAGCTTGAAAGTGTCGGGATTGCGGTAGACCAGCGTGTCCCAGGCCTGGTGATGCATTACTACGCCGGTGCGCAGGTTGTTGTAGTAGGGATCGACGTTGGGCAGCGCGTCGCGCATCACGATGCGCAGGGTGTCGGCGGACTTTTGCGCCATCGCGGGCGCGACCAGCAGCGCCGTGGTGAATACCGCCGCAAGCAGCTTCGATCGCACGCCCATCCTGCCCTCCGTCATCGATGCAATTTCACGCCAGATGGCACTCTACCATTGCTCCGCCCGCGCCGACCATGGGCGCCGGCGCCACACTGCGGCAGCGCTCGACTGCGATGCGGCAGCGCGGATGGAACCGGCAGCCGGGCGGGATATTCGCCGGATCGGGCAGCGTATCGCCGAGCCCGACATCCGGCACGCCGCGCCCGGGCTCGGGCGTGAGCACGCTCGCGAGCAGCGCCTGCGTGTACGGGTGGCGGGGACGCCGGAACAACGCGTCGGTTTCGTTGCGCTCGACGATGCGGCCGAGATACATCACGGCGACTTCGCTCGCGACGTGCTCGACCACTGCCAGGTTGTGGCTGATGAAGATGTAGGTCAGCCCGAGATCGCGGCGCAGATCCGCCAGCAGGTTGAGGATCTGCGCCTGCACCGACACGTCGAGCGCGCTGGTCGGCTCGTCGCAGATCACGATGCGCGGCTCGAGCACCAGCGCACGCGCGATTGCGGCGCGCTGGCGCTGCCCGCCGGACAGCTGCGCCGGCATGCGGTCGCCCATCTCGGCCGAGAGGCCGACGCGCTCGAGAATTGTGGCCACACGCCGGGCGATCTCGCCGCGCGTGAAGGTGCCTTGCGCGGCGAGCGGCAGCGCGACGATGTCCTTGACCAGCCGGCGCGGATTGAGCGACGCGAACGGATCCTGGAACACGGGCTGGATCAGCCGCGCGCGCGCCTTGCGGTCGAGTGCGAACAGGCGCTTGCCTTCGACCAATGCACTGCCCGAGGTCGGCGTGAGCAGCCCGAGAATCAGCCGCGCGAGGGTCGATTTCCCGCAGCCGGATTCGCCGACAATGCCGAGCACGCCGCCCGCCGGCACGCCGAACGTGACGTCGTCGACCGCGATCACGTGCTTGTCCGCCGCAAACAGGCCGGAGCGCACGCGGAATTCGCGCCGCAGGTTGGCGACCTCGATGGCGCTCATGCGGGCTGCGGCTCGGCGCGTTCGCGCGGTAACAGCTGGCAGAGATAATCATGGGCGCCGCCCGCCGGCCGGCGCGGGATGTCGTGCTCGCAAACCTCGATGGCGTGCGCGCAGCGCGAACGGAACGCGCAGCCCGCAAAGCCGGGCGCAATCGCCGGCACCGTGCCGGGGATCGAGCCGAGCGGCCGGTCGCGCCGCACCCTTCCAGGCACCGGCACGCAGGAGAGGAGGCCGCGCGTGTAGGGGTGCTGGGGCGCGCGGAACAGCTCCGCGGCCGGCGCGCGCTCGACCACTTCGCCGGCATACATCACCGACACGCGATCCGCGACGCGCGCCACGATGCCGAGGTCGTGGGTGATAAGCAGGATCGACAGGCCGAACTCGCGCTTGAGCGAGGCAAGCAGGCGCAGAATCTGCGCCTGCACGGTGACATCGAGTGCGGTCGTCGGCTCGTCGGCGACGAGCAGCTCGGGATCGCACATCAGCGCCATCGCAATCATGACGCGCTGGCGCAGGCCGCCGGAAAGCTGGTGCGGAAACTGTCCGAGCCGCATCTGCGGCGCCGTGATGCCGACGCGGCCCATCAGCTCGACCGCGCGATCGAGCGCGGCCGCGCGCGAGGCGCCCTTGTGGCGTGTCAGCACCTCGGCCATCTGCGAGCCGACCGTGTAGGCCGGGTTCAGGCTCGTCATCGGCTCCTGAAAGATCATCGACATGCGATTGCCGCGGATGCGCGCCATGGCGCGATCCGGGAGCGACAACAGATCGATGCCGGCGAATGTCATGCGCCTGGCGGAACGGTGCCCGCCGCGGGCGAGCAGGTTCATCATCGCCAGCGCCGTCACGGACTTGCCGCAGCCGGATTCGCCGACGAGACAGTGCGTCTCGCCCTTTTCCACGCGCAGCGAGGCTCCACGTACCGCGGCGGTGCGGCCGAACGTGACCTCCAGGTCTTCGATGTCGAGCAGCGCGCTCATCGCAGCCGCTCCGTGCCGAGCAGATTGCGCAGGCCGTCGCCGACCAGGTTGATGCCGAGCACCAGCGTGAACAGCGCGACGCCGGGAATCATGATCACCCACGGCGAGAAGAACATGTAGTCCTTGCCCTCGGCGATCATCAGGCCCCACGACGGCAGCGGCGGCGGTACGCCGAGACCGAGGAAGGAGAGCGCCGCTTCGAGCAGGATCGCGAGCGCCATTTCGAGCGTCGCGACCACGGCGAGGTGGCTCGCGATGTTCGGCAGGATTTCCTTGACCAGGATGTGCGCGGTCGAAGCGCCGGCGCACCAGGCGGCGCTGACATAGTCGAGCGTGCGCACCTGCATGGTGGTCGCGCGCGCCACCACGGCGAAGCGATCCCATAACAGAAGCCCGAGCGTCGCAACGACGAGCCCGAGGCCGGAGCCGAGCAGGCCAACCACTGCCAGCGCAACCAGCACCACGGGGATCGAGAGCCGCGTGGTGATGGCGAACAACACCACGTCGTCGACGCGCCCGCCGAAGAAGCCGCCGAGCACGCCAAGCGTGATGCCGATCAAACCCGATGCGATCACCGTCATGATGCCGATCAGGAGCGAGATGCGCGCGCCGTAGACGAGCCGCGCGAGGTAGTCGCGGCCGAGCTGATCCGTGCCGAGCGGATGGGCGGACTCGGTGCCGTCCATCCAGAACGGCGGCTTCAAGCGGTTGCCGAGGTCCTGCGTGAACGGATCGGCCGGCAGCAGCGCATTGCCGAACAGCGCGGCGGCGGCAACCACTGCAACGATCGCGATGCCGATCACAAAGCCGGCCTTGCCGATGCGCGAGGCGGCAGCGGCAGGCACAACTTGGACGGCGAGCGGCGCGCTCATCCGGCCCTCAGCCGCGGATCGAGCAATGCATTGAGGATGTCGGCGAGCAGCGTGAGGCCGATATAGATCGCGGCAAGCACCAGCACGACCGCCTGCACCACCGGAAAGTCATTCTTCGCGATGCTCTCCCAGCCGAGATAGCCGACACCGTGCAGCGCAAACACCGTCTCGATCACGATCGAGCCGCCGAGCATGAAGCCGAGCTGCACCGCGGCGATCGACACCACCGGGATCGCGGCGTTGCGCAGCGCGTGCTTGAAGATGATGCGCGCCCGCGACAGGCCTTTCGCCCGCGCCGTCCGAATGTAGTCGGACGCCATTGCCTCGATCATTCCGGAGCGGGTGAGGCGCGTGAGCGCCGGGATCGCGGTGAACGCGAGCACGATGCCGGGCATCACGAAGTGCTGCCAGGTCCCGGTGCCGGAGATCGGCAGCACGCCGAGGTGCAGGCCGAGCACGATCATCAGGATGAGCGCGAGCCAGAAGCTCGGCACCGCCTGGCCGACCATGGTGAACATCGTCACGGCCCGGTCGAGCCAGGTGTTCTCGCGGATCGCCGCCAGGATGCCGAGCGGGATGGAGATGATCAGCGCGAGGCTGAGGCCCACGAGGCCGAGCGTGAGGGTGATCGGCATGCGCCGCGCGATCAGGCTGGCGACGCTGTCCTTGAAGAAATAGCTCTGCCCGAAGTCGCCGACCGCGGCGCGGCCGACCCAGGTGAAAAATTGCACGTAGAGCGGTCGGTCCAGGCCATAGGCCTTGCGCACGATCTCGACATCGGCCGCGGTCGCCTGCGGGCCCGCGATCGAGATCGCAAGGTCGCCCGAGAGCCGCGTCAGCATGAACGCCAAGGTCATCACGGTGAAGGCGACGAGAACGCCCAAAGCCAGACGCCGGACGATGAGACGCAGCATGCCTGTTCCAGCTCGCGACGAAGCCTGACCGTCTCACCAAAGCGGAGGCAAGCGCAAGAGGAGGCGAGGGGGGAAGGGGATGATCGGGACGTCAGGCGGTCTGCGCGATGCGATTCTGGAAGATGCTGTTGGGGCCTGAGCGGAACACGTTCTCCAGATATTCGCGCTCGACCGGCTTTTCCAGAACGATGGTGTGCGCGAACCGGCGGTCGATGCTTTCCTGGCCGTAACCGGTGACGAATACGAACGGTATCCCCCGGGACGAGAGCAAATCGGCCACCGGGTAGACGAGCTCGCCGCCGAGGTTGACATCCAGTATGGCCGCATCGAGCTCGTGTTCGGCCGCAGCCGCGGTGGCCTCCGCGATGCTGCTGCATGGCCCGATGACGGAAAATCCCAGATCGGCGAGTTGGTCGGCGAGCACCAGCGCGACGAGGGCTTCGTCCTCGACGATCATGACACGGCGCGCGGCCATGGGACGGGCCGTGGGGGCCGAGGGCCTGGTCTCGCTGCTTGCGGGCTCGTGGCCCGCGTGTTTCGCAGCGCGCGGCACATTCAGCGTGCAACGCAGGCCGCCCGGCGCCCAATCGAAGTCGACCTTCCCGCCCAGCTGCCGCTCGATGCTCCGGGTGATGATCTGCGTGCCGAAGCCGGTGGCTGACGGCGCACGCGCCGGCGGGCCGCCGCTCTCGTGCCAGTGGATGACCAGGGCGTCGGGCTCCATCTCCCAGCGCAGCGCGAGTTTCCCCGACGCGGCGGAGAGGGCGCCGTATTTTGCGGCATTGACGGTGAGTTCATGCAGCGCCAGCGCCAGGGTTTGCGCCTTGGTCGGCTCGAGCAGAACCTCAGGACCAGACAGGGTGATCCGATCCGGGTGGCTCGATCGGAAGGGCGCGAGCTCTTCGTTCAGCAGCTTTCCGAGATCGGCGCCCTGCCAGCGCGAGTTGGACAGCAGCACGTGCGCCCGCGACAGTGCCTTGATGCGGCCCTCGATGATCGAAATGTAATTGGCGATGCTGTCGGCGCGGGTCAGCCGGACCACCGATTGCACGATCGCCATGGCGTTCTTGGCGCGGTGGTCCACTTCGCGCGCGAGCAGGCTCTGGCGTTCCTCGGCCTCCTTGCGTTCGGTGATGTCCATGGTGACGCCGCTGATTCGCACGACCTTGCCATTCACATCGCGGCTCGCGGCCGCGGTGCTGGCGCACCAGCGCACCTCGCCGTTCGGGCGGCGCACGCGAAATTCACCCTGGTGCGGTTTTCCCTCATCAAGCAGCGCCTGCATGCCGACCTGAAGACGCTCCCAGTCCTCCGGCACGATCAGCACCTTGAAGTTTGCCGGCGTGACGGCGAACTGGCCCGGCGTGACGCCATAGATCGCGTGCTGGCCTTTGTCCCACACGATCTCGCCGGTGCCGAGATCCCAATCCCACGAGCCCATCTGCCCCGCCGCCAGCGCCAGGCTGCGGCGCTGCTCGCTTTCCAGGAGCCGCGCGGTCGAGGCCTGGAGCTCGGCGGTGCGCTCGGCGACGCGGCGCTCGAGCTCGAGGTTGAGCCGTTCGAGCTGGCGGTTCTTGCGATAGAGGTCGGTGAAGACGCGCACCTTGGCGCGCAGCACCTCGGGGACGACCGGAACCGGCACGTAGTCGACCGCGCCCATTTCGTAGCCGCGCAGATGATCGATCTCGGCCAGGTGGATCGCCGAGACGAAGATCATCGCGATCTTCTGGAAGCGCGGATGCTCGCGGATCATCGAGGCCAGCTGGAAGCCGTCGAGCTCCGGCATGCTCACGTCCATCAGGACGACCGCGATCTCGTTCTTCAGCAGCTGCTCGAGCGCCTCCCGGCCGGAGGTGGCCTTGATCAGGTTCTCGCCCAGCTCGCGCAGGATCACCTCATAGGTGAGCAGCTTCGATGGCTGGTCGTCGACCAGGAGAATGTTGACCTTGTTGTCCGGGGTCATGCGAATCTGATCTTTTCCCTGATCGAGCACGGTCGCAAGCCCGCCTGTCAGCGGTGCAGCCACATCCGCAGCGCGGACAGCAGCTGTTCGGTGTTGACCGGCTTCGCCAGATAGTCGGAGGCGCCGGCCTCGAGGCACTTCTCGCGGTCGCCTTTCATCGCTTTCGCGGTGAGCGCGATGATCGGCAGGCGGCGGTAGGACGGGTTGTCGCGAATGACGCCCATCGTCTGATAGCCGTCCATCTCGGGCATCATGATATCCATCAGCACGATCGCCAGATCGGGCGTCTTCTCCACCATCTCGATTGCTTCCCGCCCCGTGGTCGCGGTCAGGACGTTCATGCCGCGGCGCTCCAGCACGCTGGAGAGGGCGAAGATGTTGCGTGCGTCGTCGTCCACCAGCAACACGGTACGTCCGAGCAGATCCTCGTCGGAACTGTTGAGCCGTTCGAGCATGCGCTGCTTCTCGGGCGGCAGGTCGGTGACGACCCGGTGCAGGAACAGCGCGGTCTCATCAAGCAGGCGTTCGGGCGATTCCACACCCTTCACCACGATGCTGCGCGCCATGGTGTGCAGTTGCGCATCTTCCTCGGCGGAAAGCTCGCGGCCGGTGAACACGACGACCGGCACGTCGGACAACGATTCGTCGCGCTTGATCTCCTCCAGGACCTCGAAGCCGCTCATGTCGGGAAGGCGCAGGTCCAACACCACGCAGTCGTATTGCTGCTGACGCAGGCTCGTCAGCGCGCCGCTGCCGGTGCCGGCGGTATCGATCTCGATATCGTCGTAGCTCAAAAGCTCCTGGATGCTCATCTGCTCGGCCGGATTGTCCTCGACCACAAGCAGGCGCTTGCGGCGCGGCTTTGCGTACTCCTTGATCCGGGTGATCGCCGCATCGACGCCCTCGGTCGTCGTCGGCTTGGTGACGAACGAGAAAGCGCCGCGCGCCAGCGCGTGCTGACGGTCCTCGTCGAGCGTGATCATCTGCACCGGGATGTGGCGCGTCAGCGGGTTCTGCTTGAGCTGGCTCAGCACCGTCCAGCCGAGCATGTCGGGCAGGAACACATCGAGCGACACGGCGCTCGGCTGGAACTGCTTCGCCAGGTCGAGCGCATCGACGCCGCGCGTCGCAACCAGCACCTTGAAGCCGCGGTCGCGCGCCAGATCCATGATCACGCGGGCATAATGCGGATCGTCCTCGACGATGAGCAGGATGCTGTCGCCGGGCACGATGTCGAGCCGGTCATCCGGGATCTGTTCGGCCGGCCGCTCCGGCATCGCGAATTCGCTGCTCTTGTCGACCAGCGCCGGTGCATCCGGTGCCATCCGGATCGCCGTGGACGGGCCGGCATACTTGAGCGGCAGATAGAGCGTGAACGTGCTGCCCTTCCCGGGCGTCGAGCGCAGCTGAATCTCGCCGCCAAGCAGATTGGCCAGCTCGCGGCTGATCGCGAGACCGAGACCGGTGCCGCCGTACTTGCGGCTGGTGCTCGCATCGGCCTGCTGGAACGCCTCGAAGATGATGCGCTGTTTCTCCAGCGGAATGCCGATGCCGGTATCCGACACCTCGAATGCCACCACGGCGGACTGATTGAGCAGCGTGTGATCGGCCGACCAGCCGCCGACTGCTGCCGACACTTTGAGGCGGACACCGCCGTGCTCGGTGAACTTGAAGGCGTTCGACAGCAGGTTCTTGAGCACCTGCTGCAGGCGCTTGGAGTCCGTCGTGATGGTACGCAGGTTCGAATCGATCTCGGCTTCGAAAGCGAGCTGGCGGTTGTCCGCCTCGTGGCGGAACGGGCGCGCCGTGGCCTCGATCAGGTTGCCGAGCAGCACCTCCTGCGCGTCGACCGTCACGGTGCCGGATTCGATCTTGGACAGATCGAGAATGTCGCTGATCAGGTTCAACAGGTCGGTGCCGGCGCCGTGGATGGTGCGCGCGAACTCGACCTGCTTCGGCATCAGATTGCCGTCCGGATTCTCCGAGAGCTGCTGGCCGAGGATCAGGATCGAATTGAGCGGGGTGCGCAGTTCGTGGCTCATGTTGGCGAGGAATTCCGACTTGTACTTCGAGGTGAGCGCGAGCTCGGTCGCCTTGTCTTCCAGCGCGCGGCGGGCCTGCTCGATTTCCTGGTTCTTGCGCTC
>VBAH01000064.1 GCA_005884685.1 Alphaproteobacteria bacterium
CAAGCGCGATCCGTCTGTTGGTCATTCCCGTCCTCCCTGGTTTTCCGGCCCTTTTTGAGCTGCGCCGGATTGTCGCTTACGCTAACATGTTTGCGAACCGTAACATCGGGAAATCGCGCGGGAAAGCACGATTCGCGCCCGCCCACCGGGGAGTTGACGACGCCATGCCTCAATCGGTTGCCGACCTCGACACACCCGCGGTTGTCATCGACCTCGACATCGTCGAGGCCAACATCAAACGCGCACAGGACACGCTCGCGAGCCATGGTCTGGCCAATCGCCCGCACATCAAGACCCACAAGATTCCCGCGCTGGCAATCAAGCAGATGGAGGCCGGCGCCATCGGCATTACCTGCCAGAAGCTGGGCGAAGTCGAGGTGATGGCGGATGCCGGCGCCGCGGACGACATCCTGCTCACCTACAACGTGCTCGGCGAGGCCAAGACCGAGCGGCTCGCCGCGCTGATCCGGCGCCTCAAGCGCATGGCGGTGGTGCTCGACAATGCGGTGGTGGCGCGCGGGCTGTCGGAAGCCGGCAAGCGCCACGGCGTCGATATCCGCTTCCTGATCGAGTGCGACACCGGCTACGGCCGCAACGGCGTGCAGAGTCCGCAGGCTGCGCTCGATCTCGCGCGCGAAACGATGCGGATGCCGAACATGCAGTTCGAGGGACTGATGACGTTCCCGACCGCAAAGCCCGAGCAGAGGCTGTGGCTCGAACGCGCGCTGCAATTGCTCAACGGAGCCGGCATCGCGGTTCCGGTCGTGTCGGGCGGCGGCTCGCCCTCGCTGAAAGGCTGCGGCGATTTTCCGATGCTGACCGAGTATCGCGCCGGCACCTACATCTACAACGACGTAATGCAGGTCACGGCCGGCGCCGCCACGTGGGACGACTGCGCGCTCACCGTGCGCGCGACGGTGGTCAGCCGTCCGACCGAGGATCGGGCGGTGCTCGATGCCGGGTCGAAGGTGATGACTTACGAGCAGTATTACGCCAAGGGGTTCGGACGCATCGTGGAATATCCCGATGCGCAGATGACGGGCTTTTCCGAGGAGCACGGCATGGTCGATCTGTCTGGGTCGGCGAAGAAGCCGCAGATCGGCGAGACCGTCAGCGTCATTCCGAACCACTGCTGCGTCGTCACCAACATGATGGACGAGGTCTACGCGGCGCGGAAGGGCAGGATCGAAGCGGTGTATCCGGTCGCGGCGCGCGGCAAGGTGCGCTGAACCCGCTAATCGGAAGCCGCGGCCCGTTCCGGCCCCTTGGCCGCAGATTTCACCGCGGCGCGGGCCTGCGGCGCGATGAACAACAGCGAGCACTTCGCGTCGCGAAGCAGCGTGTCCGCAACGTCGCCGAACGACAGGCGGTCACCCGGCCGCCGGCTCACGCCCATCGCCACCAGATCGCATTGGTCGCGTTCGCTGACACGCAGGATCGCGCCGCCGGCATCATCGTCGGTGCGAACCGAAGTCTTGATCCTCGTTCCGAGGTATTTTCCAATTCTCTTGACCTCCTCGGCGACGGCCTGGATTTCCCGGCGCACCGCACGCCGGTTTCGGGCCGCCTTTCCGATCACGGAGAGCGTCGAGACCTGCGCATGCAGGGCGTGCGCGAGCGTGATCGCGACCTCGGCGCCGCGGCGGGCATTCTCGTTGCCGGTCACCGGGATGACGACACTCCCGATCGGCGCCGCCGGATCGTCGCGATGCGCGCCACGGGCGTCGACGATCGCCACGGACCCCTCAAACTGGCTGAGCAGCCTGGACAGCGTGGCGTGAAAGCCGCCGCCCTTCGCGGCGACCTCTTCGACGCCGATCATAAGCAGGTCGTAGCCACGCTCCGCTTCGGTCGCGATCGCCTCGGCCGGCGCGACATCGTGCTTGCGCACGATCACGTCGACCTCCGGCATGGCGAGCTTCTTCGTGTCCGCTTCCTCGGCCCCCGCCATGACCGGCTGCACGATCTCCGCCTCCGACTTGGGCCCGGCCGGCTTCGCCCCGTCGTTCGCCACGTCGAGAACGGTCACCGGCATTCTCCGCTCAGCGGCGAGCAGGCCGGCAAGGCGTGACGCGAAACGGCCGTTCGCCCCACCATCGACCGCGAGCAGAATGCGCTCGAGATTCGGCATGAAGGCGTTGCGTTCGTACAGCTCGCGTTCGAGCCGCGCCTTTTCCTCGCGCCGCATCGGGAGGCGGCGCAGCGCCCAGCGCAGCGTCGGCGGCATCGCCGTCGTGGTGATCACCGCCATCGCGACGATCATCGTGAACAGGTTGTGACTGAGCACGCCGATCGACAGTCCGATGGTCGCGACGATCACCTCGGTCGAGCCGCGCGCGTTCATGCCCATCGCGAGCGCGGTCGATTCCCGCCCCGTCAGTCCGCCGAACCAGCCGCCGGTGAAGGCGCCGGCCGCCTTGCCGAAGCTCGCGATCGCAATGAGGCCGAGCGTCAGCAGCGCGAGCTCGGGATCCTTCAGCACGGTCAGGTCCGCGCTCAAGCCGGCAAGGCCGAAGAACACCGGCATGAACAGCCCCGCGACCAGTCCGCGAAACTGGCGGTCGATCTCCTCGGTGAGAATGGGGGACTCGCCCACCAGAATACCGGCGACGAATGCGCCGAGCACGGTGTGAACGCCGAGCAGCTGCGTGATCAGCGCGAACGTACCCATCACCACCAGGATTGCGGCGATCACGGGCGCCTCGCCGCGGAAATGATCGTTGCTGAACTGGATCACCTTGAAGACGAGGCGCCGGCCGAGCGTGAAGCTGAACGCCAGGAACAGCAGCGTGCCGCCGACATTGCCGAGCACCGAAAGCCAGTTGAAGTTCTCCTGGCCGGCCAGTCCGAACGTGATCGCAATGATGATCCAGCCGACGGTGTCGTCGATGATCGCCGAGGCGAGGATGACCTGGCCGACATTGCGCCGCATGAAGCCCATGTCGCGCACCACGCTGGCGACGATCTTCACCGAGGAGATCGAGAGTGCGGTGCCGAGGAAAAGCGCGGTGACGACCCGCTTCTGCGGATCGGGCAGCAGCGAGTCGGGCAACGCAAAGCCGAGCGCGAGCCCGCAGGCGAACGGCAGCGCGATGCCGCTGAGCGAGGCGCTGAACGCTGCGCGGCGCACGTCACGCACCAGCGCAAGCTCGGTTTCCATGCCGGCAAGCAGCAGCAGCAGCAGGATGCCGAACTGCGCGATGCCGTCGAGCATGGCCTTCTGTTCGGGCGATCGCGGAAACAGGAATTGCTCTGCCTCGGGCCAGAGCGCGCCGAGTACGGACGGCCCGAGCAGGATACCTGCGATCAACTGCCCCATCACGGCGGGCTGTCCGAGCCGCAGCATCGCCTCGCCGAGCAGCCGGCCCGCGACGATCAGCAGGATGATCTGTCCGATCAAATGCGCTTCGGACGCGCCAGTCTTGCCCTCCGCGCACCACGCGGGCGTGACCGCGATGGCCGTCGCCAGGACGGCAAGCGCGAGGATGCCGGGAAGGCGCGGTGCGGCCGGGCGGTGTTTCAGGAGGCGCCCCATGGGAATGCAGCGCCCTCCAACGGTCCGGCCTGCAAAAAGTTCCACGGACTGGACCCGCAGGCGCCGATCGGCTTTGATGATACGCCAACATCACAGAATTCCCGCCGCATGTCCTCGCCGCTCTCGATCGACCCCGCGCTGTTCGACGCTGCCGCCATTCCGCCCGACACCCGCGCGGTCAACGACGAGATCGTGCGCCGGCTCAACGCCGAACCGGTCGGCCTGACCATCCAGGAAATCCGCGCGCGCCGCATCGCCGGTATCGGCGCGTTTCCGCCCGCTCCGAAGTCCCCGCGCGCCGAGACGATGACGATCCCCGGGCCTTCCGGTGCGATGGAGCTGCGCATCATCGCGGCGAAGCATCCGCGCGGACTTTACTTCCACATTCACGGCGGCGGCTGGTCGATCGGCGCGCCCGACCAGAACGATCCGCTGCTCGAGCGTATCGCCGACGTCGTCGGCCTCACCTGCGTGTCGGTGAAGTACCGGCTCGCGCCGGAGAACCCCTATCCGTGCGCACCCGACGACTGCGAGGCGGCCGCGCTATGGATCGCGCGCGAAGGCGCGCAGCATTTCGGCCTGAGCAAGCTTGCGATCGGCGGCGAGTCGGCCGGGGGCCATCTTTCCGCCGTCACGCTCTTGCGCCTGCGCGACCGCCGGCAGCTTTCGCCGTTCTCGGTGGCGCTGCTAAATTACGGCTGCTTCGATATCGGGATGACGCCAAGCGCGCGCAACTGGGGCGAGGAAAAGCTCGTGCTCAACACGCCGGCGATCGAAGCCTTTCGCAAGAGCTTCCTGCTGCCCGGCACCGACATGTCGAATCCCGACGTGTCGCCGCTTTATGCGGATCTGCGCGGCATGCCGGCCGCGCTCTTCTCGGTCGGCACGCGCGACGCGCTGCTCGACGACTCGCTGTTCATGGCGCCGCGCTGGCTGGCGTCGGGAAATGCCGCCGAGCTTGCGATCCATCCCGGCGCCTGCCACGGATTCCTGAGCCTGCCGAACCGGCAGCGCGACGAGGCGGTCGCGCGGATGAAGACGTTCGTCGATCGGTATTTCTAACCCGTTATTCCGGCCGAGCGCCGCGAGGGCCGAAATCCATAACCACGACAGCGAACGAGTTGAACGGTTCGGGGTTATGGATTCCGGGCTCGCGCCTCCGGCGCCCCCGGAATGACGCAGAGTTAGATTTTGTCGCTGCCGGGCGCCTTCTGCACCATCTCCTGGAGCCGGCGCCACATCTTCTCGAGCGCGCTCATCACGCGGTCGATCTCGGCATCGCTCGGCAGCGGCACCTTCAGGTTCAACTCGCGCTGCTGCGGCGATGGCGCGCTCGCAACGCCGCCGGGCAACGGCAGGCCGCGCGCCAGCATATCCTTCTTGAGCGCGCCATTCTCACGCTGCAGCCGCGCGATCTCATTCTCGAGCGCGAGCCGCTCGTCCGGCACCGTGTTGCAGGCCCAGCCGGCCTCCTTCCTGGCGCAGAGCGAAACGGCGCCGGTGCGGGTATCGAGCCGCACCATGCCGTCGGGGACCTGGCTGAAGGTATAGCGGCCGTTCTCGCTGTCCGGCGGGGTCTGCGCCTGCGCCGGCGGCGCCAACGCAAGCAGCGCCAGGACAAGCAACGGCAACGTGCGCATCGGTCGGCTCCCAAGATTTTCCTCGGCTTCGGAATCTGGGCGCGTTTTGCGGCACTGGCGTGGCGGGGAGCGCGACCGCTTTCCGCAGCGCGACAGAATGCCTTCCGGAAGGGCCGGTTGCGCGCCTCGCGACAAGCCTTTTTATATGAAAGTTCAACTGCTTACCGCCTAATGGCCAATTCTTGACACCATAGTGGTCGGTCAGTATGGTCCGCGCGGCTTTAAGGGCGGCGAAGGCGAAAGCGTCAAATTTCCTTGGCTTCGCGGGTTTGGACGATGTCCGGTGACACGCGCGGGCGGGACGATGACAGCGCTCAGCCGACTGACGAAGCCGCCCTCTCCGCGAGGCTCAAGCGTCTCGGCGAACGGCTCGAGCAGGCTAGTCCGGATCGCTCCGACACAGGTCCTGCCTCGCGGGCGGTCACCGATCATTCGGGGTTCGCGCGCGGTTTCCGGCTCTCCTCCGAGCTTGTCGCAGGTGTGCTGGTCGGTGCAGGTCTCGGCTGGCTGATCGACAGATGGCTCGGGACCTTGCCGTGGGGAATGTTCGCGTTCGCGCTGCTCGGCTTCACGGCCGGCGTGCTGAATGTGATGCGTCAGGCGGGCGTGGTGTCCGGAGGCGTTCCGGACTCGACCATCGAACGCCGCAAAGACTAGCGCGCCCGCGGGCGCCGTAAGGACAGACGAGACGACCGGTCATGGCCGCCGATCCGATTCATCAATTCCAGATCAACAAGATCTTCACGATCGGCCACATCGGCGGGCAGGAGATCGCGTTCACCAATTCGTCGCTGTTCATGCTGATCGCCGTCGGGATCATCGGGCTGCTGCTGGTCGGCATGACGTCGTCGCGCAGCCTTGTCCCCGGCCGGATGCAATCGCTCGCGGAGCTCTCCTACGAGTTCATCGCAACCACGATACGAAGTACCGCCGGCAGCGAGGGCATGAGGTTCTTTCCCCTCGTGTTTGCGCTCTTTATGTTCATTCTCGTTGCGAACCTCGTCGGGCTGATCCCGTACACATTCACGGTAACCAGCCACATCATCATCACGGTCGCGCTCGCGCTGCTCGTATTCGTTACGGTGCTGGTCTACGGCTTCTGGAAGAACGGCCTGAAGTTCTTCAGGCTGTTCGTGCCGAGCGGCATTCCGATGTTCATCCTGCCGCTGGTGGTGTTCATCGAGGTGTTCTCGTTCTTCCTGCGGCCGGTCTCGCACAGCATTCGTCTGTTCGCGAACATGCTGGCCGGCCACATCGCGCTGAAGGTCTTCGCGGGATTCATTCCGCTCCTGGGTGCGGGTCTCGGGATCATCGGGTGGGTCGGCGGCGTGCTGCCGCTCGGCATGGTGATCGCGCTCACCGCGCTCGAGCTTCTGGTCGCGTTCCTCCAGGCCTACGTGTTCACGATCCTCACCTGCATCTATCTCAACGATGCGATTCACCCGGGCCACTGACCCGAACACAACCCCGAAAAGGAGCTTTCAAATGGATCCAGTCGCCGCGAAATACATTGGCGCGGGTATCGCATGCATCGGCATGGGTGGCGCCGGCGTCGGCGTGGGCCTGATTTTCGGCCAGTACCTTGCCGCCGCGCTGCGCAATCCGTCGGCCGCACAGGGCCAGTTCGGCAACCTGATTTTCGGCTTTGCGGTGACCGAAGCGCTCGGCATCTTCTCGCTGCTGATCGCGCTGCTGCTGCTGTTCGCGCTCTAGTCCGTTAGCCGCAACCGGGGCGGCCGTGCCGCTCCGCCGAGCTTGATCATGGCGCAGAATCAGAAAACGACGACGTCGACCGAGCACGTTCCGGCGAGCGAGCACGGGGGCGGCTTTCCGCCGTTCCAGAAGGAGACGTTCGCCTCTCAGATCGTCTGGCTGGTCATCACTTTCGTAGCGCTCTACCTTCTGATCTCGCGCATCGCGGTGCCGCGCATCGGCGGCATCATCGAGCAGCGCTCCAGCCGCATCGAGGATGATTTCGCCGAGGCGCAGCGCGCCAAGGAGGAATCGGAAGCGGCACTTGCGGCCTATGAAAAGGCTCTTGCGGATGCCCGCAGCCGCGCGCAAGCGATCGGCGCCGAAATCCGCGACAAGCTCAACGCCGAGGCCGAGGAGCGCCGCAAGGCGCTCGAGGCAAAGCTGAATGCCCAGCTTGCCGAAGCCGAGCAGCAGATCGCCGCAACCAAGTCCGCCGCGATGGCCAATGTGCGCGGCATTGCGGTGGAAACCGCAAGTGCGATCGTGGAGCAGCTGATCGGCACCGCGCCACCCGCACCCGCGGTCGCGGCGGCGGTCGACGAGACGCTCAAGCGATAGGACCTGCCATGCCGTTCCTCACAGAGCCGGAATTCTGGGTCGCGGTAGGCTTCGTGCTCTTTGTCGGCATTCTCGTCTATGTCGGCGTGCCGAAGATGCTGCTCAGTGCGCTCGACGACCGCGGCAAGCGCGTGCAGGCCGAGCTCGACGAGGCGCGCCGCCTGAAGGAAGAGGCGCAGAAGCTGCTTGCCGAATACAAGGCAAAGCAGCGGCAGGCTGACCAGGAGGCCGTCGCCATCATCGAAGGTGCGAAAGCGGAGGCCGGGCGGATCGCGGCCGAAACGAAGACCAAGATGGAAGAGTTCGTCGCGCGCCGCACCAAGCTCGCCGAAACCAAGATCGCGCAGGCTGAGGCGCAAGCGGTGGCCGATGTGCGCGCCGCCGCCGCCGATGCCGCAGCCTCGGCAGCAGAAAAGATCTTGCTGGAGTCCGTGAAAGGCAAGGTCGCGGACGACCTCGTCACGCGTGGCATCGCGGACGTAAAGACCAAGCTCAATTAAGCGTGCGCCGCGGGCGACCGCTCGAATCTGACGCCGATCTCACGCTCCGTGGTCCAAACCAGGCGACAGCGGCGCGTGGCGTTTCCCTGCATCGACAGTGCGAGGATGAAGGCCTGCGGCAGCTTGGCTGGCTGCTCGACGGCAAGCTTGGCGCCGCTGTGCGACACGTCGAGCACGCGGCAATCCATGTCCCACGATCCGTCGCTCGCAAAGATCCGGGCGCGGTAGGCAATCGTGCGGCGAATTGATTTTCTGCGGTTGGATGCCATCGGAGGGCGCGCATTGAGGTTGCTGCGTCCACCGTATGGGGAAATCGTTACGCAGGCGTAACCGGGTCCGGAACCGCAGCAAAACAGCCCGCCGCGGATGCGCGGCGGGCTGTCGAGACGGCGTCGTCAGCGCGCCATCTTTTCCCAGCCACGCATTCGCCTGCGTTGGAGGGTGCAAACTGCGGGCCCCGGAGGCCGCGAAGCAGGGCGACGGCTTCCGGTATTACGCCGAGCCGATGAACATGGCGTTGTAAGGCGCGAACGCCGGCGCGCGCCGCCTCGCCTTCAGGCTGCGGCCTCGTGAGGCAGGAACGAGCGACGGCCGGCATGGGTGCGAAGGGCTGCGCTCGTCTCGGCGGTGAAGATCTCCGGCCCGGTCGGACATCCGGCAAAGTCGAGCCATCGGTGCGTGTCGTAATCGTAAAGCTTGCAGCGGCGCATGATGTCGCGATGGCGCCGCAGCGTCCATTTCTCGAACACGATGTCGGGCGCCGCTGAAGCGACAATACGCGGCTCGGCCTTGTCGAGACTCCAGATCGGAATGCGCGGGTCGATGTGATGCGCGCCGTGCAGGCCGACGTCGGTCAGGAAAAACACCATCCAGGAGGGCACCTGCATGTGCACCGTGCAGTTCACCTGCCCGGTGTAGAAATCCCATTCGTCGCGCCTGGCAAACCACGGAACGCCCGGATGCGTGTGATTGAGCAGGCTGGCAAAGCCCACTAGCCAGTTGAACACGACAAACGGCAGCGCGATCGCCAGGACGAAGCGCACCGCGAAGTCCGCAGGACCCGTGACGCCGATGGTGAGGACGGCGAGTTGGCCGACGAAGAACGCGAGCACGATCAGGCGATCGATCCGATAGACCAATTTGTCCTTCTGCAGAAATGAATGCGTCGGCATCGCCATCTTTCGCCACCAGATGGCATAAAGATAATAGAGTCCCAGTCCCGGCAGCGTGCGATAGGCGCGCTCCAGCGCGCGGCCGAGCAGCGGCAGTGCGTCGTATTCGGCCTTGCTCAGCGGGATCCAGATATAGTCGCGGTCGCGCAGGTTGGTGAACGAATGATGCCGCCCGTTATGCAGCAACAGCCAGATGCTGTAGGGATGGTAGGAGGGGAACTGCGACACCTGCCCGATGATCCGCGCGAGGCGCGCATTTGCGACATGGCTGCCGTGGCCGGCGTCGTGCGCGATGCGAAACAGCAGCGCGATGAGAGGCCCGAGCGCGAGCGCGCTCAGCACGCGAACGCCGATCGGCTCGACCAATGCGGCGCCGGCGAAGCACAGGAGATACGCGGCCGCCGCGCTGACCGTCAGGAACCAAGCCCAAACGGCCGATTGCGAATGCAGGTCGGCGAGCGTTCGCCGCAAGGCCAGAATGCGATCTTTAGCCACCCCGTACACCTATGATTGCACGGAGATTGCATGATTCCGCGGCGGGTGCCAACGGTTTTTCGTGCCGGGGCGCTATTCCGCCGCTTCCTGGCCGGCAGGCTTGCTCCAGCGCAGCACCGGAGCCCGCGCGGCGCGCGTCTCGTCGAGGCGTCGCCGCGGCGCATAATAGGGCGCGCCGGAGAAGCGCGCGATGTCGCCGCGCTTCGCCGCCATTGTGAGAGCGCGCAAGGCCGCGACAAACAGATCCAGCGAGGCCTTGCTCTCCGACTCGGTCGGCTCGATCAGCATCGCGCCATGCACCACCAGCGGGAAGTACATCGTCATCGGGTGATAGCCCTCGTCGATCATCGCCTTGGCGAAGTCGAGGGTCGAGACGCCGGTACCCTCGAGCCAGCGATCGTCGAACAGCACCTCGTGCATGCACGGCCCATCGCCGAACGGCAGCGACATCAGGTCTCGCAATCCAGCCTTCACATAGTTGGCATTGAGCACCGCATCCTCGGACGCTTGCCGCATGCCGTCGGAGCCGTGCGCCAGCATGTAGCTCATCGCGCGCACGAACATGCCCGCCTGGCCGTGGAACGCACACATGCGGCCGAACGGCTTGCCATCACCATCCTGCGCGTGCTCGACGAGGCGCACACTGTCCGCATCGGTAACGACATAAGGCAGCGGCGCGAAGTCGCTCAGCGCGGCCGACAGCGTCACCGGACCTGCGCCCGGCCCGCCGCCGCCATGCGGCGTCGAGAAGGTCTTGTGCAGGTTGATGTGCATGGCGTCGACGCCGAGATCGCCCGGTCGGACTTTCCCGACGATCGCATTGAAGTTCGCGCCGTCGGCATAGAAGTACGCGCCCGCTGCGTGCACAGCGTCGGCGATCGCCACCACGTCGCGCTCGAACAGACCGCAGGTGTTCGGGTTGGTCAGCATGATGGCGGCGACGTCGTTTGACAGATGTTTCTTCACCTCCGCGGGATCGACTGTGCCGTCCGGGCGCGCCGGGATCGACTCGACGCGATAGCCGAGCAGCGCTGCTGTGGCCGGGTTCGTGCCGTGCGCCGATTCCGGCACCAGCACGACGGAGCGCTTCTCGCCGCGCGCGGCGAGCGCCGCCTTGATCGCCATCATGCCGCACAGCTCGCCATGCGCGCCCGCCTTGGGCGAGAGCGCGACCGCCGGCATGCCGGTCAGCTCGCACAGCCAGCGCGACAGTTCGGCCATCAGCGCGAGCGCACCCGGCACGGTCGATTGCGGCTGCAGCGGATGGACATCACCGAAGCCGGGCAGCCGCGCCATCTTCTCGTTCAGGCGCGGGTTGTGCTTCATCGTGCATGAGCCGAGCGGAAACACGCCGGAGTCGATGCCGTAGTTCATGCGCGAGAGCCGCACGTAATGGCGCACGGCTTCCGGCTCGGAGAGGCCCGGCAGGCCGATGTCCCTGCGTTCGAGACCGCCGAGGCGTGCCGTAAATGCGGCGGGCTCGTCGAGATCGACGCCGGTCACTTCCGGGCGACCGATTTCGAAGATCAGCGCTTCCTCGATGCGCAGCGCACGATTGCCGGTAAAGGTGTCCGGTGCGATGGCGAGCGCCTCGATCGGCTGCGTGGGGCGGCCCTGGCGGTTCATGCCAGCACCTCCTCGAGCGCCTGCGCGTAGGCCGCGCGATCCTCGTCGGTGTTCACTTCGGTCGAGGCAACGATGATCAGATCGCGCAGCTCCGGCCGTCCTGGATCGAGCCGCGACGCCGGCACGCCGCCGAGGATGTCGCGGCGGCCAAGCTGCTCGACGATTTCCGCCGCGTCGCCGCGAACGCGGATGGTGAACTCGTTGAAGAACGTGCCGTTGAGCACTTCGACGCCGCGCACGGCGCCGAGCGCATCGGCAAGCTTCACCGCATTCGCGTGATTGATGCGCGCGAGTTTCCGCAGTCCCGCTTCGCCGAGCAGCGAGAGATGAATGCTGAACGCAAGCGTGCAGAGCCCGGAGTTGGTGCAGATGTTCGAGGTCGCCTTCTCGCGCCGGATATGCTGCTCGCGCGTCGAAAGCGTGAGCACGAAGCCGCGCTTGCCTTCGGCGTCGACGGTCTCGCCGACCAGCCGGCCGGGCATTTGCCGCACGTACTTCATGCGGCTCGCGAATAGTCCGACATAAGGCCCGCCGAACGACAGCGCGTTGCCGATCGACTGCCCCTCGCCGACGACGATGTCCGCGCCCATCGCGCCCGGCGGCGTGACCAGACCGAGCGAAACCACCTCGGTCACCACCGCGATCAGCAGCGCGCCGGCGGCGTGCGCCTTCTCGGCAATCGGTTTGAGATCGTGCAAATGGCCATAGAAATCAGGCGTCTGCACCACCACGCAGCTTGTCTCGTTGTCGATCGCCGCCGCGATATCCTCCGTGCCTTGCGGTGACGGCGGCAGCGCCAGGACCGCATGATCCGACATGCCCGATAGAGTTTCGACCGTCTCGCGATAGTGAGGATGCAGATTTCCGGCGAGCACCGCCTTTTTCCGCTTGGTGATGCGGTGCGCCATCAGCACCGCTTCGGCGCACGCTGTCGAGCCGTCGTACATCGAGGCGTTGGCCACCTCCATGCCGGTCAAGAGCGCGACCTGTGTCTGGAATTCGAACAGATAGTGCAGCGTTCCCTGCGCGATCTCAGGCTGGTACGGCGTATACGAGGTGAGGAATTCAGAACGTTGAATAAGATGATCGACGCTCGCCGGGATGTGATGCTTGTACGCGCCGCAGCCGACGAAGAACGGCGCGGATCCCGCCGCGATATTCTTCGCAGCCATGCGGCCGAGCATGCGCTCGACCTCGATCTCGGATTTCGTGCGCGGCAAGTCCGGCAATGAGGTCAGCCGCTTGTCCGCCGGTATGTCGGCGAACAGCGCATCGATGTCGGCGGCGCCGATGCGCGCCAGCATCTCGGAGCGGTCTTGCGGCGTCAGAGGAAGATAGCGCATCGCGTTGTTCGCCTTGTTCTTTTCAATGTTGCTCACACGAACGACATCGCGCCCTGAACGACCACCTCGCTCTTCACCGAATTCGCGATGAAGCACTCCTCGTGCGCGAGGTGATGCAGCTCTTCGAATTGCTCGCGCGACGGCCGCGGCTCGCCTGTGAACGCGATCGCGGGCGACAGGATCACCTTGGAAACCCAGAGCTTTCCGCGTTCGTTCTTTGTCATCTCGCCGACAGCTTCATCCGCATAGGAATCAACCGCATACCCCCGTTTCGCCGCGACGTAGAGGAACGTCAGCAGGTGACAGCTCGCGACCGCGGCGACGAATGCCTCCTCGGGATCGACCGCCTCGGCCACCGAATAGGGCAGACGAACGCTGAGCGGCGAGGAGGACGCCGGAACTGTCACTCCGCCGTCGAAGCTCCAGGTATGTCCGCGGCTGTAGCGCTGGTCGGTGAACTTGGCGTCGCCCTCGCGGCGCCACTTCACGGTCGCGCGATATTCGTGTGCCAGGTGCCGCTCCTTCATGCTCGTGGAAGGCCCGTTGCTCGTCATTCGAGCGTCTTGAGGAATTCCTTGTACTGCTCCCCGCTCATGAGATCGTTCAATTGCTCGGGCGCGTTGAGCTTCAGGCGGAAGAACCAGCCCTTCCCCTCGGCATCCTCGTTGATCGTGCCGGGCGCGCCGTCGAGCGATTGGTTGACGGCGACCACCTCGCCCGTCGCCGGCGCGTAGACATCGCTCGCGGCCTTGACCGATTCGACCACCGCGGCCTCGCCGCCCTTCTCGAGCGCGCGGCCGATCTCGGGCAGCTCGACATAGACGATATCGCCGAGCGCATTTTGCGCGTGCTCGGTGATGCCCACGGTTGCGACATCGCCGTCGAGGCGGATCCATTCGTGGTCCTTGGTGTAGCGTGTGGTCATCCAGCCTCCTGTCGCAGACCCTGATTGCCGCTCATGCCCGCGAAAGCGGGCATCTCCATCTCAGCGAACATAGTTGTGCGGCACGAACGGCAGCGCGGCGACGCGTGCCGGCATCGGCTTGCCGCGCACCATCAGTATCACCGCGGTGTTGGGCGCGGCATAGCGCGCCTCGACGTAACCCATTGCGATCGGACCATTGACGCTCGGGCCGAAGCCGCCCGATGTGACCTTCCCGATCGGTTTATTGTCGAGCGTGATCTCGGTGCCCTCGCGCGCAGGGGCGCGTCCTTCCGGCTTGATCCCGACGCGCACGCGCGCCGGCCCTTCCGCGATCTCGCGCTGGATGCGCTCGGCGCCGGGAAAGCCTCCTTCGGCGCGCCGCCGCTTCTGGATCGACCAGGTCAGCGCGGCCTCGACCGGCGACGTGCTCGTGTCGATGTCATGCCCGTACAGGCACAAGCCCGCTTCGAGGCGCAGCGAGTCGCGTGCGCCGAGCCCGATCAGCTTCACGCTCGGTTCGGACAAGAGCCGCTCCGCGATCGCGCGCACGCGCGTCGCCTTGCAGGAAATCTCGTAGCCGTCTTCGCCGGTGTAGCCGGAGCGGCTGATGTGGCAATCGATGCCATCGAAGCGCGTGGTGATCGCGCTCATGAACGGCATCGGTACGGCTTCGGGGCAATGCCGCCCGACCGCCTGCCGCGCCATCGGCCCCTGCACGGCGATCAGCGCGCGATGGCCGGCGCGCAAGAGCCGCACGCCGGCGGGCAGATGCGCCGCGATGTGCGCATAGTCGGCTTGCTTGGTCGCCGCGTTGACCACGAGAAACAGCACGCCGTCTTCGTCCGGATCGGCCGAGCGGGTCACCATCAGGTCATCGAGAATGCCGCCGTTCGCGTCGGTGAGCTGCGTGTAGCGTTGGCGGCCGGGGGCGAGATTGAGAATATCGGCGGGCACCAGGGCTTCGAGCGCAGGCGCGACGGTCTCGTGATCGGCGCCGACCAGGAACGCCTGGCCCATGTGCGAGACATCGAACAGGCCGGCGGCGTTGCGCACATGATTGTGCTCGGCAATGATGCCGTCGGCATATTGCACTGGCATCTCGTAGCCGGCGAAGGGCACCATGCGGCCGCCGCGTGCGCCATGCAGTCCGTGCAGCGGGGTCTTCAGAAGCGGAGCGGGATCGGCTTGCGGCGCGGCCTCGCCGGCCGCGACCGCGGACGCCTCGGGTGGATGCGACGGCGCCGGCGCGAGGGCCTGCGTGTCGGTTGTCTCAACTGTGTCGGGCGCTTCTGTCATGACCGGTTCCGCAAAATGGGACTCGCGCGGGCAACCTACCCGTTCGAGCCCCCTCTGTCGCGGAACCTGAGAGATTTCGCTATTGCCTCTTCGTCATGGCCGGGCGGCCGTGACGAAACAAGCCCAGCTTACTCCGTCGGTGAGGCACGCCTCACGGCGTGCCTGCTTTCCAGAGTCTCATCCCCCTGCGGTCCATTTGCCTGAGCGTTTCCGGGGCGGTTGCGCCTTCGGCGCCGGCCGCGCGAGCAGTGCGCAGCCGGTCTCTCCCGCAGGGTTCGTCTGATGTCGTGGCTGCTGCGATCGCGAAGATCACAGCAGCCGACGAGATCGTAGCCTCGTGTGGTGGGAAGTCAACGCGGGGGCGGCGTCAGCGCCAACCACGGATGACCAATCGTGTCTGCTCAGAACCGGTAATTGATACCGGCGCGCACGATGCTGTCGGTGGTGCGGGCGCTCAGCGATGCGCCGATCGCGGGCGTGACGAGGCGCGCGGTGCTGCTCGACGTGCCGAGATCCATATAGAGATATTCGAGCTTCGCGCTCCAGTTCGGGATGAACGCCCATTCGACGCCCGCGCCGAGGGTCCAGCCGAAGCGGCTGCTGCTGTTCGAGCCCGTGACGGCCACAGGGACGCCGGCGGCCGTGACCGTTGCCAGCGCCACGTCGTTCTTCACCGTGCCGTATGCGGCGCCGCCGGTCACGTATGCAAGGAACATGGGCGAAAACAGGATGCCGCCGCGGCCGCGCAAGGTGCCGAACCACTCGAGCTTCTGCTCGACCGTCGCCGCCGTGCCGAGCACGCCGGCCGGCAGCGCCGTCGCGCCGGGCACGCACACCAGTCCCGCGCAGAGCAAGTTCGCGCTGCCGCGCTGGCCGGTCCACTGCGCGTCCGTCTCGATGCCGAGAAGCCAGTTGCCGGCCTGCCAGTTGTAGCCGATCTGGCCGCCGAACAGGCCGCCGCTCAGCTCAGTGCCGCCGGCGAGGTTCGAGCCGACGCCGGGCAGGATCGGCAAACCGGTTGCGGCGTCGAAGAAGCTGATGTCGCGGCTGGAGCGGCCGAAGCTGTAGCCGCCGTTGATGCCGACGTAGAAGCCGGTCCAGTTGTAGACAGGCGGCGCCATCATGGGTGGAGGCGCCTTGTACGGGATGTCCGCGGCAAGCGCCGGCATGGCGCTGGCGATCAAGAGAGCCGAAACTGTCAGTGCGCGTTTCATGAAAATCCCCTCGACCATTGCAGGTCCCCGGTGCCTCAACTAAGGGCGGTTTGGTTAACAATCCCTTACATCGGCGCGTCGCGAACGACGTTGGTATGGTGTTAGGGACCGCCTTTGGCGAAGGACATTATCCTTTGGGATGCCCCATCGGCTCGAAAGGTCAATTGAGGGCTCTCGCGACGGCGCGCCGCAACGCGATGCCGACCGGCTGTCGCTTCGGCGTCGGTGCGCCAGCATTCAGGGCGGATGAATTGCGCGCGGCCAGCCGATGCGGTCGCGTCAACGGCCCTGCGCGGCCGGATGCCGGCCAAATTGCACGCAAGCGCCGCCGGCTACGCGCTCGCCTCTTTCTTCATGCGCCAAAGCTGAAAGCCTTCCGCCGCGATCGCCTTCTCGATCACGGCGCGCGAGATGTTGTGCGGCGGCGCGCTGGTCGGGCCCACGATACCGGTCACGGTCCACGGCCCGTGTTGCTTCGGCAGCTTGGCGCCGGCTGGGTCACTCGCGAAGGCCTGCAGCGCTTTTCGCGTCTCGGATTTGAAGATGTAGAAGCGCATGAAGGTGGCCTTTCCAACGGACGTTCAGTTATCGCACTTCGCGTCACCCTCACATGATCCACCAGGCGAGGAATGCCCCCGCCACGCCGACCGACAGCAGCATCCAGATCGCGTAAAGTTGCAGCGTCGCCATGATTTCCCTCGCCCTTTACGCAACCCGCAGCCGGCCGGCGTGCGCCAGCCAGCCATTTCGCGTTGTGTGGATTTTGCGCACGGCACTCCCGTTGCAGGCGGGAGCGCACGCATCTCTCAGCTACCGGCGCCCTGAAGGCCGTTTCGACATGCCGGTAATAAGGCAGCATACACCGTCGCTGCGCCCGCACCTAAGCATTTCTCCGGCCGGGATTATCCGCCTCAGGATCGTCACAGGCCCGTGTTCGGGCCGCGACGGCACCTTGAGCGATTGTGAAGTGACGGAACTCGCGCGGCAGTCCATCGTTTGGCTGCAGACAGCATTCGGGGAGCGGGATGCAGCCAGTCGCGATCGGGATTTTCTGCAAGACGCCGGCGGCCGGGCATTCGAAGACAAGGCTGTCGCCGCCGCTGCGTCCTGACGAGTGCGCGCGGCTCTCCGCCTGCTTCATCCGCGACCTCGCGGCGACGATCGGCGAGGCGGCGCGGGACGTTAGCGCGACCGGCTACGCGGTCTACACGCCCGCCGGGAGCGAGGCGGGGGTGCGGGCACTGCTGCCACCTGGATTCCGGCTGCTGCCTCAATGCGAGGGCGATTTCGGCACCCGGCTGGTGACGGCGATGTGCGAACTGCTCGCCGCCGGCCATGCCGGCGCGATCATGGTGAACGCCGACAGCCCGACGCTCCCGGCCGGGATCCTGCGCGCCGCGGCCGACGCCACCCGGCGTGGCGGTGTCGTGCTCAGCCCCGCGCTCGACGGCGGCTACACGCTGATCGGCCTGTCGCGGATGCACGCGCGGCTGTTCGAGGACATTCCGTGGAGCACCTCCGCCGTGCACCAGGCAACGGTCGAGCGCGCCGCCGAGATCGGCGTGCCGGTGGTCAACGTGCCGGGCTGGTACGACGTCGACGACGCGGAGACGCTCGCCCTGCTGCAGTCGGAACTTGCCGGCGAGCCGCTGCCGTTCGCGCAGGCCGGATTGCGGGGCGCGGCCGCGCCCGCGACGCGCGCCTATCTCGCGGCCCGCGCGGCGCCGCAGCGGGCGCGATCGGCGCGATGACGCTGACTTCCGCGCGGCGTGAGCTTGCGACGCTCGCGGGACTGTCCGCCGTCGGTTGCGCGCTGCTGGCGTTCGTCGCGGCCGGGCCGTGGATCGTCCGCTCCTTCGGTTATGGCGTTTTCATCCCGGCGGTGATCGCGTCGGGATGTCTGACGATCGGGGCGACGCGCCTCTCCGCGGCGGCACCCGGGCGCATCGGCCTGTTCATCGTGCTCGGCTTTGCGCTCGCGATGCGCCTGTTGCTGGTCAGCGAAGAACCGCTGCTCTCGACCGACCTCTACCGCTACATCTGGGACGGCCGCGTCCAGGCCGCCGGCATCAATCCGTATGCTCATGTGCCGGCCGATCCGGCGCTCGCGGCACTGCGCGATGCCGCGATCTATCCGCACATCAACCGTGCCGACTACGCGCTGACCGCCTATCCGCCGCTCGCCGAGATGTTCTTCTTGCTGGTCACGCGCGTCGGCGAGACGCTCGCCGTGATGCGGCTCGCCACGGTGGCGTGCGAGATCGCGATCGTCGCGCTGCTGATCGGCCTGCTGCGCCGTCTCGATCTGCCGGTGGCCGGCGTCGTGGCCTACGCGTGGCATCCGCTCGCCGTGTGGGAGATCGCCAACAACGGCCATGTCGAAGCCCTGATGGTCGCGCTGATGCTGCTCGGTGTCTGGCTGCTGGTGGGTGCGCGCCGCGTTGCGGGCGCCGTCGCGGTGGCGCTCGCGATGCTGGTGAAGCCCTATGCGCTGTTCGTCCTGCCGGCATTCTGGCGGCGCTGGGACTGGCGCGTGCCGCTCGCCGTGACCGCCACGATTCTCGTGTGCTACCTGCCTTACCTCGGCGCCGGCAATGCGGTGTTCGGCTTTCTCGGCTCCGGCTATCTCGCCGAGGAGGGGCTGACCAGCGGCGAAGGCATCTGGCTCACGCTGCTGATCCAGACGCTGTTCGGAAAGAGTCCCGGCCTCACCGCGGCCTATGTTCTCAGCGCCGCCGCCGTCATGGTCTGGCTGGCGCTGCGTGTGGCTTTCCGTCCCGAACCCACGCCGCGCGACTCCGTCTCGGACGTGATCCTTCTGCTCACGGCGGGTCTCGTGCTGATGTCACCGAACTACGCCTGGTATTTTCTCGCACTGGTGCCGCTGATCCCGCTCGGCGCCGGCGCGCCGGCCTGGGCGCTGACGCTCGGCGCGTTCCTGCTCTACCGACCGGTCTACATCCCGTACAACGATCTCGTCTGGAAGACACTCGCGACGCTGCCGTTCCTCCTCGCGCTGGCATTCGTTTGGCGCGCGCGCCCCCCCGCCGCACAGCCTGCACCGTCGATGGCGCCCCCGCCCGGCGCCAAGGCGATCGTCAGCGTGGTGATCCCGTGCCTGA
>VBAH01000007.1 GCA_005884685.1 Alphaproteobacteria bacterium
GGGCCTCGATTATTCCATGAGCGTGCTCGAGCGCGCGCCGTTCCAGGCGCCGCGGCGCACCATCGACGTCTCCGGCGACGGCACCAACAATTCGGGGCGCGACATCGCCTCCGCGCGCGACGAGGCGCTCGCCAAGGGCGTCACCATCAACGGGCTAGTGATCCTGAGCGACACGCCGCAGCCGTGGAATCCCGAGCATACCAATCCGCCCGGCGGGCTCGATGAATACTACCGCCGCAACGTGACCGGCGGACCCGGCTCGTTCGTGATGGTGGCGGAGAACCACAACTCGTTCGGCCAGGCGATCGTGAAGAAGATGATCGCCGAGATCGCCTGGGTCGAGCCCGCGCGTCCGGTGATCATGCGGTAATGGTGTTTTCCGTTTCGGAACTTGAAGCAGCGGCGGCGATCGTGCACGCCGCGATGCCGCCGACGCCGCAGTTTGCATGGCCGCTCTTGAAACAGCGTACCGGCGTCGAGGTCGTGATCAAGCACGAGAACCACACCCCGACCGGCGCCTTCAAGGTGCGCGGCGGCATCGTCTATGCGGAGCGGCTGAAGCGCGAGCGGCCGCACGTGAAGGGCGTCATCACGGCGACACGCGGCAATCACGGGCAATCGCTCGCGTTCGCCTGCGCGCGCGCCGGCATCGCCTGCACGGTCGTCGTGCCGTTCGGCAATTCGCGCGAGAAGAATGCCGCCATGATGGCGTTCGGCGCCGAACTGGTCGAGCATGGCCGCGACTTCGACGAGGCGCGCGAGCGCGCGGCGGAAATCGCCGCGGAGCGCGGTTACGAATACGGCAAGTCGTTCGACCGCGACCTCGTGCTCGGCGTGTCGACGTATGCCGTGGAGCTGTTCGGCGCGGAGCCGGAGCTCGATGCGGTCTACGTGCCGATCGGGCTCGGCTCGGGCGTGTGCGGCGTGATCGCGGCGCGCGACGCGCTAGCCCGCAAGGCGCGCGTGATCGGCGTGATCTCGGATCGCGCCAACACCTACCGGCTCTCGCTCAATGCCGGCCGCGCCGTGCCGACCAACTCGGCGCTCACGTTCGCGGACGGCATGGCGGTGCGCATTCCCGACGAGGAAGCCCTGTCGATCATGCAGGCCGGCATGGAGCGGCTGATCGAGGTGACCGACGACGAGATCGCCGAGGCGATCCGCATTCTCTACACCGACACGCACACGCTCGCCGAGGGAGCGGGGGCCGCGGCTTTCGCGGCGCTCATGCGCGAGCGCGACACGATGCGCGGCAAGCGCGTCGCGGTCATCGTATCGGGGCAGAACATCGACCGCCCGTGGATGCAGACGGTGCTCGCGGGCGGCACGCCGGTGGTGGTGTGAGCACGTAGCTTGTAGCCCGGATGAGCCTAAAGCGCGTCTACGCGCGTCTGCGACGCGCTATGGCGAAATCCGGGTCGCCGCTCCCGCATTGCGCTTCGTTCCATGCGGGCTACCAGGCTGAGCTCAGTGCAAGCTCGGCCCTTTGAGGAACCGGGCGCGGTCCCCCGACGCGATCGTCACCTCGAACGTGCGGCCGTCGCGATAGATCAGCAGCGGCACGTCGACGCCGGCATTGCCGAGCGACCAGATCTTGCGAAACGCGGTGGCAAGCTCGCTCACCTCGCGGCCCGCGACCGCCAGGATGATATCGCCGGTGCGGATGTCGACCGCCTGCGCGGGCCCGCGCGTCGCGAGGCCCACCACCACGATCTTGTCCTCGATCTCGGTCGCATACAGGCCGAGCCACGGGCGCGGCGGGCGGTTCGGCCGCCCGAACTTCAAGAGGTCGTCGAGGATCGGCTTGAGATCATCGATCGGCACGATCATGTTGAGGTGCTCGTTCGGTCCCTTCTCGCGCGCGCGCTCGAGCTGCAGCGAGCCGATGCCGAGCAGATCGCCCGCAGGCCCGAGCAGCGCGGTGCCGCCCCAGTTCGGATGCGCCGGCGCGGTGAAGATCGCCTCATCGAGCACGTATTCCCAATAGCCGGCGAACTCCTGCTTGCCGACCACGCGCGCCGCGACCGACTTCTGCCGGCCGCCCGCGCCGCCGACCACGACCTTCTCCTCGAGCGGGATCATGGTGGAATCGCCGAGCGGCAACGCCGGCAGATCGAGCTTGGCGAGCGCCTGCACCAGCCCGAAGCCGGTCGTCTGGTCGTAGCCGAGCACGTGTCCCGGGACGACGCGGCCGTCATTGAGGTGCAGCCAGATCGTCTCCGCCTCGGTGATCAGGTAACCGATGGTCAGCACGATGCCGTTCTCGCGGATCAGCACGCCGTTGCCGGCGCGCTCGGTGCCGAGCGTCTCGGCCGTGAAGGCATCGTTCGGAATGATCGCGTGCAGCCCCATCACCGAGGCGAGCGCGCGGTCGAGGTCGTAGCCGTACTCCTGCGGCTTCGGCTGCACCGAGGGCGACACCTTGTAATCGGGCAATGCTGGCATTCTCGGAGCTCCTCAAGCGTGTCGGGTCAGCCCAATATATGATAATTCGGTCGGGACAAAAGGGAGGCGCACGTGAAGCACATGGGAATCGTTTTGGCCGCGATGGCACTGTGGATCGGCAACACGAATGCCGTGGAGCTGGACCCGAAGGCCGTGGCCTACACGCTGCCGGAGAACGTCAAGTGGGTCGTTAACGAGCGCGCCGGCAACGCCCAGGCGGTGATCGCGGGCGATCCCTCCAAGCCTGGGCTCTATGTCGTGCTCACCAAATGGCTCGCCGGCAATCATTTCAGCCGGCCGCATTTCCATCCGAACGATCGCTTCATCACCGTCGTCAAAGGGACATGGTGGGTCGGCTCGGGCCCAAATTTCGACCCGGCGAATTCGACCGTGCCGCTGCCCGCCGGCAGCGTGGTGACGCACTACGGCAAGCAGGTGCACTACGACGGGGCCAAGGACGAGGACGCCGTGCTGATGATCGTCGGCGAAGGGCCGGCGACGAGCACGCCGTTCGTCGCGGGCATGGAGTTGCCGAAGAAGTAGCAAAGCGCAAACCTCTCCGGCTTACCTCCCCTTGAAAAGGGGAGGTCGACCGCGGCCGGCGGTCGGGTGGGGATCATCTTCTTGACCACCTTCTTGACCCCCACCCCAACCCTCCCCCTTTCAGGGGGAGGGAGCACTCCGTGCCTGGGGAAAAGTCACCGCCACATCGCGCGCATCCGCGCCGTCACGTCAATCTTCGCCTGCGGCTGCGCCGCGGCGGCGCTCTGCCGCGCGCTCGGCCACACGCGCTGCTCGAAATGCCGCGCGACCGACGCCGGAATGAAGCGGGTGCGCAGCGCGTGCACGTAGCGGTCGCCGCGGTTCGCCTGATTGTGCGTATAGAAGCGCTGCGGCACCATCACGTCGAGCTGGTCCTTGGCACGCGTCATCGCCACGTAAAGAAGCCGCCGCTCCTCCTCGATCTCGGCGGTCGAGCCGGTCGAAAGATCGGACGGGATGCAGCCATCGACCGCGTTGAGCACGAACACGGATTTCCATTCCTGTCCCTTGGCGGAATGGATGGTCGAGAGGATCAGGTAGTCCTCGTCAAGCAGCGGCGCGCCGGCCTGATCCGAGGTGGCGGACGGCGGATCGAGCGTGAGGTCGGTCAGGAACTGCTCGCGCGTCGGATAGCTCGATGCGATCTGTTCGAGCTGCACGAGGTCGGCTGTGCGCACCGCCGCATCGTCGTGCAGCCGTTCGAGGTGCGGCGCATACCAGCGCCGCACCGCTTCGAGCTCGGCCGGCCAGCCCGCCGCGCGGCGGAACAGCGCGTCGAACAGCGTGACGAAGTCCTTCCATTCGGTGCCCGCGCGCGGCGGCGCATAAGTGACCAGCGTCGCGGCGGGATCGGGGCCGTTGAGCCGGTCGAGAACGCGCGCCGCGTTTGCCGGCCCGATGCCGGGCACGAGCTGCGTGACGCGAAAGCCCGCGACACGGTCGCGCGGGTTTTCGGCAAAGCGCAACGCAGCGAGCACGTCCTTCACGTGCGCGGCTTCGAGGAATTTCAGGCCGCCGAACTTCAGATAAGGAATATTGCGGCGGGTCAGCTCGAATTCGAGCGTGTCGGAGTGATGCGAGGTGCGGAACAGCACCGCTTGCGATTTCAGGGCCAGGCCCGCTTCGCGGTTTTCCAGTACGCGCGCCACCACGTAGCGCGCCTGATCTGCCTCATCGCGTGTTGCGACCAGCAGCGGGCGCGCGGAAGCCTCGCGCTCCGACCAGAGATTTTTCGTGAAACGCTCGGCCGCAAGCGCGATCACGGCGTTGGACGCTGCAAGGATCGGCTGCGTGGACCGGTAATTGCGCTCCAACGTGACGATGCGCGCTTTCGGCGTGAAATGTCCGGGAAAGTCGAGGATATTGCGCACGGTCGCGGCGCGGAACGAATAGATCGACTGCGCGTCGTCACCGACCACCGTCAGGCCGCGCCCGTCGGGCTTGAGCGCCAGCAGGATCGAGGCCTGCAGGCGGTTGGTGTCCTGATACTCGTCGACCAGGATATGGTCGAAGCGCGCGCCGATCTCGGCGGCGAAGTCGCGCTCCGCCAGCATGTGCGCCCAATACAGCAGCAGGTCGTCGTAATCGAGCACGTTCTGGCGCTGCTTTGCCTCAACGTATGCGGCAAACAGTTTTTTCAGCTCGGCAGCCCAGTTGGCGCACCAGGGAAAAGCCTTGCCGAGAACCTCCTCAAGCGGCGTCTCGGCATTCACCGCACGCGAATAGATCGCCAGACACGTGCCTTTCTGTGGGAAGCGGCTCTCGGTGCGCGAGAAATCGAGCTCGTGGCGCACGAGATTCATCAGGTCCGCGGCGTCCTCGCGATCATGGATGGTGAACGAGCGGTCGAGCCCGATGCGCTCGGAATATTCGCGTAAGGTACGCGCCCCGATGGCATGGAAGGTGCCGGACCAGATCAGCCCTGCGCTCGCATTCGTCCCCGCGGCGCGATTGAGGATGCGCTCGGTGCGCCGCTCCATCTCGGCCGCGGCGCGGCGCGAGAACGTCAGCAGCAGGATGCGATGCGGGTCGGCGCCGTTCATCACGAGGTGCGCGACGCGGTGCGCCAGGGTGTCGGTCTTGCCGGAGCCGGCGCCCGCGATGATCAGGAGCGGGCGCGGATCGCCGTCCGCGACGCCGTGCTCGACCGCCGCGCGCTGATCCGGATTGAGCCTTGCCAGGTAGTCCATGCGAATCACGTGCCCGCGCCCAAGGCACCAGCAATCACGTTTCGCCTTTTGTTCGCAAATGAGCGGCGACTACAGGAATAGATAGCCGCCGATCCCAAGGATAATCAGCCCGATTCCAATCGTCCTACCAATGAAGAGCGGTCGCCACAGGGCGTGCAAGTTCGCGCGGTAGGCGTTTCGTTCGTCCGGCGTCATTTGCGCCCGAACCTCGATCTGCCGGGCATACAGGCTTGGCGAGGGAAAGCCACCGCCCATGTCGCTTTTCTCAAGATCGTATCGGACGGCCGCAAACGTGATCACCAGCCCCGCAATCGCAATCCCGAGAAACCCGCCGAAGTAGGACGCACCCACGGCGATCATCACACCGCTTATCGCCGCGAGTGCCGGAAGCCAGAACTTCCAATCCTGCCGCATCGGGTTTCCCGGTCAGGGAGGGGATTGTGTTCGTCAAATGTCTGACAGTCTAGTGGCCGGGGTTGCCATGGTGAGTGGCCTATTCGGCGGGCATCTGGCGGCGCTCGCCACGCACCATGCTTGACCTTTGCGGCCCCGCCATTATGCAGACGGGCAACAGGCATCGAGAGGCGGTTTATCCCATGAAAAAAGTCTATCCCGACGCCAAGGCGGCGCTCGCGGGCATCGTCAAGGAAGGGATGATGGTCATGGCCGGCGGGTTCGGCCTGTGCGGCATGCCCGAGACCTTGATCAAGGCGCTGCGCGATTCCGGCGTGAAGAACCTCACCTGCGTGTCGAACAATGCCGGCATCGATGGTGCGGGCCTCGGCCTGCTGCTCGAAACGCGCCAGATCAAGAAGATGATCGCGTCTTACGTCGGCGAGAACAAGCTGTTCGCCCAGCAGTTCCTCGCCGGCGAGCTCGAGATCGAATTCAACCCGCAAGGCACGATGGCGGAGCGCATCCGGGCGGGCGGCGCGGGCATTCCGGCCTTCTTCACCAAGACGGGCGTCGGCACCGACATCGCCAAGGGCAAGGAAGAGCGCACCTTCAACGGCGAGCGCTACATCATGGAGACCGGGCTGATCGCCGACCTGTCGCTGGTCCATGCCTGGAAGGGCGACACCGAGGGCAACCTCGTCTACCGCAAGACCGCGCGCAATTTTAATCCGATGATGGCGACCGCGGGGCGCATCACGGTCGCGGAGGTCGAGCATCTGGTCGAGCCCGGCGAACTCGACGGCGACATGATCCACACGCCGGGCGTCTACGTTCAGCGCATCATTCACACGACCGCCGAGAAGCGGATCGAGCAACGCACCTTGCGCAAGCGGCCTGAGCCGGCGGGCGCCTACGGAACCGGAGAGGAAGTGTAATGCCCTGGACCCGCGAACAGATGGCTGAACGCGCCGCCAAGGAATTGCGCGACGGCTTCTACGTCAATCTCGGCATCGGCATCCCGACATTGGTCTCGAACTACATCCCGAACGGCATGAGCGTGCAGCTGTAAAGCGAGAACGGCATGCTCGGCTTCGGTCCCTTTCCCTACGAGGGCGACGAGGACCCCGACCTGATCAATGCCGGCAAGCAGACGGTCACCGAATTGCCGACCACGAGCTTTTTCTCCTCGGCCGACTCATTCGCGATGATCCGCGGCGGGCACATCGACCTCGCGCTGCTCGGCGCCATGCAGGTGGCCGAGAACGGCGATCTCGCCAACTGGATGATCCCCGGCAAGATGGTGAAGGGGATGGGCGGCGCGATGGACCTCGTCGCCGGCGTCAAGAAGGTCGTGGTGATCATGGAGCACTCCGCGAAGGCCAAGGACGGCACGCTCGAGGCGAAGCTCTTGCACAAGTGCACCCTGCCGCTCACCGGCGCGAACGTGGTCGACATGGTGATCACCGATCTCGGCGTGTTCACCATCGACAAGAAGAGCGGCGGCATGACGCTGACCGAGCTTGCGCCCGGCGTCACGCCCGAGGAAATCAAGGCGAAGACCGAAGCCACCTACAAGGTGGCGCCGGGGCTGCACTAACGCCTTGCGGGGATAACGGATTTCCGGCCCCAAAAGGGTCACAGACGACCGCCAGAGGTTTGCGGATGAGTCGCTGCCCGGTATAGTCGGGCCGGCCGCCAATGACCTCTTGAGCGGAATTCACGCCCGTGCCCTCGGCCACCGGCCTCATGCGATTGGGTCTCGTCATTGCGGCCGTGTTTGCGGCGGGCATAGCGGCGCTCGTTGCGGCGACGGCGCTGATCCCGGCCGATACCGTGCGCCAGGCCGTTTTCGCGGAAATCCGCGCCGTCACCGGGCTGGAGCCGAGCGTTCGCGGCGAGGTCGCGGTTTCGGTCTTTCCGAGCGCGACGGTGAGCTTCTCCGACGTGGTGCTCGGCGACGGGCGCAGCCAGAAACCCGCGCTCGCGGCGGACCGGCTGACCACGAAATTGCAGCTGCTGCCGCTGCTGCTCGGCCGGATCGAGCCGGCCGACATGGCGCTGACACGCCCGCGCCTCCTGATCGCGCTCGAGCCGGATGGCCGCTCGAACTGGTCCGGCTTGATGGCGACACTGGCGCGCACGCTCAAACCGGGGTCGCAGCAGCCCGAGCGCGTGCTGTCGTTTTCGGAAATCCGCATGACCGACGGCGCAATCACCGTCACCGATGCGGCGCGCGGGATCAGCGAAGAGCTGTCCGGCATGCAGGTGTCGTTCGCCTGGCCGGCGATCGCGCGTTCGTTCGGAGCGACCGGGCGCTTCAACTGGCGCGGCGAGACGTTCGATGCCAGCGCCAATGCCGCCGATCTGCTCGCAGCAGTATCGGGCGACCGTTCGGGGCTCAAGCTTCGCCTCGCCGGAGCTCCCTTGAAGCTCGCCTTCGACGGCAGCATCAGCCAGCGTCCGTCGTTGAAGCTGGAGGGCACGCTCGCGGCCGACGGAAAATCGCTGCGCGAGGTGTTGCGCTGGGCGAGCCAGCAGCCGCTGCCCGGCGCCGGCCTCGGGCCGTTCGCGCTGAAAGCGCAGACCACGCTGACCGGCGGCAATATCGTGCTGTCCGGGGTCAACATCGAGCTCGACGGCAATGTCGCCGAAGGCGTGATGGCGCTCGCGACCGAGCCGCGCGTCGCCGTCAAGGGCACGCTCGCGGCGGACGGGCTCGATCTCACGCCCTACCTCGCGGCGATCAACGTGCTGCGCTCGGACGAGCGCGACTGGAGCCGTGGCCCGATCGCGGTCGGGGGGCTTTCCAACTTCGACCTCGACATGCGCCTGTCGGCCGCGCGCGTGACGGTCGCGACCGCGCGGCTGGGGCGCACCGGCGTCGCCGCCAACCTGCGCGACGGCCGGCTCACCGTCGCAATCGGAGAAGCGCAGGCCTATGGCGGCGTGCTCAAGGGTGCGCTGGTGCTGGCGAACAGCGGTGCGGGCGCCGACATCAAAGCGCAGATCCAGTTCGCCGAGGTCGAGCTCGAATCCTGCCTTGGGGAGCTGTTCGGCATTCGCCGGCTGGAAGGCAAAGGTCATCTGACGCTCGCGCTCGAGGCGAGCGGCGACAGCGTGATGGCACTGACGCGCACCCTCGCCGGAACCGGAACGCTGACGGCAAGGCAGGGGGCGATCACGGGATTCAACGTCGAGCAGCTGCTAAAGCGGCTGGAGCAGCGCCCGCTCTCGATCGCCGGGGATTTCCGCCGCGGGCGCACGCCGTTCGAGAAGCTCGACGCGACGGTCAAGATCGCCGAGGGCACGGCGATCATCGAGGAGATGAGGGTCGAGGGCGGCGCGGTGCGGCTTGCGCTCGGCGGCTCGGCCTTCATCCCGACCCGCGACCTCGACCTGAAAGGCACCGCGACGCTGGTGTCGGCATCGGCGGATGCCGCGCCGCTGTTCGAGCTTCCCTTCGTGGTGCAGGGACAGTGGGACGACCCGATCATCCTGCCCGACGCGCAGAGCCTGATCCGCCGCTCCGGCGCCGCGGCGCCGCTGCTCGATGCGGTGCGCGACCGCAAGACCCGCGACTCGGTGCGCTCGGTGATCGACCGGCTCAGCCGCGACGGCATCGTGACGCCGGCCAGCCGCCCGTGACGGCCTGAACGCTGTTATCATCGGCAAATCGGCGAATCAGTGCCGGCTCGCGACGGATACCGGATGCTTGCGCGCCTCTTTGCGACATTGGTCAAGATCGCGGTCGCCTCGCTGATCGTCGGCACGGTGCTGGCGCATTTCGGCATCACGGCCGACCAGATCCTGAAGGACATCGGCGTGACCCCGGAACGCCTTGCCGAACTGGCGCGGCAGGCTTTCGTCTGGGCGCTGCCGAACGTGCTGCTCGGCGCGCTGATCATCGTGCCGATCTGGTTCGTCGCGTTCCTGTTCCGCCCGCCGGGGACGAAAAGCGAGTGACCTCGTCCTGAGGAGCGAGGCCGAAAAGGCCGAGCGTCTCGAAGGATGGCCCAGAGCGCATGGCTCTCCTTCGAGACGCGTCGCTGCGCAACGCTCCTCGGGATGAGGTGAGAGTCGGAGCCTTGCCCGGTTGTGCGAGCACTCCCTGACCTTTAGGGTTATCCAGGTCGTGACCGGCAAGGCCTGCCGCCAATGAAAATCCCGCGCCGTCGATTTCTCCATCTTGGCGCCGGTGCAGCCGCTTTCCCGCTCCTTCCTCGGCGCGTGAGCGCAGAAAATCAGTCACCGCCTTCCTCGCAGCTCCGCGAGCGGCCTCTCGCGGAGCGGCTCGCCGCCTATGCTTCCGGTTTGCGCTACGGTGACCTCGACGCCGCGACTCTTGAGCGCGTGAAGACGCTCGTGGTCGACACGCTCGGCTGCGGACTCGGTGCATGGGACGAGCGGCCCGTCCGCGCTTGCCGGGAGATCGCGCTGTCCGTCGACGGACCCGCGACGATCATCGGCACGACGCGGCGAACGACAACCGACCTCGCCGCCTTCGCCAATGGCGCCGCCGTCCGCTATCTCGACTTCAATGACACCTACGTTGGCCGGTTCGCCGCTCATCCGAGCGACAACATCGCCGCATGCCTCGCCGTCGCGGAAGCCGAGCGCGCGAGCGCGCAGGAGCTGATCGTTGCGATCGTTATCGCCTATGAGGTGAATTGCCGATTGGTGGACGCGTTCGACATTTCGGCGCGCGGCTGGGATCCCCCGGTGTTCGGCCTTCCGGCCGTGGCACTGGCCGCGGGTCGGCTGATGAAACTCGACCCGGAGCAGCTGAGCAACGCCGTCAGCCTCGCGATCAACGATCACATCCCGCTGGCCCTGACCCGTGTCGGCGCACTGTCGGACTGGAAAGGGCTCGCGGCGGCCGAGGCCGGGCGCAACGCGGTATTTGCGGCGCGGCTCGCGCGCGCCGGTCTCACCGGACCGGCACCGATATTCGAGGGGACGTCCGGGCTGTTCCAGCAGGTGACCGGGCCAGGGAGCGTTGACGTCGGCGCTTTTGGCGGACCCGATGCGGAATTCCGGCTGCACAGATGCAGCCTGAAACCCTATCCGGCCGTTATCTATACTCAGACGGCAATCGTGGCGGCGATCGAAGTCGCCAAAGAGGTCGGCGCGCTCGAACGCATTTCGGCGATCGAGATCGCGACGACGCGCAGGGGTTATCAGCGCACCGGCAGTGAGCCGGAAAAGTGGTCGCCGAAGACCAGGGAGACCGCCGACCACAGCCTTCCCTACATCGCGGCACGCGCAATGTTCGACGGCGACATCACCAACGAAAGCTTCGCGCCGGAGAAATTCCGCGATCCAGCTGTCCTCGCCTTCATGCAAAAGATCAAGGTTGCCGAAGACCCCGCCCTCACCGCGCGCGGCGGCGGAGCCGTGCCGACGCGCGTCATCGCGATTCTCGCCGACGGCCGGCGCGTTTCGCGCGAGGTCGATCATGCACCGGGTTTCGCTGCGCGCCCGATGACACGAGAGGAAGTGGAGCGGAAATTCCGCGGCAACGTGGGTCAGCGCTGGTCCGAAGTACGGACGGCTGCCAATCTCGCCGCGCTCTGGGCGCTCGAACGGACGGATAATCTCTCTGCTTTGCTTGGCCAACTTGCGCTGAAGACCTAGCCGCAGGCACCAAAAACCACCGGGGAGATCAATGAGGTTGCGATCGATTGTTGTCACGGCGGGATTTCTGCTTGCCTCAGACCTGGCCGAGACCGCCGAAATCCAGCTCCTGGCGTCAGGCGCTGTCAAAGAAGCGTATCTCGAACTCCTTCCAAACTTCGAAAAAGCGAGCGGCCACACTGTGAAAGCCGCATGGTCGAATACGACAGATATTGGGAAACGGGTCGCAGGGGGCGAGGTCACCGATCTCGTCATTCTGGGCAACAACGGCACCGAAGCGCTGATCCAGGACGGGAAGCTCGTGGCGAGCACCCGTACGGCGTTCGCAAAATCAGGAATCTACGTCGCGGTGCGCACGGGCGCACCCGCGCCCGACATCGGTTCGGCCGACGCGCTGAAACGATCGGTTCTTGCGGCGAAGTCCGTTGCCTATTCGGGAGGGGCAAGCGGCACCTATATCGTCACGATGTTCCAGAAGTTAGGTATCTACGATGAGGTCAGGGCAAAGGCCTCCGTCACGAAACCCAACGAACCCGTCGGTGGAAAGGTCGTGCGCGGTGACGCCGAGATCGGCTTCCATCAACTGAGCGAGCTCATTCCCGTAAAAGGCATCGACATCGTGGGACCTCTGCCTGCGGAGCTTCAAGAAGTCACGGTGTTCTCGGGTGCCTTGCACAGCGCTGCCAAAGAGCCGGATGCCGCCGGGGTGCTCATCAAGTTTCTCATCGCGCCGGCAGCCGCAGACACTCTGAAGAAGCATGGCCTGGAACCGGCGGTTCGCAACTGATCGCCGCTACATCCGCGCACCGAGCGGCGCCTTACTCGCCGACCGCTTGGTGAGCAGCGAGGCGGCAATCAGCCCGAGCGCCACCACGGCGATCAGGATGGTGCACACGGCGTTGATCTCCGGCTTCACGCCGAGGCGCACCTCCGAATAGATGCGCAGCGGCAGCGTCGTCGCGCCGGGACCGCTGACGAAGCTCGCGATGACCAGATCGTCGAGCGAGAGCGCGAAGGCGAGCATCCAGCCCGACGCGACCGCGGGCCAGATCAGCGGCAGGGTGACGGCGAGAAAGGTGCGCAGCGGCGGGCAGCCGAGGTCCAGCGCGGCCTCCTCGAGGCTCCGGTCGAAGGTGACGAGCCGCGACTGCACCACCACGGCGACGAAGCAGAGTGTCAACGTCGTATGCGCGATCACAATGGTCCAGAAGCCGCGGTCGATCTCGACCGCGACGAACAGCAGCAGCAGCGACAGGCCGGTGATCACCTCGGGCATCACCAGCGGCGCGTAGATCATGCCCGAGAACAGGAGCCGCCCGCGAAAGCGGCCGCCGCGCGTCAGCGCGAGCGCCGCAAGCGTGCCGAGTATGGTGGCGGCGGTCGCGGAGAGGAAGGCGACACGGAACGACACGGAAGCGGCATCGAGCATCGCGGCATCGTTGGCGAGTTCGCGATACCAGCGCAGCGACGCGCCGGCCCACACCGTGACGAGGCGCGAGTCATTGAACGAATTGACGACCAGAACCGCGATCGGCAGATAAAGGAACGCAAGGCCGAGCGCGAGCGCGGTGAGGTTGGTGCAGCCGAAGCGTTTCATCGCGCTCGCCCTACCATTTTCCGCTCATGCCCGCGCAAGCGGGCATCCAGGGCCAAGAATCAAGAAAGAACTGGGTCCCCGCTTTCGCGGGGACGAGCGGACGAGAACTCATCGCCCTCTCTCCAACTGGCGCGTCTCGCGCTGCCGGTAGATCAGGATCGGCGGCACCAGGATCAGCAGCAGCACGACGGCGAGCGCGGAGGCGACGGGCCAGTCGCGGTTGCCGAAGAATTCGAGCCACAGGACTTGGCCGATCATCGACGTCGATGACGAGCCGAGCAGATCCGGGATGACGAACTCGCCGACGATGGGAATGAAACAGAGCAGACAGCCCGCGACGATGCCCGGCAGCGACAACGGCACGGTCACGGCGAAGAACGTGCGCGATGGCGGGCACCCGAGATCGGCGGCGGCTTCGAGCAGCGCCGGATCCAGCTTTTCCAGCGCCGCATAGAGCGGCAGCACCATGAAAGGGAAATACGAATACACGATGCCGAGATAGACCGCATGGTCGGTCGCGAGCCACGACACCGGCGCATCGACGATGCGCAGTGCGAGCAGCACCTGATTGAGCAAGCCGTCGTGCTGCAGGATGTTGATCCATGCATAGACGCGGATCAGGAACGAGGTCCAGAACGGCAGTACCACCAGCAGCACGAGCATGCCCTGCCAGCGCCGCGGTGCGCGCGCGAGCGCGTAGGCAACCGGATAGGCGATCAACAGCAGGATCGCGGTCGAGATGGCCGCGACCTGGATGCTCTTCCAGTAGGACCATGCGTAAAGCTGGTCCGCGAACAGGCCCAGGTAGCTGTCGAGCGAGAGTGCGGCGAAGAAATCCTTCATTCCCTCCCAGCCGGCGGCCGGGTCGAACACCGGCACGTAAGGCGGCTGCGCGATCGCGGTCTGCGAGAGGCTGATCTTCAGCACGATCAGGAACGGCAGCAGGAGGAAGGCGATGAGCCACGCGTAGGGCACGAAGATCGCGGCCCGCGTCGTCCAATCACGGTGGGTGGCGTCCTTCACGATCACTCCATCAGCAGCACGGCGGCGTCGGGCGTCCAGCTCAGCCACACGCGCTCGTTGACATGGATCGGACGCTCGGCGCGCTGCTCGTTCATCACCGCGGCCTTGAGCACCAAGCCGTCGTCGAGCCGCACCTTGTAGAGCGAGAGCGTGCCGAGATAGCCGATGTCGGCGACGGTCCCGGCGGCGCCGTTCTCGAACGCACCGTCCGGCACCGCGTGCGACACGCGGATCTTCTCCGGCCGGAGCGCGACCGCGATCGGCCCGGGCGCGACCGGCGCATGTGCCACGCGCAGGCGCATCCCGACGCGGTCGACCATGACGAAGGAGGGATAGACCGCCGTCACGCGCCCCTCGATCAGGTTCACATCGCCGACGAAGCCCGCGACCCAGCGCGAGGCCGGCCGTTCATAGATCTCCGCGGGCGTGCCGACCTGCGCGAGGCAGCCGCGGTTCATCACGCCGATGCGGTCGGCGATACTCATCGCCTCGTCCTGATCGTGCGTCACGATCACGAAGGTCGTCGCGAGGCGGCGTTGCAGCTCCTTGAGCTCGAAGCGCGTCTCCTCGCGCAGCTTGCGGTCGAGCGCGGCGAGCGGCTCGTCGAGCAGCAGCACCTTGGGGCGTTTTGCGAGCGAGCGCGCGAGCGCGACGCGCTGGCGCTGCCCGCCGGAGAGCTGGTCCGGCTTGCGCGCCGCAAGCGGCCGGAGCTGCACGAGGCCGAGCATTTCGTCGACGCGCGCCGCGATCTCGTCCCTCGCCAAGCCGTCCTGCTTCAGTCCGAACGCCACATTGCCCGCAACCGTCATGTGCGGAAACAGAGCATAGCTCTGGAACATCATGTTCACCGGCCGCCGGTAGGGCGGGATGCCGGCGAGGTCCTGCCCGGCGAGCGTCACGCGTCCGCCGTCCGGCGCCTCGAAGCCCGCGAGCATGCGCAACAGCGTGGTCTTGCCGCAGCCGGAGGGCCCGAGCAATGCGAAGAATTCGCGCTCGTGGATGTCGAGCGAAAGGCCGTCGACGGCGGTGAAATCGCCGAAGCGCTTCGTGACCTGATCGAAGCTGACGAGCACCGCCATGGCGGCACGCTAATCATATTCGCGGAAGTTGCGAAACCGGTGGCCTCAGGCGTCGGAGATCCGGGCTTCGGCCTTTGGCGCAATCCGCGGAGCGGCGATCAGCTTCTGCACCGGCTCGTAGAACAGCTTGCGCGGCTCCGGACCGTAATAGTCACCGAGCCGCACCATTGCGCGCGGCCGGGTGAGGATCGCCACGATGCGGTCGAGCAGGGTCTTGCCGGATACCGGCTTCTTCAGGAACTCGTTCACGCCGAGGCGCGAGGCTTCGATCACGCGCCAGCGCTCGACGTGGCCGGTGAGCATGATGATCGGCACATCCGGCACCGGAAAAACGCCGGGCGAGCGCACGATGCGCACCAGCTCGGCGCCGTTGAGCAGCGGCATTTCCCAGTCGAGAATCACGAGGTCGGGCGCCAGCATGCGGATCGCCTCGAGGCCGGCAATCCCGTCCGGCGCCTCGTGGATGTTCTTGACGCCGAGATTGACCAGGATATTGCGCACCACCTTGCGCATGTACTGGTTGTCGTCAACGACCAGCACGCTCAGCGACTGCACGAGCTTGTCGATGCGCTTATTGCTCACCGGATTGTGCCCTGTCCCGCGCGCCGGATCGGCGCGGCCCTGGGCGCACTAAAGCAGACCTGCATGAGAGTCGCGTAAAACCGATCGGGAAAATTGTCGGCAATCCCGCCCGCGCCGCATTGGGAAAAAGTTAGCGCTAACGCGGCGTCAATGTGCGGCGCACGGCGTCCTGCCAACCGCTCCATTTGCGCGCGCGGATCGCTTCGTCCATCTGCGGCTCGAAGCGACGGTCGAGCCGCCAGGTGGCCGCGAAACCATCGAGGTCGGGGCAAACGCCGGCCTTGCGCCCGGCGAGATAAGCCGCGCCGAGCGCGGTCGTCTCCATGAACACCGGGCGGTCGACCGGCGCATTGGTCATGTCGGCAAGGAACTGCATGGTGTAGTCGCTCGGCGTCATGCCGCCGTCGACGCGCAGCACGACATTCCCGCCCGCCGGCCAGTCGGCGCGCATCGCATCGAGCAGGTCGCGCGTCTGGTAACCGACCGCTTCGAGCGCCGCGCGGCTGATCTCGGCCGGGCCGGACTTGCGCGAGAGCCCATAGAGCGCGCCGCGCGCTTCCGCGTCCCACCACGGCGCCCCGAGCCCGACGAAGGCGGGCACCATATAGACCTGGTCCTCCGGATCGGCGAGCGCCGCGATCGTGCCGGTTTCGGCCGCGGTTGCGACCAGCTTCAGCCCGTCGCGCAACCATTGCACCGCCGCGCCCGCGATGAAGATCGAGCCTTCGAGCGCGTAAGTTCGCTTGCCCTCGAGCTGATACGCGATGGTGGTGAGCAGGCGGGCGCGCGAGTTCACCGGCGTGTCGCCGGTGTTGAGCAGCGCGAAGCAGCCCGTGCCGTAGGTCGCCTTCATCATGCCGGGCTTGAAGCAGCCCTGCCCGACGGTCGCGGCCTGCTGGTCGCCCGCGATGCCGAGGATGCGCACCGGGCCGCCGAGCAGATGCGGCAGCGTCGTCCCGAACTCCGAAGCCGAGTCGCGCACCTCCGGCAGCAGCGCAGCCGGAATGCCGAACAGATCGAGCAGTTCCGGATCCCATCGGCCGGTGCGGATGTCGAGCAGCAAGGTGCGCGCCGCATTGGTGGCATCGGTCGCGTGCACCTTGCCGCCGGAGAAGTGCCACAGCAGATAGGAGTCGACGGTGCCGAAGGCGAGCCGGCCGGCTTCCGCCGCCGCGCGCGCACCGCTCACGTTATCGAGCAGCCAGGCGATTTTGGTTGCCGAGAAGTAAGGGTCGAGCAAGAGGCCGGTGCGGTCCCTGACGAGCTTTTCGTGGCCGGCCCGCGCCAGCGCCGCGCAGGCCTCATGCGTGCGGCGGTCCTGCCAGACGATGGCGTTATGGATCGGCTTGCCGGTCGCCCGATCCCAGATGATCGTGGTTTCGCGCTGGTTGGTGATGCCCATCGCGGCGACATCGTCGGCGCCGATGCCGGCGCTCGCCATCGCGGCGCGCGCGGTTGCCATCGAGGTGGTCCAGATGCCCTGCGGATCGTGCTCGACCCAGCCGGGCGACGGAAAGATCTGCGGAAACTCGAGCTGCGCGAATCCGACCGGCTCCAGCGCCGCGTTGAACAGAAACGCGCGCATCGAGGTGGTCCCCTGATCGATGGCGAGAAGATGACTCAACGACTGTCCCCGATTATTTTTGGTAGAGCATGGTCTTTGTCGGAAAACCGGTATCCGCTTTCGCGATCATGCTCACTATTCGGCTGCGGCGCGCCCGCCGCCACTCTCCATGAAGCGTGTCAGTGCAGCCTCGGCCTCCGTCCCCACGCGCAAGCCGAGCTTCGATCTCCGCCATAGCACGTCGTCGGCAGTTTCGGCGAATTCGTGGCGCATCAGATAACGTACTTCCGCCGCGGTCAGTTCATCGCCGAACAGCTCGCCGAGGCCGGCGAGGCTCTGCGCACCGCCGAGAATGCGGTCGACGCGCGTCCCATAGGCGCGCGTGAGCCGCCGCGCGTTCGCGTCGGTCAGGAACGGCCACAGCCCGCGGGCGCGCGCCGTCAGCGCCTCGACGCCGTCATGCGGGAAGTTCCCGCCGGGCAGCGGCGCATCGGCAGTCCAGCGCGCGCCGAGCTTGAAGTACGGCGCGAGGTGCATGAGCGCGGCCTCGGCGAGGCGGCGATAGGTGGTGATCTTGCCGCCGTAGACCGTGAGCAACGGCGCCGCGCCGCCGCGGCCGTCAAGATCGAGCACGTATTCGCGGGTGAGATCCTTGGCGCGGCGTGCGCCGTCATCGAACAGCTGGCGCACGCCCGCGAAGGCATGCATCACCTGATCCGGCGTGACGGGATTGCGGAAATACACGCTCGCAGCGCCGCAGAGATAGGTGATCTCGGCGGCGCTGGCCGCCGGCGCGGCGGGATCGCCGGTGAAATCGACATCGGTCGTCCCGATCAGCGTGAGGTCGCGCTCGTAGGGGATCGCGAACACCACGCGGCCGTCGGCGTTCTGGAAGATGTAGGCGTGATCGTGCTCGAACAGGCGGCGCACCACGATATGGCTGCCTTTGACCAGGCGCACGTGCGCATGAGGCTTGAGCCGCAGCAAATGTCCGGTCACTTCCGGCGCCCAGGCGCCGGCCGCATTGACCAGCGCGCGCGCCGTGACAGTCTCGCGCTGACCGCGGGCGTTGAGCACGAGCTCCCAGCGGCCGCCGGCGCGGTCGGCGCGGATGAGCTTGGTGCGCGTGCGGATCACCGCGCCGCGCTCGGCCGCATCGACCGCGTTGAGCACCACGAGGCGTGAATCGTCGACCCAGCCGTCCGAGTAGACGAATGCCTGGCGGAATTGCCGCTTCAGCGGCTCGCCAACCACATGATGGGCGAGATCGAGCACCTCGGTGCCGGGCAGGATGTGACGGCCGCCGAGATGGTCGTAGATGAACAGGCCGAGCCGGAGCATCCAGGCAGGCCGCAGCCCGGAATGATACGGCAGCACGAAGCGCAGCGGCCGCGTCAGATGCGGCGCGTTGCGGATCAACACCTCGCGCTCGATCAGCGCCTCGCGCACCAGCCGGAACGCATAGACCTCGAGATAGCGCAAGCCGCCGTGGATCAGCTTGGTGGATTTCGACGAAGTGCCGGAGGCAAGGTCGTTCTGCTCGACCAGCAGGACTCTCAGGCCCCGCCCGGCCGCGTCGCGCGCGATGCCTGCGCCATTGATGCCGCCGCCCACGATGGCAAGGTCGAAGTCCGCCATGAAATGCCGATTCCTCAAGCCCCGGCCATGACGTGCCAACGGGGGAAAGCGAGGTCAAGCTTCGCGTTCGCCCCGGTGGCGGTTCGCCCCGCAGGGTGCAATTAGCGAAGCGCATTGCGCCATTGCAGACGAACGCGGACTTTGGGTAACCCGGAGCCAGGAAATCCGATCACGATAACGCGTCGTCTCGGATTTCCGCAGCGCGGCGGCGCAATGCGCTTCGCCCCCGCCTTCGCGGGGGCATGCTTATTTGCGCCCTACGGGCTGCGGGCCGGACCCGGAGGTGAGAGGCGTTTTCGCAACACCTCTCCTCGAACAGCAATCTAAAGCTGATCCACGCTGTCGCGCATGGCGGCTTTATGCCAAAAAACGTCACGGCTTTTGGGGGCTTTGAAATGCGCCTGTTTGCAACGGTCGGGGCTGCGGTACTTTCTCTTGTGGCAGGCGCCGCCGTTGCGGCGGACCTTCCGGCCAAGATTTACACCAAGGCACCGCCCTTGGCGCCGATTTACGACTGGAGCGGCTTCTACATCGGTCTCAACGCCGGCGCCGCATCGAGCCACAAATGTTGGACCATTTTCAGCAATGCCGGCCTCGCGGTCGCCCCCGCTGCGGAAGGTTGTCACGACGCGACGGGCGGCCTCGCCGGCGGTCAACTCGGCTACCGCTGGCAATTCGCCAGCTGGGTGTTCGGCCTCGAAGCGCAGGGCGATTGGGCCGGCCTGAAAGGATCGAACGCGAACCAGGCGGTGCTGATCCCCGCCACCAACGCGACGAGGATCGACGCCATCGGCCTGTTCACCGGCCACATCGGTTATGCCTGGAATAACGTGCTCTGGTACGTGAAGGGCGGTGCCGCGGTCACCAACGACAGGTACTCAACCTTCTTCACGGCCACCAATGTCACGTATAACGAGGCGCGCGAAAGCCGCTGGGGCGGTGTCGTGGGCACGGGCATCGAGTTCGGCTTTGCGCCGAATTGGTCCGTTGCGCTCGAATACGATCACCTGTTCATGGGCAGCAAAGACGTCACGTTTCCGGTGTCGGCCCTTGCGGTCACGCGCAGCGATCACATCAGGCAGGACGTGGACATGGGAACGGTTCGCGTGAACTACCGCTTTGGCGGTCCTGTCCTCGCGAAGTACTGAGCTCCGGACCGACAAGGGCGTACGGCGCAATGCGCGCTCGCCCCCGCCTTCGCGGGGGCATGCTTATTGCGCCCTACGGGCTGATCTGACGTGCCCATCAGCAGAGCGCAGCTTCGCATCCGCACCGATCGGCGCTATGACGGAACCTGAACGGAGCCGCGTCATGGATTTTCGCGATCGTCATGTGGTGATCACGGGCGGTACCGGCGCGCTCGGCGTTGCGGTGGTGGGCGCGTTGCTCGAAGCGGGCGCGGTTTGCCACGTGCCCTATCGCAGCGAAGACGAGGCGGCGCGTTTTCCGCATCGCGGGAACGGACAAGTCTCGCTCGCGGCGCTCGGCGATCTGGCCGACGAGGCGGCGGTGAACAAATATTACGACGGCATCGCGAAGCTCTGGGCCTCGATCCACATTGCGGGCGGGTTCGCATTCGCACCGATCGGCGACAGCGACAAGTCGCTGTTGATGGGGCAGATCGAGAGCAATCTGGTGTCGGCCTATCTCTGCTGTCGCGCGGCGGTCGCGGCCTTCCGTCGCGCCGGCGGCGGGCGCATCGTCAACGTCGCGGCGCGCCCCGCCCTCGAGCCGCGCAACGGCGCAAGCATGACGGCCTACACGGCCGCCAAGGCCGGTGTTGCGGCGCTGACGCAGGCGCTCGGCGAGGAGGTCGCCAAAGACGGCATCCTGGTGAACGCGGTCGCGCCCTCGATCATGGACACGCCGGCGAACCGCAGGTCGATGCCGAAGGCGGACTACGCCGCCTGGCCGAAAGTCGAGGAGGTCGCGGCGACGATCCTGTTCCTGGCGTCGCCCGAGAATGCCGTGACGCGCAGTGCCGTCGTGCCGGTGTACGGGACGTCGTAGCCGCTCCCCTCACGGGCCGCCAAAGCCACTTAGGTAAACAAACAGTCCTGCGCGCCGATGTGGCCTGCGCCCACGACGACGAACAGCTTGTCGGCGCCGAAGAAGACGTCGGTCACGCCGTCGTGCGTGACGGTGGTGAGATCGCTGAAATCGTGAATGCCGGCGGCCTCATGGAATTCGAGCATGTCGATGCCGTCCTGCCAGTCGTTGACCGTGTCGGTGCCGCCGTTCTGCGTCCACACGAAGGTGTCGGCGCCGGTGCCGCCGAACAGCGAGTCATTGCCCACTGCGCCGGTCAGGCGGTCATTGCCGCTTCCACCCGAGAGCACGTCGGCGCCCGCGCCGCCGGTCACCGTGTCGGCGCCGCCGCCCGCGTATACCTTGACGCTCGCCGCCGCCGCCGAGGCATCGATGATATCGTTGCCGCCGACATCGTCCTGCACGAACTCGACGTTGCTCGCCGCCATGTCGAGGGTGAGGCCGTTGCCGCCCTCGATGTAGACCGCGTCGAACCCGCTCCCGCCGTCGATCAACGTATCGTCGCTGTCGACATAGAGGCGGTCGTTCCCGGCGCCGCCCGACAGGCTGTCGGCGCCCGCTTCGCCGACGAGCGCATCGTCGCCGTCGCCGCCGGCGATCGCATCGTTGCCGCTGCCGGCGAAGATCAGGTCGTTGCCCGCGCCGCCGATCAGTGTGTCGTCGCCCCCGCCGCCGTAGATCTCGAGATTGACGCCGACACCGGAGCCGTCGATCGTGTCGTCGCCGCCGGCGAAGTCGGTCACCCATTCGAGGTGCGTCGCCGCCAAGTTGAGATGCACGCCGGTGCCGGTCGCGATGTAGGCCGCATCGAAGCCGCTGCCGCCATCGATGAAAGTATCGTCACTGTCGATGTAGAGCCGGTCGTTGCCGGCGCCGCCCGAGAGGCTGTCGGCGCCGAGGTCGCCGACCAGCAGATCGTTGCCGTCATTGCCGATGAGCGTGTCGTCGCCGACGCCGCCCCACAGGTTGTCGTTGCCCGCGCCGCCGGTGATCTGGTCGTTGCCGCCGCTGCCGTAGACTTCGACCGCGGTCGCGCCGCTTGCCGCCGTATAAACGTCGTCGCCGAAGCCGGAGACGACGTACTCGATGCCGGTGGCGACGAGATCGAGATTGAAGCCGTAGTCGTTGATCGCCTGCAGCACATCGAAGCCGGCGCCGCCGTCGAGCGTATCGGCCGCCTCGCCGTAGAGCGTGTCGTTGCCGGCGCCGCCCGAGAGCGCGTCATGCTCCTGGGTGAAGAGATGCTCGAGCGTGTTGGCGACCAGGACGTCGTTGCCGTCTCCGCCGCTCAGGGTGTCGCTCCCGTCGCCGGCGAAGAACGTCTCGTTGCCCGCGCCGCCCACCATCACGTTGTCGAGCGCATTGCCGTAGCCGTAATGCGTTGCATGGTCGGTCCACGGGTCGTCGCTCGCCGCCGTTTCACCCGTGGTGCCGCTCGTGAAGCCCCCAATTCCGCTGGCCGAGCCGAAGGTGAGATTGTGCGCACCGCCCATCAGCGCCACGGCTTCCACGTTTGCAGGCGGCGCGTAGTCGACCCATGTATAGATGACGTCGTTGCCTCCATCGGTATTTTCGACGACCACATCGCCCACGCTATCGACATAGTAGGCGTCGTCGCCGGCGCCGCCCGCCATCGTATCGTTGCCGCCACGCCCGTCGAGAACGTTGTTGCCGGAATTGCCGATCAGCGTGTTGTCGGCATCGTTGCCGGTGGCATGGATATTGCCGGCGCCCTCGGCGAGAACCAGCGCCTCGACATTGGCCGGCAGCACGTAGTCGATCCAGGCCTTGACGACGTCGCGGCCTTCGGCCGCATTCTCGATCACGACATCGCCGGGATTGTCCACGTCATAGACGTCGTCGCCCCCATGGCCGATCAACGTATCCGCGCCTGCGCCGCCGGAGAGCAGATTGGCGGCCGAATTTCCCAGGAGTGTGTCGTTGCCGCTGCCGCCGATCACGTTCTCGATGTTGACCAGCTGGTCGGTGCCGATGTCGGGCCCGGTCGCCTGGTTTACGCTGGCCGACAGATCGACCGTGATCGCGTGCGTGGCCGACGCGTAATCGACCGTGTCGGTTCCTGCCCCGCCGTCGATGATGTTGTTGTTGATGTTGCCGATGATGACATTGTCGAGATCATTGCCCGTGCCGTCGATCGCCCCGGCATTCGCATCGAGGATCAGGATCTCGGTGTTGGCGGCGAGCGCATAACTGATCGCGGCATGCACCGTGTCGATGCCGTCATTGCCGTGCTCGATCACCATGTCGCCGGCATTGTCGACGAAGTAGGTGTCGTTCCCTGCCCCGCCGCTGAGAGCGTCGGCACCGGCGCCGCCATCGATGACGTTGTCGCTCGAATTGCCCGTGATGGTGTTGTTCTGGCTGTTGCCGGTGCCGTTGATGAGCCCGGCCCCCTCCACCAGCGTCAACGCTTCGACGTTCGCGCCCAGCGTATAGCTGGCAAGCGCCAAGACGGTGTCGAGGCCAGCGCCCAAATGCTCGACCACCGTGTCGGCGGAGTTGGCGACATAGTAGATGTCGTTCCCGGCCCCGCCGGCATAATTGTGGGGGCCGTGCGCCGCGCCGGCGGCCACGAGATCATGCAGATCCATCGCCGCGATGGTGAAGGTGCGGTCCAGGACATTGCCGTCAGAGTCGGTGACTCGGATCGTGAGATCGAATGACTGCGGTCCGGTTACGTCGCTCGCCAGTACCAGATTGCTTCCCTCGATCGCGAACGGGCCGCCATCGCCGAGCAAAGAGTAGGAAAACGACGCGCCGAGATTCCCGCCGATCAGCGTCAGCGATCCGACGACCGTACCGGCGTGGCCGTACGATGCGACATCGCGGTTCGAAAGGATGAGGTCGCTCGGAGCACTGATGGGCGCGAAGACAAAGCTCGCCGCGCCGAGTTTGTCACGGCTTGTCTCCTCCAAGGTCAGCGTGTCGCCGCCCTCGAAGGCAATGACCGTGTCGGCGCCCACCTGCATGGCGCAGGCGAGCAAACCGGCGAATGTTGCGATACGCGCGCCGCTGAGATCGACGGTATCGCCCTCACCTGTCGAGAAATCGGCGATCCGGTCCGCACCGTCGCCGCACACGTAAACGAACACGTCGGCGCCGCGGCCGCCGGTCAGCGTGTCGGCGCCTGCTTGTCCGTCCAGCGTATCGTTTCCGGCGCCGCCCGACAGGATATTGTCCGACGCGTTGCCGATGAGCACGTCATTGCCGTCGCCGCCATAGGCGTTCTCGATCACGGTGCCGGCCGCGCCGACGACCTGGCGACCCGCGATCGTCAGCGTCGCGCCCGGCGTGAGGTCGAGCACCATATCGGTTGTCACGGCAGCGGCGTTGATGGTGTCGTTGCCGGCCGCATCGGTGAGCGTGGTGCGGTCGCCCGACAACGTGGCGAAGTCATCGGTGTAGTAGTAGGTGTCGTTCTGCCCTTCGTCGTCGCCGTAGAAGTGCAGCGTGAACGAACCCATCGAGCCGGTTCCGCCGGTGCCCTCGTCGCTGACGATCAGCCTCCAGGTTCCGACCGGCGATTCACCCCAGTCGTGATTGGTCGAGAAGGTGAAGTCGAGATTGTCACGGGGATTCTGCCCGCCCGTCGGCCGATCCACCAGGACGCTCTCGGTGCCGGTCGGGCTGATCAGCGTGATGCGCAGATCGCCGATGAACGTGTGCAGCAGCGACACGTCGATCTCGACCCAGTCGATCGAGAAATCCTGATAGTCGCTTGATACGGTCGCGGTGTAGGCGTTCGGATGAAAATCGACGAGCGCGGTATTGCTTCCGACGGTCCCGGCGACGGAGATCGACTGCTCGTTCGCCGCCGTATGCGTCGTGCTCCAGGTCTCGGCGAGCCGCACTGCGGCATGGGCGTCGATAAGGCCGAAGCCGAAATCATGGCTGACGAGATTGCCGCCGCCGTTCCAGTTGGTGGCGCCGTTCTCCGACCAGCTTGCGGATGCCTGATCGATCTTGCGCGCCGACAGCGCCAGGATCTCCTGCACGTCGCGATAGCCGAGATCGGGGTTCGCCTCGAGCATCATTGCGATGGCCCCGGAGACGACCGGCGCGGCGAATGAGGTGCCGTTGAGGAACGTGATGTCGTTGGCGAGATTGCCGTCGCCGTTGGTCGGGTTGGTGGTGGCGATCCACTGCCCCGGCGCTGCGACCAGGATGGAATCGCCCGGCCGGCTGAACGAGGCGATGTGACCGTCGGCATTCGAGGCGGCGACGGTCGTGATGAACCGGCTGTTGGTCAGGCTGTGATAATTGGTGTTGTCGCCGTCATAGGCGATCGAGTTGGCCACGTACTGGCGGTCGTTGCCGGCCGCGAAGACATAGCTGGTCCCCAGCCCGCCCCTGCCCTCGGTCACGCCCTCCAGGATCGCGTCACGGAATGGAATGGACGACGCGTCGCGGAAATTGTCGGCGAAAGCGCCATTATAGCCCCAGCTGTTGTTGGAGACGTCGACGTTCACCTGCCGGGCGAGCAGATTGGCCAGCTCGATGCCGGAGGAGCCGCCGAGGCCGAAGCGCGCGTAATAACCGACGAGCGTCGCCTCCGGAGCGACGCCGACGATGCCGATGCCGTTGTTGCCGTCCGCGCCGACGACCCCGGCAACCCAGGTGCCGTGCGAGTCCGCCGCGTTGTCAGGCCGGATATCGCTGCTGCCCGCATCGCGCGGGTCGTAGCTCAGCGACAGGTCGAAGCGGCCGGCGAGATCGGCATTCGAAAGATCAAATCCGGTGTCGATCAGCCCAATGAGAACGCCGTGACCGGAGTATTCGGTCGAGATCTTGTCGACATTGGCGCCGTAATCGTTGGAACCGGCGGTCAGATAGCCGTCGAGGTACCACTGATACAGCCGGTAAGGACTGCTTGCCGCGGCGGGCGAGAAGTAGACCGCATTGGTCGCTTCCGTGGTTTCGTCGTCGAGCGCGGCCCCCGCCGCAAGCTCTCCGTTGTCGTAGGTCCCCATCGCACGCCGTCTCCCCCAGTAGAGACGGACGATGCCAAAGGTGAATTGAGATCAATTCTTTGGAATACTCGGTAATTTAGCAAGGGCATTAAGGTGCTGTATGCCATAGGCGGCCACATCATTGTTGCCAAGCTTGGTTAATACTCAATACATTACTTACCAAATGTCCCCCCTGCTAACTCGACCTTTACCCTGCCACTTGGGAACAAGCGGGGATTCGCTGACGCATAGGCGCTGCGCGACGCTCGGGGTTTCATTGAACGGGGCTTCTGCAGCGTTTGCTTGAGCGCGACCGGGCGACGGAAGGGCCTTGGCGGGTTAACGTCCGCGCACAACTCTTTACTCTTATAGGTTGCGTGTGAGATGCAGAACGCGCAATTGCGACGTGGTAAGTAATGTGTAAGAAGGCGCCTCACGCGGGAAGGCGCCTGTGGCGGTACGGACCAAGCCCTTTCGGCTGCTTCCTGAAGTCCGCTCCGGGGTGCTCATGCGGCTTCGTCTCGATCATCAATCCATCGGCGCGTCCTTGCGCCGGCACTGGCTTGGCGGGCGCACGTGTTGACCCTGCCGATCGAACGCCGCGCCATGGGGAGCTTGCTGCCGGCCGGGCTTACCCGGCGCGCCGGCGCCCTGCTGCGGCTGAGTCGACCTGCCGCTGACCGACAGCGCGGTCCGAGCGTCACCCCTGCCGGACTTGCCGTCTGGCTCGCGCAGAGCCCGCACAGTCACGTGGCATTCGATGTCTTCGATACGCTGGTGGAACGCACCGTCGCACCCGAGCACGTGAAGCTGCTCGCAGCCGACCGCCTCTGCCGCCTGCTCGGCTGGAGCGCGATCGACGGGCCGGCTCTTTTCCGCGCGCGTCAGGAAGCCGAAAGCAATCTTTGTCGGCGCACCTTCGGCAAATGCGGCGAGCTGGAATTCCGGTTTTCCGAGCTTGCGGATGAACTGATCGCAACGCTCGCTGCGCAGGGTCTGGCGCTCGCGCGCGACGACCAGGACCGCATGCGCGCGCTGATGCTCGATTGCGAACAGGCGGTCGAGCGCTCCGTCCTGCGCCCAATCGATGCCGCAATCGCCGCGCTTTCCTGCGCGCGCAAGCGCGGCAAGAAGATCGTGCTGGTCAGCGACTTCTATTTGCCCAAGCCGTCCTTGATCGAGCTGCTTGCGCCCTTTGTCACTCTGGCACCGTCCGAGACACTGTTCGTCTCGAGCGACCTGATGGCGAGCAAGCGCAGCGGCCGCCTCTATCCGGCGCTGTGCGCCGCACTCGGCATCTCCCCGCCCGATTTGCTGATGGTCGGAGACAACCCGCACTCCGACTATGCGCAGGCGCGCGCGAGCGGGATCGATGCCGTGCTGCTGCATCAGCCGGAACGCGTCGCGTTCTATGATTCTCCCGCCGCGAGCGCGCTCGACAGCCGCGCAGCGCAGGCGGCAATGCGCCACGTCCTGGAGCGCGCGCCGCGTGCTCCCAGCCGTAATCTGCGCGCCGTCGTGCCGTCTTTGTATCTGTTTGCTGCGCGGCTCTACGCAGGCGCGCGCCAGGCCGGGCATCGCGACCTGTTCTTTCTGGCGCGCGAAGGCGAGCCGCTGCGCGCCATGTTCGAGATCTACCAAGACTCGCTCGGCTGTCGCGATGCGGAGCGGATCCGAACGCACGACCTGCGCGTGTCGCGGCGTTCCTGCTATGCGCCCTCGCTGCGCGCGCTCGACGAAGAAAGCTTCCACGGCCTGTTTCGCTACTACCGTCGCATGAGCGTGCGGGATTTCCTGCAAAGCCTGGGGCTGGCACCGGATCGCATCGCGCTGCTGAATGCCGAGATTGACGGCGATTTCGACGAGACGATCGAGAATTTTCCGGCGAGCAAGGCGCTTACCGACCTGCGCGGGTCAGCGCTGTTTCGCGCGAGCTACGAGGAGCATCGGCGCACGCAGCGCGCCAATCTGCTGGCCTATCTGGAAAGCTTCGGCGTTCCGCTCGCACGCGCGCCGCTGGTGCTGGTCGACATCGGCTGGAAGGGGTCGATCCAGGATTATCTGACGGCCGCGCTCGCCTCCAAATCCGAGGTCGCGGGCTATTACTTCGGGCTGCTCAACATCGGGCAGCCGCTCGCCAACAAGTGCGGCCTGATGTTCACGAACGTTCCGGCCGTCAGTCCGTTTTACCGGACCTACACCGAGAACCGCACGCTGTTTGAGCTGCTGTTGTGCACCGATCACGGCAGCGCGCTGCGCTACGACGCGCGGGCGGATGGCGGAATAGACGTCGTTCTCGACGACGACGCCGACGAGCTCGCCTACATCCGCAAGGAGCTCCTGCCGCTGCGCGACGACGTGCTCGCTGCGTTTCGCGCCTTCTGCGCGGTGGGTAACCGGTATTGCCTCACTGAAACCGACATCGCGGCGTTCGCGGCACAAACGCATGCCGAACTGGTCTTTCGCCCGTGGCGCGCGAATGCTCGAGCACTGGCGGCAGCCCGCCATCGTGAAAACTTCGGCAGCTACGCGACCAGCCGATATTCGGCACGCGAGCACGTACCGCTGCGCGACAAGCTGCATTTCTGGCGCGGGCTGATGCGAAATCCACGTGCGGCGCTGGCGACGTCGTTCTGGCCCGCGCTTACCCTCTATCAGCACAGCAACACGCTGCTGACGCGCCTTTATGCGGCCGCGCGACGCCACCAGGATGATCGCGCGCGCAGGGCCTTGCGTCGCCCGGGAGGCGGCGCGTGAAGATTTGCATCCTGATGGGTTCGGCTGACATCAGCGGCGGCTCCTACGTCATTTTCGAGCATGCGCTGTACCTGCAATCCGCCGGTGCGGACGTCACGATCGTGCTCGCAGAGCCGATGTCGGGCGTGACGCCGGGCTGGCATCCGGCGCTGAACCGGTTGACCTTCAAAACCTTCGCGGAAGTCGCCGGCCGGCAATTCGACCTGGCAATGGCGACGTGGTGGCGGACCATCTACGAACTTCACCGCCTGGACGCCCGCCAGTATTGCTACTTCGTGCAGTCGATCGAGAGCTGGTTTTATCCCGATCAGGACGCGGCGGTTCGCAATCTTGCCAACTCGACCTATCTGCTCGGACTCCCGACCATCACGGAAGCAAAGTGGATCAAGGCGCACCTCAAGGAGCGCTTCGACATCAACGCACATCTGGTCAAGAACGGCTGCCACAAGTCGGTTTATCGGCCGGACGGGCCGGTCGAAGCGCCGCGGACGCCGGGCCGCCTGCGTGTGCTGGTTGAAGGGCCGCTCGGCGTCGATTTCAAGAACATTGCGCGCACCATCGCGCTGTTGCGCAAGACGCTGGCGGACGAGATCTGGCTGCTGACGATTTCGCCGATCAGCGGCTATCCCGGCGTCGAGCGCGTTTTCTCGCGCGTTCCCGCCTACCACTGTGCGCAGATCTACCGGTCCTGCGACGTGCTGGTGAAGCTCAGCTATGTCGAGGGCATGTTCGGCCCGCCGCTCGAGATGTTCCACTGCGGCGGCACGGCCGTGGTCTACAATGTCACCGGCCATGACGAGTACATCGTCAACGGCGAGAACGCGATCGTCGTCCCGAGCGGGGATGAGCGCAGCGCCGCGGCGGCAGTCAATGAGCTCAAGCGCCGGCCGGACTATCTGGCGCGCCTGAAAGAAGGCGCGCTCAGCACCGCTCACGCATGGCCGGACTGGACGGACGTGAGCCCGCAGTTTCATCGGGCGCTTACCGCGATCCTCGAACGGGAGCCGAGAGTGCCGCGCGAGCGCCTCGATGCGCTGACGCGCGAGGTGTTCAGCCAATATGTGCGCGCCGAGAATGCTGCAGCCTCCGCAAACCGCTTCTCTTTGCCGAAGCGCTTCGCTGGCTTGGTCGATTGGGCCGCGAGAAGCGTGACGCGACGCTCGGCAACCGCTGCGCATCTTCTGAGCGTCGCGCGCGCCCGACTGATCGAGGAAAGACGCCAGCCTGCTCCGCGCTCGAAAATCTGACGCGCAGGGACGGGCTCACAATTCGGAAGACGGGACGCATGGTGCGGCCGCGGCAGCGCCGGCTTCGGAAGACATCGGCATGGAACGCCTGAGCTGTACGTCGACGGTCCGCTACAACGCCACGGAAGCGGCCATCCACATGGCGCGCTACCAGCTCGCCGCGCCGTACTGCAAGGGCAAGCGCGTCCTCGACGTCGCATGCGGCGAGGGTTACGGCGCCTATGCGCTGCACGCGCTCGGCGCGTCCTCGGTCGAGGCGGTCGACAATTCGCCGCAGGCGATTGCTAATGCAAAGGCGCTGTTTGCAGCACGCGGCATCGCGTTTCACCTGCATGACGCCGAAAGCGTCGACCGGCTGTTTCCAGACACGCGCTTCGACGTGATCGTGTGCCTGGAAACGATCGAGCACCTGAACGCGCCGGATCTGTTCCTGCGCGCGATCAAAAGCGTCGCGGCCGACGACGCCGTCATCATCATCACCTGCCCGAACGACCACTGGTACTATGCGACCGACGACCAATCGAACCCGTTTCACGTCCGGAAGTATTCCTTCGAGGCATTCCGGGAGCTGACCGCAGCCGTGCTCGGAAATGCTTCGGCCTGGGGTTATGGCGGGCCGGTCATCGGATTCGGCGCCGTGACGGACGAGCTTGTTGCCGGCCACGATCCTCTCGCCGGGCAAACCGCGATGCTCGACTTCCGCACTCAGGCTGCGGCGATCATGCTGCCGCCACGCGGCTTCTCCAACATCGGCCCGCGCAACTGCAGCTATTTCATCGGCGTGTGGGGAGGCGATGCGGCGCGGCTGTATACCTCTGCGGTCGTGCCGGTCTCGATGGATCAGTACGCCAATCTGGTTTCGTGGGAGGCCGTGCAGCTGTCGCCGCGCCGCATCGGCGAGCTCGAGAGCGAGAGATCAGCGCTGCTGGGCGACAAGCTCCTGCTCGAACAGAAGAGCGAACAGGCGCGCACGGAAATCGTGGAGCTTCATGGCAGAGCTGAAGCCGCGGAGCACGACCTGGCGCTTGCGCGCGGCGAGCTGGAGCAGGCGCAGAAGGATCATGAGGCAGGGCTCGCCGCCATCCGCGCCGACCACGAGGTGATCCTCGCGGCCGTCGAAACCGCGCGCGACCATTACCGCATCCAGGCGTTCGCGCTGAACAAGGAAGTGGACTTGATCAGCGCTCAGCTCCGCAAGATCGCGGCCGAACGCGACGCGGTGTCCGCCGAGTTGGGCGCCGCACGCAGCACCGCTGCGCTCGCGGCGGACGAATATGTCGCCGAGATCGACGCGCTCGAACTTCAGCTGAACACGCTGACAGCAGAGCAGGAGCGGCTGCGGGCGCTACTGCGCTCGCAAGAAGGGCTCAGATATCTCACCAAGGCGATGCCGAAGGCATTGGCGCGCCGTGTCGCCTTCACGCTCAGGCCCGTCGTCGTCAGGCCGGCGCGTGCTGCAAAGCCTTACCTGCCCGCTCCGCTTCTGTCCGCCGTGCGGCGGATCGCACGCGCGCTGCGTCTCCAGTGACCGCCATGCCGGACATCGCCGCAGACCTCAAGCGCACCCGATACTTCTTCGACGATCGGCACACCGTGTTGAGCGATGCGCAAGCGGACGTATTCGGCCCCAATGTCGGCGCCGACGGCCGCAACCTCACGATCGTGTTTCTGTCGCTCAACCGCGCGAGGCTGTCGATCCGGCTGCTGGATTCCATTGCCGCGCACCTCGTCAACTTTGCCGGCGAAGTGCTGATCGGGGACAATGGATCGGATCCGGCGGAAATCGAAGAGCTGCGCACGCACTTGCGGCGCCTCCCCTATCGCTGGCGCCTGATCGAATTCGGCACGAACTATGGCGTTGCCGGCGGGCGCAACCGGCTGATGCAGGAAGCACGCACCGATTGGGTCGTCAGTCTCGACAACGACATCTATTTCATCGCCAACCCGATCCGGCAAATCCAGGAGGAACTGGGGACGCTCGGCTGCCACTTCATGAGCTTTCCGCTGCTCAACCCCGACGGCGCCACGGTGTATTCGCATGGTGCGAGCCTTCAGACTGTCATTCAGAATGGGCGGCCGCGGCTCACCATCAACCCGATTGCGCCCGGCGCTGCGGTGGACGTGCACGGCTCGGAGAGTGAGCTGGAGAGCGCGTTTCTGTCCACGTTCCTGTTCGGCGGTGCGTCGGTCCTTCACCGGCACTCGTTCTCCCGGCTCGGCGCTTTCGATGAAGGGATGCTGATCGGGTTCGAGGACATCGATTTTTCTCTTCGCCTGTTCCGGGCAGGCATGAAGGTCGGCACCAGCGCGGCGCGGTGCCTCGTGCACGACCATGCCAAGTCGGACACCGCCAGCGATGCCGACTATGAGCGCAAGCGCTTCGCCCGGAAAACCTTGCACGACTCCGCCCGGCATCTCGAAGCGAAGTCCGGCTTCCGCGTCTGGGGCGAGGAAGTCGAGAACTGGCTGCGCGACAATGAGGTCAGGCAAGGCTGGGCTACTCCCGACGCCGGACCGCCGCGCGCTGCGACCGACGGCCGAACGCCGGGGCGTCCGCGCATCGCATTGATCACCGATACCGACAACTGGGCGTTTGCCAATATCGCGCGCCAGCTCAAGCGGCATCTCGGCGACCGCTTCGCATTCGAGGTCTTTCCGCTGGTCAACCTCGGAGAGATCGAGAAAAGCCGCTGGCTTGCGGGAAATTGCACGGGGTTCTTCGCCGACGGCGGCGCCAGCGCGCTCGGCATGGCGCTGGTCGCGGCCGAAGAGTTCGACATCGTGCACGTGTTCTGGCGCGAGTTTCTCACGATCATCGACACGCCGCTGCTGGAGGATTACGCACAGCGCCTCGGGGTGAGCTACGCGGATTTTCGCCGCCGGTTCATCGACGGCAAGATCATCTCCACCTGCGTCTACGATCATCTGTTTCTTGAGCCCGCCGATATTGTCCAGCGGGAGAGGATCTTCACCCAACTCACGCGCGGCTATTACGTCGCCTCGCCGCGCCTGCGGAAGATCTACGAGCAGATCCCGGCGCTGCCGAAACCCGCGGCCGTGCTGCCGGATGGGGTCGATCTGTCGCTGTTCCGGCCGAAATCGCTGGAGCGCTTCGATACCGCCGGGATGCGGCCGGTGCGCGTCGGATGGGTCGGGCACAGCGCCTGGGCCTCGACGCTGGAAGACTTCAAGGGTGTCAACACGATCCTCAAGCCGGCGCTCGCCGAATTGCAAAACGAAGGCATGCAGCTGGTTGCGGATTTTGCCGACCGCAAGGAGAAGTTCATCCCGCACCTGAAAATGCCGGATTACTACGCCGGCATCGATGTGCTCGTGTGCACATCCAAGATCGAGGGCACGCCGAACCCGGTCCTCGAAGCGATGGCATGCGGCGTGCCCGTGATCACCACCGACGTCGGCATCGTTCCGGAGGTCTTCGGGCCGAAGCAGCGCGAATTCATTTTGCCGGAGCGCTCGACAACGGCCTTGAAGCAGGCTCTTCGCCGGCTGGTGTCGGAGCCGGCGCGGTTTCGCGCGCTGTCGAACGAAAATCTCGAGTCGATCAAGGGCTGGGATTGGACACGACAGGCCGAGGGCTTCGCGGATTACTTCGACGCGCTGCTTGAACCGCGGCGGGTCGAAACCGGCGAAGTACGCACCAAGATGTGCATGCTGCCGTTTTCGTCCCCCAGCATGGAGCCGGACGGCAGTATCCGGCTCTGCTCCGCGTCCAGCATCTTTGCCTATTACGACCAGACCAATATGGGTAACTGCCGCGCCGACGGCCTCGCGCAGGTGTGGTCGGGCGAGCGCTATCGGAACATCCGGCGCGCCCTGGTGACGGGACAGGATCTCAAGCCGTTTTGCGCCAGCTGCGAGTACCGCTTCGACGCGCCCGCATGGATGATGCAGCTGCACCTCGGCCTGCACGCGTATCACCACGGCGTGCGCACGGATGAGATCCTGGCGCTGATCGCGCGCCGCATCCACCGCTATGAGGAGTATCGCGCGCGCGCGCCGGCCTTGAACATCGCGGCCTACGCGGTCGATGACGCGCTGCGGGCGCAGGTCGGCGATGCCACTGCACGCGTCGCTGGCGGCAAGTCGGCGCCGCTCGCGCCCGAGGAGCTACTCGATGCCCAGAAACTCCCGATCTACATGGATTTCAATACGCTGAACCGCTGCAACGTCTCATGCACGATGTGCCCGCCGGCCATTCGGCACGACAAGCTCGGCATCGCGCGCGATCCGTATTACCGGCTGACGCTGAACGAGTATCAGACGATCACCGAGGGCGTCCGCATCAGTTCGGCCCACTTCGTCGGCGCCTACGCGGAGCCGCTGCTGAACAAGGATATCTTCGCGCTGATCGCGCATGCGCGCGCCCAGGGTGCGTTCACGGCCATCACCACAAATGCCACCGCGCTCAGTCGAAACTTTGGAGAAAAGCTGCTCGACGCCGGCCTCGACATGATGACGGTATCCCTGCATGGCGCAAGCGCGCGGACCGCCGAAGCCATCATGCTCAAGAGCGATTTTGCGCGCATCGTCGACAACATCCGCGGCTTCCAGCAGTTGAAGAGGGAGCGCGGCGTCGCGAAGCCGGAGATCTACTTCAATTATGTCGCGCAAAAATCCAATGCGGCCGAAATGCCGGACTTCATCGACCTGGCGCACGCGCTCGATGTGCGCTTCGTGAACTTCATTCATCTGATTGACGGCGACGAGGCGGTCGATGCCTCCGAGAACCTGGCCAGCTATCCGGATTTGCTGGTGCCCACCGTCCTGGAAGCGAGGGAAAGAGCCAAACGTCGCGGCATCGTTCTCTACGTCAGTCCTGCCTACGATGAGATCGTCGCGCGGCACGCGCGCAAGGCTTCGCGCCCTGACACTTTGACTGTTGACCAGCCTGCCTAGCGGCGTCGCAGCCCGCCATTTCCCCGAACAGTTCTTGCGATGCCACGTGTGCTGGTATGCGGCCGGCGCGGGACGCGCCTTGTCAAGCGGGCGCGAACCTGCTGTGAAAACAGCAGTGCCCAGGGTCCATGGCCTTGGCGAAGGAGACTTGCCGGTGACCCACGATCCGATTGCGCTCGAGCTGTTCAAGAACGCGGTCTTCTCGATCGCCGACGAGATGGCGCTGACCGTCTTCCGCACCACCTATTCGGGCGTGCTCAAGGACAACATGGACTACTCGACCGGCTTCGCTGACGCGGAGGGCCGGCTTGCCGCGCAAGGGCTGACGCTCCCCGGCCATCTCGGCTCGGTGCCGACCGCAATGGAATCGATTATGCGCCACTTCCGCGACGACATGGCGCCGGGCGACGTCTTCATCATGAACGACCCGTTCGACGGCGGCATGCACCTGCCGGACATCTTCGTGTTCAAGCCGCTCTATCATGAGGGTGAGCGGCTCGCGTTCGCCTGCACGGTCTGCCACCACACCGATGTCGGCGGCCGCGTCGCAGGATCGAATGCCTCGGACTCGACTGAAATCTACGCCGAGGGCCTGCGCATCGCGCCGATGAAGCTTTACGAAGCCGGCAAGCTCAACAAGACGATCATGACGTTCATCGAGAAGAACGTCCGCCTGCCGGTACAGGTGTTCGGCGATCTGCGCGCGCAGCTTGCCGCGTGTCACATCGCCGAGAAGCAGTTCGCCGAGATCGTGGCGCGCTACGGGCCACAGCAGACGAAATCGTATCTCAACGAAATCATCGACTATGCGGAGCGGCTGACCCGCGCCGCGCTGCGCGAGCTTCCCGACGGCGAATGGAGCTTCGAGGACTGGATCGACGATGACGGCATCGATTACGGCAAGCCGATCCGGCTGTTCGTCTCGATCCGCAAGACCGGCGACCACATGGTGGTCGACTGGACCGGCACCAACCCTCAGGTGAAAGGCGCGATCAACAACACGCTCTCCTACACCAAGGCCGCCGCCTACACCGGCGTGCGCTCGGTGCTGCCGCCGAACATTCCGAACAACGAAGGCGTATTTCGCGCGATCGAGGTAATCTGTCCACCCGGCACCGTGGGCAATGGGGTGCTTCCGGCGGCGTGCGCGGCGCGCGGCTTGACCGGCTTCCGCATGGTGGACTGCATGTTCGGCGCGCTCGCCATGATGCTGCCCGACCGCGTGAAAGCCGCCGGCGACGGCGGCAACACCGGCATTTCGATCGGCGGCTATGACGCGCAACGCAAGCCGTTCGTCTATGTCGACTTCACCTGCGGCGCCTGGGGCGCGCGGCCGTGGGCCGACGGTCTCGACGGCAATTCGCACATGTTCGCCAACATGGCCTCGCACTCGATCGAGGTGACCGAGGCGGAGCATCCGATCCAGCTCACCGCCTACGAGTTCGTCCCCGACAAGGCCGGCGCCGGAAAATATCGTGGCGGCGTGCCGTTCCGGCGCGACTATCGCTTCCTCGAAGCCGAAGGCGTGCTGCAGGTGCGCTCGGACCGGCGCGATCACCGGCCGTTCGGGCTTTACGGCGGCAGCCCGGGGCAGCCCTCGGAGAACTACCTCAACCCCGACACCGAGAACCGCCTGCTGCCGTCGAAGCTCACGATGAACATCAAGCACGGCGACGTGTTCCGCCATGTGCTCGCAGGTGCGGGCGGCTGGGGGGATCCGCTCGAGCGCGATCCGGCGGCCGTGCTGCGTGACGTACGCAACGAGCTGTTGTCGCCGGAAAAGGCCGCGGCGGATTACGGCGTGGTCGTAAATGTGCGGGACTGGACGGTCGATCCGGCGGCGACGGCGCGCCGGCGCGACGAGATCAGGAAGACGCGAGCCTGGGATGGCGTGCCGAAAGTCCAGCGGCACGATCCGGTGCCGCTCGCGCGCGCCGCGGAATAGCAGCACATGACCACCACTTATCGCGTCGGTGTCGACATCGGCGGCACCTTCACCGACATCGTGCTGCTCGGCTCCGACGGCACCATCCACACCAAGAAAGTTCCTTCCAGCGTGGAGGACTACGCGCAGGCCATCGTCGATGGCTTGAGCGATGTCTTTCGCGAAACGGGATTGGGCGGCGGCGCAATTGAGGAAATCCGTCACGGCACCACGGTCGCCTCCAACGCGATCCTGGAGCACAAGGGCGCGCGCGTCGGTCTGATCACCACCAAGGGCTTCCGCGACGTGCTCGAAATCCGCACCCTGCGGATGCCGAAGCTCTACGACCTCACCTGGACCAAGCCGGCGCCGCTGGTCGAGCGCTATCTGCGCAAGGTGGTCGACGAACGCATCGATCATCGCGGCGAGATCGACCGCGCACTCGATCCGGCCGATGCCGAGCGCGCGGTCGATGCGCTGCTCACCGAGCAGGTCGAGGCGATCGCCGTTTGCCTGATCAACTCGTTCACCAATCCCGTGCACGAGTTGATGCTGAAAGAGGTGATCCAGCGCAAAGCGCCGCACCTGCCCCTGAGCATCTCGTACGAGGTGCTACCCGAGATCAAGGAATACGAACGCACCTCCACGACCGTCATCAACGCGTATGTGATGCCGATCGTCGCGACCTATCTGCGCGCGATGCGCAAGGGCCTCGACACGGCCGGCATTCCGGCGCGGCTGTTGCTGATGCAATCGAACGGCGGACTGACCACCGACAAAGCCGCCACCGAGCGCCCGATGAACATCATCGAATCCGGCCCGGCCGGCGGCGTGGTCGGCGCGCAGGCGCTCGCGCGCGCGAAGGGGCTCGACAAGATCATCACCTTCGACATGGGCGGCACCACCGCCAAGGCCTCGATGGTCGAAGCCGGCGAAATCGCGCGCGCACACGAATACGCGGTCGGCGCGGGTATCATGATCGGCTCGCGGCTGTTGACCGGTGCCGGCTATACCCTGAAAGTGCCGGCGATCGACCTTGCCGAAGTGGGCGCCGGCGGCGGCTCTCATGTGTGGATCGATGCCGGCGGCGCGCTGCAGGCCGGCCCAGAGAGCGCGGGCGCGTCGCCCGGCCCGGTCTGCTACGACACGGGCGGCACGATTCCGACGATCACCGACGCGAACGTGCTGCTCGGCTACATCAACCCGGCGCATCTGGTCGGCGGCGCCTTGAAGCTCAATGCCGAAAAGGCGCGAGTTGCGTTTGACGAGACGATCGCTAAGCCGCTCGGGATGCCGATCGAGCAAGCCGCTTACGGTGCGCATCTCATCGCCGCATCCAACATGATCCGCGCGATCAAGGCGGTGTCGACCGAGCGCGGGCGCGACCCGCGCGAGTTCGCGCTGTTCGCCTTCGGCGGCAACGGGCCGCTGTTCGCCGCCGGCATGGCGGCGTCGCTCGGCATTGCGCGGATCGTCGTGCCCCCCTCGGCCGGGCTGTTCTCGTCATTCGGCCTGCTCTACGCCGACGTCGAGCATCATTACGCGCGCACGTTCCGCCGGCTGCTGCGGCAGGCGAACTTAGGCGAGATCGCAGAAGCATGGGACGCGCTGGCGCAACAGGCGAGCGCGCAGCTTGCCGTGGAGGGATTCGCGGGTGAGCGCGCGCGGCTCAAGCGCTCGGCGGCGCTGCACTACAAGGGCCAAAGCTACGAGCTGATCGTGCCCGTGCCGGATGGACCGATCGACGCGCACATGGTGGCGCAGCTCGAAGAGGCCTTCGGCGAAGAGCACGAGCGGACTTACGGCCACCGCGCCGGGCCGGAGGAGCCGGTCGAGTTGGTCGCGATCCAGCTGGTCGGCGCGGGGCTGCGCGACAATGGTGGCGTGCCGGACGCCGTCACGTCCAGCAGAGCCGAGGCCGCGCCGGGTGGTTCGCGCCGCGCTTATTTCGGAGACCATGGCTGGCTGGAGACGCCCATACTCACGCGCGCCGATCTCGGCGCCGCCCGCAAAGGTCCACTGATCGTCGAGGAATACGATGCCACCTGCGTCGTGCCGCCGGGCGCGCGCGCCGAGCGCGATATCGCCGGCAATATCGTGATCGCGCTCGCTTGAACCGGCGTCTTGTGCCGGCTCGTCCCCGCGAAAGCGGGGACCCATCTTTCTCACTTCTTAGCTCTGGATTCCCGCTTGCGCCGGAATGAGCGGAGTATTCAGGCGCTCGCGCCGCGCGCGGCGATCGGCCAGAGCGCCTCGACGCGGCCATTGCGCACGCCGACATACCAGTCGTGCAGGTTGACGGTCGGATCGCAGTGGCCCGGAATGAGCCAAACCTGCTCGCCGACGCTCAGGCGCTTCGCCTTCGGTCCGAGCACCAGCTTGCCGTGCTCGTCCGAGACATTTGTGACCTCGATGTCGTCCAGTCCGTGCACCCAGGGTGGGCCCTTTTCGGCGCTGTAGGACTTGAGCCCCGCATTGACGATGGCGCGATCCGCGGTCGGCGTGCTGATCACCGTGGCGAGCACGAACAGGCTGTGCTCGAACGCCGTGTAACGCCCGCCATCCTTGTTTCCGATGCGCGCATAGTCGGTGTCCATGAACACATATGAGCCGACCTGAAGCTCGTTGTAGACGCCGCTGTCGGCCTCGAAGGCAAACGTGCCGGTACCCGCGCCGGCCACGATTTCGCAATTGAGATCCTCGGCCTTGAGCGCGTCAAGCGTCTCGCGCACGGCATCGACCGCGGAGGCGATCGCCTGCGCGCGCTGCTGATAGGTCGGCAGATGCTGCGCGCGCCCGTGATAGGCCTGCAGCCCGCGGAATGTCAGCCCGGGCGCATCGGCGATGCGGCGCGCCAGCGCTGCCGCGGCCTTGCCCGGCGGAACGCCGCAGCGCTCCATGCCGACGTCGATCTCGACCAGCGCGCCGAGCTCGACGCCGAAGTCCTGCGCCACGCGCGAGGCCGCGTCGACCTGCCCGGCCGAGTCGAAGCAGAGCGCAATCGTCGCATCCCTGGCGAGCGCCGCCAGGCGGCGCAGCTTGCGCTCACCGACGACCTCGTTGCTGACCAGCACGTCCGGCACGCCTCCGCGCACCAAGACTTCGGCCTCGCCGACCGTCTGCACGCATTGGCCGATCGCGCCCTGCGCGATCTGGCGCAGCGCGATCGCCGGCGACTTGTGCGTCTTGGCGTGCGGGCGCACGCGAACGCCGCTCGTGCGCGAGAATTCCGCCATTCTGGCGATGTTGCGCTCGAACGCGTCGAGATCGACGATCAGCGCCGGCGTCTCGATATCCGCAATGGAGGCGCCGATCTCGGCAGGCTGTGGATGCATTCGTTGATCTCGACTGAACCTAGTTTGCGGCCAGTTGCGGCAGCCAGAGCGCGATCATCGGCCACACCGACAGGATCACGATCATCAACATCATCGTGATGACGAACGGCGAGGCGCCAATGATCACGTCGTCGATCTTGCCGCGCTTGCGCAGGCCCTGCACGACGTAGAGGTTGATGCCGACCGGCGGGGTGATCATCGCCAGCTCCATCAGGATGATGATGATGATGCCGAACCAGACCGGGTCGTAGCCTGCCTTGAACATGATCGGCGCGATGATCGGCACGGTGGCGACCATCATCGACAGCGTCTCCATGAACATGCCGAGGATGAAGTAAAAGATCACCACCGCGATCAGCAGCTCGACCGGGGTGAGGCCGAGGCTGGTGATGAAGTAGTTCACCTGTCCGGTCAGGCCGATCGACGTGATGACGAAATTGAGGAAATAGGCGGCGAGCAGGATCGCCATGATCATGGCGGTCGTGCGCATCGTGCCTTCGAATGCGTGCAGCAGCATGCGCATGGTGAGCCGCCGGTTCCACGCCGCGATGCCGGTCGCCGCGATCACGCCGAGCGCGGCGGATTCTGTTGCAGTCGCCCAGCCCGCATAGATCGAGCCGATCACGGCGAGAAAGATGATCAGCGGCGGCAACAGGTCGGGCAGCGCCGCGATGCGTTCGCCCCACGTCGCGGAGGTCGGCTTGCCGCCGTACTGCGGCTTGATCAGGCAGATGATCAGCACCGTCAGACTGAACAGGCTTGCGAGAATCACGCCGGGAATGAACCCCGCGAGATAGAGCTTCGGAATCGAAGTTTCGGTGAGCACGCCATAGACGATCATGTTGATCGACGGCGGGATCAGGATGCCGAGCGTGCCGCCGGCCGCGATCGTGCCGAGAAACAGCCGCTCCGAATAGCCGCGCTTCTCCACCTCGCCCAACGCCACGGTGCCGATGGTCGCCGCGGTCGCGACGCTCGAGCCCGAGGTCGCGGCGAACATCGCGCAGGCCGCGATGTTCGAATGCATCAGGCCGCCGGGGAGCCACGGCACCCATAGCACAAGCGCGTTGTACATCCGCTCCGCCATGCCTGAACGCAGCAGGATTTCGCCGAGCAGCACGAAGAAGGGGATCGCGACGAGCAGGAAGTTGTTCGATGTGCCCCACGCGATCTCGCCCATCGCGAGCGAGAGCGGCAGCTTCGAATAGATCGCCGAGAGCGTGAGGCCGAGAATGCCGAGGCTGGCCGCGACCGGAATCGCCAGCGCCAGCAGCCCGATCAGCAGCGCGAGGGTGATGCCGAGCATATCAGCCACCGCCTTCGCGGTCGGCGCGTTCCTTCAGGTCGCGGATCTCGTCCTCGACCTCCTCCTCGGCCGAGCGCGTGCCGATGGTGCGCCCCGCCCCGGCCAAATCGCCGCGCATGATCAGACCGAGCGCATGGAGCAACAACAGAATGCCGACGATCACGAAGCCGAGCAGCCCGGTGATCCACAGCGCCTGCGGGATGACGGTCGGCGTCTCCAGCGCGGACTGGCTGCGCGAGCCCGAGGTCCACGACTGCGACACCACGCCGAGGCCGTGCCAGGTCATCAGCGCGAAGAACGCCACGAACAGCAGCAGCGCCGTCAGGTCCAGCAGCAGCCGCAGCTTGCGCGGGAACAGCACATACAGCGAATCGATGCGGATGTGCGCGCGCTCGATCAGCGCCGCGCCCAGCCCCCACGCGGTGCCGATCGCAAGCGCATAGCCGGCAAGCTCATCGGCGCCGCCGATCGAGCGGTTGAGGAACTTGCGCATCAGCACGTCGATCCCGATCAGCACCGCGGCGAGCAGGATCAGCGCGCCGCCGAGCCACAGCCCCCAATGGGCGAAGCGACGCACGCCGTTCATCACCTGATCCATGCTGTGCCGCCGGGCGGGCGTCCTTGTCCGCGCTTACGGCGTGGGCGCCTTGAGGCCGAGCACCTTGCCGACGGTGTCGTTCCACTCTCTGGCACATTCGGCGCCGCAGCGCTTCGCCCAGCCGGCCAGAACCGCACCCTCGACCAGCTTCTTGTGCGTCTCGGCTTCCTCCGGCTTGACCGCCACGATGGTGGTTTTCGCGAGCTTGCCCATGGTGCAAGGCTGCTTACCGGTGTTGCAGTTGTCGGCCTCGGCTGTCGTGGTCTTGATCGTTGCCCACATCTTGTCTTCGTAGGCCTTGATCTGCTCGGTGAGGAACGTTTGCGTCTTCGGGTCGAGCCGGTTCCAGGTGTTGAGGTTGACGGCGAGCACGTTGATGCTCCAGCCGAGCGACATCGGGTAGATCGACTTGGTCACCTCGTTCCAGCCGGCCGTGTTGCCGGAGAGCGAGCCGGTCACGCCGCAATCGACCACGCCGTTGTTGAGCGCGGGCACCACCTCGGCGAACGCCATGCTCACCGCCGTCGCGCCGACGCCGCTCAGGAAATCGCGCATCGTGTTGTTGAACACGCGCACCTTCTTGCCCTTGAAACCGTCGAGCCCCGAGATCACGTCGCGGCACCAGAACACCTGCGGCGTGTTGCCACCGAAGGCGAGCAGTTTCGCGCCCCAGTTCTTCTGCATCTGGCGGTCGATCACCGCGCGATAGGCGTCGCAGGCCGCGCGCGCCTTGTCCGGATCGAGCGTGAGGCCCGCGAGATCGCAGGCCTCGAAGCGCGGATCGTCGCCTGCCATTTTCGAGATATCCATGCCGGCGAAATCCATGACGCCAAGCTTCAACAGCCGCAGCATGGTCTTGTCGTCGATTCCCATCTGGTCGAGCGGCGTGATGTCGGCGGTGATCGCGCCCTTCGAGGCTTCCGAAATGGTCTTGCGCCAGAATGGAACCTCGTCATGGATCGACACCGGCGTCGGACTGTTCAGCCCGATCACTTTGAACTGGTTTTTCGGCAAATCCTGCGCGGCAGCGCCGGATGCAATGGCGCCCGCAAGTCCCAAACCCAACCAAAACCCGCGCAGCATGTGGAACTCCCCTTCTCTCGACCCGTACCGCTAGGGAGTGTCTTGCAGTTCCCGGCCCTTGGCAATGCCGCGCGCTGCCCGCGCTTTGGGCGGAACGTGATCTGGCAGGCACACGACCTAACGCCCTGGAACATATACCGGGGTACTACGTAGATCATCACTTTGCCGCTCCACGTTCACAATCTCGTCCCCATTGCGCGCGATGAGGCGCGTGAGCGAGGGGGACCTCCTCACATCAAAGCACAACATCAGCGCGGCCACGCGAAACTGCGCGCGCGCCCATGGGGACAGAGGCCTGATGCGACGATTCGAATTCGCCACCGCCTGTTTGTTTGCCTGCCTTTTCTATTTTGCCGATCTCGCGCCGGGGACCTACGAACCCGCGTCGGCGGCCGTTGCGGCTGATCCAGTTGCGACCGCACGGCTGGAGGCCGAACCGGCACGCACGACAATCGATGCCGAGCCGGTGCCGCTTGCCGATGATTTCGATCTGCGCGAACCACAGGACGTCAACCCCGAAGCTCCGGCGAGTGAAGCGCGAAAGCGCACATCACTGGAGCGCGCCAGGGCGGCGTTGGCTGAATCGACTGCCACCGCTCTGTCCGATCAGGAGCTGTGCACCACGCTCGTCGAGGTGGCGCGCCGCAACGACCTGCCGCTTGGCTTCTTCACCAATCTGATCTGGCGGGAAAGCCGCTTCGATCATGACGCGATCAGTCCGGTCGGCGCCATGGGGATCGCACAGTTCATGCCGGACGTGGCGGACAAGATGAGCGTCGATGCCTTCGACTCGCGCAGCGCGTTGCCGGCCTCGGCGCAGCTGCTGCGCACGCTGCGTGCGCGCTTTGGCAATCTGGGCCTGGCCGCCGCCGCATACAACGCCGGTCCGAAGCGGGTTTTGGATTGGCTGGAAGGGCGCGGCAGCCTGCCGCGCGAGACGCAGGATTACGTCCTGCTCATCACCGGGCGGCCGGCGACTCACTGGCAGAAGTCACAGACGGCGGTCTACCGGGTGCCGCGCCAGGTTCCCTGCCATCGCACGGAGACCTTCGCGTCCGCCGAGCAGCTCCAACGTGCGCAGCAGGAACGCATCGTCGCCGAGGAAGCGCGTATTGCCGAGCTGAAGGCACGTGAGGCAGCGGCCCGGCGGCTTGCCGAGCTGAAGCAGAAGTCGCAAAAATCGAAGGATGTGCCGCGATCGGCGCGGCTGCAAATCGCAGCGCGCGTGCAGGCGACGAAGTCGGCTGCCGCCTCGCAGGTGACGAAGGCCGCCGCCGCTCCGCGCCAGGCGAAGATCCGCGTTGCGCAGTTGAAGCGGTAACTGCGCGGACAACCAGCCTGGTTCGCACCGGCCAACAGCCGGCAGCGCTCGCGGCCGAGGAGCCGCGCGCGCCGTTTTCAGACATGCCGGATCTCCCTATGATCGGGCGATCATGAGTCTTTTCGACTATCCGCTCCATCTCAACATTGAGACGGTGAACTACTGCAACGCGCGGTGTCCATTCTGTCCGCTGTTTCAGGGAAGTGAGCCGCTCGACCGGCAAATCCGGCCCGCCCAAGTCATGCCGGCCGACCTGTTCGAAGCCATCGTCGGGCAGATCGCACGTTGGCCCACGAAGCCCACGATGACGATCAACATGGACGGCGAGCCGCTGATGGACCCTTATTTCGAGGGTCGCATGAACGCGCTGCGTTCGGCGGGGCTCGCGGGCTTCGCGCACATCGAAACGAACGGCCACTTGCTGACCCCTCAAAAGGCCGTGGTCATTCTTCAGGCACCGCTGGGAGAAGTGCGTTATGCGTTCGACGGCGCGACCAAAGCAACTTACGAGCGGCATCGCGCGCGCTGTGACTATGATCGGGTCCTGGCAAATCTGCGGATGCTGGTTGCGCTGCGTGACGAATTGGCCGCGCCGACGAAGATCCTGCTGAAGTACACGCGTACGGACGACAACGCGTCCGAAGTAGAGGCATGTTACGCGCTGATGAACGCGTTCATGAGCGCCGAGAAAGATACTTTCATCGACACGATCACGCATAGCTGGGCGCGATCCGAGCTCGAAGCGTCAACGCTCTACAATGTGGGCAAAGTCTCGGCGACCAAGGTGCGGGCCGACGGATGCAGCCTCGCCAATTCCAGGATGGTCATTCTCGCCGATGGCCGCGTGCCGGCTTGCAGCCTCGACTACAACCTCACGATCAGCGATGGCGGTTTTGGCAACGTTGCGGCATCGTCCGTGCTGGAGGTATGGCGCGGCGCTCCGTTTGAGCGCTTCCGCGATCGCTTGCGCGGGCCGTGCGAGCGGTCACCCGATAACTGCAGGCGGTGCATCAATCTGTATGAGCCACCCGACAGCTACGCCCCCGCCATGATGACCGACCACTCCAACATGATTTGGGGCGGTCCTTACAACTACGCTTATCGCTTCACGAACGCGCACCCCACGTAGCCTCCACGCCGCGGAAGTCCCTCACCTCTCCGCGAGGGTGCGGGCGTGGTGGTCGTGCAGGAACTTGGCGAGCCGCTCGCGCAGGCTTTCGTCCCGCTCGGTCCGATGGCCCGCGACGACGGCGTGCTCGAACAGCTTCTCCTGGATCGGCATCGGCAACTCCGCCCAGACATGCGTGACGGCGCGCCCCAGCGCCAGCATGAAGCCCTGTTCGGACTGATCGCGTGTGCTCGAATTCATCGCTACCCTGCGCGGCGCCGGCCGCCCTCCTGCTGTTCCGCAACATCGACTTCCGCGAGCGGCGCGATGGCCGGCGCGTTAAGCACCTCGCCGTCGATGCCGAACTGCGAGCCGTGACACGGACAATCCCAACAGCGCTCGAACGAATTCCAGTGCAGATGGCAACCGAGATGCGTGCAGGCCGCCGAGCGCACGTGCAGCCTCCCGCCCTCATCGCGGTAGGCCGCGACCTTGGAAAGCCCCTGCCGCACGATCGCGCCTTTGCCGCGCTCGATCTCGTCGAACGAGCTGACTTCACCGGGTGCGATGTATTCGGCGAAATTCTTGATCGCGGTGGCATTCTCGCTGATGAAAGTGCCGAGCGCACTCTTCGTCTTGCGCTCGGGGCCGTAGAGTTGCTGCCACAGCTCGCGGCCCTGCATGATCATCGAGGCGATGATCAGGCTGCCGACCACGCCGTGGGTGATGCCCTGGCCGGAGTCGCCGGTGTGCACGTAGACATTCTTGCTGCCCGGGTTACGGCCGCTGAAAGCCGAATAGTCGATGGTATCGAGAACCTGCCCGGACCACCGGTGGGTCACGCCACCAAGGTCCGGAAGCAGATTGCGGATCCAGGCTTCCAGCGCCTCGTAACGGATCTCCGCGTCGTCGGCTTCACCGCTCTTGTGATCTTCGCCGCCGACGATCAGGTAGTCGTGCGCCTTGCCGGGATGCGGGCGCACGTAGTGATAGGGATCGAGCGTGTCCCAGTAGAGCCCGTCGGGGAGCGCGCCGCGCGGCAATTCCAGCGCCATTGCGTAGGTGCGATACGGCGCCTGCTTGGTATGGAGCGCATAGCGGTCGTTGATCGGTGAGTTGGTCGCGACGACCGCGTGTTTGGCGCGGACGGTCGCACCACCCTCCGTCTTCACCACGACACCGGCCTTGTCCTCCTCGACCTCCATCACGGCCGTGTCGGCGAAAAGCTTGCCGCCGCGCGCCTCAATGCAGCGCACGAGGCCTTTGAGATATTTGAGCGGATGGAAGGTCCCCTGATTGGGGTAGCGCAGGCAGCGTGTCTTCTCGTGACCCTTGAACGGCAAGCCGACCGCGATCTCGCACGGCATACCCACACTCCGCGAGGCGTCGCGTTCGTCGTCGATTTCCTTCTGTTCGGTATGTGGCCCGGGAAACAGGACGCCGTCGACACGGCGGAAATCGCAGGCGATACTTTCGGATTGCTGGATCGTGGCGATACGATCGATCGCGGCCTGCTGGCTGACATAAAAATCCTTCGCCAGCTTCTCGCCACGCCTTCCGATCATGGTCTTGAAGGTGTCGTCGTTGTTGGCGCTGAGATGCGCCGTCGTGCGCGCCGTCATGCCCGTGCCGATTTTGCCGCGGTCGAGCACGACCACCTTCTGGCCTTGGCCGGAGAGCTCATAAGCGGTCGAAAGGCCGGCGATACCACTGCCGACAATCACGGTGTCGCAGGAAATCTTCCGCGTCAGCGGCGATGCGGCCGGTGCGACATCGATATCCATCCACAGCGAACGGCTGCGTTCATCACCGACATTCATGAGTGTCTCTCATTCGAACTTGCGCACCGAGCCCCGGCCGAGCCGGCCGGGGCCTTCGATTGCGTGCGCGCCTACCACTCGCGGGACCGGCGCAGATACACACGCTCTTCCGGGATCACGAGCGGTGCCATGTCGTCGCCGCGCCGGAACGCTCCGGTCACGGCACTGCGCCGCGAGCGCGTATCGGTCCCTGCGCCGGCCGCGCCGCCGGCGGAACCACCAGCCGATGCACCGGCCGAGCCGCCGCCCGCATCCGCTCCTGTGCTCGCACCGGCCCCCGCGCCAGCTCCGCCTGCGGCGCCTCCGCCGCCTGCACCGCCGCCCGCCTGGGCGAACGCGAAAGTGCACCCGGCCGCGATGAAAGCGGCGGTCAACAATGGGGTCGCTCTCATGGAAAACTCCTTGGTTCCCTCTCGACGCTGTCGCGTCTGTTGAAAGAAAACCGGCGCGCCGCAACATGGTTCCGGCGGGGAGCGCGCGTGTTGCGCCGTCGATGCGTGAATGCCGCGCGCGATGGAGCGAGTATCCGCGTGACGCAATTTCTGTGCGGGATGCAAGCAGCTGAACTTGCCGCTGGCGCTCCCTAGGGGAATCGAACCCCTGTTTCAGCCTTGAGAGGGCCGCGTCCTAGACCGCTAGACGAAGGGAGCGTGCGCAAACGAAATAGCCCCGATCGTCGGGCTTCGCAAGCGCGGGGCCAAGGTCAAGGCGTGTTGGAGAAGTTCAAGCGTCCGGCCGGCTGCAGGGTGTTCACGTCGAACGTGCGCACCTCGATCTTGCCTTCGTTCTCCAGCGTGATCACGAGGCGATCGCCCGCAACCGCGCTTTGAACGATGCGCGCACCGCGCGGCAACGCCAGCGTCATGTCGGCCGGGATGGCGGATGCTTCGGGCAGCTTGTCGGCGGTCTTCGCCGTGGTCCCGTCGCTCCTGAACATCCGGTAGCCGATGAAGCCGAATACCGAGCCGGCCGCGATCAACGTGACCGCCATCGTGACGAGCATCAGCTTGCGCACCTTGGCGATCACGTTGGCGGCGTCAGGGCCGGGCCTCGGCTCGTCCTCCGCCACCAGCGGCGGCGGAACGATGTCGGACTCGTTCGGCGCGTCGTGAGCGTTCCCGGCCACGCCGCTTTCCTGTGCGGCGACCGGCTGGTCCGCTGGCGCTGTCTCGGCGTGATCGGACACGTGCTCCGCCGTTTCCGCGGGCGCCTCGCGCTCGACCTGCTTCGCGGCTGCAAACAGTTCCGCTTCGAGCTCGGCGAGCGCCTTGTCGGCGTCGAGCCGCGATTCCTCCGCAGTCGGCTCGGGTGCGGGCTCCTGAGCGGGATCAGCAGGCGCGTCCTCGCCCGCCGAACGCACCGGGAGCGGGGCGGGCCGCGGCGGATCGAACGGCCGCGTCAGTTCCTCGAGCGACTGCGCCAGCAGCTCGGAGAGCCGCGTTGCGGGATCGACCGGCTTGCCCGCGCCGAGCGTCCGATCCAAAGAGGATTTGTCAGTGGCGGAATTCATGACCGACCGGGTCCGGCATCTCTCATTTCATGCGACCGACGCCGAACAGGGCGAACGGCTGGACCGCCTGCTCACGCAACATGCGGACCTGTCCCGCTCCCGCCTGAAGGCCCTGATCCTGGCCGGCGCGGTCGCGATCGATGGGGCCACAGTCCGCGATCCCAGTCGTTGCGTCAATCGCGGCGAGGCCGTCACGGTCGCGATCCCGCCGGCCGAACCGGCGGAACCCGCCCCCGAGGATATCCCGCTCGCCATCCTCTACGAGGACGACGCCCTCATCGTGATCGACAAGCCGAAGGGACTGGTGGTGCATCCGGCCGCTGGAAACCGTACCGGTACGCTGGTGAACGCGCTGATCGCGCATTGCGGTGCAAGCCTGTCCGGGATCGGCGGGGTGAAGCGCCCCGGCATCGTGCACCGGCTCGACAAGGATACCACCGGCGTGATGGTGGTGGCGAAGACCGACCGCGCCCACCGCCGCCTTTCCGCGCAGTTCGCCGACCATGGCCGCACCGGCCCGCTGCAGCGAGCTTATCTCGCCTTCGTGTGGGGCGTACCGGACCGCCCGCAAGGCACCATCGACGCCCCGCTCGACCGCCATCCGAAGGCGCGCGACAAGCGGGCCGTGCGCGCGGGCGGACGCGCCGCGATAACGCACTGGCAGCTCCTCGAGACGTACCAAGGCCGCGACGGCAAGCCGGTCGCAAGCCTGCTCGTCTGCCAGTTGGAGACCGGCCGCACCCACCAGATCCGTGTGCATCTCGCGCACATCGGGCATCCGCTGCTCGGCGACGACACCTACGGCCCCGGCTTCAGGACCAAGGCCGCACTTTTGGCTCCGGAAACTCGCCAAGCCTTTGAGGCCCTTGGCAGACAGGCTTTGCATGCCCATATCCTGGGCTTCGAGCACCCCGAAACAGGCGCGCAAGTTAATTTCAAAAGCGGCCTGCCGGACGATCTAAAGCGATTGCGACAATCCCTCGCCAAGCCTGCGACGGAGCGCCGCCGCTCGGTGTCCGACCTGACGAAAACCTGAACAAGTCCAATCCCTTGGACCTCATCTGTCACGAAAATCACAGCACCATCAAGGTGATGTGACGGACCCGTAACTTCCGCTGCATCCCTAAAACCGTGTATGGTTCCTGCAACTGCGGTCGAGCTTCGCAGTTGCAATGATGCGCCGCGGTCACCGGCTCCGGGGGAGGGGTGACCAAGGCAGCCCGCCGCAATGGGGGCAAACAACGAAAGGGCGCTACCATGGCCCGTGCCACGGCCTTGCCGATTATCTCAGCCGAATCCGGCCTCTCGCGCTATCTCGAGGAAATCCGCCGGTTCCCGATGCTGGAGCCGCAGGAAGAGTATATGCTGGCGAAGAGCTGGCGCGAGCACGGCGATCGTGATGCGGCGCACAAACTCGTCACCAGCCATCTGCGGCTCGTCGCCAAGATCGCGATGGGCTACCGCGGCTACGGCCTGCCAATCTCCGAGGTGATCTCGGAAGGCAATGTCGGCCTGATGCAGGCGGTGAAACGCTTCGAACCCGAGAAGGGCTTCCGCCTCGCCACCTATGCGATGTGGTGGATCAAGGCATCGATCCAGGAATACATCCTGCGCTCGTGGTCGCTCGTGAAAATGGGCACGACTGCGAACCAGAAGAAGCTGTTCTTCAACCTGCGCAAGGCGAAGAGCAAGATCTCCGCGCTCGAGGAAGGCGACATGCGGCCCGATCAGGTGAAGCTGATCGCCAAGCGCCTCGGCGTGCCGGAGCAGGACGTGATCGACATGAACCGCCGCCTCGGCGGCGACGCCTCGCTCAATGCGCCGATCCGCGAGGACGGCGATGCCGGCGAATGGCAGGATTGGCTGGTCGACGACTCGGCGAGCCAGGAAACCCGGCTGATGGCCGACGAGCAGGCCGACAACCGCCATCGCGCGCTGCGCGACGCGATGTCGGTGCTGAACGAGCGCGAGCGGCGCATCTTCGAGGCGCGGCGCCTCGCCGACGATCCGATCACCTTGGAAGAACTCGCCGAGGAATTCGGCGTCTCACGCGAGCGCGTGCGGCAGATCGAGGTGCGCGCATTCGAAAAGGTGCAGAAGGCCGTGAAGAACCGCGTCGCCGCGATGGAATCACCGCCGACCCAGCCGGCGCTGGCCGTGCACTAAATCTGGCAGGCGGAATGCTCGTAGCAGTGCCGAAGCTCGGCGTCGAACGACGCCGAGCATTTTTGTTCGCGAAGTTGAATAAAGTTCGCTGCGTTGTGCAACGACGGCCGAGGATTGGGGGACGACGGAGTTGGAGACTCACTGCAAATGTCTCCCTTTGTCCGCTTTGGCCCACAAGCCGATATCCGCTCGCGGCATGCGATCTTGCCCGAGCGCGGCCTGGGCCACAAACAGCACGGAACCGCATCCTGGCTTCCTTTGCTCTTGCGACTTGTGCATAACGACGGAATGGCAAAAGCAAAAGTAGACTTCAGGCCGAACCGTATCGATGAGGGCAACTGGAAGATCGTAGCGGTGCTGCCCGGTCACGAGGACCGCGAGATCAAAGGGCTGACCAGTCGCGAAGATTGCTACGACTGGATTAATGGCAACCGCAAGATCGATTGGCTCCGTTCGCAAGGTTACGCCAAGTGACCGCGATCTGTTCGACCATCGGGCAGGCCGGCAACTGGTCCTGACCGCGCGTTCGCTGAATGCGTCAGCTGGCCGAAAGGCCAGCCGTTCGCTTCAGGCCGGCTCTCGGCCAGAAGCCGACATTGCGCGTGCTCTTCAGTGCGAACCACGAGGCACTGGCAAGAAACAGTCGAAGCGAGAAAAGGTTAGGTTTGCCTTCTGAATGGGTATATGTTGCGCACATTACCGGCATGTCGAGCAGATACCCAGGCGCCGGTGGCCGAGAGAGGCGTGCGCTCCCGCCTGCAAAGGATGAGGAGCACGATGTTGAAGGCACCCCTTCTTTCCAAGGCATTGGCCTATCACCGCAAGGCCTCGACCTGCCGCGATTTGGCTGCTTGCGCAAAATCCGCGGCGGATCGGGAACAACTCCTTTCGATGCAAAGATCATGGCTCGCTCGCGCCGCGAGCGAAGATTGGCGTGACGGCTTGCCACCGCTACCGCCCGTTCAATCGAGGGCTTTGTCAACAGTGTGACGGGGCTGAGCATGCCGGCTGTCAGTTGCCAGGCGTGTGGAATTGCCGCCCAAAACAGTGTGAAGAAATGACAAGCATGACGCCGGCAAGCATGGCGCCTCAGACGATTCATCTCGAGGCGGGCGATGAGATTGCACTCAAATATCTCGGCGCGGCGGCCGTTCTCCAGTGGCACAGTTTTCCGGAGGCCGTGCGGCAATCGTTGTTGCAGCAGGCCGACTCTGTCGGCGGATTGCCAGCGGTCGGACGGTTGCACGATCAGATCAAGGAGCTCATCGCTCGCGTACGCGGCTGAGCGCGCGGGCTTGGCTGAGCCTTGCAGGCAGCGTTCGCGGGGGCGCCGCTACTCCGCGAGCGTGTTGTTCCGGTCCGAACGACCGGGCTTTTCGGATCGGCGGGTATCCGCAACGCTACGCCCGCTCGTTACGCGGCGAACGACACCGTCAGCCGCGTGCCGCGTTGGCCATCGCCCGGGGCAAATTCCAGGGTTCCGCCGATTTGCTTTGTGAGGGACTGAATGAGCTTCATTCCAAGTCCCCTCTGCTTCATCGGATTGAAGTCCGATGGCAACCCCGGCCCGTCGTCCGAAATTGATAACAAGACCGTCGGGCTGGATGTCTGGATATGGACGATGATATCGCCCGTCGCATATTTGACCGAGTTGGTGATCGACTCCGCAACCAGAAAGCCGATGGGTATACCAAGAGCGGTCGGGAGGTTGATTTCCGCGCCCTCGACGACAACCGCCCGCCCGGCGCCCTTTTCGAGCAGCAGGTCAGCGATATCGACGCATAACGTCCGTAAATATTGCTTGAGCTCGACGTTCTTTTGGCGATCGAGGAAATGCAGTCGCCGATGCACCCGTCCAAATGCGGCGACGCGGCCGGCGGCGATGGTGAGCTGGTCGGCCGCCTCCGGTGTCGGAGCGGCAAGGCTCTGCAGCGACAGCAGGCTCACGATCATCTGGAGACTGTTGCCAAGCCGGTGATCGAACTCCTGCGCCATCAGGTCTTGCTGCTGGGACAGCACGCTCATCTCGCTGAGCAGTTCTTTCTCGCGCAGCAGAGAGGCGGTTAGCGCGGCCCTATCCGTCTCACCTGTCGAAGCTTGTCCATTGGTCTGCGCTTGTCCATTGATCTGCCGAAGTTGGCGTTGGTCCGCCAGGCTTGCAATCGTCATGGCCTATCCCTCGCCCGCTGCGGAGCGGAGTTAGATTCGCAAAAATGGCCGTGGCGAGCGCTCTGAAAGCGCTGCTGTACGAAACCGTACACCCTTATCCAGCGGGTGTCGACGCTTAATTGGGCTTCGCAGCATGAAATGAATGCACGGGTTATCGGCTCTTGCCGTCACCGTGTTAGCTCTGCGCGATTAAAGACTGGCTTGCGAACAATTACGACAAGTCGGAGAAGCCTCGCATGGAATCGTAACAGAGCCCGGCACGCGAGCCGGGCTCTGTCTTGCCTGGGACGGCGAATTACTTCTGTTGGCCGGCCGGCTTCTCGGTCGCGGGTTTCGCGTCGCCCTGAGTCTGCTGCGGCACCGGGGACTTGACGGGCTCGACGCGTGTGGTCCCGGGGGCAGCGGGCTTCTGGTTTTCGTTGGTCATTGGATAAATCCTTTATGAAAAACACCTAAAATCATTTTCTAGGTACGTAACAAAGATGGGGCGCAAGAGCGCAAGCACAAGACGAAGGCAAGGATATATTCCAACGTAGACACGTTTGTACCGCCGCCAGATATCCATCGACTTTGATGCGCAAGAGGCGCATGGTGGCTTCGACCGAAACGCCAGCGCAAAGCGGCCGGCCCTTCAATCCAACTTGACCGCATCGACCGGAGCCCGATCGGGCGTCCGTTGCACTCGCTCCGAAAACACGTCGGGCGAAAGGGAAACAGCATGGAAATGCCAGCAATTCTTCGAGGGGATTCGCTCACGCGGCTGTTGCAGGGCGCAGCGGCCGGCGCGGTCGCAACCTTGGTCATCGGCTTCTACTGGGGCGGCTGGGTGACCGGCGGGACCGCGAAAGAGATGGTGCAGCGAAGCACAAGCTCGGCCGTCGTGACGGCGCTCTCTCCGATCTGCGTCGACAAGTTCCAGCAGAGCGCGGGGGCCACAGCCAACATGGTCGAGCTCAAGAAGGTCAGCAGCTATCAGCAGGGCTCGTTCATCGAGAAAGGCGGCTGGGCGACGCTGCCCGGCAATGACAACGCCAACTCGGCCGTCGCGCGCGCCTGCGCCGAGATGCTCAGCAACCTGAAATGATTTGAGGTGAGGCCACGCCGGTTCTGTGTCGAACCGGCCTGGCACACTTCGTTTTCGGAGAATGGATCCATGTCGCAGGCAAGTCTGGTGAATAGTCTGGTCGGACCGTACCGGCTGCGCGCCGCTCTCGGCGGTGATCCTTGCGCTCCCTGCCGGGTTCATTCAGGTGTTCGACCTTGCGGGTTTGTTCCGAGCGCGCGCGCATGAGCCTTGAGTTTCCCAACAGCAGCCGCAGCTACGACGCGACGCGGTGCGCGGTCCGCTTCTGGGGCTATGACACCGCGATGGAATGGTCATTTTTCGTCACCGCGGAGGCGTTGCGCCATGTGCATCCCGGAATGGTCAAGGACGAGGCCGGCATGCTCGGCGCGTTCGATTCCAATCGTGACCGAATTTGCGCCGCTGCCGTGAAGCTCTATGGGCGTGGACGCAAGGGTTCCTACGAACTCGGCGCAGAAGACCTGTGATCGCATGCTCACGCGGACGCACGAGAAGATGTGGACGTTCGGCAAGCCCTTCATGCTCAAGGGCGTCGACCGCGAACTGCCCGCAGGCAGCTACCGTGTTGCAACCGACGAAGAGCTGATCGAAGGCCTGTCGTTCCCGGTGTACCGGCGCGTTGCGACGATCATCTTCGTGCCCGGACGGAACCGCGCCTCACTGGAAATGCTGAGCATCGATCCGGACGATTTGCAGGCCGCACAGGAACGCGATGTCGCGCCGGGCGTTTGACGTTCCGGTCGGCCGGTTTGTTAATCAATCGTAGCGCAGGGTGTTGTCAGCACCGGAGACACCCATGGCAAACGACGCAGTACGCGCGCGCTACGATGCATTCTTCGATACCGATTTCATGCCGCTGATCCGGCATGACCAGACGCAGGGCGCGGAGGAGCGCGTCGCCTATGCGGCCGAGTTCGCGGCTTTCCAGCTGGGCCAGATCGACAAAAAGCTCGGCCAGTTGATCGAGTTGATGGAAAAGCAGCAATCCCGCCCAGTCTGAGCGGTCGAGCCTTTCGCCTCGCCCGGCCGCTTTGGGTCCATAGGCGGACGATGGCGCTTGTCCGCCCTCAGGGGAAGGTATGGTTCGCCCGGAGAGACCCGGACCTGTCGACGCCTACTCATGCCGATGCATCGCCGAGTCGGCCTTGGTGTCGCGCATGAACAGGTAGACCAGCAGAGAAATGCCGATCATGCAGGTGAGGTAGTAGTAGAACCACTGCTCGTGGCCGATCGACTTGAACCACAGCGCGACGGAGTCGGCCGTGCCGCCGAAGATCGAGACCGTCAGCGCATAGGGCAGGCCGACGCCGAGCGCGCGCACGGTGGTGGGGAAAAGCTCCGCCTTCACCACCGCGTTGATCGAGGTGTAGCCCGAGACGATCATCCACGCTGCCGCGATCAGCAGAAATGCGGCGAACGGCCCTTTGACGCTCTGCAACGTGGTCAGCAGCGGTACCGTGAACAGCACGCCGCTGACGCCGAACGCGATCAACAGCCACTTGCGGCCGATGCGGTCGGAAATCGCACCGTAGAGCGGCTGCAGGCACATGCCGAACACGAGCGCGCCGAGGGTCACCATCGTGGTCTGGTCGTCGCTCAGGCCGACCGACAGTTTCAGGAATTTCTGCATGTAGGTGGTGTAGGTGTAGAACGCCGCGGTGCCGCCGGCGGTGAGCCCGACGACGAGCAGCACCTCGCGCGGATAGCGCATCAGCCCGCGCAGCGATGACGTGCGCTTCGCGACGTCCTTGGCGGCTTCGAAGTGCTCGGTCTCCTGCAGATTGCGCCGCATGTAGAGCGCGACGATCGCCAGCAGCGCGCCGATGAAGAACGGAATGCGCCAGCCCCAGGCGCGGATCTCGTCATTGGTGAGAAACACGTTCTGCAGGAGCAGCAGCACGAGCAGCGCGCAGATCTGACCGCCGATCAGGGTCACGTACTGGAAGCTCGAGTAGAAACCGCGATGACGCTGGTCCGCCATCTCCGTCAGGTAGGTGGCGCTGGTGCCGTACTCGCCGCCGAGGCTCAAGCCCTGCACGATGCGCGCGACCGCGAGCATGATCGGCGCCGCGATGCCGATCGACTGATAAGTCGGCGTCACGGCGATCATCAGCGAGCCGAAGCACATCATCGCCACCGAGAGCATCAGCGCGCCGCGCCGGCCGTGATGGTCGGCGAGATAGCCGAACAGCCAGCCGCCGACCGGGCGCACGATGAAGCCGGCCGCAAACAGCACGGCGGCATTGAGCTGCTGTACCACGGGATCTGAATTGGGAAAGAACGCGCCCGCGAAATAAAGCGCGAAGGCGGCGTAGGCGTAGAAATCGTACCACTCGACCAGATTGCCGATCGAGCCGATGAAGATCGCCTTGATGCGCCGGCGCATGTCGGCGAGGTCGAGGCGGTCGTCAGAGGCGGCAGTCGGGGCCAGCGTTGAGGTCGCCATGGATCACCTGCGATTATCCGCAGGTTCAATGCCCGCCTGCCCGTGCAGTTCCGCGCAGTCCCCCTGTTTCGGGCTGGTCGACCTCGGTATCGCGCAATTGATCCTAGGTTTAGCGGCGGATACGTCGATCTAGTTTGCGCGCGCATCGCGCCGCCGGACAATCCGATTGCGCAATACGATTTGCGAGAAAGGAAATTTCCCATGTTGTACCGAACCATCCTTGCGGGCGTCGCTGCCGCAATCATCGGGATTTCGTGCCTGTCGACCGACGCCGATGCCCGGCGCGGCGGTGGCGGCGGCTTCCGCGGCGGAGGATTCCATGGCGGCGGCATGCGCGCCGGCGGCATCCACCGTGGCGGCATGTATCGCGGCGCTGGATATCGTGGCGGCGCATATCGCGGCGGGGCGTATCGCGGCGCCTATCGCGGCGGCGTCTACCGCGGCGCAGCCTATCGCGGCGGCGTTTACCGCGGAGCTTACGTGCGCCGTGGCGTTGCGCTCGGCGCTGCCGCTGGAGCCGGGTACTACTACAACAACAGATGCGGATATTACCCCTATCCGCCCTGCTATTGAGCCACTGCTACCCGGTGCGGATCACCGGCGCGGCGATGCTTTCGGTCATCACGTTGATGCAGGCGGGCTTGCCGCTCGCCATCGAGCGCTCGATCGCGCCGGGCAACTCCCCAGCCGTCTCGACCAGTTCGCCGTGGCCGCCGAGCGCCGCGACCGCGAGGTCGTAGCGCGCGGGCGTCAGCGCGCAGCCGTGCATGCGCTCAGCCCCGTAGTCGCGCAGCTGGATCTGGCTCTCGGCATTCCACAGCGCGTCGTTGCCAAGCACGGCGACGAACGGCAGCTTGCGCCGCACCGCGGTTTCGAACTCGGCGAGATGAAAGCCGATGGTGCCGTCGCCGAGCACGACGAACACCGGCGCGTTGGGCTCGGCGAGCCGGGCCGCGCAGGCGAACGAGAGCGAGCCGCCGATCGAGCCGGCGACGCCGTTGATCATGCGGCGGCGCACCGGAAGCATGCTCTGGCCCCATTGGGCGAACTCGCCGCCGTCGCAGATCATCACCGCGTCGGGATCGAGTTCGACGTAAGGGCGCAGCGCGCGGAACACCTGCGCGGGATGCAGCCGCCCCGGCGTCCGCGACGCGATGCTCGCCCAGGCGGCGGGGCGATTGTCGAGCGCGGCGCGCGCGTCACTGAGCCACTCGCCGCCGCGCGGCTTCATTAGGGCGGCTCGCGCGATCAGCGCCTCGGTGGCGGCGCGCACGTCCGCGATGCTGCCGAGCATCAGGCGCCCGTCCATTTCCTTGACGGCGCGGTCGATCAGCGCGGCCTCGGGGTCGATCGCAATCAGCCGCACCGCGGGATCGAATCCCGCGCCGCTGAGCCAGCGCGTGGTGAAGTCGAGCGCCTTGCCGATGAGCACGATCAGGTCGGCGCGGCGCACGAGATCCGAGAACGCGCCGAGCGTCGCGTCCGCGATGCCGCGCGGGCTTTCCAGGATCACGGCCGGCGTCTTGGTCGCGGCTTCGAGCCGGCCGAGTAGCGCGCGCCCGCTCACGTTGGAGAGCTGCGGGCCCGCCAAGATGATCGGCCGTGCCGCCGATGCGATCGCGGCGAGCGTTGCGTCTGCGACCGCGGTCGTGAGCGCAAGCGCCGCTGAAACACGCGCGTCCGGCCAGACGATCGCGTTCGCCTCGACGCGCTCTTCCAGCAAATCCGACGGCAGGCTCAAGTGCACAGGCCCCGGGCGACCGGATGTGGCGATGCGCATCGCCTCGCCGACGTCGCGGCCGAGGGTTGCCGCGGACGTCGCGGTGAACGAAGCCTTGCTCACCGGCGCCGCCATGTCGGCCTGGCGGATTTCCTGGAATCCGCCGCGCCCCAATTCCCAGGTCGCCGCATGGCCGGACAGCAGCACCATCGGGGACTCCGCGCCCAATGCCGTGTAGAGCGCGCCGACCGCATTGGCATGGCCCGGCCCGCCGGTGACCAGCGCGATGCCGGGCTGACCGGTCAGCCGTCCCCACGCGTCGGCCATGTGCACGGCGGCCGCCTCGTGGCGCACGTGCACGAGATCGAGCTTGGCCTCGATCGCGGCATCGAAGATCGACATGATATGATTGCCCGAGAGCGTGAACACCCGGTTTGCGCCGAGCCGCGCCAGCGAACGCGCCACGATGTCGGCGCCGCGCAAGCCGTTGGTCATTCACGATCCTTTCCGAGGCGGGGGTCGCGGGGTATCCTGCCGCCAACTTAGCAAGGAGCGGGCGGGAAAATAGCCCGCGAATCCTCATGCCTCCCGCGAGAAATGCCATGTCCGAAGGCCGAAAAGTAGACGCGCGGGCAAATTGGTTGCTCGGCGCTCTGGAGCCGGCCAGCCGCAAGCGGATCGATCTCCATCTGGAGCCAGTCGTCTTCAAGCTCGGTGCCGTCGTCTGCGAGGCGGGCGGGCTCCTCAAGCACGCCTATTTCCCGCAAGGCACCGTTCTGTCGCTGCTGACCGTTTTGGAGGACGGCGCGGCGATCGAGACGGCGAACATCGGGCGCGAAGGGGCATTCGGCCTGTTCGCGGCCATGTACAGCCGCGTTTCTTTCAACCGCTGCATTGTGCAACTGGAAGGAGGGATGGTTCGCTGTCCGATCGAATTGCTGCAATCGGAATTCAGGAGCAGCGAGCACGTCCGCAATCTGTTCGTCAGCTATTCGGAGACGCTGCTGTCACAGGTTCAGCAGACTGTGGCGTGCAATGCCTTGCACTCAACGGAAAAACGGATGTGCCGATGGCTGCTGATGATGCATGATCGGGCGGAAGGGGAATCCCTGCCCTACACGCACGAATTCCTGTCGCATATCCTGGGTTCCAATCGCAAATCGGTTACGCTGGCAGCGCAGTCGCTGCAGGCGATGGGCCTGATCAGCTACCGTCGGGGAACGATTCAGGTGCGAGACCGGCGCGGCCTCGAACAGGCATCGTGCGAGTGTTACGCCATTGTCCGGGAACGGTTCGATGCCTTCCTGAAGCCACCCTCAACCGCGGTTCAGGGCCACACGAAGGCGCGACGCAAGCAATAAAAAACCGGGGATGCTGGACGGCACGTCAGCCGTCCGCGACGGTAAATCCGTTCAACTCAATGCTCGGTTTGGATATCCGCGTCCGTTCCCGGACACGCGAGATCGGTCCAAACCTTCCCCATCCGGGCAAAATGCGACTGCAAAGGAGCGTTACGAACGTCGCACGCCAATTGCATGGAGGTTGCCGCCAAGCGCAGGCATTCCAATGCCTGCTTTCGCACGTATTCCGAGTCCGACACAGCGCACCGCCTTGAATGAAGCAGTGCACCCATCGCACGACATCGCGGGTCCCGTCGGTGGCCTACGCCACAGAGACACGCAGAGAGTTAGCGGCGACGCGCCCGCGTTAGGCTACAGCCCGCTTGAACGAATTGTAGACGTTCTTGGTGTGTCCCGCCGCATGCGCCGGATTATTGCCCCAGGTTGCGTCGAGATCGGCGAGCGGCTTTGTGGCCAGGACTTCCTCCTCGCTCTTGCCTTCGTCGAACAGCTTCTTGATGCGGTCGTGCGAGGTCACCAGCATGTCGCGGAACTCCACAAGGTCCGCCTTGGTGGCGAGATGGCCGTGGCCGACCACGATCTTGGTCTGGTCGTTCGACGCCTTGATGTAGGTATCGAGCGCGCGGATCATGCCGCGCACGTCCCCGCCGTTCATATAGTCGATGTTCTGGTAGCGGCGCAGATTGTTCGCGGTGTCGCCGGTGCACAGCACATTGGCGTCGGCGAAATAGACCCAGGTGTCGCCGTCGGTGTGGGCGTTGGCGATGTGCGTGAGCTGCGCCTTGCGGCCGCCCACCTCGAGCGTGATCGAGCCCCCAACATAAGTTTGCGTCGGCAGCGCCTCCGGCGGGCGCGACTAGGCCTTCGCGCCGGTCAGGCCCGAGACGGTGCCGGCCGCAAGGCGGACGCGCAGATTGTCGTGCGCCACGATGGTCGTGCCGTCCTTGGCGAAGTTCTCGTTGCCGCCGGTGTGATCGCCGTGAAAATGCGTGTTGACGAGATAACGGATCGGCAGCGGCGAGATCGCCTTGATCGCCGCCTTGATCTTGTCGGAGAGCGGCGCGAACTGCCCGTCCACCATGATGATCGCGTCGGTGCTGACCGCGATCGTGATGTTTCCGCCCTGCCCTTCCAGCATGTAGGTCTTGTTGCCGAGATCGGTCGTCTTGATCTCCACCTTGGCCCAGTCGACCAGCGGCGGCGGCGGCATCGGCGCCTGTACGGCGGTCTGCGCCGCGGCGACGCTCGCAAACACGGTGGCCGCGAGAGCGGCGAATGGGATCTTCTTCATTGTTTCCCCCGAATCTCTTTCTCACGCCGTCGTCTTCGCGAACCCGTACAGCGCTTCCGGATTGGTCACCAGAATGCGCCGGCGCTGCGCTTCGTCCGGCGCCCATTCGGCAAGCAGGTCGAACAGCGCGGCGTCATCCGGCTTGTGCTCGGGCTTCTCGGTCGGATGCGGCCAGTCCGAGCCCCACACCACGCGTTCCGGCGCGGCCTTGATGTAGGCCTGTGCGACCGCGGTCTTGTCGGCGTAAGCCGGCGCGCCAACATTCGTGTCCATGTAGGCGCCGGAGAGCTTCACCCAGGTGCGGCCCTTGTCGAGCATGCGGCGGATGACGACGAACGCCGCGTGCTCCAGCGGCGCCGGCTGCGGCAACCGCCCGAGATGATCGAATACCACCGGCGCCGGCAGGCTTTCGAGCAGCGCGGCATTCTCGACGATCTGGTCGGCGCGCATGTGGATCTGGATGTGCCAGCCGAGATCGGCGATGCGTTTTGACAGCGGCGCGATCATCTCGACCGACACCGCGGCCGAGCGGGGGTCGAAGATGGTGAAACGGATGCCGCGAATGCCGCCATCTGCCAGCGTTTGCAGTTCAGCGTCCGTCACGCCGGGATGCACCACCGCAATGCCGCGCGCGCCGGCTTTCCCGAGTTGCGCGATGGCGTCGAGGGTTACGCGGTTGTCGGTCACGTAGGCCGCCGGCGTGACGATCACGGTGCGCGTCGTCCCAATGCGTTTTTGCAACAGGCGATACTGCGCGACTGCTGCCTCCTCCTGCATGCGCGACTGCGGACCCGGCCGCTTCGGCGGGAACCGCGCGCCGTCATAGATGTGCATGTGGCAGTCGCAGGCGTTGGCCGGCGCCTTCAGCGCCGGCGCTTGCGTGCCGCCGGAGTTCGGCACCGCGTCGAGCGCGCGCGCCGGTGGGGCAAGGGAACTCATATCGGCGGGATTCCCAGACCCTTGATGATGCCGCCCCATTTGTCGGCATCGGCGCGCATGCGCACGCCGAGTTCCTCCGGCGTCGACGCCGCGACCTCGACGGCGATATCCGCCATGCGCTTCTTCACGTCCGGAATGAACAGCGCGCGCGCGATCTCGCCATTGAGCCGTGCCACGATCTCGCCCGGCATCCCGGCGGGACCGAACGCGCCGTACCACACCGTCATCTCGTAGCCCGGCACCGTCTCGGCGACGATCGGCACATCGGGCAGCAGCGCGGAGCGCTTGCCTTCGGTCAGCGCGAGCAGCTTCAGCCGGCCAGCCTGGACATGCGGCAGGCTCTGCGTGCCGGCGGTGAAGAACAGCTGGCACTGTCCGGCGACCGTATCGGCGACCGCCGGCGCGCCGCCGCGATAGGGCACGTGCAGCATCTCGATGCCGGCCATCTTCTCCAAGAGCGCGGCGCAGAGATGGTTGGTCGAGCCCGGCCCGGACGACGCATAGGCGATCTTGCCGGGATTGGCCTTGGCGTAGGCGATGAACTCGGCCAGCGTATTCGCCGGCACCGACGGATGCACCACCATGGTGTTGGTCACATAGGCGAGCAGCGTGACGGGGGAGAAATCCTTCACGCCGTCGAACGGCATGGTGGCGAACAGCGCGTGGTTCATGGTGTGCACGCTCATGGTGTTGAACAGGAGCGTGTAGCCGTCCGGCGCCGCGCGCGCGGCCGCGAGCGTGCCGATGTTGCCGGAGGCGCCGGTGCGGTTCTCGATGATCACCGGCTGGCCCATCGACTGGTGCAGATGCAGCGCGACGATGCGCGCCAGGATGTCGGTCGAGCCGCCCGGCGCCCACGGCACCAGCAGCGAGATCGGGCGCGACGGATAGCTTTGCGCGAAAGCCGGCGCGGCGGCGATGGCGGCGAGCGAGGCGAGCGCGGAGCGGCGGGTCGGATGGTGCATGGGGGGAACGTAGCATGCGGAAAGCGAGGCGCGGGAGACGTCGCCGGGACCGTAGCCCGGATGGAGCGGCAGCGAAATCCGGGTTCTGTCAATTCGCGGAGAGTCCGCCCCGGGTTTCGCTTCGCTAAACCCGGGCTACGGGCTACGACCGCTCGATCGCCCTTCCCGCCTCAAACGTCCGAAGATCGGCGCGCCTATGCGGCAATCTCTGAGCGCGCGCCGAAGGCCGCGCTCGTCGCGCTCACGGAAACCCTTGCAGCAAGCCGTAGCCCGGATTGAGCGGCAGCGAAATCCGGGGCCACTCAGCCCCCAGGAAAGTCTGTCCCGGGTTTCGCTTCGCTCAACCCGGGCTACGACCTACGACCGCTCGATCGCCCTTCCCGCCTCAAACGCCCGAGGTTTGGCGGGCACGCTTCGTCACACGGCCGGATTGGCAGGAACCACCGCGTCCGCCATGCGCACGAGGGCGGCGACCGAGCGGGCGCCCATCTTTCTCGTGACATTGCCGCGATGCACTTTGACCGTTACCTCCTGGACATCCAGCATCCCGGCAATCTGCTTGTTCATCAGGCCCGTCGCGACCAGCGCGAATACTTCCTTCTCGCGCGAGGTCAACGTATCAAAACGGGTGAGCAGGTCCGCCTTCAGCTGGTCTCTCTGACGTTCGGTTTGATCGCGCGCGATTGCGGCAGCAATCGCGTCCAGCAAATCCTGGTCGCGGAACGGCTTGGTCAGGAATTCGATTGCGCCCCGTTTCATCGCCTTGACCGACATCGGAACGTCCGCGTGCCCGGAAATGAAGACGATCGGCAGCCGGATATCGCTGCTTGCGAGCTCCGTCTGGAAGTCCAGTCCGCTCATTCCCGGCAACCGCACATCGAGCACCAGGCAGCCCGGCGCATCCGGCCTTCTGGATTGCATGAAATCTTTCGCCGAGCCGAACGTTTGCGTTTGCAACCCGACCGAGCGCAACAGGCTGCCGAGCGCGTCGCGAACGGTTTCCTCATCATCGATCACGTACACGATCGGCTGATTGGAGGGCGTTGGCTTGCTGATCCTGGTCATCATCATCTTGGGTCCTCGCCATGTCGGGCAGCACGATGTGGAATATGGCCCCGTATTGGCCAGCAGCTTCCACGATGAGATTTCCCTTGTGGGCTTCCACAATGGATTTGCAGATCGACAGTCCCAGGCCCATTCCGGTGGGCTTGGTGGTGAAGAACGGATCGAAAAGCCTGTCCAGGGTCTTGGGATCGATCCCCGGGCCGGAATCCTCCACCGCAATCGAAACACCGCGAGGTTCGGACGCCGCCGCCGTGACGCGAAGCACGCGCGGACGATTGGCGACCGACTTCATCGAGTCGATCGCATTGGTGATGAGGTTAAGCAGCACCTGCCGAAGCTGTCCCTCGTTTCCGAAAACCTGAAGGGGCCTGACGCTATCGATATTCAACTTGACGATAATATTGTTGCTGCGGATTTCTTCCGGAACCAGCACGAGCGTGTTTCGGACCAGCGAGCGGACGTCGACGACCACGCGTGGTTCGATATCTTGCTTGAACAGCGCGCGAACGTTTTCGATCATCTGACCGGCGCGCAGCCCTTGGTCCACGATTGTCTTGAGCGACTTCTGGACCTCCGAGAAGTCCGGTTCGCTGCGCGTCAACCAGCGTAAGCCGGCCGTGCCAAACGCCACGATGGCCGCCAGCGGTTGACGGATTTCGTGCGCGATCGAGGCCGACATCTGGCCGGCCGCAGCGACTTTATCGAGTTGCGCCATTTCAGACTTGAGACGAGCCGACTGGGCTTCCGCCACGCTGTGCCGAGCTTCCGCCGCGCGCCGTCTGTGGTCTTCGTACAAGAGACCCACGATGAGAAGCGATTGAAGCAAAGTGACCCCTGCGAGCAGCGAGATTTGGCCGCTGTACTGCTCCCATATGCCGGGGCTGCGAAACCTGACATCGCTGCCGACGGGCAAGCGGCTCTCATCGACTCCCCATTTGCGGAGGTCCGGCCAACTGAAGACCGCCTGCATCGCGTTGGAGGCGGTAACCGGGATCTCCGCTGCCGTGTCCTCTTCGAGGACCCGCATGACGAGTTCAGCCGCTTCACGGCCGACGATCTCTGGCCGCAGCACAATCCCACCCGCAGCACCCATGCCGACGTAGGGCTCGACATCGACGACGATCGGGCGATTGGCAGTCGCCGCGATCATGTCCAATCCCTCCCGGGGCGTGATCACCTTGCCGTCGTCGAGATAGATCGCCGTGTACACGATTACCGAGCTTGCCGGCAGGCCGGCAACGCGCTCTTTCACCGTACGAACGGGCAGGCCGGTGAGATCGACGATGTCCACGCCGCCGGCACCCGCAAGAATCTCCTGCTTCATATGCCTGCGATATCCTTGTTGCTCGAGCGGATCACCCACCAGCACGAGCTCGCGCAAATCCGGTACTACGACACGAGCGGTTCTGACGTAATCTTCAAAAGAATGCTCGATCGTTCGGCCGGTTACGTTGCGCGGCAATTCCGACGCCTGGACGGCTTGATTGCTGATGCCGGCAAACACGATCGGTATGTCCGCCCGCCTTCTGTCGCGGAACGAGATCGCCCATTGCAGCCCCTTTGCGCCGACTGCGAAGATGACGCCGATCTCTCTGTTGCGATACTTTTCGTGGACGAAGTCCTCGAGCAGCCGCAGGTAGGCGGCATCCGAGAACACGTTGAGATCCAGCTTCTCATGATAGATGGTGGGAGCCGCCTGCGTCCCGCCATCCAGACGGCTGCGGAAGCTTCGCGTGATTTGATCGAACGCGATCACCCCGGGTCCGGACTGATCCATGATCAACACCGTGTGCGGAAGGGTCTCGGCAAGCACGCTCGTCGGCGACAGGCCGGTGAGCGCGATGGCAATCAGAACGCGATGCAAGGATGGTCGCCGCACTGTCCCGTCCAACTCTTCCGGCGTATTCGATCAACGAAAGCGCCCCCCGGGTCCGACTTTGATGCAGGCCAATCGAAATCAAAGGGGTGCTCTGGTGCTTCCCTGTGTAGTGAGTAGGTGCACGCGCATCGACTACACCTAGGTACAATGCTGCCGAATTCTCGAAGCCGAAAGCGTCCGTTGCAATTTCTGCGGAAGAGAAAGCCTGCCGCGGTGAGCGCCCTGCAACGGGCCGGCTTGATCCGCTACACGCGCGGCAACATCGCCGTCCTCGACGCGGCCGGGCTGAAGCAGCGCTCCTGCGAATGTTGCGAGATCAGCAAGCGCGAGTTCGATCGCTTGTTGGTTAGCGCGCGGGGCGCTGCGAATGATGCGCTAACTGGGCGCCGCCACAATCGAAATCAGCGCGACGGCAGCAAGCGCGAGCGACAGTCCCCATAACGCATAGAATGGCCAACCAAACATTGGCGTGCCCTGGCAAAGGTTGTCCGCGCACCGGAATTTAGAAAGTCTGGCGCGCGGGTCCAGCACAAAATCGGTACGGAAGCGCACATAACCCTTCGAAAAATGGACCTGCGCAGAGGCGCGAAAAAGCCGAGAGTGCGCCGACCAGCGGCCGCTTGCGTCAGCGCGGATCGCGCGGGGGCAATCGATCCTTGGCCTCTTCCTCGGCGAGGAGTTTTCGAAGCCGCTCCCGCTGCTGTTCGTCCGTGGTCTCGGCCAACTGCTTGCGGAAATGCTCGAGGTTCTGGCGATGGACGAAGCGCTCCATGACAACCTCCTTTCCAACCGGCTGCGGACCGGAAACCTTTGATCTTTATCAAGCGCCTGTCGAGTCAAATGTACGGTTTCGGACAAGCGGGACCGCTCGTCTCGGGAACCCTCGGGCAATAGCCCGCCGCAGCGCGGCACCGGCGAGCCCGCGCCAGCCGTTGCGGTCTCCCGGCGAGTCGGCGGATAGTGTCGCTGAAATCGGAGAGCAGTCCGTGCCGAAGAAGCCCAGCGCCGAAATCCCTTACCGCAAACCGCGCGCCATTACCGACAGACTGAGAAAACAGGTCGCGGAGGAGCTCCCCGAGATCGCCCGCATCGGCGACACCGCGTTGCGGCAGAAGGTGACGGAGGCTTGGGCGTTCGCGCTCGCCCATTCGAGCTTTACGTCCATCCGGCAAATCCCGCCCGCGGGAAATCCCGATACCAACGAGGCCAGGCGCGGCGACCAGACCGACCATCTGCGCGGCGTGACGCGGCTCGCCGTCGCCATCGCCGCCGAGATGGGCACGGCCTATCCGGAGCTTGCCATCGACATGGACGTGATCGTGGCCGGCGGGCTGGTGCACGACGTCGGCAAGGCGTGGGAGTTCGACCCGGTCAATCGCAAGCGCTGGAAAGCAAACCAGCGGCAGACCGGGCGGCCGTCGATCCGCCATCCGGCGTTCGGCGCGCACATCTGCCTCACGGTCGGATTGCCCGAAGAGGTCGCCCACATCGCGATGGCGCATTCGGGCGAGGGCGAGCTGCTGGTGCGCAGCCTCGAATGCATGATCGTGCATCAGGCCGACTATACGTTCTGGAATACGCTGCTGGCCGGCGGACAGCTAAAGCCCGACACGGTGCCGCCGCAGACCCGCAAGTACATCACCGACAAGCCGTTCTAGGCGTCCTTCAGTCGACCACAAGCGGATTGAGCCGCGCCTGCGCGGCCAGCCGGATTTGAGCGTTGGACGCGCCGAATCCCCTGTAGCCGCCGCGCCGCTCGACGATCTCGAAGAAGAAGCGATTGGCGAACGTGTGGGTGTAGAGCTGGTAGTACTCGGCCTCGCCGTCGCGTTCGTAGAGGATGTTCAGCGCCTTCAATTCGTCGATCGCCGCGGGCGAGAGGTCGCTCTTGGCTTCGAGATCGTCGTAGTAATTCACCGGGATCGGCAGCACTTCGACGCCGTTCGCGGCGAGCGCCCGCGCGGTCGCGAAAATATCGCGCGATGCGAACGCAATGTGCTGAACGCCCGATCCGAAGGCTTCATCCAGGAAGCGCGACGACAGCGTCTGGGCGGACTGCGATGCGTTCAGGATCAGGCGCAAGGCGCCGTCCTCCGACTGGAGCACCTGACTCTTCACGAGGCCGCCGGGATCGAGAACGTCCTGCTCGGGAAGCTTGGAAAGATCGAGCAGCGATTTGTAGAACAGGAGCCAGGTCAGCATTTCCTCATAGCGCATCGACTGCGAGATATGGTCGATCGCGACGAGCCCGGCATCCTGCCGCGCGCCCGTCCCGCCGAGAGGCGCGAAATCGATATCCCAGACGCGCGCGAGCTGGCTCTTCGGGTCGGTGAAGTACACGAGGCTGCCGCCGAGGCCGCGCACCGCCGGAATCTCCAGCTCGCCGGGCCCGACCGCCTGGCGGAAAGGCTGGTCGAGCAGCACCTGGGCGCGGTCGAGCGCGGCCTTGGCGTCGTCGACACGCAGCGCGAGCGCGCAGACCGCGGTGCCGTGGACGATATTGAAGGAGTGCGCGAAGCCCTCCTTTTCGGTGTTCACCACGATATTGATCTCGCCCTGATTCCAGCGCGTCACCGATTTCGACACGTGTTCGCCGGTCTTGCCGAACCCGAGGCCGGCCAGCAGCCGCTCGAACCTGAGCGCGCTCTCCTCGTCGATGGCGAACTCCACGAATTCCGTGCCGAGACATTTCGGCTTGCGCGGAAGCAAAGGGCCGACGCGGCGGCCTTTCGGCTGCCCAGCCTGGATCTGGTCGAGCATCGCGATCAGCGAGCGATGGCCGTCGATCGCCACGCTGCGCGCCGAACCGGCACGGAACTGGTCGTTGAAAATCTCGAGCGAGAGCAGGCCGTCGTATCCCGTCGCGAGCAGGGCTTGCATGAACGCGTCGAGCGGCAGGTCGCCTTGTCCGGGAAAGCTGCGGTAGTGACGGCTCCACGACAGGAAATCCATGTCGAGCAGGGGTGCGTCCGCCATCTGCACGAGGAAGATCCGATCGGCCGGAATGGAGCGGATCGCCCCGAGGTCGGTCTTGCGCGCGAGGATATGGAAACTGTCGAGCACGAGCCCGACGTTCGGATGATCGGCGCGGCGCACCGCCTCCCAGGCGTCGCGGTAGTCGTAGATATGCCGCCCCCACGACAACGCCTCGAACGCAATACGCAGCCCGCGGCCGGCGGCGAGCTCGCCGAGGTCGCGGAGATCGGCGGACGCGCGATCGATGCCGCCGAGGCTGTGCGGCGAAACGTTCGAGCAGATCATCAGGAGATCGCAGCCGAGCTCCTGCATCACGTCGAACTTGCGCTCTGCCCGCTGGAAGACGCGCGCGCGCAGCTCGGACGGCATTCCCTCGAAATCGCGAAAAGGCTGGAACGTGATGGTCTTCAGCCCCATGTCGTCGATCATCCGCCGCACCTCGCGCGGCGTGCCGTTGAACGACAGCAGATCGTTTTCAAACAGCTCGACGTTGCGGAAACCGGCGCCCGCGATGGCGAGCAGCTTCTCGCTCAAGCCGCCGCTGAGGCAGACGGTGGCGATTGCATTCTCCACATCACTCTCCATGCCGCGGGGGAAACAGGACCGGGAGACGCAGCATCGCGCAATGCGCGGTCGTCAAGCCCGCTACGGCCGCGATCGGACCCTGCCCAGGTCCACCTGGCTGTGCGCAAGCGTGTAGTCGACGCAGGCTTCGATATGCACCGTGAGCACTTCGCGCGCCGTATTCGCATCGCGCTCAAGCGCGCAATCGAGGAGTTTCTTGTGCTCGCGCGCCGCAATCTCGCCGCGGAAGATGCCGGCAATCATCTGATAGCGGAGATACTTGTCGTACACGGGCGCGTGGGTTTCCAGCAGCGCGTTCGAGCCGCACGCCGATATCAGGGCGTGGTGGAATTCCCAGTCGTAGCGCTTCCAGATCTCGGGATCGGCGCGGTCGCCGGCGACGAGCTTTTTCTCGATGGCCGACAGCTTGTGATAGGCCGAGACGACACGGCCTTCCCAATCCATATCGCCGGCCCGGAACGCTTGCTCCAGTGCATGCGACTCCAGCAGCAGCCGCAGCGCCGCAACCTCGCGCAGATTTTCCGCCGAAACCGGCGCAACCTCGAACCCGCGCTGACCCTCGGCGACCACCAGGCCTTCCGACGCCAGCCGGTTGAGCAGTTCGCGCAGCGTGCCGACGCTCGCGCCGTAGTCTTCGCGCAGGCGCTCCAGCTTCAGCTTCTCTCCCGGCAGCAGCTTGCCGAAAATGACGTCCGTGCGAATCTGCCGATACGCCTTCTCGCTGACGGAATCATATTCGGACGTGCGCGTAAGCATGGCTTTGACTTGCTTGAGTTTTCGAAGAGCGCCCTTGCGGCTCCGTATAGCATATGAAATCAAAAATCTCCTACAAAAATGAAATTACCTATTGATTTGGTATTTGCCGAACGCCTAGATGGGCGCGACGCATCTCGAATGGGAGCGGTTCATGAGGGAGGAAGGTATGTCTCAGGTCACACGGCGCTCGCTGATGGCCGCGGGTGCATCGGCGCTCGCACTGGGTGCGGTGCCAGTCGCCTACGCGCAAGGCAAACAGAAGCTGCGGTTCAGCTGCGCCTTCACGGAAACCGACTTGCGCGCCGAGGCCTACAAGGGCTTTGCGGCGTCCATCAAAGACGATTTCGATTTCGAGCCCTATTGGGGCAACACGCTGTTCAAGCAGGGCACTGAACTGGTGGCCCTGCAACGCGACAATCTCGACCTGTGCAATCTCGCGCCGGCAGACATCTCCAAGCAGATCCCGGCCTGGTCGTTGATGACCGCCGCGTTCCTCTTCCGCGACGCCGACCACATGAAAAAGACCTTCAAGAGCGACGTCGGCAAGGAATTCATCAAGCTGGCCAAGGACCAGCTGGGCATCCAGATCATCACGCCCGTCTATTTCGGCTCGCGCAGCGTGAACCTGAAGCCCGACAAGCAGATCAAGACCCCGGCCGACATGGCGGGGATCAAGCTGCGCATGCCGCCCGGTGAGTTCTGGCAATTCCTCGGCGAGTCGCTCGGCGCGAATCCGACGCCGGTCGCCTACGCGGAACTCTACACGGCGTTGCAGACCGGCACGGTCGACGGCCAGGACAATCCGGTGGTCGCCAGCAAACTGATGAAGTTCGATGAGGTGACCACGCAATTCGTGCTTACCAAGCACGTCATCGCCTATGACGTGATGGCGATACGTTCGAAGATCTGGGACGCGATGAAGCCGGAGCAACAGGCAAAATTCCAGGCCGCGGCCGACAAGATGGCGGACGAGAACATCAAGCGGTTCGACGCGCAGGAAGTCGAGACGCTCGAATATTTCAAGAAGGAAGGCAAAAAGGTCTACACACCGGATGTCACGGCCTTCCGAACCTTTGCCCAGAAGCGCTACGTCGACAAGTACGGCAACGACTGGCCGAAGGGCGCGCTGGAGCGCATCAACGCAATCCAGTGAGCTGACGAGCACGCAAATCCGCAGGGCAATCGGCCGTCTTCATCGATGACGGCCGATTTGCTGTGCGGGCGCGATGGGATGCGCGCGAGCGGGTGGGGAGCATGCAGTACGACGACGCGGTGGGACTGGGCCGATGGCTGCGCAAAAGGGCGGAGAACTTCGCCGTCGCGCTGCTCTCGCTGATGTTTGCCTGCTTCATCATCCAGATCTTTTTTCGCTATGTGTTGAACAATCCTGTCGGCTGGACCGAAGAGGTCATCGTCACCACGTGGCTGTGGACGGTGCTTTGGGGCGCGGCCTTCATTCTCGGCGAAGCCGAGGAAGTTCGTTTCGACATTCTCTATTCGAACATTTCTGAAAACGCGCGGCGCGTTTGCACGATCATCACCGGCTGCGCGCTGATTTTCCTATATGGAATTTCACTGCCCGCCTCCTACAAATACGTCAGCTTCATGAAGGTAGAGCGCTCGGCCTATCTGCATGTGCCGATCAACCTGATGTACTCGGTCTACGTCATCTTCGCGGTCGCCTGCATCGTCCGCTACGCGTGGCTGATCTGGCAGGCGATCCGCGGCGGACCATCGCCGATGACCGATCCCGCCAAGGTCGAGGACTGAGCATGCTCAGTCCCTTCGCGCTTTGCATCATCGCGATCACGGCGCTCGCCGCACTTGGCCTGCCGATTGGCCACGCGATGGTCGCGTCATCCATTCTCTACCTGCTGCTCTCGGGACTCGACCTCGGCACCGCGGCCGAACAGATCCTCAACGGGCTGTTCAACAGCTACGTGCTGCTCGCGATCCCGCTCTTCATCCTGGCCGCTGATCTCATGAACATCGGCAGCCTGACCGACCGGCTGTTGCAGTTCTGCCTGGTGCTGGTCGGGCGCTTCCGCGGTGGGCTCGGCCACGTCAACGTGGTCGCCAACATGATCTTCGCCGGCATGTCGGGCTCGGCGATCGCCGACGCGGTCGGCATCGGCCGCATCATCATCGGCATGATGACGAAAGGTGGAAAGTACCCGGTCGCCTATGCGGGTGCGATCACGGCATCGGCCGCGATCATCGGGCCGATCATTCCGCCGTCGATCCCGATGGTGCTCTACGCGCTGATCTCGGACACCTCGATCGGCTATCTCTTCCTCGGCGGCTTCGTGCCCGGCGTGATGCTCGGACTCGCCTTCATGATCATGAATTCGATCATCGCCCGCCGTAGAGGATTCCCGGTCGAGCCGCCGATTCCCGTGCGCGAAATACCCAAGATCACGCTGCGCGCTTTTCCGGCGCTGATGCTGCCGGTGATCCTGCTGTTCGGCATCTATGGTGGCGTGATGACGCCGACCGAAGGCGCAGCCGCCGCGGCATTCTACGCGCTGTTTGCCTCGACCGTGCTGTATCGCGCGGTGACGTGGAAGCAGCTGTATGAAGCCATTCTCTCCAGCGGAAAGGCCTCGACCTCAGTCGGCATGCTGATCGCAGGCGCCCTCGCCTTCAATTACGTGGTGACGGTCGAGAACATCCCGAATGCGCTCGCGCGCTTCATGGCCGGCTACGATTTTTCGGCCGGTGGCTTCCTGCTGCTGGTCAATATCATCCTGCTGATCCTCGGCTGCTTGCTCGAAGGCTCGACCATCCTGCTGGTGGTGGTGCCGATCTTCATTCCGACCGCCAAGGCGCTTGGTGTCGATCTGGTGCATTTCGGCGTGGTGGTGGTCGTCAACATCATGATCGGACTGCTCACGCCGCCCTACGGACTGTTGCTGTTCGTACTCGCCAGCATGACCAAGCAGCCGCTGTGGGCAATCGTGAGGGAGGCTGCGCCTTTCATTGTCGCCGCGATCCTCGTGCTTGCGCTCATCACGATTCTGCCGGACTCGATCCTCTGGCTGCCACGATTGATGGGATACAAGCACTGACCGCTCGGTCCGCGCACACAAGGAAGAAACTCAATGGCCAAGCCGATCTACATTCTCAACGGCCCGAACCTCAACCGCCTCGGCACGCGCGAGCCGCACATTTACGGCACCACCACGCTCGCCGATGTGGAGGCGATGTGCCGCGCGGCAGCCGGCGATCAGCCGATCGAATTCCGCCAGACCAACAGCGAGACGCAGCTGATCGACTGGGTGCACGAGGCGATCGACAACGGCAGCGGGATCGTCATCAATCCGGCCGCCTACACGTTCACCTCGCTCGCGCTGTTCGACGCCTTGAAGATGTTTCCCGGGCCGATCATCGAGCTGCATATCTCGAACATTCACAAGCGCGAGTCGCACTATCACAATTCGTATGTGTCGAAGGTCGCGACCGCGATCATCGCCGGCCTCGGCGCAAAGGGCTACGCTGCGGCGGTGCGCGCCATGCGGGAGCTTATTGGATCGGCCTGAGCGGCCGGACCGATGGGAGGCAACGGCGCAGCCTGCTGGCTGCGACCGCGACGATCGCGCCGGGCGAAATTTACAGCGCCTCGGCGACCTGATGCAGCCCCATCACGTGCGCCATCTGCTTGACCTTCATCTTCTGCTCGTAGGAGAGGCGCGTGAGCAGCGGCGCTGCGGCCCAATAGAGGCGTTGAATGGTGTCGTCGTCGACATTGATCTTGCCGTCGCGGCCCTTGTGCAGCTTCAGCACCTTGCCGAGCGCGCGCAACTCGGCGGCGATCGCGGGCCAGTATTCTTCCTGCTCGGCGGTGAGCGCGAGCGCGGTCTTCATGCGCTCGATGCCGGCGGCGCCGAGCACCTCGCCGTCATCCGGCGCAGCTTTGCGCGTCGCGGCGGCGATCGCCAGCGTGCCGGGCTGGTGCGCGAGCGAGGCCGATGCGTCGGTCGAGGCAAGCGCCATCGGTGCGCTCGCCGGGCGCGGCCGCGGCAGCGGCACGTTGGCCGGCCGCTCGGCGGCGAACTCGGCGATGCGGTCCTCGCGGTAGACCATCGGGATGGTCTTGACCTTGACCGGTGCGAAATCGGCGGGCGTGGAGCTCGCTGAGGCGAGCGTATAGGACGCGGCGGGCTGCTCTGCGGGTTCGGCCGACCTGGCGGCGGCAGCAGCCTCGGCTTTCTTTGCCGGCACCGGCAGCACCAGATCAAGCGCCGCATTGGCGGCGACACCGAAAGCAACCGCACCGCCGACGCACACAAGCGAAAGCAGACCGACCCGTGTCAATTTCATTGTGAGTCCCACGCTCCCCCTCGATTAAAGTGCGGGATCAGAGTGAATAAGAAGTTACCGGATCGCCCATCAATAAGGCGATCTGGTGGCAAAACGCCCCGATCCCGTGGACGACCTCGCTTAGTTAGCGCTTTCAACGCGGATTCCCTTCGTTTTTCCGCTATTTCGGATTGTCCCAGATGCGCAGCGCGGCCGAGGTCGCCACCCCGCCGACCACGCAGGGGATGCCGAATTCGACCTGCCCGGCGACCGCCAGCGCGATGCAGCCGATAGCCAGCGCCCCCTCCCCGACCTGGCCCCACAGCGAGATGTCGCGCTTGATGCCGGGCCCCTTGCGCTTGAGCTCGTCGATCGCGGCGAGCGCCTCGTTGCGCAGCCTGCCGGTCTCGACCGTCTCGGCCGCCTCGATGATCTCGCTGAGCACCGGCTTGATGGTGTCGGGCTGCGGCTGCAAGGCCGCCCATTTCATCGTGGCGAGCAGGTCGGCGTTGCGTGCCGAATTAACCGCAAGCGTGTACTTCGCCATGCTGCCGAGCGTGAGCTTCTCCAGCAGGTCGCGCTCCCTGGTCCAGCGCAGCATCAGCACGATGCGCGCGAGCGGGCGATACTCGCCGGTGGCGTAGTAAACGCCCCACAGCGTGTCGAGCAGGTCCGGCGTCAGGTCGAGGCCGGCGTCGCGCGCGGGCTTGCTGAAATGATTCATGAACAGCATCATTCCGCGCAGCTTCTGACCCCAGGTCTCGTCCTTCTCGATCGGCGCCTGCGCCAGCGTCGGCAGCTTGCCGGTGAGGAATTTCTCGATCATCACGCGGCGCGACGGCATGCGCTCGGCATGGCGCTGCAGCATCGTGCGCCAGTCGGGCCGGCCCGAATACGCGATCGCGCGCACGACCGCCCATTGATGCTCGGTCGAGAGGGGAAACATTTTCGCGATCAGCTCGTCGGCCTTGTCGGGATTGGACGCGATGATGCCGGCGAGAAAGCCGACGTAGACGCCGGCGCCTTCGGTATCGGTGAGCAGGCCGAGCCGGCTCATGCCGCGCACCGCGAGCGGCACCTTGTCTGGTTCGGGATGGTGCCGGTACTGGTTGATCCAGCCGAGGATGACCTCCTTCGGCGCGACGTCGAGCTGGCGCAGCGGCGGCGCCGGCGCGGCGAACGCCGGCGCGGACACTATCGCCGCAGCCAGCGTGACGATGAGCGCCGCGGCCAGCGTGACGATGAGGCGACGCATGAACTCTCCCCGTGCCCGGACCGGGCCTGCGCGCAAGGCTCGGCAACGCTCGGGGCGAAATCGGGGCGCAAACCGCGCGCGATTGGATCGGAATAGGGATTTCTTCTCGGCGGCGGGGCTCTTTTTGCGGCAGGTCCGATCGCGTAGCCTTGTGCCAAACGGGCGGCACAAGCCTGCCGGGAGGAAGCGCGATGGTGAGGATCGTCAGGATGGCGGCGCTCTGCGCCGCCATGGTCGCGGCGAGCGCGGCGTTTGCCGACAATTACCCGAACCGGCTCGTGCGCATCATCGTGCCGTTTCCGGCCGGCGGTCCGACCGACGTGATGGCGCGCTTCATCGGGCAGAAACTGTCCGAGCGGCTCGGCCAGCAATTCATCATCGAAAATCAGCCAGGCGCAGCCGGCAATATCGGCATGGGCAACGCGGCGAAAGCGCCGGGCGACGGCTATACCCTGCTGTTCGTGTCGTCGAGCTTCGTCGTCAACCCGAGCCTCTATCACAAGGTGCCGTTCGACCCGGAAAAGGACTTCGTGCCGATCACCAAGGCGGCAGCCGCAACGCATGCGCTGATCGCCAACCCGGACGTGCCGGCGCGCACGGTGAACGAGCTGGTCGACCTCATTCGCGCCGATCCGACCAAATTCAATATCGCCTCGCCCGGCATGGGCACCACGCCATCGCTCTCGATCGAGCTGTTCAAGCAGTCGCTCGGTTTGAGCCAGCTGCTCGTCGTTCCGTTTGCCGGCGGCAATCCGTCGATCCAGTCGGTGGTCGCGGGCCACACGCCGCTCTCGTTCCAGGCGATCCCGCCCGCGACCGCGCTGATCCGGGAGGGCAAGCTGCGCGCGCTCGCCGTCACCTCGCTCAAGCGCGCCGCCGCGCTGCCCGACGTGCCGACGCTCGACGAGCTCGGCATCAAGGGCCAGGAGGCCGAGACCATGCAGGGCGTGCTCGCGCCGGCCGGCACGCCGAAGGAGATCGTCGACCTCCTGCAGCGCGAGATTGCCGCAAGCCTGGCATTGCCGGAGGTGAAGGAAAAGATCTTGGCGCTCGGCTTCGAGCCCTCCGGCATCACGCCGGCCGAGTTCGCCGCCTACATCCGCGCCGAGATCGCCAAATGGCGCAAGGTCATCGAGGACGCGCACATCCCGAAGATCTGAACCCCCTTACTCCGGCTGTCATCCCGGGCGAGCCATAAGCGCGTTTACGCGCGTCTGCGACGCCCTATGGCGAGACCCGGGACCCATCTGTCCCCAATCGCCGGACGCAGTGGTACATGGGTCCCGGATCGGCGCTGCGCGCCGTCCGGGATGACAGGTCAGTGACTGGCAAAACCGTGGACCGTACCGTGAAAATCGTCATCTGCGGCGCGGGCATCGCCGGCATCGCGGCGGCCTATCAACTCGCCGTGGTGCACGGCTGCGAGAACGTGACGCTGGTCGAGCCGGGCCATCCGCTCTCGCTCACCTCGGACAAATCCACCGAGGCCTACCGCAACTGGTGGCCCGGGCCGGACACCGCCATGACCGCGTTCATGAACCGCAGCATCGACCTGATCGAGGAGATCGCGCGCGCGACGAACAATCGCATCAATCTCAATCGCCGCGGCTATGTCTTCGCCACTGCAGATCGAGGCAAGATCGAATTTCTACAGACGATGGCGCGGACCGCAGAGACGCGCGGCGGCGGGCCGGCGCGCTTCCATGACACGCCGGCGAGCGTGTACACACCGGCCGCGGCGCACGGCTTCGAGTCCGCGCTCACCGGCGCGGACGTGATCGCGGATGCGAGCCTGATCCGGCGGCACTTCCCTTATCTCGCGCCTGAGACTGTGGCGGTCGCGCATGCGCGGCGCGCCGGCTGGCTGAGCGCGCAGCAGCTCGGCATGGCGATGCTGGAGGCCGCGCGCGAGCGCGGCGTGAAGCTGCTGCGCGGGAAGGTCGTCGGCATCGAGACGAACGGTCAGCGCGTGCGCGCGGTGCATGTCGAGCAGAATGGCGAGCGCCAATCGCTCGAAGCCACGCACGTCGTGCTCGCCGCCGGCCCAATGCAAATGGAAATGGCGCGGCTGATCGGCGTCGACCTTCCGCTCCTCGCCGAGCGCCATCACAAGGTCAGCTTCGCCGATCCGCAGAGTGCCGTGCCGCGCGCGGCGCCGATGATGATCTGGCTCGACGCGCAGTATTTGCCGTGGAGCGACGAGGAGCATGCCACGATCGACTCCGACCCGGAGGCGCGCTGGCTGCTCGGCGAATTCCCCGCCGGCGTGCACGGCCGCCCCGATGGCGCGCACGCGACGATCGTGCTGTTCAATCATCACGGCGAGGCGGTCGCGCCGGAATTCCCGCTGCCCGAGCCGCCGCCGCATTACGCCGAGATCGCGCTGCGCGGCATGTCGACCATGGTGCCGGCGCTGCGCTCTTACGCGGGCAAGCCCGCGCGGCCCTACGTGGACGGCGGCTACTACATGAAGACGCGCGAGAACCGTCCGCTGATCGGCCCGCTGGCGGTCGAAGGCGCATACGTCTCGTGCGGCTACTCGGGCTTCGGCGTGATGGCCTCCTGCGCCAGCGGCGAACTGATCGCGCGGCATATCACCGGCGGCGCGCTGCCGGATTACGCGCCGGCGTTTCTGCTGTCGCGCTACGAGGACACGGAGTATCGGGCGATGCTGGAGAGCTGGGGGGATGGCGGGCAGTTGTGAGTCACTCCGCCTGTTAGCGCCAAATTTACACAACGCCTAGTGGACTCTTCTTGCCTCTAGGACGCAAGCTTACAGCGAATCTGGCATGTTGTGCCGGTAGAGGGCTTCCATGCGCCGGCTCCTATTCTGCATACTGGTACTGGCCTTTTGTCAAAGCGCTCGCGCGGCTCTTCTACCGCCGGAGTTCACAAAATCGGTCGTAGCCATCGGTTTCATCCAAACAACCGTGGACCCCGGGAAACCATCCACTTCGCGGTGGGTGACAATCGGCACGGGCTTCCTTTATGGCTTCTTGTTCAAAGACGATCCGGAGCCAAAAAACCGTCTGTATCAAGTCTATCTCGTCACAGCTAAGCACGTAATCATAGAACACTTGGCGGCAAAGAGAGACCTCCAGATTCGCGTAAATCCAAAAGATGAGACGGCGCGAGGGACCGAATTCACGATACCAACTGAACCTCCGCCCCCGAGCGCACGCTGGTTCGTCAATCCAGATGGCAGCGATATCGCAATCGTGCAGATCAATTTCAATCTGCTCAAGGAAGGAAATTATGACGCGTTCTTCTTACAAGGTGACACCCACGCCGCTCCCATTTCGAAAATGAAAGAGATTGGCTCATCTGCTGGAGATGGCGTCTTTGTCGTTGGCTTTCCGCTCAATTTGGCAGGCATTGAGCGCAATTATGTGATCGTTAGACAGGGAATTATTGCAAGACTAGAAGAGCTCTTCAACAAAGCGTCTAGGACATTCCTAATCGATTCATTTGCATTCCCCGGCAACAGCGGGGGACCGGTCTTTATCAAACCAGAACTCACATCCATTCAGGGCACCAAAGCCAATCATAATTGTTATTTGATCGGTCTCGTAGTCGGCTACAAACCATACGACGAAGTCGCCATCAGCACTCAAACCAAGCAACCGCGAATCATCTTCCAGGAGAACTCCGGGCTAGCTGACACGCTTCCAGTTGATGTCATTGATGACACCATAAAAGCGTACATGCAGGCGTTTCCAACAATTCAACCTCCATCGCCAGATCCATCTCCAAATAGGTGACGTCCCCCTACTCCGCCGCGAGCGCCTGCTTGCCCCATTCGTGAATGCGGTCCGGCATGGTGAGATACTCAGCCCAAGCGCGCTCGGCGCGCTGCCTCCGCTCGGCCGGCCGCGCAGTCTCACCGTGTATGCAGATCGCGCCGAATTCCCGCGCGCGGGAAATGATCCAGTCGCCCGCGGCCTTGCGCGTCGCGCCGTAGTGCGCGAGGGCGGCCTCGATGCTCTCGTGGTCGCGCAGCGCATCCGCCAGGCATGCGGCATCGAGCGCCGCCTTGGTCACGCCCGCGCCGACGTGCGGGCGCGCGACGAACGCGGCGTCTCCCATGATGACCGCGCGGCCGAACACGAGCTGCGGCGCCGCGAGATCGTAGATCGCCTGGAACGTCGGGCGCGGCGTTGCGCCGAAGATCTCCGCGAGCGACGGCGCGATCTCGGCGCGCGCCGCCTGCTTCGCCGCGTCGATGACATCGCGGCGGATCAGCGGCGGCGGGATCTGCTCGTGCTGGCGGCCGGACGCATCGGTGTTCATGGCGGCAAGCGCGGCCTCGTCGGCCGGCCGGTACCACACGATGTTGTAGTCGCGCTTGCCCGGGGTGACGTCGCCGTCACGCGCCGGCACCGGATAGGACACCCACAGCTCGCCGTCGGGAATGCAGAACGCGTTGCGCGCATAGAGCAGCTCGCGCTGCGCCGGCGTCGCGTCCGCCTCGGCGTGCAGCGCGCGCCACGCGAAATAGCCGGCATATTCCGGTTTTGCGTCGGGCAGGAACTGCCCCCGCACCGCGGAGCGCACACCGTCCGCGCCCACCAGCAGATCACCGGTCGCGCGCGTGCCGTCGGCGAAGATCGCGGTGACGCCGCGCGCGTCCTGCTCGACCCGCGCGAGCGATTTCGCCGGATGATAAAGCCCGGGCGGCAGCGCGTCCTTGAGCGGACGATAGAGCCGCGACCATGCGGTCATCATGCGCGGGCGCGGCACGTCGGCGACGACGCCGCCTTGCTCGTCGAGCCAGACGTAGCGCGGGATCGCAACGCCGAGCGGCGCGCTCATGTCGATGCCGATGCGCCGCAGGATCGCAACCAGCGCCTCGTGCGAGCCGAGCCCGGCGCCGCGTCCGGCCAGGTCCTCGGCGCTGCGCTCGAACACATCGACGCGCCAGCCGATCGCGCGCAACAGATGCGCGGCGAACATGCCGGCAATCGAGCCGCCGATGATGAGTGCGCGGGGGGTGCTCATGGCGCTTTCCGCGAGTCGATGACGCCAGCCATGTTTGCCCTCTCCCCTTCGGGGAGAGGGCGTCGCAGGAATCTCAACGGACTCCGTCGGGAGAGGGGCTGCTGACCCCCTCTCCCAACATCCGGTGTTGAGAATCTGAGCGGCCCTCTCCCCAAGGGGAGAGGGCAAACGCGGCCGGCGCCGACGCTCAGTGCCATCTTGCTCACACCAGCTCCGGCCACGGCACGATGGTGGACTTCACCGTCTTCATCGCCATCGCATCGGCGACCGCCTGTCCGACGCCTTGCTCGGTGAAGGGATAGAGCGTCTGCATCTCGAGCCAGGGATATTTGTTGCGCGTGCGGTAGAGCATGTCGACGCCGAGCGGCAGATCGTTCGCCGTGAAGGCCCACGAGCCGAGCACGTTGAGGTCCTTGGCGCAGATGCGATGCCACGATGTCGCAATCGAGCCGGCATCGGTGAACTGGCCCATCTCGACGTAGGTCCCGCCATCGCGCAGCATCTCGATTCCCTCGGGTCCGGCGCTCGGATGGCCGGAGCAATCCATCACCAGGTCGGCGCCGAAGCCGCCGACGATGTCGCGCACCGCCGCGATGCGCGCCTCCGGTGTTTTCACCTCCTCGATGTTCACCGTCGCCTCGGCGCCGAACTTGCGCGCAAGCTTGAGCCGCGGCTCCTCCGGCGCGCCGACGCAGATCACGCGCCCCGCGCCCATTTCCTGCGCGGCCGCGACAGCGAGAATCCCGATCGGGCCGGAACCCTGGATGACGACGGAATTGCTCCACTTGAAGCGGCCGGCCTCGATCGCGCGGTTGAACGCGCGGATGCACGAGGTGAGCGGCTCGGAAAGCGCGCCGAGCCGCAGGCTCATGTCGTCGGGCAGCTTGTAGACTTTCGTGCCCGGCAGCATGTCGAGGTCGACATAGACGTACTCGGCCCAGCCGCCCCACAGATGCGGCGGCTTGTCGAAGCCGAGATAGCGCCCGTAATAGACCGGCGTCAGGCACTTGTTGGCGTTCTGCGGATAGTGGACGCAGTAGTAGCAGGTGCCGCACGGCATCAGCGGCGGGATCATCACCTTCGAGCCGACCGTGAGCGGCTTCCCCATGAAATCTTCGGTGAATTCTTCACCGCATTCGACGATCACGCCGCCGAGCTCATGGCCGAGCGTGAACGGCCACGGCAGCGGCTTCGGCCAGTGACCTTTGAGGATGTGCTGGTCGGTGCCGCACACCCCGCAGGCGCCGATCTTGATCAGCGCGGCCTTCTTCGGCACGTCCGGCCACGGCACCGTGCGGATGACCGGCGGCGCGCCGGGTCCGGCGTGGGTGGTGACGCGGATTTGAGATTTGGGCATCGTCTCTCCCGGTCATTCCGGAAGCCGAGCGAAGCTCGGCTGTCCGGAATCCATAACCACGAAACTATCGAATACGGAAAGTGTCGAGGTTATGGATTCCGGGCTCCGCCCTGGGGGCGGCCCCGGAATGACAGCCAGCGCTACTGCCCCCAGGCCTTGAACGCCTCGTCGAAGGCGCGCTCGCCCGGCGTGCCTTTCTCGAGCGCGAGGATCGCGCGGCGTCCGTTGTTGTAGACGATCGGAATGTCGAACCAGGAGCGCTCCTTCAAAAGCTGAATGTTGCGCTGCATGTCGCCTTCGACCGCCGACAGCCCGACGAGGAAGAAGCCGGACGTGACTTTCACGGCGAGGCCTGCGAGCGGCGCACCGCGCGTCTGCTCGGCCTGCTTCATCAGGATGCCCGGCACGTTCGAGATGCCGCCGAACGGGAAGTCAGCGGGCAAATTGAACGTGACCTCGATCGGATGACTCGCCGGCAGCGACGGGTCGGTGTTGCGGCGGAGCGAGAACGTCATGGTCATGCGCCGCTCGGGGATTTCGAGATCGGCGCGCACTGCGAGATCGGGCGCGGCGCCCGGGCCCGGCGTCACCGTCTCGGTGCGCCAGATCGCCGAGCCGACATAACGCTTGCCCGCCGGGTCGGCCGGGTCCTCTTCGTACAGCACCACGCGCTGCGCGACGGCGGCCACGGGACCGGCATTCTGCGTGCTTGAAGGCGTCTGCGCGTCGGACGGCGTCGACGGCTGGCCGACGCGATCGGTGATCTTCGGCTTGGGCGCCGTTCCATCGGCCGGCTGCGAGGTCGCGGGCGCGCGCACGCGGGCGACGAGCCCCCCGATGCGGTCGCGCTGCCAATAGGCGGCGGCGCCGAGCCCAAGGATCAGCAGCATCGTCACGATCGCGGCGATCAGGCCGACGCGCGAGCGCTTCGGCAGATCGCCAATGTCGTCGGCCGAAGGCTGGCGCATCGGGCTTTGCCGCTGCTGCCCCGGGCGTGGTTCGGCGGAGCGATCCGCATCGGATGTCCATGTCGTGACGCGCTCCGATGCGCGCGGCTCGGGCGCGCGCGCCTCGAACGGGTTCGGCGGCGGGGCCGGGCGTGCCGGCTGCTCGACGGCGCGCGAGGGCGGCCGCACCGGTGTGCGCAGGCCCTCGGGCTCGACACGCGGCTCGACGCGGTTGAATGCTTCGCCGGAGGTCGCCGTTGCGGCGAACGTTTCGCGCGCGGCCTTGGCGCCTTGCGCCGTCGCATCGCCGAGCGCCTCGGCTTCGGCGATCACGTCGCGGAAGCCTTTCATCCCCTCTTCGGTCACGGTGCGGCTCGGCGTACGCGAGCGCGGCGGCGCCGCCGGCCGTTCGGGCGCAGGCGCCGCGGGTTTCGCGGGCGCAGGCGGCGCCGCCTCGGCGGCGGATTCGGGCTTCGGCGCAGCCGGCTCGGCGCGGGGCACCTCGCGGCCGCGGCGCGCGGCTTCGGCTTCGACCTTGCGGATCGCCTCTTCCAGCGCGAGGCGCTCGCGCGTGATTTCCGCCTCGGTCAACGGCGGATCGCTCATGCCGCGCAACTGCGCGACCAAAGCCGTGCGCGCGCGCTCGTAGAGCATGCGACGTCCTTCGCCGGTATTCTTCTCAAGACCGGCGATGGCCTTGGCAACGAGCGGATAATAATCGGCCATTCGTTAGCTACGTGCTCCCGCCCCCCTCATGCTTCAAACGGGTTCTGCACCAGTATTGTGTCTTCCCGTTCCGGACTGGTCGAGAGCATCGCGACCGGACAATCGACCAATTCCTCGATTCGCCGAACGTATTTTATCGCCTGCGCGGGCAAATCGGCCCACGATCTCGCGCCGGCGGTCGCCCCCTTCCACCCCTCGACGGTCTCGTATACCGGCTCAACCCGCGCCTGCGCGCTGGCGCTCGCCGGAAGATAGTCGATTTCACGGCCATCGAGTCGATAGCCGACGCACACTTTTATCTCATCGAACCCGTCGAGGATGTCGAGCTTGGTCAGCGCCAGGCCGTTGATCCCGCTGGTACGGGTGGTCTGGCGCACCAGCACGGCATCGAACCAGCCGCAGCGCCGCGGCCGGCCGGTCACCGTGCCGAACTCGCGCCCGCGTTCGCCGATGCGGCGGCCGATCTCGTTCTGCTGCTCGGTCGGGAACGGCCCCTCCCCCACCCGGGTCGTGTAGGCCTTGCAGATGCCGAGCACGTAATCGATCGCGCCCGGCCCAAGCCCGCATCCGGTCGCCGCCTGGCCGGCGACCGTATTGGACGAGGTGACGAACGGGTAGGTGCCGTGGTCGACGTCGAGCAGCGTGCCCTGCGCGCCCTCGAACAGGATGCGCTTGCCCTCGCGCCGCCGCGCATCGAGCAGCGACCACACGGTGTCCATGTACGGCAGCACCTTCGGCGCCACCGCGGCAAGATCGTCATAAATGGTTTGCCGCGCGACTTCGCTCTGTCCGCTGCCGCGGCGCAGCGCATTGTGGTGCGCCAGCAGCCCGTCGATCTTTTCCCCGAGCGCGCCAAGGTCGGCAAGGTCCATCAACCGGATTGCGCGGCGGCCGACTTTATCTTCGTAAGCCGGGCCGATGCCGCGCTTGGTGGTACCGATGCGCGTGCCCGCGTTGGAGGACTCGCGCAGCGCATCGAGCTCCTGGTGCAGCGGCAGGATCAGCGCGACGTTCTCGGCGATGCGCAGGTTGTCCGGCGTGATCCTCACGCCCTGACTGCCGAGCCGCCCGATCTCTTCCAGCAGCGCGTGCGGATCGAGCACGACGCCGTTGCCGATCACCGAGAGCTTGCCGGGACGCACCACGCCGGAAGGCAGCAGCGAGAGCTTGTAGGTGACGCCGTCGATCACCAGCGTGTGGCCGGCATTGTGCCCGCCCTGAAAGCGCACGACGACGTCGGCCTGCTCGGAGAGCCAGTCGACGATCTTGCCCTTGCCTTCGTCGCCCCACTGCGAGCCGACCACCACCACATTCGCCATCAGGACCCCTTCGGCAGCTTGATCCGGCGACGTGGGAGAAACCGGGCCGCTCCGTCGATAACGGATGCGGTCCGGGGTGGCAAGTCATTGACGCAACTTGGATTTAACCTCGCAGACGCAAAGCCTTGCGGGATTAGGGCTGGCGCGGCGCGTAGGCGACGACCTTGTCGCCGGGCCAGCGCAGCCGCCAACCGAGCCGGATCTCCTTCGCCTCCCCGGGCGCCGCCTCGAAGCTCCAGGCGAGCACGCCGCGCCGGTCGCGCACGTCGCGCTCGGTCGGCGGCGTGGTGACGGGGAGCATCTCGACCTGAATCTCCGCGGTTTCGCTCGTCGGCACCTGATCCTCGATGACGGCCTTGATCGGCCGGTCGTGGCCGCTACGCAAGGTGATCTTGAACTCGCGCTCGTCCGTCCTGGCGGAGGAGATGATGCCGGCCGATCCCTCGAGCTTGCGCGTGACGGCGCGTGCGACCTTGACCTTTTCGTCGGGGCCGAAGCCGAGGCGGAGCGTCTCGTCCTTCGGGGTCAGCGGCATCTGCCCGCGCCCGACAAAGATACCGTCGCGATAGAGCGAGACGCGGCCGGGCAACAGCGGCGCTTCCCCGGCGTGCTTGAGCGAGGCTTCCAGATAGGCCGTCTCATCGAGTGCCGGCGTCGCGCGCACCACAAGATCGGGCGCAATCTTGCCGGTCGAGATGCGGAAGCTCTTGGCGCCTTCATTGCCGGCAACCGTCACGCGGCCGGGAATGCGGAATAGCGCCTGGTATCCGCCGGTTTCGAGCGCGGCTTCCTGTTCCTGCGCGGGAGCGGCCGGGCGAGCCGCGACCGAAGCGCCTTCCTCGGACTGATCACCGTCCGATAGCGCAAAGCCGAGTAGCGGCGCCTTGCTCAGCATCGATCCCATCCGGTCCTGCATCAGGCGCGAGGTCTTCGCCGGCTGAGGTGCGGGCGGCACGTAATACCGGACGATCAGCGGGCTCAGCTCCGGCCCGCTGCCGCCCTTCGCGGTGCGCACGGTCGACACCGAAAGCGCGACGTCGTTCCAGTCCTCGCCGGTCTGCTGCACGATCTCGGCGCGGCGCACGAGTTCGAGCGCGGGCTTGCGCTCGCGCGTGCCGGTGTCGAGCCGCGCGTCATAGAGCGGCGCCCAGCGCGCGCCGCGTACCGTGTAGCTGACGCGGAACGTCGCGTGCGCGCCCGCATTCGCGGCGAGATCGATGCGCACCTCCATCTTGCGCGCCGGATTGGCCTGCAGCGCCGCCTCGACCTGTTTGATCTCCTGATCGAGATCGCGCTGTTTCAGCCGCAGCGTCCTGATCGTGTCGTTGGCCGAACGGATTTCCTCGGCGACCGCCCCGAAGGCGAGGCGCCAGTCCGCGATCGGGCGCGCTTCGCCCTTCTCGCCCAAGCCGAACGGCGTCTCGGCGGCGAAGCGTTCGGCGAACTTCTTGCGGGCTGCCTCGGCGCTGATCTGGTCTTCCAGCGAGGTGCGCTCGTCCTTGAGCGCCTGCAAGCGCTTCTCGAGCTCGGGCGCGGCCGGCGGGCGCTCGGCCCGCGGCGCGCGTGCGTCGATTGCGCCGATGACGACCGGCGCCGCGGTTTCGCCCTCGACGCGCAACGAGGATGCATCGAGGCCCGGCGGAAAATCGCGCGCAATCAGCGTGGTGTCGCCCGCAGGCAGATCGACGCTGATCGTGCGCGTGACGGTGGCGCCGTCCGGATAGACCGTGACGTTGTCGATCGCGGAGCGGACATCGATCTCGCCCGCGAGCGCGGGCGCGGCGAACATCAGCACGCAAGCAGCAGGCAGATTGGCAAACGGACGTCCCATGGCGAGCTCCCTCTGGCAGGAGTCGCCCCCGCGCCATGGAACTCGCGCAATTCAGGTTTCCCTAGGGCCAACCACGGGCTGTATCGGGGCAAGATCGCGGCTGCGTCAGAATTTCAGCGACCGTGCGCTCTGCACTTGCGGCAGCGCCCGCACCTTGGCAAGCACGTCCGCCGGCAGGTCGCCGTCGATCTCGATCAACGCGACCGCATTGCCGCCGGCCGTCTCGCGCCCGACGTGGAAGGTCGCGATGTTGATCCCGGCTTCGCCGAGCGTCGAGGAAAAGCGGCCGATGAAGCCCGGCTTGTCGAGGTTGGTGATGTAGATCATCGAGCGGCCGAACTCCGCGTCCATGCGGATGCCCTTGATGTTGACGATGCGCGGGCGGCCGTCGGCGAACACTGTGCCGGCCACCGAACGCGGACCGCGCTCCGTTTCGACCGTCACGGTGATCAGGCTCTCGTAGTCGCAATGGCCCTCGCGCGTCGTTTCGGCGACCTCGATGCCGCGCTCCCGCGCGACCAGCGGCGCCGAGACGACGTTGACGTCCTGCAGCATCGGGCGCAGCAGCCCGGCGACAGCCGCCGAGGTGAGCGCCTTGACCTTCATCTGCGCCACCTGGCCTTCGTAGGAAATCTGCACCTCCTTGAGCCCGGTTTCGGTCAGTTGTCCGGCAAACGAGCCGAGCCGTTCGGCGAGCGTGATAAAAGGCTTCAACCTCGGCGCTTCCTCCGCGGTGATCGAGGGGAAGTTCACCGCGTTCGAGATCGCGCCCTGCAGCAGGTAATCGGACATCTGCTCGGCGACCTGCAGCGCGACGTTCTCCTGCGCCTCGGTCGTCGCGGCGCCGAGATGCGGCGTGCAGACGACGTTGGGGTGCCCGAACAGCGGGTTTGCGCTCGCCGGCTCCTCGCTGAATACGTCGAAGGCGGCGCCCGCGACCTGTCCGGAATCGAGCGCCGTGCGCAGCGCGTGTTCGTCGACGAGCCCGCCGCGGGCGCAATTGATGATGCGCACGCCCTTTCTCATTCCGGCCAAGGCATCCGCGTCGATGATGTTCCTGGTCTTCTCGGTGAGCGGCGTGTGCAGCGTGATGAAGTCCGCGCGCTTGAACAGTTCCTCGAGCTCCACCTTGTGCACGCCGATGTCGGCGGCACGCTCGGGCGAGAGGAACGGATCGTAGGCGATCACGCGCATGCGCAGGCCGAGTGCGCGGTCGATCACGAGCGAGCCGATGTTGCCGGCGCCGATCACGCCGAGCGTCTTGCCGGTGATCTCGACGCCCATGAAGCGGTTCTTCTCCCACTTGCCGGCCTGGGTCGAGGCGTCCGCCTGCGGGATCTGGCGCGCGAGCGCGAGCATCAACGTGATCGCGTGTTCGGCCGTCGTGATCGAATTGCCGAACGGCGTGTTCATCACGATGATGCCCTTGGCCGTCGCGGCCGCGATGTCGACATTGTCGACGCCGATGCCGGCGCGGCCGATCACCTTCAGGTTCTTCGCCCGTTCGAGGATCTTCAGCGTGACCTTGGTGGCCGAGCGGATCGCAAGGCCGTCGAAGCTGCCGATCAGTTCGGCAAGCTTCTCCTTGTCGGGCCCAAGCTTGGGCTGGAAATCGACCTCGACGCCGCGATCCTTGAAGATCTGCACGGCGGCGGGCGAGAGAGCGTCGGAAATAAGTACGCGCGGCGCCATGGCCTGCTCCTGCTAATCCTGTTTCGTTTCGTGCGGGCCGGCACGGCCCGATGATTCTCAGCGCACCCAGCGCAGCATGTGCGGGTATGGGTCGAGGCTGGCCGCCTGCCGCGGTTCGACTGCCATGCCGAACCAGTGCAGCATCGGCACGCCGATGTAGCGGCCGGCGTTGAAGTTCTCGACCATGCTGGGGCCGCCGCCCTTGAAGCCGGCGTGAAACACGATCGCCGGATCGATCCCGAGCTTGCGCGCTGCCGCGTAAGACCACGCGCTCGCCGCCATCTCCTCGCCGGGATCGGTCGAAACCGGCGCGGTCGCACGCGTCGCCGGATCGGACACCGCGATGTGTCCGGCTTCGTGCAGGATGTCGCCCGGATAGATCAGCCGCGCCTCGTCGATCAGCAGCGCCCCGCAATCGATCTGCAGCCCCGGCAGGAATGTGGGCTCGGTCAGTGTGGCCGCACGCACATCGATCCCGATGCTGCGCACGAAGGCCGCAAGCTTCTCGGTCAGCGGATCTGAAAACATGGCTCACGCCGCCTTCGGCAGCGCGTCCTTGGCCGCGGCGAACGCCCAGTCGATCCACGGCGTCAACGCCGCGAGATCGGCGCGCTCGACGGTGCAGCCGCACCAGATGCGCAGGCCCGGCGGGGCGTCGCGATGCGTCGCGATATCGTAGGCCGCGCCCTCCTTTTCGATCAACGCGACCAAATCCTTCACGAAAGCCCATTGCGCATCGACCGACAGCGAGGTGATCGCCGGATCGACGATCTTCAGGCACACGGAGGTGTTCGAGCGGGTCGCCGGGTCGTCGGCAAGGTTGGCGATCCACGGGGTTTTCTCGACCCAGTCGTGGATCACCTTCGCGTTCGCATCCGCGCGCGCGCGCAGGCCCTTGAGTCCGCCGGCCTGTTTCGCCCAGCCGAGCGTGTCGAGATAATCCTCGACGGCGAGCATCGAGGGCGTGTTGATGGTCTCGCCTTCGAAGATGCCGCGATTGACCTTGCCGCCCTTGGTCATGCGGAAAATCTTCGGCAACGGCCAGGGCGGCGTGTAGCTCTCGAGCCGGGCGACCGCGCGCGGCGAGAGAATCAGCATGCCGTGCGCGGCTTCGCCGCCGAGCGCCTTCTGCCACGAGAAGGTGACGACATCGAGCTTTTGCCAATCGAGCGGTTGGGCGAATGCCGCAGACGTCGCATCGCAGATCGTGACGCCTTCACGATCCGCCGCGATCCAGTCGGCATTCGGCAGCCGCACGCCCGAGGTCGTGCCGTTCCAGGTGAACACGATGTCGGATTTCGGATCGACCCCGGAGAGATCCGGCAGCTTGCCGTAGGGCGCCTTGATCGTCGTCACGTCCTTGAGCTTGAGTTGCTTGGCGACGTCCGTCACCCAGCCTTCGCCGAAGGATTCCCACGCGATCATGGTGACGGGGCGCGGCCCGAGCATCGACCAGATCGCCATCTCGACCGCGCCGGTGTCGGAGGCCGGCACGATGCCGATCAGAAAGTCCGCGGGTACTTCGAGGACCGCACGCGTCTCCTCGATGGCGCGCTTGAGCTTCGCTTTCCCGCCTTTGGCGCGGTGCGAGCGGCCGAGAAATGCGTCCGTGAGGGCTTGCAGGGTCCAGCCGGGGCGCTTGGCACAGGGGCCGGACGAAAAATGCGGCACTTGCGGCCGCACAGCGGGCATCGCGCTCATGATCTACCCTTCCAGATAGAAGCCTCTCGTTGGGGAGAGGTGTCCCGCCGCCGGACATAGGGAAACGCGGTTGCTCCGTCAAGAAAGAGTTTGTGATGGACCCGAACATGCGAACGGCGCGGGCTTGCACCCGCGCCGCCGTATTCGCGTTGTCGCCGGCTAGAATTTCAGCGCGGCGCCGAGGCGCACATTGTGAATATGCGCGTTCAAGCCCTGGACGTCGGGGAATTGCACGTATTCGTATTCTGCGCGCACGAACAGATTCGCCAGCAGGCAGAAGTCGACACCAAGGCCCGCCGCCCAGCCGTAGCCGAACTGGTTGACGAGGCTCTGAGTGACCGCGACCGGCGGCGGCACGACCGTGCCGGGCGGCGTGGCGGCGGTCGCGCTCGCGGTGACGCCGACGGTGCGGTCGATGTCCATCCGCCCGATGGCCAGGCCGAAGGTCGCATAGGGCATGAACATGCCCGCCGCCCAGCCGCCACGCATGCGCAGCGTTCCGTAATCGATGATGCGCGCCGTCTCGGCGCCCGCAAACGAGTAGGCGAGCGCGGGATTTCCCGGAACGTAATTTCCCGTGACCCCGTTGGCTGCGGTGAGCGCCTTGCCGATCCAGTTGTAGGTGCCTTCGACGCCGATCACGGCGCCGTCCCACTGCGTGTTGTAGCCGATGAAGCCGCCGAAATGCGGGCTGGTCGAATCCTGGCTGCCGAGCGGCGTAACGGTCGCGTTCGAGATCGCGGCGAGGCCGGCCAGGGTCCTGATGTCACCGGTGTTGTTGACGAAATCGATGCCCGGCACGCTGTAGCCGACATGGGCGCCGAGATAAAATCCGTCCCAGCGCGGGCCGACGGGCGCGGCAACGACGCTCGATCCGCGCAGGAATGACTCGCCCATATCGGCCGCGTGCGCCTGCACCGCCCCGAGAAGCGCAACACCGCAAAGCAACGAACGCCGCATGACCTCAACCTTTCCTCACTGAACATCCAAACGCTGCGCCGATCATGAGCGATTAACCTTAATGGACGGTTAGCCTCACCCTGAGGAGCAAAGGTCAAACGAAAGCGGCGCGGGGGATGCCCGCGCCGCCGTTCGTCCGTCCGGGACAGTTATCAGCCTTTGCGCACCAGCGGCGGCGGCGCGTAGATCGGTTGCTGCACCACGTCCGGCGTGAGCATCCAGCGCATGCCGAACTTCAGGTCATGCGAGTCCATGTTCTGCAGGGTGTAGAAGGCGCGCGGCCCGCCGCCGGTCGAGCACCCGCTGTTGGCGCAGTCGATGATGGAGGTGTTGACGCTGCCGAAGTTCAGATAGCGGTAGGCCAGCTCCATCTTGAAGTTGTTTGTCACGTTATAGGCGATGCCGGCGTGGACCGCCCAGGCGAACTTCCATTCGGCGAAGTCGTTGTTGGCCGCATGGCCGAAGCCGGTGGTGCCGTCGGAGATGAAGCCGACATCGGTGAAGCCGCTGAACGCGTGCCGCGCATAGCCGGCGCCGACGCCGACGAACGGCGTGAGGCACATCCAGGTGCCGAGATCGATGTAGGCGTTCGCCATCAGCACGGCGGCCGAGTGGTTGGCGTCATAGACGTCGAAGCAGCGGCCGCCCGGGCAGAACTCGGTGTAGCTGCCGATCACCTTGAGTTTGGCCTTGGTGCGGTATTCGGCGGTCGCGTCGAAGCGCAGCCACGAATTCCACTGGAAGCCGATGCCGCCGCCGACGAACGCCGCGTCGCCGATGTCGCGCTGATCGATGCGCCAGCTCGCCGGCCACACGAACGCCGAGTTGGTCTGGTGGTGGTCGAAGTCCTTGAAGGCCTGTGCGCCGACGCCGATGTCGCCGCGCAGGTACCAGCCGCCGGAAAATTCCTCGACCTGCACCGGCGCGATTACGCGCGGCGCCTGCATGATCGGACCGAGGTCGGCCGCATGGGCCGACGTGAAGGCCGCCGCGATCGCCGCGCCGGCAACTAAAGCGACTTTGAGACTGCGCATGACTCCATCCTCTACAAGCCAGGTGGGCCGACGGATGCGGCCACACGGACGAACGATGCGGGGGATTAAGCCAGCCAAACTTTAAGCGCCGCTTAACGTTAAAACTTAACCCTGATTTTTCGTTGACGGATTTTGCGCGCGAATGCGCGAGAGCGCGCGCACTGTTGCGCGATTGTCGCGATGAGCGCGTCAAAGGTTAATGCGGCGCGCGCGGCGTTAAGGGTTCCTTCAGGCGCCGTTAAGTGCGCGTTTAGAGTTGCGGCGGGAGTGCGGCATTGCGCCAGGTATTTTGGATGTGCACGCGATTCGCCGGCGCGCTCACTTTTTTCGGATTCAGACATCGTAGGGCGCAGTCAGCATGCCCTCGCGAAGGCTCCGCTTTGCGTCGCTTATTGCGCCCTACATTCCGGATTCGATTGTCAAACAGCCAAGCGCCATCGCCCGGTTTTGGCAGGGCGCCGGATGCCCTGTGTCGATTTCCGTCCCCAAAAAATGAGGGGAGCAGAGCGCCGACAGGCGCTGGTGCGGAAGCGCCGCACCCGGTGGCCGCCTCGCGGTTGGGCCGATCTCCGGATCGCCGGAGATCACCGGCCAGTGACGTAGGCCGGCGCGCCTCTCGGCGCCCTGCTGCGGCGTCTTCCTTACGGCGTCGGGCCGCGCTTTCAGCGGCGCTTTTCGCGCCGCCGTCAGCCAGCTCCTGGCAGGAAGCCATAGTACCTCCGGGCGGAGCCCCGACGCCGCCCGAGTGCGTGCTGTGCGTCAGCACACCCGCGGGCGCCGCACCAGCACGAGGCCCGGAATTGCCGGGCGCCGGCTGCCGGAGTTGAGGGCCGCATCTCCAGCCCCCACTTTCCGGCCTGCTCCGCCACCACGACGCCTCATGATGGCGCCCCTCGGCGAGCAGGGTGCGCGAAGGATACGGGTGGGTCGGGAGTGCGTGCGTAACTTTTTTTCCGGGCGAGCCTGTCGCAGGGCGCCAGAGGCGCTTGCGCCGTGCCCGCCGCCTATCCTTCCGTGCGGAATGTGTTCGGTGGGCGCGCTTGTCCCGGCTTCGCCGCGACAAGTTTTGCCCACGCTACAGAGAACGTCACGCGCGCTTGCGTCGCCTTTTGTCAGGCCCCGCCCGCTGCCCGCTCTCGTGAATCCCGTTCCAGATTTGCTTCAGCGTTTCCAGCCTCTCCGCCGCCGCGTGCGCGACGGCGGCGACCGGCTCGCCGGCGGCGTCGTCATCGGCGATGAGGCCCATGCCGATGAAGTGGAGCGCCTGCACATAGTGCATCGCGTCGCGCAGCGGCGCCTCGATATCGAGGAGCAGCGATCTCATCTCGGCGAGCCGCTGCGCTGCGCGCTTTGGCGCGCGCGAGCGCCGACGCCCGCCTTTTGCGCGCGGCATGGCATCCATCTCCGTCGATGTGCTACTCAAGATTCGGATGTGACAGATGCACTTATGACATATGCACATTAAAGTGACAAGTGCACACGTGCGCGCGGCGCGCGGTTTGTTGAAATGGACGGTGCGCGATCTCGCCGAGCACTCCGGCGTTCACCGTAACACCATCACCAAGATCGAGGCGGATCAGGCCAAGCACGAGCCGACCATCGCGGCGGTCGTGCGCGCGCTCGAGGCGGCGGGGGTCGAGTTCATCAATGGCGATGGGCCGGGGGTGCGGTTCAGGAAGAAGAAGAGGTAGACCCTCTCCCGGCTCGCAGCTTTGCTGCTCGCCACCCTCTCCCTTTCAGGGAGAGGGAAAGCGGAGCGCGTGGCTCGCTTTTGTCATGCCCGGCCTTGTGCCGGGCATCCACGTCTTTCTTGCTGAACGCAACGAAAGCAAGGCGTGGATGGCCGAGACAAGCCCGGCCATGACGAATTATGGGAAGTGCTCAAACCGCGCGCACCCGTCGCGCGCGATGCGCGGCAGCAAGTCCGTCTCCCACGCGAGATAATCCGCCATCGCCTGGGCCACGCCGTCGGGACGCTCGTAGGGCTTGAGCCAGGCATCGATCGGCCCATCGGCCATGCGCGGATCCTCGGCGGTAAGCGGCAACCCCGCGGCGCGCCAGGCGGCATTGCCGCCCGACAGGTAGCGCACCGGCAGCGGCGTGAAGGCGCGCACATCCGGCACCGCCAGGCCGGCGAGCACCCCGTCTTCCGAGGTCAGCACCACGTTGCGGCGCAGCGGCTCCCGCTGAATGAACCACTGGAGCCGCGACCGGATCGCAAACCAGCTGCCCGCAATGTGCGCGCTCAAATATTCGCGGCTGAGCGACAGGTCGATCACGGTTGCGTCGCTGCGCGCGAGCAGTTCCGACAGCGCGGCGGCGTCGATCGCGGCGTCGCGCGGCGCTTCGCCGAGCACGGGGTTTTCCGGAAATCCCTTCTCGGCGCCCGCCGCGACCAGCACGAACACCTCCTGCCAGCCCATCCGGCGCAGCCATGACGCCGTCATCACGGCACGCACTTCTCTGTCGTCCACGCACACGATGCGCGACTTCAGCGTGCCGGCGTATTGATCGGTCGCCTGCACCAGCTGCCCGCCCGGCGCCGACAGCGCGCCCGGGACGTGGCCGGCCAGGTATTCGGCCGGGTCGCGCACATCGAACACATAGGTGGTGCGGCGCTCGTCGGCGCGCAGCTGCTCGAGCGCCGCCTCGTCGATGCTGCGGATGCCGAGCTTGCGCGCGACGGCCTCGGCGGCGGCTTTCGCCCAAGCGAGCGCGCCATGTGAAACCTCCGGCGCGCGCTGCGACCGGCCGCTGTCGGGCCTCAGGCCCGCGAGGCTCCAGCCCATCGTGCCGTTGCGCAGCGCCACGACCTTGTTCGGCACGCCCGCGTCGATCAGCGACTGGGCGCCGATGATCGAGCGCGTGCGGCCGGCGCAATTGACCACCACCAGCGTCTCAGGGCTCGGCGCCATGTCGTGCACGCGCAGCACCAGTTCGGCGCCCGGTACGTTCACGCCGGACGGGATCGAAACGCGGGAATATTCGTCGAACGGGCGCGAGTCGAGCACCACCATGTCGGCGCCGGATTGCATCAACGCGTGCAATTCGTCCGCCGAGACACTCGGCGTGCCCGCCTCATGCTCGACGAATTCGCCGAACGCCTTGCTCGGCACGTTGACGCCGGAGAACAGCTCGTAGCCTGCGGCGGCCCAGCCGGCGTTGCCGCCGTCGAGACTATGCAGATCGGTGTAGCCGGCCTTGGCCAACACCTTCGCGGCGCGCTCCGCAAGCCCGTCCGCGTCATCGACCAGCACGATGCGCGTCGCGCGGCGCGGCACGAGGCGCGCCATGCGCAACTCGAGCCGGCTTAAGGGAACCGACCGCGCGAACAACAGATGGCCTTCGGAGAACACCCCCTCCTCGCGCACGTCGATCAGCGCGAGCTCGTCCTCGTCGGTGAGCATCGCGCGCAGCGCCGCCGCGCCGACGCGCCGCACATCGGCCATTCTCACGTCGCCTGCTGCGGCGTCATCCGCTGCACTTCGCCGGTCGCAAGATCGAAGCGCACGCGCTGGATGTTGTCGAGATTGGTGCCGGTGACACGGATGAAGCGCGCGCGGTCCGGATAGTCGATCGAGTGGATCTTGCCGTCCTGGTAGATGCCGGCGTGGCCGGGCTCGAGGCGATAGCGCTTCGCCTCTTTCAACGTCGCATGCTTGTCGTCACCGCCGACGCGCTCCCACTCGATCATGTCGGTGTATTTCGTCGCCTGCCCGTAGATCGCCCAGGATGCGCCGTGATCGTGCGGCGGCGACTTGCGCGCCTTGTCGTTGACATGCGCGAGGACCTGGAAGCCGAGGTCCTTGTCCTCGTACAGCACCTTCAGGCCGGGCGGCACGTCCTCGCCGCAGGTCCGCGCCACGAACTCCTTGTTGGCGAGCAGCCGTTCGAGGTCGCTCCGCACCTTCTCGCGCCCCGCGGGGCCGGGGTCGCGCTGAAGCGCCGCGCGCGTGTCGGCGATGAATTGATCGAGATCGTAGGCCATGGTGATCTCCCGGGTTGTTGGCGGGAGTTTCGCAAATTGGCCGGCAGTACGAAAGAGGTCCGCTCGTCCCCGCGAAAGCGCGGACCCAGTGCTTTGCAAAGAACCGGATTCCCGCTTCCGCGGGAATGAGCGGGATAGAGACTACGCCGCCGCCTTCGTCACGGCGTCCACGATGCCGTCGACGATTTCCTCGATCAGCACCTTGTCCTCGCCCTCGCCCATCACGCGGATCACCGGCTCGGTGCCCGACGCGCGGATGATCAGGCGGCCCTGCCCGTCGAGGCGCGCGACCGCGCTCTCGATCGCCGATTTCACCTTGGCGTCTTCCAGCGGCTTGCCGTTGCGATAGCGCACGTTCTTCAGGACCTGCGGGAGCGGTTCGAAGCGGTGGCATACTTCCGACACCGGGCGGCCGTGCTTCTTCACCACCGCGAGCACCTGCAGCGCGGCCACGAAGCCGTCGCCGGTGGTCGCGTAATCCGACATGATGATGTGCCCGGAGGGCTCGCCGCCGAGATTGTAGCCGCCCTCGCGCATGTGTTCGAGCACGTAGCGGTCGCCGACCGCGGTGCGCTCGAGCGCCAGCCCGATTTTCTTCAGATGCCGTTCGAAGCCGAGCTTCGACATCACGGTCGCGACCACGGCGGGCTTGGCGAGGCGGCGATCTTCGAGCCAGCTTTCGGCGACGACGGCGAGCAGCTGGTCGCCATCCACCACCCGCCCCTTCTCATCCACGATCACGACACGGTCGGCATCGCCATCGAGCGCGATGCCGATGTCGGCGCGCATCTCGCGCACCTTCGCCGCCAGGGCTGCGGGCGCGGTCGAGCCGCATTCCCTGTTGATGTTGAACCCGTCCGGCTCGACACCGACCGAGAACACCTCCGCGCCGAGCTCCCACAATGCCGCCGGCGCGACGCGGTAGGCCGCGCCGTTGGCGCAATCGACCACCACCCGCATGCCGTCCAGCTCCATGGCGCGCGGCAGCGTGCGCTTGGCGAACTCGATATAGCGATCCTGCACGCCGTCGATGCGTCTGGCGCGGCCGATCTTCTGCGAATTGGCGAGCCGCTTGGCGAGGTCGGAATCGACCAGGTCCTCGATCTGCTTCTCGATCTCGTCGGAGAGCTTGTAGCCGTCCGGCCCGAACAGCTTGATGCCGTTGTCGTCGAACGGGTTGTGCGAGGCCGAGATCATCACGCCGAGGTCGGCGCGCATCGAGCGGGTGAGCATCGCGACGCCGGGCGTCGGGATCGGGCCGGTCAACAGCACGTCCATGCCGACCGAGGTGAAACCGGCGGTGAGCGCATTCTCGATCATGTAGCCGGACAGGCGCGTGTCCTTGCCGATCAGCACGCGGTGGCGGTGGTCGCCGTTCTGGAAGATGAGGCCGACCGCCTGACCGACCTTCAGGGCCAGTTCGGCCGTGATGACCCCGTTGGCGCGGCCGCGAATGCCGTCCGTCCCGAAATACTTGCGAGCCATCAATCCCCTCAGCGTTTCGGCCCATCGCTCCGGGCCGTTGTCTTCTGCTTCTTGGCGCGTCACCGCGCCGACACATACTAGGGCTATCGCCGCGCAAATGCCTTCAAAAATTGTGAGAGATATTAACGTGGCATCCGTCCGCCTGTTGCCGCCGGCCGGGGCGCACCCTACCATGCCGTAACGAAACGTTTGCCATTCGGGAGATCACGATGCTGCGCCACGCTATCTTTGCGCTCTTTCTCAGCGCCGCCGTGAGTTTCACCGGCCCGGCGCATGCCGACGATTGGGGCCTCTGCAAGAACGAGAGCGCCTCGGCCGACAGCGCGATCGACGCCTGCACGCGCATCATCAAGAGCGGCAAGACCAAGGGCAACGATCTCGCCATCGCCTATTACAATCGCGCGATCTCGTTCCGCCAGAAGAAAGACAACGACTCGGCGCTCGCCGACTATAACGAGTCGCTCCGCATCAACCCGAAGTACGCCAAGTCGTTCAACAACCGCGGCAACGTCTTCAAGGACAAGGGCGACCTCGACCGCGCGATTTCCGACTACAACGAGGCGATCCGGCTCGATCCGAAATTCGCGCTCGCCTACGCCAATCGCGGCGACGCCTGGGACGACAAGAACGACAGCGGCCGCGCCATCGCAGACCTCGACCAGGCGATCAAGCTCGATCCGAAATATTCTCGCGCCTACAACGTGCGCGGCGTGGTGTGGAAGAAGAAGGGCGATCTCGACCGCGCGCTCGCGGACTTCACCGACGCGATCCGCAACGATCCGAAATCCGCGATCGCCTATGCCAACCGCGGCGACGTATGGGACGACAAGGGCGATCAGGAACGCGCCATCGCCGATCTGAGCGAAGCGATCCGGATTTCGCCGGATTACGCGCGCGCCTACAACATCCGCGGCGTGATCTACCGCAACCGCAACGATTTCGATCGCGCCATCGCGGATTACAGCCAGGCGGTGCGCGCCGACCCGAAGTTCACGCTGGCCTTCATCAACCGCGGCAACGCCTACAAGGACCGCGGCGACCAGGACCGCGCCATCGCGGACTATGGCGAGGCGATCCGCGTCAATCCGAAATCCGACGTCGCCTACATGCGCCGCTCCGAATCCTGGCTGAAGAAGGGCGACAACATCGCGGCGCTGCGCGACGCCGACCAGGCGGTCAACCTCGATCCGAAAGACCCGGCGAATTACGCCGCACGCGCTGCCGTGATGCGCGCGCTCAATCGCAACGACGACGCGATCGCCGACCTGCGCAAGGGGCTTTCGCTCAATCCGAATGCCACGCGCAAGCGCCAGCTCGAGGCGGCGCTGAGGGAGCTTGGCGCGAACCCCTAGAGCCCTGTCGGTCTTGATTGAATCAGAGTTGGGCTCCAGCTTTTTTGTTGGAGCATGATCGTTTCCGAAAACCGGTAGCCACTTTTCGGGATCATGCTGTAGGCGGCGCTGCGAACCGCGGTGCCGCGGATCCGATCAAATATTCCATCCCTGCTTGCTATGGACGACGACGAGCGGCGCTGCGTCCGCGCGCGGCGCCGCGCCATGACCGAGGGTCGCTCCGAGGGTACCGATCGTCACTGCGCTGAGCAGCGCGGCGCCGATCAGGCCGGAGCGCGGGAACAGCAGGCAAAGGCCGGCCATGACCTCCAGCGAGCCGGCGGCGAGCTGGAAGCCTTGGCCGAGGCCGATCAGCTCGAGCGGCTGGACGATGACACCCGCTCCGCCGAGCTTGGCGCAACCCGCCGCGAACGCGATGACACCCACCAGCACCTGCACGGCGTAGAACGCGATCGTCGTCATGCCTGTCCCCATTCCGGCGACGATGCCGACCGTCCGGCGGTTCGTCGTGCGCTGATCAGACGCAATCAGGGCGAGAGCCGGGAGTGGCAGAATTTGGGTTGGGGGTGTAGAAATTTGGCTCAGTCAACGGGCGGTGACGGGAACTTTCCTTGACCTCGGACGCGGCAGGACTTGGGGCGCGAGCATGAGTGCGATCGGGGTCGCCAAGCTGGCGCCGACGCAGGCGGAGCGGGTGGCGGCGATCGCTGCACATCCGCAGCTGCCCGAGGCGATGCAGCTGCTCGCCTCCGGCTTGATCGATTTCTTCCAGGGCAGCCGGCTGCTCAACCTGATCGCGAGCGACCGCGGCCGCATGGTGATGGCGTGGATGGCGCTCTACCTCGACGCCGGCCATGACCCGCGCGATCCGCTCTCGGGGCTCACTGTCAATCGCTACAAGGCGCTGTGTGCGAGCACCGGTGTGTGCAGCCCGGGCAGAGGCGCGGCCATGCTGGGCATCATGCGATTTGCCGGCTATCTCGAGCCGGCGGGCCGCGCGCACCGGGGGCTGCCGCTGCGGCTGATACCGACCGAGAAACTCAGCGCGCAACAGCGCGAGCGCTGGCGCCGGCTGTTTCCGGCGCTCGCGCGCGTTCGCCCCGAGGGCGAGGTCGGCCTGGCGCTGATCGACCAGCCGGCGTTCCATAAGGCGTTCATTCGCGCTTCCGTCGAAGCGTACCTTTCGGGCAAACCACCGATCGATTTCGGCCCCGCCCTGATGCCGTTCGCCGAGCAAAAGGCCGGCTTCATGGTGCTGATGAGCCTGCTGCTCTCGGCCTCGCCCGAGGATCGCATGCCACCGAGCGGACCGATGTCGGTTCCGGTGGCGCGCCTCGCGCGCCGCTTTGCGGTATCGCGAGCGCAGGTCAAGCATACGTTGCGCAGCGCGGTCGCCGCCGGTCTGCTCGTGCCGGACGGGCGGGACCCGGCGGCCTACCTGATCACTCCCACGTTGCGTGAGAGCCTGTTCGGCTTCGTGGCGGCATTGCTGCTGCTGTTGGCCGAGGGCATCGCGGGCGCGCAGGCGGAGCTCGACGCGGGCACCGCGCCGGTCGAGAACGTCGCATGAGCGAGCGCCTGCTTGCCCTGGCGCAGGCATGGGCGGAACTGGGCTTGGTCGGCTTGTGCGCGCTCGCGCTGGTGTTCGCGCTCGGCACGCTCACTGTCATGCCGCGCTTTACCTTCTATTCGATCGGCGGAGCGGTGTTCGGGCCGGCGGCGGTCCCGGCGGCGATGATCGGATCGCTGATCGGCGCGGCGGCCGCGTTCCTGCTCGCCCGCACGTGGCTGCATGAGGCCTTTCAGCGCCAGGCCGACAAGCGGCCGAAGTGGCGCCGCCTCTGTGCGGCGATCGACGCCGAGGGCTGGCGCATCGTGGCGCTGACGCGCGTCGTCTCGCCGCTGCCGGGCGGCATGATCAATTACGTGTTCGGGCTGACAAGGATCGCATTCGTGCCGTACATCGTTGCGACCGCGGGCGGCTTGCTGCCGCCGATCGCGACGTTCGCAGGGCTCGGGATGCTCGGCCGCATCGCGCTCTCCGACAGCCAACCGTCGCCGACCGAAGCGGCGATCTCGGCCGCGAGCATCATCGTCATGGGCATCACCGCGCTGCTGATCGTGCGCCGGATGCGTGCGCTGCCGCATTGAAGGTGACGCGCGCGGCCGCGCGAAGCCTGCTTGCGTGTTTCGCGAGTAACTAGCTGTTCAGGTTCCCCGAGGGGAACACATGGCACAAGCCGGCCATGAGGCATTCACATTTTGACCTTACGCCCGTGGCATCCGTTGCAGGGCGCGCGGGTACATTCCGCGGCAAATCCTGTAAATTGAGCCTTGTTGTACGACGCAGATTATTGATTCGCTAACTGGGCTGTCCCAGAAGCTTGCGTCACTCGCCGGAGACCAGGTTTGATGAAGAGGGTCGGGCTACCGCTTGATCTTGATCTTGATGCCCAAGGAAGCGATCCAAGCAACGGGTCGCCGGTCGGCGGGCTTGACGGACCGGGCGAGGATGAATTTTTCCTCGGGTATGGGCTTCCTGCTACGCGAACTCCCCCTGGCGACCTCGAGCTTGTAAATAAGTCGGGCAGCGGCGCAACGCTGGTCAACGGCGGGGCTTCGGATACCGGCGCAGCAGCGTTTCCTTCCGAGACGATCAGCACCGCCGGCAGCGGACTGGTATTCATCAACACCTATAACGCCGGCGTAAACACCGCTTTTCACGATGCGATCGTGAGTGCCGAGCACTATCTGGCGAGCCTCTTCACCAACTCGGTCACGGTTCACACGACGTTCGATCTGCAGGCGATCAACCCGGCTTACAGCGGCGAGAATTCCTTCAACCCGATACACACGTCCTATGCATCGCTTGTCAGCGCGCTGCAAAGCCACGCCACCTCGGCCGATGACTTCGCCGCCGTTGCGGCGCTCAAAAACCTGAGCGATCCGAGTCATGGCGCTGGATTCTATGTCCCGATCGGCGAAGCGAGAATTCTCGGCCTCGCCGGTGCCGGCAGCGCGACCGACGACACCGTCATCCTGAACAGCGTCTATTGGACCGCATCCGCCCTGCAGAATTCGCCTGGCGATGCGATCGCGGTCCTCGAGCACGAGCTCACAGAAGGGATCATGGGCCGCATCGGGGGCCTCTGGGCTCCGATGGATCTGTTTCGCTTCACGGCGTCAGGCCAGCGCGACTTCACCGGCGGCCAGGACGGCGTGAAGACCTATTTCTCGACCGACGGCACGAACGTCTACACCGGCTTGCAGTACCACAACCCCATCAATGCATCCGGACAGGACGACGGTCAGGACTGGGCCGATTGGGATGCGGTCGGCGCCGACGCGAATGTGCACGACCCGTTCGGCCCGGGAGGCCCCAATGTGGGGGGGCCTGGCACGCTGTCGGCGACCGACATCCGCATCATGGACGTTCTCGGCTGGACGATCGCGGCGCAGAACCACGCGCCGGTTATCAGCCTGCCGAGCGGTGCAAACGTCGCGGCATCCTCGCGTGGCCAGGTCTTTTCACTGTCTTCGCTGTTCACCGCGAGCGATGCCGATAACGACGCACTGACCTACATGATCCTCGACAACACGGTCGGCGGCGGCAGCGGGCATTTCAACATCAACGGCGTGGCGCAATCGGAGGGTGGCTGGATCGGAGTGACCGCGGCGCAATTGAGCCAGATCACCTTTACGGCGGGTCTCGGTCACTCGGACGATCTCTATTTCTACGCGTCCGACGGGAAGAGTTCCGATGTCAAAGGCCTCAACCTGATGCCCGCGCCCGACCATGCGCCGGTCATCGGCCTGCCGAGCGGCGCGAATGTCGGGCCGAGCTCGCACACGCAGACCTTCCAGCTCTCATCGCTGTTCACCGCGAGCGACGCCGATGGCGATCCGCTCACCTACATGATCCTCGACAACACCGTCGGAAACGGCAGCGGCCATTTCAACATCAACGGCGTGGCGCAGGCGGAAGGCGGATGGATCGGGGTAACGGCGGCGCAGCTCAGCCAGGTTACCTTCACGCCGGGCTTCGGCCATTCCGACGATCTCTATTTCTATGCCTCCGACGGGATAGCCTCCGACGTCAAAGGCCTCAACATGCTGGCCGCGCCCAATCACGCGCCGGTCATCGCCGAGCCGAGCGGCGCGAATATCGGCGCCTCAACGCATGGCCAGGTCTTCCAGTTCTCGTCCCTGTTCACCGCGAGCGACGCCGACGGCGACCCGCTCACCTACATGATCCTCGACAACACCGTCGGAAACGGCAGCGGCCACTTCAACATTGCGGGCCTCGCGCAACCGGAGGGCGGCTGGATCGGCGTGACCGCGGCGCAGCTCAGCCAGATCACCTTCACCGCCGGCCAGAGCGGCTCGGACAACCTCTATTTCTATGCGGCCGACGCGGGAACATTCGACCTGAAAGGCCTCAATCTTGCGGCGGCGCCCAACCACGCGCCGGTCATCGCTTTGCCGAGCGGGGCGAATGTCGCGACCTCCGTTCATGCTCAAGTCATCCCGCTGTCGTCGCTGTTCGCCGCGAGCGACGCCGACAACGACGCGCTCGCCTACATGATCCTCGACGGCACGGTGGGAGGCGGCAGCGGACACGTCAATGTCGGCGGCATTGCCCAGGCGGAAGGTCAGTGGATCGGGCTAACGGCCGCGCAACTGGCGCAGACCAGCTTTACGTCGGGCACCAGCCATTCGGACGACTTGTATTTCTACGCGGCCGACAGCCTGACCCACGACTTCAAGGGCCTGCACCTGTTCTCTTACGACTTCGCCTAGAAGGACCGCTTACGCCTGCGGGGCGGGCTGCGGATCGAGCGGCGCGTCCGGGCGCGGCGGACGCCCCTTGCCGGCCGACGGCACAGCGGACGAGCGCGGCGTCGTCGGCTCGATGATCGACTCGCGCACCGGCCGCTTGCCGGCGAGCAGATCGTTGATCTCGTCGCCGGTGAGCGTCTCGAATTCGAGCAGGCCGCGCGCCAGCGTTTCGAGATCGGCGCGCTTTTCTTCCAGGATCTTGTTGGCCTCGGCGTAGCCGGCCTCGACCAGGCGGCGGATCTCGGCGTCGATCTTGCGGCTGGTCTCCTCCGAGATGTTCTGCTGGCGCGACACCTGATAGCCGAGGAACACCTCGTCCTGGTTCTCGCCATAGGCGACCGTGCCGAGCTCCTCGGAAAGGCCCCAGCGCGTTACCATCATGCGCGCCAGTTTTGTGGCTTGCTCGATGTCGGAGGCGGCACCGGAGGTGACGCGCTCGCGCCCGAACACGAGCTCTTCGGCAACGCGCCCGCCCATCATGATGGCGAGCCGCGAGGTCATCTGCTCGAGCGACATCGAGAGCTTGTCGCGCTCGGGCAGCTGCATCACCATGCCGAGCGCGCGGCCGCGCGGAATGATCGTGGCCTTGTGCACCGGATCGGTCGCCTTGACGTTGAGCGCGACGATCGCGTGGCCGCCCTCGTGGTAGGCGGTCAGCATCTTCTCTTCTTCGGTCATCACGAGCGACTTGCGCTCGGCGCCCATCATCACCTTGTCCTTGGCGTCCTCGAACTCGGCCTGCGTCACCATGCGCTTGTTGCGCCGCGCCGCCATCAGGGCCGCCTCGTTGATCAGGTTGGCCAGGTCGGCGCCCGAGAAGCCGGGCGTGCCGCGCGCGATGGTGCGCAGATTGACGTCGGGCGCGAGCGGCACCTTGCGCACGTGCACTTTCAGGATCTGCTCGCGGCCGACCACGTCCGGGTTCGGCACCACGACCTGGCGGTCGAAGCGGCCGGGGCGCAACAGCGCCGGATCGAGCACGTCCGGGCGGTTGGTGGCGGCGATCAGGATGATGCCTTCGTTCGCCTCGAACCCGTCCATCTCGACCAGCAGCTGGTTGAGCGTCTGCTCGCGCTCGTCGTTGCCGCCGCCGAGGCCGGCGCCGCGATGACGCCCGACCGCGTCGATTTCATCGATGAAGATGATGCAGGGCGCGTTCTTCTTCGCCTGCTCGAACATGTCGCGCACGCGGCTCGCGCCGACGCCGACGAACATCTCGACGAAGTCGGAACCGGAAATCGTGAAAAACGGCACGTTGGCTTCGCCCGCGACCGCGCGCGCGATCAGCGTCTTGCCGGTGCCGGGCGGGCCGACCAGCAGCACGCCGCGCGGAATCTTGCCGCCGAGGCGCTGGAATTTGCCCGGGTCGCGCAGGAATTCGACGATCTCCTGCAGGTCCTGCTTCGCCTCGTCGACGCCGGCGACGTCCTCGAAGGTGACGCGGCCGTGCGCCTCGGTCAAAAGCTTCGCGCGCGACTTGCCGAAGCCGAGCGCCTTGCCGCCCGCGCCCTGCATCTGGCGCGACAGGAAGATCCACACGCCGATCAGCGCGATGAACGGGAGCCACGAGACCAGCAGCGACACGAACCACGGCACGTTGTCGCCCTGCGGACGCGCGGTGATCTGCACGCCCTTGCCGTAGAGGCGCTGTACCAGCGTGTTGTCGTTCGGCGCATAGGTGTTGAAAGCACGGCCGTCGGTGTAGGTGCCGTGGATCTCCGGCCCCTGAATGGTGACGTCGCGCACCTTGCCCTGGTCGACGTCGGTCAGGAGCTGCGAGAAGGAGATGTCGGCCGCCGACGTGCGCGTCCCGGGATTCTGGAACAACGTGAACAGGGCAAGCAGCAACAGGACGATGATCACCCAGAGGGCAAAGTTGCGCAGGTTCGCGTTCATCCCGAGTCCTTAAAAGACCCTGCCCGGATGGCGTTCCATCCGGCGGTCTGGTGGCGGCATTTCCGTGAATCGCGGGCATCCGCGTCCCACAACGAAACAAGATAGGTTCGGCGGCCCCTTCTGCCAAGGGAATTGGCCGAATCTGCGTCTTTCTACCGGGCTTTGGTGAACGCTCCTTTGCGCCGTTTTGGTCCCGTCGGCGCGGCGGAACGGCGCGCGGGCGCGCGTTCGACCGTGATTTCGCCGGCAAACGTCACCAGCGCGCCCGCAAGGGTGCGGCGGAAGCGCGCGTCGGGCGATTTTTGCGCCATCGCGGCCGCGAGCGCGTCGTACAGGGCTTCGAGCTTGGCGAGCTCGACCGGCCCTTCATTGCCGACCTGCGCGATGGCTCGCCCGAGCAGGCGCAGCGCGATCTCGGCGGGCAAGTCGGCATATTGGCGGCTGAAAACAAGCGGACCGGCGCCGCGCGACAGGCCGGCAGCCGCCTCCTCGACCGCGTGCTCGATCGCCTGGTCGGCCCGCGCCATGCGCCGCGCAAAGCCGGCCAGCCGACGCGCGTCGAGCCCCTCGGCGGCGAGGCCCGGCATGAGCTCCCGCAGCCGCGGCCGGGTGAAGCGCGGATCGCGGTTCGAGGGGTCGTCGGCGAAGGGGACTTTGGCCGCGCGCAGGGTCGCAAGCAGGCGCGATTTGGGGAGGGTGAGGAAGGGACGGAGGAGCAGCAGCGCTCCACCTCCCCCTGCAAGGGGGAGGTCGGCGAGCGAAGCTCGCCGGGTGGGGGTCCGTTGCGAGAAGTTGACCCCTCCCCGATCGCCTGCGGCGATCGACCCTCCCCTTTCAGGGGAGGGTAACGGAGCGCGCGGCACCATCCCCCGCAATCCACTCAACCCGCTCCCGCGCGCCAGCCGAAACAACACCGTCTCGGCCTGATCGTCGAGCGTATGCGCAGTGAGGATGTGACCCGCGCCGGCCCGGCGTGCCGCGTCGCCAAGCAGCCGATAGCGCGCGGCACGCGCGGCTTCCTGAATGCCGGTGTTGGGTTTCTTGCCCGCCCAGCGCAGCGTGCGATGCGCAACGTTGAGCTTCTTCGCGAGTCGCTTCACGGCGAGCGCCTCGCGCGTGGACGCCTGGCGCAAGCCATGATCGATCGTGACGGCGATCAGCCTTGGGCCGCGCTTGCGCTTCGCGCGCCAGCGCGCCGCGAGCCACAGCAATGCCGTCGAGTCCGGTCCGCCTGACACCGCGAGAATCAGGACGGGAGCGTCGGAAAGATCGGCGAACAGCGCGGCCGCTTCGGATGCCGAGACCGGAGCCTCAGAGGCAGCCGACACGCTTCTGTTCTTTTTCCGCGGTGGTCTTCACGTTCGCGGGCGCCTTCGGATACTTGCGCGGAATCTCGCCGAGGGTCGCGCACGCGGCCTGCTTCTCGTTCAGCGCCGCGAGCGACTGGCCGAGCCGCAGCAGCGAGTCCGGCGCCTTGCCGGCCCGCTCGAATTTGGTCGACACGGTGAGGAACGATTCCGCGGCCTCGCGGTAGCGCTGGCGCTGGAACAGGCTTTCGCCGAGCCAATAGTTCGCATCCGCCGCGAGGTGGTCGCCGGGATATTTCTTCAGGAACGTGCGCAGGCCTTCCTCGGCGAGCGCGTAGTCCTTGCGCAGCACGTAGCCGTAGGCGAGATCGTATTCGTCGCGCGGCGTGTTCGACGGCGCCATCACCATCTGCTGGCCGGTGCCGCCCGGGTTGCGCGACGGCGGCGCAGGCAGCGCGCCGGGAATCTGGCGCACCTCGCGCCGCGGGGGCGGCATGTTCGCGGCTTCCTCCGCCATGACGCCGAGGTCGAGCGGGTCGCCGGCGCCCTGGCGGCCGCCGGGCGCGCCGATGTAAGGCGGCTCGTCGCTCGCCTGATTGTCGAGCGGCGGCGCGGCCGCGATCGTGCCGCGCGCACCGAGCGCACGCGGCACGCCGGGGGCATTCGGATTCATGTTCGGATCGAAGGCGTCGCCGCGCCGTCCGCCCGCGGGAGGCGGCGGCGAATACGGCTCGATCATCGGCGCGGTCTGTTGCGGATAGGCCTGTTGCTGCGGATAGGCCTGTTGCGGGGAGGCCGGAGGCGGCGAATATTGCGGCTGCGGCGCATTCGGGCGCGCCGGAATGGTCTGCGGCGCTCCCGGCGCGCGCGCCTGCTGCTGTTCGAGCTGCTGATTGCGGTACTGCAACTGCTCGACCTGGCCGGTGAGCTGGCGCACCTGGTTTTCCAGCCGGCTGAGCCGGTTCACCAGTTCGGATTCGGACATCTGCGCGCGCGCCGGCGACGCAAGAGCCGCGCCCGCCAGAATGGCCGGCAGCAGGAAACTGCGAAGATCACGCGTCATGATTAGGCCCGCCCTGACGGCGCCACACAATACGAATCGCTGCGTCCAAATTGTGACTGAGGAGTTTAGGTTTGATTAACGATGGCTGTCATTCCGGGGCGACGCAAAGCGTCGAGCCCGTAATCCATAACCCCGAAACTCTATGTGTGGCACCGCTGGAGCAATAGCTGCAACGTCTGTGGTTATGGTCCCGGGCTCGCGCGCGTTGCGCGCGCCCGGGACGACAGCGGCGAACTCACGCCGCCTTCTGCTTCGCCGGCTCGTCGCGCAACGCGCGGCGCAATATTTTCCCGACCGGCGTCTTCGGCAGCTCGTCGCGGAATTCGATGATCTTCGGCCGCTTGTAGTTGGTGAGCTGCTCGGCGAGGAATTTCGACAGCTCGGTGTCGGTCAGCGCCGGGTCGCGCCGCACCACGAAAGCCTTCACGGCCTCGCCCGAGGCTGCGTCGGGCACGCCGATCACCGCGCATTCGAGCACGCCCGGATGCATCGCGATCACGTCCTCGACCTCGTTCGGATAGACGTTGAAGCCCGACACCAGCACCATGTCCTTCTTGCGGTCGACGATCTTGAAGCGCCCCTTCTCGTCCATCACGCCGATGTCGCCGGTGCGGAAGAAGCCGTCCTTGGTCATCACCTGCGCGGTCTCTTCCGGGCGCTGCCAGTAGCCGGCCATGACTTGCGGGCCGCGCGCGCAGATCTCGCCCGGGCTTCCCATCGGCACTTCGTTGCCGTCGTCGTCGCGGATCGAGACTTCCGTCGACGGCACCGGCAGGCCGATCGTGCCGGTGAACTCGTTGGAGTCGCCGGGCGTGCAGGTTAGCGTCGGCGAGGTCTCGGACAGGCCGTAACCTTCCACCACCGGCACGCCGGTCGCCTTGAGCCAGCGTTCGGCGACCGCACGCTGCACCGCCATGCCGCCGCCGACCGCGATCTTCAATTGCGAGAAATCGATCTTGCCGAAGTCCGGGTGGTTGAGCAGTGCATTGAACAGCGTGTTCACCGCCGGGAAATCGTGCACCTTGTACTTCTGCAGTTCCTTCACGAAGCCGGCAATATCGCGCGGATTCGGGATCAGCAGGCAAACGCCGCCGGCGCGCATCCCGAGCAGGAAGCACGCGGTCAGCGCGAAGATGTGATAGAGCGGCAGCGCCGTGACGATCATCAGCTGATCGACCTTCGGCTCCTTCGAAAGGGACGGCTGCAGCCAGGCATCGTTCTGCAGCACGTTCGCCACGATGTTGCGGTGTAACAGCGTCGCGCCCTTCGATACGCCGGTGGTGCCCCCGGTGTATTGCAGGAACGCCACGTCATCGGGCGTGATGGCGCGCGTCGACAGCGCCTTGCCCTTGCCGGACGCCAGCGCGGCCTTGAACTGCACCGCGTCGGGGAGCGAATAGGCCGGCACCATCTTCTTCACCTTGCGCACGACCAGATTGACGATCGCGCCCTTCGGGAAGCCGAGCATGTCGCCCATGTTGGCGAGGATCACGTGCTTGACGCGCGTGTTCTTGATGATCTTTTCCAACGTGGTGGCGAAGTTCTCCAGGATGACGATCGCCTCGGCGCCCGAGTCGTTGAGCTGATGCTCCAGCTCGCGCGGCGTATAGAGCGGATTGACGTTCACCACCGTCATGCCGGCGCGCAGGATGCCGGACGTCGCGACCGGGTACTGCAGCACGTTCGGCATCATCACGGCGACGCGGTCGCCGAACTTCAGGCCGGTGCTCTGCAGGTAGGCGGCGAAGTCGCGCGACATGTCGTCGAGCTCGCCGTAGCTGATCGCCTTGTCCATGCAGATGAACGCGCGGCGGTCGCGGTATTTGGCAAAGCATTCCTCCAGCAGCGCGACCAGCGAACTGTATTGCGTCGTATCGATCTCGGTCGGCACGCCGGCCGGATAGTTCTTCAGCCAGATGCGGTCCATGCGTCTCCCCCGTGGCGGCCGTGCGGGCCGGTTTGGCGCCATTGTGACGTTGTGGCGCCGTTTGTCACTAGCGCGGGCGCGCGCCCCGCCGCGTCACTCCGCCGCCGCGGTCTCGGCCGGCCGCTGCTTGCGCCCCTTCACCCATTCCTCGAAGCGCTGGATCAGCACGAACAGCGAGGGCACGAACAGCACCGCCAGGCAAGTGGAGGCGATCATGCCGGTGAACACCGTGATGCCGATCGACTTGCGCGCGGAGGCGCCCGCGCCGGTCGCGATCACCAGCGGCACGACCGAGAGAATGAAGGCGATCGACGTCATCAGGATCGGGCGGAAGCGCGCGCGGGCGGCCTCGACCGCGGCCTGCACGATCGGATGGCCTTCCTTGAGCCGCCGCTCCCGCGCGACCTCGACGATCAGGATGGCGTTCTTGGCGGAGAGCGCGATCAGCAGGATCAGGCCGATCTGCACATAAAGGTTGGCGTCGACCTTCAGACCGAGCAGCGCGGTCGCCGGTCCCACCAGCGCGAGCGGCACCGAGAGCACGATCGCGAGCGGCGCGTACCAGCTCTCATACTGGCCGGCCAGCACCAGATAGACGAGCAGCAGGCCGAGCCCGAACACCAGGTACATCTGACTGCCGACAAGCTTCTCCTGGTACGACAGCGCGGTCCACTCGTAACCGGTGCCGCCGGGCAGAATGCGTGCCGCCATCTGCTCCATCAGCGCCATCCCCTGCCCGGAGGAGACGCCCTGCACCGGAATCGCGATCACGGTTGCGGTCGGGTACAGATTGTAGAGGCTGATGAGCGGCGGCCCGGTCGTCGGTTCAATGCTCGCAAGCGTGCCGATCGGCACGTTCTGGCCCTGGCTGTTGCGCACCGAGAGGTTCGCGACGTCTTCCGGGCGCAGGCGGAATTGCGCATCGGCCTGCACATAGGCCTGGAAGGTGCGGCCGAAGCGATTGAACTGCACAACGTAGGTCGACCCGAGGAATGTTTGGATGGACGAGAACACCTGATCGACATTGACGTGCAGGGTCTGCGCCTTCACGCGGTCGACCTCGATGCGGTACTGCGGCGCGTCGGAGCGGAACGTCGTCAACACGCGCTGGAAGCTCGACTGCCCGCTGCCGGCCGCGACCATCGCGTCGGCGAGGCCCTGCAGCTTGGCGAAATCGAAGCTGCCGTCGCGCAACTCGAGCTGCATGGTCGCGCCCGACGCATTGCCGACGCCCTGGATCGGCGGCGGCGGCACGACCAGCACGCGCGCATCCATCACGTCGCCCATCGCGCGGTTCATGCCGACGAACAGCGACAGCAGGTCCTGCCCCTTGCCGCGCTCGCTCCATGGCTTGAGCGTGACGTAGCTGACGCCCGCGCTCGACAGCGAGGCCGAATTGTCGAGCGGCGAGATGCCCGCCACCGTGACGACCTGATCGACGCCGGGCGTGTTGCGCGCGATCGCCGCGACCTGATCCATCGCCTTCTGGGTGCGCTCGAGCGAGGCTCCGTCGGGAAGCTGAACGGCGACCACAAGGTAGCCCTGGTCCTCGATCGGGATGAAGCCGGCAGCCACGCGCGAGAGACCGTAGAGGCCGCCCGCGACGATCAGCAGCGCGATCAGCACCGCGACGACACTCGCGGACGCCATGCGGGCGATCAGGCGCGTGTATCCCCGCTCCACCGCGTCATAGCCGCGGTTGAAGAAGCGGTACGCGATGTTGCGCTTCTCGGGCGGCACCGGCGCGCGCATCCAGAGCGCGGCCTGCGTCGGCTTGAGCGTCGCGGCATTGATGGCGGAGAGCAGCGCGGTCGCGGCGATCACCAGCGCAAATTGCGCGTACATCCTGCCGGTCAGCCCGGGCATGAACGCCGCCGGGATGAACACCGACATCAGCACCAGCGTGATGCCGATGATCGGGCCGAACAGCTCATCCATCGCTTTGATAGCCGCGTCGTGCGCGGTCAGACCGCGCTCGATATTGTGCGCGACGCCCTCCACGATGACGATCGCATCGTCGACCACGATGCCGATCGCGAGCACGATCGCGAACAGCGTCGAGAGATTGATGGAAAACCCGAGCGCCGCCATCGCCGCGAAGGCGCCGATGATCGTCACCGGCACGGTCGTCGCCGGGATCAGCATCGCGCGCCAGTCCTGCAGGAAGATCAGGATCACGACGAGCACGAGCAGCGCGGCCTCGATCAGCGTCTTGTAGACTTCCTTGATCGCCTCATCGACGAACTTGGTCGTGTCGAACGGGACCTCGAACACGAGCCCGGCGGGAAATTCGCGCGCGAGCTCGGCCATGCGCTTCTCGACGGCCGTCTGCACGCTGATTGCGTTCGCGCCGGGCGACTGGAAGATGGCGATGCCGGCAGCCGGCCGGTCGTTGACCTTGAAGATCTGGCCGTAGCTCTGCGCGCCAAGCTCGGCGCGGCCGACGTCGCGCAGGCGCGTGATCTCGCCGGCATTGCCGGTCTTGACGATGACGTTCTCGAACTGGTCGGGATCGACGAGGCGGCCCTGCACGATCACGGTGTACTGGAACGGCTGGCCCTCTCGCGTCGGCGGCCCGCCGATCTGGCCGGCCGCGACCTGCTGGCTCTGCTGCTGCAGCGCCTGGGTCACGTCCTGCGTGGTCAGGCCGCGCGCCTTGAGCTTTTCGGGATCGAGCCAGACGCGGATCGAATATTGCCCGGCGCCGAAGATCGCCACGTTGCCGACACCGGGCAGGCGCGCGAGCTCGTCCTTGAGCCGGATGGTCGCGTAGTTCGCGAGATAGAGGCTGTCGAAGCGCTTGTCCGGCGAGATCAGCGTGACGAACGACAGGATCGCGGTCGATTGCTTCTGGACGTTGACGCCCTGCTTCTGCACCGCATCGGGCAATGACGAGAGCGCCGCTGAGACGCGGTTCTGCACCAGCACCTGCGCGAAGTTGAGATCGGTTCCAATGCGGAACGTGACGATGAGCGTGTAGGTGCCGTCGGACGTGCTCGTCGACTGCATGTAGATCATGTTCTCGACGCCGTTCACCTGCTGCTCGATAGGCAGCGCCACGGTGTCGACCAGGGTGCGCGCGCTGGCGCCCGGATAGCGCGTCTGCACCTGCACGGTCGGCGGCGTGATGTCCGGATATTGCGCGACCGGCAGGCTGAACAGCGCGACCGCGCCGATCACGACCATCAGGATCGCCAGCACGTTGGCGAGAACCGGACGTTCGATGAAATAGCGGGAGATCATCGGACCGGCCCCACGCTCCTGTTACCTCCCCCTGAAAGCGGGAGGTCGACACGCGAAGCGTGTCGGGTGGGGGTTGCTATCTGCTCAATGGGATTCAATTGACCCCTCCCCGGATCGCCTGCGGCGATCCGACCCTCCCCTTTCAGGGGAGGGATAAGAAGTTATTTTGCCGCCGTCTGCAGCTGCGGGTCGACCTTCTGCCCCGGCGTGGCGCGCAGGATCCCGGCGACCACCACCCGATCGTCGCCCTTGAGCCCGGTCTCGATCACCGCCATGTCGCCGACGACCGGGCCAACCGTGATCTTGCGCTGCTCGACCGTGTTGTCGGCATTCACGACCAGCACGTAGCGCCCGGCCTGGTCGCTGCCGAGCGCGACCGCGGGCACGAGCAGCGCCGGCGTTTCCTCCAGCGGCACGCGCACGCGGGTGAAGAAGCCGGGCAGCAGCAGCCGCGCCTCGTTCGGCAGCTCGGCCCGGGCGGCGAGCGTGCCGGTCGCCTGGTTCACCGCCGGCGCGATGTAGTCGAGCTTGCCCTTGTGCGGATAGCCGGTGTCGGTCTGCAGGCCGACTTCGACCTCGGCGCCGAGAAGATTGGCGGCGCGCTGGCCGCGCCGGTAGAGCATGTCGCGCACGTGCAGCACGTCGCGCTCGCTCGCGCTGAAACTCACCCAGATCGGATCGAGCTGCACGATCGTCGCAAGCACCTGCGTTCCGCCGGTACCGACCAGTTCGCCGACCGAGACCTGGCGCGCCGTCATCACGCCGTCGAACGGCGCCACCACCTTGGTGTAGTCGAGATTGATCTGCGCCTGCTTGGTGTCGGCCCTGGCCTGCAACAACCGCGCCTTGGCGGTATCGCGGTTGGCCGTCGCAGTGTCGAACGCGGCGCGCGAGGCCGAACCGCGCTGCACCAGCTCCTGCTGGCGCTCGAAATCGGCTTCGGTCTGCTTCACCGTCGCCTCCGCCGCGGCTTCGGCCGCCTGCGCCTGCTGCAGCTTGAGCTGGTACGGCTCGGGCTCGATCGTGAACAGGTGCTGGCCCTGCTTCACCGCCGCGCCGTCGGCGACCTTGATCTCGGTGAGGAAGCCCTGCACGCGCGCGACCAGATTGGCCGAGTTGACCGCCGCGGTATTGCCGGTCGCCTCGAAATAGCGCGTGACCTTCTGCTCCACCGGCTTTGCGACCGTGACCTTCGGGGGCGGCGGCGCCACATAGGTGTTGTTCTGGCCGCAGGCGCCGAGCACCAAAAGGCCGACGAGGAAGACGCCGCGCATCAAGGACCGCCGCTCGGACCACATGAGGGTACCTCCTCCCGCTGAGGCGAGCCTACAGTTAAAGGTTCCCCGCGGCCTGACAAGGCAACCGGCAATCAAATGTGCCCCTCACGCCGACTGCGAGGCGGGGCTGCAAAACGAAAACCGGCGCCCCAGGGGCGCCGGTCGACAAACTCCAATCCAGGTCGTTCGCTTACGAGCTCGCGTTGAGCACGGTCACCGAGCGGCGGTTCTGCGACCAGCACGAGATGTCGTTGCACACCGCGACCGGACGCTCCTTGCCGTAGGAGATAGTGCGCATGCGGTTCGCCTCGACGCCGCGCGAGGTCAGATAGTCGCGCACCGCCTGGGCACGCCGTGCGCCGAGCGCGATGTTGTATTCGCGCGTGCCGCGCTCGTCCGCGTGCCCCTCGACCGTTAAGGCATAGCGGTTATAGCGGCCGAGCCATTGCGCCTGCTTGTCGAGCGTCGCGATCGACTGCGGGGTGAGTTCGGATGAATCCGACTCGAAGAACACGCGGTCGCCGACGTTGACGACGAAGTCCTGCGCGCTGCCGGGCGCCGCATTGCCGGCGAGCCCCGCATTCGCATTGTTCATGGCATTCGGATTGTTCGCGCACGCCGCGAGAGAGAGACCGGCGGCGATCATCGCCGCAAACTTCGCTCCGCGGATGAAATGCATCAGATGGGTCATTTTCCCGTGCCTCCTTCTTCCGCACGACCGGGCATGCATCAGGTCTAGCGGGCGATCGTTAAGCGAACGTTCTGTCAACCTTGATGAGGGCTTGCCGAGACCCCGAAGCAGCGGCCGATCCCCGTAAACTGTTTCGAATGGTTAATGCGCCGTGAACGCGGCGGGAAAGGGGCGACCCGGGTTCCACGTCGCTCTCCTAGGACAACGGCGGCGACCACGCCGGATCGGACGCGAATGCCGGGGTCGGAATGCGCTGCTCGTTTCGACCGGTGACGTCGATCGTGTAGAGCGACGGCCCGCCGCCCTGGTCGCGGAAGAACATCAGCACGCGCCCGTTCGGCGCAAACGTCGGGCCTTCGTTGTGGAAGCCGGAGGTGAGCAGACGCTCGCCCGATCCGTCCGGCTTCATGATGCCGATCGAGAACTGTCCGCCGCCCTGCTTGGTGAAGGCGATGAAGTCGCCCCGCGGCGACCACACCGGCGTCGAGTAGGAGCCTTCGCCGAAGCTGACGCGCTGCGCGGCGCCGCCGTTCGCACCCATGACATAGATCTGCGGGCGGCCGCCGCGATCCGACTCGAAGCAGATGCGGCCGCCGTCCGGCGCGTAGCACGGCGCAGTGTCGATTGCCGCCGTATCGGTCAGCCGCGTGGTGCGCTTCGACTGCAGGTCCATCACGTAGATATTCGAATTCGCGCCCTGCTGCAGGCTCATGATCACCTGCTGGCCGGTGGGCGAGAACCGCGGCGAGAACGACATGCCGGGGAAATTCCCGACGATCTCGCGCTGGCCGGTCTCGATATTGAGCAGGAACACACGCGGATCACCCTGGCCGTAGGACATGTAGGTGATCTCTTGCGTCGACGGCGAGAAGCGCGGCGTGAGCACGAGGTCTTCGCCGCGCGTGAGGTAGCGCACGTTGGCGCCGTCCTGATCCATGATGGTCAGGCGCTTGACGCGGCGCTCTTTCGGCCCGGTCTCGTCGATGAATACGATGCGCGTGTCGAAGTAACCCTTCTCGCCGGTGAGACGCTCGTAGACCTGATCCGAGACGATGTGCGCGATGCGCCGCCAGTTATCCGGCGTCGTGAAATACTGCTGCCCGGTAAGCTGCTGGCCCGAGCTCACGTCCCAGAGGCGGAATTCGACCTTGAGCCGTCCGTCCGGCTGGCGCGTGACGCGCCCGGTGATCAGCCCCTGCGCATTGATGGCGCGCCAATCGGGAAACCGCGGCAGTGCATCGAAGCTTGCGATCTTTTCGATATAGGCGGCAGGATCGATCGGCGCGAACAGGCCCGAGCGGCGCAGGTTTGCGGCGATCACCTGCGTGATCGCGCGCGCGGCCTCCGTGTCGGCGGGCGTGCCGCCGACGAAGTCCGGAATCGCGATCGGCAGCGGTGCGACATTGCCTTGCGTGACGTCGAGCCGCGTTTGCGTCAGGGCGGGCCATGCCCACGCCGCGCTCGCCGACGCCGCCGCGCCGAGCGCGAGCACGCGCCGGCGCGTGAAGGCGAACGGGGACCGGACCGAACCGTTGGTCATTTTATTCTGCATTCCCTTGAGAGATTGGCGCCGTTCGTGTCAGCCACGGAACATGTCGCGCGGATCGAAATCGACGATGACATCCTTCCAGGCTTCGTACTTCGCGGCTGGAAGGAACGAATAGGGCGCGCAGGTGCGCACCGCGCGCAGCGCGCTCTCGGCGGCGACCTGGAACGCCGGGTGGCTGCCGCTGTTCATCAGCCGCGGATCGGTCTGCAGGCTGCCGTCCTGCTTGAACTGGATGCGCACCGTCACGACCAGGTCGCGCGCTTCGGCGACGCCCACCGGCACGTTCCAGCACTCGCGCAAACGTGCACGCAGCGCGTCGAGCTCGTTCTGCGAGAGCGTTACGGCGCGCCCGGCCGCGGTGCCGAGGGAGGGCGTATTGCTGAGCGTGTCGCCGGTCGCGGCCTTGCGCTGCGGATCGCGCTTGTCGAGCAGCGCGGCAATGCGGGTCGCATCGAACTTCGGCTGCGGCTTTGCCGGCTCGACCTTCTTCGGCGGCGTCTCGGCCTTCTGCTGGGTCTTCGGTTCGGGCTTCTTGGTGTCCTTCTTGATCGCCTCGGCGATCGGATCGACCTTCGGCGCAGGCTCCTTGGCGAAGGCCTGTTTCGGCTCGGGCTTGGGTTGCGGTTGTGGCGCCGGCGGCTTGGCCTCCGCTTTCTTCGGCTCGGGCGGCTTCGGCGGCTGTACCTGATCGGCGGTCGGAACGATTTCGGGCTTGTTGTCGATCACCTTGGCGGTCTGCTCTTCGACCGGCCTGGCCTCGGCGATCTTCTCGACCAGCGGCTTCGGAGCCTCAGCCTTCGGTGCGCTGCGGATGCCTTGCGTGATCTGTGAAAAGTCGGCGTCCGAGATGATGTCGGTCGAGATGAACTCGGGCGGCGTCGCGTTCAGCGGCTTGGTCACGAACGTGACGAGGCCCCACGCGAGCACCGCTCCGTGCAAGACAGCCGATATGGTCCATCCGGCCTTCATGCGCTCAGGTGCCCTGCTCGACCTCCGTCACCAGCGCCACGCGGCGGTACCCGGCCGCGGAGAGCCGTCCCATCACACGCATCACTGTACCGTAATCCACCTTCTTGTCGCCACGCACATAGATGCGCTCGTCGTTGCCGCCGCGCGCCTGCGTGATCGCCTGCAGTTTGGGCACCAGCTCGTCGATCTTGATCTCGGAGTTCTGCAGGTAGACCTCGCCCTTGGTGTTCACCGTCACCGTGAGCGGCTCCTTGTCCTGATCGAGCGACTTGGCTTGCGTTTGCGGCAGGTCGATCGGCACGCCGACCGTGAGCAGCGGCGCCGACACCATGAAGATGATCAGCAGCACCAGCATCACGTCGACCATCGGCGTGACGTTGATCTCCGCCATCACCGGCTTGCGCCGGTGACGCCGCTTGCCGACCGCGATGGTTGCCGTTGCTCCGCCCGCTCCCACGCGAAAACCCCCTCAGGCCGCTTCGTCGATCTGCCGCGACAGAATTGCGGCAAACTCGTCGGCAAATCCCTCGAGCCGCTGCGCCTGCTTGTTCACCTCGGAGACGAACTTGTTATAGAAAATCGTCGCCGGGATGGCGGCAACAAGGCCGATCGCGGTCGCGAACAGGGCCTCGGCGATGCCGGGCGCCACAACCGCTAACGAAGTGTTCTTCGAGGCGGCGATCGACTGGAAGCTGGTCATGATGCCCCACACGGTGCCGAACAGGCCGATGAAGGGCCCGGCCGAGCCGACCGTCGCGAGCACCAGCAGGCGGCGCTCCAGCCGCTCGATCTCGCGCGCGATGGTGACATCCATCACCTTCTCGATGCGCATTTGCAGGCCGCCGATCGCGCGGCTCGCTCCTTCGAACGAGCGCTTCCACTCGCGCATCGCGGCAACGAAGAGCGCGGCCATCGAATGCGCCGGACGCGCGGATTGGGTGCGGTAGAGTTCCTCGAGCGACTGGCCGGACCAGAATGTCTGCTCGAACCGGTCCATGGCGCGCTTGGTGCGCGCGTAAAGCAAGGTCTTGTCGATCACGATCGCCCACACCCAGATCGAGGCGATCAGCAGGCCGATCATCACGGCCTTGACGACAATGTGCGCCGACCAGAACAGCCCCCAGATAGACAGGTCCGCTGAGGTGAGCGGGAGCACCGACTGCGCCACGTCGGTCGGGTTCATGAACGTATCCTTTCGTCTTCAAATCGCCTGTTCGGATCGGCCCCCGCGTCGGCAAGTGAAACGGCATGGAGCGGGCCCGCCACGGCGCGCCGGACAATTTCCAAGTCTCGTGAAATCCGCGCCGTCCACCAGCGGCAAGCCACGGATTCCGCGCCAAATCTGTCCAAACTAGGGCACCTAGCCGGCTTATCCGGCTCTAACAGGCCTGATTGTGGTTAAGGCTTTGTTACTTCTGACTGCTGGGCCCCTTGCCTGCGAAAGCCCGCGCGCCGACCTCAAGCGGCCTCGATAACCCATCTTCTTTGACATACTGACATACCCAATGATATGTCTAGACATATGATCAAGCGCACAACGGTCCGGCTTCCGGCAGAGCTGCTGAAAAAGGCGCAACGCAAGGCCGCCGCCGAGAACAAGACACTGACCGGCCTTATGGAGGAAGGTCTGCGCTACGTGGTTGCTGACAAGCAGACCGCCAGCGACAAGCGCGAACGGATCATGCCGCGAGTCAGCACCGCGACCGGCGGACCTGCTCCGGGCATTAGGTCGTTCAAGGATCTGCAGGAAATCGAAGATCTCGAATACATCGAGAAACTTCGCAAAGGATTCAAGTGATCCTTCCTGACGTCAATCCTCTAATTTATGCGCTCCGCAAGGACGATCCCGACCATGAGATTTCGCGCGCGTGGCTCGAGACCGTGATCGTCGGCGACGCAAGGTTTGCGCTCTCAAGAATGACGCTGAGCGCAGTTGTCCGTATCACCACCAATCGCCGCTCGTATCCGGTCGCCTCGACACTCGAAGAAGCATTCGGGTTCTGCGATGACTTGATGGCTCAGCCGCATTGCCATCTCATCGAGCCGGGCGAGCGGCACTGGGACATCTTCCGACGCCTGTGTGTTGAAACCGGCACGCGCGGCGGCGACACGATCGACGCCTGGTTTGCGGCTCTCGCGATCGAGTGGGGTTGCGAGTGGGTCACATTCGACCGGGATTTTCTCAAATTCCCCGGTCTGAAATGCACGATCCTGTCGCGGAAGGGCTGAAACGCATCGGGCCGCCCGCCTCATCGGCGAACGGCGCGGAAATCGCAGGGCTGCGGGGGAATCAGCTCTGCGGCTGTGGAGCCTCGGGTGCAGGCCGGTTGCGGCGCTCGGCCATGAACTGATCGAACTCGGACTTGTCCTTGGCAAAGCGCAGACGGTCGAGGAAGTCGCGGAACTCGCGCTGCTCCTCTTCCAGCCGGCGCAACGTCTCGGTGCGGTATTCGTCGAACGCGTGGTTGCCCGTTGCAGGTGCGCCCCAAGGCCCGAACCCGCCGAAGCCCTGCATACGATCGCGCATGCGGCCCATTTTCTCTTCCATGCGCGCCATCTTGCGCTGCCAGCGATCGCCGCTATGGCAACCCATGTTCTTGCTCCAGAATGTGAAGGCGAGGATCGCCAGGCCGACCGGCCACCAGACGAGGAAGCCGAGGATCAGCAGCACGATCCAGGCGGGATGAATCCGAACAAAGGAACCGCGCCAGCGGTCGTTCCGGTATTCGTCGTAACGCTCAGCAGTGGACATGGCTTGGCCTCGCCCGTGTGAATGTAAATAACATTTACATAGCTAGAAGGAGCCCGGCCTTTTGTCAAGCGCGCGCGGGGGCCACACGATCACGAATGTGTGGGCTGCGGATCCGGCAGTCCAAGCCCGCGCAGATAGACCAGCACGCCGGCTTCGAGCAGTTCCTCGGCCGTCATCGGCAGCTTGCGGCGCCCGGAATCGCCGCGCGCGAACAGCGATGCGATTCCATGCGACAGCGACCAGATGTGCAACGCCATCATGAGCGCGGGCGGTCGCCGGCCCGCCGGCATCCGTTCGATCAGCTTCTCCGATGCGGTGCGGATCACCGCGAAGGCGCGGTCGCCCGCGGCGGTCAACTCGGCGCTCATCTCAAGCGGCACGCCCGCTTCGAACATCGCCGAGTAATACGCAGGCTCGTTGCGCGCGAATTCCAGATACGCCTTGCCGACGCGTTCGAACGCGGCGAACGGCTCAGGTCCTCCGCCATCCCAGGCGCGCTCCAGCGCGGCGGCGAACAGCTCGAAACCGCGCCGCGCCACATCGGCCAACAGCTCGTCGCGGTCGCGGAAATGCCGGTACGGCGCGGCAGGACTGACGCCAGCCCAGCGCGCGGCTTCGGCAAACGTGAATCCCGCCGGCCCCTTCTTGGCGATCAGTTCCAGCGCCGCGCGGATCAGCGCTTCCTTCAGGTTGCCGTGGTGATAGCCGCGCGGGCCATCCTGTCGGGACCAGCTCATGTGAAGGGGCTTTACATGAGAGAAGCGCGCGCGTCACGGCTCATCCCGGCAAGCCATGACGTTTCACGTCAGCGATTGCGCAACGCCCCACGAAAAGCGCCCGCCGGGAGGGGCCGGCGGGCGCAAGGGTCCAGACCTTCGAGGGGACGAGGAGGCCTGGATCGGGAGGCCGACGGGGGAGGATCGGCCCGGCCAAGCAGCGTGTGCGTCGTTCAAGCTTGCGTGATCTCAGTAGTAGCGCGCCTGCACCGGCGCCTCGAACGTGCGCTCCTTCTGCCCGGGCACGATCGAGGGCGCCTCGGACGGACGAACGAGCGTGCGGCGATTGACGCGGCGCTCCTGCGCGCGGCTCACCAGAATTGCGGTCGGATCGCGCCAGACCGGCTCGGAGACGGCATCGCGAACATCGCCCCGCGTAAGGCCGATATCGGCCAGCATGCGGTCGTCGAGGCTCGCCAGCGTGACGGCGTCGCGGCGATTTTTCACGAACTGGGCGACTTGGCGCGCACGGACCACGACGATCCCCGCAACGGCGTTGACCAGCCACGCAAAGTGCGAGGGGGTCTGGGTATCGGCATAGATCGACATGGCAGTCTCCATTCGTTTCCAGATGCGGGCGCAGGCGGTCCTTCGTGCGCTCCGACCTCTCGCGGAGCCACCCGGAATGCCCACCTGATTTGCCCGAACGGCACTGATATGCGCCGCCCCTATTGATAAGTGAAACGAATGTTTTTAATCTGACCAATCAGCCATAGTGATGATTATCCGGCCGGGATACCGGCCCATGAGGACCCTCGTCATGACCGCCCTGCTCGACGTCGACCAGCTCCGCACCTTCATCGCCATCGCCGAGACCGGCAGCTTCACGCGCGCCGCCGATATCGTGCACAAGACGCAGTCCGCCGTGTCGATGCAGATGAAGCGGCTCGAAGAGCGGCTCGACCGCGCGATCTTCGCGCGCGACGGGCGCGCCTCGAAGCTCACCGAAGACGGCGAGCGCCTGCTCGACTACGCGCGCCGTATCGTGAAGCTCAACGTCGAGACCATCGCGGCGTTCTCCGACGAACTGACCGGACGCGTGCGTCTCGGCGTACCGGACGATTACGCCGACCGCTATCTGCCGGAGATCATGGCGCGCTTCTCGCGCGCCTATCCGGCGATCGAGTTGACGGTGCTGTGCGACGAGACCGTCAATCTGCTCGAGCGCATCAAGGGCAACGATCTCGATCTCGCGATCATCACCAATTGCTCCGGCAGCATGACGGCGGAGAACTTCCGCCAGGAGCGGTTGCTGTGGGCGACGTCGAACCGGCATTCCACCCACCTGGAAGAGCGCCTGCCGCTCGCACTCGGACGGACAACCTGCGCGTGGCGCCGCGCCGCGATCGAATGCCTCGAGGCGATCGGGCGGCCGTATCGCGTGCTCTATTCGAGCGGCAATGCGAGCGCGATCTGCGCCGCGGTGCTGTCGGGGCTGGCAGTCTCGGTGTTTCCGGAATCCGGGCTGCGGCCGGGCATGCGCGTGCTCTCGGCGGCGGATGGATTTCCCGAGCTGCCCTCCTGCCGCATCGGCCTGGTGCGCAATCCGCATGAGCGCAACCCGATGGCCGACGCGCTCGCCGAGCATGTCATCTCGTCGCTGGACAACCTGTCGGAGGCGGCACGCGCGGCGGAGTAGAGAACTACACCTCCGCTCATGCCCGCGAAAGCGGGCATCCAGTCGTGGCCCTGGGTCCCCGCTTTCGCAGGGACGCGCGGGGTTGTCGTCTCAATACGCATACTCGGTGAATACCGGCTCCACGGAGCGCGCCCACGGCCCGTGATATTTCTCCAGCAATTCCTCGGCCGGCGTGATGCCGCGCGCGACGAATTCCTGCAGGGGGCGGAGGTAACGCGTCTCGTCGCGGTCATCGCTGTCGCGGAAATTGCGCCGCTGCAGCCCCGCCTCGGACAGTGCCAGACATTCCTTCGCCAGATCGAGCATCGCCCGACCGCGAATCCGCGCCGCAAATCCCGCGCGCGGCACGTCATCGCGCAGCTTCTGGCGCTCCTCGGCGCTCCAGTCCCTGACGAGATCCCATGCGGCATCGAGGCTCGCATCGTCATACAGAATGCCGACCCAGAACGCCGGCAGCGCCGGCAGGCGCCGCCACGGGCCGGCATCCGCGCCGCGCATTTCGAGATAGCGCTTGAGCCGCACCTCGGGAAAGATCGACGAGACGTGGTTCACCCAGTCCGAACGGGTGGCGCGCAGGTTGCCGTGGCCGGGCAGCTTGCCTTCGAGCAGATCGCGGAACGACAGACCGGACACGTCGATGTACTCGTCCTCGCGCTTGACGAAATACATCGGCACGTCGAGCGCGTAGTCGACGTAGCGCTCGAACCCCATGCCCTCCTCGAACGCGAACGGCAGCATGCCGGCGCGCGCATTGTCGGTGTCGCGCCACACCTCCGAACGGAACGACAGGAACCCGTTCGGCTTGCCTTCGGTGAACGGCGAGTTCGCAAACAGCGCGGTCGCGACCGGCTGCAGCGCGAGCGACACGCGCAGCTTCTTCACCATGTCGGCTTCGGATGAGAAGTCGAGGTTCGTCTGCACCGTGCAGGTGCGGTACATCATGTCGAGGCCGTAGCGGCCGACCTTCGGCATATACGCGGTCATGATCTTGTAGCGGCTCTTCGGCATCATCGGCGTTTGCGCGCGCGTCCATTTCGGGCTCATGCCGAGGCCGAGGAACCCGATACCGAGCGGCCCCGCGATCTCGCGCAACTGCGCGAGATGCGCCATCAGTTCGCTGCAGGTTTGATGGATCGTCTCGAGCGGCGCGCCGGAGAGCTCGAACTGTCCGCCCGGCTCGAGCGAGATCGCGCCGCCGCCGGTCACGTCCGCGAGGCCGATGATGTTGCCCCCGTCCATGATCGGCTCCCAGCCGAGCAGGTGCTGCATGCCGACGAGCAGCGAGCGGATCGAGCGGCGGCCCTCGTAGGGCACCGGGTCGTGCGTGTCGGTGGTGAAGGCGAACTTCTCGTGCTCGGTGCCGATGCGCCATTGCGCCTTCGGCTTTGCGCCTTCGGCGAACCACGCGACCAGCTCGTCACGCGATTCGATCGGGGTGAGGTCGACAACGTCACGAGCCATTTTTCGGAGATCCGGAAGCGAAGGGCGGCGACCTTACACACGGGCGCGCGCCGAGAGCAATGCGGACATTTAGACCAACGGATGCCGCCGCAACGTCCTTCGGATAGCCGCCGGTTCCTGGCGAACAATGGCAGGCGGAATCCCTGCGCGCCACAGTGCCCGTTGCTGCGTCTGACTGATCGGCTCCTGGACCAGATCCGGCCGGCGCGATCGCGCCTGCCGGCCATCCATGGCCGAACGACGCGAGAAAAAGCCAATCAGTGGAGCGGACCCATGGAAGGATCGGCCGGACTTTCGAAGGCGGCAAAGGACGAACGGAGCTGGAGGAATTTCAACCCGGGTCCGTGGCGCGACAGCATCGATGTGCGCGACTTCATCGTCCGCAACGTGACGCCCTACAGCGGCGATGAAAAATTCCTGGTCGCGCCTTCACAGCGCACCAAGGCCGTCTGGGCCAAGCTGCAGCCCTATTTCAAGAACGAACAGAAGAAGGGCGTGCTCGCGGTCGACGCCAAAACACCCTCGCATCTTCTTGCTCACAAGGCAGGCTATATCGACCGCGACAACGAGGTGATCGTCGGACTGCAGACGGACGAGCCGTTCAAGCGCGCGATCTTTCCCTATGGCGGGCTGCGGATGGTGGAGAACGGTCTCAAGGCGGCGGGATTTGACGCCGACCCGCAGGTGCACGAGGCCTTCACGAAATACCGCAAGTCCCACAACGACGGCGTGTTCGACGCCTACACGCCCGAGATCATGCGCTGCCGCAAGTCCGGCATCATCACCGGACTGCCCGATGCCTACGGGCGCGGGCGGATCATCGGCGATTACCGCCGCGTCGCACTGTACGGAGTGGATCGCCTGATCGAAGCCAAGCAGGCCGAGCGCGCGCAGATCGACGACATGTGGCCGAGCGACGAGATCATCCGCCAGCGCGAGGAGCTGTCCGACCAGATCCGCGCGCTGAAGGACCTCGCCGCGATGGGGGAACTCTACGAGTGCGACATCAGGCGCCCGGCCAGCGACGCGCACGAAGCCGTGCAGTGGACCTACCTCGCCTATCTCGGCGCGATCAAGGAAGCGAACGGCGCCGCAATGTCGGTCGGCCGCATCTCGAGCTTCCTCGATGTCTACATCGAGCGCGACCTCAAGGAAGGCGCGCTGGACGAGGCCGGCGCGCAGGAGCTGTGGGACCAGATGGTGCAGAAGCTGCGCATCGTGCGCTTCCTGCGCACGCCGGATTACGACGCGCTGTTTTCCGGCGATCCCTATTGGGCGACCGAATGCGTCGGCGGCATGGATCTCGACGGACAGTCGCTGGTGACCAAGAGCAGCTATCGCATGCTGCACACGCTGACCAATCTCGGGCCTGCGCCGGAGCCCAACATCACGGTGCTCTGGTCGAAGCATCTGCCGGAGGCGTTCAAGCGCTACTGCATCGATGTGAGCAAGCGGACGTCCTCGCTGCAATACGAAAACGACGATCTGATGCGGCCCTTCTGGGGCGACGATTACGGCATCGCCTGCTGCGTGTCGGCGATGAAGCTCGGCAAGCAGATGCAGTTCTTCGGCGCCCGCGTGAATCTCGCAAAGTGCCTGCTCTACGCCATCAACGGCGGCCGCGATGAAATCTCCGGTGACCAGATCGCTCCGGCCGCGCCAGCGATCACCAGCGACATCCTCGATTACGACGAGGTGATGGAGAAGTTCGACCGCATGATGGAGTGGCTCGCGCGCACCTATGTGCATGCGATGAACTGCATCCACTACATGCACGACAAGTACTTCTATGAACGACTCGAAATGGCCCTGCACGACCGCGACATCCTGCGCACGATGGCGTTCGGCATCGCCGGCCTTTCGGTGGTGGCGGACAGCCTTTCGGCCATCAAGCATGCCAAGGTCCGCGTGATCCGCGACGATACCGGGCTCGCCGTCGACTACGTCACCGAGGGTCCCGGCGCGAACTCGGTGCCGCAGTACGGCAACAACGACGATCGTGTCGACAGCATCGCGGCGCACCTGGTCACGACCTTCATGCAGAAGATCCGCAAGCACCCGACCTACCGCAATGCGACCCATACCCAGAGCGTGCTGACGATCACGTCGAACGTCGTCTACGGCAAGGCGACCGGCAACACACCGGACGGCCGCCGCAAGGGCGAGCCGTTCGGGCCGGGGGCCAACCCGATGCATGGCCGCGACAGCCATGGGTGGCTCGCCTCATGCCTGTCGGTTGCCAAGCTGCCCTACAAGGATTCGCAGGACGGCATCAGCTACACGGTCTCGGTCGCGCCGCAGAAGGCGCACCTTTCCGACGACGAGCTGATCGATGGCGCCGTGAAAGCGTTCGATACGTATTTCGAGCACGGCGGATTCCACATGAATCTGAACGTGGTCGACAAGGAAACGCTGCAGGATGCGATGAAAAATCCGGACAAGTATCCGCAACTGACCATTCGCGTGTCCGGATACGCCGTGAACTTCGTGCGCCTGACCCCCGAGCAACAGCAGGATGTGATCAGCCGCACTTTCCATGGCGCGATCTGAGGTGATGTGATGTCACAGCTCGGCGAGCTCATAGCGGGAAGCCGGTACGATTTGCACACCGGCCTTTCGCCGGATGCGCCGGACGAAAGCGAATTCCACGACGACGGCAAAGGCGCCTTCGGCTACGTCCACTCCTACGAGACGTCCTCCCGATACGACGGCCCGGGTCTGCGCATCGTGCTGTTCGTGTCCGGCTGCCTGCTGCGCTGCACCTACTGCCACAACCCCGATACCTGGCATCTGAAGGACGGGACCTACGTCTCGGCGGAGCAGGTCATCAATCGCCTGAGGGCCTTCGTACCGGCGCTGCGGTCGCTCGACGGCGGCCTGACGATCTCGGGCGGCGAGCCCATGGTGCAGCGCGACTTCACCCGGCGGATACTCGCCGCCGCCAAGGGCATGGGCCTGCACACGGCGATCGAAACGTCCGGATTTCTCGGCGACCAGGCCGACGACAAATACCTGTCCCAGCTCGACCTCGTGCTGCTCGATATCAAAAGCGGAGATGCGGAGACCTATCGCAGGGCAACCAGCCGCGATCTCGCCCCGACACTGCGTTTCGCCGAGCGGCTCGCCGCAATGGGCAAGCCGGTCTGGGTGCGGTTTACGCTCGTGCCGGGATTAACCGATGACCCGGCAAATGTCGATGCACTCGCGCATTTTGTGGCTCCGATGAAGAACGTCGAATGGGTCGAGATTCAGCCGTTCCATCAGCTCGGCGAGTTCAAGTGGAAGGCGATGAACCTCGAATACCGGCACGCCGACACGTCGCCGCCCTCGCCCGAACTCATCAATCGCGTCCGCGAACAATTCCGTGCCGCGGGGTGCCGCGCGCGCTGACCGTCACGGGATCATTGAAATGCCGGAGTTGCCAACATGATCGAGCTTGCACAAAACATCATCGGCACGCAGCCGATCCTTGCGATCTTTCTCGCCATCGGCGTCGGCTATCTGGTCGGGCAGATCAACCTCGGCGGCTTTTCGCTCGGCGTCGGCGCGGTTCTGTTCGTCGGCCTTGCGATCGGTGCCTTTGCGCCGAAATCGAACATCACCGGGCCGATCGGCCTCACCGGCCTGATCATGTTTCTCTACGGCATCGGCATCCTCTACGGACGGCAGTTCTTCGAAGGCATGACGGGCGCAGCCGGCATCAAGTACAATCTGCTTGCGCTCGTTGCCTGCGCGGCAGGGCTCGCCGTGGCGCTCGCGCTGGGGCAGGCTTACGGCATCAAGATCGGCCATACGCTCGGCATCTACGCAGGCTCGATGACGAGCACCGCGACGCTGCAGGCGGCGCTCGACGTTACCGGCAGCAAGGATCCGTCGATCGGCTATTCGATCGCATACCCCTTCGGCGTGATCGGCCCGATCCTGTGCATCTATTTCATGACGCGGCAGGTGAAGCCGACATTCCCGCCCAAGGTTCAGCAATTCCATATGGGCGAGGTGACGTTGGCGAACGAGTTCGCCGGCCGCCGCCTCGACGACATCAGCACCGAGCTGCCGGATGGCGTTCAAATCACCATGGTGCGCAAGTCACAACAGAACATCGTCCCGCAAGCCGATATTGTTCTCGCTTCCGGGGACGCAGTGATGCTCGTCGGCGAGCGCAAAGACGCAATCGACGAGGCGGCGGCGCTGCTCGGGAAACTGGAGCCGGGCCGGATCATCAAGGACCGTTCCGCGCTCGACTACATTCGCGTGTTCGTCAGCAAGGCAAACGTCGTCGGCATCCCGCTCGCGCAACTGCCCATGCCGGCCGGCTTCCCGACCCATCTCCTCCATGTCCGCCGTTATGACATGGACATCGTTCCCTCTCCGGACCTGACACTGGAATTCGGCGATCGGGTCGGCGTGCTGATGCCGCCGGACCGCCGGGACGAGATCCGGAAATATTTCGGCGACACCGTCAAGGCGACCGCGGAGTTCAGCTACGTCGCGCTCGGGCTTGGAATGGTCATGGGCGTCCTGCTCGGGCTCATACCCATTCCCATTCCCGGCGTCGGCACCGTCACGCTCGGCATCGGCGGGGGTCCGCTGATCGTCGCCCTGATCGTCGGCAAGCTGCGCCGCACCGGCCCGTTGCTCTGGGTCATGCCGCTGCCTGCGAACCTCGTCCTGCGCAATTTCGGGCTCGCGTTGTTCCTCGCCTCGGTCGGGATCAATGCGGGTCAGCCGTTCGTGCGCACCGTCGCCGAGTCCGGCTTCACGATGCTGTTCATCGGCATGGCGGTGTTGCTGACCACCGTGATCATCGTGCTGCTGGTCGGCTACTACGTCCTGAGGATTCCCTACGACGACCTCGTCGGCGTGGCCTCGGGCGCGACCGGCAATCCTTCGATTCTGGTCTACTCGACCCGCATGGCGCCGACCGAGCGGCCGGACATCGGCTACGCAATGATCTTCCCGTCGATGACGATCGCGAAGGTGATCGCCGTGCAGATAGTCGGCCTGCTGGTCGCAGCCGGCGCAAGCTGATCCTCCCATGGAGTATCCAGCGACGCGGGACGGACCGAAGCACAAGCAGTCTGGTTGGGAAGCAGGCGGGCTTGCCCAGTTCGTCACCTTCGATCCGCTGCTGCCCGCGGCAGTCGCTGCGCGGGCCGAGCAAAGCGGCGTCAAGAAGGCCTCGACGGATGCCTTGACCGTGCTGGTGCTGGCGATCCTCGCCGGCGCCTTCATTTCGTTCGGCGCGATCTTCGCGACCACGGTCGGCGCGGGCAGCATTTCGGTCACCGCGGCCGACGGCACGACCCAGTTCACCACCGGCCTGCCCTATGGCGTGACCAAGTTGCTGGTGGGCCTCGCCTTCTCGGTCGGCCTCATCCTGGTGCTGGTCGGCGGAGCCGAGCTGTTCACCGGCAACACGATGATCGTGATGGCCTGGGCGAACCACAAAGTCTCGAGCCAAAATCTGCTCTTCAACTGGTTGATCGTTTTCTGCGGCAATTTCGTCGGCGCGTTCCTGACCGCGGTCCTGCTGTTCTACTCGACGCAGTACACCTTCGGCGGGGGCGCGGTCGGCCTGTCCGCATTGTACACCGCACATTCAAAAGCGGCGTTGGGCTTCATCCCCGCCGTCGCGCTCGGAATCCTGTGCAATGCGCTCGTATGCCTCGCGGTGTGGATGTGCTACGGCGCACGCACGACGCTCGAGAAGATCTTTGCGATCATTCCCCCCGTGGCGGCGTTCATCGCGGCCGGTTTCGAGCACAGCATCGCGAATATCTATTATTTCTCGATCGCGCTTTTCATCAAGGCCGGCGCGCCGGACACGTTCTGGACATCGATCCACAAGACGCCGGCCGATTTTCCCGCCCTGACGTGGCAGAACTTCCTGATCGGCAACCTGCTGCCGGTGACTATCGGCAACATCATCGGCGGCTCGATTATGGTCGGCGCGGTCTATTGGTTCGTCTACTTGCGCCGGCGGATCGACTAAGCGCCCTTGCTCCGCCCGCTCAGTGTATCTCCACCACCTCCGCGTCGCCCGGCCCGGCCTGCACCACATCGCCGACCGACTTCCCCATCAGCGCGCGGGCGACCGGCGAGACGTAGGAGAGCGTGCCTTGCGTCGGCTCCGCCTCGTCCTCGCCGACGATGCGCCAGGTCTGGCGGCGGCCATCGTCGCGCGCGATCGTGACGGTCGAGCCGAACTGCACCTTGTCGGTGCGATCCGGCTGCGGCATCGATTGCGCGGTGGACCGCCGCGCCGTCCAGTAGCGCAGATCGCGCGCCGCATGCGCAAGCGCAGTGCGATCGCCCGATGCCTGGGCGCGTGCGTGCGCCTCATGCGCGGCGGTAACGGCGGCCTCGATTTGGGCGAGACCTTGCGCCGTCACCAGGTTGGGATGGGGCGACAACGGACGATCGGGCAGGTCCTCGAGGGCCTCGCCTTCGTCCGGCTCTTTGGTGAATGCACGGCTCATGTCAGGCAAGCTGTGAGGCAGGGGATGGTTCCGCAAGGGCCCTTGCCCCGCCCGAGAAGCGGTTCCGCTTCCTGTTCCATCCCGGTGCACGGGCCGCGCCGCTCGCGCGCGGAATGCCGGGCCTGCACTCCTCACTCGATCGCGAGACCGACCGTCTTCACCACCTTCTCCCACCTCACGGTTTCGTCGGCGACGAGCTTGCCGAATCCTTCCGGCGAGAGCACCAGCGGCTCGCCGCCGAACTCGGCAATGCGTTTGAGCATCTTCGGGTCGGCGAGCGCCGCGTTGATCGCCTTGTTCAGGGTCGCGACGATGTCGCTTGGCGTGCCGCGCGGCGCCGAGACGCCGTAATAGAGGGTGACGTCGAAGCCCGGCACCGTCTCGCCGATCGAGGGAATATCCGGGAACACGAACGAGCGCTTCGCCGAGGTGACGCCGAGCGCGCGCAGCTTGCCCGACTTCACGAACTCGACCGAGCCCGGCAGGTTGTCGAAGAACACCTGCACCTTGTTGGTCATCAGGTCGGGGTAGGCCGGGCCGGCGCCGCGATAGGGCACGTGCTGCATCTCGATGCCGGTCATCATCTTGAACAGCTCGCCCGACATGTGCGGCGAAGTGCCGGCGCCGGGCGAAGCCATGTTGACGGAGCTCGGATGCGCCTTGGCATAGGCGATGAACTCCGCGACGGTTTTCACCGGCAGCTCGGGCGGCACCACCATGATGTTGATCAGGGTCATGATGCCGGCGACCGGCGCGGTATCGCGGTTGAAGTCGAACGGCAGCTTCCTGAACACCGACTGGCTGATCGCGTTGTTCGGCCCGACGAACATCACCGTGTAGCCGTCGGGAGCCGAGCTGATCACCGATTGGGCGCCGACATTGCCGGAAGCGCCGGTGCGGTTTTCCACCACGAACTGCTGGCCGAAATGCGCGGAGAGCCAGTCGCACAGCACGCGCGCGATGATGTCGTTCGCGCCGCCGGCCGCGAAGCTGACGACGAAATGCACCGGACGGTTCGGGTATTTCTCCTGCGCGAGCGCAGGCACGAGCGCGGCGAAAAGCCCAAGCAACGCGACGCAATATCGAATGATGCGCATGGCATCCCTCCCCTTTCGATTTGGCCGTGGTACCCGGCGAATTGGCTTCGCTCTGTGTTTTTGGATTCCCCTTTCGTATCTTCTTCGTAGCCCGGATGGAGCGCAGCGAAATCCGGGGCCTTTCTTTCCTGATGGACTGATCCCGGGTTTCGCTTCGCTTCACCCGGGCTACAAGGTTACGTCCCCACCCCCTTCTGCTTCAGCGCGCCGCCGATCTCCTCGAGCACCTTCGGATCCTCGATCGTCGCCGGCATCGACCATTGCTCGCCGTCGGCGATCTTCTTCATCGTGCCGCGCAGGATCTTGCCCGAGCGGGTCTTCGGCAGCCGCGGCACCGTGATGGCGAGCTTGAACGCCGCCACCGGGCCGATCTTGTCGCGCACCAGCGCGACGATCTCCTTCTCGATCTCCGCGGTGTCGCGCGTGACGCCCGCCTTGAGCACGACGAAGCCGCACGGCACCTCGCCCTTGAGCGCATCCGCAATCCCGATCACGGCGCATTCGGCGACGTCCGGGTGGCCGGCGAGCACCTCCTCCATGCCGCCGGTGGAGAGCCGATGGCCCGCGACGTTGATGATGTCGTCGGTGCGGCCCATGATGAACAGATAGCCGTCCTCGTCCTTGAAGCCCGCATCGGCGGTCTTGTAGTAGCCGGGGAATTCCGCGAGGTAGCTTTCCTTGAAGCGCTCGTCCTGCTGCCACAGCGTCGGCAGGCAAGACGGCGGCAGCGGCAGCTTGATCACGATCGAGCCCATGGTGTTCGCGGGCAGCTCGCGGCACGCCTCGTCGACAATGCGCACGTCGTAGCCCGGCATCGGCACGGTGGGCGAGCCGTGCTTCACCGGCAGCGGGCCCAGCCCCATCGGGTTTCCGGCGATGCCCCAGCCCGTTTCGGTTTGCCACCAGTGATCGATCACGGGCTTTTTCAGATGCTGCTCGGCCCATTGCACGGTCGGCGGGTCGGCGCGCTCGCCGGCGAGGAACAGTGTGCGGAAGTTCGACAGATCGTGGCGGCGGATGTGTTCGCCGTTGGGGTCTTCCTTCTTGATCGCACGGAACGCGGTCGGCGCGGTGAACAGCGCCACCGCCCGGTGCTCGGAGATGCAGCGCCAGAACGCGCCGGCGTCCGGCGTGCCGACCGGCTTGCCTTCCCAGAGAATCGAGGTGCAGCCGTGAAACAGCGGCGCGTAGACGATGTAGGAGTGGCCGACCACCCAGCCGATGTCGGACGCGCACCACCAGGTCTCGCCCGGGCTGACACCGTAGAGGCCGTGCATCGACCAGGTGAGCGCGACCATGTGTCCGCCGTTGTCGCGCACCACACCTTTCGGGATGCCGGTCGTGCCGGAGGTGTAGAGGATGTAGAGCGGGTCGGTCGCGAGCACCGGAACGCAGTCCGCGGATTTGCCGGCGGCCCGCGCCTTGTCGCGCAGGCTCGCCCAGTCGTGGTCGCGTCCCGCGGTGAGCGGCGCGTCGCATTGGGGCCGCTGCAGAATGATGCAGGCCTCGGGCTTCGCTTGCGCGAGCTCGATCGCCGTATCGAGCAGCGGCTTGTAGGGCACGACGCGGTTCACCTCGATGCCGCATGAAGCCGACAGGATCAGCTTCGGCTTGGCGTCGTCGATGCGCGTCGCCAATTCCTTCGCCGCGAACCCGCCGAACACCACGCCGTGGATCGCGCCGAGCCGCGCGCAGGCATACATCGCGACCAGCGCCTCCGGCACCATCGGCATGTAGAGGATGACGCGGTCGCCCTTCTGCACGCCGAAATCGCGCAGCACGGCCGCGAGCGTCTTCACTTCGTCGAGCAGCTGCGCGTAGGTGATGACGCGCTTGGTGGCGGTGACCGGCGAGTCGTAGATGATCGCCGGCTGCGCGCCGCGGCCGCGCTCCACATGACGGTCGATCGCATTGTAACAGGTGTTGCAGACCGCGCCGGTGAACCAGCGGCCGTAAATCCCGGCGTCCTTGTCGAAGATCTTCTTCGCCGGCTGGTACCAGTCGATCGCCTGCGCTGCTTCGCCCCAAAAGCCTTCCGGGTCGCGCATCGAGCGCGTGTAGACGTCGTGGTATCGGCTCGTGCGGGCGTCCATCAGAACGGAATCTTTCCTGTCATGGGCCCCTCCCAAGGCTCGTTTGCGGCCATCTTGCGCCACCTCGCGCGGCTTGAGAAGGCGCGCCGGCGCCGCAACCGCGCCATGCAAATCAGCACTGGCCGGAAGCAGCCGCGTTGCTCTAAATCAACCTGCCCCGCCCATGTTCTCCGATCCCGCCTTCCTCGCCGCAGCCTTTTTTGCTGTCCTGCTCGTCGGCCTCGCCAAAGGCGGGTTCTCCGGCATCGGCATGGCGGCAACGCCGCTGCTCGCGCTCACCATGCCGCCCCTGCAGGCGCTCGCGATCCTGCTGCCGATCCTGATGATGCAGGACGTGATCTCGGTCTGGTGGTACCGCCACGATTGGGATCCCTGGAACGTCAAGGTGATGCTGCCCGGCGCCGTGGTTGGCACGGGCCTCGCCTGGGCGCTCGCCGCCGTGGTGCCGGACGACGCGGTGCGGCTGCTGATCGGGGCGATCGGCGTGCTGTTCGTGCTCAACGTCTGGTTCGGCAAAATGCCTCCGCCGCGGCGGCCGAGCGCTGCGAGCGGCGTATTCTGGGGCGCGGCCTCGGCCTTCACCTCGACCATCGCGTCCGCCGGCATGCCGCCGTTCGCCGTGCACGTGCTGCCGCAGCGCATGGACAAAATGCGCCTCGTCGGCACCGTGACGATGTTTTTCGCGGCCGTGAACCTGCTGCGGGTTGCGCCCTACTACGGGCTTGGCCAGCTCACGCGCGAGACGCTCTTCATCTCGCTCATGCTGATGCCGCTCGCGATCGCGACAAACTTCCTCGGCTTCTGGCTGGTGCAGCGCATCCCGACGGGGCCGTTCTACCGCATCACCTACGCGCTGATGTTCCTGATCTCGGCGGCGCTTCTCGCGCAGGGCGCATTCGGGCTGTTGCGGGGCTTTGCTATACTGGGCGCATGAGAACCCTTGCGGCCGCGCTGGTCATCGCCCTTGCCACGCAGGCGCACGCTTTCGACCTGCAGGGCCATCGCGGCGCGCGCGGACTTGCGCCCGAGAACACACTGGAAGCGTTTGCGCTCGCACTCTCGATCGGCGTGACGACGCTCGAGCTCGACCTCGCGGTGACCAAGGACGACGTGCTGGTGGTGAGTCACGACCGGCGGCTCAACCCGGACCACACGCGCGGGCCGGACGGCAAGTTCCTCGACCGCGAAGGTCCGCCGATCCGCTCGCTCACGCTCGCGCAGGTGAAGCAATACGACGTCGGCCGGCTCAAGCCCGGCACGGCTTACGCGGTGAGCTTTCCGGAGCAGCGCCCGGTCGATGGCGCGCGCATCCCGGCGCTCACCGAAGTGTTCGACCTCGTGAAGCGTGCGGGCGCGGATCATGTCCGCTTCAACATCGAAACGAAGATCACCCCGACCTCGGGCGACGAGACGCCGGACCCTGAGACGTTCGCCGCGGCCTTCGCGAAGGCCGTGCGCGACGCAGGCCTCGTGAGCCGCGTCAGCATCCAGTCGTTCGACTGGCGCACCCTTTTGGCGATGAAGCGCATCGCGCCGGAGATCGAACGCGTGTGCCTGACCGCCGAGGCGCTCACGCTGGATACGATCAAGCGCGGCGAGCCCGGCCCCTCGCCGTGGCTTGCCGGGCTCGACGTGGACGATTTCGCCGGATCGGTGCCGCGGCTCGCTCAGTCCGCCGGCTGCGCCGTATGGTCGCCGCTCTATCGCAATGCCAAGGCGGACGACATCGCCGCCGCCAAGGCGCTCGGCCTCAAGGTCATCCCCTGGACCGTGAATGCCCCGGTCGACCTGGAGCGCCTGATCGCGCTCGGGGTCGATGGGCTGATCACGGACTATCCGGACCGGCTGCGCGCCCTGCTGGCCGCGAAGAACATGCCGCTGCCGCCGCAGGCCGCTGCGCGCTGATCCGCCATTTGCTAGGCGCCCAACGCTTTGGTTAGAGTTTGATGGACGGAGCTGAAACAGCCTCCGCTCATTCCCGCGCAAGCGGGAATCCAGAGCCAAGAACTGGGTCCCCGCTTTCGCGGGGACGAGCGGCCTCAGGACTCTTGGGCAAAACATGAACCCTTACGACATCGATCTCGACCGCAACCCGGCGAATTTCCAGCCGCTCACGCCGCTCACGTCGCTGGAGCGCGCGGCGGCCGTCTATCCGGACCACACCGCGATCATCCACGGGCCGCTGCGGCGCTCCTACGCGGAGTTCTACGCGCGCGCGCGCAAGCTCGCCTCAGCGCTGGCCAAGCGCGGCATCAAGCGCGGCGACACGGTGTCGGTGATGCTGGCGAACACGCCCGCGATGCTCGAGGCGCATTACGGCGTGCCGATGACGCAAGGCGTGCTCAACACGCTCAACACCCGGCTCGATGCGCCGGCCATCGCGTTCTCGCTCGACCACGCCGAAACCAAGGTACTGATTACCGACCGCGAATTTTCCAGGACCGCAAAGGAGGCGCTCGCCCTCGCCAAGGTGAAGCCGGTGGTGATCGATTACGACGATCCGGAGTATTCGGGCGGCGGCGAACGGCTCGGCGAAATCGAATACGAGGACTTTGTCGCAGAGGGCGATGCGGGTTTCGCCTGGGCCATGCCGGACGACGAATGGGACGCGATCTCGCTCAACTATACCTCGGGCACCACCGGCGACCCGAAGGGCGTGGTCTATCACCATCGCGGCGCGCAACTGCTCGCGCTCGGCAACATCGTCACCTGCTCGATGGCGAAGCATCCGGTGTACCTGTGGACGCTGCCGATGTTCCACTGCAACGGCTGGTGCTTCCCGTGGTCGATCTCGGTGGTGGCCGGCACGCATGTGTGCCTGCGCGCGGTGCGCGCGGCCGCGATGTTCGACGCGATCGCGAACCACAAGGTGACGCACCTGTGCGGCGCGCCGATCGTGATGGCGACGCTCCTGAATGCGCCCGAAAGCGAGAAGCAGCCGCTGCCGCATGTGGTCGAGTTCTTCACGGCCGCTGCCCCGCCGCCGGAAGCCGTGCTCGCCGCCATGAAGGAAGCGGGCTTCAACGTCACGCACCTCTATGGGCTGACCGAATGCTACGGCCCGGCGGTCGTCAACGACTGGCATGCCGAGTGGGACACGCTGCCGCTGGCCGAGCAGGCGGCGAAGAAGGCGCGCCAGGGCGTGCGCTACGGCGCGCTCGAAGCGCTCGACGTGATGGACCCCGAGACGATGGCGCCGGTGCCGCGCGACGGCGCGACGATGGGCGAGGTGATGATGCGCGGCAACGTGGTGATGCGCGGGTACCTCAAGAACAGGAAATCGACCGAGGCGGCGTTTGCCGGCGGCTGGTTTCACACCGGCGATCTCGGCGTGATGCATCCCGACGGCTACATCCAGCTCAAGGACCGCTCCAAGGACATCATCATCTCGGGCGGCGAAAACATCTCGTCGATCGAGGTCGAGGATGCCTTGTACAAGCACCCCGCGGTGCAGGCGGCCGCCGTGGTGGCCAAGCCCGACGACAAATGGGGCGAGACGCCGTGCGCGTTCGTTGAGCTCAAACCCGGCGCGAGCGTCACCGCGGCCGACATCATCGCGCACTGCAAGGCCAACCTCGCCGGCTACAAGGTGCCGCGCCACGTCGTGTTCGGCGAAGTGCCGAAGACGAGCACGGGAAAGATCCAGAAGTTCAAGCTGCGCGAGATCGCGAAGGGGGCCTAAGCCTCGTCCATTCGCTCGCACCGGAACACCGGGTGCGGGCCCCCGGCATAGCGCGTGCGAATGCGGCGCGCGCCCGCCAGACCATTGAGCGGGAACGGGTTGGTGAGGCCGGAAGCATATTCGCCGATTGAATGATGCCCGAAGGCCGTAATCGCCGTGCGCAGCATTGCCGGGAGATGGCGCGTCTCGGCCGGAACGTCCAGCACCGGCGCCGGATATTCTGTCGCGCGGGCCAGCGCGCGGGCGCTGTCTGCCGTCAGCTCCAACACCGTGCCGAGGCAAACCCGTATCCGCCTGGCCTCGGATAAATCCCCGGAATCTGCCGCCGCAAACTCGCGCGCCGGATCGTACAGGCACAGATCGACTGCGATCCGCTCCGGCACCAGGATGCCGCCGGCGGTGAGCTGCGGCGCGAGGTTGAGCGAGATCGCGACCTGCGGCTCGTGTTCGAGCGCGCGCTGCATCGCCTCGACCAGCACCACGTGGAGCGGGAGTTCGCGCGGCCAGACATAGGTGGCGGCATCGGCGCAGACATACGCGCGCACGAAGTCCGTCAATCCGAAGGTCTCGAACAAGGCACGCGCGCATCCGAGCGAGGAGGGATTCACATCGAGTAGCGTCGCGCGCACTTGTGCCGGACCGAAGCGCGTCGCAAGCATCAGCGCGAAGGGTGCAAACGGCCCGCAGCCGGCGTAGAGCATCTCGACCGGGCGTTGCGGGAAGCGCGCGAGCACGGTGCGCAGCGCAGCCTCGGTGCCGCGCAGGAACGCCACGGTGCGGGCGGCGTCGAGGAGGCAGGCCGCCGCGGATCGTGGCGCGATCGCCTTGCCGCTCGGCAGCATGATGTCGGCTTCGTGCGCGCCGGCGATCTTGTCCCCGTCAAGGCCGGTCTCGCGCGCCAGAAGGTCGTGCAACTCGCGCGACGCCGCCAACAATTGTCCGGCCTGGTCACAGCACCGCAGGACACCCGTCAGGCGCTTGAGATCGTCGAGGCGGGGCGATGGCGTTCCCTGAAGCATTTTTCCCGACCGTCGCGCGACCCTGGCGCATCGCGGCAGCTGGCAGAAACCCGTTCGGCGGCGCCGCGCGCGAACGAGCTACCACAGCCCGCTTTTCTCCCACTGTTCCTGCGGGATCGGCTCGCCCACCTGGTAGCTGAACGACAGCACCTGCATGTGGTCGGGCGAGGTCTGGCAGGTGAACGAGAATTGGTACCACTGCCCCTTGCTCTTGAACGCACCGCCTTTGCCGGTCATCGTCGTTGCGGCGATCTTCGGCTCGTCCAGGGCGCTGACGATGGCGCGCTCGGGCCGATAGATCTTCTCCTTCCCGATGCGCTTTGCCGCCTCGAGATCGCAGATCTGCTCGAAGCGCGCGTCCGGATCGAGTTGCATGAGCATGCGCCCGACTTTGGAATCGTTGGCGGGTGCTGCCGTCGCGGCTGAAATCACCAATGCCGATGCCAACCCCACACGATGCAAAGCCGCGTTCTCCCGCCGCAAAAAGCCCCGCCGCGATGTGCCTGAAGACAGCCGAATCGGCAAGCGAACGAAGCGCGACCAAACAAAGGCGCGACTCCTGATTCAAATCAGCGCGGCATCACGCGGCGGTTGAACGCGAGGTCGTCATTGCGAGGAGCGTTGGCGACGAAGCAATCCCGAGTTCCAATAGACCGGATTGCTTCGCGGAGCCTGTCATCGGGCCGGGCGAAGCGCGGACCCGTTGGCTCGCAATGACCGTTGGGCAAGCCGTCAAGGATTGCCGGTTCGCGCATCGTCAAGGATCATGTCGGCGCCCTTCTCGGCGATCATGATCGTCGGCGCGTTGGTATTCCCCGAGACGAGCGCCGGCATGATCGAGGCATCGACGATACGTAAACCGTGCAAGCCATGCACCCTGAGGCGCGCATCGACGACGGCAGTCGGATCGCTGCCCATGCGGCAGGTCGAGGTCGGGTGATACACGGTCGAGCCGCGGCGGCGCCCGTAGTCGAGCAGATCCTCGTCGCTCGCGCAGGCCGGGCCCGGCTCATGCTCGGCTTCGATGAACGGCGCCAGCGGCGGCGCCGCCATGATGCGGCGTAGTTCCCGGATGCCGGCGATTGTGGTGTCGCGGTCCTTCTGCGCCGAGAGATAGTTCGGCGCAATCGCGGGGGCTGTCAGCGGATCGGCGGATTTGATGCGCACGCTGCCGCGGCTCTCGGGGCGCAGCACGATCACCGGACAGGTGACGCCGGAGAATGCATGCAGCGGCCCGCCGATCGCATCCGCCGAAAACAGCATGATGTGGGTCTGCACGTCGGGCGTCTCGACGGCGTCATTCGTGCGCAGGAAGCCGCCCACATAGCCCGCCCCCATCGCGAGCAGGCCGCGCCGCGTCAGCGCATAGCGCAGCCCCGCCGCGAGGCCGCGCAGCCTGTTGGTGAAGAAGTCGTTGGCCGAAACGGGCTGGCTCGCGCGAAAGACCAAACGTGCGTGATAATGATCCTGCAGGTCGGCGCCGACACCCGGCATGTCGGCGATGACATCGATGCCGTGTTCGCGCAGCAGCGCGGCGGGGCCGAGGCCCGAGAGCTGCATCAATTGCGGCGAGTTGAATGCACCGCCCGCCAGAATGACTTCGCCGGCGCGCGCGGTCTGTTTCGCGTCGCCTTGCAGATACTCGACACCGGTTGCGCGTTTCCCCTCGAACAGCACGCGCGTCGCGAGCGCGCCGGCAGCGACCTTCAGGCTGGCGCGCTTGCGCGCCGGTTTCAGGTAGCCGACCGCGGTCGAGCAGCGCCGCCCATGGCGGGTGGTGAACTGGTAATAGCCGAAGCCTTCCTGGGTGGCGCCGTTGAAATCCGGATTGCGCGGATAGCCGCATTGCTCGGCGGCGGCGATGAACGCATCGCAGATCGGCAGATTTCCCAGGTCCGACACGCAGAGCGGGCCGCCCTCCCCGTGCCACGCGTCGGCGCCGCGGCTCTGATCCTCGGCCTTGCGGAAATACGGCAGCACGTCGGCATGACTCCAGCCGACATTGCCGAGCTGCCGCCAGCGGTCGTAGTCCTGCGCCTGCCCGCGTACATACATCAGGCCGTTGATCGACGAGGAGCCGCCCAGCACTTTTCCGCGCGGCGCGATGATCCTGCGGCCGTGGCATTCCGGCTCCGGCTCGGTCTCGTACAGCCAATTGACGTCCGGGTTCGTGAAGTGCCGCCCATAGCCGAGCGGAATGTGCAGCCAGATGTCGCGGTCCTCACCGCCCGCTTCGAGCAGCAGCACCTTGTGGCGGCCATCGGCGGTGAGGCGGTTGGCGAGCACGCAGCCGGCGCTGCCCGCGCCGACGATGATGAAGTCGTAATCGCTCACGGGAATTCACTCCGCTCATGCCCGCGAAAGCGGGAATCCAGGGGCCAAGGACTGGGTCCCCGCTTTCGCGGGGACGAGCGGAGCGGAGGGTTGCTCATGCGGCTTTGGCGGAGGGCTTCGCTCCCGCATCCTCCAAAATCATATCGGAGGCCTTCTCGCCGATCATCACGCAGGCCGCATTGGTGTTGCCGGAGACGACCGTCGGCATGATCGAGGCGTCCGCGACGCGCAGGCCCGCGAAGCCCCGCACGCGCAACCGCTCGTCCACGACGGCGGCGACATCCGAGCCCATGCGGCAGGTCGAGGTCGGGTGAAAGACCGTCGTGCCCTTCGCTCGCGCGAACGCGAGCAGGTCGGCGTCGCTCTGCACTTGCGGCCCCGGCATCAGTTCCTCGTCGATGTAGCGCGCGATTGCGGGCTGGCCCATCACCCGGCGCAAAAGCTGCATGCCCGCCACCACGGAGTCGCGATCCGCCTGCGCCGTCAGGTAGCGCGGCTGGATCGCGGGCGCTTGCGCCGGGTCGGCCGACTTGATGCGCAACGTGCCGCGGCTCTCGGGGCGCAGCTGACAGATCGAGGCGAGGAAGCCGGGCCACGGGTGCAGCTTCTGCCCGACTGCATCGGCCGAGAACAAGATGAAATGGAATTGCACGTCGGGCGTCGCCATCTTGGGATCGGTCTTGAAGAAGCCGCCCGCATAACCGGCGCCGATGGTGAGGAAGCCCTTGCGCAGCAGCGCATAGCGCAGGCCCGCCGCGACGCGCCCCGCCATGCTGCCCATCATGTCGTTCATGGTGTTGCGCGTGTTGCAGCGATAGTTGAAGCGCGCCTGGTAGTGATCCTGCAGATCGGCGCCGACGCCTTTCATGTCGGCGATCACGTCGATGCCGTGCTGCCGCAGCAAATCCGCCGGGCCGACGCCGGACAGTTGCAGCAGTTGAGGCGAGTTGAACGCGCCGCTCGACAGGATCACCTCGGCGTTCGCGCGCGCGGTGTGGGTCGCGCCGTCCTTGCGATATTCAACGCCGACCGCGCGGCGCCCGTCGAACAGGATGCGCGTGGTCAGCGCATTCGAGACCACCGCGAGATTGTGCCGCTTGCGCGCCGGCTTCAGGTATCCGCGCGCCGTCGACCAGCGCCGTCCGTTGCGGGTGGTGAGCTGGAAATAGCCGGCGCCTTCCTGGTCGGGTCCGTTGAAGTCGTCGTTGCGCGGCAGGCCCGCCTCTCCGCACGCCGCGATGAAGGCGTCGCACAGCGGATGCGGCTCGCTCACATCGCGCACCGACAGCGGCCCGCCGACGCCGTGCAAGTCGTCTGCGCCGCGCTGCTGATCCTCGGCGCGGCGGAAATAGGGCAGCACATCCTCGAAGCTCCAGCCCGCGTTGCCGAGCTGGCGCCAGTGGTTGAAATCTTCCGCCTGCCCGCGGATGTAGAGCAATCCGTTGATCGACGAGGAGCCGCCGAGCACCTTGCCGCGCGGCTGGATGATGGAGCGCCCTCCGAGCTCCGGTTCGGGCTCGGAATTATAGAGCCAGTTGTGCTTGGCGTCGGCGAACAGCTTGGCGTAGCCGATCGGCACGTGGATCCAGAGATTGCGGTCCTCGCCGCCGGCCTCGATCAGCAGCACGCGATGGCGCCCGCTCGCGGTCAGCCGAATGGCGAGCACGCATCCGGCCGACCCCGCACCGACGACGATGTAGTCGAACGTCCCCGTTTCCAGCACAACGTCTCCTCATTATCGTTCTTGCATCCGCCTCGCGGCATGAAACAACGCGAGCCCCGGCACGCACAATAGCACCATTGCGGAAGCGAAGAGCGTTGGGGCCGCGGGCGTCCCTGAAAGATCACGGACAAGCCCGGCCGCGCTCGGCAAGAAAGCCATCACGACATAATAACAACTGAAGAAAACGCCCATCCCGGTGGCACGCGATTGCGGCCGGAGTGCCCGCGCAGGGAGCGCCATGAGTGGGCCAGGCGGGATTCCGATCACCAGCCCGACGATCACGAAGGCAACCAAGGGTACGCTCACAAAAGGCAAGACGGCGAGTGCACCAGCGGCAACCAGAAACGAACCCGCCATGGCTAGATTGGGCCGGCCGACCCGCTCGACGATCAAGCCCGAGAACGGGATCGAAGCAATGAGCGACCAGCCGAGCAGACTCACAATCCAGTTCGCCTCGGAGAGCGACCAGCCGAGCGCGGTGAATAGCTCCGGCGTGAAGCTCACGAGTACGATGTACGCAACGTTGAAGATGCCCCATAGAACACTCGCGATCAGCACCAGCATCCATTCGCGCCGGGTCAGGTCGAGCGTGAGCCGCGCCACGGCAGCCGGCGCGGTCCCGGGCGGGTCCCGATAGGCGAGAGCCACAAGCACGAGCGCCATCAAGGCGCTCACCGCGCCGAGATGCATGACGGCTTGCCAGCCATACGCGGCTGCGAGTGGCGCGAAGCACAGGAGTCCGAGCGCAAGACCGAGTGGCCAGCTCGACACGAGAGTCGCCATCGCCGTCGTAATCTCGCGCCCAGCAAACCAGTCCGCGATCATTTTGGTGACCAGCACATTGAAGAGCACGGCACCCGTGCCCGAGAGCAGCCGCCCTGCCGCTGCCGCCGTGAAGGACGAACTCACGCCCATCATCGCACCGCCGATTACCATCATGGCGAGGCCGGCAAGCACCATCCGCTTTGCGCCAAAGCGCTGACCAAGCACGCCACCCGGCAGTGCGATGAAGATACCGGGCAGCATATAGAGGCCGATGAGCGCGCCGAGTGCGGTGAAATCAACAGCCAGTGCATCGAGCAGGAATGGCCCGGTCGACGCGACTGTCTGGAACTGGAATCCCATCGCGGTCCGAGCCAGGAACAGCACCGCCAGCATGACCCAGCGATTTTCAATGTCCACGATGATGCCCGCGCATGTGCCGTCTTATTCCACCTTCAAGTTCAGCTTGCGGATCAGCGCACCCCACTTCGTCTCTTCGCGGTCGATGTCGGCGGCGTATTCGTCCGCGCTCGAAGTGAGCGGATCGCCCCCTTCCGCGTGGATGCGCTTCTTCACCTCGTCGGTGTCGACCAGCCGGCGCAGCTCGGCATTGAGTTTCTCGACGATCGGGCGCGGCGTGCCGGCGGGCGCGAGCAGCCCGTAATGCAGCACCGAGACAAATCCCGGCAGGCCCGATTCCGCGGCGGTCGGGACATCCGGCAGCAGGCTAAAGCGCGTCGGGCTGAGCACCGCCATGGTGCGCAGGTTGCCCGCCTGAATGTTGCCGAGGGCGGGCGGCAGCACGCCGAACGCAACCGGCACGTGACCGCCGAGCAGGTCATTCATCACACCGGCGGTCCCCTTGTAGGGAACGGTCTGTGCCTCAACCCCGGTGAGGGACTTGAACAGCTCGGCCGAGAGATACCCCCCGGTACCGACCGCCGATGTTCCGATGTTGTATTTGCCGGGATTGGCCTTCATCAGCGCGATCATCTCTCCGATGGATTGCGCCGGAAACGACGGGTGCGCGATGAGCACGACCGGCATCGAGGCGATCAGGCCGATCGCGGTGAAATCCTTGCGTGGATCGAAGCCCGCATTGGCATAGAGCGTCGGGTTGATCGAGATCGAGCCGGTGTGGCCGAGGAAGAGCGTGTACCCGTCGGGCGGGCTCTTGATGAGGGCGCGCGTGCCGACCAGCCCCGAGCCGCCGCCGCGATTGTCGACCACTACCTGCTGGCCGAGCGCGGCGGACAGCTTGTCGGCGACGATGCGCGCCATCGAGTCGACGCCGCCGCCGGCCGGATAGGGCACGATCAACGTGACGGCGCGGGTGGGGTAGTCCTGCGCGTGGGCATGCGTGCCGACAAGCGCGAGCAAAAGTACGATGATGAATTTGGCGATCTGCAACATGCGCGGCATTCCCTCTTGGTCATTCCGGGGCCGACCGAAGGTCGGAGCCCGGAATCCATAACCACAGTCATCTCCAAATCGCGCCGATCGTGGTTATGGATCCCGGGCTCGCCTGCTGCGCATGCGCCCCGGGATGACAACTCACTCCACCCGCGCGCCCGACAGCTTCACAATCGCCGACCACTTCGTCTCCTCGCGATCGATATCGGCGGCGTATTCGGCCGGCGTGGTCGGCAGCGGCTCGGCACCGTCGGCAACGATACGCGCGCGCACGTCCTCTTCGGCGAGTGCTGCATTGAGTGCGGCATTGAGCCTGCCGATGATCGGCTGCGGCGTGCCGGCCGGCGCCACGATCCCGTAATGCAGCACGGCCTCGTAGCCCGGCAGCGCGGCTTCCGCGACCGTCGGCAGGTCGGGAAAGATCGGCGACCGCTTCGGGCCGGTGACGGCGAGTGCGCGCACCCTGCCCTCCTTCACCAGGGCGATCGCGGGCGGCAGCGAGGAGAGATAGACCGCGACATGCCCGCCGATGAGATCGGTCAGGGCCGGACTCGATCCCTTGTAGGGAATGTGCGTGAGCTTGATGCCGGCCATGTATGCCAGCAGTTCGGTGCCGAGATGAATGCCGCTGCCGGCTCCGGCCGACGCGTAATTCAGCTTGCCCGGCGCGCGTTGCGCCAGCGCGATGAGTTCCGGGATCGACTTTGCCTCGATGCTCGGATGCACCAGCACGACCAGTGCGCTGGTCGCGATCAGCCCGACGGCTGAGAAATCCCGGCGCGGGTCGTAGCCGGCATTGGGATAGAGCGTCGGGTTGATGCCGAGCGTGCCGGTGCCGCCGATGCCGACCGTATAGCCGTCCGGCGCGCTCCTCGCGACCTGGCGCGTCGCAATCGAGCCCCCCGCGCCGCCCTTGTTCTCGATCACGATCTGCTGGCCGAGCGACTTGCTCATCTTCTCGGCGACGATGCGCGCCATCACGTCGTTGCCGCCGCCGGCCGCGTAAGGCACCACCAATGTGATCGGCCGCGACGGATAGTCCTGCGCGAAGGCGGCGCCCGCGAGCGCGAACATCCAGGCTGCAACGAGTCGAGCGGTGTGCCTCACCAGGTCCCTCCGGCGTTTCCCGCGCAGCATACCCAAAAACGAAACCGCCGGCTCTGGTGAGAACCGGCGGTTCACTGAATGAGTGCGACGCTCTTCCGTGGCCGCGCCACGGCGCCGCTGATTGCCGCCTGCTTCCCAGGCCCTAATGTAGGCTGACGCTTTCGTGGGTTTTCAAGCGGGCGATTTCGTCCTTCACATGCAGCTTGCGGCGCTTGAGGTCCGCGATCGTTGCGTCGTCGACCGACGGATGCGCCATAGCGTCAGCGAGTTCAGCTTCCAACGCCTGGTGCTTCTTTTCCAGTTCCGCAAGATGCGCTTGGATGGACATCGATGAAGCCTCCTGTGTCAGATTTCTGACGGTTCCAGTGTGCCAGAATTGGTGCCTCAAGTCGACGGGCCAAAGGGTGTGCATTGCGTCAAATCCCCACAATCCGCGCCCTTATGGATGCCTCCGCGGCCTTGAAGCCCCGCACTTAACGCGCGATACTTATTAAGGTTTCGGCGCGGCTTTCCACGGCGCCGGGCGGCCTTTAACCGTTGCGCCCCATGACACGTGAGGAAGAAGGCGAGCTCCGCGCCCAGCTAGCGCGGCTCCTGCAGGAGCACCGCGACCTCGATGCCGCGATCGGGGCGCTCCAGGGGGCGCCCGGCTCGGACATCCTGCAGATCCAGCGGCTGAAAAAGCGCAAGCTGGTGCTGCGCGACCGCATCACCTTCATCGAGGACCAACTCACGCCGGACATCATTGCGTGAGGGTGTTACCAGCCTCGTGGTAACCGGCTGCCCTTTCGCTCCGCCTTGCGGGCATACATTGCGTGGTCGGCCCTGGCCATCACGCCGGAGAGTTCGTCCGCCGGCCCGAGCAGCGCAAACCCGATCGACGCGCCGACGGTGAGCGTCTCCCCCTCACACGCGAACCCGGCATCGCTGACGGCTGCCTCCAGCGCCCACGCCTTCGCGGCAGCATCGCCCTCGCTCAGGTTCCACAGAATCAGGCCGAACTCGTCACCTCCCAGCCGTGCCACGGTGTCGGAGGCGCGTACACTGGATGAGAGGATGGCCGCGACCCCCCTGAGGACGCTGTCGCCCGCGGCATGCCCATACCGGTCGTTGACCGGCTTGAAGCCGTCGAGATCGATATAGAACAGCACCGCGCGCGTGCCGTAGCGCCTGGCATAGGAGAGCGAACGCTTGAGCTCGCGCTCGAAGCCGCGCCGGTTGAAGATCCCGGTGACCGTATCGATGTCGGCGGTCGCTTCCAGCTCCGCCACCTTGGCGCGCGCGGCCACAAGCTCGCACTGCAGGCGCTGCACCTCGCCGAGCAGGACGGCCAGTTCGGACGGGATATTGCGGACGTGCGGCGCTGCGTGCGGCTCAAGGTCATCGCGCACGGCCCGGCCCGCCGGCGCACGCGCCCGCACGGGCGGCACCGCCGCCGTCGTCTTGGCCGGGCTTTCCTGTGCCATCGCCCTTGACCGCTGAGAATTCCCCGCACGGTGCGCCCGGCATGGTTAACGAGCCGTAACCGCTTGCCTCCCGCAAGACGGTTCCCCTATATGGCGCCTTCGTTTCGGCCGGTGCCGAAGAGGGCGTGCATGGCGGCCAAATCCGTCGCGATCATCATGGGCAGCCAGTCCGACTGGCCGACCATGCGGCACGCCGCCGAGACGCTCGATGCGCTCGGCGTGGCTTACGACAAGCGCATCGTCTCGGCGCACCGCACGCCCGACCGGCTCTATTCGTTCGCGCGCGGCGCCAAGGCAGCCGGCCACAAGGTCATTATCGCGGGCGCGGGCGGCGCCGCGCATCTGCCGGGCATGACCGCCGCCATGACGACGCTCCCGGTTTTCGGCGTGCCGGTCGAGTCGAAGGCGATGTCGGGAATCGACTCGCTCTATTCCATCGTGCAGATGCCGCCGGGCGTGCCGGTCGGGACGCTTGCCATCGGCAAGTCGGGCGCGATCAACGCGGCGCTGCTCGCCGCGAGCGTACTGGCGCTCTCCGACGGCAAGCTCGCCAAGAGACTCGAGACCTGGCGCAAGAAGCAGTCCGATGCGGTGGCGGAAGCGCCCGAGGACAAGGCGTGACCGCGCCGCGTTGGCCGCTCGGCCCGGACGCCACGATCGGAATTCTCGGCGGCGGACAGCTCGGCCGCATGCTGGCGCTTGCGGCGGCGCGGCTCGGCTTCAAGTGCCACGTGTTCTGTCCCGACTCGCATTCGCCCGCCTTCGATGTCGTGCGCAGCGTGACCGAAGCCGACTACCTCGATTTCGCCGCGCTCGATCGCTTCGCCGCCGATGTCGATGTCGTCACCTACGAGTTCGAGAACGTGCCGGCCGAGACCGCGACGTTTCTTTCCGCGCGCAAGCCGGTGCTGCCCGATCCGAAGGTGCTGGCGATCACACAGGACCGGCTCACCGAAAAGGAATTCGTGACGGCGCTCGGCATCGGAACGGCGACTTTCGCCGGCGTGGATTCGCCCGAGGGTTTGACCGCCGCGCTCAAGTCGGTCGGACAGCCCGCCGTGCTCAAGACACGGCGTTTCGGCTACGACGGCAAGGGTCAGCTCATGATCCGCAACGGCGGCGACCCGATCGCAATGTTCCACGATCTCGGCGGCCAGCCGCTGATCCTCGAAGCATTCGTGCCGTTCGAGCGCGAGATCTCGGTCGTCGCCGCGCGCGCGCGCGATGGCCGCATCGAATGCTTCGACGTGATCGAGAACGCGCATGCCGACCACATCCTGAAGACCTCGCGCGTGCCGGCAGCCGTCACGCCCGCCGTTGCCGCCGAGGCGCGGCGCATCGCCGAGACGATCGCGCAGGCGTTCGAGTATGTCGGCGTGCTCGCGGTGGAGATGTTCGTCGTAAGGGACGGCGCCTCCCATACCGTGCTGGTCAACGAGATCGCGCCGCGCGTGCACAATTCCGGCCACTGGACGATCGACGGCGCGTCGGTGTCGCAGTTCGAGCAGCACATCCGCGCGGTCGCAGGGCTCCCGCTCGGTAAACCGATCCGCCGCGGGCGCGTCGAGATGATCAACCTGCTCGGCGACGAGGTCGAGGACGCCGCAAAGTGGCTCGCCACGCCGGGCGCCGCGGTGCATCTTTACGGCAAGACGGCCGTGCGCCCCGGGCGCAAGATGGGCCATGTGACGCAGGTATTTCCCGAGTAGCCAAATGGGCGACTACATCGCGCAGCCTTTCGCGGCAAAATTTCCCGACCGGCTGCGGCTGCCGTTCCGGTTCGACCCCGCGCTGCTCGCGCGCGATCTCGCGCGCCTGTCGTCGGCCACCTGGGTGCGCCATTACGTCAGGCAGAACTACGACGGCGACTGGTCCGTCATCGCATTGCGCGCGCCCGCCGGCGAGACGCATCCGATCCGGATGATCAATGCCGATCCCACGTGCAAGAGCTTCATCGACACGCCGCTGCTCGACGCGTGCCCGTACTTCCGCGAGGTGCTTGCCAGCTTCAAGGCGCCGCTGCGCAACGCGCGACTGATGCGGCTTTCCGCCGGATCGGTGATCAAGGAGCATGAGGACCTCGATCTGAGCTTCGAGGACGGAAAGGTGCGGCTGCACATCCCGGTCCTCACCAACGACGACGTCGCGTTCCTGCTCAATCGTTCGCGCGTCCCCCTTGAGGCGGGCAGCTGCTGGTATCTTCGCCTGTCCGATCCGCACAGTGTCGCAAACCGCGGAACCGAGGATCGCGTGCACCTCGTGATCGACGCGGACGTGAACGCCTGGGTCGGCGAGGTGTTCGAGCAGGCCGTTGGGGGCGCTTCAATCTCGCCTTCGGCCCACGCCTCGCCTATGATGTCTTAACGGGCCGGTGTTAGGGTTTGCGTATGCGCAGGAAAGCCGTGCTCATCGTTGTTCTGACAGCGTTCGGCCTGATGCTGTCCGGCTGCGGCCCGTGCGGCTTTTCGTGGGATTACTGGCGCTCGAACAGCTGCCGTGGCGAGCCCGCCCCGAAATAGCGCCCCCGTGGACTTTCCCCCTCTGTTCTGCTAATGCCCGCCGGCCCGGCATGGATTCGTCCGCTCCGAGCGGCCAGATCTGCCGGTACCCAATTTCAGGCCCCGACCCGACCCCGAGCTAGAAGGAATATTCGTTTGCAGGTTCTCGTCCGCGACAACAACGTCGACCAGGCCCTCAAGGCACTGAAGAAGAAGATGCAGCGTGAGGGCATTTTCCGCGAAATGAAGCTTCGCGGGCATTACGAAAAACCCTCCGAGAAAAAGGCGCGTGAACGGGCGGAAGCGATCCGCCGCGCACGCAAGCTCGCGCGCAAGAAGATGCAGCGCGAGGGCCTGCTTCCCGGCAAGCCGAAGCCCGTGATGGGCGGCCCCGGCGGCGCGCGCGGACCGGGCGGTCCTGGCGGTGCACGGCCCGGCGGATTTGGCGGCGGCGGTGGTGGCGGCGGAGGTTTCAGCCGCGGCCCGCGCTGAGCGGCTTCAAGCGCGATTTCTGCGGCGCGGGGTCACCCTCCGCGCCGTTTGCTTTTCCGGCTATCCTTCGATCATGATCTGCCCGCGCATGCAGTCCGTCTCGCGTATCGCTGCGTTCGTTGCGGCTGCGGCCGCGCTCGGCGCCTGCACGGCGATCGGCAATCTCGGCTCGACCGTGCCGGAAGAACCGGATTCCCTTCAGGCCGCGACACCGGCCAACATCGCCTCGCTCACCGAAGTCGTGCAGCGCAATCCGAACGACGCGCAGGCCTACAACATGCGCGGCAGCGTGCTCGGCCGCGCCGGACGCAATCAGGAAGCGCTCGCGGATTTCGACCGCGCCATCTCGCTCGATGCGAATTACGTGCAGGCCTATGCCAATCGCGGGCAGGTGCACCGTCAGGGAAACCGGCTCGATCCGGCGCTGGCCGACTACAATAAGGCGCTCACGCTCGACCAGAACTACGCGGCCGCCTATCTCGGGCGCGGCCAGGTCTACCGCCAGCAGGACCGCGCGCTCGATGCGCTCAACGACTACAACCGCGCCATCCAGATCAGCCCGAACAACGGGCAGGCCTACTACCAGCGCGGGCTGCTCTATCAGGCGCAGGCCCAGCACAAGTACGCGGTCGACGACTTCACCACCGCGATCGGGTTGATCCAGGGTCAGGCAGAGCCCTATGTGGCGCGCGGTCTCAGTCAACTTGCGCAGGGCGACGCCAGGGCCGCGGCCAGCGATCTCGACGAGGCGGTGCAGGCCGAGCCGCAGAGCCTGACGGCGTGGACCAGCCGCGGCTTGGCTTACGAGCGTCTCGGCGATAAGGAGAAGGCCGCCGGGTCCTACGCCAAGGCGCTGAACATCAGCAGGGACCACGATCCCGCCAAGAAGGGTTTCGCCCGCGTCGGCGGCCGCAGCGGGCAGACCTACCAGACCTTCTAAAAATGTGGGGCGGGAAATCTCTTTGATGATTGTGGAAGCGGCAAAACTGGAGACCGGCGAGTATCGCGAATTTCGTGATGGCGAGTTGAGGATTGCGACGTCGCTCGAAACGCGCCCCGGTGCTGACCGGCTCACCGTCGTCCTCAACGGCTATTGCGATCGCGGCGCCTGCAAGCCGCCGGTGTTCGTGCTGTGGCCGCCGTCGGCGCCGGCCTTCGGTCATATCCTGCGCGTGTGCGATCCGACGCTGTTCATGGCCGACTGGCTCAGAGGCTCCTGTTTCCTCGGAAGAGAAAAAGCCGATCCGATCCCGCCGATCCTCGATGTTTGCAAAACGATCGCGCGCGAGCTCGGCGTGAGCCGGCACAACATGATCTATCTCGGGCACTCCGGCGCAGGCTTTGGCGCATTGCAATGCGCCATCCGCGACCGCGAGTCCGCCGCCGTCGTCATCAATCCGGTCGCCGAGATGGCCGCCTATTCGGAATACCAGTTCGCCGTCCGCCTGGCCCAGGTCTTCCGGCCCGGCGGCGGTGTGCTCGAACTCTGCGCCGAATTTCCCGAGCGGCTGTCGACCTCGGCGGCACTCAAATCGGCGCTCGCGGCCGGCACGGCACCACGCATCGGGCTGATCCAGAACGTGACGGACAAGTCCCACTTCCACGCGCACCACGGTGCGGTATGCGCAACGCTGGGTCTCCCGATCACCGGCGGCTCCGATCCCTCAGGGCGCTTCCACAGCGTGACCTACGACAAGCGCGGCGGGCATTCGACGCCGCCCGAGATGCCGGTCATCGAGGCGATGGCCGACCGGCTGCTCGCGGAGCGCAGCACCTCCGCACGCCGCGCGCAGGTTGGGTGACCTCGCTGGCGGTGCGCTACGGCTCGGCGAGAAATTTCAGCGCCGCCTCCATCGCGCCGTGGCGGTCGAGATCGACGTGATAGCCGTCCTTGAAGCGCACCATCTGCTTCTTGCCGGGCACCATCGCGAGCAGGCGCTCGCCATACTGGATCGGCATGATGTCGTCGGCTTCGCCGTGCAGGATCAGGACCGGCGCCGTCACCTGCCTGATGCGCCGGTCGGAGCGAAACTGGTCTTTCATCAACAGCCGCACGGGCAGAAACCAGTAGAGATCGGCCGCGACATCGACCGTCGAGGTGTACGGCGCGTCGAGAATGAGATGCGCGACCGGTTTTTCAGCCGCGAGCGCAACCGCAACGCCGGTGCCGAGCGACTCGCCCCATAGCGCTATGCGCCCGGGATAGCGCTCAGCCGCAAAGGCATAGGCCGCGCGCGCATCCTCGATCAGTCCGGCTTCGGTCGGCGTCCCGCTCGAGCCGCCATAGCCGCGGTAGCTCAGCGCCACGAGCCCCAGACCTCCGGCGGCGAGTTTCTGAAACCGATCGACGCGCAGATTCAATGCACCGCCGTTGCCATGGAAATAGAGCATCACCGGCTTCTCGCCGCGCGGCGGCACGTGCCAGGCGATCACCCGCTCGCCATCGGCCGTGTCGAGCGTGATCTCTTCGGCCTGCGGGAAGCCTGCGGCAGCAGGCGACGTGTGCGCGCGATCGGGGAAGTACATCAGCGAGCGCTGCGCGAAATACATCAGCGCGGCGAAGCCGAGATAGGCGGCGGCCGCGAGGATGAACGTCCATTTAACAAACGTCATCGGAAACCATTGAACGTGCTCGCGAATGCTTGCGACTAACAGGCCAAGTGAACGGAAAAACAATGAACAAGGAAAGCCCCATCGCTGATGCTCCCGTGCCCCCACAGGGCACGGAGCAGGCAGCGGATCAAGCCGTCAAGCAGCAGCTTCCGCCGGCCGAAGAGCCGGGCGTGCTCGACACCGTCGGCAGCGTCGTCGACGGCGTGGTAAATGTCGCGGACGTGGTCGGTACGGTATTCGACATCTTCGGTTAGTCGCCGAACGACGCGCAGGCCGGCCGCGTCACGATGCCGACCGACTTCTGCGCGAACTGCTTCCTGTATGCCGCCGCGACCGCCTCGATCCTGTCGTGCACCGGCGGATCGGCGGGAACGAGAATGCGCAGCACGCGGCTCTTCTCGCGCACGATCAACTTGCGATCCGGATCGCGCCATTGGCCGCTGGTTTCGTACACGGTGAGCCCATCGGGAAACCGCGGCGTCACCTCGCGCGCGAGAAACAGCTTCCAGCGCGCGTCGGTCGCTTTGCCGCGGCCGAGAAGAAGCTCGACGTCGAGCATCGGTTTTAGCGGGGCTGAGCAGAGGACGGTTTGCGTCTCTGCCACGCTGGTCGACATGAACGGCAAAACCAGTGCCCCGCCGATGATGAAGATTGCCCGCATGATCGTCACGGCCTCGCCTTCCGGCACCGTAATGGAACCAGGCTTCACACCCGGTGCGCCGGCACGGCTGCGACGCCGCGGCGCGCCCACACGCGTTGCAGCCCCAACGTGATCGGCCGCTCGACCGCGAGATAGACCCCCAGCGCGAGCGTAATGGAAGCCGCAAGCGCGACCAGAAAATAGAGCGCTTGTTGCGGGCTTTGCTCGAGTCCAACCAGATGCCGCAAACTGGTGGCGCACAGCCTGGTCATCAACGGATGCGTCAAATAAAGCGCGTAGGAGGCATCACCGAGCAGCACCAGGGCCCGCACCACGCGCGTGCCGGGAATCGGCGTGCCAAGGACCGCACCCGCGACAATCAGGGCGGCTGGAACGCCGAAAGCGAGCAGCCGGTCCTGCGCCGGCAAGAAAGCCGTGGCGACGATCGCACAGGCGCCGAGCGTGATAACTGCAATCCGCGCCGCGGGCGATAGGCAGACCTGCTTGCGGTAAGCAAAGCCGATCCAGAGTCCGAGCACGAATTCCAGGATGATCGTGCTGCCGTAATATGGCACCCGCAGCAGCACGATTGCGGCCATCAGCGCCGATACGGAACACAAGGCGGCGAGGCGGGGCAGGAAAAGTGCGAGCGCCAATGTTGCGTAGAAGAACATTTCGAAGTTCAAGGTCCAGCCCTGCAGAATCACCGGCAACTTGGCAGCGTCCGCGCCTGGATCGGGTATGAACAGGTAGGACGTGATGATCCGGCTTGCCGGATAGCTATTCAGCAGGACATAGCCCGTCGTCACGATCCAGTAGAGCGGAACGATCCGGATGAGGCGGCGGATGAAAAAATCCGCAGGCGCGCCCGGCACGCCGAAGCGGTCCCAGGCGATATACATCATGATGAAGCCGGAGATGACGAAGAACAAATCGACGCCGGCGTTGCCGGCATCGGTCCAGCCGATATCAACCTTGCCCCAGTAGCGCAGATCGATTCCGATGTGCGCAAAGACCACGCCCAGCGCTGCCACGGCCCGCAGGATCTGAATTTCCTGAAGCTTCCCACGCTCCCGCATGGCGGCACGCTAGCACCGCTTCCCGCATACGCAAGCCGCGGCCTTGGGGCGTCCTCCGAGCGGCAATAAGCGCAAGACCCGTCGCTACAGAGCCTTCACAATCCCTTCGGTCATCTTCTTGGCGTCGCCGAGCAGCATCATGGTGTTGTCGCGATAGAACAGCGGGTTGTCGATGCCGGCATAGCCGGAAGCGAGCGAGCGCTTGATGAACATCACGGTGCCGGCCTTCCACACCTGCAGCACCGGCATGCCGTAGATCGGCGAGGTCTTGTCCTCCTCCGCCGCCGGATTGGTCACGTCGTTCGCGCCGATCACGAACGCAACGTCAGCCTGCGCGAATTCCGAGTTGATGTCTTCCAGTTCGAACACCTCGTCGTACGGCACGTTCGCCTCGGCGAGCAGCACGTTCATGTGGCCGGGCATGCGGCCGGCGACGGGATGGATCGCATACTTGACCTCGACGCCCTCGGCCTTGAGCTTGTCGGCCATCTCGCGCAGCGCATGCTGCGCCTGCGCGACCGCCATGCCGTAGCCCGGCACGATGATCACCTTGGAGGCGTTCTTCATGATGAAGGCCGCGTCGTCGGCCGAGCCGAGCTTGACCGGCCGCTGCTCCGCGCCGGCCGCAGGTCCCGCGACCTCGCCGCCGAAGCCGCCGAGGATCACCGAGATGAAGTTGCGGTTCATGCCGCGGCACATGATGTAGGAGAGGATCGCGCCCGAGGAGCCGACCAGCGCTCCGGTGATGATCAGCGCCGAATTGCCGAGCGTGAAGCCGATGCCGGCAGCCGCCCAGCCGGAGTACGAGTTGAGCATCGAGATCACGACCGGCATGTCGGCGCCGCCGATCGGGACGATGATCAGCACACCGAACAAAAATGCCGCGAGCGCGAGCAGCCAGAACGCGAAATGGCTCTCGGTGCGCACGAACCAGACGATGATGAGCACGATCGCGAGCGCGAGCGCGAGATTGATCACGTGGCGCAGCGGCAGCAGGATCGGCGCCCCGCTCATTCGTGCGGACAATTTCAGGAACGCGATCACGGAGCCCGTGAAGGTGATCGCGCCGATCGCGGCGCCAAGCGACATTTCCACCAGGCTTGATTTGTGGATGTCGCCCGGCAGGCCGATGTCGAACGCGCGCGGCGCATACAGCGCCGCCGCCGCCACCAGCACCGCCGCCATTCCGACCAGCGAATGAAACGCCGCGACCAGCTCCGGCATCGAGGTCATCGGTACGCGCCGCGCGATCACCGCGCCGGCGCCGCCGCCGATCGCGAGCCCGCCGACCACCAGCAGCCAGGAGAAAAAGCTGTCCGGCGGATGGAAGGCGAGCGTGGTCGCGATCGCGATCGCCATGCCGATCATGCCGAACAGGTTGCCCTGCCGGCTGGTCTCGGGGCTGGAAAGCCCGCGCAGCGCGAGGATGAACAGGACGCCGGCGACGAGGTAGAGCATCCCGGCGGTGTTGGGGCTCATTGGGCGAAACCCTTTCCTACGTCATGCCCGGCCATAGCCCGCGAAGACGGGCGTAAACGCCCTGATGGCCAGGCATCCACGTCTTTGCGCACGTGAGAAAAGACGTGGATGGCCGGGACAAGCCCGGCCATGACGGATGAGAGACGGGCACGCATCGTCACTTCTTTTTCTTCTGATACATCGCGAGCATGCGTTGCGTGACCAGGAAGCCGCCGAAAATGTTCACCGAGGCGAGGATGAGGGCGAGGAAGCCGAGCAGGCGCGCCCAGATCGGGCCGGAGTCGTTGCGCGCGAGCTCGACGCTGACCGCGAGCAGCGCGCCCACCACGATCACCGAGGAGATCGCGTTGGTCACCGACATCAGCGGCGTGTGCAGCGCGGGCGTCACCGACCACACCACGTAGTAGCCAACGAACACCGCGAGCACGAAAATCGAGAAGCGGAACACGAACGGGTCGATCGCAGCGCCGGTCGCGGCATGCACGCTTGCGGCCGCAAGCGCCGCGGCCTGATCGGCATATTGCTGCGCGGCGTCCGCCGCCTGGCGCGCGATCTCGGCTGCGGATTGCGCGGACTGGGCGGCATCCTGAGGACTTGCGGTCGCCATGGCGTTTGTCCTCTATGCGGCCGATTTGGACTGGAAGCTCGGATGCACCACGGCGCCGTCCCTGGTCAGCGCCGTTGCCTTGACGATCTCGTCGTCCCAGTTGACGGCGAGCTTCTTCTCTTTCTTGTCGACCAGGATATCGAGGAATGCGAGCAGGTTCTTCGCATAGAGGCTTGAGGCCGAAGCGGCGAGCCGGCCCGCCATGTTGGTATAGCCGACGATCTTCACGCCATCGACGTCGACAACCTCGTCGGCTTTTGCGCCTTCGACATTGCCGCCGCGCTCGATCGCCAGATCGACGATCACCGAGCCCGGCTTCATCGAGCGGATCATGTCGGCCGAGATCAGCCGGGGCGCCGGGCGCCCCGGGATCAGCGCCGTGGTGATCACCACGTCCTGCTTCTTGACGTGCTCGGCGACGAGCGCTGCCTGCTTTGCCTGATACTCCTTCGACATTTCCTTGGCGTAGCCGCCCGCCGTCTGCGCGTTCTTGAATTCCTCGTCCTCGACGGCGAGGAATTTCGCGCCGAGGCTTTCCACCTGCTCCTTGGTGGCCGGCCGCACATCGGTCGCCGTCACTACGGCGCCGAGACGGCGCGCGGTCGCGATCGCCTGCAGGCCGGCGACGCCGACGCCCATGATGAACACGCGCGTCGCCGGCACCGTGCCGGCCGCCGTCATCATCATCGGAAAGGCGCGGCCGAACTCGGCAGACGCATCGATCACCGCGCGGTAGCCGGCCAGGTTCGCCTGCGACGACAGCACGTCCATCACCTGCGCGCGCGTGATGCGCGGCATCAGCTCCATGGCGAATGCCACCACATTGGCTCGCGCCATCGCGGCGAGCGCAGCCTCGTTGCCGTACGGGTCCATGATCGCCAGCACCAGGGCGCCGGGCTTGCAGCCCGCAACCTCGGCTTCAGTCGGCCGTCGCACCCTGAGCACGACGTCGGCATCCCTGACGGCATCCGCCGCGCTCTGTGCGATCGTCGCACCGGCCGCCTCGAAATCCGCATCGAGCACGCCGGACTTCACGCCGGCGCCCGACTGCACGGCCACGTCGGCGCCCAGCGCCTTCATCTTCTTCACGCTGTCGGGGGTGGCGGCGACGCGCGGCTCGGGCTCGGCCTCGGCGGGGATCGCAATCTTCATGACGCCTCCACGGTCACCGTCCGCAACGGGATCAGACGAGGAAATACGCCATCGCGATCAGCAGGATGATGACGAATCCGATGATCCATTTCGTCAGCGTCAGGAACAGCTGGTAGGTGTGTTCATGCTCGGCGTAGTCGTTGCCGTCCGCCGCTGCGTATTCGACCTCGCCATGGTCGGCCATCTCGTCCTCCGGAACAAATCGCTCTCGCGCGCCGGATTACCGTAATTGATCAGGGAGGGCAACGGGAGCACGGCGAACGGGCCTGATGAGGGGATCAGGATGTTTTCTCCGCCACAAGTCCCACCTTGCGCAGCGCCGCGGCCTGGCGCTTGCCGACTTCCGCGAGCGAGAACTTCTCGATCGCCTCGTTGAACAGGCGGTAGAAGTTGAGCCGCGCATCGAGGTGCAGGAAGACGGCGCCGAGCCCGATGGCAGCACGGTCCATGAACACAAACTCGCGCGGCACGCGCACGCGGCCGTGCTTGCGCAAGCCCTGATGCACCCGAAAGGCCTCGCGCCGGCCGTACTCCGAGGGCTTTACGCCGTCCGCGATGGTGCGCTCGCGGTCCTCGAGCAGCGGGCCGTAGATGAACTTGGCCCAGATGTTGAGGATGTCGATCGTCTCGCGCGAGAGACCCTTGAAGCCCCACGTTTCGTAGGCATGCACCACCAGGTCGTGGTCCTCATGCAGCAGCCCGTTGTAGAGGTCGACCACTCCTCCGACGAACTTCGGCGGGAAGATGCGGATGCAGCCGTAGTCGAGCAAATTGATGCCGCCGGGCGCGCCGCCCTCCTCGAACACGGTATAGTTGCCGAGATGCGGATCGCCGTGGATCACGCCGAAGCGGCTGAACGGAAACCACCAGGCGGTGAACATCGCACGCCCGATCACATTGCGCTGCGCCAGCGGCGCACTCTTGTGCGCCAGCAGCTTGCGGCCGTCGAGCCAGTCGAGCGTGAGCAGGCGCCCGGTCGACAGCTCCGGCCAAACCTCCGGCACGCGGATCAAGTCGGTGCTCTTGAGCATCGCGCGATAAAGCGCGACGTGCTTTGCCTCGCGCTGATAGTCGAGTTCCTCGCGCACGCGCGCGGCGATCTCCTTGGCGATCTCGCTGGTGTCGATGACCGGATCCATGCGGCGGTGGATGGCGAACAGCCAGTCGAGCTGCTGCAGATCGGCCTCGACGGCGGACTGCATGTCCGGATACTGCAGCTTGCAGGCCAGTGCCTGACCATCGAGCGACAGCGCGCGGTGCACCTGCCCGAGCGAGGCGGCGGCCGCGGGCTTGTGCTCGAACGCGGCGAACTTCTCCTGCCAATCGCGACCCAGTTCCGCCACCATGCGCCGCTTCACGAACGGCCAGCCCATCGGCGGCGCGTCGCTCTGCAGCTTCTGCAATTCCTCGACATATTCCGGCGGCAGGAGGTCCGGGATCGTCGCCATCAACTGGGCGACCTTCATGATCGGCCCCTTCAGCCCGCCGAGCGCGGCGGCGAGATCGGAGGCGTTTTTTCCCCGGTTCAGCCCGAAGCCGAACAGCCGACTCGCCGCGAATTTCGCCGCGACGCCGCCCACATTGGTGCCGACGCGCGCATAGCGCGCCGCACGGGCGGAGAAACGGTTTTGTTCGCGATCTCTCATGAAGACTTCGGTGGATGCGCCCTTAAGATAGGCGCTGCGCCACCAAGCGCCATAACTATCCGATCAGCGCGGCGTGCGCATCCTCGACGGCCTGGTTGCCGGTCGAGTCGAACTTGCGCTGCTCCGGCCCGGCTTGGCTGGGTGCGGAGACATTGTCGCGGCCCGAAAGCACGCCGTGCGCGACGTGGAAGCCGAGCGCGCGATAGACCTCGAACTGCTCTTCGCTGAAGAACTGATCGCCTGTCGTCTCGTGCGGAAACATCGGGAAGCGGCGCGCGTAATCGCGGATATAGTCGTTCTCGTCCCCGCTCAGCGATGCCTTGAGATAGAGGATGGTGCCGGACCTGCCTTCGCCATAATCGATGTAGCCGATCGCCGCATGCGGCCCCGCCGAGGGTATGGCGGCGCCCGTGTCCTTGGTGTGCAGGCCCATCCAGGCGGACGTCGTCTTCCGGATGTCGTCCCACGGCATCTCGATGCGCACGCCGAGGTCGATGCGCGCATAGCGCTGCAACGTGATGAACGATGGAAAGCGCATTGAGATGTCGGCTTCGGCATCGGACACGACGATGAGCTTGCAGCGCCGCTTCAGCAGTTCGTAGACGCCGAGGTTCTCGATGTGGCCGCCGTCGGTCAGGTAGACGTTGTTGCTGTTTTCATACAGCCGGCCGAGGATCTCGCTGAGCAGGAAAAAGCTGAATCTGTCGCTCAGCCTCGACCAGCGCGGCTCGCGTTCGGAGACGTAGCGCGGATTCTTCAGCCAGTAGCCCAGCCGGATGTTCAACAGCGCGAGCGTCGGCCGCAGCGGCCGGATCGACTGCGATCCCATGTTGGAGGAGGCCGCCGCCCCGGAGATCGCCATCGCGGTCGCGACATCGAGGCCTTTGGCCTTCTGTTCGAACGCGGCCGTCGCCGCATAGCCGGTCGCGGCGCTGCCGACATGGTGCGGCGAGAACATGAAAAAATCCGCGTTGCGGCCGCGGCGGTTCGCAAAGTCCGAGCCTTGAATGTTCAGCGCCGCGTTGATCAGGTGATACGGCGCGTGGCGCACCGAGATGCTGCTCACCGCCATGTCGTCGAGTTGCGCGAAGTCGCGGCCCTGGTCGATGCTCGCCTCGTTGCGCTTCGCGGCCGGCGCATCGGGCGGGTGCGGATCGAACAGGAATGCCTTGCTGAGGCGATCGCGATAGAGCCGGTGCAGCGAATTCGCGTTCGGCTTGAGCAGCAACACCAGCAGGATCAGCATCAGGCCCGAACCGGTGTAGAGCAGCACCATCGGCCGCTCCAGCGCGCGCACGTAATACCACGCGAACCACTTGAAGCCGGTATGCTCCGCCGCCCACAGGGCGGGCCGTCGGAACAGCGGACAAAAGCCCGAGTAAGTGAGGTTGCTCGCTGCCGTGACCATCCAGTGCGGCGTGTGCTGACCGACCGTGGTCGACTGAGCGTCAGGCGCCGGAGGCACCCGCCCGCATCTGGTTTCGCTCACGGCCGGCTGCGGCTTGTCCTCATACCACTGGCGCGCGTCGTTTATGATGCCCCAGTACGAGAGATAGAGATAAACGACCCAGATGGCGAACGGCAGCGCGGCCGCCGCCAGCCAGAACGCGACCTTGCTGAGCGCCGCGATGATCCTGGTCGTCAGATTTGCGTCCGCGCTCGCCGCCTTGAGGATGTCCCCCATCTGCTGGCGGAATATCGTCACCACCGCGGCGATCGGCGCGAACACCGCGGCGAGGGTCTGAACGGACGTGGCCAGCCAATCGAAGGTCGCCTCATCCGGGGAGGTGTTGGCATCGGCGAGATCGAACATGCCGCGCAGAAAGAAGCTCTGCAGATCGAAAACAAAGATCACCAGTCCGGCAACGAGGTAGCCGGCCGCCAGCGCCGGCAAGTGCGTGCGAAACTCGGCCAGGCTGCCCTGCCTGAGAAACACCGAGCGATAGAGCGCCCAGAGAAAATAGAGCGCGAGCCCGGCAAGGCCCGCGATCAGCGAGAAGGCAAAGAAGTCCACCCAGAAAAATCCGCACAGATCGAAACCGAGAATGTCGGGGCAGCCGAGCAGCGAGCGCTTTGGATTGGTCGCGACCGTGGCAGCCGCAAACAACAGCACGATTGCAAGCACCGAGGCGACATTCGCCACCAGTCCGCGCAATACGATCGCGGCGCCGGTGAGCGCGTCGCGGGCGCCGGCCGGGATCAGGTAGTTCGAATAGTTGCGCAGGTGGCCGACGGCAGGCGTATCGGCGATCTCGGACGCGGTTTGCTTGCCGTTCTCGGCGGCCGGATTGCCAAACACGAACTGGCCGTCCGTGCGGGTCATCGTGGCGGTGAGCGCACATCCGATGTAGCCGCCACCCGACACGGTGGAGAGATAATCGATGTTGCGCAGCGCGTCATTGTGATTGATCGCCTGCAGGACGCCGAGCGAGAACGCGGCCGAGCGGATGCCGCCGCCGGAGAGCGCGAGCCCGACCACATCGAGGACCTGGCCGTCCGGCCCGGATGCGTTCTCCGCACTCAGCGGCGCGCGGCGTAACAGATCGCGGCGCTGATTGATCGCGTCGATTTCCTCGCGGATGATGTCGCCGAACTGGATCTCGCCCGGACTTGCGCTCGCCATGGTACCGCCCCTCGCGAACGACCGAGGGTAGCATCTGAGCGAAATTTAGCTAGCGGCGCGCCGATGCTGGCGTCAACGATGCGTTACCGGCACCAGACGAAATGCTGATGGTGGCTCGGCTGACGATCAGCGCCGCGCTTCCATCCCCTCCAATTCCCCGATCAGCCGCTCGATCACGCTCAAGCCTCCCTGCCAGAATTTCGGATCGCGTGCGTCGAGACCGAACGGCTTGAGCAGCTCGGAATGATGCTTGGTGCCGCCGGCCGCGAGCATCGCCAGATACCGCTCGGCGAAGCCTTCGTGTGCCTTCTCGTAGACCGCGTAGAGCGAGTTCACCAGGCAGTCGCCGAACGCGTAGGCATAGACATAGAACGGCGAATGGATGAAGTGCGGGATATAGGCCCAGAAGGTCTCGTAGCCAGGCTTCAGCTCGATCGCGGGCCCGAGGCTTTCGGCTTGCACGCTCATCCAGGTCTCGCACAGCGCCTCCGCGGTCAGCTCGCCCTTGCGCCGCTCGGCATGCACCTTGCGCTCGAAGGTATAGAACGCGATCTGCCGCACCACCGTGTTGATCATGTCCTCGACCTTGGCGGCGAGCATCGCGCGGCGCTGCTTTGCGTCCTTCGTCTCGGCGAGCAGCTTCTGGAAGGTGAGCATCTCGCCGAACACGCTTGCGGTCTCGGCCAACGTCAGCGGCGTCGGCGCCATCAGCGCGCCGTTCGGCGCCGCGAGCACCTGGTGCACGCCGTGGCCCAGCTCGTGCGCGAGCGTCATCACGTCGCGCGGCTTGCCCATGTAGTTGAGCAGCACGTACGGGTGCGCCGAGGGCACCGTCGGATGCGCGAACGCGCCCGCCTGCTTGCCGGGCCGCGCCGGCGCGTCGATCCAGTTGCGCGCGAAGAAACGCTCCGCCACCTCCGCCATGCGCGGCGCGAATGCGCCGTAGGCGGTGAGCACGGTGTCCTTTGCTTCGTTCCAGCCGATCGTGCGGCTCTCGACCTTGGGCAGCGGCGCGTTGCGGTCCCAGTGCGGCAGCGTCTTCTTGCCGAACCATCTGGCTTTGAGCGCATAGTAGCGATGCGACAGCCGCGGATAGGCGGTGCGCACGGCCGAGACCAGCGCTTCGACCACCTCCGGCTCGACGCGGTTGGCGAGATGGCGCGCGTCCGCGATGTCCTGGAAGCCGCGCCAGCGGTCGGAAATCTCCTTGTCCTTGGCGAGCGTGTTGGTGATCAGCGCAAACGTGCGCAGGTTTTCGCGGAATGTCTTGGCGAGCGCCTGCGAGGCGGCGCGGCGGTTGCGCTCGCTTGCGTCCTGCATCAGGCTCAGGGTCTGTTCGATCGCGAGCGACTTGCCTTCGACCGTGAAGCGCAGCGCGCCGATCGTCTCGTCGAACAGCCGGTTCCACGCGCCCGCGCCGGTCACCGATTTTTCGTGAAACAGCTCCTCGACGCGGTCCTCGAGCTGATAGGGCTTCTCCTTGCGCACGTCCTCGATCCACGGCCGGTAATGCCCGAGTGCCGGATCGGCCATCGCGTTCTCCAGCACGGCATCGTCCAGGCGATTGAGTTCGAGCGTAAAGAACAGCATGTGCAGCGAGGCCTGCGTGATGCGCTCCTGCATGTCGCCGTAGAATTTCGCGCGCACCGGGTCGGTGGTGTCGCCGGCATAGACCAGGCTCGCGAACGAGATCAGCCGGCCGAGCAAATCGTCGATCGCCTCATAGCGCTTCACCGCTTCGGCGAGCCGCGCGCCCGCATCGGCTGCGGCCGCGAGCGCGGCGAGCTTGCCCTTGTAGCTCTCCTCGAAGGCGACACATTCCGCGTCCGCGCGTTCAAGGTCGCGCTTCACCTCCGGCGCATCGTTCCCTGGATAAAGGTCGGCCAGGTTCCATTCCGGCAGCGCGCCGAGCGCCTTGCCGTCCGCCGCGGCGGATTTCGCCGGCTTGCGTGCGGCAGATCTTGTGGATTTGGCGGCAGGCTTCTTTTTCGTCGCGGTCGGCATGGGAGTCCTCTGTGTCGCGGTCGAACATAGTCGGGCCGCCGCGCGCTTCAACCGCGCCGCCGCCCCCCCGACCCTTAACAGCCCATTAAGCCCGCTGCGCCATGGTGCGCCCCAAATCGGTACACCGGAGCCCGCATGGCCGAACTGATCCTGATCGTGGACGACGATCCCGTGCAGCGCCGCCTGCTCGAAGCCATGGCGCGGCGCTTCGGCTACGAGGTGATGACCGCGGACGGCGGCGATGCGGCGGTGACGGCGCTGACCGCCCCGGATGGCGCGCGCATCGATTGCGTCATTCTCGATCTGGTGATGCCCGACCTCGACGGCTACGGCGTGCTTGCGCGCATGCGTGACGCCGGCCTGAGCACGCCGGTGATCGTGCAGACCGCACATGGCGGCATCGACACGGTCGTCGCGGCGATGCGCGCCGGCGCGATCGATTTCGTGGTGAAGCCGGTCGGCGCCGAGCGGCTGCAGGTGTCGCTGCGCAACGCGCTCTCGGCGAGCGCGCTTGAGAGCGAATTCCAGCGCTTGAAGCGCAGCCGCACCGGCACGCTCACGTTCAAGGACATCGTGACGCGCAATGCGCGCATGCAAGCTGTTCTGCGCACCGCCGAGAAGGCGACGACCTCGCTGATCCCGGTGCTGATCGAAGGCGAGTCCGGCGTCGGCAAGGAGCTGATCGCACGCGCCATCCATGGCTCGGGTGAGCGGCGCGCTAGGCCATTCGTTGCGGTGAACTGCGGCGCCATTCCGGAAAACCTGGTCGAATCCACCCTGTTCGGGCACGAGAAAGGCGCGTTCACGGGCGCGACCGAAAAGCACACCGGCAAGTTCGTCGAAGCTTCCGGCGGCACGCTGTTTCTCGACGAGGTCGGCGAATTGCCGCCCGCCGCGCAGGTGAAGCTGCTGCGCGCGATCCAGGAGGGTCAGGTCGATCCGGTCGGCGCCCGCAAGCCCGTCAAGGTCGACGTGCGCATCATCTCGGCGACCAACCGCAACCTCATCGCGGACGTGAAAACCGGCCGCTTCCGCGAGGACCTGTTCTACCGCCTGCACGTCTTCCCGATCACCGTGCCGCCGCTGCGCGATCGCCCCGAGGACATTCCGGATCTCGTGCGCCATTTCCTCGTCCGGTTTTCCGCAGAGGAAGGAAAGCGTATCCGCGCTGTCGGCACAGATGCGCTAAACGTGCTCCATACGCACCCGTGGCCCGGCAATGTGCGTCAGCTGGAAAACGCGGTGTTCCGCGCCGTGGTCCTCGCCGACGGCGACGAGATCGGCGCGGGCGAATTCCCGCAGCTGCTGCATGCGCGCATGGCGGCGCCGACCATTGCGCCGGCCGACGACATGCCGCAGCACGCGGCCGTGCATTCCGTGAGCCCGCTCATCCTCGAGGACGCACCGGCCACCAGCCCGCACGCGGCCCCCTACGCTGCGCCCGCGAGCCATGGCGTCCTGCCGCTGCTCGACGCCGCCGGCAATGTGCGTCCGCTGGATGAGCTCGAAGCCGACGTGATTCGCTTCGCCATCGCGCATTATCGCGGGCAGATGTCCGAGGTCGCGCGCCGGTTGCGGATCGGCCGCTCGACGCTTTACCGGAAGCTGGACGATCTCGGCCTCGGCGCGGAGAAGTCCGGCGAGGCCGAGGAAAACGTGGCCACCGGGTGACACCGGACGCCAATTACGCGCAAGTGATCCGCCCGCGACTACGTCAAAGGTTGATTTCGTTAGAACTTTGGAGTCACTTCGTTCGTTGGGTGGGGAGAATGCGGCTTCCCCGGCTGCATGCGACTTGGGGTCTGTTTTGCGTCCTCCCACGGGGATTTTGAGGGATTCCTCCATGCAAGGCCGGCGTTTTGACCGTATTTTGACTGGAACCGCGATCGCGCTGGTGCTGGGACTGGCGCAGGCCGGTCCGGGGTTGGCCCAGAGCCAGTCATCGATCGAAGCGCTTGTCCCGCTGCCGGAGCCCGCGAACCTGCCGCCGCCGAGCATCGCGGACCTCGAACCGGCGGCCGAGACGACCGGCTCGACCGCGATCAACCTGCCCGACCCGCCCGACCTGCCGCCGCCAACCTTCGACACGGCGGCGCCCGCCACCCCCGCTCCTGAGGCGAAGCCCGCGGAGGTCGCGACGCCGGCGCCCGCCCCGGAGGCGCAGCCCGCGACCGGCTCGGCCCCCACACCTGCGCCGGCGCCCGTCGTCGTCGTCGTCCATCCCGACCAGCCGTTGCGCGACGCGATCCGCGAGCTCGTATCCGGCAAGCTCAGCCGTTTCGTGGACCGCAAACCCGAGCGCACCGCCGTCGAGGCTTTCTACTCCTCGCGCGACTACGAGCCGATTTGGGTCGGCCTGAACGGCGCGACCGAGCGTGCCAGGCAGGCGATCAATCACCTTCGTCACGCCGACGCGGACGGGATGGATCCGGCCGACTATCCGGTGCCGTCGATCCAGGCGGACGCGGCCCCCGCCGCCCTTGCCGAAGCCGAGATGCGCCTGACGCAGTCGGTTCTCGACTACGCGCGCCAGGCCCAGATGGGCCGCGTGCATTACTCGCGCGTGACCGGGGACATCTTCTACGAGCAGACTGCGCCGCAGCCGATCGACGTTCTGAGCAAGTTCAGCGCCGGCGCGAATGCCGAGGCCGTTCTCGACAGCTATCAGCCGCCGCAGCCGGCCTACAAGGCGCTGCGCAAGAAGCTCGCGCAGGCGCGCGGCAACACGAACGACAACGGCCCGGCGCAGATCGCGCGCGGTCCCGTGCTCGAGCTTGGCGTCGACAAGAAATCCAGGCAGACCATCCTGATGGCGGACGAGCGTGTCCCGCAACTGCGCGAGAAGCTCGGGCTGCCGGCGGTGCGCGACGATAATTTCTATGACAAGTCGCTCGCCGATGCGGTCGTGCAGTTCCAGAAGGAAAAAGGCCTGCCGGCCAACGGCCGCCTGACCAACCAGACCGTCGATGCGCTCAACGGCAAGCGGCATGAGCGCGACGACCAGATCATCATCGCCAACATGGAGCGCTGGCGCTGGATCCCGCGCGACCTCGGCAAGGCGCACGTCGTCCTCAACATTCCGGACTTCACCCTGCAGGTCTACAACAACGGCGCATCGATCTGGAAAACCCGCGTCGTGGTGGGCAAGCCCGGCGGGCACGCGACGCCGCTCCTGTCGGAGACGATGAAGTACATCACGGTCAATCCGACCTGGAACGTGCCGCCGTCGATCGTCTACAACGAGTACCTGCCGGCGCTGCAGCAGGACCCGACCGTGCTCAAGCGCATGGGGCTGAACCTCTCGCAGAACCCGGACGGCTCGGTGCACATCTCGCAGCCCCCCGGCGAGGCCAATGCGCTCGGCCGCATCCGCTTCAACTTCCCGAACAAGTTCCTGGTTTATCAGCACGATACCCCGGACAAGCACCTGTTTGCCCACCCCAGGCGCGCCTACAGCCACGGCTGCATGCGGGTGCAGGATCCGGCGAAATACGCCGAGATCATGAGCGGGCTAGGCATGCCGGGCAAAGGCTACACGCAGGAGCAGATCAAGGGGATGTTCGGTCGGTCCGAAATCGACCTGCGCTTCACCAACCCGATCCCGGTGCACATCACCTATCAGACTGCGTTTGTTGACGAATCCGGCCACCTGCAGATCCGCGAGGATATCTACGGGCGCGATGCGCAGACGCTCGCGGCCCTCAAGGGTGACCGCCGGCAAGGCGAAATCCCGGTGGCGCGCGCTGGGTCGAGCCAAGGCCGGCCGCCGGTCCGGCTGCCCGCTGGCGTCGCGGGCGCAAGCGACTGGAACGGCGGACAGTCCTTCTTCGACCGGCTGTTCGGCAACCCGATCCGGCCCGAGCCGCCGGCTAACGTCCGGCAGCGCCGCGCCAGCCGCACCACCACGCGTTAACCGCGGTTAAGCCCGCGTTAACCATACGAAGGCGCTGGCAGAACTGGGCTATTTTTCGCCACACTCCCCCGTTAGCCAATTAACGCTAAGGGGGGACGGGCCGGCGCTAAACTCGCGTTAACCCATCCCGACAAAGACTGCGTTCACCATTCGCACGCGGCGGGGGACACGCCGCGACTCTGTCGAGACGTTACGCGGGACACCAAGTGCCGAGACGCATCGCGCGCCAGGCTTTATCTATCGTGCTTCCGTTGCGTGCCGCCCCTTGCGTCGGTCTCGCGACGCTTGCGCTGATCGTCAGCACCAGCACGCTGCAAACCGTGGTCGCGAACGGCGACACCCGCGCAATCACCTTCCAGCACACCCACCGCGACGACTCGATTACCGTCACGTTCAAGCGCAGCGGGCGCTACGACGAGGAGGGGCTGAAGAAGCTCAACTATTTCCTGCGCGACTGGCGCAACGACGACCAGACCCGCATGGACCCGCAGCTGTTCGACATCCTGTGGGAAGTGACCCGCGAGGTCGGCACCGAGGAGCCGATCCGCATCGTGTCGTCCTACCGCTCGCCGGCCACCAACGCGATGCTGCGCAGGCGCTCGCGCGGCGTCGCCCAGTTTTCCCAGCACATGCTCGGCAAGGCCATCGATTTCAACATCAGCGGCGTGTCGGTTGAGCAGCTGCGCGTGATCGCCATGCGCCTGCAGCGGGGCGGCGTCGGCTTCTATCCGGGCTCGTTCGTGCATGTCGACGTCGGCTCGGTGCGCCACTGGCCGCGCATGACGCACGACCAGCTCGCCCGCGTGTTCCCGAACGGCCGCACCGTGCATGTCCCGTCCGACGGCCAGCCGCTGTCCGGCTACGCGCTCGCGCTCGCCGAGATCGAACGGCGCGGCTCGTCCGGGCCGTCCGGCATGTCGCTCGCCGCCGCGCGCAATTCCGGCGCGATCGGCGAGGACCGCGTCGCGTCCGCGGCGCGCCCGAAGAAGGGCAACGTGCTGGCGAAGCTGTTCGGCTTCTCGACCGACGACGAGGAGGAAGAGGAAGCAACCGCGGCCGGCGGCAAGACCGTGGTGGCGGCGCGCGACGAGGCGCCCGCCGCGCGCGTCCCGGTGCCGCAGGCGCGCCCACAAACGGTCGAGACCGCCCGCAGGCCGGGCAGCTTTGCCCTCGCCTCCGCCGGTTCCACGCCATTCGAGCTCTCGTCGCGCAGCGCTCCGCGGCCGCCGGCTCCGATCGCCGAGCCCGCCGAGACGACGGCCAGCATCACGTCATGGCTGAAGGACACCGACGCGCGCGCCGATCGCGTGCCACGTGATCTCGCGCTCGCCTATGCGGCGAATGCCGTGCCGGACAATCCGCGTCCGGCCGCGCTGGCGCCTGCGATGCCGGCCGCGCGGCTTACGCCGGACGGGATCTCGCAGGTCGCCAGGACCCCGCCGCCGCGCGCCGGCCAGCGCTACAACGATCCATGGCTGCGCGGCATCACGCTCGCGACCAGCATTCATTACGAGATGAACGTCTCGGTCTACGGCAAGCTCGACGTGCGCCAGGTGCGCATGCTGATGATCAAGCCGGCCTCGAGCCTCGCGATGGGCTTTAGCAGCGACGCCTATGAGGGCATGCAGACGCTCAAGTTCGCCGGCGCCGCGGTCACGTTCCTGCCGACGATCGAGTTCGGGCAGCGTCAGGCGAGCTTGCGGTAGCCCCCAAGCTCCGCTCATCCCCGCGTAAGCGGGAATCCAGTGCGCGTAGGGCGCAATAAGCGAAGCGCATTGCGCCGCTCCTCCACAGAACTTAGATGGCGCAATGCGTTTCGCTGCGCTCCACTTATTGCGCCCTACGGGGTCGAGCGGGATGACAGGCAAGCGTCAATTCAACATGCCCAGCGCCTGCAGATACGTCTCCAGGATCGCTTCCTGCTCCTTGCGCTCGTCGACGTCCTGCTTGCGCAGGCGCACCACGCTGCGCAGCGCCTTGACGTCGAAGCCGTTCGCCTTCGCCTCCGCGTAAACGTCACGGATGTCGTCGGAGAGCGCCTTCTTCTCCTCCTCCAGCCGCTCGACGCGCTCGACGAAAGCCTTGAGGTGATCCTTGGCGAAGCGATGAGCGGCGGCTTCGTCCTTGACGGCGGCTGCGGTGGCCATCGGGCACTCCTGAACGTGAGATTTGCCCGAGACCATTCGGAGTGCGGACGCCTCAGGTCAAGGCGCGAGCGCCGTCATCCACAGCAGTGCACATGAGTTTCGTCATGGCCGGGCTTGTCCCCGCCATCCACGACTTTCTTGCTTGACAGATGAAGAGGTGGATGCCCGGCACAAGGCCGGGCATGACGGAAAACCTAATGCTTGTGGCTCTTCTCCAACGCGGCCTTCTGCGCCGGCGAGGCTTCCGTCTGGTGCTTCGCCTTCCATTCGTCGTAAGGCATGCCGTAGACGGCCTCGCGGCTCGCGTCCTTGGTGAGCGGCACGCCCTTTTCGTCCGCCGCGTCCTTCATCCAGTTCGACAGGCAGTTGCGGCAGAAGCCCGCGAGGTTCATCAGGTCGATGTTCTGCACGTCGGTGCGCGCGCGCAGGTGCTCGACCAGCCGGCGGAACACGGCGGCTTCCAGTTCGGTCTGGGTCTTGTCGTCCATGAGTGCTTCCTCGAATGATGCCCGGAAGATAAGCGCGCGTTGCCTGCGCCGCTACTCATCCTCCAGCGGCAGGCCGACATAGTTCTCCGCGATGGTCAGGCGGCCGGCGCGCGAGGAAAAGAGGTAATCGAGCTCGGCAAGCTGCACATTGCGCTCGAACGGCGTGTGGTCCGGAAAGCGGTGCAGCAGCGAGGTCATGTACCAGGAATAGCGCACGACCTTCCACACGCGGCGCAGGCACGTGTCGGAGTAGCGGTCGAGCCGCGCCATGCTGTTGGTGCGGAAAAACTCCGTGAGCGCGCGCGCGAGCACGCGCACGTCGGCGGCCGCGAGGTTGAGGCCCTTGGCGCCGGTCGGCGGCACGATGTGGGCGGCATCGCCCGCAAGGAACAGCCGTCCGTAGCGCATCGGCGCCGCCACGAAGGCGCGCACCGGCGTGACGCCTTTCTGGAAGATGCGTCCTTCGATGATTTCGCTCTTGTCGCGATCGTTCATGCGGATGTGCAGCTCATTCCAGAACCGGTCGTCCGACCAGTTCGCCGCGTCCTCGTCCGCGGCGACCTGCAGGTAATGGCGCGAGATCTTGGGCGAGCGCCGGCTGCATAGCGCAAAACCATTGTCGTGATTGGCGTAGGTCATCTCCGTGATCGGTGGCGACTCCGACAGGATGCCGAGCCACCCGAACGGAAACACGTGATCGTAGGTGGTCAGCACGCCGTCCGGGATCGCCGGGCGGGCGACGCCATGGAAGCCGTCGCAGCCCGCGATGATGTCGCAGGTGAGCGTGTGTTCGGTGCCGCCCTGGCGGTAGCGAATCGTCGGCCGGTCGCCATCAAGCCCGTCGAGGCCCGTCACCTCGGCCTCGAATTCTATTCGTGCGCCGTCCGCGATGCGCGCTGCGATCAGGTCCTTCACCACCTCCTGCTGGCCGTAGATCGTCACCACCTTGCCGGCGGTGAGCTCGGGAAAGTGCACGTGCACGAGCTTGCCGCCGCCGAAGCGGATGTCGATCGCCTCGTCGATCATGCACTCGCGGCGCAGCCGCTGATCGAGCCCCAGCTCGGCCATCAGGTCGACGGTGCCCTGCTCGAGCACGCCGGCGCGCACGCGATCCTCGACGTAGGCGCGGCTGCGCGCTTCGAGCACGACGCAGTCGATGCCCTCGCGGTAGAGCAGATGCGCGAGGAACAGGCCCGCAGGCCCCGCGCCGATGATTCCGACCTGCGCGTGCATCATGTCTCCGGGCGCAAAGAAAACCGCCGCGGCCAGTTGGACCGTGACGGGGCGGGTTTTCAAGCCCGTTCCAAGAGTTGGCTATCGATTCTCGGTAATGTTCAGGCCAAGACGTAGGGCGCAATAAGCATGCCCCCGTGAAGGCGGGGGCGACGCGGGAGCGGAGCGCATTGCGCCAACCGCGCGGCAGCGGCGCAATGCGCTCCGCTTATTGCGCCCTACGAAGCCCCCTACCCCAGCGCCTTCTTCACCCGCTCCGGCGACATCGGCAAATGGCGCAGCCGCTTGCCGGTGAGCTGCGCGACCGCATTGCCGATCGCCGGCGCGACGCACGGGATGCCGACCTCGCCCATCCCGGTCGGCGGATTGTCGGTGACCAGCACCTTCATGTGGATCTGCGGCACGTCGCTCATCCGCAGCACCTGATAGTCGTTGAAGTTCGACTGCTGCACCGCGCCGTCCTTCACCGTCAGCTCCTCCGACAGCGCGCCGGAGAGCGCATAGATCACCGCGCTTTCGAGCTGCGCGTTGACGTTGTCGGGCTGGATGATCAGCCCGCCGTCGATCGCGATCCAGTAATTGTGCACATTGATCTTGCCGGTCACCTTGTCGACCGAGACTTCGGCGACACCGGCCGTCAGCGTGTCGTGATAGTCGGAGAACGCGATCCCCATGCCGCGGCCGGGGCGCTTCTTGGTGAACTCCGACATCTCGGCGACCGCCTTGATGACGGCCTGCGCCCGCGGATGCTTCGCCGTCAGCGCGAGCCGCGTGGCGACCGGATCGCCGCCCTTTGCGGCGACGATCTCGTCGAGGAACGACTCGGTGACGAACCTGTTGTAGCCCGCCCCGATGCCGCGCCATGCGTGCACGCGCATGCCGCGCTGCTCGCGGATCGCGTCGGCGGTAAGGTGCGGGATGTCGTAGAAGTCCTGGTTCATCCCGACCCAGCCGATGTAGTCGCGCCCGCCGGTCGCCTGGAAGCGCGGCGGCGCCGCGACCGCATCGACGTTCTCGGCAACGATGCGGTGATGCCAGCCGGTGAGGTTGCCCGTCTCGTCGAGCCCGGCCTTGAGCGTGTGATAGGTCATCGGCCGCGGCCGCGCCGCCGCGATGTCGTCCTCGCGGGTGAGCATCAGCTTCACGGGCTTCTTCACGATGCTGGCGAGCACCGCCGCCTGCACCGGGGCGTCCGGCCAGATGCGCCGGCCGAAGCCGCCGCCGAGCAGTTGCAGATGGATCTTGATCTTGTCCGGCGTGGTCTTCAGCGCGCCGGCAACAACGGCCGCCGCCAGCGGCTGCACCTGCGTGCCGACCCAGATCTCCGCCGACTGGCCGTCGTCGGAAACCCGGGCGACCGCGTTCATCGGCTCCATCTGGGCGTGATAGGTGTGCTCGGAAGAGTATGCCGCCGTCATCGTCTTCGCCGCGCCTGAGAGCGCCTTGTCGGCATCGCCGGTCTTGAAGGCTTCCTTCACCTCGGCCGCCGGATCGGCCGCCTTGCGGGCGTATTCGTCGAACGCTTTGGCGGAATCGAACGGCGCCGCCTTCGAGGCGCTGATGTCCCACTTCACCTTCAGGGCAAAGCGGCCCGCGCGCGTCGCTTCCACCGTGTCGCCGATCACCGCGACGCCGAACGGCAGCGGAATGACTCGCGTCACGCCCTTGATCTTCATCACCTCGTCGGTGTTGACGCTCTCGGCTTTGGCGCCGTCCATCGGCGCGTGCAGCAGCGAGGCGTAGACCATGCCGGGCACCTGTACGTCGATCCCGTATTTCGCGGTGCCGTTGACCTTCGAGGGCACGTCGACGCGGCCGATATCCTTGCGCCCGATCAGCCGGAAGTCCTTACGCTTCTTGAGGTCCGCTTCGGTGACCTTCGGCAGCTCGTCGGGCACCTTGGCGAACTTCGCGACATCGCCATACGAGATGCTGCGCTTCGACTTTCTGTGGATCACCTTGCTCTTGTCGGTGGAGAGCTCGACGACCGGCACGCCCCATTTCTCGGCCACGTTATCGAGCAGCACGCGGCGCGCCTGCGCGCCGGCAAGCCGCAGCGGCATCCAGTAGGCCGGCACCGAGACGCTCGCGAGGGTGAGCTGCGCGCCAGGAAACATCTTGTGCGCCCCGCCGTAGAGCTTCGGATTGCCGGGCGCGAATTCCGGTTTGACCTTCGACCAGTCGGCATCGAGCTCTTCGGCGAGGATCAGCGGCAATGCGGTGAGCACACCCTGCCCCATCTCGGACTGCGGGCAGAGGATGGTAATGGTGTCGTCGGTGCCGATCGTGACCCAGGCGTTGAGCCTGGCGCCGTCGGCCGCATAAGCCTCGGATGCGCGGCCGAGCAGCGTGCCGGACAGCGCGAATGCGAATGTCAGTCCGCCCGCGCCCTGCATGAAGCTGCGGCGGGAGACGTCAAGCTTAGTGATGTGCGCCTTCATGGCTCAGGCCTCCCGTGCGGCGCGCTCGATGGCGCGGACGATGCGCGGATAGGTCCCGCAGCGGCAGATGTTGCCGTCCATGTGCGCGACGATCTGATCGCGCGTGGGCTTCTTCGTCTTCGCCAGCAGTTCGGCGGCCTGCATGATCTGGCCGGACTGGCAGTAGCCGCACTGCGGCACCTGCTCGGCGATCCAGGCCTTCTGCAGGGGATGCGTTGAACTCGGCGACAGGCCTTCGATGGTCGTCACCGTCTTGCCGGCAACCTCGGACATGCTGGTCTGGCACGAGCGCACGGCCTTGCCGTCGACATGCACCGTGCAGGCGCCGCACAGGCCCGATCCGCATCCGAATTTGGTGCCGGTCAACTTCAGGTGCTCGCGCACCACCCAGAGCAGCGGCGTGTCCGGCTCGACATCGACGCTCGCAGCTTTCCCATTGATCGTGAACCCGACCGGCATGTCGCCCTCCCCGATGGTTCTTTCGATTGGAAGCATTATAACCGGGGCCCTCACGCCCGCAGCAGGCTTTTTGCCACATCACTCCGGACGTCATCCCGGCGAGCGCCGCGAGACCCGGGATCCATCTATCCCCGATCACAAAGGGTAGTGATACATGGATCCCGGCTCGCGCCTTCGGCGCGTCCGGGATGACAGCCGAGCACGCGGAGCACCCAGTGGAGATTCCTGAATGACGGCGGCCGGGAGCGCGACCGAGGAGAGACGCCGCGCGGTTGCGCTCGCGGCGCTCGTCGCCGGCGCGATCGCCATGGGCGCCTCGGTGCTGTTTGTGCGCTGGGCTGACGTCGGACCGTACGCCAGCGCGTTCTGGCGCGTGTTGCTGGCGCTGCCGTTCCTGTGGGTGTGGATGCGGCTGGAGAACCGCAGCGCGGCGTGGCCGCGGCTTGACCGCGCAGTCCTGCTGGCCGGGCTGCTGTTCACCGGCGATCTGTTCTTCTGGCATCTGGCGATCCTCGGCACCACGGTCGCAAACGCGACGTTCCTCGCCACTACGGCACCGATCTGGGTCGCGCTCGGTGCGTGGCTGGTGCTCTCCGAAGCCGTCGGCAGCCGCATCCTGATCGGGCTGGCGCTCTGTCTGCTCGGCGGTTTTGCGCTGGTCGGCGAGAGCTACGGTTTCGCGCCACAGCGGCTGATGGGTGACGTCTACGGCGTCGCGACCGCCTTCTTCTTTGGTGCGTATGTGCTTGCCGTACGTGCGGCACGGGCCAGGCATGGCGCGGCCGAAGTGATGTTCGTGTCGACCGCGGTCACCTCGGTCTGCCTGTTCATCATCGCGCTCGTCTTCGAGCCGCGCATCCTGCCGCAGTCGCTGCCGGGCGCGGCTGCGCTGCTCGCGCTCGCGATCATTTCCCAGGTCGGCGGCCAGGGGCTCGTCGCGGTCGCGCTCGGCACCTTGCCGGCGACATTTTCCTCGCTGGTGATTTTCCTCGAAGCGATCGCGGCCGCGACCTTCGGCTGGCTCTTGCTCGACGAGCCGCTCGGCCTCGCGCAAGCGTTCGGCGGCGTGCTGATCCTGTTCGGCATCTGGGTCGCTCGCCCGCGCACCGGCGATGTTGTGGCGGGGCCATGAATCCAACCCCCACCGCGCGGGCGTTTCTCGAAACGCTGTTCAACACCGCGGTCGCCGCCGCGCACCCCTCGACCTGCCTGCCGCCGCATTTGCCGATGGCGCCGAAATCCGGCCGGCTGATCCTGCTCGCCGCCGGCAAGGCCGCCGGCTCGATGATCGAAGTCGCGGAGCGGCATTATCTCGATGCCGGATTTCCGGCGGATCGCCTCGCCGGCGTCGCGGTCGCGCGCCATGGCTACGGCCGTCCCACGCGCATCATCCCGATGATCGAGGCCGGTCATCCGATCCCGGATGCGGCCGGGTTGGAGTCCGCCGCGAAGGCGCTCGCGCTCGCCGAAAGTGCCTCGAAGGACGACCTCGTCCTCGCGCTGATGTCCGGCGGGGCGTCAGCGAACTGGATCGCGCCCGCTGGCATCACCTTCGCCGAGAAGCAGGCGGTGACGCGCGCGCTGTTACGCTCGGGCGCACACATCGGCGAGATCAACACCGTGCGGAAGCATCTCTCCCGCATCAAGGGCGGGCGCCTCGCACGTACGGCGTACCCGGCACGCGTGGTGACGCTCGCGATCTCCGACGTGCCGGGCGACGATCCGGCCGTGATCGGCTCCGGCCCGACCGTGCCCGATCCCTCGACGCTCGCGGACGCGCGCGCGATCGTCGCGAAGTTCGCGCTTGATGTGCCCGACGCTGTCGCGCGCGCGCTGAACGACCCGGCCAACGAAAGCCCGAAGCCGGGCGATTTGGCATTCGCGAACGCCGAGTATCATCTGATCGCACGGCCCGCTGATGCCTTCCGCGCCGCCGAAGCGGGCGTGCGCGCGGCTGGATACGAGTGTGTCCTCCTCGGCGCAAATCTCGAAGGCGAAGCGCGCAAAATTGCTGCCGAGCACGCCGGAATGGCGCGAAAGCTGCAAGCCGCAGGGCGCCGCGCCGTGATCCTCTCGGGCGGCGAACTCACCGTCACGATCCGGGGCCATGGACGCGGCGGGCCAAACCAGGAATACGCGCTGGCGCTCGCTATCCATCTTACCGGCACCAGCGGTATCGCGGCACTCGCGGGCGACACCGACGGCACCGACGGCGGCGCCGGCTCGGCGCAGGATCCCGCCGGCGCGTATGTGGATGGCGCAACGGCGGCACGCGCAAGGGAACTCGGCCTCGATCCGGCCGCGTTTCTTGCCGACAACAACTCCACCGGCTTTTTCGAGCGCCTGGGCGATCTCCTCCGCCCGGGTCCCACTTTCACCAACGTCAATGACTTCCGCGCCATCCTCGTTGACACTGTCATGCAACCGGCGCGAAATCCGTAGTGCAATGATGCGGATAGCCCCAGCGAGAGCGATGCGGACCGGTCCCGGGGTAATTCCGCGCCGCGCCGGGATACTTTCGCTCGGCTGTGCGTTGGTCCCGCTGTTTGCCGCCCCGGCGGCGGCGGATTTCCGCCTCTGCAACAATACCGGGAGCCGGGTCGGCATCGCGATCGGCTACAAGGACTCCGACGGCTGGACCACCGAAGGCTGGTGGAATCTCGCGGCGCGCAGCTGCGAGACGCTGGTGAAGGGCCAGTTGGTCGCCCGTTTTTACTATGTCTATGCCGTCGACTATGACCGCGGCGGCGAATGGTCGGGCAAGGCCTTCATGTGCACGCGCGACAAGGAATTCACCATCCGCGGCATCGAGGATTGCCTCGCGCGTGGCTACGACCGCACGGGGTTTTTCGAGGTCGACACCTCTGAGCAGCGCTCCTGGACCGTGCAGTTGACCGAGTCCACCGATCAGCCGGGACAGCCCGCTCCGGCCGGCTCTGGCCCAAGCCAGCCGAAGCAGACCAAATGAGACGGCTGCGCCGCACAAAGATCGTCGCAACGCTCGGGCCCGCCTCCTCGGATCAGGCCACGATCGCGCGGCTGTTCGCAGCCGGCGCGGACGTCTTCCGCATCAACATGAGTCACACCTCGCATGACGCGATGCGCAAGCTGCACGCCGCGATTCGCGCAGTGGAAAAAGAATCCGGGCGGCCGATCGGCATCCTCGCCGACCTGCAGGGGCCGAAGCTGCGCGTCGGGACCTTCACGGGCGACTTTGTGATGCTCAAGAAGGGCGCGGAGTTCGTGCTCGACGACAACCAAGCGCCGGGCGACGAGACGCGCGTCTACCTGCCGCATCCCGAGATCCTCGCCGCGCTCGAGCCCGGGCACACGCTGCTGCTCGATGACGGCAAGGTGAAGCTGAGAGCGGTCGAGACGTCGCCGAAGCGCGCCGTGACGCGCGTCGAAGTCGGCGGCAAGCTTTCGGCGCGCAAGGGCGTCAGCCTGCCCGACACCACGATCGGATTCTCGGCGCTGACCGACAAAGACCGCTCCGACCTCGAAGCCTGCCTCGATACCGGCGTCGACTGGGTTGCGCTCTCGTTCATCCAGCGGCCGGAGGACATCGCGGAAGCCAAGAAGATCACGCGCGGGCGCGCGAGCGTGATGGCCAAGATCGAGAAGCCCCAGGCGGTCACCCGGCTCGCCGACATCATGGACTTCACCGACGCGCTCATGGTGGCGCGCGGCGACCTCGGCGTGGAGATGCCGCTGGAAAAAGTGCCCGGCATCCAGAAGCAGATCACGCGCTCCTCGCGCCGCGCCGGCAAGCCGGTGGTGGTCGCGACGCAGATGCTTGAATCGATGATCACCAATCCGGTGCCGACGCGCGCCGAAGTCTCCGACGTCGCGACCGCGATCTTCGAAGGTGCGGACGCGGTGATGCTGTCGGCGGAATCGGCGGCCGGGCAGTATCCGGTCGAGGCGGTCGCGACGATGAACCGCATCGCCGAAGAGGTCGAGACCGATGCGATCTACCGCTCGATCATCGACGCGCAGCGCACCGAGCCCGAGGCGACGGGCGCCGACGCGATCGCGGATGCGGCACGTCAGATCGCCGAGACGCTCGATTTGCCAGCGATGGCGTGCTGGACTTTCTCCGGTTCGACCGTCATGCGCGTCGCGCGCGAGCGGCCGCAGTCACCCATTATCGCAATCTCGCCGAACATCACCGCCGGCCGGCGGCTCGCGGTGGTGTGGGGCGTGCACTGCGTCGTCGACGAGGACGCGCGCGATCTCGACGACATGGTGGATCGCGCCTGCCGCATCGCATTCCGCGAAGGCTTCGCCAAGGCGGGCCAGCGCATCATCATCGTGGCCGGCGTGCCGCTCGGCACCCCCGGCGCGACCAACATGGTGCGGATCGCGTTCGTCGGCTCGGACGCGGCGGGGGATTAGCCTTTCTTCCGCTCGTCCCCGCGAAAGCGGGGACCCAGAGCCGCGCACAGAAGGGCTGGATTCCCGCTTTCGCGGGAATGAGCGGAGACCGCTAAATATCCCTTCCCTCGACCTTCTCGGTCAGTGTCTTCACGAAGTCCGGGATCTTCTGCAGATGCGGATTGACCGCGAGCGCGCGGCGGAAGGCTTCGAGCGCGAGCTTCTCCTCGCCGAATTCCTGCATGATGACGCCGAGGCCGGAGAGCGCGCCGAAATGGCGCGGCTCGCGCGCCAGCACCTGGCGGATGTCGGCGAGCGACTTGCCGTAGTCCTTGTTGGTGAAATGCAGGGTCGCGCGCCGGTTCCACGCTTCGACGTAGTCGGGCCGCAGCTCGATCACGGCATCGAGCAACTCGATCGCGAGATTGGTGTCCTTGCCGTCGATGGCGGCCTTCACGCGGCTCATCAAGAGGTCGGCGGTATCGCTGCCCGAGGCGAGCCACAGCGCCCAGATGCGGCTTTCGACCAGCTTGGCGCTATCCGCATCCGGAGCGGCTTTGAGCGCCTCGAACAGGAAATCGAGATTCTTGAAGCGGTCGCCGCGCGGGGCGCGCGGCAGCTTGTCGGGCGCTTCGGTCCAGCTCCCCGGCTCCGCATAGGCCGGCGAGGCGGCGAGCAGGGCCGCGGTCAACGCCAGCAGGCTGAATCGGTGGCGCATCGTGCGAATCTACGGCGTCTGTACCGCGGCGCAATAGCCGCAAGCCATGGGGCCTGGTCAAAGCCCCGTGAGAAACGCCGGACGCCGGGTAATGTTCAGCCCTGGCGGGCCTTGAAGCGCTTCTGCGTCTTGTTGATGACGTAGACGCGGCCCTTGCGGCGCACCAGCCGGTTGTCGCGATGCCGGCCGCGCAGCGATTTCAACGAATTACGGACTTTCATGGCTTCGATCCATGGCGCGCGCGCCGGATTGTCAGGGATTTGGCAGGGTTCATAGGGGGCAGCCGGAGGGCTGTCAACTTGGGCCGCGCGGCACGCAGCGCAGCGGCGCCGCGACCTGCCGTTGAAGCTTGAAGCATGCCCGCAACGTTGCCGCGTGGCCACAGGCGCCCACTAATCGTCGCCCTTCCCCATCGTACAACCGCGTCATCGATTGTGGCCGCCGTGTGGCTGCTCCAAAGTCCGGAATCGTCGGGTGGGTCAGTCAACAACAACAAGCATGTCTGGGGCGTTTTTCCGACCTCGCAAATGGGCCGTCGCGGCTCTCCCCGCCGCGCTGGCGTGCGCGATGCTTTTCGTGGCGACGGCGGCCGCATTGGCGCAGTCCGACATGACCGTCATCAAAACGGGGCCGGCGACCGCGGCCGCCAATACCAACGTTGCTTATACGTTGAACATCCTCAATGTCGGCGCCGACGATGCGATCAATGCCGCCCTGACCGACCCGTTCCCGCCGGGAATGACATTCGTCAACGTGAGTTCGCCGCCAGGATGGACCTGCGATCCGATCGCGCCTGGTTCGGGCGGACCGTTGACCTGCGGCAATCCGAATGTCCCGGCCGGGAGCAGCGTGAATTTCACGCTGACGCTGCACATTCCGGCTGGCGCGGCGGGTGGAACCGTTTTCAGCAATACGGCGACCGTTTCTGCGCTGAATGACGAAACCGATGAGAACAACAGCTCCACGGCCGCGACGGTTGTGACCGGGGGGACGTCGGCCGACGTGGCGGTCGCCAAGACCGGGCCCGCGACCGCGCAGCCCGGCCAGAACATCACCTATTCGATTCAGGCCGTGAACGCCGGCCCCGACGCCGCCGCCAGCGTTCAGCTCGCCGACACGCTGCCAGGCCCCTTCACATTCGTGAGCCTGTCCGCCCCGGCCGGCTGGACCTGCTCGACCCCCGCCGTCGGCGCCGGCGGAGCGGTGAGCTGCTCGATCGCAAGCCTCGCGAACGGCGGCGGAGGAACCTTCACGTTGACGGTCAATGTCCCGAGCGGCACCCCCGTGGGCACGAGCTACGACAACTCCGCGACGATTTCTTCGCAGACGCCCGATCTCACTCCTGAAAACAACACCGCCACGACCAGCACGCTTGTCGTCAACGCGGCGCCCGATCTGACGATTGCCAAGTCGCACAGCGGCAACGCCACGCAGGGACAGACCGGCTTTGCCTACACCCTCACGGTGACCAATATCGGCACGGCGACAACATCGGGCGCCATTTCGGTTCAGGACATTCTGCCCGCGGGTTTGACGGCGAGCGCGATCAGCGGACCCGGATGGAATTGCGTTCTGGCAACGCTCACCTGCGACCGCGCGGACGTACTTTCCCCCGCCGCGTCGTATCCCGCCATCACACTCACGGTGAATGTCGCAGCGAATGCCCCCCCGGTCGTCGTCAACACAGCGACGGTCACGGCCAGCGGCGAGTCGGATACTACGAACAACGCGGCCTCGGATGTGACGATCATCGTGGCGCTGGCACCCGATCTTGCGATCACCAAGACGCACGGCGGCAACGCGCAGCAGGGCCAGACCGGCTTCGTCTACACGATCGCGGTGCAGAACGTTGGTAACGTCCCCACGTCCGGTTTGGTGACGGTGACCGACACGCTTCCGGCCGGGCTCACGGCGACCGGCGTCACCGGCTCAGGCTGGTCCTGCTCCGCCGGCGCCACGCCGACCTGCACGCGTTCCGATGCGCTTGCGGCGGGCGCGAGCTACCCGCCGATCACGCTGACGGTGAACGTCGCCGCCAACACTGCGGCGAATGTGACCAACATCGCGACAGTCTCGGGCGGCGGTGAAATCAATACCGGGAACAACATCGCGATCGACCCGACGCTCGTGACACCGCCCGGCGGCGGCGCGGACCTCGCGATCGCCAAGACGCATGCGGGGAACGCACGCGCCGGCCAGATCGGCTTCGTCTATACGATCACGGTCAACAATGTCGGCGCGATCGCAAGCTCGGGCACCGTCACGGTCACCGACCTGCTGCCTGCGAAGCTGACCGCGACCGCCGCCGCCGGTGCAGGCTGGGCGTGTTCGCTCGGCGCAACGCCGACCTGCACGCGCGCCGATGCGCTTGCGCCGAATGGCGCCTATCCGCCGATCAGCCTGACGGTGAACGTCGCCGGCGACGCTCCGCCGACCATCACCAACATCGCGACCGTGTCCGGCGGCTCCGACTTCAACCCGGCGAACAACACCGCGAGTGACCAGACGACGGTGCGACCGCGCTCGGACCCGACCAAAGATCCCGATGTGGTCGGCCTCGTCAATGCGCAGGTGGCGACCGCGCAGCGCTTCGCCAATACGCAAATCTCGAACTTCAACGACCGGCTCGAGGCGCTACACGACGACAACACCGGGGACCAGTTCGGGCTCCGCTTCGGCCAGCCCGATCAGGACGAGTGCTACATCCCGGGCACCAGCCTGCTGCGCGATCCGTTCGATCCGAAGTGCAAGCCGCCGAACCAGTACTCGGCGGAGCGCCCGGCGACCGATGCGTTCACCTCGATGCGCACCGACCGCAAGTCACCGGTGAACAAGGCGCCCCCCGCAGAGCCGCGCACGCGCGATTTTGCGTTCTGGAGCACGGGCTACGTCAGCTTCGGCAGCGCGGATCCGACCGTGCAGCGCTCCGCCATCGACTTCAACACCTCAGGCGTTAGCGCCGGCGTTGATTACCGGCTCGGCAGGAACTTCATCATCGGCGCCGGCGTCGGCTATGGCCGCGACTCGAGCAGGATCGGCGACCGCGGCACGCGCAGCGATGCCGAGGCCTTCAACGTCGCGGCCTACGGCAGCTATCGGCCGTTCCGCAATTTCTTCATCGACGGCCTCGCCGGCTACGGCGCGATGCGCTTCAACTCACAGCGCTTCGTCGTCGACGACATGGCGCTGGTCTACGGCACACGGAACGGCAGCCAGTTCTTCGGCTCGCTCACCGCGGCATATCAGTTCCGCTGGCAAGGACTGATGCTCTCGCCCTATGCGCGGATCAATGCCGCGTGGCTCACGCTCGATGCCTTCACCGAGAACGGCGGATTCGGCGGCGCGCTCGCCTATTCGGCGCAGACCGCGAACTTCTACACCTCGGTGCTCGGCCTGCGCGGCAAGTACACGTTCCTCACCGACTGGGGCTCGATCGCGCCGCGCTTCCGCGTCGAGTACAACCACGACTTCGCGGGAACGAGCACGGTCTTCCTGCAATACGGCGACCTGATCGGGCCGATTTACAGTCTCACGACATCGCCGGCGAGCCGCGACCGCGCGACGATCGGCGTTGGTACGGACCTCATGATCCGGGACCAGCACCGGCTCGCGTTCGACTACCAGTACGACGTGGATTTCCTCGGAGCCGACTGGCACCGCTTCAAGCTGCGGTGGGAAACCCGGTTCTTGCCGTAGCACTGAAGAAGAATGGTGGGCGCGACAGGGATCGAACCTGTGACCCCTACGATGTCAACGTAGTGCTCTCCCGCTGAGCTACGCGCCCGTATCTGAAGGGGTGGCCCCCTATAGCGGCTCGCTGCCAGGCGGGCAAGTTACCCGCCCGCGCCGAAAAACTCACGCCGCCAGCATCTTCTGCACCTCGTTGACGAGGTCGCGCAGGTGAAACGGCTTGGACAGCACCTTGGCGTCCTTCGGGGCGTGCGAGTCCGGATTGAGCGCCACGGCTGCGAACCCGGTGATGAACATGATCTTGATGTCGGGGTCGAGTTCGGCCGCCCGGCGCGCCAGCTCGATGCCGTCCATCTCGGGCATCACGATGTCGGTCAGCAGCAACTCGAACGGTTCCTCGCGCAGCCGCCGGTAGGCCGACATGCCGTTGTCGTAGTCGGTCACCTCGTAGCCGGCATTCTCCAGCGCTTTGACCAGGAAGCGACGCATATCGTTGTCGTCTTCGGCGAGGAGGATCTTCGGCAGCATCTTGGTCATGGAACGGCGGCGCGCCCTGCGAACTTGACCACCCCATAAGCGGGATGGCCGGTAAATATGGGGTGAAGTCCCGCTCCGATCTTGGCAGAACCGCAATCGCATGGAAATGTGCCGCTCAGGCCGGCAGCAGGCAAAAAGGCGCCCGAATCGCAATGGACAGTCACGTGGAGGCCGAACTCGACCCCCCGTTCGAGATTCACGAACCGGCCGAGTGTCGCGGGTCGGTTGTGTTCAATTCCCCCCACAGCGGACGGGTCTATCCGCGGGCATTCCTGTCCTCGGCCAAGCTCGATCTCGCCACCTTGCGTCGCTCGGAGGATTCCTTCGTCGATGAGCTGATCGCCGGCGTGGTGGCGCGCGGTCACCCGCTGGTGCGCGTGCATTTCCCGCGCTGCTACGTGGATGTGAACCGCGAGCCCTATGAGCTCGATCCGCGCATGTTCGACGGCCGACTGCCCTCGTTCGCCAATACCCGCTCGATGCGCGTCGCCGGCGGCCTCGGCACGGTCGCGCGCGTGGTCGGCGACGCGCAGGAAATCTACCACCAGCGCATTCCGATCGACGACGCGCTGCGCCGCATCGAGGGGCTGTACAAGCCCTATCACCGCGCGCTGCGCCGGCTGCTGACCCGCGTGCACCGGGATTTCGGCGCCGCCATGCTGGTCGATTGCCACTCGATGCCGTCGACCGCGGGCGCCAAGGATGACCGCCCGCGCGCCGATATCGTGATCGGCGACCGCTACGGCACGAGCTGCGTGCCGATCGTGTCGGAGACGACCGAGGCGACGTTCCGTGAACTCGGCTATGCGGTCAGCCGCAACAAGCCCTATGCGGGCGGCTTCATCACCGAGCACTACGGCAACCCCGCCGCCGGGCTGCACTCGATCCAGATCGAGATCAATCGCGCGCTGTACATGGACGAGCGGCGCTACGAGCGCAGCACCTCATTTGCACGGGTCGCGGCCGACATCACGCTGCTGGCCGATCGGCTGGCGGAAATCCCGTCCCAGGAGCTGCGCCCCTACCGGGCGGCCGCCGAGTAGCCTTCGGCTTTCGGATAGTACGGCTATACCAATTGCCTGGCGGGTAGGCAGCGAGCGACGGACGCCACTTTTCAGGCAGGCTCCGCGGTGGCCGTTCGAAACGGCGAAATTCGGCAAAGAAAAAGGGCCGCTTGCAAGCAAGCGGCCCAAGTCTAGGGAGGAAACGCCCAAGGAGGGCGGCGGTAGGTGACGCAAATCACGTACCGCGCTGCAACAAGATACGCCGCAACGCACAAAATGCAAGGGGGCGGTTGTTCAAAAATGCCGGCCGCGCGCCACTGTGACCGGCCAGCCACAACGGGTTACCGGCGCAAGAACGGGGACGCGGCACGGTAATTCCGGGGCGCCAGCGGCGAAGCCGCGCCCGACGATGCGGCACCGGCAATGGCGCCGGTTGCCCCCCTGCCCGCTGTTCGCTAAGCCCGGCGCACCCCGGGCTGGATTTCCCTGCATGACCGCCATCGACTTCGCCGCCTTCGTCGACGAGCTGGCGGCCGTGTCCGGCGAGGCGATCCTGCCGTTCTTCCGCACGTCGCTCGGCGTCGAGGACAAGGGCTCGGCCGCCGGCTTCGATCCGGTCACGGCGGCCGATCGCGCCGCCGAGACCGCGATGCGCACGCTGATCAAGCGCAGCTTTCCCGAGCACGGCATCGCCGGCGAGGAATATGGCAACGAGAACGCCGACGCTGAATACGTCTGGGTGCTCGATCCGATCGACGGCACGAAATCGTTCATCACCGGAATGCCCGCCTGGGGCTCGCTGATCGGACTGACGCGCAACGGTGCCGCGGCATTCGGCATGATGCATCAACCCTTCATCGGCGAGCGCTTCACCGGCGACGGCGGCGCCGCGCGTTACCGCGGACCTGCAGGCGAGCGCGGGTTGCACGTGCGGCCCTGCGCCACGCTCGCCGACGCGATGCTGTTCACGACGAGCCCGCGACTGATGAATGAGCCGGACCGCGCGGCGTTCGGCCGCGTCGAGGCGGCGGTGAAGCTCTCGCGTTATGGCGGCGACTGCTATGCCTACTGCATGCTCGCGGCCGGCCATGTCGATCTGGTGATCGAAACCGGGCTGAAGCCGCACGACATCGTAGCGCTGATCCCGATCATCGAGGGTGCGGGCGGCATCGTCACGAACTGGGAAGGCGGCAGCGCGGTGAAAGGCGGGCGCGTGATCGCGGCAGGCGACAAGCGCGTGCACGAAACGGCGATGAAACTGCTCGCCGGCTAATACAGCGCCGAGCCCGGCACGAACGCGTCGAACGCCGCCCAGAACTGCTCGCGATAGCGGTCCTGCTCCATCAGAAGCTCATGGCGCGCGCCCGGGATCACCAGATGCGAGCCGGCACGCAGGCGCAGCGCGAACGCGCCGGTCGCGGGCGTCGACACGACCCGGTCCTGCCCCGCCGCGACCAGCAGCAGCGGCTGGCGCAGGCGCGACGCATAGTGGGGATCGGCAAATTCATTCATCGCCTTGAACGCCGCATCGAGCCACGCGACCGTCGGCGAGCCGATCGCGAGCGACGGCTCCGCCTCGAGGATCGCGGCCGTGCGGGCGTAGCGCACCGGGTCCGAGGTCAGCTTGTTGCCGGGAAAGGGCAGCGTGTTGATCGCGGTGCCGCCGCCGCCCGGCACGTAGGACGAGCCGAGACCGAGGAGCCGCATGAACTGCGCGCTGCCGCGCGCCAAGCGCAGCCCGGCCGCGCGCGAGAGCTTGATCATCGGCGCGGAGAGGACGATGCGATCGAACCAGCGCCGCCCCTGAGAGGCCGAGCGGATCAGCACCGCGCTGCCCATCGAATGCCCGAGCGCAAACAGCGGTGGGGGGCAATCCGGCAGCACGACCTCCTTCACGAAGGCTTCGAGATCGCGGTCGTATTCGGAGAAGTCGTGCACGTGGCCCTTGCGCGCGTTCGGCAGCGCCCGCTCTGAAAATCCTTGCCCACGCCAGTCGAGGACCGCGACCGCAAAGCCGCGCGCGCGCGCATCGCGCACCACCTCGAAATACTTCTCGATGAATTCGGTACGGCCGGGGAAGACGCAGAGTGTCCCCTTGCGGCCGGGCGGCGGGTCCCAGCGGGCAAAACGCAGCACCACTCCGTCGGACGTCTTCACCGTCCCGACGGTCGCGCCCTCGGGAACCGGATTGGCTGGGATAGAGATGAGCTGCATGGGAACCGGGAGGGGTACTTCGATTCGGGCCTTATAGCAGGCGAATTGCGAGCCGAACGGGGCACTTTGGGCCCTCTTGACGACGGCGAGGCGTATTCCCACATCGATTTTGCGCAGGCCATCCGGCTGCGCATTCCGGTTCCGGCCCCGCTTGGGGCGGACCTTCTGCATGTCGCTTCAAGGAGGATATGCCATGCGAACTTTCGATCTTGCTCCCCTCTATCGTTCGACCGTCGGCTTCGACCGCCTGTTCTCGATGCTCGATGGCGCCGGCTTTGACAGCTCGGCCCCCACTTATCCGCCCTATAACATCGAGCGTACCGGCGATAACGCCTACCGCATCTCCATTGCGGTCGCGGGCTTCGCCGAGAATGAACTGACGATCGAGTCGAAGGAGAACACCCTCACGGTGAAGGGCGAGAAGCAGGAAAAGGGCGAGACGCAGGGTGAGGTGCTCTATCAGGGGATCGCTGCCCGCGCGTTCGAGCGCCGTTTCCAGCTCGCCGACTACGTCCAGGTCACCGGCGCGCAACTCGCGAACGGCCTCCTGCACGTCGACCTCGTGCGCGAGATTCCCGAAGCGAAAAAGCCGCGCCAGATTCCGATCGGAAACGGCAAAGCCAAGGCCGAGGTCCTCGAAGCCAAGGCGGCCTGACGCTTCACCAGGAACGAAACGAGGGCGCCCCGGTGATGCCGGGGCGCTTTTCTTCTGTGGCTAATCCAGCGGCGCGACCGGCGTCATTTCGGGGCCGGCCGGTTTGGCTGCAGGCGCAGGCGTCGGCACGGCTGCTGGTGCCGTTTGCGGCGCGGGCTGCACAGACTCGACCGCGCCGGCGGCTTGCTGGGGCGCCGATGTCGGGCGCTTGCGCGGCACCGGCGGCGCGCCGGGCGTGACGGCCGCAGACCTCGGCTTCGCCTGCGTGGCGGGTGGCAAACCCGGCTGTGGGGACTGCCGGTACGGCGCCATCATGGAGCCTGGTGGCGCGTAGTCGTCATCGTCGTACGGCGCCATGCCGTACGGGCCATACGGCCTGCGCCAGTACGGCGCGCCGGCCGACGCGTAGGGGCCGCGGTGCATCGCGGGCGGCCCGCCGATCGCCTCGACCGACACCACCTGCGCGCGGCTCGCATCGATCACGATGCGCAACGGCCGGCCGTAATAATCCGCCGCGCGCTGCACGTAGGCCCCGCCGTTGCGCACGGGCGGGCCCACCGGCTCAAGCCCCATCTGGCGCACCATGCGGAAAATGCCTTCTGTCGGCATCGGCGGCATCGGCACGACCGGCCGCGGCGCATCCGGCATCGGCACGACCGGCCGCGGCGCATCCGGCATCGGCGCGACCGGCCGCGGCGCATATTGGGCGAACGCCGGAGCCGCGCTCGCGAGCAACCCGGCAAAGGCAAATGTGACAAGTCTCATGATCCCCTCCCGAGGGCTCGGTAGCACGGGCAAGGTCGTCAATGAATCAGGCGGAGCTTGGGCGTTAGTTTGCGCGCACGATGGCGAGGAACCTGTCGACGTCCTCCTGGGTCGTCTGAAACGAGGTCACCAGACGCACCAGGACCTTGCCCGGACCGATGGCCGGCCGGGCCGGCCACGGATAGTACATCGCGCCTGCGGCCTTCAGCCGTTCGTCAGCCTCAAGGCTGATCGGCGCAAACACCTCGTTCGCCTCGACCGGCCACACCGGCTTGCAGCCGGCCGCAGCCAGTCCCGCACTCAATGCATCCGCCATCGCGTTGGCGTGCCGCGCGAGCGTGAGCCAGAGATCCCCCTCGAGATACGCCTCCATCTGCGCCGCGATGAACCGGTGTTTCGACGCGAGCGCGCCGCCGCGCTTGCGCCGGCTCTGCATCTCGGCGCCGCGCTTGCGATCGAAGAAGATCATCGCCTCCGCGCCCATCGCGCCGCCCTTGGTGGCGCCGAACGAGAGCGCATCGACGCCGGCCTTCCACGTCGCCTCCGCGGGCGAGACGTTCATGCGCGCGAGCGCATTGCCGATGCGCGCGCCGTCCATGTGCACCGCGACACCGCGCGCGTGCGCAATGTCCGCCAGTTCGCGGACCTCGGCGACCCGGTAGATCGTGCCGCATTCGGTCGCCTGCGAGAGCGACAGCACGCTCGGGGTGACGTGATGCGGGCCGCCCCACTGGCCTTGCTCCAGCGCGTCGCGCAAGGTCGCGGCGGAAACCTTCGCTCCGTCGCCCTCCAGGCCGACCAGCTTGATGCCGGCGCCAAAGAATTCCGGCGCGCCGCATTCATCGGTGGCGATGTGCGACTCGGCATGACACAGCACCGCGCCCCACGGCGGCGACAGATGCGCGAGCGCGAGCGCATTGGCCACCGTGCCGGTCGGCACCAGAAAGACCGCCACCTCGCGCTCGAAGATCTCCGCAAACCGCCGCTCGACGCGTCGGGTCCAGTCATCGTTGCCGTACCCAAGCGCGTAGCCTGCGTTGGCGCCGCCGATCGCCTGCAGGATGGGCGCGGCAATTCCGGCCGTGTTGTCGCTCGCGAAATACATGCTTGTCCTCGTTGGCCGAGCACCGGGAGAATGCAATTCTGTTGCGCTGCGGCAGTGTTCCGTGGTCCTCTTGTTACGAGCCGACAAGAGGCGAGGCAACAAACGGCAAGGAGAGCGTGGTTTTGCGGCCAAGGACCCTTGCGGACCCGGCAGGAGTTCGGCATATTAGGACAGCATTACTGTCCCAATTGACGGCGCGTGATCGCGGCCGGAGACGTTGAGCGGTCCCGTGAGGGGCCGGCGAGCGGCACCAGAGAATGCCGCCCCTCACGAAAAAGGTTCAGGCTGTGCATCGCGGCGATCATCCGCGATCGAGAAAGGTGCGCCGGACGACGTTTGCTGGACAACGGGGTCGACGATGACGACACGACGGTTCGATGTGGGAGTGAGCGCTTCTCCTGCGGAGCGGACCGTGAACGATTCGCCGGTCAGCTTTCCGCTTTGGCCGCATGTGCCGCTCGCGCAGGGCCTGTTCGATCCGCGCCACGAGAAGGATTCCTGCGGCGTCGGCTTCATCGCCGACATCAAGGGCCGCAAGTCGCACAAAATCGTCGAAGACGCGATTGCGATCCTCTGCAATCTGGAGCACCGCGGCGCGGTCGGCGCCGATCCGCGCGCCGGCGACGGCGCCGGCATCCTGGTGCAGACGCCGCACGCGTTTTTCAAGCGCAAGGCGGGCGAACTCGGCATCGCGCTTCCCGAGCCCGGGCACTACGCGGTCGGCTACGTGTTCATGCCGCACGATCCCGAATGGCGGAAGGTCATCCAGGACATCTACGCCGAGAAGGTGCCGCAGGAAGGCCTCACTTTGCTCGGCTGGCGCGAAGTGCCGCACGACAACTCCTCGCTCGGCGAGTCGGTGAAGCCGACCGAGCCGTTCCATATGCAGGTGTTCATCGGGCGCGGCGAGAGCATCAAGAGCGAGGACGAGTTCGAGCGCCGCCTCTACATCCTGCGCAAGGTCATCTCCGACGTGGCGTACCGCAAGCGCGAGCGGCGGCTCGCGAACTATTACGTCGTGTCGCTGTCGTGCCGCACCGTGATCTACAAGGGCATGTTCCTCGCCGACCAGCTCGGCAAGTATTATCCCGATCTGCACGAGGAGGACTTCGAAACCGCGCTCTGCCTCGTGCACCAGCGCTTCTCGACCAACACGTTCCCGAGCTGGCCGCTTGCGCACCCCTACCGCATGGTCGCGCACAACGGCGAGATCAACACGCTGCGCGGCAACGTCAACTGGATGGCGGCGCGCCAGGCCTCGGTCTCGTCCAAGCTGTTCGGCGACGACATCTCCAAGCTCTGGCCGATCTCCTACGAAGGCCAGTCCGACACTGCGTGCTTCGACAACGCGCTCGAATTCCTGGTGCAGGGCGGTTACCCGCTCGCGCATGCTGCCATGATGCTGATCCCGGAAGCCTGGGCCGGCAATCCGCTGATGGATGAGGAGCGCCGCGCGTTCTACGAATATCACGCCGCGCTGATGGAGCCGTGGGACGGCCCGGCCGCGATCGCGTTCACCGACGGACGCCAGATCGGCGCGACGCTCGACCGCAACGGCCTGCGTCCCGCGCGCTGGCTGGTGACGAAGGACGATCGCGTCATCATGGCATCGGAAGCCGGGGTGCTGCCGATTCCGGAAAGCGACATCGTGCAGAAGTGGCGCCTGCAGCCGGGCAAGATGCTGCTCGTCGATCTGCAAGAGGGGCGCATCATTTCCGACGAGGAGATCAAGGCGCAGCTCGCCAAGAAGCACCCGTACGGCAAGTGGGTGAAGCGCACGCAACTGGTGCTGGAGGATTTGCCGGCGCTGCAGCCGCGCAAGCCGCAGACGAACCTGTCGCTGCTCGATCGCCAGCAATGCTTCGGCTACTCGCAGGAAGACCTGCAAATCCTGATGGAGCCGATGGCGACGACCGGCCAGGAAGCGGTCGGTTCGATGGGCACCGATACGCCGATCTCGGCGCTCTCCGACAAGTCGAAGCTCTTGTATACCTATTTCAAGCAGAACTTCGCGCAGGTGACCAACCCGCCGATCGACTCGATCCGCGAAGAGCTGGTGATGTCGCTCGTGTCTTTCATCGGGCCGCGGCCGAATTTGTTCGACGTCGAGGGGCTCGCGAAGAAGAAGCGGCTCGAAGTGCGCCAGCCGATCCTCACCAACGAGGACCTGGAGAAGATCCGCTCGATCAGCCACGTCGAGAAGCAGTTCGACACGCGCACGCTCGACATCACCTATCCGGCCGAGCAGGGCGCGGCCGGCATGAAGGACGCGCTCGCGAGCCTGTGCGAAGAGGCCGAAGAAGCGGTGCGCAACCGCTACAACATCATCATCCTGTCCGACCGCCAGGCCGGCCCCGACCGCATTCCGATCCCGGCGCTGCTGAGCACGGCGTCCGTGCACCACCACCTCATCCGCAAGGGGCTGCGCACCGCCGTCGGCCTCGTGGTCGAGACCGGCGAGGCGCGCGAGGTGCACCACTTCTGCTGCCTCGCGGGCTACGGCGCCGAGGCGATCAACCCCTATCTGGCGTTCGAGACTCTCGTCGCCATGAAGGACGAGATGCCCGAGCGGATCGACGAGAAGGAGATCATCAAGCGCTACATCAAGTCGATCGACAAAGGCGTCCTCAAGGTGATGTCCAAGATGGGCATCTCGACGTATCAGTCCTACTGCGGCGCGCAGATTTTCGACGCGGTGGGACTGCGCTCGGATTTCGTCGGCGACTTCTTCTTCGGCACCGCGACGCGCATCGAGGGCGTCGGGCTTGACGAGATCGCGGAGGAAACCGCGCAGCGCCACCGCGACGCATTCGGCGACGTGCCGGTGCTCAGGCACGCGCTCGATGTCGGCGGCGAATACCTGTTCCGCGTGCGCGGCGAGGCGCATGCCTGGTCGCCCGAGACGGTCGCGACGCTGCAGCACGCGGTGCGCGGCAATTCGCGCGACAAGTACCGGGCGTTTGCGAAAATCGTCAACGAACAGTCGGAGAAGATCCTCACCATCCGCGGGATGTTCTCGGTCAAGACCGCCGCGGAGGACGGCCGTAAGCCGGTGCCGCTCGACGAGGTCGAGCCCGCCAAGGAAATCGTCAAGCGCTTCGCCACCGGCGCGATGTCCTACGGCTCGATCTCGCGCGAGGCGCACACCACGCTCGCGATCGCCATGAACCGCATCGGCGGCAAGTCGAACACCGGCGAAGGCGGCGAGGAGGCCGACCGCTTCAAGCCGCTGCCGAACGGCGACTCGATGCGCTCGGCGATCAAGCAGGTCGCCTCGGGCCGCTTCGGCGTCACCACCGAATATCTCGTCAATTCCGACATGATGCAGATCAAGATGGCGCAGGGGGCAAAGCCCGGCGAAGGCGGACAATCGCCCGGCCACAAGGTCGACGCGACCATCGCCAAGGTGCGCCACTCGACCCCCGGCGTCGGCCTGATTTCGCCGCCGCCGCATCACGACATCTATTCGATCGAAGATCTGGCGCAGCTCATCTACGACCTGAAGAACACCAACCCGTCAGCCGACGTGTCGGTGAAGCTCGTCTCCGAGGTCGGTGTCGGCACGGTCGCGGCCGGCGTCTCCAAGGCGCGCGCCGACCATGTGACGATCTCGGGCTTCGAGGGAGGCACCGGCGCCTCGCCGCTGACCTCGCTCAAGCATGCCGGCAGCCCTTGGGAGATCGGTCTCGCCGAAACGCATCAGACACTGGTGCTCAACCGCCTGCGCAGCCGCATCGCGGTGCAGGTCGACGGCGGCTTGCGCACGGGACGCGACGTCGTGATCGGCGCGATGCTCGGCGCGGACGAGTTCGGCTTCTCCACCGCGCCGCTGATCGCGGCCGGCTGCGTGATGATGCGCGTCTGCCACCTCAACACCTGCCCGGTCGGCGTCGCGACGCAAGACCCGGTGCTGCGCAAGCGCTTCGTCGGCCAGCCCGAGCACGTCATCAACTATTTCTTCTTCGTCGCCGAGGAAGTGCGCGAGATCATGGCCGAGCTTGGCTATCGCAGGTTCGACGAGATGATCGGGCAGATGCAGATGCTCGACAAGCGCAAGCTGGTCGAGCACTGGAAGGCGAAGGGCCTCGATTTCTCGCGCCTGTTCACCAAGCCCGACGTGCCCGCGAGCGTCGGCCTCTATCGCAGCGAGCCGCAGAACCATCACCTCGAACGCGTCCTCGACCGCACGCTGATCGGGCAAGCGCGTGCCGCGATCGACCGCGGCGCCCCCGTGACCATCGAGGCCGAGATCAAGAACACCGACCGCACCGCGGGCGCGATGCTCTCGGGCGAGATCGCCAGGATCTACGGCCACACCGGCCTGCCCGACGACACCGTGCATGTGAAGCTGAAGGGCACGGCGGGCCAGAGCTTCGGCGCGTGGCTCGCGCGCGGCGTCACGTTCGAACTCGAGGGCGAGGCCAACGACTACGTCGGCAAGGGCCTCTCGGGCGGCCGTCTCGTCGTCTACCCGGCGCGCGATGCCGCCATCGTGCCCGAGGAGTCGATCATCGTCGGCAACACCGTGCTGTACGGTGCGATCGAGGGCGAGTGCTATTTCCGCGGCATTGCGGGCGAGCGCTTCGCGGTGCGCAACTCCGGCGCCATCGCGGTTGTCGAGGGCGCGGGCGACCACTGCTGCGAATACATGACCGGCGGCGTCGTGGTGGTGCTCGGCCGCACCGGACGCAACTTCGCGGCCGGCATGTCGGGCGGCATCGCCTATGTGCTCGACGGAGACAACTCGTTCGAGAAGCGCTGCAACATGTCGATGATCGAGCTCGAGCCGGTGCTCGAGGAAGAGAACGCGAGCTGGCAGCACTATCACCAGGCCGGCGATCTCGATCACCACGGCCGCGTCGACGTGATGAGCGACATGAGCCGCTACGATGCGGAGCGGCTGCATCAGCTCATTTCCAATCACGCGCGCTACACCGGCTCGCAGCGCGCGAAGGACATCCTCGCCGCCTGGAATGAGTACCTGCCCAGGTTCCGCAAGGTGATGCCGGTCGAGTACCGCCGGGCGCTCGCCGAACTGAAGGCGACCGAAGTGACGATCCCGCCATTGGCCGCGGCGGGGGGGTGATGAACACATGTGTCTGTCATCCCGGCCGAGCAAAGCGAGAGCCGGGATCCATGTATCCCGGCAGGGGATCATCGCTACGGCGATGTTACATGGGTCCCGGATCGCGCCTTCGGCGCGTCCGGGATGACGGCTGAGTTAGTGCGCGCATAAAAGAGCAGGAATGGGCAAGGTCACCGGGTTCATGGAGATCGATCGGCAGGACCGGCGCTACAAGCCGGCCTCCGACCGCATTCGCCATTTCAAGGAGTTCATGATTCCGCTCTCCGAGGAGGCGACGCGGAATCAGGCGGCGCGCTGCATGAATTGCGGCGTTCCCTACTGCCACACCGGCTGCCCGGTGAACAACCAGATCCCCGACTGGAACGACCTCGTCTATCGCGGCGACTGGCGCGACGCGCTCTACAATCTGCACTCGACCAACAATTTCCCCGAGTTCACCGGCCGCGTCTGCCCTGCGCCGTGCGAAGCGTCGTGCGTGCTCAACCTGATCGAGACGCCGGTGATGATCAAGTCGATCGAGTGCGCCATCGTCGACCGCGGCTGGGAGGAAGGCTGGATCGTCCCCGAACCGCCGGCGCACAAGACCGGCAAGAGGATTTCCGTGATCGGCTCGGGGCCGGCCGGCATGGCGGCCGCACAGCAGCTCGCGCGCGCCGGTCATGAGGTGCACCTGTTCGAGAAATACGCGCGCGCCGGCGGCCTGCTCACCTACGGCATTCCGGACTTCAAGATGGAGAAGCGCCACGTCGCCAGGCGCGTGACGCAGATGGAAGCCGAGGGCGTCGTGTTTCATTACGGCGCGCATGTCGGCGTGAACTTCCCGGTCGAGCGCGTGACCGAAGGCTTCGACGCGGTGGTGCTGACCGGCGGCGCGGAGGCCTCGCGCGATCTGCCGATCCCCGGCCGCGAGCTTGCCGGCATTCATTTCGCGATGGATTACCTGCCGCAGCAGAACCGCCGCATCGCGGGCGAGGCGGTCAACGAGGCGCCGATCTCGGCGGCGCGCAAGCACGTGGTGGTGATCGGCGGCGGCGATACCGGTTCCGACTGCATCGGCACGGCCATCCGCCAGGGCGCGCTCAGCGTGACCAATTTCGAGATCATGGGCAAGCCGCCCGAAAAGGAAGACAAGCTGATGACGTGGCCGAACTGGCCGCTGAAGCTGCGCACGTCATCGAGCCACGAGGAAGGCGCGGAGCGCGACTTCGCGGTGATGACGCAGCAGTTCACCGGCCAGCACGGGCAGGTGCAAAAGCTCGAATGCGTGCGCTGCGACGACAAGTTCAAGCCGGTCCCGGGCACCGAGTTCGCCGTAAAGGCCGATCTCGTGCTGCTGGCGATGGGCTTCGTGCATCCGGTGCACGAGGGGCTGATCAAGACGCTCGGGCTCGACCTCGACCCGCGCGGCAACGTGAAGGCCGACACCAACAAGTATCAGACCTCGAACCCGAAGATCTTCGCCGCCGGCGATATGCGCCGCGGCCAGTCGCTGGTGGTGTGGGCGATCCGCGAAGGCCGCCAGGCCGCGCACGCGGTCGATGCCTATCTGATGGGCTCGACGAACCTGCCGCGTTGATGTCTCTCCGCTCATGCCCGCGAAAGCGGGCATCCGGTTCTTGCCGCGGGCTCTGGGTCCCCGCTTTCGCGGGGACGAGCGGCCAACATCACCACCTGCCGCCGCCGAACCAGCCGCCGAAGAAGCCGCGCTGCTGCTGCGGCCGTGATTCGAAAGGCTGCTGCTGCTGCCGCCCGAACCAGCCCCAGCCGCCGCTCTCCTGCGCCTGCTGCACCTCGCGGCGCGGACGCGGCGCGCTCGGCTTCGGCGCAGCCGCAACGCCGCTCGCGGCGGGCGCGCCCGCCGTTGCAGTCGCAGGCGTCGGCGCTTCCACCGGATCGGGCGGCAGCACGCCGGTCGCCGTCACGACGTCGCGGCGCGGCCACACGAAATCGTCCGCGCGCCCGGCCGGCGCTTCCATCGGCTCGCCGCGCACCAGCACGCGCGTCGCGACCGAATCCGCAGGCGCATTGCGCAGCGGCTGCGCGCCGAGCAGCGCATCGCCGGCTCCCTTCGGCGCAGTGAGCGACATGATCGGGCTTGCGATCGGGCGCGGCGGCAGCCCCGGCGCGGCAGCGGTCGGCGGCGCCTTCGCATCCGGCTCCGGCTCCTGCTGAATCGGCGCCGCGACCGGTGCGGCGCGCGCCAGCATCACGCGGCGGATTTCGCGCTCGACATAGTGCGCGAGCTTGCGCGCACCGGCGCGCGTGAAATGCACGCCGTCGCCCGCGCGCAGGCGCCGCGTCTGACCCTCGAAGTCCGGGCCGTAATTGCTGTAGTTGCCGCCCTCGTCGACGAAGCCATCCCAGATGTCGATGTAGGTGATGCCCGCCTTCTCGGCGCGGCCGCGATAGAGATCGTTGAGATAGACCGCTTCCGAGGTCGCGCGCGAGCCGCGCACCGACGGCAGCCCGACCCAGAACACCGGCACGCCCCTGGATTTGAGCACGCCGATCATTTCCTCGACGCGCCGGGAGTAGAGCTCGCCCCATTTCTCCGAGCGGAAGTCATGCACCACCGTCCCGGCGGTCGCGCTCTCCGGCGCGATGATGTTCGGCTGGTCCTGCTCCTGCGCGGGTTCCGGCGCTGGCGTGGGCGGCGCTTCGGCGTCCACCGGCTTGGCGGGCGTTGTTGGCGGCGCGGGCGCCGCCGCCTGCTGCTGTGAGGGTTGCGCGGGCTGTGCGGGCTGCGCCTGCCCGGGTTGCGCCGGCGCCTGCTTCTGCCCGGCGGGCTGGCGCGCGGGCTGCGGCTTGATCGCTTCGCGAATGCCGCGCCGGTCGCCGAGGCCGATCATCATCACGACGAAGTCCGGCTTCTCGGCATTGAGCATGTCGCGCGCCTGGGTCGGCCAGTCGTACGAGTCGGTACGGATCAGGCCGCTGTTGATGCGATGCTTGCGCAGGATGCCGATCTCGGGCGTCTCGCCGAACGCTTCCTCCAGCCCGTAAGCGAGCCAGTCGGCCATCGAGTCGCCGAACACGAGGATCTTCGTGCTCGGCGCCATATCGGCGCGGCGCGGTGCGGGCGCGCGTGAGGAATCGGCCGGCTGCTGGCGCTGCTCATAGCCCCAGTCACGCGGCCCCTGCTGCTGATAACGGCGCCGCCGATCCTCGATGAACGGGAAACGGTCGTCGAGGAACTGGGCCGCGGCCGGCTGCACCAGCGCGCGCATGCCGAGCGTCGCCACAGCCACTTCGGCAAGGCCGAGCAGCACCAGGGCGGTCCATCGGGCGAGGCGGATTCTCATGAGCGCTCAAATAGCACGTGCCGGGAGACCCCCGCCACCGGCCATCAGCCTGCAAAACGTGTCAACTTGAAGATCGGGTCAGCGCGCCCGCAACCGCTCCAGGATTGCCACCGTGGCAAACCCGTCCGGCACCAGGCCGCTGCGGGCCTGGAAATCGCGCACCGCGGCGCGTGTCTTTAGCCCAAGCCGGCCGCTCGGCTCGCCGACGTCGAACCCATGGCGCGCGAGATGCTGTTGCAACTCGAGCCGCTCGGCACGGGTGAGCACGCGCTCCTCGCGCGGCCAGGCCTGCACGATCGGTCCGCCGCCGCGCAACCGGTCGGCGAGATGCCCGATCGCGAGCGCATAGGCTTCGGCCGGGTTGTACTTCATGATGGCGCGGAAGTTATCCAGCAGCAGGAATGCCGGGCCGCGCGCGCCCGCCGGGATGAACAGCGTCGCCTTGTCGCCGGCACGCGGAAACGGCGCGCCGCCGGGGCGCGTCACACCGTGCCGCGTCCATTCCTGCAGGGTCAGTTTCCGCGCCGGATCGGCCAGCAGGTAGTTGAAGCCCTGCGGCAGCACGACCTCGTAGCCCCAGGTCTGGCCCGCGAGCCAGCCGGCCTTCACCAGATGGTTCGCCGTCGACGCCGCGACATCCGGCACCGAGCCGACCACGTCGCGCCGGCCGTCGCGGTCGAAATCGACCGCATAGCGCTTGAACGCCGTCGGCATGAACTGGGTCGAGCCGAACGCGCCGGCCCACGAGCCTTTCAGCTGCTCGGGCCGGATGTCGCCGCGATGCAGGATTTCCAGCGCGGCGAGAAACTCGTCCCTGAAGTAGGCCTGCCGCCGCCCGACGCAGGCGAGCGTCGCGGTCGAGCGGATCACCGGCCGTTCGCCCGCGGCCGTGCCGTATTTCGTCTCCACGCCCCAGATCGCCGCGACGATGTGGCGGTCGACGCCGTAGGCTTTCTCCACCGCGTCGAACGTCGCGGCGTGCGCGGCGAGCAACTCGCGGCCCCTGGCGATGCGCTCATCGGTCACGAGCAGATCGACGTAATCCCAGAACGCCTTGGTGAACTCGGGCTGCGCATCGACGAAGTCCATGATCTTGACGTCGGGCTCGAGGCCGGCGGTGAACGTCTCGAAGCTCGCGCGTGAGATGCCGCGCCGCGCCGCCTCCGGCCAGATCCGCTCGAGGCAATTCTTGAAGTCCGCGACCGCCGCCAAAATGGCGTCCGGCATCATCAGCGGATGACCCGACGCACCCGGCTCGCCGCTCCATTTGTCGCCCGCTGAGCCGATGGAACCGGTGGTGGGCGGGACGAGCTGCGGATAGCGGTCGTCCTGCGCCTGCGCCGCGCCTGCGAGCAGGGCGAGCGGCAGCAGCGCCGTACCGACGTGGCGAAGGCCGCGCATCAGGTCAAATCCAGCCCATTGTTGCCGGCCCATAGGGCACCAGATAGGGTTTCCCGGTTATTAACGCACTCCGTATAGAGCCGCCACGGCGGCGAAGTGCCGTTCGAAAAGGCTCCGATGTCTGCGATCCGCAAGGCTGTGTTCCCTGTCGCCGGTCTCGGCACGCGCTTCCTGCCCGCCACCAAGGCGATGCCGAAGGAAATGCTCACCGTGGTCGACCGGCCGCTGATCCAGCACGTGGTCGACGAGGCGCGGCAGGCCGGTATCGAGCATTTCATTTTCGTCACCGGCCGCAACAAGGCCGTCATCGAGGACCATTTCGATCTCGCCTATGAGCTCGAACGCACGCTCGCCGCGCGCGACAAGCAGGCCGAGCTCGCGATTCTCGCGGAGGCGCAGCCGCCCGCCGGCGCGACCTCGTTCACGCGCCAGCAGGCGCCGCTCGGTCTTGGGCACGCGGTGTGGTGCGCGCGCGACCTCGTCGGCGACGAGCCGTTTGCCGTGGTGCTGCCCGACATGCTGATCAAGGGCAAGCCCGGCTGCCTCGCGCAGATGGTCGAGGCCTATCGCGAGCTTGGCGCGGGCGCGAACGTGATCGCGGTCGAGGAGGTGGCGGAAGACCAGACGCACATGTACGGCATCGTCGGCATGGGCAAGCGGCGGGGCGCGTCATTCGAGGTCACCGGGATGGTCGAGAAGCCGGCGCGCGGCACCGCGCCGTCGAACCTGATCATCACCGGGCGCTACATCCTGCAGCCCGCGATCTTCGGCATTTTGCAGAATCAGAAGAAGGGCGCAGGCGGCGAGATCCAGCTCACCGACGCGATGATCACGCTGATGAAGTCCGCGCCGTTCTATGGCTACAAGTTCGACGGCCGCACCTACGACTGCGGCTCGAAGGTCGGATTCCTCGCCGCCAATGTCGCTTACGCGCTCGATCGCGAGGACATCGCGCCCGAGCTCCGCGCGGAGTTGGAGCGGCTGTTGGGGTGACCCTCATGGTGTGTAGGGCGCAATAAGCGCAGCGCATTGCGCCGCCCATCACTCCTCACAGGCGCAATGCGTTTCGCTGCGCTCCACTTATTGCGCCCTACGCGCTCGTCCCCGCGAAAGCGGGGACCCAGAGCCAAGATGAAGAAAGAACTGGATGCCCGCTTTCGCGGGCATGAGCGGAGCGTCAGGTCAGCGCTGCAGCCGCATGCCGAGCATGAACACGGTGGCGGCGTAATCGGCGCCCGGCGTCGTGGAGCGCAGCCATTCCTGGCGCAGCTCGGCCTTCACCTGCATCAGGCGGTTCATCTTGTAGGTGATGGTACCGGCGATCGCGAAGCGATCGTCCTTGCGCGTCGAGCCGACATAATCGTCGTTGCCGTAGTTGAACTTCACCGCGCCGATCAGCCAGCGGCGGAACGCGTGCTCGACCTCGATGCCGGCGTTGCGCGTCAGGATGCCGGCGGTGCCCGGCACCGTCGTTTCGCCCGCGACCGTCGCGGCGGTGAGCTTGATGCTGGTGAGCGCGCTCAGCGAGTAGATCAGCGAGGCGTCGAACAGGAAGCCCTGCAGCGGCAGCAGGCTCGGGTCCTTGTAATTGCGCTCCAGATAGCCGACCGCGATCTCGCCGGTGAGAATGCGCCAGAACGCGAAAGTCGAGCCGCCCTTCACGCTCCATCCGGTCGAGTCGCGCTGCAGGCCGAAGCGATCGATCTGCTGATCGTGGATGCGCGTGTCGTAGCTCGCCTCGACGAACGGCTTGATCCCCGGCATCAGGTCGTAGCTGGTGCGCATCAGCGCGGCATACCGATTGAAATCACGGTCCGCGTTGCTCTCGGTGGTGCCGTCGGTGAAGACCGAATCCTGGAACTGGGTGCGCTCGACCGTGCCTTTCGCGGTGACTTCGATGCGATTGAAGCGCTGCTGGATGCCGGCGCTCGAGCCGAACGTGGTGAAGATCGGAAAGCGCGACAGGCCCGCCTGCACGTTCGGGCTGCCCGGATTGTCGGTCCCGACCACCAGCGTGCCCTCGCCGATCAGCGCCGTGTCGCGCGTCACGTCGAGGCGGCCGGTGATCTTGTTGTCCGCACTCGGCCGGTCGAGCTCCGGCGTCTGACCGTAAGCCGTGTAGCTGCCGCGCAACGCCACGGTGACTTCGTGGCGCTGCCAGTCCGACTTCGCGAGCAGTTCGGGCGAGACCGTGACGAACGCTGACGGACGCCCGGTTGCCGTGCGCGCCGGATTGGTGTCGTAGCCGCCCAACACCTCCACGGCCGGCAGGACCAGGAACGCGCCGGCGCGCAGGCCGAGTTGCGCGAACGCGTCCTCCTCCGCGGCTGTTCGCCGGCGCAGCAGCGTGGCGTGAGCGGCGCTCATCTGTGCGGTGCTGACGGTGCCGGCAACGCCGCCTGTCGGCGTGCCATCGGGAATGCGCACCAGCAGATTGCGCGGCGGCGGCAATGCCGGCGGTGCGGCGGCGGGTGTCGCGTTTGTCGGCGCGCTTGCCGGCGCCGTTGCGCTCGTCGCGGTCGGCAACCCCGCCGTCGCGCCGCTACCGGGCGGCTTCAGCGCGAGCGGCGCCCGTTGCATCGCTCCTTGCGTCGCCTGCGTGCGCACGCCTTTGCGTTGCGCAGGACGGCGTTTTTTGTTGGTGGAAACAAAGCCGGTGCCGGCTGCGCCGAAGCCCGGCGGGTTGCCGAAGCTTGCCGGCGGATTTGCCTCGGCGTTGTCGAAATTCGGCAGATCGCCCGCGGGCCGCGTGTCTCGCCTGCGCGCGTTGCGCGCCGGCACGCCGCGCAGCGGGAGGTCTTCGGTATCTTCAAACGCCGGGCCCAGACTTGTCCCCGGCCGTGTGGCGGGCTGCGCCAATGCATGCGCCGCCGCGAGCGCGGCGACTGCCGCACCGACGCAGGCCGGCGCAAGAACACGGAAAACGGCACGCCGCACGTCGAACATCCTCGCGGCCGCGCTACGCGCGGCGTATGGTTAACGGATGTAAAACGAGGATGGTTAACGCCGCGTTGCGGTCGCCTTCTCGGGGGTTTCCATGCTAGGTGAGCGCGGGACCCCAAGAGTTAACGAATGGCAAACGCCAAGCCGGAACACAGAACGCAGGAAAGCCCGCTGATCTCTTCGGCGTTGCGCACGCTCGATACCGAAGCCGGCGGGATCGCGGCGCTGATCGCGGCGCTCCGCGCCGGACTCGGCCCATCCCTGGTCGCCGCCGTGGAGCTGATCGCGCGATCGAGCGGCCGCCTGATCGTCACCGGCATGGGCAAGTCCGGCCATGTCGGACGCAAGATTGCCGCGACCTTCGCCTCCACCGGCACGCCCGCCTATTTCGTGCATCCGGGCGAAGCGAGCCACGGCGACCTCGGCATGATCACCCGCGACGACGTCATCATGGCGCTGTCCTGGTCGGGCGAGACCGTCGAGCTGAAAGACCTGATCGATTATTCGCGCCGCTTCGGTACCGGGCTGATCGCCGTCACGGCCGAGGCCGAGAGCACGCTCGCCAAATCCGCCGACGTCGTGCTGCTGCTGCCGCAGGCGCGCGAGGCCTGCCCGCACAATCTCGCGCCGACGACGTCCTCGCTGATGCAGCTCGCCCTCGGCGACGCGCTCGCGGTCGCGCTCCTGGAAAGCCGCGGCTTCACGGCGCTCGATTTCCGCGGCCTGCATCCCGGCGGACGGCTCGGCGCAAAGCTGCAATTCATCCGTGACGTGATGCATAAAGGCAGCGGCGTGCCGCTGTGCCCGCTCGGCACCACGATGGCCGACGCGATCGTGGAGATGACCGCGAAAGGCTTCGGCTGCGTCGGGATCACGGCGGCCGACGGCAAGCTCACCGGCATCATCACCGACGGCGACCTGCGCCGCCACATGCGGCCCGACCTGCTCGCCGCCAATGTGGATGACGTGATGACGCGCAATCCGAAGACGGTGAGCGCCGATCAGCTCGTGAGCGAGGCGCTGGAGCTGCTCAATTCATCGAAGATCACGGCGGTGTTCGCGGTGGAGAACGGCGAGCCGGCCGGCATCGTGCATCTGCATGATCTGCTGAGGGCGGGTGTGGCTTAGACTTGGCCGCTCGTCCCCGCGAATGCGGGGACCCAGTTCTTAGTCAAGCACTGGATACCCGCTTTCGCGGGCATGAGCGGCACGGAAAATCTACACCGGCTCCACGACCAGGGTCGCCGCATCCGCGCGCACGACCTTGACGCGGCTGCCGCCCGGGCAGTCCGGGCCCGCAAGGCGCCAGATCGTGTCGTCGACCCGCACCGTGCCGCTGCCCGACACGATCGGCTTTTCCAGGGTGAACTCGCGCCCGACGAAGGCATCCGCACGGCGATTGAGGAACGGCTGATCGCCGGGCCGCTCGACGCGGTGCGCAAAGCGGCGCCACAGCGGAATGGACGCGAGCGCGAACACCGCGAAGGCGACCAGCTGATACTGCCACGGCCAGTCGACGAAAAATGAAATGATCCCGATCAGCAGCGCGGAGAGGCCGAGCCACATCATGAACGCGCCGGGCGCGAGCAGCTCGAGGACGAAGAACGCGGCCGAGAGGATCAGCCAGTTCCACTTTCCGATGGTGCTCAGATATTCGATCAGCATGGCGTTGCTCGCTCAAGGGTTCGGCGTGTAGCCGGGCGTGGTGAAGCCGGGCGCTGCGGGCGGCGACGGCTTGCGCGGTGCCGCGGGCACGGTCCTGCTGTTGCCGCCGCCACCCGAACCATCGGAGCCAAACGTCGCCCTGGCGATCTCGCCGATGCCGGCGAGCGAGCCGAGCACGCTGGTCGCCTCCATCGGAACGATCAGCACCTTCTGGTTCGGCGACTGCGCGAGCTTGCCGAACGCCTCGAGATATTTCTGCGCCACGAAATAGTTGAGCGAGGCGACGTCGCCCTTGGCAACCGCTTCGCTCACCATCTGCGTCGCTTTCGCTTCAGCCTGCGCGAGCCGCTCGCGCGCCTCGGCGTCGCGGAACGCGGCCTCGCGGCGTCCCTCGGCTTCGAGGATCTGCGATTGCTTGGCGCCCTCGGCCTTGAGGATCGCGGATTGGCGCTGGCCCTCCGCTTCCAGCACCACCGCGCGCTTCTCGCGCTCGGCCTGCATCTGGCGGCCCATCGACTGCACGAGGTTCGCCGGCGGCACGATGTCCTTGATCTCGATGCGGTTGACCTTGACGCCCCAAGGGCCGACCGCGGCGTCGACCACGCGCAACAGCCGCTCGTTGATCTCGTCGCGATGCGACAGCATCTGGTCGAGGTCCATCGACCCCATCACCGAGCGGATGTTGGTCATCGTGAGCTTGACGATCGCCTGGTCGAGATTGGCGATCTCGTAACTCGCCTTCGCGGCGTCGACCACCTGGAAGAACTCAAGCCCGTCGACCGTGACGGTCGCGTTGTCCTTGGTGATGACATCCTGCTCGGGAATGTCGATCGCCTGCTCCATCATGTTGATCTTGTGCCCGATGCGGTCGAAGTAGGGCATGATGAGATTGAGGCCGGGCCGCAGCGTGCTGGTATATTTGCCGAAGCGCTCGACGGTCCAGTTATAGCCCTGCGGCACGGTTTTCACGCCGGCGAACAGCGTGAGCACCGCCAGCACGACGATGACGAGCACGAAGATATCGAAGCCGAAAAAGGACACGGCGAACCTCCCGACGCGGGCCCCGTTTCCCGCTCAGGTAAAATGTGGGCCGCGCGACTGCCTTCGGCAAGCCCACTCCCGCCCCCTGTCGCCGGAGCGGATATTGGCCGCCTTGGCGGCTTCGGGGTTCAGGGCGCGATCCAGCCCAGCAATTCGCGCCGCACCACGTGCGCGATCACGCGCATCCCCTCTTCGCTGTCGTTCAGGCACGGAATCGCCGCGAAATCCTTTCCGCCGTGATGGTGAAAAATCTCCGCATTCTCGCCCGCGATTTCCTCCAGCGTTTCGAGGCAGTCGGCGGCAAAGCCCGGCGTGACGATCGCGAGGCTTTTCACGCCGCGCTCGGCGAGCGCCTTCACGGTCATGTCGGTGTAGGGCTGCAGCCACTCGGCGGTCCCGAAGCGCGACTGGAACGTGAGCATGAACTTGCTCTCGTCCAGCCCGAGCCGCGCGCGCAACAGCCGCGCGGTCTTCTGGCACTGGCAATGATACGGATCGCCCTTGAGCAGGTAATCCTTCGGCACGCCGTGGAAGGACGCGAGAATTGTCTCCGGCTGGAACGGCAGCTTGTTCAGCGCGGATTCGAGCGAGGACGCGACCGCTTCGATATAGACCGGGTCGTCATGCCACGGCGGCGCGATGCGCACCGCCGGCTGCCAGCGCATCGTCTTGAGCGCATCGAAGGCCTTGTCGGCGACCGTCGCCGTGGTTGCGGCGGAGTATTGCGGATAGAGCGGCACCACGAGGATGCGGTCGCAGCCCGCGCGCTGCAGCGCGTCGAGCCGTGACGCAATCGACGGATTGCCGTAGCGCATCGCCCAGTCGACCGTGATGCGCGCATCGACCGGCGCGAGCATCGCGGCAAGTTTCTCCGCCTGTGCCCGCGTGATGGTCCGGAGCGGCGATTCGTCGCGCTCGCGGTTCCAGATCTTGTCGTAGTCGCGCCCCTTGCGGCGCGGGCGCACCGTCAGGATGATCAGGTTGAGCACCAGCCACCACTTCAGCCGATTCTCCTCGATCACGCGGCGGTCGGAGAGGAACTCCTTCAGATAGCGCCGCATCGAGAAATAGCCGGTCGCGTCCGGCGTGCCGAGATTGACGAGCAGGACGCCGACGCGCGCAGCCGCGACCGGCGGATGATCCGCGGGCCGCACCGAGGTCGTGCTCATCAGGGTCTCATTCATCGTGCCGCACTTCGCACAAAGGGCAGTGGCAGTCCCTATTATACGCATGGTAAGGGGCGGCAAGTGAGAACACCAACAACCATGCTGACCCGCCGCTCGTTCCTCTCCTCGCTTGCCGCAACGCTCGCGCTCGTCGGCTGGCGCCCCGCCTGGGCGCAGGCGACGCACACCGCGGCCATCACGTTCGTGCTGTTCAACGACTTCTACCTGATGGGCGAGCAGCCGTTCCCCGACGGCAAGCGCCGCGGCGGCTTCGCCCGGCTCGCCGCCATCGTGAAGGCCGAGCGCGCGCGCGCGGCGAACGAAGGGCGCCATGTGATCGTCGCGCACGGCGGCGATACGCTCTCGCCCTCGGTGATGTCGGGGCTCGACCGCGGCGCGCATATCGTGGCGCTCACCAACATGATCGCGCCGGACATTTTCGTGCCCGGCAACCACGAGTTCGATTTCGGCAAAGCGGTGTTTCTGGACCGCATGGCGGAGGCGAAGTTTCCGCTCTATGGCGCGAACCTGCGCGACCCCGCTGGCGCGCCGATCCCCGGCTTCAAGGACCGCGCGATGCTCGAATTCGGCGGCGTGCGCGTCGGGTTGACCGGCCTGGCCTACGAGCAGTCGCCGCGCATGTCCTCGCCCGAGGACCTGCGCTTCGCCTCAACGATCGACACCACGCGCGCGCAGGCGGCGGCGCTGCGCGCGGCCGGCGCTGATTTCGTCTGCGCGGCGCTGCATTGCAATCGCGGCGACGCGCTCAAGCTGCAATTCGAGCGCAGCGCCGAGCTGCTGCTCACCGGCCACACGCACGACCTGCTGGTCAGCTATGACGACAGATGTGCCCTCGTCGAATCCGGCTTCGACGCGCATCAGGTGACGTGCGCGGATGTGGCGATCTCGGTGCGCGCGGACGGCGACACCCGCGTCACTGCGTGGTGGCCGAATTTCCGCGTGATCGATTCAGGCGACGTGACGCCGGACCCGGAGGTCGCGGCCGCGGTCGCAAAATTCGAGGCCGCGCTGATCGACAAGATGAGCGATCCGCTGTGCGTCACGACGGTCGCGCTCGATTCCTCAACCGCGACCGTGCGCACGCGCGAGGCCGCGATCGGCAACCTGTTCGCCGACGCGATGCGCATCGGCATGCGCGCCGACGCCGCGATCCTCAATGGCGGCGGCATTCGCGCCGGCAAGACCTACCAGGCGGGCGCGCGCATCAGCCAAGGCGACGTGCTCTCCGAGCTGCCGTTCAACAACCGCATCGTCGTGGTGGAAATCAGCGGCGCCGATTTGAAGCGCGCGATCGAGAACGGCCTGTCGCGCCTGCCGCAGGCGAGCGGGCGCTTCCCGCAGGTGTCCGGCATCGCGGTGACGTTCGACCTGACGCGCAATGCGGGCGGCCGCATCGTCACGATGCAGGTCGGCGGCGCGCCGCTCGATGAGAGCAGGACCTATCGCGCCGCGATCCTCGATTATCTCGCGCGCGGCGGCGACGACTACACGATGTTTGCCGGCGCCAACCGCATCACGCCCGACAACGATGCGCCGCTGCTGGTGAACGAGGTGGTGGCGTATCTGCGCACACTGGGGACGGCGCATACCGGCGTGGAGGGGCGGATGGTGGGGCGATAGCGCCCGCTCCGCTCATGCCCGCGAACGCGGGCATCCAGCTTTTGGCTCTGGGTCCCCGCTTTCGCGGGGACGAGCGGTCGATCAAGCTACCGGCCGTTCGTCGGCGATCACCTTGCCGTCGTTCGGCAGGGTGCCGGGCGCAACCAGCTTCACGGCGCCCTTGAGCTTGGTGACGGACTACAGGGCGTCGCCGATCTCCTGCTGATGCACGGCAAGCGGCGAAGCGCATTCGGCCAGCAGCGTCATCGCGTCCTGCTCATGCTCGCGCGTCACGACGAGGCGAACGCGCACGAGCTCCGGAAAGCGCTTGGCAAGCTCGGCCACCTGCTCGGGGCGCACGAACATGCCTTTCACCTTGGTGGTCTGATCGGCGCGCCCCATCCAGCCCTTGATGCGCGTATTGCTGCGCCCGCAGGGCGAGCGGCCGGCGAGCACCGCCGAGAGGTCGCCGGTCGCAAGGCGGATCATCGGATAATCCGGATTGAACGTGGTGACGACCACCTCGCCGACTTCGCCGTCGGCGACCGGATCGCCGGTGCCCGGCCGCACGATTTCCAGGATCATGTCCTCATTGAGGATCATGCCTTCCAATGCGTCCGACTCATAGGAAATGACGCCTGCCTCGGCGACCGCGTAGCATTGCTGCACCGCGACGCCGCGCTCGCCCAACTCCTTGCGCAGCGAGGGCGGCAGCGCGGCGCCTGAGACCAGCCCGCGCTTGATCGAGGATGCATCCTTGCCGGCCTTCGCGGCCGCATCGAGCAGGATTTTCAAGAAGTCCGGCGTGCCGACATAGGCCGTGGGCCTGAGCTGCGCGATCGCGTCGAGCTGCGCCTCGGTGTTGCCGACCCCGCCCGGGATCACGGCGCAGCCGAGCGCATGCGCGCCGGCTTCGAGAATGAACGCGCCGGGCGTGAGGTGATACGAGAAGCAGTTGTGCACGATGTCGCCCGCGCGCATGCCGGCGGCGAACAGGGCGCGGGCGCCGTTGTAATCGCCGCCGTGCCCCTCCGGCTCGAAGATCGGCCCGGGCGACATGAACAGCCGCTTCGACTTTCCGGGCGGCGTCACATTGAAGCCGCCGAACGGCGGCGTCTGCTGCTGCAGGCCGGGCAGCGCGGACTTGCGCAGCACGGGCAGTTTCGCCAGCGCCGCGCGGCCGGTGACGGATTTCGCATCGATGCCGGCGAGATGCCTGCCCCAGCCGGGCGCGCTCGTCGCGCGCGCGATCTGCGCCGGCAGCCGCGCGAACAGGTCACGCTCGCGCGCGGCCGGATCGCGGGTTTCGAGGGAGTCGAAGTGGTCGGGCATGGGCTCTCCGCAAACTCGGTGCTCACCTGCCCCTGCAAGGGGGAGGTCGGCGCGAAGCGCCGGGTGGGGGTCAAATATGACAGCGCGTCGTCAGCCGGGACCCCCACCCCGACCCTCCCCCTTTCAGGGGAGGGGGA
>VBAH01000065.1 GCA_005884685.1 Alphaproteobacteria bacterium
GGTGGGGGAGGCTCATACGGCCCTGGCGGCTTCAGCCCAGGGACCGGGGGTTACATCCGTATCGAAGAGTACTGAACCAAACGCTGAACGAGCGAGGCAAAAACCTGGGCACTCCCGTTTCGTAACGCTCGCTCCTTGCCATCCACTTAGCTCCGGCGCCGTTGCGACCGGAGCTTTGCCATGCCCGACCCAAACGACAGACACGCCAAACCAAGCCTCTGTGCAGCCCTCCGGCACAGCCAAGGTCGCTGGTGCCCAAGCCCCCGCCGCGAGAACATCAATGCAACCCGGGCACAACGCCAGCGGCCTTGCAGGCTGCAGGCGCTGTGCCCGGCCAGGACAACAGGCCGCCTTGGCTGCATGAACTTCAGCATGACACAGACCATCACTGTCGATTCCATCAACACCGCAGCTTGCGCAAAGGTGCCTGCATGAGCCTGGATGCCGTCATCAGTGCCGATCTGGTGAAGACGCGGGCGGAGATTGCCGCGCTTAGCAATGCTTTGATATCCGCGCGCAACGAGATTGCAGGACTGTCAGGGCAAATCAGCAACGGGAGTGCGATCAAGAGTGTCCAGAGAATAAGGCTCAGACCTGCCTACAACTATGAAGGAGCTTACTCAGACGCGACTATCACAGCGATCAATCCACAAAAGACTCTTATTTTGATTCGAGGAGTTTACGTGGGCTCAACCCTCTATGGCAGGTTCGATTGTGAAATCATCAATCCCACGACATTGCGCTGCTATAGCGCTGGATACAGCGGGGGGTACGTCCCCCTCCCAGAGATGGACATCCAGGTGGTGGAGTTCAAGTAATGCCCCACCACTACGCCCAGCTCACCCCCGCCGGCGTGGCCTTCGCCATCACCGAGACGCACGCCGAGCTCGACGCTCCCGACCTGCTCCCCCTGCCCCGCTACGACACCTCGGTGCTCGGCCGCCGCTGGACCGGCACGCACTGGGAAGACGTGGCGCAGGCCTTGCCTGACGAACAGGCAGCGTCCAACGAATCCGCCCCCCGCCACATCACCCCCCACGCCCTGCGCCGCCGCTTCACCGTGGTCGAGCGCACGGCGCTGGAGTGGGCCGTGGTGGACCGCGCCGAGGCGGGCGAGGCCGACCGGCTCAACGCGGCCACGCTGCGCTCACTGCTCAAGGACATCGAGCAGGCGCGGCAACTCGATCTTGACGACCCCGAACTGGCCGACAGCCTGCGCCAGTTCGAGGCCTTCGGACTCATCGCCGCGGGGCGTGCCCAGGAAATCCTGGACGGCCCCGTACAAGCCCACGAACAGCCGTGACCACCCCTTTCTGACGACAGCCCCACGGCCCAACCACCCCCCAACCCGGAGAACACCATGGCGACAGCCCCGTTCCATCATGGCATTCGCGTCACGGAAGTGAGCGAAGGCATCAATTCCATCCGCATTGTGTCCACGGCCGTGATCGGCCTCGTGGCCACTGCCAGCGACGCCGATGCGGCCACTTTCCCGCTGAACCGTCCGGTGCTGGTCACCAAGGTCGATGCGGCCATCGGCAAGGCCGGCACCAAGGGCACGCTGGCCCTGGCGCTGAACGCCATCAAGGAGCAGTGCCGCCCGGTGCTGGTCGTCGTGCGCGTGGCCGATGGCGAAGGCGCCACCGAGGCCGAACGCCGCACCGACCAGGACGCCAAGGTCATCGGCACCACCGCCGGCAACCAGTACACGGGCCTGCAAGCGCTGCTGGCGGCCCAGGCCCAGCTCGGCGTCAAGCCGCGCATCCTGGGCGCGCCGGGCCTGGACAGCCAGGCCGTGACCGACGCGCTGGCGTCCGTGGCCATCAAGCTGCGCGGCTTTGCGTATGCGGCGGCCATCGGCAACGATGTGGCCGAGGCCCAGGCCTACCGCGAGCACTTCGGCCAGCGCGAACTGATGCTGCTGTGGCCCGGCTTCAAGGCACTCGACCTGTCCACCGCCGCCGTGCAGGACGCCTCGCCCGTGGCCTACGCCCTGGGCCTGCGCGCGCGCATCGACCAGGAGCAGGGCTGGCACAAGACGCTGTCCAACGTGCCGTTGTCCGGCGTGCTGGGCATCTCGCGCGATGTGCACTGGGACCTGCAAAGCCCCGATACCGAGGCCGGCATCCTCAACCAGGCCGGCATCACCACGCTGATCCAGAGCCAGGGCCACCGCTTCTGGGGCTCGCGCACCTGCACGGACAGCGAGCTGTTCCGCTTCGAGTCCAGCGTGCGCACCGCGCAGGTGCTGGCCGACACCATGGCCGAGGCGCATTTCTGGGCCGTGGACAAGCCCATGCACCCCAGCCTGGTCAAGGACATCCTGGAAGGCATCAACACCAAGTTCCGCGAGTTGAAGGCCCTGGGCTACATCCTGGACGGCAAGGCCTGGTACGACGAAACGGTCAACGAGACCGCCACGCTCAAGGCCGGCAAGCTGGTGCTGGACTACGACTACACGCCCGTGCCTCCGCTGGAGGACCTGGGCTTTCGCCAGCGCATCACCGATCGCTACTTCGCCGACTTCGCCCTGCGCGTGGGCACCGGCCAGTAAGCGGCGGCCGCACCCGACACACCCAATACACCGAACACACCGGATACACAGGAGAAAAGCACCATGGGACTGCCCCGCTCTCTCAAGAATTTCGCCACCTTCGTGGATGGCAACTCGTACATCGGCGACATGCCCGAAGTGGGCTTGCCCAAGCTCACCCGCAAGATGGAGAAGTACCGCGCCGGCGGCATGAACGGCGAGGTCAGCCTGGACTTCGGCATGGAGGCCATCGAGGCCGACCTGACCGCTGCCGGCTACATGAAGGAGTTGATCTCCACCTGGGGCACGCTGCGCCACGACGGCGTGCTGCTGCGCTTCGCCGGCGCCCTGCAGGGCGATGACAGCGAAGGCGTGGACTCGCTGGAAGTGGTCATGCGTGGCCGCTTCTCGGAGTTCGACCCCGGCAAGGCCAAGGCCGGCGACAAGACCGAGATCAAGTACAAGCTGGCCGTCAGCTACTACCGCCTGTCCATCAACGGCCAGGTGCTGATCGAGATCGATCCGGTCAACTTCGTCGAAGTCGTCAACGGCATCGACCGCCTCGCGCAGGTCCGCGCCGCGCTGGGCATCTGAGCCTGGCTCACCTGACCTGACCTCACCGGGCCCCACCGGGCCAGTTGGCCCGGTCCTCCTCTTTTCTTCACCCGAACGCTGACACACCATGGACACCACCAAGCCCCAGGAAGACCTCCAGAACCAGGCTGCCGCCAATGCGGCCGCCCTCGCATCGGGCGATGCGCGCGAGATCACGCTCGACGTGCCGCTCAAGCGCCCCGGCGGCGACCTGGCCCGGGTGCTGGTGCGCCGCCCCAATGCCGGCGCGCTGCGCGGCCTGTCGCTGGTCGAGCTGCTGCACATGAACGTGACCGCGCTGCAGACCCTGCTGCCGCGCGTGACCGAGCCCATGCTGCACAAGGCCGAGGTGCTGCAGCTGGACCCCGCCGACCTGGTGACCCTGGGTACGGAGGTGGCCTCTTTTTTGGTGCCGAAGGCGCAGAGGGAGCAATTCCCGAGCGCGTAGAGGACGCCATGGCCGACCTGGCCATGGTCTTCCACTGGCGGCCGGCGGACATGGAGGACATGTCGCTGGCCGAACTCGGCCAATGGCATGAACGGGCGCGCGAGCGCTATGAAAGCCAGGACTGAGCCAGTACTGAGCACCACCTCCACTCCATCGCCCGCCTCTCGCCCCTCTCTTGCACGCCCCTTGCCCATGACCTCCACCCAACGCCAACACCGCACCGGCCAGGGAGCCCTCCATGGCCGTTGACACCCTGCGCCTGGACGAGGTGCTCAAGCAGGCCGAGCGCGTGCACCAGCCCCTGGCGCTGCTGGGCAGAACCAGCAGCAACACGGCCAGGGAACTCAAGGAAACGGTCGACCAGTTGAAGAAGCTGCAGCAGCAGCAAACCCAGCTGGGCGACTACCGCGCGCTGCGCAGCGGCCTGGCAGACACCACGGCACGGCTGCGCGGCGCGCGCCAGCAGATGGCCCAGCTGCGGCTGGAATCGGGCGCGGGCGAGCAGCCCTCGCGCGCCATGCTGCGCGCGCTGCGTTCGGCCCAGGTCGAGGAAGAGCGCCTGGCGCTGCTGCGCGCCACGCAGCGATCGCGCCTGATGGACATGCGCGAAGGCCTGCGCGGCGCGGGCGTGGACACGGGCAACCTGTCGGCGCACGAGCGCAAGCTGCACAACGACATCCGCGCCACCACGGCCCAGATGGAAAAGCAGCGCAAGGTGGTGGCACCGGCCGCCCAGCGGCTGGAGAGAATCGACGCCCTGCGCGAGCAGAGCAAGACCCTGGCCGATCGCGGCCAAGCGCTGCGCGAGACGGGCGGCAAGATGCTGGCGCCCGTGCGCGCCGTGAGCCAGGCCTTCATGACCGACGACCAGGCCGCCGCGCAGCTGCGCGCCACCATGGCGGGCAGCAACGGCAAGCCGGGCGCCGATTACCAGCAGGTGCTGGACTTGGCCAAGAGCCTGGGCACCGACATGCCCGGCAGCACGGCCGACTACATCGCGATGATGAACCAGCTGCAGCGCCAGGGTGTGTCCTCGCAGGATGTGCTGGGCGGCGTGGCACAGCAGGCGGCCAACCTGGGCGCGGTGCTGAACATGCCCGCCAAGGAGGCCGGCGAGTTCGCGGCGCAGCTGCAGCAGGCCACCCGCGCAAGCGCGGGCGACATGGCCGCACTGGCCGACACGGTGCAGCGCACCTCCCACCTGGGACTGGACCCGACAGGCATGGTCAAGGGCCTGGATGCCATCGGCAAGGCCCTGCCGCAGCTGGGGCAGCAGGGCGCAAGGTCGGGACAGATGTTCGCGCCGCTGCTGCTCATGCTCAACGACGCCAGCATCAGCGGCGAGGCCGCGGGCAAGGCCGTCGGCAACCTGGTCAAGAACTCCATGGACCCGGCCAAACTAGGCCAGGTCAACAAGATGCTCGCGGGCCAGGGCGTGTCGCTGGACTTCAAGGACGCCAGCGGCCAGTTCGGCGGCACCGAGCAGATGATGGCCCAGCTGCAAAAGCTGCAGAGCCTGGGCAGCGACAAGCTGCGCGCCGCTGCGCTGGACAAGCTGGCCGGCGGCGATGCGCAGACGCGCAAGGCCTTGGAGGCGCTGCTCCAGCAGGGCCCGGGCGGCTACCAGCAGATCGCCTCCCAGCTCAAGTCACAGGCGGATCTGGATGGGCGCGTGGCCATCCTGAAGGACTCGGTCTCGGCCCAATACGAGTCCGTCAAGGACAGCTACAACGGCCTGTTGAGCGACATGGGCTCGACCATCGAGTCCGACCTCAAGGCCGTGCTGGGCACGCTGCGCGAGATGACCGAAGGCATGCGTGCCTGGGTCAAGGAGCATCCCCAGATCGTGCAGTGGACGCTGCGCATCGTGGCCGTGCTGGGCCTGCTGGTCGCAGGCGTCGGCGTGGTGAGCAGCGTGCTGTTCGGCCTGCTGGCGCCGCTGCTGCTCACGCGCACCGTGTTCGGCCTGCTGGGTGCGGCCATGGGCGCAGGCAGCGGTGCCTTGGGTGTGCTCAGGCGCGGCCTGGCGGCCGTGGTCCTGTCGCTTGGCATGATGAGCGGTGGCGGCAGTGCCATGGGCCTGTTGGCCGGCGGCATGCGCATGGCCAGCAACGCCGTGGGCGTGCTCCGGCGCGGCGTGGGCGCCGTGGTCCTGTCCCTGTCCATGATGAGCGGCGGTGGCGGAGCCATGGGTCTGCTGTCGGGAGGCTTGCGCATGGCCAGCAACGCTGCGGGCGTGCTCAGGCGCGGGCTGGGCGCTGTGGTCCTGTCGCTGGCCATGATGGGCCGCGGCGCTGCCATGGGCAGCATAGGCACCGCACTGGCCGGCGCGGGCCGCGCTGCAGGCCGCATCTTCGGCGGCGGTGCAGGCGCAGTTACAGGTGCAGGCAAGGGCCGAGCGGGCGCCGTCATGGGCCTGCTGGGCGCCGGCCTGGGTGCCGTCGGCGGTGGCCTGGGCGGCAGTCTGGGTGGCGCAGCCGCATCGCTGATGGGCCTGGTGCGCATGACACCCATGGGCCGGCTCGCAGGCGGCCTGATGGGCGCGGGCGGCTCGATCATGCAGAACTGGGACGGCCTGTCCACCGCCTTCAAGGCCGGCGACTGGAAGGGCGTCGGCGGCACGCTGCTGGAGGCCGGCAAGGCCGGTCTGGATGGCGCTACGGGCGGGTTGTTCGGCGTGGTCTCTGACCTGGCGGGCAAGGGCATCAGCGGCCTGGCCTCGTCGGTGGGCTCGTGGTTCAAATCCGGCGATGCGTCAGCACCCGACCAGGGCCGCGCCGGCGCACTGCGCCAGGGTGTTGCGGCCGCAGCCACGGCGGCCACGCTGGCCACGGGCGCCATGCCGGCCCTGGCCGACACGGGCGCCGTGCGCATCGACAGCCGCCCGCCGCTGGCCAGCGCCGCTGCACCCGCGCCGGCACCGGCCCCGGTGGCCGGCGCCACCATCCACATAACCGTCAACGCCGCGCCCGGCCAGGACGCGCAGGCCATTGCCCGCGCCGTGGCCGCCGAGCTGGACCGCCGCGACATGGCCAAGCGCTCCAGCGTGCTGTCGCAGCTGTCGGACATCGACTGAGGAGCATGAGCATGCTGATCACACTGGGCCAGTTTGCCTTTGGCATCGACACACTGGCATTCGACAAGCTGGTGCGCAGCAGCACCTGGCGCCACCCGAGCAACAGCCGCGTGGGCGCGCGCCCCGCCCGCCAGTCACTGGGCCCAGGCGATGAAACGCTGGGCCTGACCGGCGTGCTCGCACCCGAGTTCCGGGGCACGGCCAAGTCGCTGGACGACCTGCGCGAAATGGCCGACCAGGGCAAGGCATGGGCCCTGGTGGGCGGCGAAAGCATCCTGGGCGCCTGGGTCATCGAGAGCCTCCAGCAGACCGGCACGCACTACACACCGGGCGGCAAGCCGCGCCGCATCGAGTTCGATCTCAAGCTGGCCCGCGTGGACGATCACCTGGCCGAAGGCGGCGGCGGCGTCGACCCCTGGCCCGATGACGACTTCTGGGAATGGTGGATCTGATGGCCACGCAGGAATACTTGCACGCCAAGCCCCAGTACGAAATCGTCCTGGACGGGCGCGACATCACCAGCAGCGTGAACACGCGGCTGATGAACCTGACGCTGTCCGAATCGCGCGGCGAAGAGGCCGACAAGCTGGACATCACGCTGGACGACAGCGATGGGCGCCTGCCCATGCCGGGCAAGGGATCCAAGATCGCGCTGAAGCTGGGCTGGGCCGGCCACGGCCTGGTCGACAAGGGCACCTACGAGGTGGACGAGGTGGAGCACCAGGGTGCGCCCGACAGGATCGTGGTGCATGCGCGCTCGGCCGAGCTCAAGCGCCAGCTGCGCACGCGCTCCGAGCACAGCTACCACAACAGCACGCTGGGCCAGATCGTGCGCAGCATTGCGCAGCGCAACGGCCTGCAGGTGCGCGTGGACGCGCAGTTCGAGAACCTGCGCGTGGACCACATCGACCAGACCCACGAAAGCGACCTGAACTTCTGCAGCCGCCTGGCGCGTCAGTACGACGCCGTGTGCACGGTCAAGAAGGGCAAGCTGGCCTTCATCGCCATCGACAGCAAGATCACCGCTGCCGGCCAGGCCGTGGAGGCCGCCACGCTCACGCGCGCCGAGGGCGACAGCCACGCCTACCACACGGCCGCGCGCAACGACTACAGCGGCGTTCGCGCGTACTGGAACGACGCGGATCGCGCCGAAAAACGCAGCGCCACGCAGGGCGCCGAGGACAACGAAAAGCGCCTGAAGGACACCTACGGCAGCGAGGCCGAGGCGCAGGCCGCAGCCAAGGCCGAGATGGGCCGCATCAACCGCGCCAAGGCCACCATGGGCCTGAAGCTGGCGCTGGCGCGGCCCGACCTGATGCCGCAGACGCCGCTGAAGCTGCAGGGGTTCAAGGCGGAGATCGATGACACGCCGTGGCTGGTCGTCAAGATCCAGCATGAGCTGGGCGACGGCGGCTTCACCTCCAAGCTGACGCTGGAGACGCGTGCCAAGTGAGCGAGAGGGGCGGGTAGAGCGCGTCCTGGAGCGGCCGGCGCAGGCCGTTCAACGCGCGGCCAGGGTCGCCACGGCCATGATGGCGGCGCGGCCCGAATCGTCGGCCCGGCCGTAGCAATCGAGCAGCTCGCGCTCGTCGGGCGCCAGGGTCTGGACCGATGCGTTCGCATGCTGGCCCGTGACCACATACAGGACATCCACGCCCAGGCCCGCCATCACGGCCAGGGCGGCCGCATTGGGCGATTGCTCGCCCTTCTCCCAGGTGGCCAGGGTGCCGCGCGAGACGTCGCAGGCGTCGGCCATGGCGAGCTGCGCCACGTCCAGACGCAGACGCTCTTGCCTCAGCCTTTCACCGATGTGATCGAAATTTCTTCTATTCATCAATTGACATGCTCGAAATTTCGAGCAATGATGCAGTCAGCGTGTAACCAAACCATCCAAACCATCCCAAATACTACATGACAGCCATGCACTCCCCCAGAGCCGTGCCCGGTATCCCTGCGGCTCCGGTGCTTCATGACAGGCCCGTGCCACTGCGCATGACGGCATCCGAACGCGAACGCCACGCCCGCTATGCCAGCCGTGAAAGCCGCAGCGCCTCCAACTTCGCGCTGAAGCTGTACCGCATGGGCATGCAGCAGTACGAGCAGCAGATGCCGCCGCTGCCCCAGGCCGATCAGGCGCGATAGCCACCCGCGCCGACCTGTTCACCGCCTTGTCTTCGATCCCAACTGCCCCCAGGAGCCTGCCATGCGCATGATGTGCCCCCACTGCAACGAACACGCCTACACCCGCACCAGCCTGCAGCTGACCAGCACCAGCCGCGAGACCATCTTCCAGTGCCGCAACTTCGAGTGCGGCCATGTGTTCTCGGCGGTGACCGAGATCAACCGCACCATCAGCCCCAGCGCCATTCCCAACCCCATGGTGATCCTGCCGATGAGCACGCACATCAAGCGCAAGCTGCTGCAGACCCAGCTGGACGCCATGCCGTCCTCGCAATACGAAGGCGCAGCGCACCGCGCAGCCCAGGCGGCCGAATCCGCCCAATCCAGCGAAGGCGCGCGCAGCTAGCGCGGCCGGGGCGCCTTCGCCGCTCCTGACGGCGCCCCACCCGGCGCGCGGGCAGCCCGCCTGCACCGCCGCCACCCCACCCCCTTTCCCGCAACCTGCGGAGCCTGCATGAAGGCCCTGCGGGATGCGCTCACCCTGAAACGACCTGGACAGACCATGAAGCTCGGCGACCTGCGCCTTTCCGATCTGATGCGACTGCTGCGGGCAGACGATGCGCCCGCGCCCGAATACCGGCCCGAGGACCCGCCCGCGCTGCCCGAGGCCTACCAGCGCCTGAGCGTCCAGGACTGCCGCATCCGCCTGCGCGAACTGCAGCGCGAGGCCGCGCAGCGCTGCGCCAATGGCCGCTGCGGCAGCGCCGAAAGCCGCGAATGGGCGGGCCTGGCCAGCCACTACCGCATGGCCCTGGTGCTGCTGGCGGGCATAGACGGCGAGATCGAGGAGCTGGCCCTGCGCGACTGGCGCGAAATGCCGCCGCCCGAGCGCGACGCCATCCGCCGCCAGATCCGCGCGCTGCGCAGCTGCCTGCTGCCGCTGCGCGCGCTGGCCCTGAGGACCTGAGCCCATGTCCGTCCTGCTCGCCGCCAAATCCACCGGCCGCAGGCTGCGCACCGCCAGCCTGCAGCAATGGGACCAGCACAAGCCCCGCCCCCACATGGTCCAGCGCGCCATGCAGGCGCTGGAAAAAGCCTTGCCGCCGCAGTGGCTGCAGCCCATGAAGCTGCTGGGCCTGGGCGACTGGCAAAAGGGCGCGCAACACGCCAACGGCCAGCCCGAATGGGCCGCCTGCCACGACGCGCTGGCCGCCATTGACGACTTTGCCAGCCGCCACGGCCGTGCGGCCGAATGGAATCTGGACGACTACGAGATCTGCCAGATGGCCAGGCGCCTGAGCGACGAAGTCGGTGAGCTCGACGCCGGCGCCCAGGCCCAGAACATGGACCTGGCCGCACGCGTGGACCTGGTGCGGCTGATGCTGCGCATGCTGGGCCTGCAGGAAAGCACGCCGCTGGCCGGCGAGCCCGCCATCCGCCGCGCGCTGGATGCCGCCTGGTGGCGCCGCATGCTGCGCCGCCACGTCACGCGCACCGTGGAGGCTGGCGCCGTCAAGCTGGGCATCGTCAACCGCAGCGCCGGCGGCTATGCCAGCAATACCACCGTGCGCCGGCGCACCGCGCAGATCGAACGCAACGCCCGCGCGCTGGAGCGCAGCCTCTACCGAAACGAGGCCGGCCAGGTCTTCACCCTGGCCGAGCTGGCCGCGCTGTCGCCGGCCAACCCCGTGATCCGTGGCGGCGAGCTGATGACGCGCATCCGCGGCGCAGAGGAATATGCCGACGCGCGCAGCCACGTCGGTCTCTTTCTCACGCTGACGGCGCCCAGCCGCTTTCACGCCGTCACGCTGGGCAGCGGCGGCCGGCCGCGCCCCAATCCCCATTACGACGGCCGCAGCACGCCGCGCGATGCCCAGCTGTGGCTGCGCACCATGTGGGCGCGCGTGCGATCTCACCTGGGCCGCCAGCGCATCGCCATGTACGGCATCCGCGTGGCCGAGCCGCACCATGACGCCACGCCGCACTGGCACGCCCTGGTCTGGGCCGAGTGCGAGGAGCACGCCCGGCACATCGAGGCCGCCATCCGCAAATGGTGGCTCAGCGAAGATGGCGACGAGCGCGGTGCCCAGCGCAACCGCGTCAACGTCAAGCGCATGACCGGCGGCGGCGCTGCCGGCTACGTGGCCAAGTACATCGCCAAGAGCGTGGGCCATGCGGCCCTGGCCGACCACCTCGACGTGGTGCAGGGCCGCCTGTGGGATGTGGAGCAGGGCGGCATGCCCGGCCACCGCCGCGTGGACGCCTGGGCCGCCTGCTGGGGCATTCGCCAGTTCCAGGCCGTGGGCATGCCCAGCGTCTGCGTCTGGCGCGAGCTGCGCCGTGTCAGCAAGGACCAGGTCGAACAGATCCGCATCGACGGCGACAAGGCCAGCTGGAAGGCCTGGGGCGCCAGCCACCGCCACGGGCCCGACATCCCCGCCGACTGGCGCCTCTACATGGAAGCCATGGGCGGCCACTGCCTGGCCCGCGACCGCTGGCATCTGCGCATGGCACGCCGCCCCGTGCCCGCCGGCGCCGTCAACCAGTACGGCGAGGCCATCGCGCCCGGCTGCGGCCGCGTGGTGGGCCTGGAAACCCGGCGCGGCCAGTGGCTGGTCTCGCGCCGCATCGCCTGGCGCAGCGTGGCTCGCGCCACGCTGGAGTTCCAGGAAAACCACGGTGCAGAAAGCGTCGAGGGCGCCGAGGGTGCCGAGGTCGCCGACACGGCCCCGCCCGCCCCGCCCGCCCTGCCCGCCCGCGCGCCGCTGGCGCGCGCTTGGACTGGTTTCAATAACTGTACGGCCCGGCTCACGGGCCACACGCTGCGCGCCCTCATCGGCCGCGGCGGGCACCAGCGCGAGGACCGGGCCAACCCTTCCGCGCCCGATTCCGTGCTGCACCGCCCCGCATCCGGCGCCACGCCATCCAACCACCCTTTCTTGACCAGCTGATCCACCCCAGGAGGACCCACCATGCACCACAACATCACCGCCCTGCGCAGCTACCGCGCCACCCTCATCCCCCACGGCGTGGACGCAGCGCAGCTGGATCAACTGGCCGACGCCCGCCTGCTGCCCGTGCTGCGCCTGAAGGCGGCCAGCGCCAGCCACGCCCAGGCCTGCGCCCTGCTGGCCAGCGGCCGGCCCGTGCTGCGAGTCGAGCGAGTTGAACGTGTGGAGCGCAAGAAGGCAGGCAAGTCCATCACGACGCGCCACCCCTGATCAAGCACCGGACACGACATCGGAGAACACCGCAATGACGCAACAGAACATGGAACTCTTTCACAGCGCCCCGCGCCTGGACACCCAGGGCATCGCCAACTACCTGGGCCTGAGCCGCGAGCACGTCACCGCGCGCCTGACCAAGCGCCCGGACTTTCCCAAGCCCTTCATCAACGCCAGCCGCCGCATCCGCTACTGGCGCATGGCCGACGTCAAGGCCTGGGCCGAGGGGCGCCGGTGAGCCGGCACCAGGCCATCGCCGTGCGCTCAGTGATCGCTGCCCGCAAGAAAGCGGCGAGCCTGGTCGCGCGCCCCGTCGAAGATCTGCCGGGCCATAGGCTGCGGCACGCTGGCCGGCAGGCGCGGCTGCAGCCGGTCGATGGCGCCGTCCAGCGCCTCGACCATCTCCACCATGCTCTCCCACAGGCCTGCGATGCGCGTGGTCTCGGCCAGGGCCTTCCAGTGGCGGCGCTGGATCTCGGCCAGGCGGTAGTGGCGGCTGCGCCCCGGCAGGGCCATGGCCATCCTGGCGCGCTGGCGGGCAATCTTGCCGTGGCCGTGACCGATGATGGGCCAGGCCGACAGCACGTCGTACAGCGGCGTCATCTCATAGCCGCCGCCCGGCTGCAGGAACACCGAGAAATTCTTGGCATGCCCGTCCGTGGCCGCCAGCAGCCAGAACGCCAGCTGGGCCATCACGAAGCGGGCGCAATCCTGGGCAGGCTCGCTGCCATGCTGCAGCACCTGCAGGCACTGCAGCATGCCGGGCCCGCCGTGGGTCTCGTACTTGTTGGCGCTGGCAACGCCGCGCACCTGGCAGAAGTCTTCCTGGGGCAGACGCGCAATCCAGCCCTGGGCCGTCCAGGCGCGGTCAAAGCGCTCCACGCACAGCACCTGCTGCCCGCCAAAGGTCTCGATGCTGCTGTCGGCCACGGCAAAGCCCAGCTCGGCCAGCAGCCGGGCGCACAGCCACTCATTGGCCACTGACTCGCTCAGGTCGTAGTGCCAGTGCGGCACCACGCCGATGGCCGGCTTCAGGATATGCGTGGTCGGCGTCGCGCCCAGCGGGCGGCACCACTGGCCGCCATGGCGCAGCACCGCCGTCTTCTCCTGCGCACCGGCAATGGACAGCCGGAACTCCTGGTCCACCTCCAGCGCACCAAACCCGCCACCCAGACTGGCCAGGTGCTCTGCAATCTGCGCCTCGCTCAGCGGCTCGAACCGCACCTGATCGAACCCTTCGGGTACGGCCCCCTCGGGCAACAGTTGCACGGCCCCCACGCAATCGCGGCCAATGGCTTCCAACAGCGAAAACGCATCGATCCCGCGCAGCCCGAAGCGCTGGTGAATGCGCCGGCGAATGCCCTCGCCGTCCGGCAGCAGGTTGTCGAAATAATGGGCCACCACCTCGCCCGCCACCGTCAGGTCGCGGGTGAAGGGCATGGACAGCGACAGCGGCCGCGCATGCGCGCTCTGCGGCCAGGCCGGGTCATAGGCGAACACATGGCGGCCCGTGCGCGTGACCTCCCAGGTGCCCACCCGCTCCCCATTCATCCAGACGCCCAGCGCCGCCATCACCAGGACCCTTTCGGCTTGCGGTCCTGCCAGTGCGGCGGCAGCGCCTGCGGCTTGAAGGCCACGGGGCGGTCGGCGGGCTTGCGGGGCACGTTGTCACCCGCGTACGGTTGTGGAGCTGGCTCGGCCACCCTCAACGCAGCAGGCGCAGGCACAGACATAGGTGCAGACGCAGGAGAAGCCACCGCATCCGCCCTGGGCCGCATGAGCAGATCGGCATCCAGCAGCTGCAGGATCTCCATCAGCTGGCGCACGCTGATGGCGGCCGGGTCACGCTCTATCGCCGCCACACGCGACTGGGACACGCCCAGCCGCTGTGCCAGTTGGGCCTGGCTCACGCCAGCGGCCTTGCGCAGCGACTTCAGGTGCAGCGCAAGCTGATCGGGCAGTTGCAACAGGTGGTCCATGGTGTTCTCCTGGCCAGGGCATTCAAAATATCATCTCAAGATGATGAATTGAAATTATCACTCCAGAATAATATTGTCAACATATCATATTAGAGTGATATTCCTGGCAGCCATCCTGCCTACAACCGTGCCGCTATGTCCTCGGCCGTCTCCCGGTAATAGGTATTGAACAGCTCGTTGATATCCACGTGGCCGCTGATGCGGGCCAGCGTCATCACATCCACGCGCTTGCTCAGCCAGGTCAGCGCCGTGGCTCGCAGGTCATGAAAGCGCAGGCCCTCCACCATCACCCGGTCGCGCAGCTTGCGGTAGAGCGTGTCGCGGCTGGCGTCGCTGATGGTCCAGTAGGCGTCGCGCCCGGCAGCCTCGGCGGCGGCGTCCAGCACGCGCAGCAGGCGCACGGCACGGCGCGTCAGCGGCACATGGCGCTCGCCCACCTTGGCCTCGGTCTTGTGGTGCGGCAGGTGGTAGACCCGGCGCTTGAGATCCACATTGCTGCGGCCCATGCGCAGGATCTCGCCGCTGCGCATGGCCGTGTGCAGGGCCACCAGCATGGTCCAGGCCGTCTGCTCCATGGCGGTGACAGGCGCCAGGCGCGGCGAGACATTGGCCGAGCGCAGCATGCGCCGCACCTCGCTCCACTGCCCCGTGCGCCGGCGCGCATGGGACTTGGCCGGCAGCTTGATCTCGGGCCAGGGGCTCTTGCCCACCCATTTCCACTGCTTGACCGCCAGCGTCCAGATCGGACGGAATTGCTGCGCCTCGCGCAGCACGCTGGCGCCGGAGACCTGCTGCAGCCGCGCATCGCGCCAGCGCGCCAGGTCGTCGCCCGTGATCTCGTGGAAGACCTTGGAGGCCAGCTCGGGAAACTCGCGCAGCCAGGCATCAAAGCGCAAATGATCGGCCCGCGCCGTGCTGGCCGTCTTTTTGTCGGTGACCTCGCGCCGATAGCGCTCCACCGCCTCGGCCAGCGTGCGCCGCGGAAACTCCCCGCGCGCACCGGCCAGAATGGCCGCCTCCTCGGCCACGGCCCAGCCCTGCGCCTCGGCCTTGGTCGCCCGCGTGGCGGTGCGCCGGATGCCCGCGCGCTCCACCTCGGCCCGCCAGCCGTTCTTCACCTTCCGGAAATACGCCATCCCACCTCCTGCAGCCCGCGCGGGATCACAAGCGGGATCTGCGCGGGATTGTGATGTGATTTTGCGCTGTTTTGTGCCGGTTTCAACCCGTTCCGTTTTGCCCCCAGAACCCAGAAAAAAAGCCCGCCTCCTCTACAGGAAGCGGGCTTGAGCAGTGTTCGCCGCAGTTGAGCGGCGTTGGTGCGTGGTGCGCGGGGGGCGGGTCGTTATCCATTCAAAAACAATCACTTGCCTTCACTGCGCGGGATCCGTGCGGGCCAGCAAAGAGCTTCGGAGGCCGCCCGGCACACGTCAGCCCAACATGCGCGCAGCCCGACCAAAGGCCCTGCCAGTCATCGCCAATCAGCAGATGAAAAAGGGTCACATCAAATTGAAACATCTGGTCATTCGACCTATACTGTATGTGCATACAGTAGAAAGAAGACGCGATGCAGCACCAGATTGAGACGGTCAGGGACGATGTGGAAAGCGCCAGCGAGCAAGTGGCCGCCATCTGCGAGCTGCTGGCTGCAGCCCGGGGCACGGCCGTGCACGCCTCGGCCATTACCGCATTGCTGCTGCCCGTGTCACGCAAGCTCAGCGCGGCGGCGGGTGACCTGTCCGACCATCTGCATCGCAGCCAGGTAGTTGGCAGCAAGCGCTGCTAGACCCTCTCACCCGCACCATGACAAGACCCCGCCCTGCGGGGTCTTGTCATTTCTGCATTCGGCATGGCCGCTGGCGTGCCCGCAGCGCGCACAGGCTGCAGCGATTGCCGGGCCTGCTCCCGTCGGCAAACATGGCATTCATACCCGGCCCGCGCGCCGGACCCGGCATACCGCCTGCTTGGTGCTACCGCGATCCGGTGGCCTGAGGCGTTCCCGGCATCCGCAGCCACACGCATGGCAGGTGCACCAGGAACAGGTCCGCGCGGGCCGGCCCACGAGGAGCTTCAGTGAGTCTTGCCATTCCCTTTCCCGCGCCGGATCAGGCGATACCGCCACCGGCCCGTGCCGCCGCTCCCGCCGACCCTGCACACAGGGAGCGCGCCTGATGCTGGCCATTGCCCGTGAATACGAAACGCTGGACGAGCTGTGCATGCGCCAGCTGGGCGCCACGCGCGGCGTGGTGGAAGCCACGCTGGAGCGCAACCCGGGCCTGCCGGCCCACGGCCCCCATCTGCCCGCCGGCCTGGCCGTCGAGCTGACCGAACCTGCCCAGGCGCCCAGCCTGCCCCTGATCAGTTTCTGGGATTGACATGGACCGAGAAACCATCGTCAGGACCGCTGCCCTGGAAGGCGCCAAGGCCGCGCCTCCCGTCACCGTCGTGGCCGCGAACGTGGCCAATGGCTGGACCATGACCCATACCGCCACCGCGCTGACCATCGTCTACGTGCTGCTGCAGGCCGCGTATCTGCTGTGGCGCTGGCGCAATGAGCGCGAGGACCGGCGCGCGCGCCAGGCCGAGGACGCTGCGCGCAGGAAGGCGTCTTCGACCGCCACAGACACCGGAGCGGCCCCATGAGCACGGCCCGCATGCCAGCGGCAGGACTGGGCATTGGCGCGGCCATTCTCGCGGCCTGGATTGCCGCAGAAGGCTTCAGCGCAGATCCGATCATCCCGGTTCGCGGCGATGTGCCCACCATCGGCCACGGCGCCACGCGCTACGAGGACGGCACACGCGTGACCCTGGCCGACCCGCCCATCACCCGCGAACGGGCGCGCGAGCTGGCCATCAACCTGCTGGAGCAGCAGTACGGCGCCTGCGTGCGCGATTCGCTGGGTGACACGCGAGTGCACCCGGCCGAGTTCGCCCAGGCGGTGGACTTCGCAGGCCAATACGGCTGCGGGGCCTGGCGCGGCTCCTCGATGCTGGCCAGGACACGGGCCGGCGACTACGCCGGCGCCTGCCAGTCCTACCTGTCCTGGCGATTCATGACCAGCACCCAGCCTTTGCAGGGCTTCAGCGCCTATCGATGGGATGGCGCAGGCCGGCCCGCGCGCTGGCGCTTTGACTGCTCGGCACCCGGCAACAAGGTATGCCGCGGCGTGTGGACACGCCAGCAGGCGCGCCACGCGGCCTGCATGGAGGCCCAGCCTTGATGGACCGCCTGCAAACCCATGCCTGGCAGCTGCTGGCCCTGCTGCTGGCGGCGCTGCTGGTCTGGCAGTCGCTGGCGCGGCTGGGTGCCGAGCGCGATGCGGCGCAGGCACGCACGGATCTGGCGACCGACCGCCAGGCCGCTGCCACCGCCGCGCTGCACGCATCCGAACGCTATCGACAACGGGAAGGAGCCTACCGTGAACGCCTCGACTTTCTTGCACGCGACACGGACCTGGCCCTGGCGCGCGCTGCGGCGGATGCCGATGCTGCCCGCGCTGCTGCTGGCCGGCTGCGCGGCGACCTCGCCGACTACATCACCGCCCACCGTGCCGCCGCCCAGGCTCGCGCCGCTGCCGGACAGTGCGCGCCAGACACCGCAGCCCTCGATCTGCTCGCCGAGCTGCAGCGCCGCGCTGACGAGCGAGCGGGAGCGCTGGCGCGCATTGCTGACGACGCCCGCCACCGAGGCAGCGCCTGCGAGCGCGCCTACGACGCCGGGCTCGCCCTGACCAGCGCCCTGACCAGCACCATGACCCAGGACCCACGCCATGCTCAAGCCCGCTAGCCTGCGCGACGCGCTCGTCGCTGCCCTGCCCCAGCTGCAACAGTCGCCGCGGAACATCCGTTTCACCATCCAGAGGGGCCGTGTGGTCAACACGGGCACGCCGTCCCTTTCCTGGGAATACCGCTACACGCTGAGCCTGGTGATTGCGGACTTCACCGGCAGCATCGATGCCGTGACCGTGCCGCTGCTGGTCTGGGCGCGGCGCCACCAGCCCGACCTGTTCGACCATGCCGAAAGGCGCGAGCAGGCGATCCGCTTCGACATTGCGCCTCCTTCCACGGACCCTGCAGCCGCCTCGCAGCCGCAGCAGCTCGCCATCGAGATCGACCTGGTGGAGGCCGTACTGGCGCGCCCGCGCGAGGGCAACCCCGGCGCCTTCGACCTGATCTACAAGCCCGAGCCGCCAGGCCAGCTCGACATTGCGCAGCGCCAGTTGTGGGAGCTGTTCCTGTTCGGCGAGAAGGTGGCCGAGTGGAACTACGACCCGCGCTGAGGCGTGGCCCTGCTCCATGCCGGGCTGCATGTCGGGCCGCATGTGGCAGCGTGCGCCACGCCCGGCACACGGCGACACGCAAGGGCCCGGCCGGCACCATGAACGCCATGGATTCGCCCGTTGCACAAACCGAGAGCCCGTACGAGATCATCCGCCGCCTGGAAGGGCTGATCCGCACGGGCACCATCGCCGCAGTCCGCCATGCGCGCCCTGCGCGCTGCCGCGTCAAGACCGGCAACCTGACCACCAACTGGATTCCCTGGCTGGCCATGCGCGCCGCGGGCGAGAACGCCAGCGTCTGGTGGCCACCGGCCGTGGGCGAGCAATGCCTGCTGCTGTCGCCCGGCGGCGACCTGCTGGGCGCCGTGGCGCTGACCGGCATCTACAGCAGCGCCGCAGCCCAGCCCAGCGACCGCGAAGGGGTGTGCCACACGCAGTGGAGCCCCACCGATTTCATGGAGCACGACAGCACCACGGGCCGTCTCAACATCAACGTGGCCCACGGCATCACGCTGCGCGTGGGCAACTCGGTGATCAGCATCGACGAGCAAGGCATCAGCCTGCAGGCCAGCGGCGGTTCGGCCACCGTCAATGCGCAGGGCCTGGCCGGCGCGCCCGATGTGACCACCGGCCCCATCAGCCTGCTGCGCCACCGACACGGCGGCGTCAGAGCAGGCGACGCCGTCACGCAGGGGCCGCTATGAACCGCCACACAGGCCGCCGCATCGAGGGCATGGAGCATCTGCGCCAGAGCGTGGCCGACATCCTGTCCACGCCCATCGGCTCGCGCGTGATGCGCCGCGACTATGGATCGCTGGTCCCGGCGCTGCTGGACCAGCCCGACAACAACGCCACCCAGGCACGCCTGCGCGCCGCCGTGGCCAGCGCGCTGATGCGCTGGGAGCCCCGCATCCGCCTGACACGCATCGTGATCGAGCGCGATCCGGCCACACCCGCGCGCGCCGACCTGACGCTGATCGGCACCTTCAACAACACGCGCCGCCCGGCACCGCTGAGCCTGCAGATGCCTATTGCCCGCACCCTTTCATGAAGCAAGACATGACCCCTGCACTGGATGCCCTGCCGCCGCCCGGCGTCGTCGAGACGCTGGATTTCGAGCGCATCCTCGACGCCCACCGCGCCGATCTGCTGGCGCGCCACCCCGAGGCCGCCGAGGTCCTGGCGCTGGAGAGCGAGCCGCTCAACAAGCTGCTGGAGGCGCACGCCTACCGCGAGCTGCTGTACCGGGCGCGCGTCAATGATGTGGCGCGTGCGCATTTGATTGCGTTCGCCCAGGGCTCGGACCTGGACCACAAGGGCGCCTTCTATGACGTGGCCCGACTGCCCGGGGAAAGCGACGAACGCTACCGCCAGCGCATCCTGCTGCGCGTGCGCGCGCTGGCCGGCAGCGGCACGGCCGAGCACTACGAGCACCTGGCCATGACGGCCAGCGCCAATGTGCACAGCGCCATTGCCACACAACCCCAGCCCGGCCGCGTGAGCGTGCAGCTGTGGCTGGTCGAGCCCGCACAGGCCGAAGAGACGCTGGCCATCGTGCTGTCGGCCCTCAATGCGCCAGGCGCACGGCCGCTGGGCGTGCCCGTGTCGGTATCGCTGGCGCGCCCGCACCCCATCGACATCACGGCACACCTGCTGCGCGAGCCCGGTGCGCCCGTGGACATCGTGGCGCGCCTGCAGGCCGGCCTGGCCGCCCAGATTGCAGCCTACGCGCTGCTGGGCCGCGATGTGCCGCGCTCGTGGATCACCACGCGCCTGCATGTGGACGGCATTGCCCGCGTCACCTACCCCGACGCCCAGGCCCCGGCCGAGCTCACGCCGCTGGCCGCCGACGAATACCCGGTGCTGGGCCGAGTGCAGCTGGTGGACGAGGGCCTGCAGGCATGAGCACCGCCGCCATCGTCCCGACGGCGCCCCGCCGCCACGTGCTGCCGCCCAACGCCACGGCGCTGGAGAAGGCCGTGGACCAGGTCGTCCCGAATTGGGACGGCCTGGCCGGCGCCTTTCCCGCGCCGGCCCAGGGCGAGCCTGCGGCCTTTCTGCCCTGGCTGGCGGCCGAATGGGGCATTGCCCAGTTCGACCGCTACTTCGACGACGTGCCCGCACTCATCGCCAACGGCCTGCCCTGGCTGCGCGAGCGCGGCACGGCCGCGTCCATGCAGCGTGCGCTGGGCTGGCTGGGCTATGACGGCGCGCAGCTCGACGAGGATGGTGCCTGGCTGCACCTGGACCTGGGCCGCATCATCGGCGACGCAGAGCTGGCCAGCGTGGCCCATGTGGTACGCGCCAGCCTGCCGGCGCACGTGCGCTTTTACCGCGTCTTCCACGGCCACGACCTGCGCCCGCTGCGGCTGGACCACGGCCCGGGCCTGGACGCCGGCATGCTGGACAACGACAGCGGCACCTGGATCGATGTGTCGCCGTATGGCGAACCCGTCAAGCTCAGCCAGGGCCTGCCCCGCCGCACCGGCACCGAGGCACCGCCTTCGGACGGCGTGCTCACGGCCCAGCTGTTCCGCGTCACCACCATCGCCACCTATGCCGACCGCATGCTGCTCGATGCCTGGACGCTGGACAGCGAGATCCTGATCGACGCCAGCCTGGGCATCACCGAAGTCAACGCCACCACCACGGGCGAGCCCGCCTACTACGCGCCGCTGCGGCCCATCCCAGCCCAGGCCATGGCCACCCACAGCGCCTGGACGGCGCCCGCTCCGCTGGCCCTGGCCAGCCTGCACCCCTGGGCCAGCACCGAGCGCCCGCACGACAACACCCGTACCTGGACCGGACGCTGGGACAGCACGCCCTGGCGCCGATCCTTCGAAACCCGCACCACCACCACCGAAGAACCCGAGGAACCCTGAACATGGCAGTTCTGCAGCAAGCGGGCCGCATCGCCCTCGCCAAGGCCGTCGCCGCCCAGACCATCCACATCGCCTGGGGCCGCGGCCTGCCCGCCTGGGACGCCGCGCCCGAGCCCGAACCCATCACCGCCAACGCCCTGGTCGACGAAATCGGCCGCCGCCTGGTCACCGAGGTGCGCTTTGCGCGGCCCGACGACAACGGCGAGATCGAGCTGCCCAGCGGCGCGCGCTACAGCGTCAGCGACACACCCACCACCTTCGTCTACCTGCGCGCGGCCTTCGGCTTCGACGACGCCAAGGGCGAGGACGTGCGCGAGATGGGCGTGTTCTTCGGCACCCAGGTCGCCACGGACGTGCCGCCCGGCCAGCGCTGGGTGCTGGCCAGCCAGCTGACCGGCAAGGGCGAGCTGTACACGCTGGAGCGTCGCCCCCGGATCCTGCGCAGCGGCAGCGTGCGCCAGGTCGAAGAAATCATCCTCCCCTTCTGAACGGCACCCCATGAGCCAGACCAAGATCTACGACCGCTTCGACGCCGGCAAGCGCTACGACAGGCTGCAGTTCGCGGCCGACCGCGTGCTGCAATCGGCCGAACTCAACGAGCTGCAGAGCATGCAGCAGCACCGCCTGCGCGGCATCACCGATGTGCTGTTCAAGGAGGGCGACATCGTCCGCGGCTGCCAATGCATCACCTCCGCCGACACGGGTGCCACCACCATCGAGGCCGGCGCGCTCTACGTGGCCGGCGCCGTGCGCGGCATCACGCCGGGCACGCTCACCGTGGCCACCGTGGGCACGGTCTACGTGGGCGCCTACCTGCAGACCGACACCGTCACCGAGCTGCAGGACCCCGAACTGCTCAACCCCGCCGCCGGCACGCGCGGCTATGGCGAGCCCGGTGCGCTGCGCGAGCGCGTCACCCTGGTCTGGGGCGCGCAGGGCGACGGCACGGCCGGCACCTTCTATCCCGTGTGGACCATCATCGACGGCTCCGTCATGCCCAAGGAGCCGCCGCCCAACATCGACGCCGTCACCCAGGCCCTGGCCCGCTATGACCGCGACAGCGCGGGCGGCACCTACGTCGTGCGCGGCCTGGACGTGATCATGGGCGAGGACCTGGCCACCGGCCAGCAGGTCTACACCGTGCGCGAGGGCGCCGCCCGCGTCAACGGCCATCCGCTGGAACTGGGTGCCAGCCGCCGCCTGGTCTACGAGGCCAAGCCCGACCTGTTCTTCGTGGACAGCGAGCCCCACACCTCGGCCGGCACGGCCGCCCAGCGCATCCGCTTCGACCGCCAGCCCGCTGTCGGCACGCCCCAGGTGCGCGTGCAGGCGCGCAAGACCGTCACGCTCACGCATGGCGGCTTCACGGGCGCGGCCGACCCGCTGCCCGACAACGCCGTGCTGGCCGTGGACAGCGTGGTCCAGGCCGGCACCACCTACGTGCAGGGCACGGACTGGAAGCTGGTCGGCGGCCAGATCGACTGGAGCCCCTCGGGCGCCGAGCCCGTTCCCGGCAGCACCTACCAGGTCACCTACCAATACATGCTCAACGCCACGCCCACAGCTGTGGACTCCACGGGCTTCACCGTGGAAGGCGCGCTCAAGGACACCCTGGTGCTGGTCAGCTACCACTACGCGCTGCGCCGCTACGACCGCCTGGTGCTCAACAGCGAAGGCCAACTGCAATGGGTGCCCGGCGTGCCCGCCGCCTGGTCGCCCAAGGTGCCGGCAGCACCCAGCGGCACCCTGGCCCTGGCCTCGGTCTACCAAAGCTGGGACAGCAACCGCCGCGTGGACCAGGACGCCGTGCGCGTCGTGCCCATGCAGACCCTCAGGGCCTACCAGGACCACATCCAGACCATCTACGCCGACCTGGCCGAGCTGCGGCTGTCGGTGGACGTGTCGGGGCGGCACAGCGGGGTCAAGAAGGGGTTGTTTGCGGATCCGATGCTGGACAACGGCCTGCGCGATGCGGGGCGCAGCCAGAGCGCCCATATCCTGGGCGGACAGCTGCAGCTGCCCATGAACGCCAAGCTGCACCAGATCGGCACCGATATCACCTCGCCCCAGACCACGCCCTACCAGCCTGTGGTCGTGCTCGACCAGTTGGGCCGAACCGGCTCCATGCTGGTCAATCCCTATGGCGCCTTCGATGTGCTGCCCAGCGCAGCCACCCTGACGCCCGCCGTGGACTACTGGACCGATGTGCAGACCCAATGGGCCAACCCCATCATCCTGCGCCTGACGCCTAGCCAGGCGCGTCCTTCGGAAACCGAAAAGCTGCTGTCCGAATCCACCAAGGCACTGGAGAAGCTGCGCCAGATCGATGTGCAGTTCTGGCTGGATTTTCCGGTGGGCGAAACCCTCACCGAGCTGATCTTCGACGGCATTCCCGTCACGCCCCAGCCCCTGACCGGCGGCACGCTCGTGGCCACGGCACAGGGACTCAAAGGCACGTTCAAGATCCCGGCGGGCGTGCCCTCGGGCACCAAGAGCGTGCACTTCACGGGACGCGCCGGCAGCCATGCCGAGGCCGTCTTCACGGGCCAGGGCCAGTTGCTCGAGCGCAGCGTGGCCAAGATCACGGTCCAGCTCTACGACCCGCTGGCGCAGACCTTCACCCTGGGCACCACGCGCGAGATCTGCGGCACGCGCCTGTGGTTCGCCGCGGCGGGCGACAAGGATGTGCAGGTGCAACTGCGTGAAGTCACCAGCGGCGTGCCTTCGCGCAGCATCCTGGCCGAATGCGTGCTCAAGCCGGCCCAGATCAGCGCCGACATCGCCGCGACCAAACCCACGCAGGCGCAATGGGCGCCGGTGCTGCTGGAGTCGGGCGTGGAATACGCCATCGTCGTGCTGACCAACGACGCCACCACCGCCCTGGCCGTGGCCGAGCTGGGCGGCTGGGACGCGGCGCGCGCGCAGTGGGTCACCAGCCAGCCCTACAGCGTGGGCGTGCTGCTGTCCAGCAGCAATGCCAGCACCTGGACACCCCACCAGACACGCGACATGACCTTCGAACTGCTGGCGGCCGAACACACGGCCACCACGCGCACCATCGAGCTGGGCAGCATCGCCGTACAGGACGCCACCGACCTCATGGTCCAGGCCGGCGCCATGCTGCCCGCAGCCGACGCACAACTGGTCTTCGCCATGCAGCTGGAAGACGGCAGCACGCTGGAGGCCGCGCCCGGCCAGGCCGTGCAGCTGGCCAGCCGCTACAGCGGCAACGTGGCCGTGCGCGCCAAGCTCTCTGGCAACACCAACCACGCAGCCCACCTGCTGCCGGGCATGCAGCTGGTGGCCGGCAGCCTGCAGGCCACGGGCGACTACATCAGCCCCGCCATCAACGCCGGCACCAACGTCACGCTCAACGTCGTGGCCGAGGCTGTGCTGCCCGCCGGCAGCGCCCTGGCCGTGCAGATGCAGGCCGAAGGCAGCAGCGCCTGGACCAACGTGCCCTACCTGAGCACCAGCCCCCAGACCGCAGGCGTGCTGGAGCTGAGCTACCGCCTTACCGGCATCAGCGCCGAGCGCCTACGTGTCCGCCTGGTCCTCACGGGCAGCCACGGCGCCCGTCCCCAGGTCACCAACCTGCGAGCCATCGTGATATGACATTGCACGACGACAAGACAGCGCAGGGCTGGCCCCTGCCCCACCCCGACAACCGTCTGGAAGACGACGTGCTGCGCCTGCGCCAGGCCGTGCAGGACGTGGACCAGGCGCTGACCGCAGCGCGCCAGCTCATCGACACCAAGGCCAGCTCCCAGGGCGTGCAGGACGCCATGGACATCGTGGCCCGCCGCATAGAGCAGCTGGAGACCGCGACCCAGGCCCTGAGCACCGGCAAGGTGGCCAGCGTCAACGGCGTGGCCGGCGTCAACGTCAAGCTCAACCCCGAGCACATCGCGCTGGGCCCGGCCAACGGCGCCACCAGCGAAAGCTTCGGCTACGACGCCCAAGGCCGCATCAGCAGCATCACGCGCAGCGTCAACGGCTTCAGCGCCACCACCGCCGTCAGCTACGACGGCGCCGGCCGCGTCTCGCAGCAGCAGACCAGCTACCGCGGGCGCGTGCGTACGGAAACCTATGCCTACGACGCCGCCACGGGGCGGGTGTCGGGGGTCAATGCCACGGAGGTACAGGGATGAGTTTCGACGCAGTCAACTACGCCGAGTTGCGCCGGCTGGCCGACAGCGTGCAGCAGGCCGCTCAGAAGGTGGACTCCGGCCGCAATGAAGCCGCGGGACACAAGGCCGAAGTACTGGCCGCCATGTCCGGCAAGCTCAAGTTCACAGAGTTCCGGAGCAGCGGCTACTTCTACCCTTCAGCCAAGCTGCTGGCCAACGGCGGCCAAGTATTCATACTGGCCGTTGGCGGCGGGCAAGGTGGAGCCCGTGGGGGATACAACGGCAACAGCGGAGGCGCCGGTGGAGCGGTGCGCTTCGAGATTGGCGGTGTCGGCGGCCCTACCAGCGTAGTCATCGGCGCAGGCGGAAGCGGACAGACTGCAGCCTATCTGAGCCAGGCCGCCAATGGTGGAGACACCTCGTTCGGAAACCTGCTGGCCATGGGCGGGCGTCAGTTCAAAAGCCCCACAGGTGTCGGCGACCCGTCCCCGCGCGGCTCGGCTGCCGGCCGCTCTTTCGGCGTCAGTGGATATGGTGGCCCCGGCGGCGCAGGAGGATTCGGCAGCTCGGGAACAGGCAATGCTACCCAGCCGGGCGCCGATGGTGTGATCGGCGGACTGGCTATGGGCAATAGCTCGACCGGGGACTACGGAAACGTCGTGCCCGGAGATCCCGGCTACAGCGGTGGAGGCGCCGGAGGCACGGGCGTCGCCGGCAGCGCGACACGGGGAGGCCACGCAGCCCCCAACTCTGGCGGAGGCGGAGGAGGCGGCGGTTCGTCCGGGATCGGTCAGCATGCCGATGGCGGCAATGGCGGAAGCGGCTTTGTACGCGTCTGGTGGTACGAATGAGTAAGCAGGACCTGCATTTCGCACTGATCAAGGCCGACCGCGTGCACAACATCATCGTTGCGGACGAGGAATTCATCGCCGAGTTGCAGACGCGCCAGCCATCACTGTGGGACAGCATCGAGCCAGTGGCAGGCGACTGCGCGATCGGCTCCGTCAGAACAGGCACAGGCTGGCAGATCTCCACCGAAGATCAAGCGCCTGCGCCCATAAACACGCCCATAACCGAACCCGACGAATTAGCCGCAGGGCGCGTGTCGGCGGTCAATGCCACGGAGGTACAGGGATGAGTTTCGATCCCATCACGAATGCAGGCGTCAAGGCGCTGCAGGGTCAGGTCAACACGGTGCAGTCGCAGACGACTGCGCTGACGACGAAGCTGGCGCAGATCGAGAGCGCGCTGGCGAGTTTGAATACCGCTCAAGCTTCTTCGCGCAAGCCGTTGAGAGTGACGGAGTACACGTCGGGGGCGGGGACGCACACGTTCCTGCCGGAAAGCACGCATCAGTACATCACCTTAGTGGGCGCAGGCGGTGCAGGTGGAGCCGGATATCTCTCCGGTTCGCAGCACATCCAAAATGGAGGCGGATCTGCGGGCTACGAACTGCGTTTGCGGATGGCCCTGACCGCCACAGCTGCCTACCAAGTGGGCGCAGGTGGCGGCACATCAGGAGCCCAAGGCGGAAGGACTGTACTTGGCGCGCTCGCGGTCAGTGGCGGAGCCGGCGGGTCTTCTGATCGCAGCTACACCCCACCCCCTCAAGTCGGGACTGGTGGCGTTGAAACGGGAGAAGCGGGCTCGTTCGCCAAAGGCGGCAATTCGACCATGGGCATCGGAGGCCAGTGCTACGGCCTCTACGGCTCGATACCGTTGGGCTATGCAACGGGATACGGCGCAGGTGGGGGAGGCTCATACGGCCCTGGCGGCTTCAGCCCAGGGACCGGGGGTTACATCCGTATCGAAGAGTACTGAACCAAACGCTGAACGAGCGAGGCAAAAACCTGGGCACTCCCGTTTCGTAACGCTCGCTCCTTGCCATCCACTTAGCTCCGGC
>VBAH01000066.1 GCA_005884685.1 Alphaproteobacteria bacterium
GGAGGCCGAGTAATCGAAGCGATAGGCACGACGATCGGTATAGATCACGAGATTGGTTGCGACGACCGCCGCGCGCGGCTTGATGTGCACATGGTTCTCAAAGGCCTCGATCGCAACGCCCTCGAGGTCCCCGCCACCTTTGCCGGTGAAGCGCTCGCCTGGCTCGAAGATGAGCTCGATGTCGTAGCCCACAAACCCGACGAGGCGGTAGATCTCCTCGGCGCTATAGAGCGCCGTCCGCAGCCGGCTGTCGACCGCCCCCTTGGTCGGCAAGGTTTCCGCCGAGCAGAACCCGAAGAGGCTGACGCTCAGGACCAGAGCGAGCGTCTCAACGTGAGGTCGACGGCAGGCGAGCGCGGTCATCCGGTGCTCTCCGTCGGACGCGAGCCAGCGGACTCACCGGCGGTTCCTCTCGGTGCGGGCTCCACCGGCAGGACTTCCGGCTCGGCGTGAAAGTCGACGACCTGGAAGCCCAACGGGTTCCAGCGTCGCACGCGGGGATCTTTCGAGGGCTCGCCATACGCGTACTGAAGCGTCGCGATCCAGTGCGTTTGGGCTTCATTGCCAGTGCCGCCCGCGCGAGTCGACTTGACGTAGCGAATCTGCGCGAGATCCTCAACCCCACTGCCTCGCTTAAAGAAGCTCACGGCGGCGACCTCCGCGCGCACGGAGGTTCCGTCCTTGTAGCGATTCAAAGGAGAGGCGGGATTTGCGCGATCCCACGCCGCGTACCATGTCTGATTGCGCGCGGCGCTGTGGAAGGCGCCGCACTCTTCGTAGTCACTCTCCGCGGTTGAAAAGTTAAAGCGCTCGCATACGGTGACGTAGTGCTCGAGGAAGTAGCGCGTGACGGCCTCCGGCATCGGCGCCTTACCGGCATAGACCGGCACGACATCGACGATCCCGGTCGAGTTATCGACCCGCACGACGAAGGGCTCGACGCGTTTCAGCGGCATGAGGAGCGCGAGCGTGACGAGGCTCAAGGTCAACAGGACCGTAGAGACCGTCGCCACGCGCCACGCGATGTTTAGGCTTCGCTCGCGCTGCGCTCTGCGATCGGCGTCCCAGGAGGCGGCTTCCGTGAGATACGCTTGAAGCGCGGGATCCGAGTTCACGGCTCGCGCTCCGGCGCCGAGGGGCTCGCGGGCGCGCGTGGATTCACGGCATTGATGGGTTCGAGCCGCCCATCGCAGTCGACCTTACGCGGTGGGTGGCTGCATGCGACCAGCAGCGCGACTAGGCCGATCGCGAACGAGGTGCGGAGAGCGCCAACTGTCTGGCTCCTCATCCCCGCCCTCCTGGCCGGATCGTGTTATCGCGCCGGACGAGCGCGCGCACGCCGCGCTGAACCTGAAACCCCGCCTTGCGCGAGAGACTATCCCACCGGGTGGTCTCCCGATCCAAGACCAGGCCACGCGTGAACTGTCCGACTTGGCGACCCGTGCCCCGCGCGCGACCCAAACCCCACGCGATCGCCGAGGACACCGCGCCAAAAGAGGAGAGCGCCACGCCGCTCGCCAGTCCCGCCGCAATCGAAGGAACCTGCTTCATGATCAGAAACGTGAGACCCGCGGCCACGCAAACCTGAGCCGCGTTGCCGATGGTGATCAACCCACCAGTCGCCATCGCTTGGCTGGCAGCGGCCGTAACCACCTGCAGCATCAGGGCCGCGGCGAGAACGGTCAGGATGGTAATGAACGCATAGTTCGCGAGCTGTGCGATCCAGGCACCCATGAAGCGCTTGGTCGATTCGAAAAAGAGGAGCGCGATAAAGAGCGGACCGAGCGCGATCAAGATCGAAAGAGCAATTTTCGAGAGCGACAAAAGAAACATGGTGTAGATCGCGGTGAGCCCCACGATGAGGTAAACGGCGAAACCCGCCAGAGAGAAGCTCCAGGCGCCCTCGAAGAGCCCGCCCTTGGCGAGGAGCTGCGATGCGACATCGCTCCCGTCAAAGAACACCTGATCGACCACGCCCGCTGAATTGAAGGCACCGATCAAGCCGGCGGCGAGTGCCGCGGGGGCCGTAAAAAACGTGTCGACAATGACGGTGTTATAGAGCCAGAGCTGAAGGCAAAGACCTAAGATCAGCGCGAGCGTCAGGAGTCGCCGCGCGCCCTCGACGAACGGTTCCTCGACCTTGCCGGCGAGCTGCAAGTAGCCCCAGATCGCGACATACAAGGTCCCCAAACCGACGATGGCGGGCTCTAGAAGCGCGGCCACGCGCGCGGTGTTGCCCGCGATGTAGCTCGCGAGAATCGCATCCAACCACTGACTGAATTCCGTGAAGAAGCCCATCGCGGCTACGGTCTCGCGGGTTTGGTGGGAGGCAGCTCGACAGGGGGGAGCACCCGTACTGAGCGAGTCTCTTCGAGCCGTGTGGCCTCACGCGCATTGATGCAGTCGGGCGTGCGGCCGAGTGTGCCCGGATCATTGGCACAGCGCGCAAAGGTGTCGCGCCGCAGCTCCGCGTTCGCGCGATAGTCCGCCACGGTGTGCGTTGCCGCGGGCGGTTCGCGCGAACACGCCGCGAGGGCGAGAAGCGCCATCCCCACCACGCACAGCGCCGCGTTGTGCGCTTGAGTGATCGACACGGTTCGAGGGTCGTACCGCACAGCGGATCCCCTTAGTGCAACAGCCCAATGGGCGGGAGAGCGCGAACCGAGCCAATGTCGGCCACCGCTTGTTCTTGAACGCGCTGGCGGCGGGCCCACTCTTGCGCTTGCGCAATCTGATAGAGCGAGTGGAGCTTAATCTGCTCATTCTGGAGCATGGTTTGCTCGGCCGAGATCCGGGCCTGCAGGTCGAGCGCCGCCTTCTGGTCCTGCGCGCGCCCGATCGCGGCGATGAGCTGCTGGAGCGAGACAAATCGATTACTACTCGCGGCGAGCGCCTCGTGGGTGGTGACGGCCAGGAGCGCGGCCGACTGACGCGCGGCGAGGAGCTTCTCACGCTCGGCGGGCGAGAGCGCGGCGACCTGCTGCGGCGTGAGCACGGCGTTCGAGGCCATCTGCGCATTGATGCCCTGGCCGAAGGCACTATAGGTCCCACTCGGCCGAGTGAGGGACGCGTTCAACGTGGCCCAATCCGGCGGCAGGTAGTTGCGCACCGTGCCGGCGAGCAGCCTGTCCATGCCGCGCCCGCCCGTCATCGACTGAAATTCCAACTGGGTTTGATTCAACTGGTTGCGAGCGGTGGTGAGCTGTTGCTCGAGCGTTGCCACTTGTTTGACGAGCTGGGCTATGGCGCCCACATCCACCACCGCCCACTGCGCGCGGGCGGCGGGAGCGACGACGAGGATCGATAGCGCGGCGACAGCCGAGAGTGTCTTAGTCATAACTCGCTCCTTGATTCGCGGGGCTCTGAAAGCGCGGCAACCAGCGCGCGGGGTCGGAACCGACCTCGTTCATGATTCGATAGAATTCCTCGACGCTGCCCGCGCGCCCCGAAATGACCTTGAGCTCCGCGTCGAACCCCTTGAGGTCGAGCTCGCAGACAATCGAGTAGTGGCCCTGTTTCACGAGAAACATGCGCGAGCCGGGCTCTAACTGCTCCTTGATGAGCTTGAATTCGCGCTCGGAGAGTCCGAAACCCTCCATGTACTCGGCGGCGCTGGCATCCGGATTCGGGAACAGAATCTTGGTCGGCGTCTGCTCGATGATCGTGCGACTGATGGGACTTTCGAGCACGTCGCTGGCGCTCTGCGTCGCCACGCACATCACCGCATTCAATTTTCGCCAGGTCTTGGGTCCGTCCTTGGCAAACGCTTCGAACGCCGGATCATCGAGCAGACGCCAGAACTCATCCATCCAGCAGACGAATTTGCGGCCATCGAGGAGTCTGCGGACCAAGTGGAAGAGGTAGAGCGTGACGGGCGAGCGGGTGAGCGCGTTGTCCAGAAACTCCGTAACATCGATCCCGAAGAGCGCAGCTCCTGCGAGCTCGTCCGCGAGCGCATCCTCGGGGTTGTCGAACACCCACGCGTAGGGGCCGCTCGTGTTCTCGCACCAGCGCGCAAGACGGGCGTGGACGCCCTCACCGCGCGTAGCATCCGTGAATTCGATGAGGCGCGAGAGACGTCGCGCCGATACCTCGAGCGCCAGGGTGCCCGTGAGCGCGTGATCGAGATCGTTCTCCTCGGAAATCGTGAGCGGGCGACTCCCGCGCACCAAGCTTCGCAGCCAGGTCTTCAGGAACTCGACATTCGGGGGTGTATCCGGGAGCCGCAGCGGATTGAAGCCCGTCGGGACGCCGTTCTTGAGCGGCAGGTACGTTCCTTTAAGCGCCCGGACTAGAATCTCAAGTCCCCGGTCCTTGTCAAAGACGACTTGCGTGACATTTCGGCGGGCGAGGAGACTCAACAAAAAGCCGATCAAAACCGACTTGCCGGAACCCGTGGGACCGCAGATGAAGGTGTGGCCGGTGTCCTTTCGGCTGCCACCGTCGGGGTCCTTGGGGTCACTCGCATGGAGTGAGAAGTAGTACGGCGAGCGGGCGCTCGTGATGAGGAGGGCCAGCGCCTCACCCCAATGATTCCCTTGCGGGCGGCCCGCGGGGAAGTTGTGAAACCCGGCATAGGCGGCAAAGTTTCGCGAGGTGATTGGAGCTTTCCGAGGCCGCAGGTGAAAGCACCCGGGTAGCTGCGACCAGAAAGCCGCCTCGAGCGCCAGATCTTCGCGCGCCGTCGTCAGTCCGGTATCCGCTAAGATGGAACGCGCGAGCGCGAGGTCATCGTTCAACCTTCGCAAGGCGAGCGCCGGATCCGCAGCCGCTTCCGTCGCGGGCGAAAGTACCTGGAGCGTCAAGTGGTGGTCGCCCATCACGAACTCGTTCGCCGTAAGCGCATCGAGCGCGTCCTTGAGCTCCTCGGCCTGGCTGACCGCGAAGTCCCCGGCGTTGAGCATCTGGTGATACTGGCGCTGGAGCAGTCCCTGGCTCGAGCGCTTGGTGAGGAAACCGAACGACTGGGTGAGCACACACTCGAACGGTGCCGACAGCAGCGCGTTGAACATGCCGACCGCGGTGGGCGTCGCGTATTCCTTGATGCCCAGCATCGCGCCGAATCGCGTACGCGAGGGCGTTCGATACTCGATCGTCTCGCTTCCGAAGATCGGTCGGGTGGTCGCAAGAGCCTCGTTGAGCGGTGCTCGCGGCAGAGGCATCGCTTGCCACTCCGCGTTCACTAGGACCCCGAACAATTCGAGCAGCTCGGAGTAGTGGCGGGCGCCTCGGCGGTAGAGACCCAACGGTTCGGCCTCGTAGCGCGCGAGTGAAGATGAGAGTATCTGCGACAGTTTCTCGCAAGCATCACGTGCGTCCGCAATCGATGCTGCCCCGGGACCTGATCTGCGGCTCGACAGGAGCCTCCCAAGGGCATTCGGCGCGGCACCCGCGACCGGCCGATACACGAGCGACAGATAGAGGTTATTGACCATCAAGGTTTGGGTCGCGAGCTTCGCGAGATACTTAGCGAGGAGCCGATCCGCAAACCCGCTCGTCACACGCTCGACCGGGAGGGTCGGCTCCCGGCGGCGAACAAGGTGCACCCAGAGCGCGACGTTCGCGCTGGCGATGTTTCGCCAGAGCACGTTGAGGCGTTCGTGCCAGTTGTTGAGCACCTCATCGTCGGCGCTTTCAAAGCTCGCCCCCGCAAGCTTGAAGGCGAACACATAGTCGCCTGCGTCGGTGCAGACCAGCTCCGGGGTGATGTGCGCCGTGTAGGGAATTCGATGCGCCGCCGGGCGCTCGTGGCTGCGCGCTGATTCGCGAAGCGCGGCGCTCATCGTCGCGCCGCCAATTGTGGCCAAACGACAGCCGTGGCGTCCCGCGCTCTTCGACGCCCGTGCCGATCAGGGAGGTCCAGGATCAGCGGGCTGTAGCTTGCACCCCGCCACAAGCGCAGGCTTTCGAAGTACGCCACGAGTCGCGTCTTGCCCCACAGGAGGAGCAGCTCGAAGTAGCGGGGGTCCCGGGCGCAGAGCAGTGCGCAGACTCCATGGATCGGAATCGCAACGAGCAGAATCAGCAGATTCTTGGTGAGAAGAAAGGCCTCCAGCGTGACGACGAGGTTCGCCAAGAGCGCCGCGTAGGTCACGCCAAACCGCATCGGGGGTCGGGTCACTCCGACAAAGAGTGGATCGGCAATCACGCCGGCATTGCGCGAGTCCACAGTACACCTAGACGCCGAACATCGACCGGATCCATGCAACGATCTGCGGCGCGCCGAATATCGCTGCGATGCCGACGATGGCCCCGATCACCCAACTCCAGGCGATCTTGCCGACGGCCGCCGCGATGGCGAGGCCGATCACGATGAGCGCGGCGATCGGCGTCGCGATTGTGAGCGTGAACTGGAGGAGCGAGTTCGCGCCGGTGTTAAAGGGCGAAGCTTGCGCCAACGCGGATGCGGGAATGAGGAGGAGAACACCCGTCGGCGGCCAGCGTGCGGATCGGAGTCTTGGCGCTGTGATGCGTCCCACCGCACGTCCCCTCGTGCTGAGCTGAGGACGGGATGCTGTCATTCGCCGCCAAGGGCGGGAACCCCGAGTTACCTCCGGGGAGAGAGTTCAAACCCGGGTTACCGGGGTCGGCACGGTCGAAAAGCGCTACGGGGCGGCCGGCGGATGGCGCGCAGGGTCATCCGGACGACGCGCGTAGACCAAGTGAAGATGTAGGCCTCGGCCACGCGGATCGTTTCGTGGTTCGGCACCCGCA
>VBAH01000067.1 GCA_005884685.1 Alphaproteobacteria bacterium
AACGCGGCTCACCCACCCCGGGGGTTTTGCGGATGAGCTCAAGGAATCAATGAGTTAAGGGAGCGATTGCTTGACGGCCCGGGCGCGGGCCGCTCTAATACGCGCCCTCCCATTCCCCGGCGGCCAGGTAGCTCAGTTGGTAGAGCAGCGGATTGAAAATCCGCGTGTCGGTGGTTCGATTCCGCCCCTGGCCACCATGAATCTTGTCCGAAAGGACACAGCGCGCGAGGGACTACATCCGATTCATTGTGATTGTCATCGCGGACTTCGTCGCGCTGACCGTATCGGCGGCCCGGATGATCACATAGTCCGGGGCCTGCGAGTTGTTCAGCGTTGCGAGCCCCTTCAGCTGAGCCCCGTCCGGGACAGCGAACTCGGCGGCGCAGTTCATCGTCGACAGGGTGACGGCGTACATGTTGAAGCGCGTGTCGATCGTCGTGATCACGCCATTGATGACGCACCCTGTGCCGGCATCCTGAGCGAACAGCACCCCGTCGGCCGAGATCGTGAGCGCAAGCGAGCTCGGGCCGTAATTGCCGGCGATGGTCGCGAGCGACGACGCGCGGTTGTACTGACTGCTGAATGTCAGCGAGAGAGAATTGGAATACGTGTGGCCTTGGGCGGGCGGGGCCGGATCCGTGTTGATCGTGACGCCACCGTCAATTGACGTGCGCTCGACGATCTGGCCACCGAGAGTCCCGGTCCCCCAAGTGGCGCCATCGGGATAATGGGAGTTTTGCATCGCGATCGCGTCAATGTTTGCGTTGATCGCGTTCCCGTCCACGGTGAACTGCCCGACGTAGTACACGCCCCCGTTTATCGCGCCACCGGCGTTGAAGAAGAGCTCGCCGGTTTCTGCGACAAGTCCGAGCACGGGGGTCAAGGAGATCGGATCCGTTCCGACCCAGATTCCGCCTGGCGAGGCGTTGACAGGCGGAGGCGGGGGTGGAGGTGGAGGCGGACTGCTCCCGCTGCCTCCGCCGCATCCCCCTACCATCGCCAGCGCAACGAGTACCGCGCCCCGCCAGGCCGGAGCCTTCATTGCCGTCGTCGTCGACCTCTGCCGCGGCGGCGACGTATATCCGCCATGTGATGGCGTTGGCAGGCAGCGGATTTCGGCGAGACGGTGCAGCGAAGTCCTCATCTCTTTGTCACCGGCAATTGCGGGACTTGTCGCCCAGAGTTGTTCTGTCTAAAAGCTTCACATATCGAGACCATGAAAGTCCTCCTTACCGGGAGCGAACCTACCGACCCTCTATCTGCCGACCCATGTAGATCGATTCCAAGAGACTTGCGGAGCAGCGATCGGCTGTAGGGACGCTCGCGAACTAACGGCTTGTCCACTTATTGGATAGGAGTCCAGAGCCTGGAATCCCGGTACCTATCTAAGGGTGCCTGCGGGTGGCCGCGAGGCGGCCGGACGGGCACCGACCGGCGGTATCTAGTCAGGTTGCACAGAACGCGGGTCCTAGGCACATAATCCCGGGGCATCGCTGCTTGTCATTCAGAACATAGAGAAGCGCAGCGGGCGCGCTGAATCAATGGCGCAAGGGGGGTGTCTGCTTGGCTGAGGCCGCTGAGCGCCGCGTCACGGCGAGCAGATCCCCGTGTCCGGGGTGCCTGTGGAGCGTCCGGGACGTCCACGGTCTTCCAAACACGCGCTCCCGAGTTTTCCTTCAGCCTGAACTACCCGAATCCGGGGCTGGACACTCTTTATATTGTAGGGGCTTACCGTGCCCCCGCCGGCGGCCGGCCTGATGGGCGCCGGTACGCGGCCCTGGGTGGAGCGGCTCTTCCGGGAGCATGGGAGTGTCCTGGAGGCCTTCCTGTACCGGCGTACCGGAAGTCACGCGGATGCTATTGAGCTCGCTCAGGAAACGTACGTCCGGATGCTGCAGATCAAAGACATGGATGCCATCCGCAACGCGAAGGCCTACATGTTCAGCGTGGCCGCCAATCTCGCCAAGGAGCAGGCCACCCGGCAGGCCCGCGCCCGGTCTACCCTGGACATCAGCGATCCGGTGCTCGAGGCCGAACTCTCGCATGACCCGAGCCTCGCGGATCAGATCGATCATGCGGACCTCGCCGCCCAGGTGCGCGAGGCGCTGGCGGAGCTGCCCGCCAAGTGCCGCGCCGCCTTTTATCTGCAGCACGGACATGGCATGAGCTACGAGGACATCGCGCAGCACCTGGGTGTTTCCACGCACATGGTGAAGAAATATCTGAGTCAGACGATTCTGCATTGCCGCCGTCGCTTGGGACCTCCATGACGATGAGCACCGGCGACGATCGGGAGCGGGAGGTGATCGCCGAGCAGGCGGCCGAGTGGTTCGTGGCCAACCGTGAGCCGCTCGATGCGACCCAGCGCGCCGCATTCGGCGAGTGGCTGCGACGCTCGCCTCGGCATGCGGAGGAATACCTCGGGCTGCTGCGCCTCTCGCGCCGCCTGCAAAGCGCGCTGGACGAGCCCCCCTCGCTCGAGGCGCTCCTCGAGGACGTGCGGTCCGAGGTGGCGACCAACGTAAGGCCGATCGACGCGCGCAGGCACGCCCTGCCCGCGACAGTCTCGCGCCACCCTTGGCTATATGCCGCGGTAGCCGCCGGCGTTGCGGGCCTGGCACTTCTTACATTCTGGGGGCGCGTGATCAGCCCCGCGCCGCAGACCGCGCAGGTGCTGACCGAACACTATTTCACGGGCCACGGTCAGCAGCTCACGCAGCCGCTCGCGGACGGCTCACTGCTGCATCTCGACACCGACTCGGCGGTCAACGTTCGTTACGAGCGCCGTCTGCGCCAGGTCGAGATCGAGCGCGGTCAGGTCGTCTTTGCCGTCGCCCACGATCCGGCTCGCCCGTTCCGCGTGACGGCCGGCTCGGCGCAGGTCATCGCCATGGGTACTGAGTTCGACGTATACCTGCAGGGCGAGGTCACGCTGGTGACGGTGGTCGAGGGCCGCGTCGCGGTCCGACCCTCGGGCAGTGCCGGCAGCGCTGCGACCGGGACCGGGGCGCCCATGCAGGTGGCTGCCGGCCAGCAGGTACGGGTGGTTCGCGGAGAACTCCCGGCGCAGCCCACGGCGGTCGATACGCGCCACGTGACGGCGTGGCTGCACCGCCAGATCGCCTTCGAGCACGAGGCACTCTCGGTCGTGGCCGCTGAATTCAACCGCTACAGCCAGGAACCGATCGTGATCGAGAGCCCGGAGCTGCGCACCCTCGCGGTCAGCGGCGTGTTCAACGTGGACGACACCGAGTCCTTCGTCGCCTTCCTGCGCAGCCTGAAGGGCGTCGGGGTGGAAGTCACTCCCATCCGCATCCGGGTGTTCAAGCTCTAGATGCGCTCACTCCTGCCGGGTGCCGCGTTGCCGTGGGCGCTCGTCTGGGTGCTCGCCGCGGCTCCCGTCGCCGGGGCACCGGCGGGCGCGATCTTGAGCAGCGACATTCCGCCGCAGAGTCTGGGCGCGGCGCTCGAGGCCTTCGGCGAGAGCACCGGGCTGTCGGTGCACTGGCCGCCGGAGACGGACACGCTGCCGTCACCCGGCGCGCGGGCGGGGCTTTCGCTCGAGAAGGCGCTGCGGGAGCTGCTGCAGGGCACGGGTCTGACGTTTGAGTTCCCGACCGAGCGCTCGGTGCGGATCCATCCGCAGAGCGAGGGAGCTGCGCCCGCGAAGGCGGAGCCGGCCGCGGCCGCTGAGCCGGTGCTTCCCGAGCTCGTCATCACGAGCCCGCGCTGGGAAGAGCGGGTCGTCCGCACGCCGATCGATCTGGTGGTGTGGAGCGGCGAGGAGATGGAAGTCGCCGGCATCAAGGGCATCGCCGACATCGGCGCGCGCACCCCGGGTGTGGCTTTTGACTTCTTTTCCAGCGTCGGCAGCGGCGTCTACACCAACATCATCATCCGCGGCGTGACGGACCGGCACGGCAGTGCGACCGGGATCTTCTTCGATGACATTCCGATGCCGCCCGCGCGCAGCAACACCTTCGGGCGCGCCCTTCCGCCAAGCTTCGACCTGCGCAGCATCGAGGTCCTGCGCGGCCCCCAGGGGACGCTTCTCGGTGCGGAAACGCAGGGCGGAGCGGTGCGCTTCGTGCCCAACCAGCCGAGCCTTAGCGCCTACACCGGGCTCGCCCATGCCGAATGGGCGACGACGCAGCGCGGTGAGCCGAGCTATGAGGCGGGGGCGGCAGCCGGAGGGCCCCTGGTGCGGGATGTGCTCGGCTTTCGTTTCAGTGCCTGGCGACGCTCAGAAGGGGGCTACGTCGACCGGGTCGATCCGTTCACGCACGCGGTCGTGGACGGCAACGCCAATCGGGACACGAGCGAGAGCGTTCGCGGCGTGCTGACCTACGCACCCATCCCGGACTCGTCGTGGACGATTACTCCTTCGTTCAACTACGTCTCGAGCAGCGCGCACGACTCGCCGTCGTTCTTCACCTATCTGTCGGATCCCGGAGCGGGGAGCCTCAATAACGGCAGCCTCTTGCGCCAGCCGTTCGATGACCGCTACCACGTCGGTTCGCTGCGGATCATCGGCGACACCCTTCTCGGCCAGCTCGACAGCCGCACCTCCTACTACCACCGCGCCGGAGATCTGGTGGTGGACGATACCGAGTCCGTGAAATGGGGAGGTCCGGATGGCCTGGGCTGGGGTAATCGCCTGGGACCTGCGTATCCCGTCAGCTACACCAACGCCGTGACGACCTATACCGCGCTGCGCCAGAGCGTCCTCTCCGAGGAGCTGCGGCTCAGTACGCGCGATCTGACCTGGGGCGTTTCCTATTACACAACCGACGATACCGAGCGGTATCACGTGGTAGGCGCGAGCATCCCGCGGTTCAACGGCAAGTCGCTCGACGCCAGCAACGCGACGACCACGGTGCAGACCCGGTTCGCGGGCTTTGCGGAGATATCGAAGAGGATCTTCCCGCATTTCACCGCGGGCGCAGGGCTGCGCGTCGAGCACGAGAAATACGACGCGGCGGAGGATGAGTCCGCGCAGACGGAGCTGGCCCCTTACGGGATTGCTCAGCCGTCACCCCCGCTACACGCGAACGGCCACGAGACGATCGTGGCGCCGAAGCTGACGCTCCTCTACCAGTCCGGCAGGCACGACCGCTACTACCTGCTCGCCGCCAGGGGGTTCGCGCCGGCCGGGGTCGACGCTGCGCTGCCGACCTGCTTCGAGGACCTCGCTCCCTATCCGAGCGACAGCCTGTGGAGCTACGAGCTCGGAGCAAACCTGTGGTTCCTCGAGGGGCGCATGAGCGTCGACACGTCCGTGTTCGAGGCGCGCTGGAACAACGGCCCGGCGCTTACCACCAACTGCCTGGTAACCCATATCCCGGGGCCGGCGGTGAGCCGCGGCTTCAGCTTCAAGGCGGTCGAGGCCGCCGGGCAGTTCCTGCTGCGGCTCGAAGTCTCGTATACCGACGCGTACTACAGCGCGACCCAGAGCGCCAACGGCCGGGTGATCGCGAATGCCGGGGATGCGCTCGGAACCCCGCCGCTCGTCGCCTCACCCTGGGACGTGCTCGCTTCCCTGGAGAAGAGCGTTACGCTCGGCGGGGGTGTGCGGGTGACGCTGCGCGCCGAAGACGCGTTCCACAGCCACAACCCGGGGCCCTTCTACACCGCGATTGTCCAGCCCGCCGTCTTCAGCCCGAACTTCTACGCGCCGGAGCTCAGGGCCGATCCGGCGACCAATCTCCTCAACCTGCGCGCGACGCTCAGCATTGGCGCGCCCAACCCGCTGCCGGCGCTGTGCCGCTGCAGCGCGGATGAGCCGTCGAGCTTCGATGTCGCGCTCTATCTCAATAACGCCTTCGATGCACAACCGACGCTGCTCAAGCGCAACAAGGGAGCCGACGTCAACAGCCTGTACTACGCCACGATCTTCCGGCCGCGGACCGTGGGGCTTGCGGGAACCTGGCGGTTCTAGATCAGATGCACCAGGAGTAGAGGCGATAGACCGTCCAGCCGAGCGCCGCCCCGGGCGGCAGATCGATCAGGTAGTGCTGCTTGGTGAAGAGGCAGGACAGCCCCACCAGCACCGGAAAGGCGAAGGCGGCGAGGCCGAAGTGACCCTGCAGGTGCAGCGCCGTGAGAGTGGCGACCGACACGTGCATGCTGGGGAAGCTGTTGGAGCGCGCATCGAAGCGCTGCACGAGGGCGAGCAGCACGCTCTCGAGACTTTTCCGCAGATTGAAGATGAGCGCCGCCGGGGACGTGCCGCTCTTCGAAGGATTCGGCGGGGTGCAGCTCGCGCAGATGGCGGTTGCGTCGTGAGTGCGGTGCCAAAAGAAGCCGCCGTCGTCATCCTGACAACGGCGGCGGTCTTATCGGCAGCACGACTCTTCAGTTCACACGCACCATCTGCTCGCGCTCATGCACGGTGGTCTGAGAAGCCAGCACCACCAGCAGGCCCTTACCCACACGAATGACCTGCGCCTGGGTTGCACTAAGTGGTTGCTCGATCTTCTCCGGCGTCAGGTTGTACATGGCTCCGGTCAGAGGATCGACGATGAGCATGCCGATCAGGCCCCCGAAGACGATGTTGCCGAAGTACCACCTGCTCAGCGAGGAATCGAGTCTTACCTCCGCGTTCGCGTGACCAGGCAGCTCGAACACCAGCCGGTAGGTCTGTCCCTTGAAATACCGGTACTTGGTGTTCAGCTGGGCGACGAAGGGGGTGGTATTGGTTTGCACCAGTACGTTCGAACGATCGTAGACAGAGACCTTGGCACCGGTCGGACTCGAGGCCACGGAAATCGCCCTGGGCCCGTTGTGGACGATGGTTGCGCAAGCGGCGAGTGCTGCATACGTACCAAACGTTGCCATCACGAACATCCGCCTCAGCATAGATCCTCCAGCCTTTTGTTAGTCAGCCGTTCGGTACGACTCAGCGGCCCCGACTCCTGCTACCAACAGCCAGCGAAATGGAGGCCTTACGAACTAAGACGGTGACGCGGCGGATTCGGGTACCCGAAGGCCGCTTTTCTTGTGGGCGCTGCGCTTGGTTCTCACGACCCAAGCGTGTGCCCCATGGCTGCGGAGCGTACCCGCGGACGTGCCGCTGATGGCACGGTGCAATTCCCCGCGCGCCTGTGGCCTGCGGCTCTTCGGCCACCACAGTGAGGTTCGCTGCGACGAATATCGGGGGCGGAAGCACCAACTGCATTGAGCCGGTCGATGTGTAGCGCTGCGTTGGATCTTGCTCCGCCACATTCGAAAGCGGGAGTTGTAGGCCAATCTTCCATGAGAGCGCCGCCTTCGGGCGGCGTTTTCGTTAGAGAGTGGACTTCGGTTACTGCATCCCGAGGCGTCTCGCGTCTTGCCACATCGCCGCACGCGACACCACGAGACCTGTGGTCCGCAAAAATCCGGTCTGTAGGTCCTAAAAGGGTTCGGTTTCGCGAGTGTGGCATGATCGGCGGGTGCTGAGCGCTGTTTCCAGCGGCAACACACTCCTATAGGCGGCGAGCCGAACTTCAGAAGGGGCGGTGCGCACTCACTCGTCGCTGACATCCGAGTGTTCGCGCCGTGCGCGCGAGCACCGCCGCTACCGACGAATAACCGACATCCGCATCTGTCGTGCGAATGAGGCGTGCGCACCTGACCGAGATCTCCTGCCACCTCGATGAGGCGCGTGCGAACGGCGATTCCCGACGAGCGGTAGGCTTCGACGAGAATCGTCGCTCAGCATCCGGTGTGTTGCAAACGATCGTCATGACTGGCCTGAGAGTCGCCGGGCGCGAGAGGCGCCTTCCGCTAGTTCCCGCACCGTCCGGTCTGTGGTTCCCCGTCGCACTCGATCAGCTTCTGCGCCGCAACCTGCAAGATTCCATGACCGGCAACCGTAGGATGGATGCCGTCCCAGAAGAGGTAGTGCCGAGGATGCGCGCAGATGGGATTCTCGGTGGTAAAGAAGGTCAGGCACGCGTCCACGACATCGTCCAGACCAAACGCCTGGGGATGGGCGATGACCTGATCCAGGAGACTGTGGACGTCAAACTGAACAAAGTGAATCTGCGGGAGCACCTGCAACTCGGACAGGGCTTGCTGCAGCCCCGCGTTGTAGAGGCCGGTAAGCTGCGACGCGGCTCCCACGGCTGAGGGGCCCAGCGCACTCACGGCCGGGGTTTCTCCAAGGTCCGGGAGGTTGGGAACCATGAAAGTGCGGGCGCCTGCGGACCACAGCGCCTGTACGTTGGCCACCACTGTCTCTATCGCGGTCTGCACGATCGCAGCGCTCGACGCGCCGGTCGGGTCGCTAGCGAGCGCTTGCAGGGCATCGTCAAGGTCGTTGGCTCCGATCCAGATAACGTAGATGGCGTTGGACGTTGCATGACCGTGGAAATCGGCAAGGTAAAGACCGACCTGCGTACTCAGATCGTAGGCGGCAAACGCTGGAGCGTCGGGGCGGGCGCGCGCCCTGCCGACCGCATAGTTCGTGAACTCCCCCCGACGCGCGAGTGCCGGCAGCCCGCTGAACGGGGTGTCGAGTTGCACGGCCAGCCGTTCCACCCATGTCCTCCCATCGGTGAAGTGGTAGCCGGGGCCAATATCGTAGGGCGCGTCGGGAACCGGAGAAAACGGCGGCTGCGAAGTCTCGCCGAAGGCGATGAAGAAGTTACCGGGGTCCGACAGGCTGTCCCCGAAGACTACCAGTGAGCCCGGATCGTGCCCCGCCCAGGCCGGGACCGACGACATCGTCATAAGCGTGAGCCCACACATCAGCGAAGTCAGGTAACGAGATACGGCGCGCATATAAGTTCTCCCGGTTGGATTTGTAGTCCGATCCTCGACTTCGCTTACTGGTCGGCGGATCGTTCAACAGCTGGCCTATGGACTAAGAGTCCCTGATCGGCGGTTCGGGTACCCGACTTCGCGAAGGTATTGCCCGTGACCGCGCGTTGGTGCGGCGGCACCACCAAGCGGTTCCAATCCAGCTCATGCGGGAGGGAGCGAGTACTCGTGATGCAGCCCACCGAGCCGAAGTCATCGAGAAAATGGCGGGACCTCGTGTGGTCCGCAAAAACTCAGTCACGCACAGGAAGGCGCGAGGGAGTATTCATGATGCAATCCGCCGAGGATCGATTTGGCACGGACCGAATACGATTCTCCCCGCCGATGGCGTGGATTGGGACTTGGAAGGATGAGGCGGCCGGCTGGGGGATCGGGAATACCGGGACCCAGTGCGATATGTGGGCGTCCGCCGTTGTAGTGGGGGACCCATGACTTCAGGATGGACCGTAGATGCGATTCTGACAGTGGAATCAGCCAATCCAGGCACTCTCGGCGAATGGTGCCGATGACTCGTTCACAGCTCGCATTGGCCTTCGGAGAACGTGGGGGGGGGATTTCAACACCCTGATCCCCAGCTTGCGGATGGACTCGTCGAGATGGCTCGCGAAAATGCTGTCACGATCGTGAAGCAAGAATTCGCACTGGTGTGAGTACCCGACCACCTCCCGCAGCTGTTGCAGGGTCCAGGCCGCCGTCGGCTGCGCCGTGACATTGCAATGAACCAGGCGGCGGCTGCGGGGCTCGATGACCACGAATACGTACGGTTGGCGAAACGTCGCCGTAACTGCGAGGAAGAAGTCATTGCGGTAACAAATCTACCCGCCGCGGAACGGGCCGCGTTGCTCAAGGATCATCTCCAGACACAAGAGGTTCTCGACCAGCTGGCCGACGAACACCGCGAGGAGTTCGACCGTCCACCGCAGCCGCGGCACGTCCTCCTGTACTTGCTATTCCCGGACGACTACGAGCGGATAGCGAGCGAGGGACACAAGGCGCGAATCTGCGAAGCTTTTCGAGAGATCATCGATGGTGACCGACCAGATGATGCAGACGATAGCCCGGATGGAACTGCGCTCGGTCCACGCGCTTTAAGATGATCGCTGATATCTCTGCATCCGGCGTCGAAAAGTACCGGCGGGGCTTGCCATGGTCGTGCTGGCAGTCTACGCAAGCCGCTCGGAGCCTTTAAGAGTATAGAGTCCAGCGCCGCGCTTTCGGGTACCAGCACTGAAACGCTTAGGGCAACCCACCCGACCAGCGCTGGCGAGTCGCGCGACAATGGAAACAGCGCTCAGCACCCGCCGATCATGCCACACTCGCGAAACCGAACCCCTCAGGACCCACAGACCGGATCTTTGCGGACCACAGGGATATGAGCCGTAATTGGGCGGATCGGGTGGCGCCTTTGCCGAACTCATGGACATGTTTGCTCCCTCAGTCGCGTAAGAGTTATGGCGACTGCATGGGTGGGGAGAATACGAACCTCGCTGTTTCAATCCATGGAATCAGCGTGGAAAGCGCGTGGAGGAAGCGTTCAGTCTTCGTAGAGATCGCGACAGGGCAGGTTCGAAATGGGAGGGTGCACGGTGATCAACAAAGCCGCTCAGTTCGCTGTGACTTCGTGCGCGCTGGTGGCGTTCGCTCTCAGTTTGAGCGCGAGCCATGCGAACGCACAGGCAAAGGATGAGAAGAACAAGGCATATACCTATGCGACAAAGGGTCTCTTGGAATTTCAGTCGACGGTTGAACCTTGGGGAGTTGAACGTTGGAAACTGCTTCTCGATCAGTCAAATCTCGGTGGAAAAGAATTGGAAATGGTCGAACTTACGCTTCCCGCTGGCGAGGTAGTCCGCGCCCACCGCCACGGATCTGTCGAGATTTTCTATGTTCTATCAGGAACATTGGGTCATGAAGTAAACGGAGAGATGCACATGCTGACACCGGGCATGGTCGGTGTGGTCAGGCCAGAAGATTCCGTTCGCCACGTTGTTCCGAAAGAGGCCGACGTCAAGCTGCTGGTGATCTGGGCACCAGCGGGGGAAGCAAGGAAATTCTTCGGTCACGCAAAGACCACGCCGATAGAGCAGAAGTAGACGGCAATGGCGTCGCGCCACTGAGCTTCGCCGGTTCGGCATGAGCGCGGAAGAACGTGGTTACTCGAGGGCTTACGCCTGGGGCACGGTTATTGCGATCCGAACCGCACAAGTTCTAACCGTCAACGTTGGCCGCGTGAGGTCGGCAAATACCACATGCGGGTGGGCTCCTCTGCCGCCAGAATCGCGCTCAGGAAAGTACACAACCTCGCGTAATGAGGCGCCAGGGGCGGAGGAAAGGCATCTACCCAAGGCTGGCTTCGCAGAAAGCAGTACCCGAAGGTTTTCGAGGGCGCGACGTCCGCGATGCGAAACGGCACGACTCGTAGCCCCCTGTCTTCGGCTGCCTTTACCTCCCAGCGCACCCGGGGTGAACAATTAGCGCTGGCTGAAAACACCAGCACCATCACACGGGCTGTGAAGATGGCGTCAATCCAATCCGCCCCGGGATGCGCATCGCCTGGAGCAATCCAGCACTCGATGCCATGGGCCGCTACTCGCGACACAAGTTCGCGCGCCACGTCGATATCGGGCTGCGAATAACTGACGAAAACCTCGCCCCGCGCCACGATTCAGCTCCCCAGCCGCCCCCATTTTGAGAAGCAGGATGCACGCTGCGCGTGTAGCCCGCAAGGCTATGCTCAGTTCCTGGTCACGTGTGACCTGGCGGTGCGGCGCGGTGCGTGAGATCACGGCTGAGGCCTTGGCGCGCCCGGTCGGCTGGTCAGCGACGTTCGTGGAGCTAGCGGAGCGCATGCGCTGCTCTCAGTGCGGGAAGAAAGCGGCTGAGGTCGTGGCAGCTGCGAGGCCGCGGCCGAGAGGGGGTGCCGAAGAATCCGTATTAGCTTGGTTATCGCAGGAGCTCAGGGGAGCCCATACCAGCGGAGTGGTCAGTCCGAGCACCATGGGTCTACGCCGCGCGCCTGTGCTGCAGCGTACCGGGCCAAGACCAAGGGACAGAATCGAGCGCGCGTACCGCTACGTGCGTCAGGACTTCTTCCTCGCCGCAGCGAGCAGTGGCCGGAGGAAATGACGGTGGCGGATGACGCTGTGCAGAGCCTAACGTGGGCGCTGTTGGCGTCCGTACTCGCGCATCACAGCAACCTCAGAGCGCCGGTGGCCGTCCGCACCGAGGCGTACCGGGCGATGCTGGCGGAATTCGAGCGTCGCGCAGCTCGGCGCGCTCTTGCGCTGGCGCTTTCGCAGCGAGTGGTCATCTGTCCACAACCCGAGACGCATCTGCGAACAGAGTCTCCAACCGACAGCGTGAACCTCAGCTTGAGCTGTCTAATACTATCTCGGGCTAACTCAGCAAATCAGGTCCTTATCTCCGCGTAACTCCGAAAAATATTAGACACTCGGCTCGCGATATCCGCTTTCGGTTCAACAAGTTACTCGTCTTTGAGCTCTGGGCTGAAAATCCGTCGCGCCAGGGTAAGCCTGGGAAGGGGGAAAGCTATGTAGGTAGCGGAAACCTTTCGATGGAATCCAGTGGGTTCGACTCCCACCCGCCAAAGGCCAACCACCAGCCGGAAGCGAGCCTTGCATGCGCGTGCGGCAACGCACGACTTGAAGCGTAGGCAGCGGATACCGAAGCCGCGTGATTGAGTTCCGAAATCAGTTTCGTTGGTGTCCTCGTCGTCGGATTGGCGGGGACCGTACCGGGTAGGCCGCCAGGGTGAGGCCTGCCGGACCGGCCGGAATCGTAGAGCGGGGCAGAGGAATGAGATGGATTCCCCAGGAACCTGGGAGTCCCCGTGTGCGACCCATTTCCAGAAAGCCGATGGCGCCGTGGCTGAGAACGGGGCCGGGCTTGGTCGGAACTCTCCGCCGACCGGGAGCGAACGTAGGGAGAGGAGGAGTGGGGGCGGCGAAGCGAATACATAAGCAACGCCGTGTTCGTCGCGGGGCGTCTTAGCGCTCTGATAGTACTGGGGACGTCGGGGAACGCTGCTCGGGCGGACCCGGCCGAGGGAAGCGGAGCGCCGTTGTAACAGAGTCGCTTTTGAGAAACACGAGGGTGCTTTGAAACCTGCAAGCGTGTCAACGAAACAGGAGCGGATAGCCAAGCTCGCGAGAGAGAACCCAGCGATGGCGTTCACCTCGTCGAGCCATTATCTCGATGTGGAATGGATGGAGTATGCGTACGAGTGCACACGCAAGGACGGCGCGGTAGGAGTGGACGGTCAAACGGCGGAGGAGTACGCAGTTGATCTGCGCCACAACCTCACCGACTTGATTGATCGGCTCAAATCCGGCCGTTATCGTGCGCCACCGCTGCGGCGTCACTACATAGACAAAGCCGGGGGCGGCAAGCGTGGGCTCGTGATACCTTCGTTCGAGGACAAGGTGGCGCAGCGGGCCATTGTCATGCTGCTCGAGCCGATCTTTGAGCAGGACTTTCGGGACTGCTCGTTCGGATACCGGCCGGGTCGCAATGCGCATCAAGCGCTGCAAGTTCTACGCAGCGGGATCATGGAGCGGCGGGGTTATTGGGTGGTCGAGGTCGACGTACAAAAGTTCTTCGACAGCATCCCAAGAACGACGCTGAGGGACAGCATCGCGAGGCGAGTCACGGATGGTGTCGTCAGAAGGCTGATCGACAAGTGGCTCCACGCAGGCGTGCTGGAGTCGGGACAGGTTCACTATCCCGATGCCGGTACGCCTCAAGGATCGGTGATCTCGCCGATCCTCAGCAACGTTGTTCTTCACCACGTTATCGACGAATGGTTCACCCAACAGGTGCAACCGCGTTTGCATGGTTCGAGTACACTGGTCCGAAAGATCGCCTTGCGCGCTCGCTCAAGGCGTTCAATCAACAGTGCCGGCTGATGCGGCACTGGCCGCTCGATACGCAGCACGAACGTCTTTGCGCGATGCTCAAAGGCCACTACGGCTACTTTGGCATCAGCGGTAACATGCGGCGCCTGGGTC
>VBAH01000068.1 GCA_005884685.1 Alphaproteobacteria bacterium
GAAATCGCCCAGCCTGTGGGTGACGCGCCGGCGGCCGAAGATCGATCGCGTCGCCTGCCCGTGGCTGATCCGGCGCTTCATCGACCCGCAGGCGCGCATCCTCTACGTCGACCCGCCGGAGGTGAAGAACATTGCGGCCGACATCGGCGCCATCCCGTTCGACGTCGAGGGCGTCGAGATCAGCCACGAGGGCGAGCGCTGCTCGTTCGACACGATGCTCACGCTGTTCGGGCTGGAAGCCGACCCGCACCTTGCGCGCGTCGCGCTGATCGTGCGCGGCGCCGACACGGCGCGCTACGATCTCGCGCCGGAAGCTGCCGGCCTGCACGCGATCTCGCTCGGCCTTTCGGCGCTCGCCGGGGACGACGATCACGCGATGATCGGGCGCGGGTTCATCGTCTATGACGCGCTGCTCGCCTGGTCGCGCCATGCGGCCGCGGAGCGGCACAACTGGCCCGCAAAGGCTGCTTGAGATGACGGTGCAAACGGAGACTGCCTCCGTCCCGGCACAAGCTGCGCCGACATTTGGCGAAGCCTTCTGGCTGTGGCTGAAGATCGGCTGCATCAATTTCGGCGGCCCGGCCGGCCAGATCGCCATGATGCACCGCATGCTGGTCGACGAGAAAAAGTGGATCGACGAGCCGCGCTTCCTGCATGCGCTGAATTTCTGCATGCTGCTGCCCGGGCCCGAGGCGCAGAAGCTCGCCACCTATATCGGCTGGGCGCTGCATGGCGTGCGCGGCGGGCTCGTCGCCGGCATCCTGTTCGTGCTGCCCGGCGCGCTGTTCATGCTGGGCTTGAGCCTCGCCTATGCGCTCGGGCGCGGCGTGTCGTGGATCGACGGGGCGCTGTTCGGCATCAAGGCAGCCGTGCTGGTGATCGTGGTCGAGGCGCTGCTGCGCATCGGCCGGCGTGCGCTGAAAACGCCGCTGCTCTACGGGCTCGCGGGCGCGGCGTTCCTCGGCATCTTCTTTCTCAATGCGCCGTTTCCGCTGATCGTCGCGGCGGCGGCATTGATCGGCTATCTGGCGGCGCGCAGGTCGCCCGAGCAGGTCGGGCTGAAAGACGAGGCGATCGTCACCGCGCCGCCGGCGCCGGACCGCTGGCGGCAGTTTTTCGTCGCCTCGATCGTCGGACTGATCGTGTGGTGGGCGCCGGTCGGCTTTGCGGCCCTCGCACTCGGCCCGGGCCATGTGCTGGTGACCATCGGCGAGTTCTTCTCAAAACTGGCGGTGGTGAGCTTCGGCGGCGCCTACGCGCTGCTCGCCTACATGGCGCAGCAGGCGGTCGAGACGCATCACTGGATGACGGCGCCCGAAATGGTCGACGGGCTGGGCCTCGCCGAGACGACGCCGGGGCCGCTGATCCTGGTGACGCAATTCGTCGGCTTCCTCGCGGCGTTCCGCGATCCGGCGCCGTTCTCTCCCGTCCTCGCCGGCATCCTCGGCGCCGCGATGACCACGTGGGTCACGTTCACGCCGTCGATGCTGTGGATCTTCGCCGGCGCGCCGTTCGTCGAGCAGTTGCGCGGCAACCGCCGGCTCTCCGGCGCGCTCGCCGCCATCACGGCCGCGGTGGTCGGCGTGATCCTCAATCTCACGGTCTGGTTCGCGCTGCACGTGCTGTTCGGCCGGGTCACCGAACAGCACGCCGGGCCGCTGCGCTGGTTCGCGTTCGATCCGCTCGCGCTCGACCTGAAGGCGACGGCGCTCGCGATCATCGCCGGCGTGCTGGCGTTCGGCCTGCACCGCAGCCTGATCGAGGTGGTCGGCGTGATGGCGGTGCTGGGCGTGGTGATGCAGTTGGTGTTGGGGTGACTGTGTCCCGGGCGCGGCGCAGCATGAAATGATGCGACGCAGACCCGGGACCGCCAAGCGCGCCGGAATTCGTGCGGTCCCGCATCTGCGGTGCATCGCAAGCGCGCTGCACCGCGTGCAGGACACAACCTACTTCTTCGGCCGCAGCTCCAGCCCGACGCCCTTGTTGACGAACTGCAACGTGTACGACCGGCGGAAATCGACGTTCGGCTTGGTGACGCCGGCCTTCACCATCTTGTCGAAGAAGCTCGCCATGCGCGCGTCGTTCATCGCACCGATGCCGTCCTTCAGGGTGTCGCCGGAATCGACGATGCCGTAGTCCTTCATCTTGCCGATCGAATACGCCAGCAGCTCGTCGCTCATTTCGGGATTGTGCTTGCGGATCAGCTCGTTTGCGGCCTTGCTGTCGCCGTAGAGATAATTGTACCAGCCGATCGCCGAGGCATCGACGAAGCGCTGCACCAGGTCGGGACGCTTCTCGACCGTGTCGCGGCGCGCCTCGGTCAGGGTCGAGTAGGTGTTGAAGCCCTGATCGGCGAGCAGGAAGATCTTCGGCTTGACGCCCGCCTTCTCGACCGCGAACGGCTCCGACGTCACGTAGCCCTGCATCGCGCTCTTCTTGTCGACCAGGAAGGGCTGCGGATTGAAGGTGTAGGGCTTCACCTTCTCGGCGCTGAAACCGAATTCGGCCTGCATCCATTTGAAATAGGTCTGCATGCCTTCCGACGAGACGAGCAGCGTGAGCGCCTTCAGGTCCTCGAATGTCTCCGCCGCGCCCGGATGCGCGAGCAGCACCTGCGGGTCCTTCTGGAAGCTCGCCGCAACCGCGACGGTCGGGATGTTCTGCGCCACCGCGTCGAACGCCTGCAGGCAATTCGCGCTCATGAAGAAGTCGATCTTGCCGGCGAGCAGCAGCATTCGGTTGTTCACCTGCGGGCCGCCCGGCACAATGGTGACGTCGAGCCCGTATTTCCGGTACGTGCCGTCCGCCACCGCCTGATAGAAGCCGCCATGCTCGGCCTCGGCCACCCAGTTGGTTCCGAACGAGACCTTGTCGAGTTGCTGCGCGCGCGCCGGTGCGGCCAGCAGGGCGAGCGACGAAGCGGCGAACGCGCGGCGCGTCAAAGGCATGACGGAAGCTCCGGTAGGTTGAAATTTGCGCGGACCATACTGCGGTGTCATCACCCGCGAAAGCGGGTGATCCAGTAAACATTACGCGAGTTTTGTGGTTACTGGATGCCCCGCATGCGCGGGGCATGACGGCGGAGTGTTCTGTGACGGATTGGGCACGTCTGACAACGCAAGAATTCGACCGCGCCCGCATCGCCGTGCTGCCGGTCGCGGCGGTGGAGCAGCACGGGCCGCATCTGCCGGTCGGTGTCGATACCTACATCGCAGAGGCATATCTTGAGCGCGTGCGTGCGCTGCTGCCGGAGGATACGGGAATCGTGTTTCTACCGGTGCAGGCGGTCGGCGCCTCCGACGAGCATCGCGCGTTCGCCGGCACGCTGACGCTCTCGCCCGAAACGGCGCTGCGCGCGTTCATCGAGATCGGCGAAAGCGTCCATCGTGCCGGCATCGCCAGGCTCGTCATCATCAACAGCCATGGCGGCAACATCGCGCTGATCGATCTTGCGGCGCGGCAGTTGCGCGTGCGGCACGACATGCTGGTCGTGCACGCCTCGTGGGGGCGTTTTGGCTATCCGGAAGGATTGTTCTCGGAAACCGAGCACACCCACGGCATTCACGGCGGCGACATCGAGACCTCGATCATGCTCGCCGCCTATCCGCAGCTCGTGCGCCGCGAGAAGATCGCGAACTTCATTCCGGCGACCTGCGCGATGGAGCGCGAGTTCACATATCTGCGCGCGGATTTTCCGGCCGGCTTCGGCTGGATGACGCAGGACCTCAACGCCTCGGGCGCGGTCGGAGACGCCTCGCTCGCGACTGCGGAGAAAGGCGAGGCGGCCCTTGACCACGGCGCGCACGCTTTCGTCGATTTGCTTCGCGATGTCGAACGGTTCGAGCTGCCCAAGTAACTCCGCTCATGCCCGCGAAAGCGGGCATCCGGTTCTTTTCTTGAATATCAGTGGGTTGGTCCTGGATTCACGCTTTCGCGGGAATGAACGGAAATCTGGACTTCTGTGCGATGTAACACTATAACATATCGGATGGACCCCCATCCCCACCACCATCCGGGTCATGTGCACCCGCCGGCGACCGTGTCGCCTTCGATCCTGCGCCTCTCGGCGCTGGAGCGGCTGGCGGCCGCCGCAATGCTGATCGCGATGCTGTGGGGTGCGGTCATCTGGGCAATGGCGAGCTGATCATGAGCGCGGCGCTGGCCTTCCACGACCTGACCCTCGGCTACGACCGGCACCCGGCGGTGCATCACCTGCGCGGCGAGGTGAAGGCCGGCGCGCTGATGGCGGTGGTCGGCCCCAACGGCGCCGGCAAGTCCACGCTGTTCAAGGGCATCGTCGGGATGCTCAAGCCGTTCAGCGGCGGCATCGATCTGTGCGGCCTGCGCGCACGCGACATCGCGTATCTGCCGCAGGTCGCCGACATCGACCGCACGTTCCCGATCAGCGTCTACGACATGGTCGCGATGGGGCTGTGGCGCGACGCCGGCCTGTTCGGCGGGATCGGCAGACGCGAACGCGAGAAGGTGCGCGCCGCGATGTCGGCCGTCGGCCTTTCGGGCTTCGAGGAGCGGCCGATCGGCACGCTCTCGGGCGGGCAGATGCAGAGGACACTGTTCGCGCGGCTGCTGCTGCAGGACGGGCGCGTGATCGTGCTCGACGAGCCGTTCAATGCGATCGACGCCAAGACCGCGGCCGACCTGTGCGACCTCGTGATGCGCTGGCATGCCGAGAAGCGCACCGTGATCGCGGCGCTGCACGATCTCGATCTGGTCAAGTCGATGTTCCCCGAGGCGCTGCTGCTGGCGCGCGAGCCGGTCGCCTGGGGTGCGACGAAGGATGTGCTGACCGTGGAGAATCTCCTGAAGGCGCGGCGCATGTGCGAGGCCTTCGACGAGCACGCCGAGGCATGCGCGGCGTAACTCACACGTCATCCCGGCCAAGCGATCCGGCGTCAGCCGGGTCGCGCGAGCCGGGATCCAGCGCGCACAATCTTTGGCTTCGGAATATATGGATCCCGGCGCTCGCTTCGCTCGGCCGGGATGACAATTGGGGTGGAAGGCAGCGCGCGCAAGCAACATGATCTACGATTATCTCATCGCGCCCTTCGTCGAATTCGCCTTCATGCGCCGCGCGCTGGTGGGCACGCTGGCCCTCGCGCTCGGCGCCGGGCCGGTCGGCGTGTTCCTGATGCTGCGGCGCATGAGCCTCGTCGGCGACGCGATGGCGCACGCGATCCTGCCCGGCGCCGCGATCGGCTTCCTCGTGTCGGGGCTCTCGCTGTTCGCCATGACGGCGGGCGGACTGATCGCCGGTTTCGTGATCGCGCTCGGCGCCGGAGTGGTCGCGCGCGCGACCGAGCTGAAGGAAGACGCCTCGCTCGCGGCATTCTTCCTCATTTCGCTCGCGGTCGGCGTCACCATCGTGTCGCTCAAGGGCACCAACATCGACCTGCTGCACTTCCTGTTCGGCAGCGTGCTCGCGCTCGACGACCAGACCCTGCTGCTGATCGCCGGCATCACGACGATCTCCGTTGTGGTGCTCGCGCTGATCTACCGGCCGCTAGTGCTGGAATGCGTCGATCCCGGCTTCCTGCGCTCGGTCAGCCGCGCCGGCGGGCCGGCGCATATCGCGTTCCTCGCGCTGGTGGTGATGAACCTCGTCGGCGGCTTCCACGCGCTCGGCACGCTGCTCGCGGTCGGCATCATGATGCTGCCCGCGGTGATCGCGCGGTTCTGGGCGCGCGACGTGACCGCGATGATCCTGGTCGCGGTCGCAAGCGGCGCGGTCTCGGGCTACGCGGGCCTCCTGCTCTCATTCCATGCGGGGGCGCCGAGCGGACCCGCCATCATCCTGGTCGCCGGCGTGCTCTACGCATTCTCGGTGCTGTTCGGCCGCGTCGGCGGCGTGCTGCGCCAGCTGTTTCCCGGACGCCATCTCGAAGCCTGATCGGAGGCTGCCATGTTTCGACGCCTTGCACTCGTGGGTCTGCTGGCCGCGCTGGCGACGCCTTGCGTCGCCCAGGAAAAGCTCAAGGTCGTGGCAACCTTCTCCATCCTCGGCGATTTCGTGACGAACGTCGGCGGCGACCGCGTCGAGGTGCAGGCGCTGGTCGGGCCGAACGGCGACGCGCACGTCTATCAGCCGAGCCCAAGCGACGCGAAGACGCTCGCCGGCGCGAAGGTCGTGTTCGTCAATGGCCTCGGCTTCGAGGGTTGGATCGAACGGCTGATCAAGGCGTCCGGTTCGAAGGCGCCGGTGGTCACGGCCAGCAGGGGCGTGAAGCCGCGCAAGATGGACGACGAGCATGGTCGTGGCGGCGCCGATCCGCATGCCTGGCAGTCGGTCGAGAATGCCAAGGTGTACGTCGCGAACATCCGCGATGGACTGAGCGCAGCCGATCCGGCCGGGAAGGGGAGCTACGAGGCGAATGCGGCCAGCTATCTCGCCAAGCTCGATGCGCTCGATGCCGAGGTGAAGGCCGCCATCGAAGAAATTCCCGCCGACCGGCGCAGGATCATCACCACGCACGACGCGTTCGGCTATTTCGCCGCAGCCTATGGCGTCACCTTCATCGCGCCGCAGGGCGTCTCCACCGAGTCCGAGGTCTCCGCGAAAGACGTCGCGAAGATCATCCTGCAGGTCAGGAAGCAGAAGATCCCGGCGGTGTTTCTGGAGAACGTCAGCGACGGCCGGCTGCTCAGGCGCATCGGCGCGGAGAGCGGCGCGCGCATCGGCGGCACGCTTTATTCCGACGCGCTGACCGACGGACAAGGCGCCGCGCCGACCTACCTCGATATGATGCGGCATAACGTGCAGCAGCTGAGCGCGGCGCTGATGAACTAGCGCGCTGGCGGGGCCGCGGGCGCCGACACCCTCCCCTGGAGGGGGAGGGTCGGCGAACATCGTGTAGCGATGTGAGCCGAGGTGGGGTGAACTTCTCCTCGTCAGTCACCCCACCCCGACACTCGCTGCGCTCGTGTCGACCCTCCCCCTCCAGGGGAGGGTAACGGAGCCCGCGGCCCGCCCTTTTGCATCCCTTCCGATATTCCCTATATCTGTGCCCAACGGAGTGCACAGATGCCCGACACGACAGAAAAAATCCCCGTCACGGTGCTGACCGGCTATCTCGGCGCCGGCAAGACGACCTTGCTCAACCGCATCCTGTCCGAGCCGCACGGCAAGAAGTACGCCGTGATCGTCAACGAGTTCGGCGAGATCGGCATCGACAACGACCTGATCGTCGGCGCCGACGAGGAGGTGTTCGAGATGAACAACGGCTGCATCTGCTGCACCGTGCGCGGCGACCTGATCCGCATCATCGACGGGCTGATGCGGCGCAAGGGCAAGTTCGACGCGATCATCGTGGAGACCACCGGCCTCGCCGATCCGGCGCCGGTGGCGCAAACCTTCTTCGTCGACGAGAACGTCGGCAACAAGACCAGGCTCGACGCCGTGGTGACCGTCGCGGACGCGAAGTGGCTGCGCGACCGATTGCGCGACGCGCCCGAGGCGAAGAACCAGATCGCCTTCGCCGACGTGATCCTGATCAACAAGACCGATCTGGTCAGCGACGCCGAATTGCGCGAGGTCGAGGCGCGCATCCGCGGCATCAATCCTTACGCCAGGCTGCACCGCACCCAGCGCGCACAGATCCCGCTCGGCGAGGTGCTCGACCGCAAGGCGTTCGATCTCGAACGCATTCTCGACATCGAACCGGAATTTCTCCGCGCCGACGATCATGGCCAGGATCACGACCACGACCACGACCACCATCACGATCATGGCCACGGGCACGATCACGCGCACGGCGGGCTCAAGCACTATCACGACGAGGAGATGCAATCGATTTCGCTGAAAACCGAGAAGCCGCTCGACCCCGACAAGTTCTTCCCCTTCATCCAGAACCTCACCCAGGCCGAGGGGCCGAACATCCTGCGCTCCAAGGGCATCCTGTCGCTGCTCGACGATCCGAAGCGTTTCGTGTTTCAGGGCGTGCACATGATGCTCGACGGCGATCATCAGCGCGAATGGCGCGCGGACGAGAAGCGCGAGAGCCGCATCGTGTTCATCGGGCGCAATCTGCCCGAGGAGAAGATCCGCAAGGGTTTCGAGAGCTGCGTGGCATGATCCTCATGCTGGGGAGCGCCGCGCAGCGGCGCGTCTCGAAGCATGGCCAGGATCTCGGATGTTGCCACCCTTCGAGACGCCGCCTGCGCTTACGCTTTGGCGGCTCCTCAGGATGAGGTCGGAGTACAATGACCGACACCCGCGGCCCGATCCCGTCCGTTGCCGATCGCGCAAAACCCGTCGCGGCGGGCGGGCCGATCGTTGCGGCGTATTTCCTAAAGGACCATGCCGTGTTCGCGCTCGGCGAGGAGGCGCTGCTGTTCGTCGCCCCCGACGGCGCCGAGCAACGCGTCGCGGTGCATGCGGGCGGCATTCTCGCGGTGGCGAGCGACGGCGCGCGCATTCTCACCGGCGGCGACAACGGCAGGGTCGTCGCCACCAACGCCAAGGGTGAAAGCGAAACCCTCGCAACCGACGCGAAACATCGCTGGATCGATCGTGTCGCGCTCGGGCCGGATGCGATCGCGTGGTCGGCCGGCAAGCAGGCCTGCGTCCGCACCGCCAGGGGCGAGACCAAATCGCTCGACCTGCCGTCGAGCGCCGGCGGGCTCGCGTTCTCGCCCAAGGGTCTGCGCGTCGCGGTCGCGCATTACGGCGGGGTTTCGCTCTGGTTCCCGAACGCGCAAGCCGCGCCCGAAACCTTCGCCTGGAAGGGCTCGCATCTCGACGTGATGTTCTCGCCGGACGGCCGCTTCCTCGTCACCGCGATGCAGGAGGCGATGCTGCACGGCTGGCGCCTCGCCGACGCGAAAGACATGCGCATGTCGGGATATTCGGCCAAGGTGCGCTCGATGGCCTGGACGCCGGGCGGCAAGTGGCTCGCGACCTCCGGCTCCGAGCAGCTCATCCTGTGGCCGTTCCAGTCGAAGGACGGGCCGATGGGCAAGCAGCCGCGCATGCTCGCGCCCTACGACAAGCGCGCGGTCGCGATCGCCTGTCATCCCCGGCAGGAGATCGTCGCGGTCGGCTTCGAGGACGGCATGATCATGCTCGCGCGCATCGAGGACGGCGCGGAGATTCTGGCGAGGAAGCCCGGCGCCGCGCCGGTCTCGGCGCTCGCCTGGAGCGCGGACGGGGGCAAGCTCGCGTTCGGCACGGAGGACGGCGCGGGGGGAATCGTGGACTTGGCGTGACGTCGGATGCCAGGCGTCCGAAAGCGGGCCGCCCGCCTGCTACCTGCTGGAGCAAGAAGTTCCGGCGGTGAGGGCTTCGCTTTGCTACCTAATGCCGCGCCTTTGAACCGAACGCGCTTCACGCCCGACATTCGATCAACGGGCGCATCGGAAAAACGCCCGCTTGGCGGGTGAACGCATGACAATCACCATTCGTGCGGGCGAAAGCGCATCAGTCGGGACTACGGGCCTCAACCCGCGCGTGGTAGCGGGCCGGGAGTGCGGGAGCTGCACCTTGTGCTGCAAGGTGGCCGCGGTTGAAGAGGTTAGCAAGCCCAACGGGGTATGGTGTTCTCATTGCGTGGCGGGCAAACGCTGCACCATCTATGATCAGCGGCCATCGAGCTGTCGAAGCTTCTATTGCCAGTGGATGCTCGAGAAGACGCTCGGACCCGAATGGAAGCCGGAACGCGCGAAATTCGCTTTGGTGAAGACGGATGGCGGCCATCGCCTCACCGCACTGGTAGACCCGGGCTTTTCGTCCGCTTGGCGGCGTTCCCCCTATTATGAAAACTTGAAGCAGTGGGCGGCGGAAGCGGCCCGGAGGTTACCCGATATCTATTTGGTCGATGCCCTTATCGGACGGCGCAGCATCGTAATTCTGCCGGATCGAGATGTGGACATGGGTGTGATCGATCACGACGAACTGTTACGCCTCGAACCCAAGAACACGGCGGCGGGCCAAATGATCGAGGTCTCCAAGGTCAAGCGCATGGCCACCGCATCTTGACGGGGGCGCGCAGCCGGGGCCGCGTGCCATCCGAAGCAGAAGATCGTCGCGGTCGGCTTCGAGGACGGCATGATCATGCTCGCGCGCATCGAGGACGGCGCGGAGATTCTGGCGAGGAAGCCCGGCGCCGCGCCGGTCTCGGCGCTCGCCTGGAGCGCGGACGGGGGCAACCTCGCGTTCGGCACGGAGGACGGCGTGGCGGGAGTGATCGATTTGGCGTGAGGTACTTTCCGCTCATTCCCGCGCAAGCGGGAATCCAGGGGCCAAGAACTGGGTCCCCGCTTTCGCGGGGACGAGCGGCGATTTGATCCTTACTTCTTCTGTCCCTTGGTCGGCGGCGCGGGCTTCGGCGGGTCCATCGCCGTGTCAGGCAGGCGCTTCCACATTTGGCTGCGACCGGCAAACTCGAAACGGAGATAGCCGCGCACCTCAAGCTCCTTGCCGTCCGGGCTGAGTTGCATCAATGCGCGCCAGACGTTGCCGTTACGCGGATCCATGATGGTGCCGTCTTCGTACTTCAGCCCGTTGCGCTTCATTCCCTTGATCAGCGCGAGGCCGAGCACGGGCGCATTTTTCTCCGTGCCCTCGCACTTTGTGCAGCGCCAAGACTCCGGCGGCGGGTCGCCCGGCTTCTGGAACATCTTAACGACCGTGCCGGTGTAGACGCCGTCCTTTTCGGCGATGCTGAACCAGCTCTCCGGCTGGCCGGTCTTGTCATCGACCTGCTCCCACAAGCCCGTGGCGGTGGGCTCGCTGACGGCGGGGGCCGCCCAGGCGGCGTTCAGGCACATGAGGGCAGCAGCAAGTACGCCGAGACACTTCATCCCCACCTCACGAATTCTGCGCCGTGCCGGCGTATTCCTTGCCGGCCAGACTGCGGCGGTCTGGTGAAAAGATCAATTGTGCGGCGGGCGATGCAGCGGGCGAACTCGCGCGCGAGGCGGGATGGTGGATCTCGGTCAACGTCATACCCGCGCTTGAGGCGCTGGTGGTGGACACCAGCTGGCGGCTTGCCCGCGCTTGTCGCGGACATGGGGGCGTGGTGGATTTGGGGTGAGGTCTTCGTCTTTACTTTTGCAGCCGCGGCAAGCGAGAATCTGTTTGCCTGGAGGCAGGAATGCGCCGCCGACCGTCGGCAAGATTGTTGATCCTGGATCCGGCAGGGCGCGTTCTTCTTTTTCATTTTGTTTTCACGAACGGTGCGCTCGCGGGAGAAGACTTTTGGGCTACTCCAGGCGGAGCTGTCGAGGAGGGCGAAGACTTCGCCCGGGCGGCGGCTCGCGAGCTTGCAGAGGAGACAGGCATTCGTTCCAGCGCTCCCGGCCGCGAGGTTGCGCGGAAAGAATTTATCCTTCAGCTCGAGACCGGCGAATCCGTCATGGCGGATGAGAGGTATTTCGTGGTCACGGTCCCGGACCAATCGATGTCCCGTGACGGATGGACTGAGCTTGAGAAGCGGGTCATGACCGAATATCGATGGTGGTCATTGCAAGAGCTTGCCGAGGCGACGGAAAAGGTCTGGCCGGAAGACTTGATAGCGATGGTCAGGCGCTTTTCTGATCGTCAATGACATCACGGCGCGTGGATGAAATCGCACCGGCGTCCACGCAGACCATCGCTCTCCATGCCCGCTCAGATCATCCGCATTGCCGGCATCAAGGATCAGCAGGTGCTGCGCGATCAACTCGACGATTACCTGGAGGAGTTGCGCGCATTCGCGCCGGTCGAAGCGACCTATCCGTATTTCGAGGGTTATTGGACGGAGCCGGAGCGCTGGCCCTATGTGATCGAGGTCGACCGCGGCGCGATCGGATTTGCCTTCGTCAATCGATGGTCGCCTTCTGGCCGCGGCACGGATTATGCCGTGGCCGAATTCTACGTCGCCCCCGGCTGGCGCGGCCGTGGACACGGCACGGAGGCAGCCTGTCAGGTCTTTCGCAAGCATTGCGGCCAGTGGGAAATTGCCTTCGACAACGGCAACCTGAAGGCCAGGGCGTTCTGGCCACGCGCCATCATGAAAGCGGGTGTTGCCGCGTTTGAACGAATAGAGAGCGCCGACAGGACGATCCTGCGGTTCTCGAATGGCTGACCCGGTCATCGCCCGTCATGAGATGAGCGGGCGCGATTATTCTGCCGCTTCCCAGTTCTCCCAGCGCAGTCCCTCGACGCGGGAAAACTCCGAAACGTTGGCTGTCACGAGCGTCCAGTCGCGACGCAACGTCTGTGCTGCCAGGAGCACATCGTACGGACCGATCGACTTTCCAAGTTTTCTCAGTCTCGCGCGGAGCAACCCGGCTGCTTCAGCGTCATCGCTCTCGAACGGAATCGTCCTTACTCTTCTGAGGAAGGCTGCAAGCTGAACGGTATTCTCGGTGATGCGTTCGCTGCGACCGATGCCGTACCAGAGTTCGAAGACCGTGATGCTCGAGACGCAGATCGTCTCGCCGCGTTCGGCTGCTTGCTGGATGCGTTCGCGAACGATGTGCGGTCGCCCGCGTATGCTGGCGACGCAGGCCTTCGTGTCGAGGAGAACGCTCACTCGAAATCGATGTCGCGGTCAGGCGGCATCGGCGGCTGCTCGCGGCCTTGCGGCATGAACGGCGCCCCGATCGCGTCGATTTCCGCGAACGCCTTTGTCCAATCATCCGGAATCGGCTCCAAGAGCACGCCGCGCCCATGCCGGCTGACGCGCACTTCCTTGCCCTCGAAGCGAAATTCCTTGGGCAGGCGCACGGCCTGGCTGCGGCCGGATTTGAAGAGCTTGGCGATGGCGGTCATGGGTCTGCGGTTTGGTGACTACCAATGATATATACCAATCTGGCGAGAGCCGCAAGAATGATAGAGTCACTTGGAAGAACAAAGAGATAGGAGCAGCCTCGACGAGGCTCTTAATCGCCATTGATTCCAGTGCGCTTACCCCACCAGCACATTCTTCAACTGCCACGGGTCGCTCGTGTCCAGGTCCTCCGGGAACAGCCCGGGCCGGCCGACGAGCGGCGTCCAGTCGGTGTATTGGCCGAACACGTTGCCGAGATACGGTCGCTGGATTTC
>VBAH01000069.1 GCA_005884685.1 Alphaproteobacteria bacterium
GCCGACGATGTAGTCCCAATTGTTGCGGTTGAGCTTGAACCGCGCGACTTTGAGAAATTCGTGCAGGTTCTGAAAACGTTCGCGTACGTCGTCCATCCTCGAAATTCCCCCGTGCGCCGGATCGGCGATGATTGTTGGGCTGCAGTGGGACGCGCCCCGCCAATTGCATAACGAGGGCGGAAATTCCGCACAATGGGGTTCCGCGGGCATCCGCCATTCCAAATTGCGGCGCTCGCGCGGCCTGTGGCATGATGGCGACCAAATCGGACCTGCCGGAGGAACCATGAGCCCGCGTATCAGCTATGTGCAGCCGTCCAGCGTGACGGACGAGAAAATGCTCGCCGAATTCGACCGCTGTGCCCGCGAGGGCACGCCGCGGCCGGAAAGCCAAGCGGTGCGCGCGCATGTGCCGGCGGTGTTCTGGTCGTTCGCCAATTCCTGGCAGGACGTATTCAGGAACGGTGTCGCGGATCACGCCATCAAGGAGCTGTGCCGCGTGTATGTTTCCCGCTCGGTGCTGTGCGAATTCTGCGGCAATCAGCGTTCGATGAAGGCCGCCAAAGCCGGCACCGTCGAAGATGACTACATGGACTTGATCAATTTCGAGTCGTCCACGCGCTACGGCGAGAAGCAGAAGGCCGCGCTCGCCTATGCGGAGATGATCACCTGGGACCTGCCGCCGACGGATGAGATCTGGGCGCGGCTGCACAAGCATTTCAGCGAGCCGGAGCTGGTCGAAATCGGGTACTTCATCGCGCTCACCATGGGCCAGCAGCGCTGGCTGCGCACGCTTAACATCGAGCACCATCAGGTGCTCGCCGGCACCGACGCCTCAATGGCGCCGGGCTTTCGCACGGAGGAAGAGCTGAAGCGCTCCAAGGCGCAGGCCGACTACTGGGCGAAGAAGCCGGCGCAGCCGCAGGCGGCGGAGTAGAACCTCGATCCTCATCCTGAGGAGGCCGCGAAGCGGCCGTCTCGAAGGATGGCGGCAGACACCGAGCTTGAGGTCATCCTTCGAGACGCGCCCTGCGGGCGCTCCTCAGGATGAGGTCGGAGTGGGATGGGCGACACATACGGCGTGGTCAAGGTCGCGGCGGTGCAGGCCGCCTCGGTGTTTCTCGACCGCGAGGGTTCCACCGCGAAGGCCTGCCGCCTGATCCGCGAAGCCGGTGCGAACGGTGCGCGCGTCATCGGATTTCCGGAAGGGTTCATTCCGGCGCACCCGGTCTGGTATCACCATCACGCCGCGACCGCGGCCATTTCCAATCGGCTGGCGGTCGAGTTGTTCAAGAATTCGGTCGAGATACCGGGGCCGGAAACGACGGCGCTGGCCGCAGCCACGCGGGACGCCGATGCCTATGTGGTGATCGGCGTGTGCGAGAAGCTGCCGAATACCACCGGGACGATGTTCAATACCCAGGTTTACATCGGTCCGGACGGCAGGCTGATCGGCAAACACCAGAAGATCATGCCGACAGTCGGCGAGCGCCTTGTCCACATGGGCGGGTTCGGCGACACCTTCGGCGCATTCCAGAGCGAGTTCGGTCCGATGAGTGGGCTGATCTGCGGCGAGAATTCCAATCCGCTGGCCGTGTTTGCGCTCACCGCCGAGGGCACGCGCATCCACGTGATGAGCTGGCCCAATCATTTTCCGACCAGCGGCGATCCGATGCGCAATCGTGTGGCGGTCGACTCGCAGGCGTTCGCGCAGATGAGCAAGGCATTCGTGATCTCCGCCTGCGGCACGGTCGACGAGCGCATGATCGAGATGCTGCAGGCGGGGACCGAGGCCGAGAGATTCCTGCGCAACCCGGATTGCAACGGCGGCACCGTCATCGTCGCGCCGAACAGCCGCATTCTCGCGGGGCCGATGGGGGCGGAGGAGGGCATCCTCTACGCCGACTGCAATCTCGAACTCAGCGTACAGATGAAGCTGCGCCACGACTTCGCCGGTCATTACAATCGGCCGGATATTTTTCACCTGCAGATCAACCGGGCGGCGCCGCGGCTCTACTCGGTGCACAACGAATCCGATCCGGCACTTGCCGCCGCGCGTGCGGCGGCGCTTGCGGCAGGCCCGAGCGGGCTGCTCGCGCCGCCCGAACGCGATGGCGACTGAAAAAGCGGAAAACCCATGGACGCACTGGTCAAGTCAGCAATCGCACATTGGGCGCCGCGTTTTGTTGCGAACGGCGTGGCGCTGACCGACTTCGAGGAGGTGACCGGCGCCGTCACGTTGTGGAACGACTGGTGCCGCGCGTGGTCAAACAAGGCCGCCGTGCACGAACAGATGGGGCGCGAGGCGCTCGCCAACAGGAAATTCATCAGCGCGGGGGAGCACCTGCAGCGTGCCGGCGTCTACTATCATTTCGGCAAATTCCTGTTCGTGCACGACGTGGAGCAGATGAAGGCCGCGCACATCAAGGCGGTCGAATGCCGTGCTGCCGCGCTGCCGCATCTCAATCCCCCCGGCGAGCGCGTCACGATTCCCTACGAGGGAAAGGCCCTGTACGGAATTTTGCGCAAGCCGCCAAATCTCGCCGGAAATAGCGTCCAGAAGCCGCCGGTGTTGATCATGTGCGTCGGGCTCGACTCCGCCAAGGAAGAGACCGACGCCTACGAGCGGCCCTATCTCGATCGGGGCATCGCCACCCTGGTATTCGACGGGCCGGGACAGGGCGAGGGCGAATACGATTTCGCGATCCGCGGTGATTATGAGGTCGCCGTGAAGGCGGTGGTCGATTACGTCGTGACACGACGCGATCTCGACACCGCCCGCATCGGCCTGTGGGGCGTGAGCCTCGGTGGCTACTACGCGCCGCGCGCCGCGGCATTCGAGAAACGCATCAAGGCGTGCCTCGCGCTCGGCGGGCCGTATGACTGGGAGGGCACCTGGGACAGCCTGCCGGAGCTGACGCGCGAAGCATTCCGCGTGCGCAGCCATTGCGCCACGCAGGATGAAGCCAAACGCCATGCGCTGACGCTGTCGCTCAAGGGCGTGGCGCAGAACATCGCCTGTCCGATTTTCGTGATGACCGGGAAACTCGACCGGCTGATCCCCTGGCAGCACGCCCAGCGCCTCGCGAACGAGGTGAAAGGGCCGTGCACCCTGTTGCTGATCGAGGACGGCAATCACGTCGCCAACAACCGCGCCTACCGCTGGCGCTCGCAGAGCGCGGATTGGCTGGCGGAGATTCTCAAATCCTCATCCTGAGGAGGCTGCGCAGCAGCCGTCTTGAAGGATGGCCACACACTCGGAGTCCTTCGAGACGCGCCGTGCGGGCGCTCCTCAGGATGAGGACTGAGTGATGGCAAACCCGCGCGGCACGTCATGCATCCGCTCGATGCCATCCCGCGTGATCAGCACCATCTCGCCGGTCTGCACGCCGGCTTTGCCATCCGGCGTCACCACGTTCGGCTGGATCACCACCGTCATCCCGGCGTGGAACGGCTCATCGGGTACGGGCCCGGCCGGGCGGCTCGCGCTCCCAAGGATCGGCGGCAGGTAGCCGCCACCGTAGCCGTGCAGCAGATCGTCGATGGTGGTGAAGCCCGCGTCCTCGATCACGCGTGCGGCTTCGATCGCCTGTGCCGGCAGCGCCCCGTCGCGCAGCACCGCGGCGATGGCGTCGAATGCGGCGTCGGCCGCAGCATGCAGGTCGCGGTAGAGCGGCGTCGGCTCACCCAGCGCAAACGAGCGCAGCACTTGTCCGGGATAATCCCAGAATGCCGCGGCGATCTCGGCGAACACGATGTCGCCGGCCGCGAGGGCGCGGGTTGAGGCAAACTGGCTCGGCACCGCGATTTGCGGATCGTGCATCGGCGTGACGCCAAAATAATGGACCACGTTCGTGGCGCCCTGCGCGACGTAGGCGCGCTCGACCAGATCGCCGAGCTCGCGCTCCGTCAGGCCCGGCCGCAAGCCATCGCGCAGCGCCATCATGCCGAGATCGGAAAAATGCGCCCCGATGCGCAGCCAGTCGAGCTCTTCGGCCGACTTCACTGTACGCAGCCGTAGATAACTTTTGTTCAAATTTGCCGGCTTGGCGAACTTCGTGGCGAGCATCTCGTGCTGATCCGCGCTGAGCGGGCCGATCACCGCGACATGGCCCGCTTTGGCGCCCCGCTTCTCCAATTGGGCCGCGGCCGCCCGGATCGCCGACTGCCCGCCCCACGCTACATCGGCATCGCGCGCGAGTTTGCGCGCCTGCGGCACATGGTTGTGATACTGCACGAACAGCGCATCGCGCGCGCCCGGGGTAAGCACACCGACCGCCTCGGCGGTCACCGGCCAGCCGGTGAGCCATTGCACCGCGGAGCCGAAGCGGTTCGCGCCGCAGAACACCAGATGATGGCATTCGGCTTGCGCCAACAGCGCCTCGATCGCGGCCCGCCGCCGCGCCATCTCGGCCTCGGAGAAGCGCGGATAGTCGGCTTCGAGAATCACGCGCAGGTGTCCGGAAATCATTCGATTATCTTATGACATTTCACATGGGTGTGGTCGCATGAACCTGGAGCGCCCTTGCGCGTTAAAGCTTCACTGTCGAGGGCAATCGCGCGTCCATGGGTCGAAATCTTCCGTCACTCCGTCATCACGGCGCTGGGATACGCCATTGCCGGACATCACGAAATTTCGATTCTCGCGCACGGCGCAAGGCTGACACAATCGGCTATGACATTTGCCGCGCGGAGGGTAACTCCGCTTGTCTGCGGAGACCATGATGCCGACCGCCGCTCTCAAGGAAACTCGGTCCGGACCGCTCGAATCCGAACGCGCCCGCTGGATCGCGGCGTTTCGCAAGGTGCGCCGCGAAACCGAGCGCCGCGCCGCGCCGCTGTCGGCGGAAGATCAGGCGATCCAGTCGATGCCGGACGCGAGCCCGATCAAATGGCATCGCGCGCACACGACCTGGTTCTTCGAGACCTTCCTGCTGCAGCCGCACGTGCCGGGCTACAAGGTCTATGACGAGCGCTTCGCGTTCCTGTTCAACTCCTATTATGTCGCCGCCGGTCCGCGCCATCCGCGCCCGAAGCGCGGAATGGTCACGCGGCCGGATACGCACGAGGTCGGCGAGTACCGCGCGCACGTGGATGCGGCGGTCGAGGGGCTGATCGGCGAAGCGAGCGCGGCGGCGCTGCCGGAAATCCTGCGCATCCTGGAAATCGGGTTGAACCACGAGGAGCAGCATCAGGAGCTGATGCTCACCGATATTCTGCATGCGTTCGCTCAGAATCCAACCAATCCGGCCTACGACGCGAACTGGCAGCCGCCGAAATCCAACCGGAAAGACGGCTTTGCCGAACTGCCCGAGGGCATCCACACGATCGGCCATCAAACCGACGGCTATTGTTTCGACAACGAAGGTCCCTCGCATCGCGTGCTGGTCGGGCCGGTGCGCATCGCACGCGCGCTCGTCACCAACGCCGAGTGGCGCGCGTTCATGACCGACGGCGGCTATGCCAATCCGGCGCTGTGGCTCTCCGACGGCTGGGCCGCGCTGCAGAACGAAGGCTGGCAGGCGCCCGGGCACTGGCAAGAGTGCGATGGCGAGTGGCGCCAGCTTACCCTCGGCGGACTGCGCCCGATCGATCCAGCCGCGCCGGTCATGCACATCAGCTACTACGAGGCGGATGCGTTCGCGCGCTGGGCCGGCAAACACCTCCCGACGGAAGCTGAGTGGGAAGTCGCGGCGCGCGCAGGCCATCTCGCCGACGCCTTCGGCATCGTCTGGTAATGGACGCGCTCGAGCTATTCGCCCTATCCGGGCTTCGCGGCCTGCGACGGCGCGCTCGGGGAATACAACGGCAAATTCATGATCAACCAAATGGTGCTGCGCGGCTCCTCGCTCGCGACGCCGGAGGGTCATTCGCGCGTCACATACCGCAACTTCTTCTATCCGGGAGCGCGCTGGCAATTCGCCGGCCTGCGCCTCGCCGACTACGCCGAACGATTTTCACTCACCTAAACGCCCGGGAAAAAAAGCCATGGCCGCCCTCGCTCGATCAGTTTTGCGTTATTCGGCGCGTCACGAGGCGGCAGCCTCGGATAGTTTTGCCGCGCACGTCATCCATGGCCTGAGCGATAGTTCCAAATGGCTCTCGGCAAAGTACTTCTATGACGCGGCCGGCTCCGCGCTGTTCGAGCAGATCACGGACCTGCCCGAATATTATCCGACGCGCACCGAACTGAGGATCCTGCACGATCATGCGCGCGAGATGGCCGGTTACATCCCGCTCTCCGCCGCGCTGGTCGAGTTCGGCACCGGCTCGACCAGGAAGGCGCGTATCCTGATCGATGCCGCGCCGCAGCTTGCCGCCTATGTTCCGGTCGACATCTCGGCCGAATTCCTGAACCAGGAGGCGGTCGCCGTGCGACGCGATTTCCCCTGGCTCGCCGTGCTGCCGCTGGTGGCGGACTTCACCCGGGATTTCGATCTGCCGTCGCAAATCCGTTCGCGTCCGCGCGTCGGCTTCTTCCCCGGCTCGACCATCGGCAATTTCGAGCCGGACGACGCGGCGGAATTTTTGCGTCAGGCCGGACGCATTCTGGGCGTGGGCGCAACGATGATCGTCGGCGTCGACCGCATCAAGGATACCGCCGTGCTCAACGCCGCTTACGACGATGCTGCCGGTGTGACGGCGAAATTCAATCTCAACGTGCTCACGCGCATGAACCGCGAGCTTGGCGGCAATTTCGATCTCTCGGCGTTCCGTCACCGTGCGTTCTACAATGCCGAAGAGCACCGCATCGAAATGCATCTCGAAAGCCTGAAAGACCAAAGCGCCACGGTCGCGGGCCGGACATTCGACTTCCGCAAGGGCGAAACGATCCACACCGAGAACTCCTACAAGTACACGGTCGAGTCCTTCCGTACGCTCGCCGAAGCCGCCGGCTGGAGGCCGGTCGCGACCTGGACCGACGAGAAGGACTATTTCGCGGTGCATGCGTTGAAGCTGTGACCCTCCTTCGTCATGCCCGGCCTCGTGCCGGGCATCCACGTCTTTGCCCAAAAGCAAGTCGTGGACGGCCGGGACAAGCTCGGTAATGACGAAATAGTGTGACCCTATGCCCATCTGTGAAATCGACCCCTGGCGCATGCAGTATTTCGCGCATGTCGCGTGCCCGGCCGACGTGCTGATCCCGACCGAGGACGCCGACAGCTGGACCTGGTACCCGAAACATCGCTGGGTCTACGACAAGGTCGCAGTCGCGCTCAGCCAGGGGTTGGAAGCCGCGCCGCACGGCGTCGCGCCGAAAAGCTTTCCGGTCTTCTCCAAGCCGATCACGAATCTCAAAGGCATGGGCGTCGGCAGCCGCGTGCTGCGGTCTGCCGAAGAATACGCCAAGCATTACGCGCCCGGCCACATGTGGATGACGTTGCTGGACGGCCGTCACGTGTCCTCCGATGTCGCGGTGCTCGACGGCGCAGCCAAATGGTGGCGCCACGCCACCGGCCATCCTGGGCCCGGCAGTACGTTCGATCACTGGGTGCTGCATTCCGAGCACGAACCCGAGATCGAGGCGCGCAGCGGCGCGTGGATCGCGCAGCACCTCGCCGGCTACACCGGCATGGTCAATCTGGAGACCATCGGCGGACGGATCATCGAGGTGCATCTGCGGTTTGCCGATCAGTGGCCCGATCTCTACGGCAAGGGCTGGGTCGAGGCGCTGGTGCGGCTCTACCAGCACGGACGCTGGGACTATCCCGACACGGACCGCCACGACGGCTACAGTGTCGTGCTGTTCGGGCCGCACGGGCCGCGCTATCGCCATCCGCCGCAGGCGCTGCTCGATGAAGTGCGCGTGATGCCGTCGGTGTCGAGTGTGCAGATCACGTTCCACGAAGGCACGCCGGCGGACCGGCATGCCATGCCGCCCGGCGGTTTCCGGCTGGCGATCGTGAATTGCTGGGACCTCGATGCCGGCCGGGCGGCGCGCGAAAAACTGGCGACGGAATTACTGAAAACCTGAGTGGGCCATGTTGGGACGTTTGTTTTCGTCCCCGCCGGGCTTGTCCCGCCCATCCACGTCTTGTTTATGTGGCAGGAACGACATGGATCGCCGGCAATGAATCCGGCCATGACGCAAGGCGAGGAAAAGCATGCTCACCAGCCGCGACCGCATTCTGACCACGCATGTCGGCAGCCTGCCGCGCAACGAGACGATCACGGAACTGCTGATCAAGCGCGAGGCGGGCGAGGCGATCGATCCCAAGCAGATGTCGGACGAGCTCGACCGCGCGGTCGCCGAGGTGGTGAAGCGGCAGAAGGCTGCCGGCATCGACATCGGCAATGACGGCGAGCAGCAGCGCGTCGCCTTCCAGACCTACATGGCGGCGCGCATGAGCGGCTATGGCGGCGAGAGCAAGCGCCGCGTCGGCAAGGATTTCGTCGAGCACCCCGATCTGGTGGCGACCTTTGGCCGGCGCTTTATCCACCGCGCAAAAATATCGAATGCCCCACAGGCGATCGCGGAAGTGAAATATTCCGACACGGGCCCGATCAAGGAGGAGATCGCGCGCTTCAAGAAATACGCCTCGGGCGCGTTTGCCGAGCAGTTCATGACTGCGCCGTCGCCCGGCATCGTCGCCACCACCCTGATGAATGCACATTACGACTCGCACGAGGCCTATGTGAATGCGCTCGCGAAGGAACTCGCGAAAGAATACCGCGCGATCCATGAAGCCGGGCTGATTTTGCAGGTCGATGCGCCGGACCTCGCGATGGAACGCGTGATGATGTTCCAGGACGAGACCGACGAGGGTTTCGTCAAGATCGCCGAGCTGCATCTCGCGGCGATCAACAATGCGACCGCCGGCATTCCGGCTGATCGCTGGCGGCTGCACATCTGCTGGGGCAACTGGGAAGGCCCGCACGTCTACGATATCGCGCTCGCGAAGGTGCTGCCGGTGTTCTACCGGGCGAATGCGGGCGCGCTGTCGATCGAGTTTGCCAATCCGCGCCACCAGCACGAATACGCGGCGTTCAAGCACCATCCGTTCCCCAAGGACAAGATCCTGATCCCGGGCGTGATCGAGTCGACCTCGAACTTCGTCGAGCATCCGGAAGTCGTCGCGCGACGGATCGAGGAGGCGGTCGCGGCGATCGGGGATCGCGAGCGGGTCGTTGCGTCGACCGACTGCGGCTTCGGCACTTTTGCGGGCCGCGAGTGGGTCGCGGCCAGCATCGTGTGGCCCAAACTCAAGGCGATGCGCGATGGCGCCGACCTTGCGTCGCAGCGGTTGTGGGGAAAGAAGGTGGCCTAGCCGACCGCGCCGCCGCGCTCAGAGCAAGGCCCGCTTCGCCAGATTGCGCATCAGCTGCGCGGTACCGAATGTCCATGGCGGGGCCTGGTCGCAGGTCGTCACCACATTGGTGAGCGCGCCGAGCGTGTCCGCCGCGATGGTCACCACGTCGCCCGCATGATGCGTGAAGCCCATACCGGGCGCGTCACGATCCTTAACCGGCGCGAACATCGTGCCGAGAAACAGAACGGCGCCGTCCGGATACTGGTGATGCGGCCCGATCATCTGCGCCACGAGGTCGGCGGGATCGCGGCTGATCTTGCCGAGATCGCTCGATCCGTCGAGCACGAAACCGTCCGCGCCCTTCACGGTGAGTGCTACCCGCGTCCGGCGCACGTCGTCGAGCGAGAACGTCTGGTCGAACAACCGGATGAACGGGCCGATCGCCGTGGAGGCGTTGTTGTCCTTCGACTTGCCGAGGAGGAGCGCAGAGCGGCCCTCGAGATCGCGCAGGTTCACGTCGTTGCCGAGCGTAGCGCCGACGATCTCGCCGCGCGAGTTCACCACGACCACGACCTCCGGCTCCGGGTTGTTCCAGGTCGACGACTTGAGCACGCCGATTGCCGCGCCTGTGCCGACGGCTGCCATCGGCGGCGCCTTGGTGAAAATCTCGGCATCCGGCCCGATGCCGACTTCGAGATATTGCGACCACAGGCCTTTTTCCTGCAGCAGCTTCTTCAGTTCCATCGCCTGTGGCGAGCCGGGCTTTATCTTTTCCACCGCGCCACCGAGCGCCTTCTCGACGTCGGCGCGTGCCTGCACGGCTCGCTCGGGCGCACCGCGCGCCTGCTCCTCGATCACGCGCTCGAGCAGCGAGATTGCGAAGGTCACGCCCGCCGCCTTGATCGCCTGCAGATCGATCGGCGCCAGCAGAAACGGCTTGTTCGGGTCGCGCGCGTCCTCCGTGTTGCCGAGCAGCGCTGCGAGATCGGCGAAGCGATCCGCATGCGCGCCCGCCACCGCGGCGGCCGGATCGGGAGCTTCGCACAGGTCGCGCACGGTCGGATAGGAGCGCGAGATGTCGAACACCCCGTCAGCACGGATCACGACGACGGATGGGCCGCCGAGTTCGGGCCGCCACACACGGCCGACGAGCGTGCCGGCGGTGGCGTCGGCAGGGAGGGTGGAGGTGGGATCGAGGGAGAGGATCATTGAAAGACTCTTTCGTCATTGCCGGGCTTGTCCCGGCCATCCCGACAAGGATGGCATAATGTCCACCTAAGCGGGATGCCCGGCACAAGGCCGGGCATGACGAAACTCATGAGCCCGCGAACGCCTCGGGGAAGAACATGTCCTTCCAATCCTTCGGCGGGTTCTTCAGCGTGCCGACCTTGCTCATGAAGCTGACGAACGCGCCAATGCCGCCGAGTTTGGTGTTGTAGATGATGGCGGGATCGGCCAGCACCTCCATGATGTCGCCGACCGTCGACTTGTCGCCCGACACTTTCAGATAAATCTCCGCGCCCTTGCGCTTGTCGGCATTGATGAAGTCGGTCGCGTCCTTCAGCGCCGCCAAGAATGCCGCATAGAGCTTCGGATTTTCGGCGCGGAATTTCGAGGTGGTGGCGATGACATTGAACGACAGCGGCTCGTCAAACAGCTCCGTCGAGGTGAGGATGCGGTGGATGTTCGGATTCTTCATCTGGCGATACTGGAACGGCGCGGAGGAGAAATTCGCTGTGATCTCGCTCTGCCCGCCGAGCATCGCGGCGGTGGCGTCCGGATGCGACATCGACACGGTCAGATGATCCAGCGCGTTGTATTTCGCATCGCCCCATTCCTTGGCGGCGGCCATCTGCAGCATGATCGCCTGCATGGCGACCTTCACGGCCGGCAGCGCGATGCGATGATTGTCCTTGAAGTCCTTGATCGACTTGATCGCGGGGTCGCGCACCATCAGCATCAACGGCGATACGTTGAGGCCCGACACGCCCTTCACTTCGACCGACGTGCCTTTCGTCTTCGACCAGATCGTGATGATCCCGGGAATGCCGAGCGAGACGAAGTCGACCGAACCGGAAATCAGCGCGTCGTTCATCACGTCGGAGGAGCGGAACGTCGCCCATTCGGTGGTGATGTCGAGGCCCGCGGCCTTCGCGTGCTTCTCGATCAGATTCAAGTCCTGCATCACCATGTATTGCATGTAGGCGATGCCGAATTGCTTGGCGACGCGCACCGTGTTCGCCTCGGCGCGCACGGCGGTCCCTGAGGCGAACCACGCGGCGATTGCAACAATGACGGTCAAGCGACGCAGCATTCCGATCTCCCTGCTGGTTCCGGCGCACGGACGTGGCGCGGTTCTCTTGATCAAACGATACACCACCGGCTAGGCACGGCGAAAGCATCGCGTCATGATCGGGGCGAAACAAGGGGGACGCATGGCGGCAGACATCGGCATTCAGGCGACGAACGCGCCGCTGCTTGCGGTCGACAACGTAACCTTGCAGTACAAGACCGAACAGCATCTGGTCACCGCGACCTGGCGTGTCGGCTTCGAGGTCTACGAAGGGGAGCGTTTCGTCGTGCTCGGCCCTTCCGGATGCGGCAAGTCGACGCTGCTCAAGGCGGTTGCGGGTTTCATGGCGCCGGTCGAGGGGCAGATCCGCCTCGCCGGCAAGCCGATCGACCGGCCCGGCTCCGACCGCATGATGGTGTTCCAGGAGTTCGACCAGCTGCTGCCGTGGAAGACCGTGCTGGGCAACGTGCTGTTCCCGCTGCTGGTCAACCGGCGCATGCCGAAGGCGGAAGCGACCGAGCATGCGCGCTCGCTTCTCGCCAAGGTGAATCTCTCGCGCTTCGAGAACATCTATCCGCACATGCTGTCCGGCGGCATGAAGCAGCGCGTCGCGATCGCACGCGCCCTCGCGATGGAGCCGAAGGTGCTGCTGATGGACGAGCCGTTCGCCGCGCTCGACGCGCTGACGCGACGCAAGATGCAGGAAGAGCTCAGAGCGCTGTGGGACGATGTCGGCTTCACGGTGCTGTTCGTGACGCATTCGATCGAGGAGGCACTGCTGGTCGGCAGCCGTATTCTGGTGCTTTCGCCGCATCCCGGCCGCGTGAAAGCCGAACTGAATGCCGATCACCTGAATTTCAGCGACATTGGAACACCTTCCTTCGAGAAACTGCACCGCCGCATCCACGATCTTCTGTTCGCCGACCGGATCGAGACGGCACTCGTCACGGAGACCCACTGATGGCTGAAACGGCACAACGCATCGCTCGCCTGGAGCCGCCGCGCCGCCCGGAGCGCATGATCGAACTCGACGCGATGCACGCGGTCGGCGATGCGGCACGTCCCCTCTCGCCCGCCGAACGGCTGCTGCAGATCACCGGCGTGCGGCGGCTGATCGTCGTCGTGGTGCTCTGCCTGCTCTGGCAGCTCTACGCGATGTGGCTGAACAACAACCTCTTGTTCCCGACGCTCGGCGAGACGATCGAGGCGCTCTATGACGCCGTGGTCAACGGGCCGCTGGTCCAGCGCACCCTCACCTCGCTGCAGATCCTGCTGATGGGCTATGCGCTCGGCCTGGCGATCGCCGGCATCTTCACCACGCTCGCGATCACGACGCGCGTCGGCACGGATTTCCTGTCTACCCTGACGGCGATGTTCAATCCATTGCCTGCCATCGCGCTGCTGCCGCTGGCGCTGCTGTGGTTCGGCCTCGGTGCGAAGAGCCTGGTGTTCGTGATCATCCATTCGGTGCTGTGGGCGGTTGCGCTCAACACGCACTCCGGGTTCACGTCGGTTAGCCCCACGCTACGGATGGCGGGACAGAACTGCGGCCTGCGCGGGATTTCCTATGTGGCGTTCCTGCTGGTGCCGGCGGCATTCCCTTCGATCCTCACGGGACTCAAGATCGGCTGGGCTTTCGCGTGGCGCACGCTGATCGCGGCCGAACTGGTGTTCGGCGTGTCGTCGCGTTCGGGCGGGCTCGGCTGGTTCATTTTCGAGAACCGCAACCAGCTCGAAATTCCATCGGTGTTCGCCGGACTGCTGACCGTGATCATGATCGGGTTGGTGGTGGAGAGCGTGATCTTCCGCTCGATCGAGAACGTGACGATCAGGCGATGGGGGATGCAGAGCTGATCGTGTCCCGCACGCGATGCAGCGCGTTAGCGTTGCATCGCAGATGCGGGAACGCCTCACACTCCGAGCTTCGGGCGATCCCGGGTCTGCGTCGCACCGTTGCACGCTGCTCCGCGCCCGGGATGACAAACTTCGCTTGTCACTTCACCCACAGCCACGGATTCCAGCTGCGTTTCGGCGGCTCGATCTTCTGGTGCGCATAGACTTGCCGCGGCTTTGCGATCCACGCGCGCGGCGCCTTCGGTTGCTCCTCCGCGGGCGCCATGGAAGAGAGCGCCGAACGCTCGCGCTTCACCGGCGCAAGCGATTTCCAGCGCCGCGCCAACACGCGAAACAGGGGGATTTGCTCAGTGCCTTCGTCTTTGACCGCGCCCAGCATGATGGGCTCCTCGCGTTGCTCCACGCCTCACTTCCGTTGGTCGGAGCGCGGGGCCGGCAGGCTCACTATGCCGGTCGCGATTTGAAAATTCGGTAAAATGCAACGAGAGGAATTTCGCGCCAATTGAATCAAGTTTGAATGAACGCCGCCCGGCCCGCCGGTCCAATCCCGTACGGCTTCCCCCAACTGAGGCTGTCAACCGTTGGCCCGCCGGGGCCATATTCGGCGCCGACCCAGCCGGTCCAGCCCATCGCATCGATCGCGTCGAAGATCACCGGATAATTCAGCTCGCCGGTCTGCGGCGGCGTGCGCGAGGGCGGGCCGGCGAACTGCACGTGCCCGATCAGCGGCAGGTGCTGCTCCATGCGCTTGAGCACGTCGCCCTGCATCACCTGCACGTGATAGAAGTCGTACATGATCTTGACGTTCGGCCGGCCGACCTTGGCGATCACGTCGGCGATGTGCTCGATGCGCGAGAAAAAATAGTCCGGCCGGTCACGCTGATTGAGCGGCTCCAGCAGCAGCAAGATGTTTTTCGCCGCAGCGGCGTCGGCGGCGCGCGCGAGGTTTGCGACGACGACGTTTTCAGCTGCCGGACGCTCGTGCGGCGGCACGATGCCGGAAAGTAGATGGATCGAGGTGCCGCCGATCGCCTTCACATAGTCGAGTGCCTTTGCAAACAGCGCATCGAACTCGCGCTCGCGGCCCACGGCGGTGGCAAGCCCCGGCTCGCCGCCCGGCCCCGGCGGCGAGTTGATGTTGAGCATCGTGAGCCCGTGGCGATCGATCTCGGCCTTCACGTCGGAGGGCGCCAGCTCATAGGGTTGCTGCAACTCGATCGCCTTGAAGCCGGCTCTTGCCGCCGCACCGATGCGCTCGATCAGCGGGAATTCGACGAAGAGGTGGCCGAGATTGGCCGAAAAACGCGGCATAGGTGATGCTCCGACGGAGCGGCGATCTTGCACAAGGGACCCGCCGATGACCACCCGCGGCGCCTGCCAGGCGCGGTCGGGTATTATGGGCCATTGCCCAAGAGCAGGTAGGTTATCGCCCACTCGGCCTGCAAAACACTTGGATAATGCTGCAATCTGACCCGCCCCACATGGCCTGCCCACCAATTCGGTGGGATCATTTGTGGTTGACCGCCGCACGGGGGCTTGGTTCGCTGGCCGTCAAGGCTCGCGCCAGACGGGCCATCCGAGGAAGCCGCTCATGAACGACGCCATCCTGCAGGAAATCTCCGACTTTTGCCGTCAGGCGGGCCTCGCCGAATCCACCTTCGGCCGCCGCGCCGTAAATGACGGAAAGCTCGCGAGCCGCCTGCGCAACGGCGGGCGCATCACCACCGATACCCTCGACCGCATCCGCGCCTTCATGGCGAGCCATCAGGGCAAGCCCGCGCTGTCGCGTCCGCTGGTGATCGAGCGCTCACCCACGCTGCGCGCGCCGCATCGTGCCGACGGGCCGATTGCGATCGCGCCGGGCTCGAACGATCCGCAACGCAATTTCCGCTTCTTCGACAACCGGCAGAAATATCTGCTGTTCGTGAACACCTGCTCGGAGAAGTGGGTGGTGGCGAGCCGCGTCGCGCTCGAGCTCGGCAATATCCATCCGCGCCCGCCCGCGGTGCGCGTGTTCGACGCCGGCGTCGGCGACGGCTCGGTGCTGGTGCGCTCGTTGCGCTCGATGCACGACCGCTTCCCGCACATGCCGTTCTATGCGGTCGGCAAGGAGATCAGCCTCGAGGATATCCGCCTTACCCTGCAGAAGATGGCGGACCGCTTCCTCGAACATCCGCAGACCGTGCTGGTGCTGACCAACCTCGCTTACGCGGATGCGCCCTGGCTCGCGGTGAAGTCCCTGAGCGCGGCGTCGAGCATGGTGTGGCACGAGCTGCCGCTCGCCGGGACGACGGCGCACAGGTTCGAGTCGCAGATCATGGATCTCGAGCCGTTCCTCGCCGAGAACTGGAAGGCGGGCGTGAGCCCCAAGACCGGCAATCCGGTCTACGAGCGCCCGGTCGTGCTGGTGATCTACCGCGATGATCACAAATTCCTGCTCGACCCGATCATCCCGAAGCCCGGCGGAACGGTCGCGAACTACGATCTCGTGATTGCGTCGCAGCCCTACCGGGCGCGCGCCTCGGTCGACTTCAAGGCAAGGCGTGTGATCGCGCCGCTCGCGCGCGCGCTCGGTCCCGGTGGGCGGCTGCTCGCAATCCATTCCTACGGCCACGATCCCGGCATGGAGATCATCGAGAGGGTCTGGCCGGGCGACAATCCGTTCACCACCGACCGCCACCAGATCCTCAAAGCCGTGAAGCATGAGCTGGGCGCGGCCGGGCGCGATCTCAACTTCAATGCATACGCGGATAACCGCTCGCTGTTTCGCTACGAGATGCACACGCTGCCCTCCGAGGTCTCCGAATCGATCGGCACCTCGACCGCATTCGCCGCGTGGAACGCCGCGATCTACGTGGCGCAGATCGAGGACGACCGGCTCGGCAGCGTGGTGAGCGACGGGCGCTATCTCGATGCGACGCGCGAGGTGCTGCGCAAGCACAACGGGCTGTGGTTCTATGACGAGTCGTACGTGATCTCGCGCAGGCGGGATTGAGCCGTGGCGCTCAGTCCCTCAACTTGAACCGCTGGATCTTCCCCGTCGCGGTTTTCGGCAGGCTGTCGACGATCTCGATCCAGCGCGGATACTTCCACATGCCGATCTGCTGCTTCACATGCTCTTTCAGCCCTTCGCGCAGCGCATCGGTGTCGCTGGCATTGGCGCTGTCCTTCAGCGTGATGTAGGCCTTGGGCCGCAACAGCCCGTCGCCGTCTTCCTTTGCGACCACCGCTGCTTCGAGCACGGACGGGTGCGTGATCAGCGCGGACTCCACATCGAACGGCGACACCCACAGGCCTGAGACCTTGAACATATCGTCGTTGCGACCGCAGTAGCGGTACATCCCATCGGCATCGCGCACATAGATGTCGCCCGTGCGCGTCCATTCACCCTCGAACGTGCGGCGCGTCTTCTCGCGCTGGTTCCAGTAACCTTCCGCCGCCGTCGGCCCGCGCACCAGCAGCTCACCAAGTTCACCGTCCGGCACGTCCGCCCCCTTGTCGTCGACGATGCGCAGATCGTAACCGGGCACCGCCACGCCCGTGGTGCCGTAGCGCAGCTGGTCCGGCTGATTGGAGATGAAGATGTGCAGCATCTCGGTCGAGCCGATGCCGTCGAGGATGTCGACGCCGAAGCGCTTCTTCCATTCGGTGCCGACATGCTCGGGCAGCGCTTCGGCAGCCGACACGCACCAGCGCAGCCGCTTCGAGCCGTTCTCCGGCGTGCAGGCGGGATCGGCGAGCATCATGGCGTAGAGCGTCGGCGCGCCGAAGAACAGCGTCGGCTGCTCGCGCCGGAGCACTTCGAAGATCGCGCCAGGGGTCGGGCGATCCGGCAACAGCGCGGTGGTCGCGCCGACCGACATGGGAAAGCTCATGCCGTTGCCGAGACCATAGGCGTGGTAGAGCTTGCCGGCCGAGAAGCAGACATCGTTCTCGGTGATGCCGAGCACGCCCTGACCATAAAGCCTGGCTGTCGCCATCGGGCTGGAATGGACGTGCCTTACGCCTTTCGGCATGCCGGTCGAGCCTGAGGAATAGAGCCAGAAAGCGACCTCGTCGCCCGATGTGTCCGCGGGCGCAGCCGCGCTCTCGGCATCGAGCAATTGGCCAAAGTTCGGATACTGCGCAGGTGCATCGCCGGCGATCGCCAGCGTCCTGAGCGGCAGTCCCGTCATCGCGGTTTCGCCCGCTTGGAGAAACGGCGGCGAGACGAACAGTGCCTTGGCGCGCGAGTCTTCGAGAATGTAATGGAATTGCTCGACCGGCAGCAGCGTGTTGAGCGGGATCGGAATGATACCGGCGCGGATCGCGCCCCAGAACAGCACGGGGAAATCGACCGTGTCGAGCATGATCATGGCGACGCGGTCTTCGCGCTGCAATCCGAGCCGCGCCAGCATCGGGCCGACACGCGCGACCCGCTCCGCCAGTGCGCCGTAACTCAGCCGCCGCGCCGGATCGATGAACGCGGTCTTGGCCTCGCGCCCCTCCGCGACGTTGCGGTCGACCATGTCGACGGCAGCATTGTAGCTCTGGGCGGCCATTTCCTTGTCGTTCCCCGGTTTGGGCGGCAGTATAGATGGCAGTGCGATACCGGCAACCGCGGGGGTTTTGGGAGGACTGAGATGCGCAGAGCGTTTCGCCTTGTTGTCGCTGTCGTGGCTCTCGCCGGGACCCTGGCCGGTGCGCGCGCGGAGGTGCCGGAGGTCCGCCTCTCCAAGCAATACGGCCTGCCGTATCTGCCGTTCATGGTGATGGAGCAGTTCGCACTTCTGGAAAAGCAGGCCGAAAAATCTGGTTTCGCCTTGAAGGTTTCCTGGACGACGCTGTCGAACGCGACGGCCATGATGGACGCGATCCTCTCCGGTCAAATGGATTTCATCACCCCGGGCGTGCCGACGCTTGCGACCATGTGGGACAAGACCGCCGGCACCCCGAATGAAATTCGAGCGCTCTCGGCGGTGCAGTCGATGCCCTATGTGCTGGTGACACGCGCGGACCACATCAAGTCGATCCGTGATTTCTCCGAAAAGGACCGCATCGCGTTGCCCGCCGTGAAGCTCACCGGCCACGCGATCGCGCTGCAAATGGCGGCGGCACGGGAGTGGGGGCGCGAGCACTACGACAGGCTCGACGCGATCACGATATCGTTGTCGCATCCCGACGCGACCGCCGCCCTGCTCGCCGGGAAAGGTGAGATCAACGCGCATTTTGCAAGTTCGCCCTTCTACTACATCGAGCTGGCAACTCCCGGTGTGCACAAGGTCCTGCATTCCTACGAAGTCGCGGGCGGGCGCCACACCAACGGCGTGCTGATGGCCTCGAAGAAGTTCTACGACGCCAATCCGAAGATCTGCGCCGCGGTCGTTGCCGCGCTCGATGAGGCGAATGCCTTCATCAAGGCGAACCCACGCAAGGCCGCGGAAATTTATATCGCGATGGCCAAGGAGAAGCGTTCCACGCTGGACGAGATGGAGAAGATGGTCAGCGATCCCGATGTCGACTACACCACCACGCCGATCAACGTGATGAAGTTCGTCGAGTTCATGAACCTCGCCGGTACGGTGAAGAGGAAGCCGAGTTCGTGGAAAGATTTGTTCTTTCCGATCGCCTACGAGAGGCCGGGAAGTTGAGCCACTTCCGCTCCTGCCCGCGAAAGCGGGCATCCAGTTCTTGGCCAAGTTCTGGGTCCCCGCTTTCGCGGGGACGAGCGAACTAGACAGAGGAGACCCGCATGAACGCCCCCAACACCCAGCCTACCATCACGGTCGGCGGTTTCTCCATCGACATCCTGGTGCAGGGCTTTCCCGGCAAAACCGTTTGTCATGGCGGACTCGGCTGGAGCACGGTCGCGCTGGTGCGCGGAGAGGGCAGGGTGATCCTCATCGACGCCGGCAACTTCGGCATGCGGCGGCTTATCGCCGCGCGCCTCGAAGCGCATGGGCTGAACGCTTCCGACGTGACCGACGTGATCCTGACGCACGCGCATTACGACCACTCGATCAACTGGCCGATGTTTTCATCGTCGCGCATCCTGATCGGCAAACACGAGCTCGAATGGGCGGTCGCGCAGCCGCTCGGCCACCACACCATCCCGGAATTCTACGTGCGCGAGCTCGCGGTCTCGAAGCAGTTGCACAATGTCGAGGTCGCCGAGGAGGTGCTCCCCGGGCTCGCCGCCTATGCGGGGCCAGGCCACACGCCCGGCCATCTCGTCTATGTGCTCAACGGCGGTGAGCGCGACGTGATCTTCTCCGGCGATGCGGCGAAGAACCGCGCCGAAATGCTGTCGCGCGAAGCCGACATGACCATGAACGCGGGCGACAGCCGCCGCACGATGGAGCGCATCTGGGATCTGTGGCGCAAGAAGCCGGGCTCGATCCTCGTGCCGGGCCACGACGTGCCGATGCGGCTCGAAAACGACGAACCCGTCTACATCGCAAAACGCACCGCCGGCATCAGCGCGTGGTTCGGGCGCAAACTGGAAGAAACGACACTGATCGAGTTGAAGGTCTAGACGTTTGATCGGCCGCGGCTAAAACACACTCCGCTCATTCCCGCGAAAGCGGGAGCTTTGGAACCATTACAGCTTCGGTATCCCGGCCTGATCGATCACGCTCTTGTAGATGCCGATCTCCTTGGTGACGCGCGCCCATGCGGCGTCCGCGCCCTTCGGGCGCACCAGGAAACCCGCTTTGTAGAGCTTGTCCTTCATCTCCGGCGTGGAGAGCACCTTCAGTGTCTCCGCCTCGAGCCACGTCACGATGTCCCGAGGCGTCTTGGCCGGCGCGAGCAGGACGGTGTCGGTCGCGAACACGAAGTCCTCGTAGCCCTCCTGCTCCATGGTCGGAACATCGGGCAGATCGGGCCAGCGGGTGTCGCCGGTGACGACAAGACAGCGCAGCGCACCGGCCTTGATATGCGGATGCGCCGGCGGCAGCGAGCCCGACGAGAGCTGTGCGGTGCCGCTGAGCAGCGCCTGCAGCGCATCGCCGCCGCCCTTGTACACGATGGTCGCGAGCTTCGGCATGTTCTCGCGGATTTTCAGAACCTCCGCCTGGATCTGCGGCGTCGTGCCGATCGGCGGGGTCGCGACATTGAACTTTTCCGGATCGGCTTTGGCGAGCGCGACGAATTCCTTGATCGTCCTGGCCGGCAGATCGGACTTGACTACGAACGTATTCGGCGAAGACGCCAGTTCGCACACACCGGTGAAGTCGTTGTGCGCGTCATAGGGAGTCTTGCCGTAGAGACTGGCGTTGATCGAATAGGCGTTGGTCGCAAGCAAGACCGTGTAGCCGTCCGGCTCGGAGCGCGCGGCATTCCCCATCCCGATATTGCCGCCGGCACCGCCGATGTTCTCGATGATGAAGCTCTTGCCGGTCGATTGCTGAAGCGCGGCCGCAACGATGCGGCCGGTGATGTCGGAGGGACCGCCGGGCGTATTGGCGACCACGATTCGGACGGGACGCTCCGGATAGGCGGCAAGCGCCGCCCGCGTGCGCATGATGGCCGGTGCCGCGACGCCGGCCGCAATCGCGCCACCGAGGAGCCGTCGCCGCGACAGGAATACGCGTGCTTGTTGCATCGTCCTCCCCTGTTTGCCGTTGGCGGCTGCCGTTATTGCGCTGACGCGAGGTCTGTTGAGGCTAAGCCGGAAGGATCAACGCATTCAACCCCCGAACTCGCAGCAGAGCGAACCGAACGGGGTTCTCGGTCGGGCTGAGCTGCCTTGAGAGCGTGGAATGGCGGCCCTATTGTCTGCCGATGATACGCAATGCGCCGAACGGGTTCGCGTGGATGAGCAAGCGGATCGTCATCCTCGGCGCCGCCGCACTTTTGTGGTGCGGTGGTGCAGGCACGCTGGTTCAACAGGCCGGCCCGGCGGATCGCGCCATTGCGGCGACGCGGCAGCCGGTGTGGACCGAAGTGCCTTGGCCGTTTCCCATGGATCAGTGGGGCAAGGGGAAGGCTTTCCGGTGCCAGCCGGCGGACTGCGGCGGCGACGTCACGGTCTACCTCCGCGCGAAGATCGGTTTCTGCAATTGCACGACCGGGGTGGCCGATGATGACGAACTCGACCGGATCAGTGACTTCGACCTGATGGGCAATCGGCTCACCGCGCTGGGACCGGGGCAACCGATCACGGTCGCGTGGATGAAAGGGCGCGCACGCGCCTTCGCCATTGGCGAGCCACGGGGTAGCGGGAAGTCGGCTCTTTCGCTCGGCTTCAACAATCGCTGCGATGCGATCGTCGCGACGGCGGTGGCGGGACCGGATCGGTCGAACGCGCTCGAGACGGCCGTGCTCGAATTCCTCAACAGCCCAACGGTGCTGCGCTGGGCCGAGGCGACGCTCGGACTATGACGCTCAATTGAGCTGTCCGATGTCGGTGAGGAACTTGTGGCACGATTTTGCCAGCCGCACTTTGTTGTTCTGCAGACACGCCAAAACCTGCATGTCGTCCCCGAAGAACTTGCTGCACATCCTTCGTGAATCGTGCCCGCAGGCTTTGTCGCCACGCTTGCGGATGTCGTCCTGCGCCGACGCCGACGCGATGCCGGCGATGGCGGCAAGAGTGAGCATGGCTGCGAACAGACTGGTGCGAGATACAAGCACTGGGCGCCTCCGGCATATGTTTTCAGCGCGCCGACGATACACGCCGACTCGGTGGAAAGCCCTGCCTTAATTTGCCTGCCCACAAGTTCGCGCGGAACCGTTGCGAAAGCGCACCAGTGCGTGCCGGTGCGTCAAATCGCGCGCGTCACATCGTGTGCTGCGCCTTCGCCTCCTGGATCGCTTTCCACACGCGCTCGGGCGTGGCCGGCATCTCGATGTTGGCGACGCCGAGGTCAGACAGCGCATCGACGATCGCGTTCATCACCGAGGTGAGCGCCCCGGCACAGCCGGCCTCACCGCAGCCCTTCACGCCGAGCGGATTGTTCTTCGCCGGAACCGGATGGATCTCGACACCGACCTCGGGCGAATCCGACGCGCGCGGCAGCGCATAGTCCATATACGAGCCGGTGAGCAGCTGGCCGTCGGCATCGTAGGCCGTCTTCTCCATGATCGCCTGTCCGATGCCCTGCACGACGCCGCCATGGATCTGTCCCGCGACCAGCATCGGGTTGATGATGGTGCCGAAGTCGTTCACCGAATTGTACTTCACGACTTCGACTGCGCCGGTGTCGGGATCGACCTCCACCTCGGCGACGTGGCAGCCGTTCGGAAATACCGAGGGGATCGGCTCGGCGGTGACGTGCCTTACGCTGAGCGAATTCGGCACGCCCTCGGGGACCTTCAGGCCAGCGCGAAGCTTCTCGGCCAGTTCCATCAGGCCGACGGCGCGGTCCGTGCCCGCGATGGTGAAGCGGCCTGACTTGAACTCGATGTCGCTCGCGGCCGCCTCCAGCACGAAGCCGGCGATCTGCTTGCCTTTCTCGATCACCTGATCGGCGCCCTCGACGATCGCGGTACCGCTCGCGTACATCGAGCGCGAGCCGCCGGTGCCGCCACCGGCGAGCAGCTCGTCGCTGTCGCCCTGCAACAGCTTGATGCGCTCGAAGGGAATGCCGAGCTTTGCCGACAGCACCTGCGCGAACGGCGCAGCGTGGCCCTGGCCGTAGTCAAGCGTGCCGGTGATGATCGTTACATCGCCGTTGGCCTCGAAGCGGATGCCGCCCATTTCCTTGTTCGGCGGCGCGGTGACTTCCAGGTAGCTGCCGATCCCGAGCCCGCGCAGCTTGCCCCGCTTCTTTGCCTCGCGCCTGCGCTGCTTGAAGCCCTGCACGTCGGCGATCTCGACCGCGCGCTCGAATACCGCGGGGAAGTCGCCCGAGTCATATTGCATGCCCGACGCAGCCTTGTAGGGGATCTCGCTGCGCCTGATCTGGTTGCGCTTGCGCAGACTGATGCGGTCGATGCCCATCTCCTGGCTCGCGCGGTCGATCAGCCGCTCCATGTAGTAATTGCCCTCCGGACGTCCCGCGCCGCGATAGGCGGAAACCAGCACGGTGTTGGTGAACGTCACCTTGGTGGCAACCTCGATCAGCGGAATGCGATAGACGCTCACCGCGTTCTTCACGATGTTCAGCGTCGACATCAGCGGCGAGACGGGGCCGAGATAGGCGCCGGTGTTGCCATAGCCGCGGAAGCGCACGGCGAGGAATTTGCCCTTTTCGTCGAGCGCGAGCTCGCCGACGAACTCGTGGTCGCGGCCGTGATGGTCCGACATGAAGCTCTCGAACCGGTCCGCGGTCCATTTCACCGGGCGGCCCAGTTCCTTGGCGGCGTGCAGGATCGGGACGTACTCGGGATACACAGCCGCCTTCATCCCGAACGAGCCGCCGACGTTGCCGACCAGCACATGCACCTTCTCGCCAGGCACACCGAGAATATCGACGAGGCTTGCTTTCATGCCGAACGCGCCCTGGCATCCGACATTGAGCGTGAAGCGCCCGCCCGCGCTGTCGTAGGAGGCGATCGCCCCGCGCGGCTCCATCGCGCTGACCACGACGCGGCTGTTGATCAGGTTGAGCCTGGTGACGTGCGCGGCCCGGGAAAACGCCTCCGCGACCTTCTCGGGATCGCCGTAGAGGTAGTCGAGCGCCACGTTGTTCGGCACGTCATCGTAAAGCTGCGGCGCGCCATCCTTGGCGGCTTCGCTCGCGCGGGTGACGGCGGGCAGGGCCTCAATCCCGACTTCCACGGCTTCGGCCGCGTCCTTCGCCTGTGCGAGCGTCTCGGCAACGACAACCGCAAGCGGATCGCCGAGGAAGCGGACCTTGTCGGTCATCAGCGAATGCCGCTTCGGCTTCTTCATCTCCGAGCCGTCGCGGTTCTTGAACGGCACCGCGCATTTCATCGTGCCGTAGGCGGACAGATCCGCGCCGGTATAGATCGCGAGCACCCCCGGCATGCCCTTGGCGGCGCTGGTGTCGATGCCCTTGATGATCCCGTGAGCGTGGCGGCTGCGGACAAAGACCGCATAAGCCTGCTTGGGCAAATTCAGGTCGTCGGTATAGCGACCCTGGCCCTGCACTAGGATCGGGTCCTCGGTCCGCGGCACCGGCTGGCCGACGCCGTATTTGCCCATGTCGAACGTGTCCGGGCGGTCTTGCACATTCATGATCGGATTGCCTCAGGCGGGATGATGGCTAGGCGATTATCACGCGGCGGCGGGGCTTCGATAGGGGGCAAACCCGCCTTCGCGGCAGCTATGCGGGTCCTGCCCACGGGAGGTGGGCGCTTTCATCATGCGCGAAGAGGCGGCCTATTGTCGCGACTTAGACCAATGGGCTGAAATCGGCACTTGGCGTTGTGCCGCCGATCAGGCAAAAATGCCGCAAAATTCGTTTCGAAGGGAGGAACCAGAAATGCTTCGCCGGAAACTGACACGTGCGCGGTTTGCCGCCGGCCTCGTAGCCGCAACGGCGCTCGCGCTGCTGCCCAATTTTGCCGCCGCCCAGAGTGGTGAGCCGATCAAGATCGGCTTTTCGATGTCGCTGACCGGCCCGCTCGCCGCGAACGGCAAGCAGGCGCTGCTTGGCGCCAAGATCTGGGAGGAGGAGATCAACGGCAAAGGCGGTCTGATCGGCCGCCCCGTGAAGCTCATCTTCTACGATGATCAGTCAAACCCTTCGCAGGTACCCGGCATCTACACCAAGCTGCTCGACGTCGACAAAGTCGACCTCGTGGTCTCGAGCTACGCCACCAACATGATCGCCCCCGCGATGCCGGTGGTGATGCAGAAGAACAAGACCTTCATCAGCCTGTTCGGGCTCGATGTGAACGCCGAGTTCAAGTACCCGAAATACTTCTCCGTGCTGCCGACTGGGCAGGACACCAAGGAATCCTTCACCGAGGGCTTCTACGAAGCCGCGCTGAAGCAGAATCCAAAACCGACGACCATCGCGCTCGCCGCCGAGGACGCCGAATTTTCGCGCAACGCGTGCGAAGGGGCGCGCGCGAACGCCAAGAAGCACAATCTCAAGATTGTCTACGACCGGTCCTATCCGCCAAGCACGACCGACTACGCACCGATCGTGCGCGCCGTGCAGGCCGCCAACCCCGACCTGTTCATCGTCTGCTCCTACCCGCTTTCGTCAGTCGGCATGGTGCAAACGATCCATGAGCTAAACTACAAGCCGAAAATGGTCGGCGGTGCGATGGTTGGGCTGCAGGCGACAGTGTTCAAGCAGCGGCTCGGCTCCAAGCTCAATGGCATCGTGAACTATGAGACCTGGGTGCCGACCGAGGCCTCGCTCAAGCCGGCGGCCGAGTTCTTCAAGAAGTACCAGGCGCGCGCAGGCGCGGAAGGCGTCGATCCGCTCGGCTACTATCTCGGCGGCTGGGGCTATGCCTGGATCAATATGCTGGGCGAGGCGGTTGCTGGGACCAAGAGCGTGGACGACGATAAGATAGCCGACTACCTGCGCAAGAACGAGCACAAGACGATCATGGGGAACTGGAGCTACGGCCCCAAGGGCGAGTGGACCAAGTCCGGCATGTTGATGGTGCAGTACCATGACGTGAAGGACGGCAACGACGTCGAGCAGTGGCGCGGTATGGCGGTTCAGACCGTTCTCTCGCCACCCGGCCAGAAGACCGGCGAGGTCATCTACCCTTACGAAAAAGCGAAGTGAGCTACCGACGCTCACCGTATCTTCAGAGAAGAAGACGCCGCGCGGTAACCCGCGCGGCGTTTTCTTTTCTTCCCCTCTCCCGCTTGCGGGAGAGGGTGCATAGCGAAGGCGAAGCCCTCGCGTTCTTTACGCAAGGACGCCCGGCGCAGGGCGCCGGGCTACGGCGCAGCGAGGGCGGGAGAGGGCCTTTGTGATATCGAATGCCCCCCCTCTCCCGCCTCGGACCTGCGGTCCTCGGCACCCTCTCCCCGCTCCGCGGGGCGAGGGGAAGGAAGCGCAACCTCACAATCCGAGATAAAATTTCCGGATCAGATCGTTATTGTTGAGCTCGTCTGCCGAATTGCCCTCGAAAGCGATCTTGCCGTGCACGATCACGTAGCCGCGGTCGGCGATGCGGATCGCCTGATTGAAGTTCTGCTCCGCCATCAGCACCGTGAGATTATACTTCGACTGTAGCTCCTTGATGGTATCGATCGTCCGGCTGACCAGAATCGGCGCGAGCCCGACTGAAGGCTCATCGATCAGAAGAATGCGCGGCGCCGTCATCAAGGCGCGCGCGAGCGCCAGCATCTGCTGCTCGCCGCCGCTCATCGAGCCGGCGAGCTGATTGCGGCGCTCCTTCAGCCGGCCGAACATGCCATAGCAGAAATCGAGGTTGCGCTCCTTCGCGGCCCGCGCGGTCGGGCGGAATGCGCCGAGCAGCAGGTTCTCCTCTACGGTCAGCTTGGGGAACAGCCGCCTCCCTTCCGGAACGAGCGCGATGCCGAGGTCGACGATCTCTTCCGTTGAGAGGCCGACCAGATTGTGTGTCTTCCCGTCGATCTCGGCGACGATCGTCCCGGCGCTCGGGCGCACCATGCCCATCAGGCATTTGATCAGGGTGCTCTTGCCGTTGCCGTTGGTGCCGAGCAGCACCACGGTCTCGGCCGCGCGCACGTCGAGCGACACGTCCTCGAGCACGCGGACCTGACCGTAGCCGGCGTGAACGCCGCTTATGGCGATGCTGTTAGCCAAGGTAGGCTTTCTCCACCTCGGGGTTGCGCACCACTTCCTGCGGATCGCCGTCCGCGATCTTGCGGCCGGACACCAGCACGGCAAGCCGCTGCGAGAAGCTCATCACCGCGCTCATGATGTGTTCGATCAGGATGATGGTGATGCCGCGCGCGTTGAGCACCATGAGGAGCTTGAGGATATCTCCGATCTCTGAGTGCGACAGGCCGGCCATCGACTCGTCGGCGATCAACAGCTTCGGCTCGGCCGCCATGGCGCGCGCCAACTCGAGCTTGCGCATCTCGACCTGGGTGAGATCGCGTGGCAGCCGGGCGGCCTTGTGATCGAGTCCCACCAGCCGCAGGTATTCGACGCAATGGTCGTCCAGCTCGCGCGCCGACAGATGCGAACCGGAGCGCGCCTTGACGGCGTAGAGAAGGGGGATGCGCAGATTGTCCGCGACCGACAGGCTGTGGAACGGTCGCGGCAACTGAAACGAGCGCGCGAGCCCGAGGATGGTGCGCTGATGCGCCGCAAGGCCATCCATTTTGCGCCCGTCGAACGTCACGCTGCCGGTCTCGTTTCTCAATGTGCCGCAGATGCAATTGACGAGAGTCGATTTCCCAGACCCGTTCGGCCCGATCAGCCCGAGCCGCTCACCGGGTGCGACGTCGAGAGCAATGCCGTCGAGCGCGACGAAGCCGCCGAAGCGCTTGCCGACCCGATCGATACGCAACAGGGGCTCGGTCATGACCGCCCCCTGCGCATGAGGTTCCGCACGAATCCGACGATACCGTTCGGCGCGATGATGACGAATGCGACCAGCAGCACACCGACGATCAGTACATTCACGGCCGACGAAATCGTCACCGTCGCGACCTGTTGCACGATGCCCAGCAGAAGCGCGCCGATCAGCGGCCCGATCCAGCTCGACGTGCCGCCGATCATCGGCATCGCGATCGAGTTGACGGCATATTCGAGCGCGAAGGCCGACTGCGGCTGCAGGAAGCCGAGATAGTACGGGAAGGGTGCACCGGCCATTCCCATCAGCGCACCCGAAAGCGTGGTGGCGATCAGCTTCAGCCGCAAGGTCGGCACGCCCGCCGCTTCAGCCGCCAACTCGTCGTCGCGGATCGTGGCGAAGCCGTAGCCGAGCCGCGAGCGCTCGATCGTGCGCGCGGTCGCGATCGCGACCGCCGCCAGTATCAGCATCTGCAGGAAGAGGTATTCGATATACGGAATCTGGTGGCCGAACACATCGAGCGAGTTTGGCCGGATGACATAGGCGCCGCGCGAGCCGCCGACGAAATCCCAGTTTGTCACCAGAGTCTGCAACACCACCGCAAGCGCCAGCGTCGCGATGGCGAAGAACGATCCGCGCAGACGCAGCGTCAGATAACCCATGCCTAAACCGATCACGCCAGCGACGAAGCCGGCAACGAGGATGAGCACCGGAATCGGCAGTGGATAGGCCTTGTGCAGGAACACGGACGAATAAGCGCCAACCGCGAAGAAGGCGGCCGAGCCGAAATTCACATAGCCGCAATAGCCGCCGAGGATATTCCACGCCGTCGCGAGCACGACGAACTGCAGCACGGTGTAGCCAGCAAAGAACAGGTAATTGTTGGCGACGAGCTGCGCGACGAAGAACACCGCAGCGGCGACGACAATCGTCACAAGTATGAAGGTGCGTGAGTGCACGGCTGCCGCCCTATCGGCCGAGAATGCCGGCCGGCCTGAACGCCAGCGTGAGCAGCAGGAAACCAAACGACACGGCGGGCGCCCACGAGGGCCCGTAGAACGTCGCGGTGATGCTTTCGACCACGCCGAGCAGCATCGCGCCGATCACGGTACCGGGCAGGCTGCCGAGCCCTCCGAGCACATAGATCGCGAACACGCGCCCAATGTATTCGCGCCCGACCGACGGCTCGACCGGCTGGATGATGACAAGAAATGCACCTGCGAGTGCCGCGGTCGCGATCGAGATGCCGAAGGCGATGCGCTTGATCGCGATCGGGTTCGCCGCCATCAAGGTGAGTGCCTGCTGGTCCTGCGCCACCGCCTTGATGGCGCGGCCGACGTAAGTGCGTGAGAGGAACACTTGGAGGGAGGCCAGCAGCAGCAGCGACAGCACGCAAGGGATCAGCATGCGGTAGGGCAGGTCGACGAACGCGAAGCGGATGGCCGGCCCGATGTAAGGAGCTTCGGCGTAGCGATAGTCCACGCCGAACACCAGGATCAGTCCGACCTCGGTGATGAACAGGATTCCGAAGAAGAACGCGAGCCCGCGCAGCGCTTCCTGGCCGCGCTTCTCGAACGAGACGTAGTAGACCTGATAGACCGCCGCGCCGAGCGCATAGAACACCGGCAGCATCAACAGGCCGACCAGCACGGGATCAACGCCGAGGCGCGAATTCATGATGTAGGCGATGTACGAGCCGAGGATGATGAATGCCGGATGCGCGATGTTGACGATGTCGAGCATGCCGAACGAGATCGAAACGCCGACCGTCACCGCAATGTAAAAGCCGCCGAGCAGCACGCCGGCGATGATCGCGTTGATCAGGAGCTCGATGGGGAAATCCATACGCGGTCTCGGGCCGGACTGGGTGCTGCGGCGGGGGCTGGCTCAGGCCCGTGCATGGCATCGCGCCATGATGGCGCGCGCTGTCCGTACGGACGCTTTCATTTGTCTCCCCCCGCGTTGCAGTTTGTTGTTGCGCTGTTTGTAGCACGGTCGCGCCGGGAGGCTAGTGCGCAAATTCGTCCCGGCGCGCGTTCTCGTTATCCAGCCCCGCGGATGTGGCGCGTGCGGATTCGGCGCACGATCCACCACACCAGCACGACGGCGAGGGGCACGAACGCGCCGGTCGCGAGCGCCGGATCGATGCGCACCAGCCCGGCATCGTGCGCGCCCTTGACCAGATAGCTGAACAGTCCGATCACGTAATAGCTGATTGCCGCGACCGACAAGCCCTCGACCGTTGCCTGCAGCATCAGTTGCAGCCGCGTGCGTTCGTTCATCGAGCGCAGCACGTCGCGGTTCTGGCTTTCCAACTCCACGTCGACGCGCGTACGCAGCAGGTTGGCGGCGCGCGCAAGTTTTTCGGCGAGACCGGCCTGGCGCTCCTGCAACGTCGCGATGGTGCGGATCGCGGGCGCCATGCGGCGCGCGAGGAACGAGGTCCAGGTCGGCAACCCGTCGAACTTGCGCTCACCGATGGTCTGCAGCCGCAGATGCACAATCTGGTCGTAGGCGCGGCTCGCGCCGAAACGGAACTGGCTTTCGGCGGCACCGGCCTCGAGCTCGGCGGCAAGTGCGGTGAGTTCTTCCAGCAGGCGCCGGTTGGCGTCGAGCCCTTGTGCGCCCCGGGTTTGCGCCGCGACCTCGGTGAGCCGCATCTCGATGCGGCGCACCGAAGGGGCGAGCCGCTGCGCCTCGGGCAGGCCGAGGAGCGCAAGCACCCGATAGGTTTCCAGCTCCAGCACGCGCTGGGTCAACGCGCCGGCACGCTCGGGTCCGAGCCCGCGATCGACGATCAGGATGCGCACAAAGCCGTCCGGATCGCTTTGGAAATCGGTCGCGTAAAGCGCGGTAGCGTCGGAGTTTTCCGCCGCCGCCAAACTTGCGCGATCGAACAGGCGTTCGAGGGCGGGATTTCCGCCATCCCTGACGAGATGCAGATCGACCGCGACCAGCACCGGCCCGGGCTGCGCCACGAGGCCCATGGGGCCGGCGAGGCCGGCGGCCGGCGGATGAAACGGCACGCCCGCGGCTCCATCGGACGACAGCTCCCAGGTGTAGGTGGTGAATTCCGAGTGCTGCTCCCAGCGCAAGGCGGTCGCGCCGAACTCGATGCGCAACTGCTTGTCCGAGGCCTGTGGGCCGGCCAGCCCGCGCGACTGGCAGAACGCGGTGAGCGCCGCGCGGTCGGCCTCGCCACGCTCCGGCGTGGTCTCGAACGCGAAATGCAGCACGCGGCGCGGCGTCTCGATCGGCGTGAACGGGCGCGCATGCACCTCGCCGAGCACGGCCGCACGGAGCGGATGCGCTGCCAGGCGACCGCCCCCGATGGTCACGTCTGCGCTCATGCAACAGTCGGTCGCATGGGCGCGGGCGTTTGACAAGGAATCGGGCTGCGCCGCCGCCGCCGCGGGCAACGCCGCTCACATCCTTGGCGAAACTGCGCCCGGCTGCGGCGGCAGCACGCGCCCCGGGGCTGCGCCGCCGCCGCCGCGGGACGACAGCTGCGCTTTAGTGCGCGGCGCTCTGGCTGTGCGCGCCGCCGGGTTGGGAGACGCCCTTGAGCGCGTCCGCGGCCGGCTCGGTATCGTCCGCCTTGCGCGCCATGTCGCCGAGCGACAGGATGCCGACCAGCCGCTTGTCGCGGTTCATCACCGGCAGGCGGCGCACCTTGACGTTGGCAATGTTGCGCGCGACCTCTTCGAGCTCCTGATCCTCGAAGCAATACAGCACTTCCCCGCTCATGATCTCCTTCACCAGGGTGTTCGGCCCCTTGCCGGCCGCGACCGCGCGCACGGCGATGTCACGGTCGGTGATCATGCCGACGAGCGAATCCTTGTCGGCCACCGGCAACGCGCCGCAGTCGGTCTTTTCCATCAGAAGCGCTGCCTGGCGGATGGTGTGATTCGGACTGGCAAGCTCCACGTCCGCCGTCATCGCGTCTTTCACCTGCATGGGGTCTCTCCGTGGGTTTTGATTCAGGCTGCTGTCCTGTTCGCAAAACCGGGTTCCACTTTTGCGGGACATGCGGCCGGAAACACGCCGCAAATGCGACGCTTCAGGGAGGAAACGTTTGAAGGGACGATGAGTTCGGTCATCCCGGGTTCGCTGCGGAGCCTGTCATCGGGCCGCGCTTGCGCGGGCCCGTTGGCAGCGCCCCGGAATGACAGGAGCGGAGGGATCAGTTTCGCGCCGCGTATCCGCCCGGCGGTTCGCTTGCGATCGCGCGGTGATCGATCTTCCTCACGTCGTCGATGCCGGTGAGGATCATCGTGGTGTCGAGCTCGCCGCGGAGGATGTCGAGCGCGCGCGCAACGCCCGCTTGGCCGCCGGCGCCGAGGCCGTAGAGCGCGGCGCGGCCGATCATGGCGGCATTGGCGCCGAGCGCGAGCGCGCGGAAGATGTCCTGGCCGGTGCGGATGCCGGAATCGATCAGCACTTCCTTTTGTCCGCCGATCGCGTCGGCGACCTTGGGCAGCGCGTGAATCGTGGACGGCGCGCCGTCGAGCTGGCGGCCGCCGTGGTTCGACACCACCACGCCGTCGGCGCCGGTTTTGAGCGCCTCGCGCGCATCCTCCGGATCGAGAATGCCCTTGAGCACCAGCTTGCGCGGCCAGATCGAGCGGATCCAGGCGACGTCCTTCCAACTCACGGTGACGTCGAACTGGCTGTGCGTCCATTCGGCGAGGGTCGTGCCGCCGAAACCGGGGCCGCCCGGCAGGTGGCCGTCGACATTCGCGAACGTCCTGCGCTTGCCGTTGAGGATGCGCCACGCCCAGGCTGGCCGCCGCAGCACGTCGAACACGGTGCGCGCGGTGAGGCGCGGCGGCACCGAGAGGCCGTTGCGCATGTCGACGTGGCGCTGCCCGTTCACCGGCAGGTCCACGGTCAGGAACAGCGCCGAGCAGCCCGCGATCTCGGCGCGCTTGATCAGATCGGCCACGAAGCCGCGGTCGCGCATCACGTAAAGCTGGAACCAGAACGGCTTCTGTACGGCCTCGGCCACGTCCTCGATCGAGCAGATCGACATGGTGGAGAGCGTGTATTGGATGCCGGCGGCATGCGCGGCACGGCAGGCAAGGATCTCGCCGTCGGCGTGCTGCATGCCGGAGAGCCCGGTCGGCGCGATCGCGAGCGGCGCGCTCAGCTCTTCGCCGAGCACGGTGGTCTTGAGGCTGCGGTGGGACATATCGACCAGCACGCGCTGGCGCAGCTTGATCGCGCGCATGTCCTCGACGTTGGCGTCGCGCGTCGCCTCGGAGTAGGAGCCCGCCTCCATGTATTCGAAGAACACGCCCGGCACGTTACGGCGCGCCATCCGGCGCAGGTCCTCGATGCACATCGCGCGATCCAGGCGCATTCTCACCCCATTGCTTTGCGAAGTTTGGATAGCACGTTCGGCGCATGAAACGCGCAGCGGTGAAGGCGGCGCTGTTCGCTAGACCGCGGCCCAATTGCTCGCCCAGTCCGCCAGCACGCGGCGGTCGATCTCGGACACCTTGTTGACGCCGGTGAGCGCCATCGTGATGTCGAGCTCTCGTCGGATGTAGCCGATCACCTGTCTGACGCCCTCCTCGCCGGCCGCGCCGAGGCCGTAGACCATCGCCTTGCCGATCATCGCGCCCTTTGCGCCGAGCGCGAGCGCGCGCATCAGGTTCTGGCCCGACGTGATGCCGCCGTCGATCAGCACTTCGGTGCGCGTGCCGACTGCGCCCGCAATGCGCGGCAGCGCGGCGATCGAAGAGGGCGCGCCATCCAGCTGCCGTCCGCCATGGTTCGAGACCACGATCGCGTCCGCGCCGGCGTTGACGGCTTTCTCGGCGTCGCCGGCATCCATGATGCCCTTCAGGATCAGCTTGCCCTTCCGCTGATCGCGGATCCATTTCACGTCGCCCCAGTTCAGCGTCGGATCGAACTGGTCGTTGGTCCATGCGCCGAGCGAGCGCGTGTCCGCCACGCCCGTCACGTGACCGACAATATTGCCGAACGAGCGACGCCTGGTGGAAAGGATCTCCTTCACCCAGCGCGGCTTGGTGGCGATGTTGAGGATGTTGGCAAGCGTCATGCGCGGCGGCACCGAAAGCCCGTTCTTCACGTCACGATGGCGCTGGCCGAGCACCTGCAGGTCCACGGTGAGGACCAGCGCGCTGCAGTTCGCGGCGGCCGCGCGCGCGATCAGCTTGGTGATGAACGCGCGGTCGCGCATCACATAGAGCTGGAACCAGAACGGCTTTCCGGTTTCTGCCGCGACGTCCTCGATCGAGGCGACCGACATGGTCGAGAGGCAGAACGGGATCACCGTGGGATTCGCCGCGCGCGCTGCGTGGATTTCGCCGTCGGCATGTTGCATGCCGAGGAGGCCGACCGGCGCGATCGCAAGAGGCACCGACACGGGTTGTCCAAGCAGGGTCGTCGCGGTCGAGCGTTGCGATACGTCGGTGAGAATGCGCTGGCGGAATTTGATCGCCTCGAAATCGCGCCGGTTCGCCGCAAGCGTCTCCTCCTGATAGGAGCCGCTTTCCGCGTAGTCGACGAACATGCGCGGCACGCGCCGCAGGTATTGCTGGCGCAAGTCCTCGACGCAGGTCAGCGTGGGCATGGGGCGAAATCTCCCGGACGCGGGTGTTCTCTAGCATACGGGGGCGCGGAGAGCGCAAGGGGTGGGGTTTTTCTGGCTGCTGAACCGCGGCTCGGCGCCCACGGGCCGAGCCGGCTGGAAGTGCTCATCGTTGGTGAAGCGCAGGGCGCTAGTCAAGCGAAGCGCACTGCGCCACCGCGGCGCAATGCGCTCCGCTTCGCGTCGCTTATTGCGCCCTACCAAGCGACGCAACGCGGCGGCAGGCCCGACCCTGCCGCGCGGCACACCGCGCACTCGATCGAGTCGAGCAGCGCGGAACGGCGAAATTCCGTTCTGTGATCGGGCTGTGCCAAATCTCGTGGCTGCCTTTGCCTTGACGGACGAAAGTGCACCCAGCGGCGCGCAGCAACTCTCGAAGGTCCTTGTCGAACTGCGGCGCCATTAGGCGGCGGCTGGCTCGGCTTCGCGCAGTGCGTTCAAGTGCAGGAAAACCGATCCCCGTTCCACCCCCGGATGATTGTCCGGCAGAAGATCGAGCGTCATCGCTGATATCTTCGCGAGCAGTTCGTCGAGCGAGGGCGCATCGGCCGCGGCGGGGATATCGTCGCAATGGCCGCTCCACACCGAGGCTTCGTCGTCCCAAGTCGCGCTGATGGTGAAAATCGTTGGCTTGGCCATGCTTCGTCCATTGCGGCAGGCGATCAATCGTGTCGCGGTCTCGACACTAGCACATTCCGGCGCTGCGGGCATTGGAGACAAGCAAGTCGTTAGCGCCTCGGTGATCTGACGTGCCATACGTGCTCGATGTCGAAAAAACTTTATTCCTCCTCTTGACTTTTAATCCGTACCCGATACGTTCCTCACACCTCGTCCGTCCGAGGGGCGCTTCATGAGGCGTCGTGCGGCGGGACGAATTGAAGGCGGCGCCGGAGAACAGGCGCAGTCCTTCGGTGGCGGGCGCCCGGCAATTCCGGGCCTTCGCCGGTGCGGCGCCCGCGCTGCCGGCTCGCAACCGGCACCCGGGCGGCGTCGGGGCTCCGCCCGGAGGTACTATGGCCTCCTGCCAGGAGCTGGCTGACGGATGGCGGGCACGTTTGCGCCGCCGCTCGAAAGCGCGGCCCGCCGCCGTAAGGAAGACGCCGCGGCAGAGCGCCGAAAGGCGCGCCGGCCCCCGTCAGTGGCCGGCGGTCTCCGGCCGAATTTCCGGAGATGGGCTCGACCGCGAGGCGGGCCACCGGGTGCGGCGTTCCGCACCAGCGCCTGTCGGCGCTCTGCTCCCCCTCGCAGGGGAGCGCAAATGCCCGCCCGAAACCAACGACAGGCGACGGCGGGAGCCAAAACCCGGGCGCAAGGCGCCGCGGCATCGAGAACGCGTGTCCGCACATCAGAAAGAGACCCACATGGAAAACCGAACGAAGAATATTGCCCGTGGCAGGAATCCGCACCGATGGAGCGACACGTTGGCGACGTGGCGGCTGTGCGAGAATGCAGCCTGCCAGCGCGCGCGTGTCTGCCGCGGCGATGAAGAGGCCTGCCTGAAAGCGAAGTTTCCGCTGCTGCCGGAGCTCGTGCGCGAATGGTATCTGTTCTTCTTCTGGCACAAGGAACAGCGCTTTACCTTCGACGAGATGCTGGAAAATTACGAAAAGTCCGGGCACGGCCAAGCCTTGCGCGATTGGCGTTCCGAGGGGCTGCGGGGAGGCGAGGCGGAGACGCTTCGACATAGTTCAGCTTGAGTGACTTGATTTCCGGGGACGGCCGGTTCCGACCGGCTGACCCCGGATGTCGCTGCGCTCCATCCGGGCTACGATGGCGGCACGTGGGAGGACTTATGACCGACAGCAACGACCGCTATGTCAAAACCGGCGTGTTCCTTGCGCCGTTTCATCCCGTGCGCGAAAACCCGCTCCTCGCGCTCGAGCGCGACATGGACCTCCTCGTTCACCTCGACAAGTTGAACTACCACGAGGCCTGGATCGGCGAGCATCATTCGGCCGGCTACGAGATCATCGCGTGTCCGGAGATGTTCATCGCGCAGGCCGCCGAGCGCACGCGCCACATCCGGCTCGGCACCGGCGTCGTCTCGCTGCCGTACCACAATCCGTTCACCCTCGCGGGCCGCATGCAGCAGCTCGACTACCAGACGCGCGGGCGCGCGATGTTCGGCGTCGGTCCGGGCTCGCTCGTCTACGACGCGGAAAAAATGGGGATGTCCGCGGCCGACCAGCGCCGCAAGCTCGACGAGTCGCTCGACGTGCTGGTCGAACTCATGGCCGGCAACACGGTGACGAAGAAGACCGACTGGTTCGACCTGCGCGAGGCGCGCCTGCAGTTGAAGAGCTACTCGCAGCCCACGATGGAGATGGCGGTCGCCTCGGCGCGTTCGCCGACCGGCGCGCTGCAGGCCGGCAAACACGGCATCGGCATGGTGTCGCTCGGCGGCACCTCGGACGACGCGCTCAAGGCGCATGCGGCGAACTGGGGCGTCTACGAGGAGGCGGCGCAGAAAAACGGCAAGACCGCGGACCGGCGCAAGTGGCGCATCGTGACCTTCGCCCATGTCGCCGAGACGCGCGAGCAGGCGCGGGCGGATGTCGCGTTCGGGCTGAAGGACTTCAACCGTTACTTCAGCGAGGTCGCGACCTTCCCGATCATCCCGCCTGGCATCGAGGCCGATCCGGCCGACTATCTCACCGCGTCGGGCCTCGCCTGCATCGGCACGCCGGAGGATTGCGTGCGCCATTTCGAGCGGCTGTGGGTGGGCTCGAACGGCGGCCTCGGCGGCATCCTGCTGCTCGCGCACAACTGGGCCGACTGGGCGGCGACGCAGCGCTCCTACGAACTGATGGCGCGCTATGTGCACCCGCATTTCCAGCGCAACGCGAACGCGCTGCGTGACTGGAGTTATAGCGACGCCGCCTCGAAATACGCGACCGCCGGCGCTGCGATGAAGGCCGCGGTGCAGGCCGCGACCGAGAAGTACCAGGCGGGCAAGGGGTGAAGGTTGCAGGGCGCAATAGCGAAGCGGATTGCGCCGGTTTGCGGAGCGCCGGCCGCAAAGGGAACTTTTTTGTGCCGCGGCCGTTTTCCTTCGACGCGAAGGGCAGGAGAAGGACATGGCCAACGCCCAGGTGAAGAAGCGCGGCGGCAACCCCGATGGCCCGGTCAGCCGGCCCAAGGACGCGTCGCAGCAACCGCAACAGCGCGTGCTCGACCAGGAAGTCGACGACACCTTCCCGGCCTCCGATCCGCCCGCCAGCACCCAGCCGGTCGGCAAGGAGCCGCCGCCGCCGAAGCCGCGGCAGCCGGATTGACCTTGATGGCGGGCGCGCCCATGTGACCCGCGATGGAGGCACGCATGGGCCGCAAGAAAGACAAGGCGCCGCCTGGAGACCTGAGCAAGGAAGAGCTCGCGGGCGAGCTCGAGGAGGGACTGGAAGAAACCTTCCCCGCCTCCGACCCGCCGGCCGCAACGCAGCCGGTGCACAAGCCGTCAGGCGAAAAGCGCGACTCTTAGTTTGAGCATGATCTTTTCCGAAAACCGGTACCCACTTTTCGGGATCATGCTCTAAATGGCGCTGCAAAATCGCGTCGATCCGTTCGGCGAGCTGATTGCGACGCCCGCGCGCGGCACGTTGTTCGGAAATCGTGGCGGGCGCTTTCATCGCGACGACCGCACCCTGGGCAGGCGCCGCTGGGCCTCGCGCCAGTGGATCTGCTGCGTGTTGCAATTCAAGGGACGGCAACGCGCGGTCTGGGGACCCGGCTACACGGAATTGTTTTTCCTCGACGAGGTGACGGCATTCGCGGCCGGCCACCGGCCGTGCTTCGAATGCCGCCGCGCGGACGCGAAGGAATTTGCCGAGACATGGGCGAGGGCGAATGGCGGCAAAATTCCGCATGCGCCGGAGATGGATGCGGTGTTGCAGCGCGAGCGGCTCGACGGGCGCGGGAAGCGAATGCATGAGATGCGGGTCGAGGATTTGCCCGATGGCGTGATGCTCGCTCTCGACGGTGAGGCGGCGTCCGCCTTCGCCGTTCGCGGCTCACACTTGTTGCGCTGGAGCGTGCGCGGTTACGTGGAAAAAACTGCTCGCCTGCGCGGTACCGCGAAGGTCCTCACGCCTGCGAGCATCGTCGCTGTCCTCGCGGCGGGTTATCGGCCGCGATGGCATCCGAGCGCTCAATTACTTCCGCTCGTCCCCGCGAAAGCGGGTACCCAAGACCGAGAAAAGAAAGAACTGGATTCCCGCTTGCGCGGGAATGAGCGGAACCGCTAAGCCGCGACGCACCCGCCCGCCTTCACCTTGCGCTCCGTCGATGCGGGAAATTTTGCCGGCCTGTCGGCCGGCCGCACCGGACGGCGCACCAGTTCGCCGCCGCAATTCGGGCATCGCCCCTTCAGCACGCCTTCGGCGCAGGCCTTGCAGAACGTGCATTCGAACGAGCAAATCATCGCGTCGCGCGTCTCCGGCGGCAGGTCGCGGTCGCAGCATTCGCAGTTCGGTCGCAGCGCCAGCATGATCTATCCTTTCAATGCCGCCTTGATCGCTTCCACCGTGCCGACTTCCTTCGCGGCCTTGATGATGCGCGCCTCGCGCGCGTTGAGGTCGTCGAGGGCGGGCTTCATCTTGTCGATGATCTCGAGCGGCACCACCACCGCGCCATGCTGGTCGGCGTGGATCAGGTCGCCCGAGTTCACCTTCATGCCGTGCACCGTCACCGCAACGCCGAAGTCCTCGACATGCGTGTAGGCATGCGACGGCGAGAGCGAGCCCGCGAGCATCTGGAAGCCCGGCGCGATCATCGGGATGTCTCGGATCGAGCCGTTGGTGACGACCCCGCGGCAGCCGAGCGCCTTGTAGATGTTGGACTGCACCTCGCCCCAGAACGCGCCGTAACCGACCTCGTCGTCGAGGTCCTCGATCACCGCGATGCTCGGCCGCGGCTCCGAGGCGACGTAATCGAGATAGTCCATGCGCTTGGCCATGTAGTCGCCGGCCGCGACCTTGTCCTTCGCTTTCGCCGTCACTGTCTTGGCAAAGCCGACGATCGGCGGCAGGTCGGGGAACGGGCAGAACAGGTGCTTGACCGTGTAGCCGTGGCCGCGACGCTCCGGCGCGACCATCTCGATGACATTGCACACCGTCGGCGTGTCCATCGAGGTCAAGAATTCCATTTGCTGTTTGGTCAACGTCGCGGGCATGGCAGGCATTCCTTGTGCTCTGGGCCGCCGAACATTGCCGATTGGTTGGCGCTTTGCTAGTGCTCGCGGCGATCCTTCCATGACGACGCCGGACAAAAGCGCGCCCGCGCCCTACTGGTCCCTTGCGGGGCTCGCGCAAGGAGCGCGCCTGTGCGGCGCGATGGTGCCCGGAACGGTGGTGTTTGCTGCCGCCTACGGCACGCTCGCGGCGCAGAAGGGCCTGACGCTCGGCGAAACGGTGCTGATGAGCATGCTCGTCTTCGGCGGCGCCTCGCAGCTGGTTGCGCTGGAGGTGTGGACCAACCCGCTGACGCTCTGGACGGTCGTGTCGCTCGCGGCGGTGACGGCGATCGTCAATGCGCGCTTCCTCCTGATGGGCGCGACCTTGCGGCCCTGGTTCGGCGCGCTGCCGCAGTGGCAGGCCTATGCGGCGCTGAACGCGACCGTCGATGCCACCTGGCTGATCGCGATGCGCTACCGGGCGGAGGGCGGCGCGGACGCCTCGGTCTACGCCGGCGCCGGGCTGATGCTTTGGGCCGTATGGGTCGTCTCGGCGATCCCCGGTTATCTGCTCGGCGCATTCATCGCCGACCCGAAGCGGTTCGGTTTCGACCTGATGCTGCCGATCTTCTTCGCCGCGATGTTCGTTCCGCTCTGGCGCGGCGTGCGCCGCGCGGTCGGCTGGGCCGTCGCAGGCGTGGTGGCGCTGGTCGTTTCGTTCGTGCTGCCCGGCTGGTGGTTCATTGTGATCGGTGCGCTCACCGGCAGCATCGTCGGGGCGTTCATCGATGATCAATGAGCCGCTGACGCATGGCGCGCTGATCGGAATTCTCGCGATGGCGGGCGCCACACTGATGACCCGCGTCGCCGGCTACTGGCTGATGGGCCACATTCCGCTGACGCGGCGCGTCCGGCGTTGCCTCGAAATTCTACCCGGCGCGATCATGGCGGCGACCATCGTTCCGATCGTCGCGAAGGTCGGCCCGGTCGCGCTCATCGCCGTCATTGTCGCGGCGGGCAGCATGATGATCCGGCGCAACGAGTTCATCGCGGTCGGACTCGCCGTCGCGGCTGCGTCGTTCGCGCGCGCTTATGGACTCTAGCGCTTCCAGAACAGCAGGATCACCGCCGCCATGAAGGTCTGCATCGCGAGCACCATCGCGACACAGGCGGGCCAGCCGCCCACGTTCCAGGTCAGCCCGGGCAGTATCGCCCCGATGCTGCCGCCGACGTAGTAGGTGGTGGCGTAAAAACCGATCGCCGACGTGCGGCCGCTCTCCGCGGTGAGCGCCACGTAGCCGGTCGAGGTCGCCTGCACGATGAATCCGCCGCACGCCGCAACGGCGAGCCCCGCTATGATGGCGGGGAGGGAGGGCACCAGGGTCAGCAGCGCGCCGCACGCCCACAGGCCGATGGCTGCGGCGACGAGCGGGCGCCGGCCGAAGCGCGCGATGGCGCGCCCGAGCCCGAGCAGCGCAGCGGCGCCGGCGAGATACGTCACGAAGATCGCGCCGAGCAGGGTCGGCGACAGATTGAACGGCGGCGCCGCGAGCAGAAAGTTCACGTAGGTGAACAGCGCGACGAAGGTGAACAGCGTGCCGAAACCGACCGCGTAGGTGGCGAGCAGTTGCGGGTTGCGCAGATGCGCAAGCATCTGGCGGCGAGACACCGCAAGTCCCTCGGAGCGCGTGAAGTGACGCTCGCGCGGCAGGATGAGCGCGACCGCGATCCCGCACGCGAACGTCATTGCGGCGGTCATGAGGAAGCCGGTGCGCCAGCCGACCAGGTCAGCGAGCAATCCCGACACGAGCCGGCCGGCAAATCCGCCGACGCTCGTCGCCGCCACATAGACGCCCATCGCCCCCATCGCCTGTGCGGGCGGCCATTCCTCGCCGATATAGGCTACGACGACCGTGAAGATCGGCGGCAGTGCGAGCCCCAGCATGAAGCGCCAGAAGATCAGCGCATGCAGGCTCGGTGCGAGCGCGATCATGATCAGGGGAACAGTCGCGACGATCATCGCAGCTGCGATCACGCGCTTGCGCCCGAGGATGTCGGCGATCGCGCCGGAGAACGGTGCCTAGATCGCGATCGCGAGCGTTGTGGCGGTCATGGTCAGGCTGATCTGCGCCGGGCTCGCGTCGAACTCGCGCGCGAGCGAGGGCAGCAGGGATTGCGGGCCATACATATTGAAAAACGCGCAGAACCCCGGGATGCCGACCGCGGCGCGACGCAAGCTCTGGGTCATGGGCTGACGCGGGTCATGAGCTGCGCATTATCTGCGAGGCACACCGGGAATGCATCACCATGCGAGCGCGCCCCGGACACGTTGCAGCGTACCCTCCGGCGTCCCGGAGGCATCGATCTTGGTCCATTCCATCGCGCCGAGATCATAGCTGTCCTGCTGACGCGCGATGCGCGCATCGGCTTCGGAGGCGTCGCCGCTGCGGTTTCTGACGCGCGCGAGCCGCGTATCGATATCGGCGATAAGGAACAGGCCCTGGAAATGCGGCCCGCCGATTTCCGCGATTGCGGCGCGTTCCTCCGGCGCGGCGAAGACCGCATCGACAATCGCCGAATGCCCGGCGGCGAGGATGCGGCGGGCGTTGCCGGCGAGCGTTGCGTACACCTTGCGTGTCGTTTCCGCCGAATACGCCTCCGGCGGAAGCCGCGCGGTTTCGCCCACGCCGAACAGAATCTTGCGTTCGATGTCGGAGCGCAGCAGTACCGCGCCGGGGATGGGAAGGAGATCGGGCGCAAGCGCACGAGCCAGCGCGGACTTCCCGGTGCCCGATAGGCCGCCAATCGCGATGAGCCGCGGCGCGGGAGGCGTGATGAGATCGCGGGCGAATTGGAAATAGCTCTGCGCTCTCGCGGTGATCGCGGCGCGTTCGGTGGCGGAAACGTTCTCGAGCCGAGCGGCGGTGACCTTGGCACGGATTGCGGCACGCACGCTCATGAACAGCGGAAGCGCCGCAAGTGCATCGAGATTGCTGTCGCGGCCGGCCTCCACGAGATAACGGTTCAGCAGGATATTCGCGGCCTGCCTCAGCCCGCGCTCGGAGAGGTCCATAAGAAGAAAGGCAAGGTCATGGAGCACGTCGCCGCTTGCGATCAGCGGGTCGAACTCGATCGCGTCGAACAGCACAGGACGGCCGCCGATCAGCGCAATGTTTCCGAGATGCAGGTCGCCGTGGCCGCGCCGGACCAGCCCTTGCGCGCCGCGCGCGCGCAACAGGGGCCGCACACGATCGAGGGCGGCGCTGCATTCCCGCGCCAGCGCGGCGGCCGCACTTTCCGGGAATATCTCCGGCGTCTCGCGGAATTCGGTGTCGTTCTGCGCGATGACGCGGGCGAGCATCTCGATCCAGGGCTCGGCTCCGGCCAGCGGCGCGCGCGCATGCGCCAGCACGACCGCCCGTGCGAGAGCATTCGCCAGCGAGGCGTCGATCTTTCCCCGGTCCGCCAGGCGATCGAGCGTTGCGCTCTCATCGAAACGGCGCATCTCGACCGCCCATTCGACAGGCTCGCCCGATCCGCCGAGCGCAAGCCTTCCATGCGCGCGCGTGATCGCGACGACGCGCAAATAGATCTCTGGCGCGGAGAGGCGGTTGACCGCGAGTTCTGCATCGCAGGCTGCCTTGCGTTGCGCCAGCGTCGAGTAGTCGAGAAACGGAAAGCGCACCGCACGCTTGACCTTGTAGGCGCGCTCGCCTGCGAGAAACACCGCGGCCGCATGCGTCTCGATGCGCCGCACGGGCGCCCCTCCATGCGTCGCAGGATCGCAGAGCAGCGCGAAGGTCCCGGCTTGCGATTCTGTCTGGTGCATCCGCGAAACGGCCCCTGCCGTCCTCATATCACGCGGGACCGGGCAGATTGCGCGAAATCAATGTCTGGGTGCGCGATCCGTTGCCAATTGCCTGTAACGGCGGGACAATTGTCACCCCGCGCGGGAGCAAATCCATGACGCAGCTGCCTCACGCCCTGAAACGCATCCGTCTCAACCTTGCCCGCTCGAAAGAGTTTCCGGGGGGCTCGGCTCGCCACGGCTACGAATTCGTGGCGCCGCTCGACGCGAGGGGTCACATCGATCCGCAGCTGTGGAGCGAGTACCGGAAATTCTGTCGAGTCCGCCGCTTCTGGGGCAGCGAGGAGGAAGTGGGCCGTCTCGTCCACAAGCCTGGCGGCAGTGAGCACGCGCGCTGGGTGTTCGACTATGACGAGTCCGCAGACGACGACGACGAAGCAGGCTACCGGTTTGCCAGTCATGCGTTCCGTCCCGGCGAGTATGTTTCGATCCGCGACGAGGAGGGCGACCTGCACACGTTTCAAGTGGCGTCGGTCGAGCCCGCCGCCTGAACAAGCGCCCGCCGAGCGCTAGGTTGAACAAGTCGCACTTATCGACCAGAGGCTCGTCACGAGCCGGCCGATCTGGCAAACGCGAGAGACATCACTGTAAATTTCAGCAAACCGTGCAGCGATATTGTGCAGATTCTAAATCAACGCGCTGCGTAGCGCCGATTAACCGCATTGCTTAATAATTCCGTCAGACCTCATAAGCGTTATGCGCGCGAGCGCATGCGCGGCAATTGACGCTGCGTTCGCACAACCACGCGACGCTTGTTAACTTGACAATGTGTGGTCAAGTTTGGCGAAACGTTTCGCCGCCCCACAAGCGTGCGCACGTGTAGTGTTCGCGAGGAGAGATTGATGTCAGTGAAAAGGCCCGATCCGGTGGACATCGAAGTGGGGCACCGGATCAGAATCGAGCGGTTGGCGCGTGGCCTTTCGCAAACTGCCCTTGCCAATCAGCTGGGCGTGACCTTTCAGCAAGTGCAGAAGTACGAGAAGGGCGTCAATCGCGTCGGCGCGGGCCGGCTGACCAAGATCGCCGAGGTGCTCGGCATCGACGTCGGCACGTTCTTCACCGGCAAGGAGATGCTGGAGAGCGAGCCGCCGAAAGATGGCGAAGCTTCGCCGCTGAAGCTGCTCACCGTGCCCGGCGCCTTCCGCCTGCTGCGCGCTTATGCGGACATCGAAGACAACGGCCTGCGCCGCGCGATCGTGGATCTGGTCGAGCAGGTTTCCAGCCAGAAGCAGACAGCCTGAACCGGCACACTGCAACAACTCAGTTTCGGCTCATGAAAAAAAGCGTCCACCGGTCGGTGGGCGTTTTTCGTTGTGAGGGGTGGCGTTCACCTGTGCGCATCGCGGTGCTAGTGTCGCGCGACCTCTAACTGCAAGTTGCGACAACGAAAACGGCGGGATGGAATCCATGCGTGGCAAGGACAACATGCGCAGCGGTGGCGAAGTGCTGGTTGATCAGCTGCTGGTCAACGGCGTGCGCCACGTCTTCTGCGTCCCGGGCGAAAGCTACCTCGCCGCGCTCGACGCCTTCCACGACCGCGATGTTGCCGTCACCGTGTGCCGCCAGGAGGGCGGAGCGGTGATGATGGCCGAGGCGCACGGCAAGCTCACCGGGCGGCCCGGCATCGCGTTCGTGACGCGCGGACCGGGCGCCACCAATGGCTCACCCGGCATTCACATTGCGAAACAGGATTCCACACCGCTCATCATGTTCGTCGGGCAGGTCGCGCGCGAGATGCGCGACCGCGAAGCCTTTCAGGAGCTCGACTACCGCGCGGTGTTCGGCACGATGGCCAAGTGGGCGACCGAGATCGACGATCCCGAGCGCATTCCCGAAGTGGTGTCGCATGCCTTTCATGTCGCGATGAACGGCCGGCCCGGTCCGGTGGTGATCGCGCTGCCGGAGGACATGTTGATGGAGCGCGTGTCCGTCGCCGATGCGCTCGCGGCCGAGCCGATCGAGACGTGGCCCGGCCTCACCGACATGTCGCAACTGCAAAAGTTGCTCTGGGCCGCTGAAAGGCCGATAGCGCTTCTCGGCGGCAGCCGCTGGTCGGACGCGGCCTGTGCCGCGACGGTACGCTTTGCGGAGCGTTTCGACCTGCCGGTCGCGACTTCGTTCCGCCGCATGCCGCTGTTTCCGGCGACACACCCTTCGTATGCCGGCGACCTCGGCACCGGCGTCAATCCGAAGCTTGTCGCGCGTGTCAAAGCCGCAGATCTCATCCTGCTGGTCGGTGGGCGGCTCGGCGAAATGCCGAGCCAAGGCTACACGTTGATCGATATTCCGACCCCGAGGACAAAACTCATTCACGTCTATCCTGATCCCGACGAGCTCGGTCACGTCTATCGTCCGCATCTGGCGATCAACGCGACGCCGACCGCTTTTGCCGCATCGCTCGAGGGCGTGCAGCCGCCGAACGAGATCCGCTGGCGCGGCTGGACCAAGGAGGCGCGCGCCGACTATCTCGGCTGGACGGAGCAGCCGACGCAGGTGCCGGGCGCGGTGAATTTCGGCGAGATCATGGTATGGCTGCGCGGAGTGCTGCCTGCTGACAGCATCATCACCAACGGGGCAGGCAACTTTTCGACCTGGATGCACCGCTTCTACCGTTTCAGCAGACCCGGAACGCTGCTTGGTCCGACCTCCGGCTCGATGGGTTACGGACTGCCGGCGGCGGTCGGCGCCAAGCGGCTCTATCCCGGGCGCACCGTGGTGTGCGTCGCGGGCGACGGCGATTTCCTGATGAACGGGCAGGAGTTCGCGACCGCGGTGCAATACGATCTGCCGATCATCGTGCTGATCATGGACAACGGCATGTACGGCACGATCCGGGCGCACCAGGAGCGCGAATTTCCCGGCCGCATCACCGCGACCGCGCTGAAGAATCCGGATTTCGCCGCCTATGCGCGCGCGTTCGGCGGCTTCGGCGCAACGGTCACGAAAACCGGCGAGTTTGCCGCCGCCTTCAAGGCCGCGCAGGAGTCGGGCAAGCCCGCGATCCTGCACCTGCTGGTCGACCCGCAGGCGATCAGCCCGGCCACCACGCTCGACGCCATCCGGGCGAAATCGATGGCGGCGCGCTCTTCCTAAAGCTTGCGCCAAGGCGTGAACGCTGGCTCACTTCTTTCCGGAGGGTGAGTCGCGCGATGCCCTATCGCCGCACCGAAAACGTCGTCCGCCGCCTCGCGGCGCGCCGCGAGGCGATCATGCAGGCCGCCGGCGCGCTCGCCGCCGAGGCCGGTATTGCCGCGGTGCAGATCACGCCGGTCTCGCGCCGCGCCGGCGTCGCGACCGGCACGGTGTATCGATACTTCCCGTCCAAGGACGAGCTCGTCGGCGCGCTGGTCCACGATGTCGCGGAGCGCGAGATCGGCGCCATGCGGCGCGCCGCGGATGCCGCGCCCGGTCCGCTCTCGGCGCTCGCCGCCGCCATTACGACCTACGCGGCGCGCGCACTCGGCAGCCGCAAGCTCGCCTTCGCGCTGATCGCCGAGCCTGCCGATGCGGCCGATGACGCGCGGCTGGCGTTCCGCGCGGCGCTCGCCGCCGAGCTCGGCCGACGGGTGTCCGCCGCGGTGCAGGCGGGCCTGCTGCCCGGGCAGGACATCGCGGTGGCGGCGCCGGCGCTCACCGGCGCGCTGATCGAGGGATTGATCGGCCCGCTCGCCGCGGATGCGCGCGACGAGACCGGCACGCGCGACGCGGTGCAGGCGCTCACCCTGTTTGCGCTGCGCGGCCTTGGCGTCGCCGACGCGCGTGCCCGCGGGCTGGTGGTGGGGACCACGGTGCCGGGGCGCGAGCGGGGGGGCTAGAACCTGAAAATGGGGCCCGGTATTCGCAGACGATCATGCTCGAGCAGAAAGCTGGCGCGCAGAAGATGCCTGGGTCGAGACCCGGCGCGAGGACGCGAGCACCGCGTCGACGAATTGCGCCGAAACGGGCCGATCGAGCAGGACTGACCTCGCTCGGGACGGCCCTTGCATCCAGCAGTCGACCGCCTGCACCAAAGGGGCAAGTCCCCAGCACGATTTTTCCCGCGCGGGCGCACGCGCGAGCAAACGCACCTTTTGCGTGACGCGGCGCGTGATGTCGTCCACCAGCGCGAGCCGCTGCGCGCTCGGCGCGCCAAGCGACCATAGCGGCGAGTGCCTGGTCCATCGCTCCACCGTGCGCAGATAGCTCGGCAACATCACGAAGAAACTGCCCACGCCGATGTAGTCCTCCAGCGTAACGACCTTGTGCGTCAGGTGGCCCGGCAGAAACAAGGTTTGCCCGGCCTCGACGGTGAACCAGCGGCTGCCGCGTATCGACAGAAAGGCCGCGATGTTGAACGCCGCCTGCGGCGCCTCGACCTCGCAGCGCTCCACGTCCTCCAGGTTGCGCGACAGGCCGCGAAAGGTATCCCACACCAGCCAGAGCTTCTTGCCGGTGAAGCAATGGTTGCTTCCGTCCGGATCGTCGCTGTGCGAGTCGGTGAATGTGCCGGCCGAACTCATGACCAAAGTCAGCATTTCTTCGGCGCCGACGTCGCCGCCCGCTCGCGCCAGCAGGTTGAAATCGCTGAGCCGCGAGCAGTCGATGCGGCGCGCGACGTTGGAGCCGCGGATGTGCAGGTCGGTCACGCTCACCTTGCTCCGTCCGCTCTCCCAACGCCGGATCAACTCGTCGCGCGTGACATACTTCTGCGTGGCGCTCGCGCCGCAGCGAACCCGGATCGTCCCTTCATCCGGCAGGCCCGTGCGCAGGGCATGAAGCACGGCGCCGCGCGTTCCGCGCTCGCGCTCGCCGCGCACCCGAACGGGAAAATCACTGAACAGGATCGGCTCGCCGCGGGCCATGGCGCCGAACAGGGCCGCGCGCGAGAACGCGACCGGGCGAATGCGCCGCCGCGGCAGGGCGGCCAGTTGGCGGCGCGTCGCCGCCAATGTCGGATCGATCCGTAGCGCGTCTGCCCACAGTTGCCGCATGCTGGCACGCCCCTGATGATCAGGTGAAGGCCGCTACCGGGGACGGCGGGCGATCCGCATGGTCAGGGAATCACGGCGCCTGCACCCCATGTCGCTTACAACTATGGAGTGTGCCGGTCGGATGCGCAATAGCCCTGCCGCATAGGCTGATACCCGTGTTGCCGGAACGGCCTACTGCCAGCCCGGCACGCCCCGCATGTCCGGCAGCCTGTGCGCGATGCCCTTGTGGCAGTCGATGCAGGTCTTCTCGCCCGGGACCAGGAAGCGCTCGTGCGCGGCGGACGCGCGCGCCGACTGCTTGGAGACGTCCATCGACTCGGTCGAGTGGCAATTACGGCATTCGAGCGAGTCGTTCGCCTTGAGCCGCGCCCATTCGTGCAGCGCCAGCTCCAACCGGTGATCGACGAATTTCTCCCGCGTGTCGATCGTGCCGAACAGATGGCCCCACACCTCCTTCGACGCCTGCATCTTGCGCGCGATCTTGTCGGTCCAGTTGTGCGGCACGTGACAATCCGGACAGCTCGCGCGCACGCCCGAGCGGTTGGAGAAATGGATGGTGGATTTGAGCTCCGCGAACACGTTGTCGCGCATCTCGTGACAACCGGTGCAGAACTTCTCCGTGTTGGTGAGCTCGAGCGCGGTGTTGAAGCCGCCCCAGAAGATCACGCCCGCCACAAATCCGGCGAGCACCAGCACGCCGAGCCCGAACACCGAGCTTGGCCGGCGCAGCACATCCCACAGCTCGAGCGCAAAGGCGACGACCCCGCGGCGCCCTTTCGCCTCGTGCGCCACCGTCATCGCCGCCCTCCGGGCTGCGTGCGCGAGAGCAGCGTGTCGATGTCGGTGAAGTCGTTGGTGACCGGCGGCTTCACGTCATGTTGCGGCACGTGACACTGGGTGCAGAAAAACCTCCGCGGCGAGACGGATGCGAGGAATTGCCCGTCGCGATCCATGAAATGCGTGATCGAGAGCATGGGTGCCTGGCTCTCGCCGGTGCGCGCGCGGGCGTGGCAGGAGAGACATTTGTTGCCGTTGAGATCGACCTGATAGCTCTCGATCGAATGCGGGATCAGCGGCGGCTGTTCGGGATAGTTGCGGATTTCCTTCTCGGTGGTGTTGCGCATCGGCGTCATGCGCGCCGCCTGGCCCTCGGTGTCGAGCGGCGTTCCGCCGCGCAGCCCGGATTGGGTCTGCGCGCAGAGGGCGCCTGCCGCGACGGCGAATGCGGCGGCGAGGGCGAGCGTGCGAAGTCCGGTCATCATCGCTGCCTCACACCCGCTCGATCTTGACGGCGCATTTCTTGAAATCGGTCTGCAGTGAGATCGGGTCGGTCGCGTCGAGCGTCACCTTGTTGATCAGCTGCGACTCGTCGAACCACGGCACGAACACCAGCCCGCGCGGCGTCTTGTTGCGCCCGCGCGTCTCGACGCGGGTGCGGATGTAGCCGCGGCGCGACGCCACTTTGACCTCGTCGCCGCGGCGCAGCTTCAGTTCGGCGGCATCGTCCGGATGCATGAACACCACTGCGTTCGGGAACGAGCGGTAGAGCTCGGGTACGCGCCGCGTCATGGTGCCGGAATGCCAGTGCTCGAGCACGCGGCCGGTCGAGAGCCAGAACGGATAGTCCTTGTCGGGAGATTCCGCCGCCGGCTCGTAGGGCAACGCAAAGATACGCGCCTTGCCGTCGGGATGGCCGTAGAACTCGATGCCGGCGCCCTGCTTCACATACGGATCGGCGCCTTCGCGGAAACGCCAGCGCGTCTCCTGTCCGTTCACCACCGGCCAGCGCAGCCCGCGTTCCTGATGGTAGCGCTCGAACGGCGCAAGGTCGTGGCCGTGGCCGCGCCCGAAACTCGCGTATTCCTCGAACAGGCCCTTCTGCACATAGAAGCCGAAGTCGTTCGACTCGTGATTGCCGTAGCCTTCCTCGATCTCGCTCACCGGAAATCTGTCGACCTGACCGTTTTTGTAAAGAATGTCGAACAGGGTCTTGCCGCGATACTCGGGCTTCTTCGCGAGCAGTTCTTCCGGCCAGACCTCCTCCATCCTGAAGCGCTTGGAGAACTCCATCACCTGCCAGACGTCGGAACGGCTCTCGCCCGGCGCCTCGACCAGCTGATGCCAGAACTGCGTGCGCCGCTCGGCATTGCCGTAGGCGCCTTCCTTCTCGACCCACATCGCGGTCGGCAGGATGAGATCGGCGGCGAGCGCCGTCACGGTCGGATAGGCGTCGGAGACGACGATGAAGTTGTCGGGATTGCGGTAGCCGGGCAGGCCTTCCTCGTTGCAGTTCGCCCCCGCCTGGATGTTGTTGTTCACCTGCACCCAGTAGGAGTTGAGCTTGCCGTCCTTGAGCATGCGGCTCTGCAGCACGGCGTGATAGCCGGGCACGGCGGGGATCGTGCCCTCGGGGAGCTTCCAGATGCGCTCCGCAATGTCGCGGTGCGCCTTGTTGGCGACCAGCATGTCGGCCGGGAGGCGATGCGAGAACGTGCCGACTTCGCGCGCGGTGCCGCAGGCCGACGGCTGGCCGGTCAACGAGAACGGCGAGTTGCCGGGCTCGGAGATTTTTCCCGTGAGCAGATGGATGTTGTAGATCAGATTGTTGCACCACACGCCGCGGGTGTGCTGGTTGAAGCCCATGGTCCAGAAGCTGGTCACCTTGATTTTCGGATCGGCATAAAGCTCGGCCAGCGCCTCGATGCGGTTCGCCGGCACGCCGGAAAGCTCCGCGGCCTTCTCGATCGTGTAGTCGGAGACGAACTTCGCGTAGTCCTCGAACGTCATGTCGGTCGCGTCGTTCGCCGTGGCGGCGCCCTTTGCGGCCTTCTGCAGCGGATGCTCGGGGCGCAGCCCGTAGCCGATGTCGGTCTGGCCGCGCTTGAACACCGTGTGCTTCGCCACGAACTCCTTGTTCACGCGCCCGGTCTTGATGATGTGGTTGGCGATCGCGTTGAGGATCGCGAGGTCGGTCTGCGGCTTGAAGATGAGGCCGAGGTCGGCGAGATCGAACGAGCGGTGCTCGAAGATGGAGAGTACGGCGACGCGCACATGCGGCGCGGAGAGCCGCCGGTCGGTCACCCGCGTCCACAGCAATGGGTGCATCTCGGCCATGTTCGAGCCCCACAACACGAACGCGTCCGCCGCTTCGATGTCGTCGTAGCAACCCATCGGTTCGTCGATGCCGAAGGTGCGCATGAAGCCCGCGACGGCCGATGCCATGCAGTGGCGCGCGTTCGGGTCGATGTTGTTGGAGCGGAAGCCGGCCTTGAACAGCTTGGCGGCCGCATAGCCTTCCCACACCGTCCACTGCCCGGAGCCGAACATCCCGACGCCGCTCGGGCCCTGCTTCTTCAGGGCGGCCTTGAACTTGTCGGCCATGATGGTGAACGCCTCGTCCCACGAGACCGGCGTGAACTCGCCGTTCTTGTCGAACGCGCCGTTGCGCTTGCGCAGCATCGGCTGGGTCAGCCGGTCGTGGCCGTACATGATCTTGGAGAGGAAATAGCCCTTCACGCAGTTCAGCCCGCGGTTGACCTCGGACTTGATGTCGCCGTGGGTGGCGACGACGCGGTTTTCCTTGACGGCGACCATCACGCTGCAGCCGGTGCCGCAGAAGCGGCACGGCGCCTTGTCCCATTTCAGTTCGCTGGCGGCGCGCTCGGTGACGAGGTTGGCGGCGAGCGCCGGCGAAGCGAAGCCGCCGGCGGCTGCCGCCATCGCGGCAGCTTCCAGCTTCAGCATCTGGCGGCGGTCGAGCTTTGCAGTCATGACGTCTCTCCCGATGCCGCGACATCGATAGCGTGAAACACGAGCGCCGCCGAGAACACATCCGGCAGCAATGCGATGGTGTTGAGCGTCGACCCAACGGCGCCCGCGCTTGGCGTCTCGATCACCACGACGAGCTTGCCCTTCGGGTCGCGCGCGTGAACTTCGCAACCGGGAAGCGCCGCGATCGCGGCCTCGACTTGCGCGAGGCGATCCGGCCGTGCCTGCACCAGCACGCTGGCGATCTCGGTATCCGGCGGCATGACCAGCGCGTCAGGATTGGCCATGCGTCCGGAGATGAAAGCGCGGCGATCCAGGGTGGGCCGATTGAGTGCCATGCGTTTGCTTTCAGCGCGGAGGCGGGCCGGGCGGTCCCGCGATCATCTGATAGACCCAGACGGTCAGGCCGTAGCCGCCGACGGTTGCGACTGCGAGCGCGGGCATCAGCACGGCGGTGAGGAAAAGAAACGCGAAGATCTCCATGCGCCGCCGCCGCGCGTGCGTGCTCGTCTCTTCGCCCATGGCAGACATGGCTTGTTCCGTCTGAATGAGGGTGCTGGGCGGCTTCCGGATCGTTGCCTGGTCAAACACTAGCCGGCGCGCCGAACGCGGTTTTGATCTGCATCAAGAGAGGCTGCGGCACCCGTTCGTCGCGTCGACGGCGGTGTTGCGAGCTTGCCGCAAACCGGAAGGGTCGCCATTGGACCATTGGCGTGCCGGGTTCGACCGTCGGGCAATGTCGCCGCGGGGAAGCGTTCGCCAGCATCGCGTGCTTGCAGCTCAAATCGCGGTTGTCATGCGCGACGCAGCCAGTTTTTCCGCCCTCGAGACGCTGCCCGATGCGCGCAGCGTCGAGATCCGCGCGCTCAAGCCCGGCGACCGCGACGAATTTCTCGCGGCCGCGGGGCGCGTCGGCCCGCAAACCCTGCAGCGCCGTTTCTTCGGCGCGAAACGCGGCTTCAGCGAGAAGGAGAAGGCGTTCTTCCTCGACGTCGATTTCGACAGGCACGTGGCGGTCATCGCGCTGCTGCAGGAAGCCGGGCGAAAAACGATCGTCGGCAGCGGGCGTTACGTGGTCGCGCAGCCGGGACAGGCGGAGGTCGCCTTCGTGGTCGTCGACGCCTACCAGGGTCAGGGCATCGGTTCGATGCTGCTGCGCCACCTGGCGGCCATCGCCCGCGCGGCCGGCCTGCGGGAATTGATCGCGGAAGTCCTGCCGGAGAACGCGCCGATGCTGAAGGTATTTGCGCGCAGCGGCCTCCCGATGGAGACGCGCCGCGACTCCGGGCTGGTGCACGTGGCGCTGCGGCTCACGTGAGTTGCAGCGTCACCAGCCGGATTCCCCGCTGGTGCGGATCGTCCTCGATGTGGAAACCGAGCTCGGCGCACATGCGCAGCATGGTGGTGTTCTCGGCCAGCACCTGGCCGTAGACTCGCTTCAGCCCGAGCGCACGCGCGTAGTCGATCATGCGCTGCATCAACAGCCAGCCGAGGCCGTGACCCTTCAACTCCGAGCGCACGATGACGGCGTATTCGCCGCCCGCGCGGTCGTCGTCGAGATGCAGCCGCACCACGCCAAGCATCCTGGCCGCCGCCTCGTCGAGCGCGATGAATGCCATCGCGCGGGAATAGTCGAGGCGCGTGAGCTGCGCGATCCGCTCCTCCGAGAGCTCCTTGATCGACGAGAAAAAGCGCAGCCGCGAATCCTCGAGCGTCACATGGGCGATGAATTCCGGATAGAGCGCGGCATCCTCGGGCCTGAGCGGCCGCATCAGCACGCGCGTGCCGTCCGGCAGCACGTCATGATGCACCAGCGAGGCCGGATCGGGAGTCATCCGCGCAATGTGGTGGCTGGTCGCGGATCGTCAATGCGACATCAGCGCCGGCACCGTCATCGCGGCGAGGATGCCGCGCGTCACGCCGCCGAGAATGAATTCGCGCAGGCGCGAATGGCCGTAGCCGCCCATCACGAGAAAGTCCGCGGCGCTGTCGGCCGCATGCGACAGCAGTGTGTTTGCCACATCCGTCTCGGTCGCCACGATGCGCTTGACCTCGACGTTGAGATTGTAGCGCGCCAGATGCTGGCCGATGTCCGCGCCGGCGACCTCGTCGCTCTTCGGCCGCTCGCTCGCCACGATCACCACGTCGATCGCCTTGGCGCGCGCGAGGAAGGGCATCGCGTCGGCGACCGCACGCGCGGCAGCGCGGCTTGCGTCCCAGCACACCATCACGCGGTCGAGCTGCACGCCGCCCTTCTGGATGTAGGGCACCACGATCACCGGCCGGCCCGAGCCGAACAGCGCGCCCTCGGCGATGAACTCCTCGGGCGCGGTCGTGTCGGGCTCGGCCTGCGCGACCACCGCGAGGTCGAAACGGCGCGCCATGGCGCCGAAGCTCTCCGAGGCGCCGGCGAGGCTCGCGCCGAGGATGCGCGATTCGAACGACACGCCTTCGCGCCGCGCGGCTTTATCGAACGCGGCGAGCGCGTCCCTTGCGGCTTTGTCGTTCTCGGCGCGCTGCGCGTCGATCAGGGAGGCCGGGATGCCGCCCATGATGGTCGGCGGGATCACCGGATCATAGGCGAACGCGACGGCTCCGACGTGCGCGTCGAACGCCTGCGCGATCGAGATCGCGTACGGACCGGCGACGTCCGGTCCGCCGGTGGTGACGTTGACGATGAGATCCCTGATCATGGCTGCTCTCGCGCGCGGGGTCTCCCCGCAGCCTAGATTAGCCCGCGCCCACCGTCTTGATGCAGGTCAACTCACTTCTTGTTGCCGGAGGCGTCGAACTGCTTGAGGTAGGCCCACAGGTCGCCGCGCTCCTTTTCGCTTTTGACGCCGGCGAACACCATCTTGGTGCCGGGGATCTTGGCGCGAGGATCGGTGATGTACTCCTTGAACGTGTCCTCGTTCCAGGTGATGCCGGAGGTCTTGTTGGCCTCGCTGTAATTGTAGCCCTCGATCGTGCCGGACTTGCGTCCCTCCAGCCCGTTCAGCACGGGGCCGACCAGGTTCTTCGCCTCGGGGCCGACGCGGTGGCAGGCGAGGCATTTCTTGAATGAAGTTTCGCCGGCCGCGAGGTCCTGCGCCTGCGCGCCCATCGTTCCGGCGAGAAGGACACACGCAATGGCCAAGGTCTTCGTCATCGTTGTTTCCTTTGTCCGCTTTCTGATGCCCGCCATGGCATCCGCGTGACAAGTCGCGAACGCCGGATCGGTTTCGGAATGGCGCTCCGGCGCAGGGCTGTCAACGAGCAAATTCGCTGCTCCATCGATGCGGCCATCGTTCCCCCGGCCGGAACGCCGCCGCTGGCCCGGACACACCGTTTGCCCTAGCATCCCGAAGTTGCGCCAAGGGGGGACGGCCATGACCGATTTCGTTCAATTTCCCGAGCACGTCTTCGAGCAGGCAGGCAACGTATTCATCGGCTTCGACGGCGGGGCGTCGCAACATGCCGTCGCGAACGCACGCTCGCTGATGTGGTTTGCCCAGCTGGCTTACGAGGTCGACAACACCGGCGCCAATCCGGATGCCGCCGCCAAGGTCGACCGGATCAGGTCGATATGGAAGTTCGAGCCGGTGACGCAATTTCGCGGGCACACTATCGAGATCGGCTCGATCTACGACACGACCGGCCTGTTCGGCGAGCGCGCGGACGCGGTGGTGCTGGCGTTTGCCGGAACGGACCTCGGGGTATGGGAAACCGTCGCGACCGACGCGGATTTCAAGGCGGACAACGACGACGTTCACGCCGGCTTCCACAAGGCCGCCAATGCGGTGATGGACAAGGTCGATGCCGCAATCGAGCTGAGCCGGCAGCGCGGGAAGCCGCTGTTCATCGCGGGCCACAGCCTCGGTGCGGCGATCGGCATCCTGGCCGCACGGCACGCCGCCGAAGCGCGCAATCATCCGCCGCGTGCCGTCTACGGCTTCGGCACGCCGCGCGTCGGCGGCGCGACGTTTCAAAAGGGTTACGACGCGCTTCTCGGCGACGTGACCTACCGGCACGTCCACGGCCGCGATCTCGTCGCGCGCGTCCCGATGTCATTTCTCGGATATCGGCATGTCGGGCATGTGCTGCAAATTCCGACAAACGGCAAGTTCGCATCCGGCCGCATGTCGCCGGACCGCTCGAACGAACCCGACTTCACGCTCGATACGCTGATCAACACGTTGTCGGTGCTCGACCCGTTCAAGGTCGCACAACTGCTCGGGCGGATCGCCGCCGGTGAGGTGCGTATTCCCGAGGACGCGCCGCGGGCGCTCGCGAACCTGTTGCCGGCCCCGGGCCACGGCGTGATCGGACAGACGTTCAGGCTCAGTCCGCTGGCGATCCGGGAGCACCTGCAGGACAGCTATCTCGCGGCGTTCGCCCCGTAGCCGGAAAACCGCTGTTGCGGTGTGCGCCCGGCGCTATAAGTCAGGATCAGAGTTAAGGCCGCGAAAGGGTCCGATGTCGCTGCGCATGCCCGAACCCGATGCCGCCGTGCTGGCGCGGCGCGCCGAGATCGTGCGCGATCTCAACGCAATCGTGCCGGGCGAGGGGGTGATCGCGACGGAGCACGAGATGCGACCCTACGAGTCGGACGGGCTGACGGCATATCGCCAGCTTCCGTTCGTGGTGGTGCTGCCCGAGACGACCGGACAGGTGAGCCAAGTCCTCAAATATTGCCACGCGCACGGCATCCGCGTGGTGCCGCGCGGGGCGGGCACCTCGCTCTCCGGCGGCGCACTGCCGCTCGCCGACGGCGTGCTGCTCGGCCTCGCCAAGTTCAACCGCATCCGCGACATCGACTTCGACAACCGCGTCGCGGTGGTCGAGCCGGGGGTGACCAATCTCGCGATCAGCCAGGCGGTCGCGCATGCCGGCTTCTATTACGCGCCCGACCCGTCCTCGCAGATCGCCTGCTCGATCGGCGGCAACGTGGCGGAGAATTCCGGCGGCGTGCATTGCCTGAAATACGGCATGACCACCAACAACGTGCTCGGCTGCGAGATCGTGCTGATCACCGGCGAGGTGCTGCGCATCGGCGGCAAGCATCTCGACGCCGATGGCTATGATCTGCTCGGCCTGATCACCGGCTCCGAAGGTCTGCTCGGCGTGGTCACCGAGGTGACGGTGCGGCTCTTGAAGAAGCCCGAGACCGCGCGCGCCGTGCTGGTCGGCTTTGCCTCGTCCGAGGACGCGGGTGCGTGCGTCAGCCGCATCATCGGCGCCGGCATCATTCCGGGCGGAATGGAGATGATGGACCGGCCGGCGATCCATGCGGTCGAGGAGTTCGTGCACGCCGGCTATCCGCTCGACGTCGAGGCGTTGCTGATCGTCGAGCTCGACGGGCCGGCGGCCGAGGTCGACCACCTGCTCGCGCGCGTCGAGGCGATCGCGGGTGAATGCGGCTCGACCACCTGCCGCGTGTCGAACTCGGAGGACGAGCGGCTGTTGTTCTGGGCCGGCCGCAAGGCGGCGTTCCCGGCAGTCGGGCGCATCTCGCCGGACTACTACTGCATGGACGGCACCATCCCGCGCGCCAAGCTGCCGCTGGTCTTGAAGCGCACGCGCGAACTGTCCGAGCAATTCGGCCTGCGCGTCGCCAACGTGTTTCACGCCGGCGACGGCAACCTGCATCCGCTGATCCTGTATGACGCCAACAAGCCGGGCGAGCTGGAGCGCACGGAGGCGTTCGGCGCGGAAATCCTCAAGCTGTGCGTCGAGGTCGGCGGCGTGCTCACCGGCGAGCACGGCGTCGGCGTCGAGAAGCGCGACCTGATGCCGGCGATGTTCTCCGAGATCGACCTGAACCAGCAGCAGCGCGTCAAATGCGCGTTCGACGCCAAGGGTCTGCTCAATCCCGGCAAGGTG
>VBAH01000070.1:0-5020 GCA_005884685.1 Alphaproteobacteria bacterium
AGCAGCTCATTCAGCCGGAAGCTCGTCATCGCTTCCCACGGAAACACCGAGCCGTCCACCGTGCCGCGCTGTGCTGCTTCGTAGGTTTCCGTCGCCGGCAGCGGCACGGCGTTCAGGCCAAGGGCTTTCGCCATCGGCAGGCTGGGGCCGGCGGCGCGGATCTTCAGCGTCTTGAGCTCATCGAGCGTCTTGACCGGTTTGGTGGTGTGGATCCCGTAGGGCCCGCCCATAAAGGTGACGAGCAGCTTCGTGTCGGTGAATTCTTTCGCGGCGAGGCCGTTCTTCTCGTACCACTTCCACACCGCCGGGCTGCACACGGCGGGCTTCGGGCAGAGGAGCGGCAGCTCGGTGCCCTGAAATACGTCAAAACGTCCCACGGTATAGCCCGGGACCGCCCAAACCAGGTCGCGCACGCCGTTCCGGATAAGGTCGTACTGGCCTTCCATCTTGGCGAGCGCGGCCTTGTCGACCTCGACGGTCAGATTGCCGCCCGATGCTTCCTCGATCGTCTTGACCCAGGCGGCCAATGTCTGAACCATCTGGTGGCTCGGCCCACCCCAATAAGCCATGCGCAAGACCTGTTTTTCCGCTTTGGCCGGCGTCTGCCAGAGGACGGCCGCGGCGGCCGCCAGCCACAGCGTGATCGCGATCTTCCGCATCGATTGCTCCTCCCCCGTTTTTCTTCGTGCTGCGGGAACAGTCCTGTAGACCGGGGCGCAGCGTCAAGCCCGGGATGGAAGCCTCGCGACGTGGAGCCTAAACTGGCGCAGACCCAAGGCTGCGGGAGGCATGGCATGGCGACGATCATCGAGGGGCGCGAGTCCGGGTTCAAGACCAACCCCGACTACAAGATCACCTTTGAGCCGTCACCGCGGCGGGTGCGGGTGCAATTGAACGGCGAATGGATCGCGGACAGCACGAAGGCGCATCTCTTGTTCGAGACGCGGCACCTACCGGTCTATTACTTCCCGCGCTCGGATGTGCGCCTGGATCTGCTGACGCCAACCGAGCACCACAGTTTCTGTCCCTATAAGGGCACCGCGTCCTACTGGACGATCCGGGTCGGCGACAGGGTGTCGGAGAACGCGGTGTGGGGTTATCCCGAGCCCTATGACGAGGTGGCGGCGATCCAGGATTTTGTCGCGTTCTATTGGGACCGCGTCGATCACTGGTACGAGGAGGACGAAGAAATCTTTGTCCATCCGCGCGATCCCTATAAGCGGGTCGATGCCGTCGCCTCATCTCGGCATGTGCAGGTTGTTCTCGGCGGCGAGATTGTCGCCGACACAAGGCGCGCGCATTTCGTGTTCGAGACGCGGCTGCCGACCCGCTACTACATCCCGCAAGAGGATGTGCGGATGGAGCTGCTCGTGCCGAGCGAGAAGACGAGCGCCTGCCCCTACAAGGGCCGCGCGCGCTACTGGTCGGCCAAGATCGGCGGCCGGGACTATCCCGATATCGTGTGGTTCTATCCCGAGCCGATCCCGGAATGCCCGAAGATCAGGGGCCTCTTGTCATTCTTCAACGAGCAGGTCGATGCGATCCTTGTCGACGGCATCGAGGTGCCGCGGCCGGTAACGCCGTGGTCGAAGGACTGGAAGGAGAAAGCCGCGACCGTGCCAGACACGCGCGGCCCGGTCACCCGGCCCTAGCGCTGCGGCTGTCACGTCGGTCATTCCGGGATCGCCCGAAGGGCGAGGCCCGGAGTCCATGAACACAGGCCTCTGGAATATGGATTCCGGGCTCGCCGCTGTGCGGCGCCCCGGAATGACGATCTGAATTAGAGGACGGGCAGGGCTAATCGCAGGTGCGGCCGAGGGCTTCGAGACCGTCGCCGAGATATTCCGGCAAGGCCGCGTCGCCGATCATGTAATCGGGATCGCGCGCCGCGATGCGGCTCTCGGCCTCGGCGACGGCGTCGTCCCACTCCTCGGTGTCGTAGTCGCCGCGGCCGACGAGGATCAATGCCAACAGATCGGCCTGCTCCTCGACATTGAGGCCGGCGATGAAGTCGACCATCTCGCAGCGGCGAGCGTCTTCGTTCTCGCCGATGCCCTCCGGCTCCTCGATCGTGACGAGCTCGCTGTCGTCGCCGGTCGTCGTCTTGTCGCCGGCGGTCGACGGGACTTTGCCCGCGACCTCACGCGCCGCCTCGATCAGGGCGCAGACCTTTTCCGTGCTGATACGCAGCTCTGGCATGGCTCCTCCGTTCTGAAGAGAAGAACGGAAGGCCCGGCCTGGGCGATCCATGTCCGTCGTAACGCGAGGTGCGGCCCTTTAGCCTGGGGCGATCAACCCTGGCCGATCAACCCTGGGCGATCTGGCGGGCGATGATCAGGCGCTGGATATCGCTGGTGCCCTCGTAAATCTGGCAGACCCGCACGTCGCGGTAGATGCGTTCGACCGGGAAATCGGCGAGATAGCCGTAGCCGCCATGGATCTGGATCGCGTCCGAGGCGACGCGCTCGGCCATCTCCGAGGCAAACAATTTCGCCATCGCGGCTTCGGTCAGGCAGGGCTCGCCGGCATCGCGTTTCGCCGCCGCATCGAGCACGAGGCCGCGCGCCGCGGCGATCTGCGTCGCCATATCGGCGAGGCGGAACGCGACGGCCTGATGCGCGATGATCTTCTGGCCGAAAGCCTCGCGCTCCTTGGCGTAGGCGAGCGCCGCCTCGTATGCGGCGCGCGCCATGCCGATCGCCTGCGCGGCGATGCCGATGCGGCCGCCTTCGAGATTGGCGAGCGCGATCTTGTAGCCTTCGCCTTCGGCGCCGAGCATCAGATCGGGCGTTAACTCCATTTCTTCAAAGACCAGCTGCGCGGTATCCGAAGCGCGCTGGCCGAGCTTCTTTTCGAGACTCGCGACGCGGTAGCCCGGGGTGTCGGTCGGGACGATAAACGCGCTGATGCCGCGGCGGCCGGCGGCCGGGTCGGTCACCGCGAAGACGATCGCAACATCGGCATTCGAGCCGGAGGTGATGAACTGCTTTGTGCCGTTCAGCACCCAGCGATTGCCGCGACGCTGCGCGCGTGTTTTCAACGCGGCGGCGTCCGAGCCGGCCTGCGGCTCGGTCAGGCAGAACGCGGCGAGCTTTTCACCCTTGGCGAGCGGCACGAGAAAGCGCTGCTTCTGCTCCTCCGAACCGTATTGCAGGATCGGCATGCAGCCGACCGAGTTCTGCACCGACAGGATTGTCGATGTCGCGCCGTCGCCGGCGGCGATCTCTTCGAGCGCCAGCGCATAACCGACATGATCGGCGCCAGCCCCGCCATATTGCTCCGGCACCAGCATGCCGAGAAACCCGAGCTTGCCGAGCTCGGCGAGCGCTTCCCTCGGAAAGCGCGCGTCGCGGTCCCATTCGGCCGCGTGCGGCATGAGCAGGTTCTGCGCCACATCGCGCGCGGTGTCGCGCAAGAGACGCTGTTCTTCGGTGAGTCTCATGCGCTGAGCCTCATCGGGCGAGCCTCATTTATTCACCGATTCTGCTTTATATAATCCCGCAAGGCTCGATTGATGTTGGTTTGATAACCCTCCCCGCGGCGAGCACGTGACCTGAACCACTCAATGACATCGGCGTCGATCCGCAGCGTGATCTGCCGCTTGACCGGTCGATAAAAAAGCCCGCGGCGCGCGCCGGACCAGTCCACGATCTCCGGCATCTCGCGTGTATCGATCTCCTGATCAGGAAGCGCCGCGATCGCCTTCAATTCGACTTTTTGGTCCGGCGTGAGCGGCTTAGAACGCCCCTTCCTCATATGCCCTCCGCTCGTTTCTCGTCGCTTTTCGAGCGCTGATGATTCGCCCGATCTCCTCCCCGGTTTCGTCCACCTCAGGCCAAGTGTGAACAACGAACAAGATGACGTCGATGGAATTGCTCGGCGATCCAACGGTGCGCCAACGCTCTTCGCCCGGAAACGGATCCGGCAACGTTATTGCGAGCGGATCGTCGAACACGAGCTGCGCTGTCTCAAATGAGACCTCGTGATCCCGGCGATTGGTCCGGCTCTTCTCCTCATCCCATATCCAGTGCAAAGGAACCCGCCGTAACTACATAATTGTAGTTATTCCGATGTCTCTGATCAAGCCAAGCATTCAGCGGCGCCTCATTCGATGACCTCGTCGGCGCGCGCCAGGATCGATTGCGGCACCGTGACCCCGAGCGCCTTCGCCGTCTTCAGATTGACGGCGAGCACAAACCGGGTCGGCTGCATGACCGGCAAATCGCCGGGCTTGGCGCCGCGCAGGATCTGATCGATGTAGCGGGCGACATCGCGAAACAGCGCGAAATTATCCGGTCCGTACGAGACGAGACCGCCGGTGCGGGCATAAATCGGATAGCTGTAGACCGCCGGCAGGCCGTATCGAATCGCGAGGGCGTGAACCCGCTCCATATTGTTGGCGATAATTGTATTCGACATCCCGACCAGACCGCCGCCCGGCGCCGCCGCGAATGCCTCGATCTCGCGGTCGTAATCGGCTGCCTCGCGGACCGACCCGGTGACAACGTTCAACCCCAGCGAGGGGGCCGCCGCAGCGACGGTATCGGCGAGCAGTTTCTGTGCCGCCGTGTCGGCTTCCGGCAGCACCAGAACCCGCGTGATATGCGGAGCGACCTCCTTCAGCAATTCGAGCCATTTGCCGGCGATCGGGGCTTCGCTGACCGCGACGCCGGTGGCGTTGCCGCCGGGCCGCGCAAGGCTGGCGACAAAACCGCTGCCGACCGGATCGTTGACATTCGTGAACACGATCGGGATCGTCCGCGTCTCTGCGAGGAGCGCCGCGAGCACCGGCCCGCCGACGCTCATGATGACATCGGGGTTTAGCGCGACCAGCTCCTTGGCATTGGCGCGAATACGCTCGCGCCCGTCTCCCGAAAACCGATGCTCGATCGTGATGTTGCGGCCGTCGAACCATCCCAGCTCGCGCAAGCCCTCGATCAGGGCACGGGTTTGCAGAACGCCAAAAATGTTTTCCGGAGACCCGGTCGCGGGCGTCAGATAGCCGATGCGGCGCACGCGT
>VBAH01000070.1:5252-5646 GCA_005884685.1 Alphaproteobacteria bacterium
GGCGAGGCTCGCGCCGGCCTCGGTGAGCGCGCGCTCGATGTTGCGCAACGCCTGTCGCGCTTGCTCGGCCGGATCGTCCGAGATCGTCATCGCCGCGTAATCGAAACCCGTCGAGCCGGCGACGAACACCCACTCGCCGTCGACGACGGCGCGGCTGTAGCCGCCGGCGGCTTCGAAGGGTGAGCCCGAGGAGATCAGCCGCCGCATGTCACGCCTCCCCTGTCATTCAATCACCTCATCGGCACGCGCCAGGATCGATTGCGGCACTGCGAGGCCGAGTGACTTCGCGGTCTTCAGATTGATCACCAGCTCGAATTTGGTCGGCTGCACGATCGGCAATTCTGCCGGTTTTTCGCCGTTGAGAATCCGACCGGCGTAGCGGCCCTTCCATCGG
>VBAH01000071.1 GCA_005884685.1 Alphaproteobacteria bacterium
GAGCACCTTCATCACCGGCAGGCCGAAGCGCTCGCGCACCGCAGCGACCCGCTCGGGCGTCTCATGACCGTGAAGCTGCAACATGTCGGGCTTCAGAGCTGCGACGATATTTTCCAACAGCGCATCGTCGGCATTGACGGTGAGCGCGACCTTGCGCGCCCTGTCCTTAATGCGGCTCGCCGGCGAGCGCGCGGTCTCGAACGACACATGGCGCGGGCTTGCCGGGAAGAACACGAAGCCGACCATGTCGGCGCCCGCGTCCAGCGCGACATCGAGCGTCTCGGGTGTCGAAAGCCCGCAGATTTTGACGAGAAAAGTCATTGCGGAGCGCGTTCTAGGGAGGATCGGCGTGCCGTCAAACCGGCTTCAGCCGAGCGTGCGCCACACCAGCATCGCGGCGGCCAGATCCTCGATCGCGCTGCCGACCGACTTGAACAGTGTGATCTGCTTGGCCGAGGTGCGGCCCTTCACCTCGCCGCGGCACAGTTCGAACAGGTCGCCGCGGATGGCGTCCTTCTTCAGGACGCCGGACTTGAACGGCTGCGCGATGTCGCCGCCCTCCTTCGGCGCGCCGGCGCGCGTGTCGACGTAGACGCGCGCGCGCCGCACGGCGTCGTCGTCGGACTCGCGCATCTTCGGCGTGTAGGCGCCCACCAGGTCGAGATGCGCACCCTTCTTCAGCCACTTGCCCCGGATGAGCGGCGTCGCCGAGAGCGTCGCGCAGGACACGATGTCGGCCTCAGCGACGGCGGCTTCGAGATCGTCGACCACCTCGACCTCCACGCCGCCGACCGAGAGGCCGAACGCGGTCTGCACCGCGCGCTTGCGCGTCCGGTTCCACAGGCTGACGCGCCTGATCGGCCGCACGGCAAGGTGCGCACGGATAAGCTCCGGCGCGAGCGCGCCGGCGCCGACCATCACGAGATGCGCGGCGTCTTCGCGCGCCAAATAGGAGGCCGCAAGCGCCGACGCGCACGCCGTACGGCGCGCCGTCAGGGCCGTGCCGTCCATCACGGCGAGCGGCTCGCCGGTATCTCCGGAGAGCAGGAGGTAGCTTCCGTACACGGACGGCTTCTGGAGCTTCGCGTTGTCGGGATAGACCGTCACCAGCTTGCAGCCAACGAGGCGCGCGCCCGACTTGGTCCACGCCGGCATCAGCAACAGCTTCGCTTCTGTGCCGCCCGGCTGCGGGATCATGTGCGTGTGGCGCAGCGGCGTCTCGATGTCGGCGCGGAATGCTTCGCGCAACGCCTCGATCAGCGCCGGATAAGGAAGAGCGCGGTCGATCTCCCCGGCGGTGATGACGCGCATTCGTGTCCGTTGCGCTCAGGCAGCGTTCGGATGGCGGTAAGCAATTGCCGCGATCGAGCTTTGCGCCGGCTGCGCGGGCGCAGATGCTTCAACCTGGCGCCGCAGCGTTTCGGTCTGCGCGCGGGCGGCCTTCAATTCGGCGGAAAGCCGCCGCGCCCGGCTGCGCCAGCGGCTCTGCCCGGCCCAGGCCGAAATACCGCCGAGGATCACGCCCAGGATCAGCACCACCAGAACCAGGAGGAACAGCGGAACGGACACCCCGAACAGCGGCGGATCGGCGGCAAACGGATCGAGCGATACTGTGACCGGTCCCCGGTTCGCGACCGCGAACAGCACGATTGCCAGCGCGGCGGGAATGACGATCAGCGCGGCGATGATTTTGCGGAGCATGGCAGTCCCTGTCATTCGGGCCTCGCGCGGCGAGCGCCGGAATCCATATCCACGATCCGTGCGATTGTAACCGCAGCCGCGCCAAATCGAAAACTTCGTGATTATCGATTACAACCACGCGTCCGAAGCTTGCACCCGGCTGCGGCGAAGCGCCGATCCGGGTGGCGTGCCCCGGAAGGACGGCCCGATTACTGCGCCTTGTTCAGCCGCTCGCGCATTTCCTTACCGGTCTTGAAGAACGGCACGGACTTCTGGTCGACCGAGACATGCGCGCCGGTGCGCGGATTGCGGCCCGTACGCGCCGGCCGGTGCTTCACCGAAAATGCGCCGAAGCCGCGCAGCTCGACGCGGTCGCCGCGCGCGAGCGCCGCCGTGATCTCGCCGAGCACCGCATTGACGATGTTCTCGATGTCGCGCTGATAGAGATGCGGATTCTGCCCGGCGATGCGCTGAACAAGCTCGGATTTGATCATCGACCCCGCCGCCCCTTGCTCATTCGCGTTTGCCTTCGCGACGGTCATGGCGCGTTCCTTACATAGCCCCTGCGGGCGTACGCCCGCTCAATTGGAAAGCGGAGGGTGCCAAAGGGCCAACATACCGTCAAGGTTAAGCCGCTCGACCGCCCGGATCGAGCCCCATTCCTCCAGGCGTTGCGCGAGCGAGCGCAAGCCCATGGCTTCGAGCGCAACCGCGGTTGCAAGATGCAGCATCGTGAGATCGCCGAACCGCGACTTGAGCTGCCAGTCTTTGACCGGCGTGTCGGGCTTCAGCCCTTTCTCCTTCGAAAGCCAGTCGACGGCCGTCTGCTCGTTGCCGATCTCGTCGACCAGCTTGAGTTCGAGGCCTTGGCGCCCGGTGAACACGCGGCCGTCGGTCACGCGCTGCAGGGTCGCGTCGTCCATCTTGCGGCGGTCGCGCACCATGTTGCGGAACCAGTCATATGAATCCTTCACCAGCGCCTCGATCGCGGCGCGCGCCTCCGGGCTGGTCGGCTCGTAGCCGTTCGGCGCGGCCTTCAGCGGCGAGGATTTGATCTCCTCGATCTTGACGCCGATCGTCTTCAAGAGATCGCTGACGTTAGGGTACTGGAACAGGACGCCGATCGACCCGACCAGCGAGGTGCCCTGCGCCACAATGTGATCCGCGCTCATCGCCGCGATGTAACCCCCGGAGGCCGCAAGCCCGTCGACCACGACCACGATCGGCTTGGCGGCCGCGACGCGGCGCAGCGAGTCGTGCAACTGCTCAGAGCCGGCTGTGGTGCCGCCCGGCGAGTCGATATGCACGATGACGGCCTTGGCGCTTGATTTGGCAAGCTTGTCGAGCGCTTCCACGCGCTCCTGGTCGTTGCGGATCAAGCCGGTGATCTTCACCCGCGCGATATAATCGCCGCCCGCGGTGAGCACCTCGCTGCGCCGCGCCGTGGTGGCGAGCGCCACGACCGCCGCGATCGCGACGATGACGGCGACCACGCGCCAGAAGGTAAGCTTGCGCCGCATGCGGCGGCGATCGACGATCAAATCGGCATCGAGCGACATGGGGAAATCTCCGGAAACGATTTGGCGCACAGATGCGCCTAAGCCGTGTCACGGTCAATGGCGGCCCGCTCGCCCGGCGGTCCTTTCTTCCCCTCGCCCGCGACTGCGGGGAGAGAGCGGCAAGGAACTCAGGTCCGAGCCGGGGGGTCTCGGTCGGCCAAAGCCTTCTCGCGCCGCACCCGCTACGCTCGCTCGGCTCCCTCTCCCGCTGCGCGGGAGAGGGAGCAAGAAAGAGGGCGCCGCGCTACTCCTTCTTCTCGCGCTGCTTCAGCGCGGTGCCGAGAATGTCGCCCAGCGTCGCACCGCTATCGGACGAGCCATATTGCGCGATCGCCTCCTTCTCCTCGGCGACTTCCAGCGCCTTGATCGAGACGCCGACCTTGCGCGCCTTCTTGTCGAACTGCGTCACCCGTGCATCGACCTTCTGGCCGACCGCGAAGCGCTCGGGCCGCTGCTCGGAGCGGTCGCGCGCGAGCTCGTTCCGCTTGATGAAGGCGGTGAACTCGGTGCCGACGATCTTCACGTCGATGCCGCTCTCCTTCACCTCCGTCACTTCGGTGGTGACCACCGCGCCGCGCTTGAGGTCGCCCGGCTCGGCGAACGGATCGGCCTCGAGCTGCTTGACGCCGAGCGAGATGCGCTCCTTCTCGACGTCGACGTCGAGCACCTGCGCCTTCACCCTGTCGCCCTTCTTGTACTCGTCGATCACCTGCTCGCCCGGACGCTTCCAGTCGAGATCGGAAAGATGGACCATGCCGTCGACGTCGCCGTCGAGGCCGAGGAACAGGCCGAATTCGGTCTTGTTCTTGACCTCGCCCTCGACCTCGCTGCCGGGCGGATACTTCTCGACGAACAGCTCCCACGGATTGCGCATGGTCTGCTTCAGACCGAGCGAAATGCGGCGCTTGGCCTGATCGACCTCGAGCACCTGCACCTCGACCTCCTGCGAGGTCGAGACGATCTTGCCCGGATGGACGTTCTTCTTGGTCCAGGACATCTCGGACACGTGAATCAAGCCTTCGATACCCGGCTCCAGTTCGACGAACGCACCGTAGTCGGTGATGTTGGTGACGCGGCCCTTGAGCTTGGCGCCGACCGGGAACTTGGCCTCGATGCCCTGCCACGGATCGTCGAGCAGCTGCTTCATGCCGAGCGAGATGCGGTGGGTCTCGTGGTTGATCTTGATGATCTTGACCTTCACCTGCTGGCCGATGTTGAGCACCTCGGTCGGGTGGTTGACGCGACGCCACGCGATGTCCGTGACGTGCAACAGCCCGTCGATGCCGCCGAGGTCGACGAACGCGCCGTAGTCGGTGATGTTCTTCACCACCCCGTCGATGACCTGGCCCTCTTCGAGGTTCTGCACCAGCTCCTGACGCTGCTCGGCGCGCGTCTCTTCCAGAACGGTGCGGCGCGAGACCACGATGTTGCCGCGGCGGCGATCCATCTTCAGGATCTGGAACGGCTGCGGCACGTTCATCAGCGGGGTCACGTCGCGGATCGGCCGGATGTCGACCTGTGAGCGCGGCAGGAATGCAACCGCGCCGTCGAGATCGACCGTGAAGCCGCCCTTGACCTGATTGAAGATCACACCGGTGACCTTTTCGTTGCCGTTGAATGCCTTTTCGAGCTTGCCCCAGCTTTCCTCGCGGCGCGCCTTGTCGCGCGAGAGCACCGCTTCGCCGAGCGCATTCTCGATGCGCTCGAGATAAACCTCGACTTCGTCGCCGACCTTGATCTCGCCGCCGCGGCCGGGACCGGAGAATTCGCGCAACGCGACGCGCCCTTCGGTCTTGGCGCCGACGTCGATGACGGCAAGATCCTTCTCGATCCCGACGACCTTGCCCTTGACGACGGTCCCTTCCTGCAAATTACCTTGGCCGAATGCCTCATCCAGCATTGCGGCGAAATCCTCGCGCGTCGGCGCGGCAGCGGTAGCGGTAGCGGTGGCCATGGAGTCTCCTGAAATGCGCTGGCGGTTTGCGTGACGTTCCATTGCCCGAGGCCGCAGGCCGTTACGACCTGCGGCAACCGCCGGATGACCGGCGGGCCAGCGCGAACCCGGGCGGAAGGGAACGATGACGGATGTCCGGCTGAGCCGTTCGACAAGAGACGGACCGGGAACGGGCAGCACCTCCACTGACGAAGCCGCGGTCAGCCGCGGCTTCGGCCCGCCCGGGCGGCCTCGACGATGTCGACGGCGGCCAGGAACGCCGGGGATATAGCCAAATGGCGTGAAACCCACAAGGGCATGCAATCTGGTGCTTGCGCATCTAAAAACCGATGATTCACCACACCGCGGAACAAACTCCCGGAGCGGCGGCCGTGGAAGCCCGCCGTTAGGTTCCATCGCGCATTGTGCGGTCGCTAACCTGGGGAGGGTTGAATGAAAGCGCACAGTGTTTTCGGGGCAATTGTGATCTTCGTGCTCGGCGGTCTCGCTGGCCACGTCGCAACGCTGCCGTCCATCAGTGCAGAAGCAATCGCAGCACAAGTCTCGCCGTTCGAGCTGACCCTGAAGGCAGGCCACCTGCCGGTCCAGAGCGCGAACGCGATCTGAACCGCCGCGCCGACGCTAGCGACGGCGCGCCGCGCGCTCGACGATACCAATCGCGGCGGCAACCGCTGCTTCGATGTCGAGTTTCGAGGTGTCGAGTTCGATGGCATCGTCGGCTGCTTTCAGCGGCGCGACGGCACGTGTGCGATCACGGTCGTCACGGCGCAAAATGTCCGCAAGAATCGCGGCATCGTCGGCCGGTTGACCGGCGGCCTTGAGTTCGGCGGCGCGCCGGCGCGCGCGCACGCGCGGCTCCGCGACCACGAAAATCTTCACGCCGGCATCGGGCGCGATCACGGTTCCAATGTCGCGCCCGTCGAGCACCGCGCCGGGCGGCGCCGCGGCGAACGCGCGTTGAAATGCGAGCAAGGCGTTGCGGACCTCCGGAATCGCCGAAACGATCGAAGCCGCCTCGCCGACCGCATGATCCTTCAACCCGCGCTCGTCGAAGCGCGCCGGATCGAGGCGCCGCGCCGCTGCGACCGCGCGCGCGCCGTCATCGAGCGGGTCGCCGGCATCGAGCAAAGCTTTGGCGACGGCGCGGTAGAGCAGCCCGGTGTCGAGATAGCGCAAGCCGAAATGCGCCGCGAGCCGCTTGCCGAGCGTGCCCTTGCCGGAAGCGGCCGGTCCATCGAGCGCGATGATCATGCGGGCTTTTGAATACGGCGGCACGCGGCGGGTCAAGCAACCTTCGCGCGGGCGCGGCGCAATGGACGTTCTTCCGTGAAGATGTTGCGCGAGCGGAATTCCGCCGGGCTTGCGAAAGTAAGGTACTCACGCATTGCCGGACTGTCGAGCTGCGAGACGTGCCAGGCATGCTCGAGAAACCGGTTTGGTTCGAAGACCCATTCGGGAACTCGTGACAGCGCGTACTGCCGTGCCAGATATTCGGCTATTGCGCCGGCAAGCGCGTCGAGGCGCAGATCACCGGATGGCGGGGGCCGGTCACTCAGGGTCGCAAGTTGCAACTCTGCGGTCTGCGCCAGGTAGAAGGTGTCAAGAAATCCGGACAGGGCAAAGCCTTGCGGTTCGCCCCCGATCACGCGCTCAATCGCCTCGGCGAGGGTAGCTGGGCGCATTCGCGGACATTCCCTTCGACAGAATGCGTTTTAGCACAAAGCGCTGCTTGTCCGCATCCTGCGCGGTCCTGGGAAAGAACTCGGCGAGCACTTCAATGGCAGGCTCGACTTCCTTGATCCCGAGCACCGCGAGCAGGTTGGCCACATCGGAAATATCATCTGCCCCTTTTGTCTCCGCGATGCGCAACGCCTTCAACTTGAGGGCCAGCATGTAGCGCGCCGTCGGAATGCAGATCGAGAGCCCGACCACCGCACTCAATCGCGGAAACGTCCCATAGGGAACGAGATCGCTGTGCGGCTTCGCCAGCGGGCTGAGATGAAACATCACCGCGTCGTTGAACCAGTTTTCGGACCAGCCTTTGCGCCGGGCAAGATCTGCGATGACGCGCGAAAGCCATTCGGGCCAAGGCTTTTCGATTTCGGCAACATCGAGATCTTCCGTCGCGAAACGAAAATTGCCGGCGAGCATGAGCGCCGAGCCGCCATAGACCGCGATTTCCAGACGGGTCTTGGCCTCGATCGCGGCCCGTCCGATCTCATCGAGCGCATCGAGAAGCTGTTCGCGGTCGAAAAAAGCCGCCATGGAGCGCCCTCAGCTCAAGTCCCCTCCCAGGCCGCGCATCATCTCGACGAAGCCGGGGAAGCTGGTCGCAATGAACGCCGTGTCATCGACCGGCACCGCCTTATCGCTGGCGAGGCCCATCACCAGCGCCGACATGGCAATCCGGTGATCCATGTGCGTCGTCACCGGCCCACCGCCCGCAACGCGGCCTTTGCCGTGCACGATCAGGTCGTCGCCGTCGATTTCCACGTCCACGCCGTTGGCGCGCAGCATGTTGGCAGTCGCGGCGAGGCGGTCGGATTCCTTGATGCGCAATTCCTTCAGCCCGCGCATGCGCGTCGTGCCTTCCGCGTTGGCGGCCGCGACTCCGAGCACGAGATACTCGTCGATCATGAACGGCGCACGCTCGGGCGGCACCTCGACACCCCGCAGCGCCGAGGCGCGCACGCGCAAATCGGCGACGTCCTCGCCACCCTCGATGCGAGGATTCAGCTCCTCGATGATCGCGCCCATGTCGCGCAGTGTCTCGAACAGGCCGGTGCGCGTCACATTGGTCATCACGCCCTCGAGGATCACCTCCGAGCCCGGCACGATCAGCGCGGCGACGACAGGAAACGCCGCGGAGGACGGATCGGCCGGGACGATCACCGGACTCGGCACAAGCTCCGGCTGGCCTTTCAGCGTGATGCGGCGGCCATGCGCACCGTCTCTCGTCACGGTAACTTCGGCGCCGAAGTGGCGCAGCATGCGCTCGGTGTGGTCGCGCGTCGCCTCGTGCTCGATCACCACCGTTTCGCCCGGCGCCGCCAAGCCTGCAAGCAGCACTGCGGACTTGAGCTGCGCGGAGGCGGCCGGCGGCTCGTACACGATTGGAATCGGATCGCGCGCGCCCGCAAGCGTGAGCGGCAGACGCCCGCCCTCGGTCATGCTCGTCGCCCGCGCGCCCATCCGTTCGAGCGGGTCGAGCACGCGTTTCATCGGCCGCGAGCGCAGCGACGCATCGCCGTCGAACGTCGCCGTAATCGGGCAACCCGCGGCCGCCCCGATCACCAGGCGGCAGCCGGTCCCCGAATTGCCGAAATCGAGCGGCGCCGCCGGCTGCACAAAACCCGCGACCCCGACGCCATGAACGCGCCAAACCCCCGGCCCGGTGCGCTCGACTTTTGCGCCGAGCGCGCGCATCGCGCGGCTGGTGTTGATCACGTCCTCGCCTTCGAGCAGCCCGGTGATCGCGGTTTCGCCGACCGTCAGCGCGCCCACGATCAACGCCCGGTGGGAAATCGACTTGTCGCCGGGCACGCGGACGCGCCCCTTCAAGGGCCCCGAGCGGCGGGCGGCGAGCGGCGAGACGGTCTGATCCACGAATTGGCCCCTTCCGGCCCGGTCCTAACACGGGGCGGCGCGAGGCGTCACGAGGCGGTCCGAGCGCCAGAATGAGGGGTTGACGCTATTGACACAGCGGCAGCGAGGGGCCAAGTCAAGCGCCGTTTTCAAACAATCCTGAAGGATTTGATGGTGGCTAAAGCCGAGCTTGGTACCAAGCGCGTCTGTCCGACAACAGGGCGCAAATTCTACGATCTCAACAAGGATCCGGTGATTTCGCCGTACACCGGCGAGGTCGTTCCGATTGCGGTGCTGCCGACCTCGCGCCGTGCCGCGGTCGCTGCGGCGCCGGTCGCGCCGCTGGTGCCGGAGGCGGAGGTCCCGGAGGCCGCCGAAGTCGAACTCGTCCCGCTCGAAGAGGCCGATGCCGAGGCCGAGGGCAAGAAGGCGGCGGTCGAGGGTGACGAAGAGGAAGTGGAGGTCGCCGACGATCCGGCGGACGACGCAACGTTCCTCGAACCCGACGAGGATGAGGGCGACGACGTCACCGACATCATCGGCGGCGAGCGCGAGGACGAGGAGGACACGTGACCGCGAATCGGTAATCAGCCGTCAGTCATCAGATCGGCATCACCTTGCCTCTCTTCTGATTACTGATTACTGACACCTGATCCCTGGCGGGAGGGGCCATAGCTCAGTTGGGAGAGCGCTTGAATGGCATTCAAGAGGTCGGGGGTTCGACTCCCCCTGGCTCCACCACTCTAAGATATTGATGTTACGGAATGCTTCCTGCGCGGCGCCGTGGGCGATTCAACCAAAAGGCCTCCAGGGAAGCACCTCGACTGCACGAGCGACCAATCGCGGACTGTACTGCTTCCGCCGGACGCCGCCCGCCCTGGTACCGCGTATTAGCCGCCTATTGGAGCGGCCATGCCCGTTGGACCGATCCATCATCACTTGCCTGCCCGGCTTCTGTGTGGACGCAGCCATCCTCACTCTATCGACGCGCTACGTTCGCGGTTCGATCTTGTTTCCACAGACGCTACGAAAATGATCCTCGCCTAGCGATGGAGGAAAACGTGCGCCGCCGCAGGCGGGCGACAAAGCGCAGGCGTTCCTCCATCACCGAACTCGCGTTCCAAGGCATCCACACCTCCCGCCAAATGGCGAAAAGTGTTACCCATGTGTTCGGTACGAGATGTCACCTATGTCTCGGGCCGCTCACAAGTTCCGCCATTGAGATGACGAAGCGGAGGCGCGCTGCTACTTTGCCGCGATGCGGGAGCGCACAGGCTGGGGGATAGCAACGGCTCTTGCAGTCATTGCGGCGATCGTCGCGGTCGGCGGCGCGGAATTCTTCCTGCGCTTTTCCGATCCGGCGAACATGCGCGCCGGCTGGACGACGTGGACGGAAGTCGACCCGTCTGCGCCTGCCTTGAGCTATGCCAACCAGCTTGGCTACCGCGGCCAGCCCATCAACACCCTGCCGGGCGACTTCGTCATCGTGCTCGTCGGCGATTCACAGCTCGAGTGCCGGGCGTGCCGCGACCACAATCTGCCCGAGGACATGCTGCGCGGTGCGCTTGCAGCCAAAGGCCGCCACGTCAAGGTTTTTTCGGTCGGTCCCGCCGGGTATGGCGCCGATCAGGAGTTGCTCGCGCTGCGCCGGTATTTCCGGATGGGCTTTCGTGCTGACCTCGTGATCGTCTGGCAGACGCTTGATAACGATCTCTTCAACGCGGTCTACCCGAACATGGCACCTGTCTTCGGCGCCGGAAAGCTCAAGCCGACCTTCCGCCTTGCTGCGAATGGCGAGCTTGTCGAGCCCTCGGGCGACATCGGCGAGCCGTTTTGCTCCGTGTATCTCGTGTGCGTATACCGCCAGATCAGATATGGCAGCATGGACGCCTACTTTGAGCAATGGCTCCCGCCGCCGGTACAACCGATCAGCGCGCCGTTGCCGAATGCTCCTCTCATCGACACCGACGAGTCGATCGACTACGAGAAATCAACATGGGCGTTATGGCTGCGTGAGCCGAGTGCTCGCAGCCGGTATGCCATCGCCCTGACCCGCGCGCTCTACAAGTCGATGTCGGAGCTTGCGGCCGGGCACGGCGCCGGCTTCGCGGTGCTCGACATAAACCGAATGACGTCGATCGCCTTGGACGCACTCAAATCCTATCCGTTCTTCGCTGACGGCCCCAAGACCGTTCGCCGAAGCGGCAAGCTCTATGCCATCGGCGGATACAGCACCTACCTCCGGACGGGCAGAGCCTTGAACGAAGGGTTTCCCCTCATCAGGGTCGACATGGACATCGCGGATCATGTTGCCTCGCCGAGCGACGGCCATCTCAATGAGCGCGGAACCGGGTACGCCATGAAGGGACTGGCAGCCGCGCTGGCGGGACGAATCGGACAACGCTAGCGTCGCGACATGCCGTGGTGATACCGCCAGCGAGCTAACGCGGGCTTCGCAAGATCGCGCTCGTAGCCCGGCATGTCGCCTTACCAGAACACGCTGAGTTGCTGCGCCAGCAGCCAGGCGCCGACGGTGGTCGCAATCGCGACGATGGCGTCTTCCAGAATTGGGTTCATGCGCTCGCAAATAGCAGCGGCGCGGGAACGCCGCAGTCCGGGAGAACACCTAGCGCGGTTTGGCTGCGCCGATCGGCAGCGCGAGTTCCCGAATCTCGGCCTCGTACTAGGCGAGGCCGCCAGCGCGGCGGCCTCTCGATCGCTCGAGGCGATCAGCCCGGCCTAGAAGTTGCTCACCGTGCCGTTGGTAGTGAGCGCGCCGCCATTGCCGGCCGCCTTGTTGTTGTTCGCGGTGGCGATGGTAGCTCCCGCGCCCGTCGCCAAAGCGGTGGTGTTGTCGAACAGGGACACGCTGTTGAGCCGGATGGTCGAACCGGACGCCGACGCGTTCACGGCGGTTGCGTTGTTGGTCAGAACACTGTCGTTGACATTGATCGTGCTGCCGGTCGACGCGGTGTACACGGCAGTTACGGCGCTATTTGAGATGTATGACCGGTTGACGTTGACAAACCCGTTGCTCGCGGCGATCACGCCGTATCCCAGACTGCCGTTGATACGAACGTTGTCAAGCGACGCCACGGCAAAGCCACTGGTCGTTTGAGCCCACACCCCATGGGTAGAATACGAGATGTTGGTGTCCCTGATATCGACGACCGTCGTGCTGTTCGCATTGATCAGGACGCCCATTCCGCCGAAGAACCCGGCCGTGAATCCGTAGAAGCCGCAGTTGTCGATCGTCACGTTGCCGGAGATGACCTGGACGCCGGAGTTGCCGCCGCTGGTGCCATTGAACTGAACGTTGCGGATGACGACCTTGTCGGTCGCACCGGCGCTGACGATGATGCCCGATCCGCTCGCCACCAGGATGCTGGCCAGACTCCCCACGCCATTGATGGTGAGCGACTTGTTGATCGTCACGGTGCCGTAACCGCCCGGCCCCATGACGGAGATTTCCCCGCCCGCATCGGTCTTTGCGAACGCGCCGGCAAACGTCTTGCACGGCGCGGTAAAGCTGCACGGATCCGCGTCGTTGCCGTTGCCCGAGACCCAGGTGCGGGTCGAGGCGCCGGCGGGCGCGGCAAAGAGGGCGGCGAACACCATGCCGCCGATAGCGAGCTTTAGCTGGCGCTGTTCCATGATGAGGGACTCCTTGTGGGGCCTGAGTGCGCGCGGTCCCCACGCGCGCATGACAGGAGATTGGTCGCGCCAACGGGACTTCCGGTTCAAATACAATTTGAAGGCGCGGGGCCCGCGCGAACGAATGCGCGAGCGCGCCCCGCCGGATTCGGCCCGCGGCGAGCGGCTGGCCCTCCGCGCCGGGGGCATGCAACAGTGGGGCGGCAAACGGGGAAACGCATGCAGGGCAAGATCGCGCTCGAGGAGCATTTCGCCATTCCGGCGACGCTCGGCGACTCACAAGTGTTCGGCGCGCATGTGTGGCAGGAGCTTGGGCCCCGGCTCACCGATTTTCACGACAAGCGCCTGCGCCTGATGGACGCCTCCGGCGTCGAGCTCATGATCCTCTCGCTCAACGCGCCGGCCGTGCAGTCAATCCACGACGTGACGCGCGCGAGCGCGGTTGCGCGCGAGGCGAACGATCGCCTCGCGGCGGAAATCGCCAAGCGTCCGGATCGCTTCAAAGGCTTTGCCGCGCTGCCGATGCAGGATCCCGAGGCCGCCACGCGCGAAATGACGCGCTGCGTGAAAGATCTCGGCTTCGTCGGCGCGCTGGTGAACGGCTTTTCGCAGGCTGGCGATCCGAAGTCCGCGCTCTACTACGATCTGCCGCAATACCGGCCGTTCTGGCGCACGGTCGCCGAGCTCGACGTGCCGTTCTATCTGCACCCACGCAACCCGCTGCACGGTGATGTGCGCGGCTACGAGGGCCACGGCTGGCTGCTGGGCCCTAGCTGGGCGTTCCACGCCGAGACCGCCGTGCATGCGCTGCGCCTGATCGGCTGCGGCCTGTTCGACGAATCGCCCACGCTGCAGATCATCCTCGGCCATCTCGGCGAGGGCATCCCGGCCTATCTCTGGCGCATCGACCACCGCAACAACTGGATGCAGGCGCCGCACAAATATGCGGCGAAGAAAGCCGTCGCGGATTACGTCCGCAACAATTTCATCGTGACCACATCCGGCAATTTCTCGACTTCGGCGCTCGATCAGGCGATCGCCGAGATCGGCGTCGGGCGCGTGCTATGGTCGGCCGACTATCCGTTCGAGGATATCGCGGACGCCGCCGAGTGGATCGACGCTGCGCCGCTGAGCGAAACGGACCGGATGAAAATCTGCCGCGGCAATGCGCTGCGCCTGTTCAGGCTGGCGAAATAGACACGAACCGGAGGAACCATGAGACTGAAAGCCATCGCCACGGCCGCGCTGTTGCTGACCGGCACGGCACCCGGGCGCGCGGAACTTTCCGAGATCACCGTCGCGCAGCAGTTCGGCGTCTCGTTCCTGCCGCTGATGCTGATGGAGCGCGACGGCCTGATCGAGAAGCACGCCAAGGCCGCCGGCATCGAGCTCAAGACCAACTGGCTGAAGGTCGCGGGGCCGAGCGTGATCAACGACGGGCTCCTCTCCGGCAACGTGCATTTCGGCGCGGTCGGCGCGCCCTCGCTGGTCACATTGTGGTGGCGCACCAAGGGCAACGCCGGCGTCAAGGGCGTCGCCGCAATGACCTCGTATCCGCTCTATTTCGTCACGCGCAATCCGGAGCTGAAATCGCTGAAGGATCTGAGCAGCAAGGACAAGATCGCGGTGCCGTCGGTGAAGATCTCCACGCAGGCGATCATGCTGCAGATGGCGGCGGCCGAGCTGTTCGGGCAGCCGAACTACCAGAAATTCGACGAGCTCACGGTCTCGCTGTCGCATCCGGATGCCATGGTGGCGCTGATGAACAACACCAGCGGCGTCAACGCGCACTTCGCCACGTCGCCGTTCTACGAGCAGGAGATGAGGCTCCCCGGCGCGCGCGTGCTCACCACCAGCTACGACATCCTCGGCGGTCGCGCCTCCGCGCTTGTCGTTGTGACGACGACGAAATTCCACGACGCCAACCCGAAGGTCTACAAGGCGTTCCTCGCCGCCGAGAAGGAAGCGATCGACGCGATCAACAAGGACAAGCGCAAGGCCGCGCAGGCCTATCTCGACATTGCGCAGGACAAAAAGAGCACGCTCGACGAGATCTTCAAGGTGATCGACGACAACGATTACGCCTTCACGCTGGTGCCCGAGAAAGTATTCAAGACCGCGGTGTTCATGGGCAAGGTCGGCAGCGTGAAGGAGCCGCCGGCGACATGGCGGGATCTGTTCTTCCCGGATATTCACGACCTGCCGGGCGACTGATGCTCGATAAACACGACATCGACGCGCTCGCGACATGCGCCGCCCAATCGCCGCCGGCGCTGTTCACCGCAATCGCTGCGGTCGCCACGCGGCACCTCAACGCGCGCCTCGTCACCGCGATGCGTCATGACGAGGCAGCGTCCACCGTCGAGCGTATCTATTCGTCGAACGAGGCCGCCTATCCGGTCGGCGGACGCAAGGTGAAGCAGGACAGCGACTGGAGCCGGCATGTGCTGGTCGAGCACCGCGTGCTCGTGAGCGCGGGCGACGACGCGATCCGCAAGCATTACAACGATCACGCGGTCATCTTCGGCCTCGGGCTGCATTCCTGCGTGAACGTTCCGCTGGTGAGTGCGGGAAACTGCATCGGCACGCTCAATGTGCTGCGCGCCGAGAGGGAGTGGAGCGAGGACGACGTGGCGCTCGTGCGCGCGCTCGGGATCGCGGCGCTGGCGGGCGCGCTGATGCTGCGCTGAACTTCCTCCGCTCATGCCCGCGAAAGCGGGCATCCAGTCTTGGCTGAAGTACTGGGTCCCCGCTTTCGCGGGGACGAGCGGAAAACAGTTACCCGGGCTTCCCGTCCACGTAGATCGCCAGAATGTCGCGCACTGCGCGGCAGCAGGGCGTCGGCACGCCGGCCTTCGCGCCCATGTCCACGACGGCGCCGGCCAGCCACGGCAGCTCGAGCGGCCGTCCGAGCTCCAGGTCGAGCGACATCGAGGCGCGCATGTCGGGCGACATGCCGTCGATATGGGCGAAGCGCTTCTCGGCGAAATCCGGGTCGAGCGCCACGCCCTGCGCGCGGCCGACCGCGACGACTTCCTTCATGACGTCGAGCGCGAACTGGCGCGCATGCGGGTTGGCGCGGATCGGCCCGATGGTCGTGCGCATCGCCGAGGTGATGCTCGACATCGTCACGATGACCACGAACTTCTGCCACAGCTCGAGCGAGATGTCGGGCGGGATGTCGGCCTTGATGTCGCTCGCCTTGCAGGCGTCGAGAAAAGCCTGCGCGCGGGTCGACACCTTGTTGTCGAACTCTCCGAAGGCGAGCCGTTCCATCGTGCCGGCCTTGCGGATCGCGCCCGGGCGGACGACCGAAACGCCGATATAGGCGGCGCCGCCGAGCAGGTGCTCGCGCCCGACGATGGGGCTGAGCATGTCGTCCTTGGTCACGCCGTTCTGCAACGAGATGATGCCGGTGTCGGGCCCGATAATGGGCAGAATCTGGCGCGCGGCAGTTTCCGTGTCGCGCAGCTTCACCGTGAAAATCACGATGTCGACCCTGCCGATGTTCGCCGGATTGTCGGTCGCCTGCACCTTGGGCAGATGCACTGCCCGGTCGCCTTCGAGCGCGATGCCATTTTGTTGCAGCGCTTTGAGGTTCTCGCCGCGCGCGATGAACGTCACGTCGTTGCCGCCGGCCTGCAGCCGTGCGCCATAATAGCCGCCGAGGCCGCCCGAACCCATGATCGCGATTTTCACGTTCAATCTCCTTCGCTAATCCGACCGCATCCGCCGCCAGAGCGACGTGATGCTGGCACGCGGGTCCGTATCGTCCCGCACTATCGCCTTGCGGCGCGCCAATTGCTCTACCTGATGCCAGGTCATTCGGCCTGTCTCGACCAATTGCGTCACCCAGAAGTGATCGTAAACGAAGGGCTTGCCGGCCATGCGGCAGACCACGAGGTTCTGACACGCGACCGGACCCGGGATTGCGGCGACGCGCGCGGCTTCTGCCCGGGTGACAGCCGCGTTTTCGGCGGCGAGCGCTCGATACTGCGGGCTCGCGAGCAGATAGGCGAATTCGAGCCGGCTTGAGAGCAGAAGCCGAACGATCAGGATGCCGAGCACGATCACGCTGATGACCTGCGGCGACCAGCCGGTGCGTAGCGGATCGCGCAGCAATCCGTCGTAGGCGACCCCGATACCCACCGCCGTCGCGAAGATCAGCTCGAACTGCGCGTTCTCGTCGACGCCGGCGCCGGATTTCTGGATGAGGCAAAGCGGCAGCGCGATGCCGATCAGCAGCGCGGAGAAGCGTGCAGGATTGCTGCGGCGCTCCGCCCAGGCCCAGATCGCCCACAGCACCATCGCGGGCAGGATGAATTGCAGGCGACCGAGCGTGGAGAGAGCGCGCGCCATGTGGTAGACGCGCGGCATCAACATGTCGGGAATGAAATAGGGCGCGAACAGAAGCGCGCAGAGCGCAAGCCCGAGCGCCGCCGCGGCGCCCCCGACCAGCGCTGCCCGCAGCGCGAGCCGCCAGTTGTCGAGCGCGAGCCAGATCAGGGCGACCAGCGGCAGCGTGATGAAGTTGTGCTTGATGAATCCCGCGAACACCATCACCAGCACGGCCGGCTCGACCGGGCGGCCTTCGGCGTGGCGTTGGAGGAACCAGGCGAACCCGGCCGCCATCACGGCGAGGTTCAACAGCTGCGGCTCGTTCATGCCGACGTAGAATTCGAAGAACCGCGCCATCGTGGCGACGAACCAGAAGCCCCCGATCAGCCGTCCAGCACGCGAGCCGCCGAACTGCCGCACGACGGCGGCGACGGCCGCGCCGCTGGCGAGCGTCGCGACGAGCGAGACCGCGCGGCCGACATAGAGCGGATCGCCGAACAGGCGGCCGAGCCAGCCAAGCAGATAGTAGGAGAGCGGCGGGTAGTTGTTGGCAACGAGCCCATCGGGCGGCGGATAAAGCTCGGCGCCGCGCATCGCCTGGTCGGCGTGATAGGCGTTCCAGCCCTCGTTGCCCCAGATCTCCATGGGGAGGAAGGCGCGCCACACCGGCCACACCAGAAACAGCGCGGCGAGCGCGGCAATCGACCAGATCAGGATGGTGGTGAGCCGCGTCTGGGCGGCCGGAATGGCGCTTGGCATCAGGCGGGGCTTGGTTCCGTTCGGGCCGCATCCTTAGAGGATGAAAGGAGCACCGAACAGGGGCCGTTGAACGCAAGTCCGTGTAATGTCGTTACGCGGCGCAGCGGTCCTGGGCCTGTGGGGAGCGATGCATGTTGACGTGCCTTGGTCGATCCTTACGCGGGGGACCGCTGATCGGCGCCATATTCTTTTCGTGTTTGCTGACGCCAAGCATGGGAGGGGACGATATTGCGTCCATCGAGCAGGCATTGCCCCGAAATTACGCCGGAGAGTTCCGATGGAGCGGCGACTCGATCCCACAGTCCGTCAAGCTCAAGCTGAATTTGTTCAAGCGGTTGGGTGCGGCCCAACTCGAGGCCATCGGCTGTGCGCGCTATGAAGTGCTTGATCGAATGACCGACATCGGCGTGCGTGTGGTCATCGATGCGCCGAGCCTGGAGGTGGAGATTTGGGAATTCTCTCCGTCGGGTACCGGTGCTCCGATTTTCGAGACGAACGGCAGCCATAAGGGGCGGCTAACCGAAGACTTGCAGGCGATCGAGACGGAATGGATCACCCGTGACACCGGGCAACGGGGACGGATGCAATTGCGAGCCGGCTCAGAACATACCTGCGCCGGACAGCAGGCAAGTCTGCGAGACCTATTGCCGCATTGGGCCGGTCCGCCATACCGGACAGCCGAGAATCGGCTTCGCACGAGCACTCGGGCACCCTAGAATGTGATACGCGTTCACGGGTCCGTCACCCGCCATTGTTAGGCGGGATCGCGCCCGCCACACGCCTGCGGGGATCAACAAGGAGAACCCTATGTTTCGAGGCTTCACGCTGGGAGCAGCGACTGCCGTCGCGCTGATGGCGGCAACACCCGCCCATGCCGTCGTCGAGCTGCAATGGTGGCACGCGATGACCGGCGGCAACAACGACGTCATCGTCAAGCTCGCCAACGAATTCAACGCCTCGCAGAGCGACTACAAGGTCGTTCCGACGTACAAGGGCAGCTATCCCGACACCATGAACGCCGGCATCGCGGCGTTCCGTGCCGGCAACGCGCCGCACATCATGCAGGTGTTCGAGGTCGGCACCGCCACCATGATGGCGGCGACCGGCGCCGTGAAGCCGGTGCACGTGATGATGAAGGAGGCGGGCGAGAAGTTCGACAGCAACGCCTACCTGTCGGGCATCACCGGCTATTACTCGACCGCGAAGGGCGAGATGCTGTCGCTGCCGTTCAACTCGTCATCCACCGTGATGTGGATCAACAAGGACGCGCTGAAGAAGGCCGGCATCAACGAGATCCCGAAAACCTGGCCGGACGTGTTTGAGGCGGCGAGGAAGCTCAAGAAGGATCATCCGACCTGCGGATTCTCCAACGCCTGGGTCACCTGGGTGAACCTGGAGCAGCTCTCGGCCTGGCACAATCAGCCGCTCTCCACCAAGGCGAACGGGCTCGACGGCTTCGACACCGTGCTGCAGTTCAATCACGATCTGCAGGTGAAGCACCTGCAGAACCTGATGGACCTGCAGAAGGACAAGACCTACGACTACTCCGGCCGCACCAATACGGGCGAAGGCCGCTTCACCTCGGGCGAGTGTCCGATCTTCCTCACCTCGTCAGGCTTCTTCGGCAATGTGAAGGCGAACGCGAAGTTCGACTGGACCAACGCGCCGATGCCCTATTACCCGGACGCCAAGGGCGCGCCGCAGAATTCGATCATCGGCGGGGCATCGCTCTGGGTGATGGGCGGCAAGAAGCCCGAGGAATACAAGGGCGTCGCGAAGTTCTTCACGTTCCTGTCCGACACCGATCGGCAGGTCGAGGTGCACAAGTCGTCCGGTTATCTGCCGATCACCAAGGCGGCCTACGCCAAGACCAAGGCGTCCGGCTATTACAAGGACAACCCGTACCTCGAGACGCCGCTGCTCGAGTTGACCAACAAGGAGCCGACCGAGAATTCGCGCGGGCTTCGCCTCGGCAACATGGTGCAGTTGCGCGATGTGTGGTCGGAGGAGATCGAAGCCGCGCTCGCCGGCAAGAAGAGCGCCAAGGAAGCGCTCGACGCGGCGGTCACCCGCGGCAACACGATGTTGCGGCAGTTCGAGCGGACCGTGGCGAAGTAGGCGCCGCGCTGCGTCTCCTTGGACGCGGCGGAACAGTTGTTTGGGGGTTCCCTCCCCCCTTGAGGGGGAGGGACAGGGAGGGGGGTGTTCTGAAAAGCTTGCGCCATCCATTACCCCCCTCCCCAACCCTCCCCCTCAAGGGGGGAGGGAGCACACCGAGCACGCGGCCGGCCGTGGTGGCCTACTGACCCATGGAAAAGCGCGCGATCTTCTCCCACCGCCTACTGCCCTACGCGCTGCTCGTCCCGCAGCTCGTCATCACGCTGGTGTTCTTCTATTGGCCGGCGAGCCAGGCAGTGTGGCAGTCCTTCCTGCTGCAGGACGCGTTCGGGCTGTCGACCAGCTTCATCTGGTTCGACAATTATCGCGAGCTGTTCAGCCAGCCGGACTATTACCGCACCATCGGAACGACGCTGGTGTTCTCCGGCTCTGTTGCGATCCTCTCGCTGTCCATCGCGCTGCTGCTCGCGACGCAAGCCGACAAGCAGCTCAAGGGCGCCGGCGTCTATCGCACCTTGCTGATCTGGCCGTACGCGGTGGCGCCCGCGGTCGCGGGCGTGCTGTGGGCTTTCATGTTCCAGCCCTCGCTCGGCATCGTCGCGCGCGGCTTGCGCGATTATCTCGGCATCGACTGGAATCCGTTGCTCGACGGCAACCAGGCGATGATCCTGGTGGTGCTCGCCGCCACCTGGAAGCAGATCTCGTACAATTTCCTGTTCTTCCTCGCCGGCCTGCAGGCGATCCCGCGCAGCGTCACCGAAGCTGCCGCGATCGACGGCGCGCGACCGCTGCGGCGCTTCTGGACCATCACGTTTCCGCTGCTCTCGCCCACTACGTTCTTCCTGATCGTGGTCAACATCGTGTACGCATTCTTCGACACGCTCGGCCTGATCGACACGATGACCGGCGGCGGCCCCGCCAAGGCGACCGAGACGCTGGTCTACAAGGTCTATGCCGACGGACGCCTCGGCGGCGATCTCGGCGGCTCGGCGGCGCAATCCGTCATGCTGATGATCATCGTGATCGCGCTCACCGCGATCCAGTTCCGCTATGTCGAGAAGAAGGTGACCTACTGATGCCATCGGTGATGTGGAAAGAGCTGACCGCGGAGGACCTGCGCGCCAAGGCAGCAGCCAATGCGACCGTGATTCTGCCGGTCGCCTCGATGGAGCAGCACGGCCCGCATCTGCCCGTCGGCGTCGATACCTACCTGTGCGAGGCCGTGTGCAAGGCCGGCGCCGAGATCGCCATCAAGGATGTGCCGGTGGTCGTGGCGCCGACGCTGTGGTGCGGGATGGCCGAGCATCACATGGCCTATGGCGGCACGTTCACGTTCGATATCCCGACCTACCGCGCGGTGCTGCTCGCGTTTCTCAGGAGCATCGAACGGCACGGATTCAAACGCGTGTTCATCATCAACGGCCACGGCGGCAACATCGCGGCGCTCAATGCGTTCCTGCCGGACTTCGCGCGCGAGACGGCGCTGAAGGTGCTGGCCACGACCTATTTCGAACTGTCGCAATCAGACCTCGGACAATTCCTCGAGGATCAGAAGCGCGTGCATCACGCCTGCGAGGTCGAAACCTCGATGATGATGGTGGTGGCGCCGGATACCGTGAAGCGGGATCGCTTCGCGGAAGCCTACGGCATGCTCGGCATGGAGGTCGACAAGGTGCTGCGCGGACCGCCGGCGCAATTCCACAACTTCAAGGCCATCACGCCGAGCGGGGTGATCGGCGATGCGCGGCGCGCCAGCGCCGACAAGGGCGGGAAGCTGCTCGCCGTGTGCGCCGAGGGGCTCGCGGCGGTGCTGAAGAACGAAAAGGTGTGGGGCTGAGATGGCGATCGTGCCAAACACTCCGTCATGCCCGGGCTTGACCCGGGCATCCCGCTTAGGGACGCACTGCCTTCCTTATCGGGGTGGCCGGGCACTAGGGCGTTCACGCCGGTCTTCGCGGGCTATGCCCGGCCACGACGAAGGAGGCTGACGATGGTCGAGAACCGGCCGTTCGGCAACATCCTGCCGCACCTGATCCTCTGGATCGGGATCGCAATCGTGGCGTTCCCGGTCTATCTCGCCTTCGTCGGCTCGACGCACGAGCCGACCATCATCGCGAACGGGCAGATGCCGCTGCTGCCCGGACCGCATTTGGTCGAGAACTACTACCGCACGCTTTTCATCGGCACGAGCGGCACCACGCGCGAGCCGGTCTATACGATGCTGCTCAACTCGTTCGTGATGGCGATGGCGATCGCGTGCGGCAAGATCTTCATCTCGATCCTCTCGGCCTATGCGATCGTGTATTTCAAGTTTCCGCTGCGCATGACGGCGTTCTGGGTGATCTTCATCACGCTGATGCTGCCGGTCGAGGTGCGCATCTACCCGACCTACAAGATCGCCGCCGATTTGAACCTGCTCGACACCTATGCGGGGCTGACCTTGCCGCTGGTCGCGTCCGCGACCGCGACGCTGCTGTTCCGTCAGTTCTTCATGACGGTGCCGGATGAGCTGGTGGAGGCCTCGCGCATCGACGGCGCCGGGCCGTTCCGCTTCTTCTTCGATACGCTCTTACCGCTCGCGCGCACCAACATGGCGGCGCTGTTCGTGATCCTGTTCATCTACGGCTGGAACCAGTACCTCTGGCCGCTGCTCATCACCACGCGCGACGACATGCAGACCATCGTGATCGGCATCAAGAAGATGATCGTCACCTCCGATGCGCTGACCGAATGGCAGATCGTGATGGCAACCGCGATGCTGGCGATGCTGCCGCCGGTGCTGGTGGTGATCGCGATGCAGAAGCTGTTCGTGCGCGGGCTGGTGGAGACGGAGAAGTAATTTTTTGCGTCATCACCGGGCCGCCGCGCAGCGGCGAGACCCGGTGATCCCGACAAGGAAGGTACGATGTTGCCCTCCTAAGCGGGATGGCCGGGCACCAGGGCGTTTACGCCCGTCTTCGACGTGCTATGCCCGGCCATGACGAATGAGGGGTGTAATGGCCGAAGTCACTCTCAAGGACGTCCGCAAGATCTATCCCGGCGGGGTCGAGGCCGTGAAAGGCATCACCTTCGACGTGCCGGACGGGCATTTCTGCGTGCTGGTCGGCCCGTCGGGCTGCGGCAAGTCGACGCTGCTGCGCATGATCGCGGGCGTGGAAACCATTTCGTCGGGCGAGATCCGCATCGGCGAGCGCGTCGTCAACGACATCGAGCCGTCCGAACGCGACATCGCGATGGTGTTCCAGAATTACGCGCTCTACCCGCATATGCGCGTCTACGACAACATGGCCTACGGGCTGCGCAACCGCAAAATGGACAAGGCCGAAATCGACCGCCGCGTGCGCGATGCCGCGCGCATCCTCGAGATCGAGCCGCTGCTCGATCGAAAGCCGCGTGCGCTCTCCGGCGGGCAGCGCCAGCGCGTCGCGATGGGACGCGCGATCGTGCGCTCGCCGAAGGCGTTCCTGTTCGACGAACCGCTCTCCAACCTCGACGCCAAGCTGCGCGTCTCGATGCGCGTCGAGATCCGCAAGCTGCAGAAGACCTTCGGCACCACGTCGGTCTACGTGACGCACGACCAGCTCGAGGCGATGACGCTTGCCGACATGCTGGTGGTGATGAACGCCGGCCGCGTCGAGCAGATCGGGGCGCCGCTCGCGGTGTACGAGAAGCCCGCGACCACGTTCGTCGCGACCTTCATCGGCGCGCCCGCCATGAACCTGCTGACGATGTCGGGCGCAGAGCCCGCTCTGCTGCTCGGCAACGGCAGCATCCCCTCCGAAGGCGCGATCATCGGCATCCGTCCCGAGGATCTGGCGCTCGCGCCGCCCGGCGCGCCCGCCGACGGCGGCATCGCGCTGCCGCTGACCGTCGTGGCGGTCGAGCGGGTCGGCCCGGAGAGCTTCGTTTATGGAACTCTGGACCGCGGGGACAGCATCATCGTGCGGCTGCCCGGCACCCATGCACCGGCGCCCGGGGAGCGGGCCGTGGCGGTCGCAAGCCGTGCAAAACTGCATGTGTTCAGCGCGGACGGCGGCCGGCGGCTGTAGCTCGCCGTCAGGGCCGGGCAAAGCCCGTCAAAGACGGGCGTAGACGCCCTGGTGCTCAGCCATCCACGTTTTCCTTGCGGGAACCAAGAGGTGGATGCCCCGGCCATAAGGGCGTTCACGCCCGTCTTTGACGGGCTATGGGCCGGGCATGACGAAAAAGGGGCAAATCCCTTATTCTTGAACCCTTAACCAGCCCGCCCCATATTTGGACATACTGGACCGGGAGCGGCACTGTGCCGACCCGCGCCGGCAGAGGTGCCTCACGGGCCTCTCAAAGTCGCTTCGCAAGAGGGCTTTGGAAACTATGTCCCGAGTTCCGTCGCTCTCAAGTCCGTTCCTGCTCGGGTTTGACGAGATCGAGCGCGTTCTCGACCGCGTGACGAAAGCGGCCGACGGCTACCCGCCCTACAACATCGAGCGGTTGCCGCGCGACGAGCAAGATCCCGAGCGGTTGCGCATCACGCTGGCGGTTGCCGGCTTCACGCGCGAGCAGCTCGACGTGTCGGTCGAGGAGAACCAGTTGGTGATCCGCGGCCGGCAGCAGGATGACAAGACCCGGGAATACCTTCACCGCGGCATCGCGGCGCGTCAGTTCCAGCGGACCTTTGTGCTGGCTGACGGCATTGAGGTGAAGGGAGCGGACCTGAAGAACGGCCTGCTGTCGATCGATCTGGCGCGTCCGGAACCCGCACGCGTCGTCAAGACGGTCGCCATCAGGAACCATGAGTGACGGGTAGCGGCATCGACCGGAAAGGAGTCGAGGGCCATGAACAATGAAACGAACCGTACGGTGGACATCCACGAGATTTCACCCGAGGCCTTACAGGTTCTCGGCGGCGGCAAGCTCGCCTATGTGAAGACCATCCGCTCGGAAGACGTGCAGAAGCACTTCCCGCAGGCGCCCGAGCTTGCACCGGGATCGATGCTCTACGCGCTGCACGCGGCGGACGGCACGCCGATCATGCTCACCGACAGCCGCGAGGCGGCGGTCGCGAATGCCTGGAGCAATGAGCTCGAAACGGTGAGCGTGCATTAGCGCTCTCTGAACACACTCCGCTCGTCCCCGCGAAAGCGGGGACCCAGGGGCCAAGAGCTGGATGCCCGCTTACGCGGGCATGAGCGGAGTGAATCCTACTGCGACCCCTCAAGCCCCAGCTTCTTCACCAGCGTGCCCCACTTCTCCTGCTCGGCACGGCGATAGGCGCGCAGGTCTTCGACCGACGGCGTGTCGAACGGGATCAGGCCGATCGTCTCGATCTTCTGCTTCAGCTCCGGCTCGGCCAAAATCCGCTTCATCTCGTCGTGCAGCCGGTCGACGATCTCGCTTGGCGTTTTCGCCGGCGCGAGCAGCATGTGCCACGACACCGCCTCGAAGCCGGGCGCGGGCGCTGCTTCGGCAAGCGGCGGCACATCGGGCAAGAGCGGCAGCCGCGTCGTCGATGACACGGCAAGCGCGCGCAGCTTGCCGTCCTTGATCAGCGGGAGCGATGCGCCCGCTTCGGCCCAGCCGAGCGCGATGTGGCCGGCCGCGATGTCCTGGATCGACTGCGGCGTCGCGCGGTACGGCACATGCGTGATGTCGAGGCCGAACTGGCTCTTCATGTACTCCATCGAGAGATGCTGTGCGACGCCGGCGCCAGGTGACGAATAGCTGAGCTTGCCCTGGTTCTCCTTGACGTACTTGATCAGCTCCGGAACGGTTTTCGCCGGCACGTCCGGATTGACCACCAGAATGAACGGCGACTTCACATAGAGCGAGATCGGAATGAAATCGCGATCGGGATCATAGGTCACCTGCCGGAACAGCGTGAGGTTGATCGCCATCGCGGACGAGGTCGACACCAGCAGCGTGTGGCCGTCGGGCGGCGATTGCGCGACAGCGTTGGCGGCGAGCATCAGCGATGCGCCGGGGCGGTTCTCCACGATCACCGGCTTGCCGAGACGTTGCGCCAGCCTGTCGGCATAGAGCCGCACCAGCACGTCCATGCCGCTGCCGGCCGCGAGCGGCACCATGATGGTGACGGGGCGGTTGGGGTATTGGGCTTGCGCGGGAGCCCCGCAGGACAACAGCGCACAACCAATTATGACGGCACGTGCCAGCGCACGAAGCATCGCAATTCTCCGGTTGTCATCCCGGACGCGCCGCAAGGCGCGATCCGGGATCCATGTACCACGGGACTAGCGATAGGTCCGAGTCAGCCGAAAAATGGATCCCGGCTCTCGCTTCCGCTCGGCCGGGATGACAGCAGAGATCAGGCCGCCTCGGAGGGCGGCATCGCCAGCACGGCATAGAGCGCGTCGGCATCGCGCGACTCGCGCAGGCGCGCGACCGTGTCGGGCTCACGCAACAGCCGCGCCACGCGCGCGAGTGCCTTGAGGTGATCGGCGCCGGCGCCTTCCGGCGCGAGCAGCAGGAAAATCAAGTCCACCGGCTGGCCGTCGAGCGACTCGAAATCGATCGGCCGGTCGAGCCGGGCGAACATCCCGACCAGTTTTTCCAGCTTCGGCAGCTTGCCGTGCGGGATTGCGATGCCGTTACCGATGCCGGTCGAGCCCAGCTTCTCGCGCTGCACCAGCGTCTCGAAGATCAGCCGCTCATTCTGCCCGGTCAGCCTGGCGGCGCGGCTCGCAAGCTCCTGGATCGCCTGCTTCTTGCCGTTCACTCTGAGCGCCGGGACGACCGCATTCGGTGCCACAAGGTCGGTGAGCGGCATTGCAACCGGTCCGGTCTGAATGGGTGTGTTGTTGACGGGAAGGCGGCGGTTTATCGGGGCCGTCCCACCGCGTCAATGGGTCCGAGCGCGCGCTCGGCCACACCGCCACTTAATTCGGCACATGCGCTTTTCCACGAACCGGTGCGCGCTGCGCGGGCTCATGCGCCGGCGGGTCGACCCACCCGATGTTGCCGTCCGGGCGGCGATAGACCAGGTTGACCCCGCCGTGGCTGGCGTGACGGAAGACCACAACCGGCGCGCCGGTCATGTCGAGTTCCATCACGGCTTCGCTGACGGACAGCTGTTTCAGGACCGTCGTCGACTCTGCGACGATCACCGGATTGAATTCGGTGACCTCGTCGTCGTTGTCGTGCGACGGCGCCTCGATCACATAGCTCGGCACATCGATGCCGTTGCCGTTGGCGCGCGCGAGGTGATGGTCTTTGAGGCGCCGCTTGTAGCGGCGCAGCCGCTTTTCGATGCGCAACGCAGCCTGATCCGCGCTCAAATAGGCGTCTGCCGCGTTCGCCTCGGTGTGCAGCACGATGCCGGAATCGAGATGGATGGCACATTCGGTGCGAAACCCGAACCCCTCCTTTTCCACCGTCACATGGCCCGAATAGCCGCCGTTGAAATACTTGCTGAGGGCTTCCACCACGCGGGCGCTGACCCGCTCGCGCAATGCTTCACCGATGTCGAGATTTTTTCCCGAGACGCGAAACGGCATGCTGCCTCCGCTGGTCGTTCTCCGGGCCCTATCCCAAAGCTAGGAATGCCCTGCGTTCAAGTCAACGCGACAAAGGGCACTTGGTTTTCGACCTTTTCAATACGCGGCGCCCGCCGGGGCCTGCTTTTCGCGGCGGCGCTGGACCGAGGAAGGTATCCGCATCGCCTCGCGGTATTTCGCCACAGTGCGCCGGGCGATCTCGATCCCCGACTCGCGCAGCCGCTCGACGATGGTATCGTCGGACAATACATCCCGGGCGCTTTCGGCGTCGATCAGCTGCTTGATGCGATGCCGCACGGCTTCGGCGGAATGCGCCTCGCCGCCGTCGGATGCCGCGATCGAGGACGTGAAGAAATATTTCAGCTCGAAGATGCCCCGGCTGGTCGCCATGTATTTGTTGGCGGTGACCCGCGACACCGTCGACTCGTGCATGCTGATCGCGTCCGCCACGGTCTTCAGATTGAGCGGACGCAGAAACTGCACGCCGTGCGCAAAGAACGCATCCTGCTGGCGCACGATTTCGGTCGACACCTTGAGGATCGTCTTGGCGCGCTGATCGAGCGCGCGCATCAACCACGTCGCGGTCTGCAGGCAATCCGCCAGATAGGATTTCTCGCCGTCGTTCTTCGCGGTCTTCGAAACCTCCGCATAGTAGGACTGATTGACCAGCACCTTCGGCAAGGTATCGGAATTCAGCTCCACCAGCCAGCCGCCGTCCTGCGCGAGGCGCACGAAGACGTCGGGCACGATCGGCTGCACCACCGCGGAGCCGAACGCGAGACCGGGCTTGGGATTGAGCCTGCGGATCTCGGCGATCATGTCGGCGAGGTCGGCATCGTCGACGCCGCAGAGCCGGCGCAGGCTCGAGAAATCGCGCCGCGCCACGAGATCGAGATGCGCGAGCAGCGCCTGCATGGCGGGATCGAGGCGGTCCTGCTCCTTGAGCTGGATGGACAGGCATTCGCGCAAATTGCGCGCACATACGCCGGGGGGATCGAAGCCATGGAGGATCGTGAGCACCGCCTCGATTTCGCTCAACGGAGCGCCGAGCCGTTCGGCAACGGCCGCAAGATCGCCGGTGAGATACCCCGCCTCATCGACCAGATCGATCAGGTTGCGGCCGATCATGCGGCGCACCGGGTCGGCAATCGCGAGCGCAAGCTGCTCGCCCAGGTGATCCGCGAGCGTCGCCTGCGCCGAGACGAAAGCTTCCAGATTGTAGTCGCCGTCCTGGCGGCCGCCCGCTCCGACGCCGGCCCATTCGGAATAGGCGGCCGGCTCGTTTTGCGTCGGACGTGCCGGCGCCTCGGCGTCCGGAAACACGTTCTCGATGCCGGTATCGAACGAGTCCTCGATGGCCGCCGAGCCGTTCACGTCGGCTTTCCAGTCGCCCTCAGGGGCCTCGCCGGCGCCGTCCGCCCCGCCCGGCGCGGCAGCTTCGCCCGGCTGATTGGCCTCACCGGGCCCCTCGCTGGGGCGCTCCAGCAGGGGATTTTTCTCAAGCTCCCCCTCCACATAGGCGGTCAGATCGAGGTTGGAGAGCTGCAGCAGCTTGATCGCCTGCATCAGCTGCGGCGTCATCACCAGCGCCTGGCTCTGGCGGAATTCGAGTCGTTGGGTAAGCGCCATGCTGCGGTGCAATATTGGTCCGGTTCTTGCTTTAGCGTGTTCGCGGCACGCTGTACATCGGGGAAAGCGCAAATAGTGGCAGCGGTGTTAATAACCCGCCGCCGCCCCCCTTCGCCTACATCCGGAACTCCTCGCCGAGATAGAGCCGGCGCACTTCCGGGTCGTTGATGATGTCGTCGGCGTTGCCTTCGCGCAAAACCTCGCCGGAGTAGATGATGTAGGCGCGATCGGTCAGGCCGAGCGTCTCGCGCACATTGTGGTCGGTGATCAGCACGCCGATGTCGCGTTCCGTCAAATGGCGCACCAACTGCTGGATATCGCCGACCGCGATCGGATCGATGCCGGCGAACGGCTCGTCGAGCAGCATGTAGGCCGGGCGCGTCGCCAGCGCGCGCGCAATCTCGGTGCGGCGCCGCTCGCCGCCGGAAAGCGCGATCGAGGGTGTCTTGCGCAGCCGCGCGATGTTGAATTCCTCGAGCAGCTTGTCGAGCTCGTGTTCGCGCTTCTTCTTGCTCGGCTCGACGACTTCGAGCACCGCGCGGATGTTGTCCTCGACATTGAGGCCACGGAAGATCGAGGCTTCCTGCGGCAGATAGCCGATGCCGAGGCGCGCGCGCTGATACATCGGCAGATGCGTGATGTTGTGACCGTCGAACTGGATCGTGCCTTTGTCGGCCTTGATCAGCCCGGTGATCATGTAGAACACGGTGGTCTTGCCGGCGCCGTTCGGCCCGAGCAGTCCGACCGCCTCGCCACGGCGCAGCGAGAGGCTCACGCCCTTCACCACCTTGCGGCCGCCGAAGCTTTTCTCCACGCCATGCACCGTGAGCGAGCCGGCTGCGCCGACAACGGCGGAGATTTCACCCCGCGCGCGGGGGCGCTGCTCGAACACGCGGTCAAGCGGGTGCGCGGCCGGCGCCTCGCCTGGCCGCTCGAACAGGGCGGCGGGTGAAAAGCCATTGCCGTTGACCCTGCCGCGCGGCTCGGCAGGATCGCGCCGCAGATCCGGCGGCGGAACCGACTGCCAGTCGAAATCGCGCTCCGCGGCGCGCCCGATCGGCTGCGCCGAGGCGCGCTTGCCCTTCCCGAGCGCAATGCGTTCGCTGGTCGTGAAGCTCATTTTTTCCGTGTGGCCATCGGCCATCGGCTCGGCGACCGGGCCAAGATCGATGCGCCAGAACTCCGACGGCGCAGGCTTTCCCCGCCGCGCCGCGGCGTTGCGCCGGAATGGTTTCAGAATATCCAGCACGCCGTTATCGAGGCTCCCGGAAAATCTCGCTCACTCTGATAGTTGCTGCCGTTATGGCTGGCAACGGCGGCACGGCGCCGCTCAGTTGATGCGCGTCGGTGCGCCCGGCGTCGCCTTGGCGGCGGGTGGTGCCGCTTTCTGCGGTGCGGGCGCGGGTTTGGCATCTTTCTGCGGCGTCGCCGGGGCGGGCGCGGGTTGCGGCGAGGCGCTCGGATTGAACAGGCTCTCGACCCGCCTTGCCTTGTCGGATTCGACCCGCGAGATCCCGGTGTTGAGATCGACGACCATGCGGTCGCCGCGCACGACGTTCGTGCCTTGCGTGAGGACGACGTTGCCGAGCAGCGTGACGCTGTTGGTCTTCACGTCGAACACGCCGTTGTCGCCGCGCGCGGTCTGGTCCTTCTGCGTCACCAGCACATCGCCCTTCGCCTCGGCGCGCTTGATCTGCTGGCCGCTGCCGACCCCGCCGCCCTTCTGTGCGGTCGCGGGCGCGCTTTTCTTCGGCGCCGCGGTGTCTTCGTAGAAGATCACCAGCGTCTGGCATTGCAGGATCGTCTCGCCCTGCGTGAGCTTGACGTTGCCCAGGAACGTCGCCTGCCGGCTCTTGTCGCGCACCTCCAGCGTATTCGACTCGATCTTGACCGGCTGGTCGCGGTTCATCTGGAAGCCCTGCATCGCACCGCCGGATTGCTGCGGGGCCTGCGCGCGGGCCGCGCAAATGCCGGCAATTCCCAGCGCGATCAGCGCAAAACCAAACGACCGGCGCGCGCTCATCGCAACGCCTCCTTCTTCTCCCCGTCGAGATCGAGCACGACGCCGTTTTCGAAACGGATCACGTCGCCGGACTCGACGATCTCCATGCGGTTCGCCTTGAGCAGCCCGTTGGGCAGGGTGATCTCGACCGGCAGTTCGGACACGACGTTGCCCTTCTTCATTTCGACCGCCGCCTCGCGCAGCTGCGCCTTGTAGCCCTGCTCGGAGGTGACCACGACCTGGTCGCGCAGCACGACCCTGTCGGCCTTGGTGTTGTAGGTGCCGCTGTTGGCGGTGATCTGGACGACGTCCTTGTCCTGCATCTCGATCCGGGCGCGCAGCTTCTGCAGCTCGACGAGGTCCGGCTTGGTGATATCCTGCACGGCGGTTTCGGCGTTGATCTCATAGGAACGCGCATCGCGCGTAAAACCTGCGATGCGCGGCAGTTCCATGGTGATCGTGCTGCCCTGCACGCCGAGCTTGCCGGACACGGTCGGCATCTTCTCGAACATCTGCATCGGCTGGAAATAGGTGGCGACCAGCAGCACGGCGAGCCCGAGAACCACGCCGGCCGGCAGCGCGATACGCGCCAAACGCACCACGATGCTGTGGCGCCCGGCCTTGCGCACCGCATGGTCGACGTCGCCGCGGCGCGAGGCGGTCCAGCCATGCGTCTCGGTGATCGCGCTCGCGGTGATCGGCTGGCTCATGGTTCGGTTTTGAGAATCGCCCCCGCGGCCCCGATAGTACGGCGCCGCGGCTGGAAAATCGCCTGCGAATGTGGCCTCGTGACGGCGATAAACCCTTTACGCGGCGCGAGTTTTACCCGGCAAACGGGCCGTTTGGACGGCTTTCCGCGCTCACGAATGGGCGAAAATGTCCTCCGCGGCCCAGCCGGCAAGATCGAGCCGCGCGCGGGCGGCAAGGAACCCGAAACAGGCCGCCGCCAGCTCGGTGCGCCCCTCGCGCGCCAGCATGGCGTCGAGCTTGTCCTTCAGCGCATGCAGGTTCAGCACATCGTCGGCCGCGTAGGCGACCTGCGCCTCGGTCAGCGTCTCGGCGCCCCAGTCGGAGAGCTGCTGCTGCTTCGACACATCCTTGCCGAGCAGGTCCTTGGTGAGGTCCTTGAGGCCGTGCTTGTCGGTATAGGTGCGGGTGAGCCGCGAGGCGATCTTGGTGCAATACACCGGCTGCGGCATCACGCCGAGCGACTTGAAGAGCATGCCGAGATCGAAGCGCGCGAAATGAAAGATCTTCAGCTTGGTCGAATCGCCGAGCAGCGCTTTGAGGTTCGGCGCCGGGCCGATTGCGCGGCCCATCTGCACCACGTCGGCGGTGCCGTCGCCGGGCGAGAGCTGCACCACGCAAAGCCGGTCGCGGTTGGGCTCGAGCCCCATGGTCTCGGTATCGACCGCAACGGCGCCAGTGTAGCGCGTGAGGTCGGGCAGGTCGCCGCGGTGCAGGCGGATGGTCATGCGGGCCTTTGCGTCCGCCTGATGAGCGGTTCAGTTGGTGCCCAGGAGAGGACTCGAACCTCCACGGCTCTCACCGCTAGTACCTGAAACTAGTGCGTCTACCAATTCCGCCACCTGGGCATCAGGGAGCGGGGCGAGACATAAGGTCCCGCGTTTCGCCTTGTCAACGCTTGAGACGGCGGCATCCGGGGCGCTATACCGGGCGCATCGCCGCTTCGCCGCTCAAGGCTTCGTCCATGACCGAAATCCCCACCGAAACGCTGGTCACCGTGTTCGGCGGCTCGGGCTTCCTCGGCCGCCATGGGGTGCGCGCGCTCGCGCGCGAGGGCTACCGCGTCCGCAACGCGGTGCGCCGGCCCGACCTTGCCGGGCATCTCCAGCCGCTCGGCCGCGTCGGCCAGATCCATTCGGTGCAGGCGAACCTGCGCTATCCGGCCTCGGTCGAGGCCGCGGTGCGCGAGGCCGACGTGGTGATCAACCTGGTCGGCATCCTGTTCGAGCGCGGCCGTCAGCGCTTCGAGGGCGTGCATGCGGAGGGCGCCGCGACGGTCGCACGCGCCGCCGCGGCGGCCGGCGCCCGCCTGATCCATGTGTCGGCGCTCGGCGCCGATCCGGATTCCCCCGCGCTCTATGCCCGCACCAAGGCGGCGGGCGAGGCGGCGGTGCTCGCCGCCGCGCCGGACGCGACGATCTATCGGCCCTCGATCCTGTTCGGGCCGGAAGACGACTTCTTCAACCGCTTCGCCGCGATGGCGCGGATCTCGCCGGTGCTGCCGCTGGTCGGCGGCGGCGCGACGAAATTCCAGCCGGTGTTCGTCGGCGACGTCGCGCAGGCGATCGTAAGGGCGGCGGGCGGGCGGACAGAAGGCGGCACGATCTATGAGCTCGGCGGACCCGAGGTGAAGAGCTTCAAGGAGCTGATGGAGTACGTGCTCGCCGTGACGGAGCGGCGCCGCCTGCTTGTGCCGCTGCCGTTCGGGCTCGCCCGGCTGCAGGCCTGGTTCCTCCAGTTCATGCCGACGCCGCTGCTCACGCCGGACCAGGTCGAGCTGCTGCGAAGCGACAACGTGGTGTCGCCGGCCGCGCTCGCGCAAGGGCGCACGCTCGCGGCGCTCGGCATCGAGCCCGCGGCACTCGAAGCGATCGTGCCGAGCTATCTGTGGCGCTTCCGCAAGACCGGGCAGTTCAGAGGAAGAGTGGCGTAAGGCCGCGCTTCGTAGCCCGCATGGAGCGAAGCGCAATGCGGGGCCGGTGCCGGTGGCGCGGAGCGTGACCCCGGATTTCGCTACGCTCCATCCGGGCTATGAACTGCGATGCCCTCTCCCACCATCAGGGCGTTTACGCCCGTCTTCGACGGGCTATGGGGAGAGGGCACAACGGCAGGTGCGGCGCGCGCGGCTACTTAAACAATCCCAGTGCGACCAAGCCCGCCGCACCGACGATGATGCGCCACCAGCCGAACAGCGAAAATCCGTGGCTCGACACATAGTCGAGGAAGGTCTTCACCACGATCCAGGCCGAGATGAACGACACCACGAATCCGACCGCAACGATGAAGGGGCTCGCTGCGCTGATCGTGCCCCAGCTCTTGTACAGCTCGTAGGCGAACGCACCCGCCATCGTCGGCATCGCCAGATAGAACGAGAACTCCGCGGCCGAGCGGCGGTCGGCGCCGAGCAGCATCGCGGCGACGATCGTGGCGCCCGAGCGCGACACGCCGGGGATCATCGCGAGGCACTGGCAGAAGCCGATGATGAGATAGGTCAGCAGCGGAAACCGCGTCGCATCGTGATAGCGCGGGCGCGGCGTCACCCGGTCGATCCACAGCAGCACGACGCCGCCGACGATCAGCGAGATGCACACGATCCAGACATTGAACAGTACGCCCTTGATGAAGCCGTGGAGAGCCGCACCGATCACCGCGGCCGGCAGGAACGCCACCTGCACGCCGATGACGAAACGCCGGTCGTCCGCATTGGTGAGCATGCCGAGCGCGATCTTCCACAGCCGCGTGAAATAGATCGACAGCAGTGCGAGGATCGCGCCGAACTGGATCAGCACCGCGAAGCTGTCCCAGAACGCCTTGTTTCCGTCCGCACCGAAGAAATG
>VBAH01000072.1 GCA_005884685.1 Alphaproteobacteria bacterium
CGTTGATGGTCGTGTCGGGGAAGGCGACGCTGGCGAGGCTCTCGCAGCTGGTCGGCGTGCCGGCCGCGGCCGGTGTGCTCCAGGCGGCGAGCAGCGCGGTCAAGCTCAACGCCGAGACATGTGCGATGCACGAATGCAAATCCGCGCGCGATGCCGGGACCGTCTTCATGGCCTGTCTCCCCTCCATGTGGTGGAAATCGGCGCGCGAACGCCCGCGCCGCTGGGCACGGCGAGATGTCTCCGTTGAGAACGGGGTCAGAGTTTTCCGGCGAACGCCGGATCGGGAGTGCTGGGCAGGAAAACCGTCAGCGGCGCCGAAAGTTCCCTCGCGGAACAGCTACACCGCCGCCCGCAAGGTCTCGGCGCGCGCTTTCGCGCCGGTCAGAACATACGTGTGATCCGACCCCGAGAGGATGAATCGTGCGCCGCCTTTGATGAAACGGCTCGCGACGTCCTTGTCGTAGATGCCGCCCATGCCGAGCGCCTTGCCGTGATCGCGGCACGCCGCGCCGACGCTCGCATACGCCTCGGCGACGCGCGGATGATCGATCTGGCCGGAGATGCCCATCTCGGCGCTGAGATCCGAGGTGCCGATCAGCAGCGCGTCGATGCCTTCGACCGCGGCGATCTCCTTGGCGTTGGCGACCGCCTGCGGGCTTTCGATCATCGCCACCACGAGGATCGTCTCGTTGAGTGCGGCCTGCGCCTCCGCATTGCCCGGCGCGCGATAGCCGAAGGCGGCCGGCGGGCCGCCCCAACTGCGGTGCCCGAGCGGCGGATAGCGGAACGCATCCGCGATCTCCTTTGCGCGCGCGGCCGTGTCCACATGCGGCACGACGACGCCGAGCGCACCGTTGTCGAGGCAGCGCGTCCCCTCATCGAGCGCCCCGGCGCAGATGCGCACGATCGGCGTGATGCCGGTCGGCAGCGCCGCGATGCAGAGCTGCGTCGCCTCCTGCACCGAGAACGCACCGTGCTCCATATCGATGAACAGCCAGTCGTGATCGGCGGCGGCCGCGATCATCGCGGTCGCGCTTGTGCGCAGATGCGTGACGCCGAAGCCGAGTGCGAGCTCGTTGTTCGCCAGCTTGCGTTTCGTCTTGTTCTCAGTGAGCCCCATCATGCCCTCCCCGGCAATCCGGCATGATCGGTGTTCGCGGCGGGGTGGGTCAAGCCGGCGGCGCACAACAAGAGAGAGGCCCGGCTTGCACCGAGCCTCCCGCCGGGGGTCGAGCGCGGAGTGCCGGCGAACCAGCACAAAGGCGCCGCCGCCTGTCTGATTTGACTCCGCCTAGTTCGCCGCGGTCTCGCGCGTGCGCTCGCACGCGTCCCACCACATCTTCATCAGCTCGAACGGCACGACGGCCCAGAACAGATACGGCATCGGCACCTCCATGGCTCTGCGGCGACTTCAGCGGCCGCAGCAGGAAATGCCCACCGTTGAATTGTCTCCGATCTCGTCGGCAATAAAACGCGCCCGCGGCATGCTGGTTCCAGCCGTTAAAAGTGTCGCGGTGTTGATAAAAAAATCTCGCGGTTTTCGTAATCATTGCTTGTTCGGCGCATGCCAAACTGTCCCGATGCGCATGGTGTTTGTCATGCTCACGGTGCTCGCGTTCACGCTCTGGGACCAGAGCGGGAACCACGGCCAATACACTGGCACGTTCTTTTCGGTGCTGCGGCGCGCGCTCAGCTAGCTCGCGCCGCGATCGGAACAGCTTGAAGGGTGTCGCGGATCATCACAGGCGCAACCTGGAAGGTCCGCGCTCAGAACTTCCAGGTGAATTTGCCCTTGGCGGCATGGTCGTGCACGTTGCGCGCGAGCTGGCCGACATAGGAGAGGCCGACGGTCGCGTGGCGGCCGATGGCCAGATCGAGCCCCGCCTCGCTGAGCAGGCTGTCGCGCGCGAGCGGCACGCCCGCGATCACGAACGGTACCGGCGCGGCGATGAAGGCGAGCCGCGCATCCGGCGTCACGTCCTCGAACGCGTGCTGCCACGCGACCGAGACACGCGGCACCAGCACCATGTCCCACGACAGCGGGATCACGCTGGCGGCGCGGATGCCGAGCGTCGAGTAACCGACCTCGAACGCGCTCGCCGCGACGCGCAGCGCGGCGGCCCCTCCCCGCTCGTTCGTGGCATCGGTTTGCAGATGCACCCAGGCGGCTCCGGCAAATGGCTCGACCGCGACCTTGCCGAAGGCGAAGCCGTAGCCAGCTTCACCGAAGATTTGGCCGGTACGGCCCTCGTAATGCGCGGTCAGGCTGTCGAAGAAACCCGGGAAGGCGGCGGTGCGATTAGTATCGACCGTGTGCCACGCCGCGGCAGCACCGCCACGCAGATTGAAGGCGCCGAAACTCCACCCGCCATAGCCGGCAAGATGTCCGGTCTCGACGTTGGCGTTGCCGCGGCCGTCGAGCGTGTTGCTCGAGGCGGTATAACCGGTCATGACGCCGAGGCGGCCGTTCGCGCCGACGCGCGTATCGACGCCGGAGAAGAAGCCCGCGAGGTTGCGCCGCACGGCGGCGGCATTGCCGTCGCCGTCGAACTTGCCCCAGGCGCCGAAGCCCTGCGCCCAGAACGTCACGTCGTAGCCCGGCCTGGAGACCATCGGCGGCGCCTTGGTGACGATGGGCGATTTGCCGTATGCCAGCGCGGAAAGCTCTTCATCGCCGGCGAACGCCTGCGGCCCGCCGAGCGAAAGTGCTGCCATGCCGTCGGCGCCGCCATACGAGGCCTGGCGCAGGCGGCCGAGCACGGCCGAGCGCGGATAAAGGCTCTCGTCCAATAGCACACCCGCCGTGCTCGCGTGCAGCTCTCCGGAAAGCTGGTCGAGCGCGCCGGGAAGCTGCGCGGCGGTAAGGTTGAACAGCGCGAGGAACGGGGCCGACTGGCTGCCCGCCATGATCGCGGTATTGACCGCGGCCGCGACGGCACGCTCGTTCGGTGTCAGGCCGGTGAGCGGCAGCGCATTCGGATCCAGCACCAGGTAGACGTTGTTGGCGTCGTACTCGATGTGCGGCTTGGTCACGCCGAAGTTGCCGCTGATCGCGATGCTGCCGAAGGTGCCGCTGACGCCGCCGCTCGCGTTGATGATGGTGTACTTGGTGCCGATGGTGTAGTTGCCGCCGGTGCCGATCGCGCTCAGCGTGCCGGCGAGCGCCGCCGTGCCCGGAGCGCCCGTGACGTTGGTCTTGTCGGCGGCCGACGGCGAAACCTCGACGATATAGTTGCCGGCGCCGACGAAGCTGAGGCTGCCGCTGATGTTGATCGTGCCGATCGAATTGCCCGGCGAGAGCGCGCCGCCGTTGATCGTGGTCTTGGGCAGGTTGCCGGTGCCGCCGACCGTGCCGCCGGCATTCACCGTGACGCCGCTTGACGACGCGATCGAACCATTCACCGACAGCGTGCCGCCATTGACCGTGGTCGCGCCCGTATAGGTGTTGACGCCCGACAGCGTCAGCGTGCCGGTGCCGACTTTGGTGAGCGAGCCGGGACCCGGACTGCAGCCGCAGGCATCCGCGATGACGCCGCTGACTTCGCTCGAGAGATTGTTGCCGCCGACGATCAGCGTGTTGCCGGCGCCGATGAAATAGCTGCCGGAGCCCGCGATGGAGCCGGCGGTGATTTTCCCGTCATTGCCCGGGCCGCTCGAACCGGAAAAATCGACGACGCCTGTTCCGTTGGTGATGAACTGCGCATTGCCGCCGGTGCTCTTGTCGCCGAAGAGCACGAGCCCGTGCTGCTTGGTGATGAGGGTCGCGTCGCCCGCCGTGCTGTTGTCGAGGAAGAAGAGCGCGCTGAAGTGTTTGGTGACGATCTTCGCGTTGTCGGCGCTGCTGTGATTGGCGAACCCGGTGGCGCCCCCGTTCTTGTTTACGATCTTCGCATTCCCGGCGGTGCTGTGATTGTCGAACTCGGTCATCCCCCCGTTCTTGTTTACGATCTTGGCGGTCCCGGCACTGGTCGTGTTCGCGAAACTCGTGAACCCGCCAAGCTTGTTGACGATCTTCGTGATCGCCGTGGTGTCGGCGTTGACAATGTCGAATTCGCCCTCGTTGAGAATCTTGCCGGCGAGTGCGGCAGTGTGGGTGGCATCGCCCAGCTGAACGGTCGCGCAATTACAGATCTCGGTGCCGCCGGTGTACGAACTGACGCCGGTCAGGACCGTCATGCCGTTGCCGCCGGAGTTCACGAACGTCAGTTTCCCCGGGCCGTTGCCGTCGGCGATGTTGCCCGAGAGCGTGAACTTTCTGTTGTTGTTGTCGATCGCGCTTCCCGCTGGCGTGTCGTTGATTGCGAATGCATTGCCGATGGTGAGATTCGCCGCGCCGGACTGCAGCAGCGCCTGATCGAGCGTGACGGTGCCGGTGCCAAGCGCGCTGTTGCTCTTTACCTGCACGGCAGTGCCGGACACCAGCGTGCCGCCCGTATAGGTGTTGGCGCCGGAGAGCACGGTCGTTCCGCCCATGCCGCCGATGAGTTTCAACTGCGCCGGCGAGCCGCTGCCGTTCGAAATGACGCCCGACAGCGTCAGCTTCTTGTTGCTGTTGTCGATCGTGCCGCCGGTGCCGTTCACGACGAAATTGTTGGTGAAGCTCAGGTTGGCGGCACCGGACTTGAAGATGCCGCCATCGAGCGTCACCGCCCCGGTGCCGACCGAGCTTCCATTCGTGACCTGGACGGTGCCGCCCGAGATCGTCGTCCCGCCGGTATAGCCGTTCGCACCCGACAGGATCAGCGTGCCGGTTCCGACCTTCACCAGCGACCCGCCGACGCCGCCGCTCCCGCCGCCGTCGTTGATCGTGCCGCTGACCGTGGTCGAGAGATTGTTGCTCCCGACGGTCAATCGTTTCGAGCCGAGCAGATATTGCCCCGCGCCCTCGATCGAACCCGCCGTCATGCCGGCGGTGTCGAGCCCCGACATGTCGAAGGTCGCGCCTGCGTTGGTGATGAACCTGGCCGCGCCGCCGGTCGATTGGTCGAAGAAGAAGACGCCGCCGCCGCTGTTCGTGGTGATCGTGGCGTTTGCAGCCGTGCTCTGCTGCTGGAAGACCGTGAAGCCGCCGTTGTTGTTGACGATCGTCGCGTTCGCCGCCGAAGTCTGCGACAGGAAGTTGGTCGCGCCGAACTGATTGTTGGTGATGTGCGCGGTGCCGGCATTGCTGGTGTGCGGGCCGGTCAGAAACTGCGGATCGCCGAATATCAGCAGGCCGCCCTCGCCGGCGACGGAGCCACTGGGATCGTTCACGATGGTGGCGTTGCCGGCCGTGCTGGCGTCCATGAAAAACACACCGCCGCCGAGGATGGTGATGCCGACGTTATGGGGAATGGTCGCGTTGGCGGCGGACGCCGTGTTCTTGAAGGTGACGGCGCCGGGCAGGAAATCATTCGGCATCGCGATGTTGGCGGTGCCGGCATTGCTCGAATTGAGGAAGTTCAGCGCCGACGACAACAGATTGAACGTCGTGTTTGCCGCGGTACTTCCGTTCTGGAAGTTGATCGTCGAATTGAAGGTCGAAACCGTCGGCGCATTCGCCGAGTTGTTCACGATGCCGCTGCCGGATGCGGTCAGCGTTTGTCCCGCGCTCAGCGTGAAGGTGTAGGCGGGCGCGCCGGCGTTGAACTGGATGGTGCCGATGCCGGTCGTCGCCGCCGAGAAGGTCAGCGACGTCGGCAGCGCACCGGCGAAAATCGCGGTGCCGGTCGGGACCGACGCCGGCGTCCAGTTAGCGGTGCTGTTCCAGTTCGCTCCGGGCCCCGCCCAGGTCGCATCCTGCGCGGCCGCGGGCGCGGCGATCAGCGCCGACGACGCAAGCAGCGCCGCACGCCATCGTGCGCGTTGACTTTGCCGGTACGACCGCACGTCCAACCCCAAGCTCAACGCCACCCACAGGTCTGCGCCTTGCGCGCAAACGCGTCCGGCCCGTCAGGCGGGCTCTTGTAAGGTAAGCCTATACGGAGCGCGGCCGCCCGGGGCGGTCTTCTGCGGCAGGTGTCGCGAACGCGGGTGGTTGTGTGGATTCCGCCACACCGGCGGTACGCCGTTGGAATTACGCGGATTGCGCCTTGGCGCGCCGCAGATGCTCATCGAGCCGCGGCATGATCTCGACGAAATTGCAGGGGCGGTAGCGATAGTCGAGCTGGTGCACCAGGATTTCGTCCCAGGCGTCGCGGCAGGCGCCGGGTGAGCCCGGCAGGCAGAAGATATAGGTCGCGCCGGCAATGCCCGCGGTCGCGCGCGTCTGGATCGCCGAGGTGCCGATCTTGGCGTGGCTCACCATGAGAAACAGCGTGGCGAAGCCCTCCATGCGCTTCTCGAACAGCGGCTCGAGCGCCTCCGGGGTCACATCGCGGCCGGTGAAGCCGGTGCCGCCGGTGGTGATCACCACGTCGACTGACGGATCGGCGATCCAGGCTTTCACGGCGCTGCGGATTTTCTTCGCCTCGTCGGTGACGATCGCGCGCGCCGCAACAGCGTGGCCGGCTTGCCCGATGCGCTCGGCGAGCGTCGCGCCCGACTTGTCATCATCGAGCGAGCGCGTATCCGACACGGTCAGCACCGCGATCTGCAGCGGGATGAACTGACGCGACTGATCGAGGCCGGGCATGGTGTTCTCGTCATTCCGGGGCCGGCCGAAAGGCCGGAACCCGGAATCCATAACCACGGATCGTGCAGAATTGGAAAGACCTGTGGTTATGGATACCGGACAGCCGTGCTGCGCACGGCTTCCGGAATGACTAAAGCTGCGCGCTCGGTGCGAACGTATTGCACGCCTGCACGTTTGCGGACTTGAGCCCGGTCTGGAACCAGCGCTGGCGCTGCTCCGACGAGCCGTGGGTGAATGAATCCGGAATGGCATAGCCCTGCGCCTGCTTCTGCAGGCGGTCGTCGCCGATCGCCGCCGCGGTGCGCATCGCGGCTTCGACGTCGCCCGGCTGGATCAGTTGCCACTGCTTGTCGGCGCGCGCCGCCCAGATGCCGGCGAAACAGTCGGCCTGCAGCTCGACACGCACCTGCAGGTGGTTCGACTCGACCTTGCTGAGCCCGCGCTGCTGCTGCTGGACCTTCGGCAGGATGCCGAGCTGGTTCTGCACATGATGACCGATCTCGTGCGCGATCACGTAGGCCTGGGCGAACTGGCAGGAGCTCGACCCGGCATCGCAGCCGTGGAAACGGCGCTCGATGTCGCGAAAGAACGAGGTGTCGAGGTAGATCTTCTGATCGGGCGGGCAATAGAACGGCCCCATCGCCGATTGCGCCATGCCGCACGCGTCGGCGCGCGTCGCGCCCGAGAACATCACCAGGGTCGGCGCACGGTAGCGCTGTCCGGCGGCTTCGAAGATCTGCTTCCACTGCACGTCCGCGCTGCCCAGGATGCGCGCCACGAACTTGCCCATGTCGTCGCTCGGCGCGCCGGTCTTGCCTTTGCTTTGCGGCGCCTGCTGCTGCTGACCGCCGCCGGACATCATCTCGGCGCCGCCGATCAGGATGCGCGGATCGATGCCGAGCGCGTACCCGATGATCCCGAGCACCACGATCGTGCCGATGCCGAGCCCGCCGCCGCCCATGCCCATCGGGAAGCCGAAGCCTCCGCCGCCACCGCCGCCTTCGCCGCGGCGATCTTCAATGTTGTCGCTTTGCGGCAGTTCGTCGTAGCGCATCGTCTCCTCCACGCCCCCACCCGCAATATGCGCCGAGGGCCTCGTGCAAGTCCATTGAACCAACAGCGACAACGCGTAGCGCCGGCACGGCCTTTCCGCGTCTCCGCGGCCTCTGCCGGTTCATCCACTAACGCCGCGGAGGCGATTTGGTTACTCAATGGCTAACAGAAAATGTCAGATTTTCTGCGAGGTTAGGTCAGTTTTTATTTACCTTGCCGCCGCATGATGCAGCCAGTCGGTTGTCAGGTATTCGCGTCTCCGACCGCGTACCCGAGTGATGTAACGTCATGCGTGTGTCGCGTCGCGGGGCGCCCGGTCGGGCGCCCCGCACACATCTTAGCGCCAGTTCGCACAGGATCGTCGTCGGCGATTGCGTCGCCGAGATGGCGCGGCTGGAGCCGGGCTCGGTCGATCTGGTATTCGCCGATCCGCCCTACAATCTGCAGCTTCAGGGCGACCTGAAGCGTCCCGACGACAGCAAGGTCGACGCGGTCGACGACGACTGGGACAAGTTTGCCAGCTTCTCCGCCTACGACGACTTCACCCGTGCATGGCTGATCGCCGCGCGCCGCGTGATGAAGCCATCGGCGACCATCTGGGTGATCGGCTCCTATCACAACATCTTCCGCGTCGGCGCGATCCTGCAGGATCTCGGCTTCTGGGTGCTCAACGACGTGATGTGGCGCAAGACCAATCCGATGCCGAATTTCCGCGGCCGCCGCTTCACCAATGCGCATGAGACGCTGATCTGGGCGGCGCGCGAGCCGGGCGCCAAGGGCTACACGTTCAATTACGAAGCGCTCAAGGCCGGCAATGAGGACGTCCAGGTGCGCTCCGACTGGACCATCCCGCTGTGCACCGGCGAGGAGCGGCTGAAGGGCAGCGACGGCAAGAAAATTCACCCGACCCAGAAACCCGAAGCGCTGCTCGCGCGCGTGATCCTGTCCTCATCGCGCCCCGGCGACCTTGTGCTCGATCCGTTCAGCGGCACCGGCACCACCGGCGCCGCCGCAAAGCGCCTCGGCCGGGCGTTCATCGGGATCGAGCGCGATGGCGCCTATGCGGCCGCGGCCGAAGCGCGTATCTCCTCGATCGAGCCGTTGCCCGCGCCTTCGCTCGCGCCGTTCATGACGGCGCGCGGGGCGCCGCGCGTGCCGTTCAGCGCGCTGATCGAGCGCGGCATGATCAGGCCGGGCGAGACGATGTTCGACGCGCGGCGCAAGGTGTCGGCGCTGGTGCGCGCCGACGGCGCGCTGCAGATCGGCAACGTGGTGGGCTCGATCCACCGTGTCGGCGCGATCGCGCAAGGCGCGGAAGCCTGCAACGGCTGGACCTACTGGCACGTGGCGCGCGGCAAGAAACTCACGCTGATCGATGAATTCCGCGCCGAAATCCGCGCCACGATGAGCGAAGCGGCGGAGTGATACCCTAGCGCCGCGCTTTCTTGATCGAGAGCCCGGTTTCCTCCGAAATCACGTCCGAATGCCCTGGGTCGCCATCCGGTTCGGGCACGCCGCGCAATAGCAGAAATTTCACCGAATGCGCGCCGTAGAGCTCGGCCGGAAACCTGATTTTCCCGTGGATGAGAAATTCGCCACGGCCGTTTTGTGTCAGCGCGCCGGATTGCACAAGCTGAATGAGACCGGCCTGTTGCGGCAGGACCTCATACGGCTCGGCCGGCTTGCTGGCGACGACATCCTTCGCATCGACCTCCACGACCCCGCCGGGCGAGTAGCTGTGAAGCTCGCTGACGAGGCTGCCGGAGGGCGTGCGGACGACGATGTTCCTAGTGTCGCCCTGGAGGCGCAACATACCGCCTTCCTTGACGATCACGAGCTTCGTCTTGCCGCCGTCGCCTCGCGTGATCGCCTCGCCGGAGGGGACAACGAAGCCCGAGACTTCGTATCTCGCCGCGATGACCGAAGGCTCACGGCCGATTTCCCGGCGCAGCGCCCCGATCGCGGTCGCCGCCTGAATGGACGGGATTTCGGTGAAATATCCGACGCAGCCGGGCCGGCGCAGAAAGGTGACGCGCTCGGCCGCAATTCCAGTCACACCCACGAGCGGCAGTTGGTCTCTCAGGCCTGAGTTCGGCCCTGTGTTGTTGCCGGCGAGCACCAGCCTTTCGATGCGCCCGGCAGCGCCCTGAACACGCCAGATCGTCGGCCGGAACGACGCCAGGACCAGATAAATCGGCGCTTCGCCCGGCTGCACCGTGATCGTGCCGGTCCCGACGGCGACATCCTGCGACCCGATGGTCGTGGTCGAAAGAGCATCCGCTTGATAGGCCGACAGAAGCACCAACGTGGCGTGCTCGGAAGCGCTCGGCATTGCGCAGGCTGCTTGCTCGCGCGCAAGCTTTTCCTGCTCCTCCTGCTGGCGCTGCCGGGCAGCCTCGTCACGTGGACGGCTCACTTGCGATGCGGTGATCTGGCCCGTGCCGATGCGGTAGGCATCGAGCTCCTCCTTGCTGACGACATCGTCTCCGTCGGTATCGACCCCCCGGAAAATCGCCGTCGCCGCCGCATTGAACTCCTCGAGAGTCGTCTTGCCGTCACCGTCTTTGTCCATCCCGAGGACCATCCGCACGGTCGGCTCGAACGGATTTACCGCGGTCGCAGATCGTCTCGCGTGGGCGAGCATCTCCGCGAACTCAATGCGTCCGTCCCCGTCGATGTCGGCCTGCATCCGGCGAGCAACCGCGGCGTCGACCGCCTTCTGCATGGCCTCTTCGCTTTGCGCCACGGCGCCGGCGAGCGATCGCCTCGCGCGCCCGTTGCGCGTCTCGATTTCAACGATCTCATCCCGCGTCACCACGCCGTCGCCGTTGATGTCATAGCGCAGCAACTCGGCGACGATGTTCGCGCGTGCGCCCATTGCGGTCTGGACGGCAAACCATTCGATGTCGTCGGCCGAAACGACGCCGTCGACATTCGCGTCGGCGATGCGAAACAGGTTGCGGGCCTGCTCCAGAAAGTGCGGCAGCCGCGTCCCCGGATTGATCAGCCGGGTTAACTGGATTGCCGGGTCGGGCGCAGCCGGCTGCCGTGGCTGAGCAATCGCAGGCAGAACCAGCGCCGACTGGACCGCAATCGCGAGGACAAGGCTGCGCACGCGCATGACACCTCCGGGTGACGCCCTGCAAGGTCGCAGTAAATCGCTGCCAAATCATGACTTCGCCTCGCACGAAACCGCGGACCGGGCTGCGGCGCCTCCGCATGGTAACTTTCGCGGAAATCCGCGACGGAGATTTCGCCCGATCCCGCCGCACGACGGCCGCCCCCGTCTCTCGACTGGCTCGATTTGCCATGACCATCAATGTGCTAGAGTGCAGGGCCACGAGCCACCCGGACGACACCCATGCAGCAATTCGACCGCTCGAAAGAAGACCTCGGCAATTCGATCCACCTCGAGCATGTCAACGTGCAAGTGCCGGACCAGCGGCTCGCGCAACTGTTCTATGCGGCCGGCCTCGGGCTCACGCGCGATCCCTACCTGATGGTCGCCGACACCAACATGTGGATCAATGTCGGGCGCAGCCAATTCCATCTGCCGACCGGCAAGGCGCAGGTCGTGCGCGGCCATACCGGGCTGGTGATCGAGGGCCGCGCGGCGCTGCTCGACCGGCTGACGCGCGTACGCGCCAAGCTTGCCGACACGAAATTCTCGTTTGCCGAGCACAACGACTACGTCGAGGCGATCTGCCCGTGGGGCAATCGCATGCGCTGCTACGAGCCGGATGCCGCGCGCTTCGGGCGCATCAGGCTCGGGATTCCTTACGTGGAATTCGACGTGCCGGTCGGCAGCGCGAAACGCATCGCTGATTTTTATCCCGCGATCTTCGGCACGCCGGCGCAGGTGCAGAACGGCGACGGCACCATGGCGCGCACCCTGATGGGCAAGGACCAGTATCTGCAATTCCGCGAGACCGACGCGCCGCAGCCGGAGTTCGACGGCCATCACGTGCAGATGTACATCGCGAATTTCTCAGGGCCTTACGCCAAGCTGAAGCAGCGCGGGCTGATCTCGGTCGAGGACAACCAGTATCAGTACCGCTTCCGGGACATCGTCGACCTCGACAACGGAAATGTCTTGTGGTCGGTCGAGCACGAAGTGCGCAGCGTGACGCATCCGATGTATCTGCGCCCGCTCGTCAACCGCAATCCGGCGACGAGCAACCAGAACTACGCCAACGGCTACGATGCGGCGCTCTGGGCGATGGACCCGGCCGAATATGACCCCCGCGACATGCGGCCGCGGAACTAGGGCACGTGCAAGGAAATAGAACGCGAACCAGAAAACGGGAGGAAACAATGAATATCGATCGCCGTCAGATGGCTTTGCCGGCTCTTGCGATTGGGTTTCTTGGCCTTGCTCCCGCCTTTGCGGCTTCAGCCGACGAAGAAGCTGTCACAAAAAAGGTAGAAGCATTCCGCGCCGCTCAGGTCGCGGCCGACGCGAAAGCATTCGACGCGCTGTGCGCGGCGGAACTGAGCTACAGCCACTCCGATGGCCGGGTCGAGGACAAGGCGGTCTTCATCGCCAACGCTACCAACGGGAAATCGAAGTGGCTGTCGCTCAAGTACGAGGACCCGAAAATTCGCGTAGTCGGCGATGCCGCGATCGTGCGCTTTCACTGGCTCGGAGAACAAGAGGCCGTCGCCGACGGCAAGAAAAGCTCAACCAATCTGCACATCCTGATGAACTGGCAAAAGCAGGGCGCGGACTGGAAGCTGCTGTCCCGCGCGGCGACCAAGCTTTGACCACGCGGCATGCGGCCACGGACTTGACCGGCCGGTACACCTCTGGCCTTTTTACAACCAGGCCGGTTACCATCTGCTCGTCTCGGGATTGAGGGAGCGGCGGATGCGCGTCAAGCTTGCCACACTGATTATCGTTGGAGCCTTCGGCCTATCGGCTCCCGCGCTTGCATGGGACTATCCCGGCCATCGCATTGTCGGCGCGATTGCGGATGGCGTGCTGCAGCAGCACTACCCGCACACCTACAAACGCGTCAGCGACCTGCTCGAAATCAAGCGCCCCGGCGACCTATGGCAAAAGCGCACCTTGCGCGAGGTCGCGGTGTTTCCCGATTGCGCCAAGAAAGGCAATGAAGCCTATTGCGGGCGCCCCTCTTCGGAGGAAGAGCTCAGCTACGCGGAGCACAATCCGCAGAACGACAAGTTTCACTACACCGACGTTCCGCTGCAGCAGCCGAAATACCAGGTTGGCCTCGCGGGCACCGAGGACACCGATGTCGTGCATATGATCGGCTTCCTCGTGGAGTATCTGCGAACGGTGGGCGACGCGCCGCCGACGAGGCCGCAGAAAAAGGGCGTCAGGCTCACCGATACCGAGGCCATCTGGCTGCTGGCTCATCTGGTCGGCGACATTCATCAGCCGCTGCATGTCGGCGCAAAGTATTACGACAAGACCTGTGTGACGAGCGTCGATCCGAACACGGTCGGCGGATTGGCGAATGTCGCGCAGACCGTGGGCGGAAACCTGATCTACATCGCGCCGAAGGCGCCGATCGTGCCGCCCGCCGGCAACCTGCACCTGTTCTGGGACAGCACGACGGTACTGCGGGCGATGAAGATGTCGGGACAGCTCGGCAACGAGCAGGAATACGCCAAGGCGCTCGCCGGCAGCCCGCCGACCGGGTGGGACAATATGACGGATCCCGCCGAGAAATGGGCGGAGCAATGGGCGACCGAGATCATGCCACGCGCAACCGAAGCGCACGATCGCCTGACGATCACCAAGGGCCCCAAGCCGTCTCCGTTCTTCGCTACCGGCGGCTGCACCTGGGAGACGACAGTGGACGACGGCTATCAGGATTGGGCCGCAAAGGTCGCCGAGGAACAAGTCAAGAAGGCGGGCTTCCGGCTCGCGGCGCTGCTGGTCGCGATCTTCCCCAACAAGCCATAGCGCGCCTCCACGGCGTGGCGGCGGCCCTACTTCGCCGCCACCACCATGATCTCGACGTGATAGCCGGGCGCGGCGAGCTTCGCCTCGACGGTGGCGCGCGCCGGCGTGTTGCCGGGCGACACCCAGGCATCCCACACGGCGTTCATCTCGGCGAACTTCGCCATATCGGTGATCCAGATGTTGGCCGACAGCAGCTTCGACTTGTCGGTGCCGGCCTGCGCCAGATAGCCGTCGATGGATTTGAGAACATCCTGCGTCTGTTCGGTCATGCTCTTGCCCGACGCGTTCCGCGCCACCACGCCGGCGAGATAAACCGTGTTGCCGTGGATGACGACCTGGCTCATGCGCGGGCCGACTTCCTTGCGGTCAATGCTCATTGGCTTTGCTCCCGTTGTGTTTGAGTGTCTCATATACCCGGATCGTCATGCCCCGCGAAAGCGGGGCATCCAGTAATCGCAGAGAACGACTACGTCGCTCGCACGGCGTCTGCTGGGTCGCCCGCTGGAGCCTGTCATCGGGCCGCGCTTCGCGCGGACCCGTTGGCGGGCGATGACGACGCAGAGTTACGCGCGAAAGTTTGCCAGCAGTTCTTCGTCCGGCTCGGGGCCAAGCCCCGGCACATCCGGAATTCGCACCGAGCCGTTCTCGATCGGTACGCTCGACGCATAAGGCACGTGGGCGAGGTCGCAGAAGAAGCGCTCGAGCGCGACCTCTTTCTCCTTCGCCGCCAGAATGTGCAAGGTTGCGAGATAGCCCGGGCCGAAATACGGCGCGTGCGGCACGCAGGTGGCGCCGCTCTCCTCCGCGCGCCGGCAAATCTCCCATTGATTGGTGAGGCCGTTCTTCACCGCGCTCGGCTGCAGGTAATCGATGCCGGCCGCGGCGAGCCGCTCGAATTCGAGCGTGCCGGTCGCGTTCTCGCCCGCAGCCAGTGGAACGCCGGTCGCCTTACGCAGCGCGCCCAACGAGTCGACATCCTCGGCCGGCCAGATCGGCTCCTCGACCCACAAAGGATCGTATTGTTTCATCGCCGCCACGGCATCGTAGGCCGCCTCGGGCAGCCACGCGCAATTGGTGTCGACCATGATCGGAATCTGCGGCCCGGTCGTTTCGCGCGACGCCGCCACGGCCTCCGTGGTCTTCTCGTGCAGCTTGATCTGGCGGTAGCCGCGCTCCAGTGCGCGCGCGGTGTTGCGCTTCACGTGCTCGATGTTGCCGCCGTACGCAATGAGCGAGGCATAGACCTCGACGCGCTCGCGTTTCTTTTCTCCAAGCAGTGCGTGCACCGGCACGCCTGCGAGCTTGCCGCGCAAGTCCCACAGCGCGATGTCGAGCCCGGCGAGCGCGTAGAGGTAGGGGCCGGAGCGGCCGAAATTATGCAGCGCGCGCTCGAGCCGCGCGAAGATTTGCCGATCGTTCACGTCCTGCCCGACGCTGAGCGGCGCGATCCAGTGCTCGAGCGCAGCCTGCGTCGCCTGCCAGCCGCCCCAGAACGCCTCGCCCCAGCCGACGAGGCCGTTGCTCGCGGTGACGCGCACCAGCAGGCAATCCATCGTCTCGCGCGCGATGCCGCCGAACTTCGGCTTCGGTGCCCAGTGGTCGTACGGGATGCGCAGCGCGATGGCATCGACGCGCTCGATCGTGACACTCATGTGAGCGCGCTCTTCAGCGCCGCGGCGAAGCGATCCACATCGGCTTCGTCGTTGTAGACGTGCGGCGCGACGCGCATGCGCCCGAGCCTGGCCGCGACATAGATCTGCTGGTCGGCGAGCGCCGGGATCAAATTCTTCGGCATGCCGTCGGGAAAGCCGAGGCTGAGGATATGCGGCGCGCGGAAACGCTCGTCGAGGACTTGCACGGCGTTCGTGCCGTTCAGCCCATCCACGATCCGCCGCGTCAGCGCGGAGAGCCGTGCAACGACCGCCGCAGCGCCCCATTGCGCCATCATCTCCATGCCGATCGCCGCCATCTCCATCGAGATGAAATGATCGCGCTCGCCCATGTCGAAACGGCGCGCGTCGGGCAGATAGCGCGTGTCGGCGAAGTACACCGGGTTCTCGGCCTTGACGTTGCGCCGGCCGAAGGAGGCTTGCTCGAGCGGCACGCCTTCCTGGTGGCGCGGCGCGACATAGACGAACGCGCGGCCATAGGGGCCGAGCACCCATTTGTAGGTCGGGAAGATCAGGAAATCGGGATCGAGGGACTTCACGTCCGTCGCGATCACGCCGACGCCATGCGTCGCGTCGACCAGCAGCGCCGCACCCTGCCGGCGCAAGGCGTCGCGGATCGCCTGCATGTCGATGAGCCCGCCGTCCGACCAGTGGATCGAGGAGATCGAGGCGAGCGACACCGGGGCCGCGCCCGGCCGCTCGATCGCGTCGAGCACGGCCGAGGTCCAGTCGCCGTTTGCCGGCTGCGCGACCGTGTCGACCGTGAACCCCTGCGCGTCGGCGCGGGAGACCCATTCCAGCACCGGCGAGGTGTGGTCGTTCTGTAAAACGAGCACGCGCGAGCCGCGCGGGATCGTGAGCAGCTTTCCGGCAATCGCAACGCCGTATCCGACCGAGGAGACCAGCGCGACATCGTTGGCGTCGGCGCCGATCAGAGCCGCCGCCGCCGTGCGCGCACGGTCATGCTGCTTCTCGTGGAAGTCGGGGCCGAGCTTCCACGGCTGGCCCTTGCGCGCGACCGCGGCACGGCCCGCCTCTTGCGTGGCGCGCGGCAGCGGGCTCCAGCCGGCGGCATTGAGATAGGCGACATCGGAGGGGATATCGAAGTGAGCGCGCTGTGAGGGAAGCATGACGCGCTCCTAGCCGAGATCGTTGTTGAGAGGCAAGATGCGCTGCGCCGGATAGGCAAGTTAATCGCCGGACGCTCATTCTCGAATGGCCCCACCGAGCAGGTGGATTGCAAGGCGCCGCAATTTCAGCAGCGCCCAAACGAAGATCGTTACAACGCCGCCAAACAGCACGAAAAGCGCGCCAATCGAGACGAAGTACAAAAGCACGTGAGAAAAGAGCTGAAACACCGATATGGCCCGAAGCGTTTCCAGATCACCGACCGTGCACGAGCCATGACTTGTTCAGCTCTTTTGCAGCATGGCGAAAGTCTCTCAAGGCGTGACGGGCCTCTCATTCGCCGTTCGTTCGGCTGCTGCTTCCCTGAGGCGACTTTCACGTAGCTCGCCGGCAACTTCCAGGATCGGATAGGCGACTGAGGTGAGATGAGCGTTGATGCGTTTGAGATCGCGCATCACGTCGAGATGGATCGCGCTAGTTTCGATCGATTCCGGGCGCCCCTCGCGCAGCCGCGCGAAATGACTGTCGGCTGCCGCAAGCTCGGCCGCGCGCATTGTCGCTTTCTCGGCAAGCAGGCGGCGCGCCAGCGCCACATCGCGCGTTGCGAACACGTTGAAAGCAAGCCGCATGGTATCCATCACGCGGCCATGGAATTTGCGGATCTCCTCGAGTCCTTCGGCCGAGAAGGCATAGCGGTTCTTGATCTTCTTGGCCGCGAGTTCCATCAGGTTCTTGTCGATGATGTCGCCGACATGCTCGAGGTTGGTTGTGAACGTGATGATCTCGACGTAGCGGCGGCTTTCCTCGTCCGTCATTTCCGCCTTCGAGACCTTGACCATGTAGAGCTTGATCGCCTCGTGCAGCGCATCGACGGCGTTGTCGGACTTCTCGACCTCTTTCATGAGTCTGGCGTCGGACTTCTCAAACACCACCAGCGCCTGACGCAGCATCTCGGTGACGCGGTCGCCCATGTGCAGCGTCTCGCGCATCGCGCAGCCAAGTGCCTCGGAGGGCGTGTCGAGCACGGTCGCGTCGAGATGCTTCGGCTCGGTCGACGCGGCGGTCTGTGCCAGATCGGGAAGCAGGCGGTCGGCGAGCTTTGCCACCAGCGCGACCGCGGGCAGGAACAGCACCGCCACGGCGAGGTTGAACACGGTATGGAAGTTGATCGCGATGCGACCCGGATCGGGCTCGAGCAGCGCGAGCCACCCGGCGATCGGCTTCACCAGGAACAGCACCGGCAGGGCAACCGCGGCACGCATCATCAGATTGCCGAGTGGCACCCGGCGCGCGGCCGGCGCCATGCCGGAGAGCGAGAGGAAGGGTGCCAATGCCCCTCCCACATTCGCACCGAGCACCAGCGCCAATGCGAGCGGCAGTGGCAGCGCCCCACCCGCCGCAAGCGACATCACCAGGAGAACGATCGCCAGCGAAGAATGTACCAGCCATGCGACGGCGATCGCTGCGAGGAAGCCCAGCAGCGGCTCGCCGGCAAGCCCGGTCAGCAGCGAGCGGAACAGCGGCGAATCGCGCAGCGGCGCCGAGGCGCTGCCGATGTGCACTAGCGCGAGCAGCATGAAGCCGAGTCCGATCAGGATGCGTGCGATGCCGCGCGCGCGGTCAGCTTCGGTCGACATGAACAACAACACGCCGAGTACGACCAGGACGGTCCACAGCCATTTGATATCGAACGAGAATGCCTGGGCGACAATGGCGGAGCCGACATCCGCGCCCAAAATCACCGCGAGAGCGATCGGCAGCGCAATCAGGCGGCGCGCCGCGAACGAGGCGAGCAGCATCGCGGTTGCGGTCGAGCTTTGCAGGATGCCGGTGACGCAGATGCCGGCGAAGAACGCGCCGAGGCGCGTGCGTGCATACGTCGAGATGGCCTTGCGCAGCGCCGTGCCGAAGGCACGGGTCATGCCGGTGCGCACCATGCGTACGCCCCAAAGCAGCAGCGCGACACTGCCGAGGAAGGTGGCGAATAGCTCGGTGCCCGACATTGCGGCCAGGATACGTCCTCGCGCCGAATCGGCGGCGCGGCTTGCATGACAGTTTTGTGACATTAGAGGGCGTATGCGGATTTGAAAGGGAATTCTCGCCGATCGCGCGCATACCGCCCGACGGGCCTGTTGTCGGGGCGAAAAGGTTTCGGCGTGCGACCGCGCAAATATCCGCGGCGACGCGGGAGTTGATTTCTTCGCGCGAAGTGCGTCCGATGCGATACCGGGATCTCAATGAAAAAGGATATGGGGAGGCAGGCATGCGGGTTCGGAGAATTGCACGCGCCGCGTTCGCGGTTACGGTTGCGTCTTGCGCAGTCCTCGGGCCTGCGGCCGCCCAGGAAGGACTCGCGAAGATCAAGACCATCGTCGTCATCTATGGCGAGAACCGCAGCTTCGATCACTTGTACGGGTTTTTCCCGGGTGCGAACGGCATCGCCAATGCGACCGCGGAGCAGAAGACGCAGCTCGATCACGACGGCAGGCCGCTCACGCAGCTGACGACATTCGGCGCAGACGGAAAACCCGATCCGCGCTTTCCGCGCGTTCCCAACGGCCCGTTCTTGATCAATTCGGCCACCGTCAAGATGGCGCCGGACAAGATCGCGCCGAGTCCGATCCATGCATTCTTCCATCACCAAGAGCAGATCAACGGCGGGCGCAACAACATGTTCGCGGCGATGTCGACCGTCGGCGGCTGGACCATGGGCCATTTCGACACAAGCCGCATGCGGCTGTGGCAGTGGGCCAAGGAATACACGCTGGCCGACAACTTCTTCATGGGTGCGTTCGGCGGCTCCTATCTCAATCATCAGTGGCTCGTCTGCGCCTGCACGCCGGAACACAAGAATGCACCGGCCGGGATGCGGGCGCGGCTTGACGCGGACGGGAAGCTCGAGAAAACCCCGGAGTCGCCATCAGCGAACGACGGCGCAGTTCAAGTCTACAGCTCCGGCATCGGCGGGCAGGTGACCCGGGACGGCTATTCGGTCAACACCTCGCAGCCGCCATACCAGCCGAGCGGAATTCCGCCCGCGCCGGGTGGCGATCCGAACCTCGCCGATCTCCAGGGCACGAAATTGTGGGGCGAGCCGGTGCCGCCGCAAACCGCCAGGACCATCGGGGACACGCTGTCGGCCAAGAACATCACCTGGGCGTGGTATGCGGGAAGCTGGAACGTGGCGCTAGCCGATGGGCGTCGTCCGCCCGAGGAAAAGCGCCGCGTTATCTACAATCGCGACGCGGACAGCCCGAACTTTCAACCGCACCATCACCCATTCAATTTCTATGCGCGTTTCGCGCCGGGTACGCCGGATCGCGTGACTCATCTGAAAGATGGCGAAGATTTCCTGCGCTCGATCGACAACGGGACGCTCCCGGCGGTGGTGTTCTACAAGCCCGCGGGGCGGTTGAATCAACACCCCGCCTATACGGATTTGGCGACCGGAGACGCCCACATCGCCGATGTGCTCGAGCGCCTGCGCATCAGTCCGCAGTGGGATGAGATGGCGGTCATTGTCACCTACGATGAGAACGGGGGCTTCTGGGATCACGTTCCGCCGCCAACCGGACCCGGTTCGGGAGATCGTTTTGGGCCAGGCACGCGCGTCCCGACGTTGATCATTTCGCCGTTCGCCCGGAAAGGCTTCGTCGACAAGACCTCCTACGATACCACCTCGATCCTGAAACTGATTTCGCGCCGTTTCGACCTTGAGCCGCTTGCCGGAGTGCGCGCCAATGCGGGGAATCTCACGGCGGCGTTCGACTTCACGCAACCGTAAGGAAACGCCATCTAACTCCAGAGCCCGCTGAGCAGATAAAACATCGCCGCGATGATTCCGGAGGCAGGCAGCGTGATGATCCACGCGACGACAATTCGGTTGGCAACGTTCCAGCGGACCGCCGAAACCTTGCGCGCTGCGCCGACACCGACGATGGCGCCCGTAATGGTATGCGTCGTCGAAACCGGGATGCCGAGATAAGTCGCGGCGAACAACGTCATCGCCCCGCCGGCTTCGGCGCAAAACCCTTGCATCGGGGTGAGGCGTGTGATCTTCGAGCCCATCGTGTGCACGATGCGCCAGCCGCCGAGCAACGTGCCGAGTCCCATAGCGGCCTGGCAACTGACGACCACCCAGAACGGCACGTGGAATTCGCTTCCCATCTGCCCTTGTGAGAACAACAGCACGGCGATGATCCCCATCGTCTTCTGGGCATCGTTGCCGCCATGCCCGAGGGAGTAGAGAGAAGCCGAAACGAACTGGAGCCGACGGAACCAGTTGTCGACCGATCCCGGCAATGCGCGAACCAGAAGCCAGGACACTGCAAGGATCAGAAACAACGCCAGGACAAATCCAGTCAGCGGCGAGAGCACGATCGCAGCGGTGGTCTTGGTCAGGCCGGCCCAGAGCACGGCGCTGGTGCCGGCCTTGGTCATTCCGGCGCCGACCAGTCCACCGATCAGCGCATGCGAGCTGCTCGATGGGATGCCAGCCCACCAGGTGACGAGGTTCCAGCTAATCGCGCCCATCAATGCACCGAAGATGACGCGTGCATCGACCACGGCCGCGTCGACGATGCCGACGCCGACGGTCTGCGCCACGTGCAAACCGAAAAACAGAAAGGCGATGAAATTGAAGAAAGCGGCCCAGGCGACGGCGTAGCGTGGCCGCAGCACACGCGTCGACACGATCGTCGCGATCGAGTTCGCGGCATCGTGCAGGCCGTTGAGGAAATCAAAGACGAGCGCTGTGGCGATCAGCCCGATCAGAACCGGCAGGCTGAGGGCGATGTCCATCGGCCAGCGTCCTTACAAGTGATCGACGACCAGTGCATTGATCTCGTTCGCGACGTCCTCCAGGCGGTCGACGACTTTCTCGAGATGGTCGTAGATTTCGGTGCCGATCATGAAGTTCATGGCGCTGCCGGGGCTGGCTCGATTGGCGAGAAACAGCGCCTTGCGCCCGTCATCATGCAATTCATCGGCGCGCTCCTCGACCCGTACGATCTGCTCGGTGATCAAATTGAGCTCGCCCGCGTTCTTGCCGATGTTGCGCAAGAGCGGCATCGCGCGCTGCACCAGTTTGGCAGCCGCGAGGGCGTCTTCTCCCATCTGTTGCATCTGGCGCTCGAAGCTCATCACCTCGAACAACGCAATGACCTTGGCTGTCTTGTTCATCTGGTCGATTGCGTCGTCGAGCGAACCAATCAGGCCCTGGATGTCACTGCGGTCGAAGGGCGTAATGAACGTTCGCCTGACCGCCACCAGGACCTGCCGGGCGACCTCGTCGGCCTGATTTTCGAGCGACAGGATTTGGGCGCGACAATTCTCGACCGCGTCGCCGCCTTTCAGCAGGCTGCGCAGCGCCTCGGCACCTGCGACCACAAGCGCGGAATGCTGCTCAAAGAGGTCAAAGAACTTGTCCTCCTTGGGCATGATCGCCTGAAACCAGCCGAGCATGATCGTCCAGCGTCCCGAATCGAGGACGCCAACGTTAGCACGGCGAAGAACCACAGGCTGAGCCTGATCACGCGCCCTTCACGCCCTGGGTATTGACGTAGAGCGCATAGACCGAATGGCTCGCGGCCATGAACAGGCGGTTGCGCTTCGGCCCGCCGAAGCAGACGTTGGCGGAGCGCTCGGGCAGCGCGATGAAGCCGATCGGCTTGCCGGTCGAGTCGAACACCTTCACGCCGTCCTGCTGCGCATTGCCCATGCCCCAGCCGCACCAGAGATTGCCGTCGGTATCGACGCGGAAGCCGTCCGGCGTGCCGCCCGGCTCGGCATTGATGAACGGCCGCTTGTTGGCGAGCCGGGTGCCGTTGTCGGTCACGTCGAACACCACGATGACGCGCGGGTTTGCCGCCGCCTCGACCACGTAGAGCTTCGACTCGTCGGGCGAGAAGGCGAGCCCGTTCGGACGGTTCACGTCGCCGGTCGCGACCGTGAGCTGGCCGGACTTGTCGAGCCGGTAGACGTTGGTCGGCAATTCGGGCGTCGCCACGTGGCCCTCGTAGTTGCCGAGAATTCCGAACGGCGGGTCGGTGAACCAGACCGAGTCGTCGGACTTCACCACGATGTCGTTCGGCGAGTTGAGCGGCTTGCCGTCGAACTTGTCGGCCAGCACGGTGATGCCGCCGTCATATTCGGTGCGCGTGACGCGGCGCGTGTCGTGCTCGCAGGTGACGAGGCGGCCCTGGCGGTCGCGCGTGTTGCCGTTCGCATTGTGGGAGGGCTTGCGATAGACGCTGACACGGCCGGTCTCCTCGTCCCAGCGCATGATGCGGTTGTTCGGGATGTCGCTCCACAGCAGGCAGCGCGCGTCGCCGAAATAGACCGGCCCTTCGCACCAGCGCATGCCGGTCGCGATGCGCTCGACGCTCGCAAGCCCGAGGCGATATTTGGCGAACGACGGATCGAGGTCTCGCACGTAGGGGTCGGGATAGCGCTCGCTCGGCGTCCACTGGGCGAATGCCTTCGGCGCGGCCGCCGCCACCGCGGCCGCCGCACCGGCGGCCGTCATCATCCCACGTCGTGTGGTTTGCATTTGCGTCTCCCCCGTTTTGCGCCGGCCTTGCTGGGCCGCGCCTCAGAGGGGATCGTAGCACCGTACCGCAGGCGTGGCTTTAGCGTTGCGGACGGAGCAGATCGGTCCCGAGCGCATGCGCCACGACCTTGCGCATGACGTTCGGCAACGCCTCGCCGGCGAGACCCGCGAGCGGGGTCCAGCGCATTCCCGCAGGGGCCTTGCGGGTGGCTGGCACTTCCGCCTGATAGACGGAAAGTTCGAGCGGGAAATGCGTGAACGTATGCGTGACCACGCGGGGCACGCGGCGCCATTGCGCTTGCAAGGGAACGCCGGCGAGCGCCGTCGCTGCGTCGAAATCGCGCGTCCATTCGGTGGTCGGCACTTCGGTCATGCCGCCGAGCAGGCCCTGCGCGGGACGCCTGCGCGTCAGGATGAATCCGTCGGCGCGCACGGCGACGAACGCCGCGCCGCGGCGCAGCGCGCCCGTCTTCTTCTGCGCCTTGCGCGGGAAGCGCTCCGGGTCGCCGCGCGCGCGCGACGCGCATGAGTCCATCCACGGACACAGCACGCAGGCGGGCTTTGCCGGCGTGCACAAGGTCGCGCCGAGATCCATCATGGCCTGCGCGAAATCGCCCGCGCGGCGCGGGGGCGTGAGCTCTCCGGCGAGCGCGCGGATGCGCGGCTTCGCCCCCGGCAATTCCTCCGCGACGGCGAACAGCCGCGCGATGACGCGCTCGATGTTGCCGTCGACCGGGCTCGCGCGCCTGTCGAACGCGATCGCCGCGACCGCGGCCGCCGTGTAGGCGCCGATGCCGGGCAGCGCGCGCAGCGCTTCCTCGCTGTCAGGGAATTCCCCGCCGTGCCGCTCGGCCACCGCCTGCGCGCAGGCATGCAGGTTGCGCGCGCGGGCGTAGTAGCCGAGCCCGGCCCAGAGCTTGAGCACATCCTCGAGCGACGCGGCGGCAAGCGCGGCCACGCTCGGAAAGCGCGCGAGGAAGCGCGCATAATAAGGCGCGACCGCCTTCACGGTGGTCTGCTGCAGCATGATCTCGGAGAGCCACACGCGATACGCGTCCGCCCGCTCGCCCTTGCTGGCGCGCCACGGCAGCACGCGGCGGTGGCGGTCGTACCAGGCGAGCAGCGCCGCCGGATCGGGCGGCCCGATCTTCTTGGCGCCCGCTTTGACTGCTAGGCTCATCGCCCCGATCTGACAGAGCGCGCACCCGTGAACAAGCCTCGCTCGCTGCCGAAACCCTTAAGCCAGCTCGTCGGCAAGACCATCGCCGACGCGCTCGCGCGCCAGGGCTTCGCCTCGACCGGCGTGGTGACGCACTGGCCCGAGATCGTCGGGCCCGAAATCGCCGACCACGCCGAGCCGATGCGGATGATCTGGCCGCGCCGCGTGCACGAGGACGATCCCGACCCGGCGACGCTGGTGCTGCGCGTCGAAGGGCCGGTCGCGCTGGAGATCCAGCACCTCTCCGGCGTCATCATCGAGAAGGTGAACCGCTTCTTCGGCTTCCGCGCGGTCGGGCGCATCCAGATCCGCCAGGCGCCGCTCGCGCGCCGCGAGAAGAAGAAGCCGCCCCCTGCCCCCGACCCCGAGGTCGTCGCGCGGCTCGCGGCCGGCCTGGGCGACATCGCCGACGAGGGCCTGCGCGACGCGCTTGCCCGGCTCGGCGCCACCCTCAAACGAACGTGATCAAGATCAATCGGTAGCCGAACGCACATTGCCATAATTGCCCGGTCAGGCTACCGAGACGGCCGGTTTCGGCCCGCATCAAGGGGAACTCCGTTGCGCATCACCCGCCGTGAATTCGTCGTCTCCACTGGCGCGCTTGGCGCCGCCGCCGCGCTGTTTAACTCCGCGCCGCCTGCCTTCGCCGATCCGACGGTGGAGGAGCTGATGCGGCCCGGGCCGCTGCCCGACCTCGTGCTCGGCAAGGCGGACGCGCCGGTGACGATCATCGAGTACGCCTCGATGACCTGCCCGCACTGCGCCAATTTCCACAAGACCACCTATCCGGCGCTGAAGGCGAAATACATCGACACTGGCAAGGTGCGCTTCATCTTCCGCGAATTCCCGCTCGACGATCTTGCCGCCGCCGCCTCGATGCTGGCGCGCTGCGCCGGTGGCGAAAAGTCCATGGCGCTGATCGACGTGCTGTTCGCATCCCAAGACAAATGGGCGGTGCGCGAGCCGCTGGCCGCGCTGTTGCAGATCGGCAAGCAGGCGGGCTTCACCCAGGCGACGTTCGACGAATGCCTGAAGGACCAGAAGCTCTACAACAACATCCTCGCGATGCGCGAGCGCGCCTCCAAGGACTATAAGGTGGAATCGACGCCGACCCTGTTCGTCAACGGCAAGATGCAGAAGGGCGGCATCTCGATCGAGGAGCTCGAGAAGGTGATGGCGCCGCTGCTGAAGAGCTAGGGCGCTCTTTGGTTTCTTCTGAGCCGAGCAGGGCGGACCGTAGCCCGGATGAAGCGAAGCGAAATCCGGGGCCAGCCTCTGCGCATTCCCCCGCATTCCGCTTCGCTCCATGCGGGCTACAATTTGACCGCTCGCGCCTCACTCCCTCCGCTCGCCGAAATCCATGCTGGGATCGTCGACCTCGCCCGCCCAGTCGGCGGGCAACACACCACGCCTGACATAGACGTGAAACGACGAATATCGCCAATCGCACGCCCGGTTCACCAGTCTGTGCTTGACCGGGTTGAAGTGCACGTAATCGACATGTCGCTCGAAATCGGTGTCATTCCGAATCGTGTGCTCCCAAAAGCGCCGTTGCCAGAGTGCGTATTCGCCATTGCGATGGCGCTTGACCGGCACGCCGGCGGCAACCAGCCGATGCGTGAAAGACGCCTTGATCCGCTTCCAGCGGGCGGAGAAATCGGAATCGTCTGACGGCAATGTCCAGACGGTGTGCAGGTGTTCCGGCAGGATCACGATGGCGTCGATCGTGAAAGGACGCTCGTGCCGCGCGGTACGAAACGCCATCCGCAAGGCGGTCACGTTCTCCACCAGCGCCGAGGACGTCCGGTCGGCGAGCGTGACCGTGAAGAAATAGGTGCCCCCTGGAACGAAGTTGCGCCGGTATCGGACCATCGGCGAGTCTTATCCCGGATTTCGCTTCGCTCCATCCGGGCTACAAGCTGAGCGCCCTCCACAACATTCCGCACGGGACACCGCAAATTCCCCTGTTGCGGCCAGCGCTTCGCCGATTCATTCTCCGGCGCGATTTTGATGGGGTGGCTGATTCGCCGGGCCGGCGGGTGAGACACCCTGTGAGCGGGCGCCAGCCAGCGCCCGCCTCCACGTGTGCGGAAATGGTATGAAACTCAACAAGTTACGGCTGCTCGGCTTCAAGTCCTTCGTCGAGCCGACCGACTTCCAGATCGAGCACGGGCTGACCGGCGTGGTCGGCCCGAACGGCTGCGGCAAGTCCAATCTGGTCGAGGCGCTGCGCTGGGTGATGGGCGAGACCTCGCACAAGTCGCTGCGCGCCGCCGGCATGGACGACGTGATCTTCTCCGGCACCAACAACCGCCCGGCGCGCAACACCGCCGAGGTGATGCTGTTCCTCGACAATGCCGACCGCTCGGCGCCGGCGCAGTTCAACGAGCACGAGACGCTGGAGGTCTCGCGCCGCATCGAGCGCGAGAAGGGCTCGGCCTATCGGCTCAACGGCCGCGAGGTGCGCGCGCGCGACGTGCAGCTCCTGTTCGCCGACGCCTCGACCGGCGCGCGCTCGCCCGCGCTGGTGCATCAGGGCCGCATCGGCGAGATCATCCAGGCCAAGCCCGAGCAGCGCCGCCGCGTGCTGGAGGAAGCCGCCGGCGTCGCCGGACTGCATGCGCGCCGCCACGAGGCCGAGCTGCGGCTGAAAGCCGCCGAGACGAATCTCAACCGGCTGGAAGACGTGATCGGGCAATTGGCGCAGCAGATCGACGCGCTCAAACGCCAGGCGCGCCAGGCGGTCAAGTACAAGCAGGTGTCGGCCGACGTGCGCAAGGCCGAGGCGACGCTGTTTCATTTGCGCTGGGTCGCGGCGAATGCCGAAGTCGCGGAAGCCGGCCATGCCAAGGACCTGAGCATCCGCCGCGTCGCGGAGGCGACCGGCGCGCAGGCGGAAGCCTCCACGCGCCAGGCGAATGCCGCCGCCGACCTGCCGCCGCTGCGCGACGAGGAAGCCAAAACCGGCGCCGCGCTGCAGCGCCTGACAATGGCGCGCGAAGCGCTCGACCGCGAGGAAGCGCGCGTCAACGAGCGCATCGTCGAGCTCGACCGGCGGCTCACGCAGCTCACGCAGGACGTCGCGCGCGAGCAGCGCCAGCAGGCCGACGCGGAAGCCGCGCTGCAGCGGCTGGCGGGCGAAGAGGCCGGGCTCGCGCAGGACGGCGCCGGCGTCGCGGAGCGCGAGGCGGGCGTTGGGGTGCGGCTGAGCGAGGCCGAAGCGGCGCTCGGCACGATCGAGAAGACATTCGGCGAACTGACCGGCGCGCTCGCCGATCTCGTCGCGCGGCGCAACCAGCTCGAGCGCGCGGTGAGCGAGCACTCGGTGCGGCTGATGCGGCTGGAAGGCCAGATCGGCGAGGTCGAGAACGAGCTGGCCAGCCTCGACCGGCCGGAGAACGGCGCGCCGGATGTGGTGGCGCTCGCGGGCGCCGCCGAGATCGCGCAGAACGCGGTGGCGGAGGCCGAGGCCGCCGCGCTGCGCGCCGAAGCCGGGCATTCGGGCGCGCGTCAGGCGCTCGATGTGGCGCGCGCGCCGCTGGCGGAAGCCGAGCGCCGGGTCGGTCGGCTCGAGGCCGAGGCGAAGGCGCTCGCCAAGCTGATCGACGTCGAGGCAAAGAAGCTCTGGCCGCCCGCGATCGACCTGCTCACGGTGGAAAAAGGCTACGAGGCGGCGCTCGGCGCGGCGCTCGGCGACGATCTCGAGGCGCCGGTCGATCCGGCTTCGCCGATCCGCTGGGCGGGTGCGGCAGCGGACAACGATCCGGCATTGCCGGCCGGCGCGGAGCCGCTCGCTGCTCATGTGACGGCGCCGGCGGAATTGGCGCGGCGGCTGGCGCAGATTGGCGTGGTCGACCGCGCGCTCGGCGCGGCGCTGGCGGCGCAGTTGAAGCCCGGCCAGCGGCTGGTCTCGCGCGACGGCGACCTGTGGCGCTGGGACGGCTTTGCCGCCGCCTCGAATGCGCCGACCGCCGCGGCGCGCCGGCTGGCGGCGAAAAACCGCCTCGCCGATCTCGATGCCGAGCTGACCCACGCACGTCAGGAGGCGGAAGCGCGGCGCCGCGCGGTCGAGGCGGCGGAGAGCGAATTAACCGCGGCGGTTGCCGCGGAAAGTGAGGCGCGGAGCGCGCGACGTGAGGCGCAGGGCCGCGCCGATGCGGCACGCGACGCGCATGCGGCGGCCGAGCGCGAGGCGAGCCGGATGACCGCGCGGCTTTCCGCGCTCGCCGAAGCCAAAGTGCGGCTCACGGCGAGCCGCGACGAGACGATCGCGGCGAAGCGCGACGCCACCCAGGCGATCGAGCAGCTCGGCTCGGTCGCCGACCTCGACCATCAGCTCGCCGAAACGCGCGGCGAGGTGGCGGCACGGCGCGCCGTCCTGGCCGAAGCGCGCGGCGAAGCGCAGGCGCTCGCCCGCGAAGCCGAGTTGCGCACGCGGCGGCTCGCCGCGATCGCGGCCGAGCGCACCGAATGGGACAATCGGCGCACCGGCGCCGTCGGCCAGATCGGCACGCTGGAACAGCGGTGCGGCGAAGCGCGCGCCGAGCGGGCCTCGCTCGAAGGCGCGCCCGCGGCGTTTGCCGAGCAGCGCCAGTCGCTTATCTCGGGAATCGAGGCCGCGGACACCGCGCGCCGCGCGGCCTCCGACCGCCGCGCCGCCGCCGAATCTGCGCTCTCTGAAGCAGACAAAGCAGCACGCTTGGCACTTGAGGCTGTCGGCGAAGCACGCACCGAGCAGGCGCGCGCCGAGGAGCGGCTCGAAGCCGCCAACCGCCGCACCACCGACATCGAGCACGAAATTCGCGAGATGCTCGAGACCGAGCCGGCGAATGTTGCAGCGTTGGCCGACATCGCGCCCGGCACCGAGCTTCCCGACGTCGCGGTGATCGAAGAGAAACTCGACAAACTGCGCCGCGACCGCGAGCGGCTCGGTGCCGTCAATCTGCGCGCCGAGGAAGAGCTGCGCGAGGTCGAAGCGCAGCACACGAGCCTCGTCACCGAGCGCGACGACTTGACCGAGGCGATCAAGCGGCTGCGCCAGGGCATTTCGAGCCTCAACCGCGAGGCGCGCGAGCGACTGCTGTCATCCTTTGCGGTGGTGAACGGCCACTTCCAGCGCCTGTTCACCTCGCTGTTCGGCGGCGGCACCGCGGAACTGCAGCTGATCGAGAGCGACGATCCGCTCGAAGCCGGCCTCGACATTCTGGCCAAGCCTCCCGGCAAGAAGCCCGCCACGCTCTCGCTGCTCTCCGGCGGCGAGCAGGCGCTGACCGCGCTGGCGCTGATCTTCGCAGTGTTCCTCACCAACCCGGCGCCGATCTGCGTGCTCGACGAAGTGGACGCACCGCTCGACGATCACAACGTCGACCGCTTCTGCGACCTGCTCGACGAGATGACGCGGCTCACCGACACGCGCTTCGTCATCATCACGCACAACCCGATCACCATGGCGCGGATGAACCGCCTGTTCGGCGTCACCATGGCGGAGCGCGGCATTTCCCAGCTGGTTTCGGTCGACCTGGAAACCGCGGCGAAGATCAGGGAGGCGGTGTAGTCATCTTCACCGGCGTGACCGGCGCGCCCTCGCTGCGGTGCGCGATCTTCTCGGCCTTCTGCTCGCGCAGCGTCTTGAAGTCGGCGGCCTGGCGCAGATCGTTCCTGGTCGCGGCGAGCACGATGTGATCGATGCCGTCGCTCGACTTGTCGCGTACGATGTTGAGCGACTTGTAGGTGACGGCGACCTCTTTTGCGCCGAGCCCGAACACGCCGCCGATCGAGATTACCGCGGCTTCCACGGCGCCATCGTCGTTCACAACCAGGTTGGCGATACGACCGATCTTCTCCTGCGACGCGCTAACCACCCTGGCGCCGATCAGGTTCGAGCCGAGCCACTGGCCTACGTCCTGCCGGATCGGATAGGCGCCGGTCGCGCGCAGTGCCGCGCCGCCGGGGGATAAGGACGTGCTGTCCTGTGCGAGCGCCGGAACGAGCGCGCAAAGCGCGACCGTCGCTACCAGGGCATGACGAGTGAACATGGGAGTGCTCCCTGCCGCGCTGCTTTCGGCCGTTCAACGGCCGAAGACGGAACCCGGTTCCCTGAGTATGGGTCGCGTCCCGAAGCGGGACGGTTCGCCCTTGCCGGTTCCGACGCATCCTAGACCCGAAAGAGGGTTAGCGCGCTCCAAATCGGCCGGTTTTGAACCGGAAACCGCATCGCCGCGACCAACCCCTCGCTGCAATGAACGCAATGCGTGCTGCCACCAGCCCTGCCCCGGCTGCGCCGGATGGGGTATGTTCCGCGCGCAAATCACCTTTCCGGAGCTTCAGGAGCCCCAATGTCCAACATTTCCTCGACCTGGATCATCCTCGGTATCCTCGTCGTGCTCGTGGTGTGGATCGTCATGATCTACAACGGGCTCGTTGCGATGCGGCAGCGGGTCAACCAGTCGTTCGCCGACATCGACGTCCAGCTCAAGCAACGCCACGACCTGATTCCGAATCTGGTCGAAACCGTGAAGGGTTACGCTGGCCACGAGCGCGGCACGCTCGAAGCGGTGGTCAAGGCGCGTCAGACTGCGATGGCGGCGCCCGACCTGCAGCAGAAGGTCGCGGCCGAGAACATGCTGTCCGGGGCGTTGCGCCAGCTGTTCGCGCTATCGGAGGCCTATCCGGACCTCAAGGCGAACCAGAACTTCATGCAGTTGCAGGGCGAGATCTCGGACATCGAGAACAAGCTCGCGGCCTCGCGGCGGTTCTTCAACAACACCGTGCAGGAGTACAACACCGGCATCCAGCAATTCCCCGCCGCGCTGATCGCCGGCCCATTCGGCTTCCACCCGCAGACCTTCTTCGATCTCGGCGAGACGCGCGCCCAACTCGACCAGGCGCCGCAGGTGAAGTTCTGACGAAGATGTCGTCCCGGCGAAGCGCGCCTCAAGCGCGTTTACGCGCGTCTGCGACGCGCAATGGCGCGCGAGACCCGGGACCCATAACCGCCAACGGCACCTCTATGCTACGGCCCGCGTTTCATGGATCCCGGCTCGCGCAATCCTTTGGATTGCTTGGCCGGGATGACAGGTGATCCGCATGGCAGCAGCCTACGGCCTCTACACCCACATCCAGTCGAACCGGCGGCGCTCGATCCTGCTGCTGATCGGGCTGTTCTTCCTCGTCTACGTGATGGTGTTCGCGGGCGCGCTCGCCGCCGAGGCGATGAGCTACGACGCGTCGCTGCAGTGGCTCGTGCAGCGCGCCTGGATCGACGCCGTGAAGGCCTCGCCGTTCGCCACCATCGGAACCGCGCTGTGGATCTTGCTCGCCTACCGCTTCAACCAGTCGATGGTCGACATGGTCACCGGCGGGCGCGAGGTGACGCGCCAGGAAGAGCCGCGGCTCTATAATCTTCTGGAAAACCTCTGCATCTCGCGCGGCATCACGATGCCGAAGCTCAAGATCATTGAGACGCCTGCGCTAAATGCGTTCGCGAGCGGCATGAACGAGAAGCAGTACTCGGTCACAGTGACCAGCGGATTGCTTCAGTCGCTCGACGATGCCGAGCTTGAGGCGGTGCTCGGCCACGAGCTGACCCACATCCGCAACGGCGACGTGCGCATGCTGGTGGTCGCCGTGATCATCGCCGGCGTGATCTCGTTTTTCGCCGAGATGTTCTTCCGGATGTTCTTCTACACGCGCTGGAGCGGCGGGCGGTCCTCCGACGACAGCGACCGCGGCAAGGGCGGCGGCGGCATCGCGATCGTGATCGCAATCGCGCTGATCGCGCTCGCCTGGTTTCTCTCGGTCGTGATCCGTTTCGCGCTGTCGCGCAAGCGCGAATATCTCGCCGACGCCGGCTCGGTGGAGCTTACCAAAAATCCCGACGCAATGATCTCGGCGCTGCGCAAGATCGAGAACCGCGGCGACCTCGAAGGGGCGACCTCCGGGGTGATGGAGATGTGCATCGACAATCCGCGCTCCGGCTTCGAAAACCTGTTCGACACGCATCCGCCGGTGGACAAGCGCGTCGATGCGCTGGTGCGCTTTGCCGGCGGTCACGATCCGGGCCCGCTCGCGGTGCCGCAATTCGACGAGGCGCCTGCCCTCGCCGACCAGTCGGACGAGAGCGCGCAGGAACCGCAAACGACCGCGCCCGACGGGCCGTATGGCCCCTCGAATGCCGGCGGCAGACCGTTCCTGCCGCCGCGTCCGCCGATCGAATTGGGCACACCGTCGCCCGGATCGAATGCTGGCGGGTCACCCGATCCCGGACCATGGGGGCCGCATGGCGGCAGCACGCGCTAAGTCTCAGCCCCGCTCGTCCCCGTACTTAGCCATGGCCGCGCTTGCCGGGCTTTGCGGCTGCGCGGCCGTGTCCGATCCGGCGGGCTTCTCCGTTGCCACGCAGGATCGATACGACTTCATGACCTGTGCGGAGATCATCGGCAACCGCAACGCCAATAACGGGCGGGCCAAGCAACTGGCCGATCTGATCGAGAAGGCCGAGTCATCGCCCGGCGGCTTCATCGTAAGCGCCGCCGCGTATCGCTCCGAGCTGGTGCAGGCGCGTGCGCTCGCGGCCGCAGCCGAGCGGGCGGCACGCCTGAACAATTGCGACGCGCCGAAGAAGTAGACGCGCCGCGCCGTTCCAAATTGCCATTGCCGCGCCGCTTCGCCGAAGAGCTCAAGAATTCGACTGGCTATCCGGCAATGCGAACGAGTTCTATTTTGGTGCCGCGAGATCGATGTTGTGAAAAGCTTCCATCAACCAGCCGCCATCGCGACGAACGAAGACTTCCAGCAGCTGCGTCCTGCTAACACCGTCGGCCGATAAGGGGGCCCCGCTTGGCGTGGCTTTGAGGCCTCGTATTTCGTTGTCTATCTCGACAATTGCCACATCGCTCGTAATGAAGCGAAGCCGTCGAATGACCTGCTTCTTCGTCGTTCCTTTGAAGGTGCCGGTCAAGATTTGAAGCTGGCGTTGGCAGAAGCGCGCCTTCCCGGACATATCCGCGCCCGAAGTATTATAGGCAGAAATATCCGGCGCCGCCGATGCGCAAAACCGTGCGGCGTCGCCCGCATCCCAGGCGGCGACCTGGTCTGCGACCAGCGCGCGAATGGCGGCCTCTTGCGCGCCGTCTTGTGCCCTTGCTGAAAAAGAAATCTGGAGTGCGACAACTGTCAGAGCAACAAGTCGTCCGATCATTGGCTACTCCGGTCGAGGCTCCGCTGAGGTCCAGTTTGAATTTGGCCGCGCAGAGCGGCCGGCGTCAATTCATGTGCGCCCTCGAGAAAGGCCGGCCCTCCCGGGGCCGGCCATCAGTCGCTCCTCCAGCGCGCGCTCGCTACTGCAGCGTCGCCTCGGCGATCCAGTCGGTCACGGCGCGCAGCGCGTGGCTGCGATCGTCGCTGCTCCCCTGCGCCTTCTCGAACACGGCCAGTTGTGCGTCGGCCGAAGTGCCGCTGCCGACGATCGAGCGGCAATGCGCGATCTCCTTCTCGCAGCCGAGCGCCTGCGCGTCGCGCTCGACATCCTCGAGCACCTGCTCGAGCTGCTCGGCGACCGAGATCGCGCCGTTGCCCGAGATGTCGACGAATGTGCCGTGCACACCGTAGCGCTGGGCACGCCATTTGTTCTCGACCACGATTGCGCGTGTGACGGCGGTCAGGTCCCAGTTCTGCCACGGATTACGCGTGAGGCGGCGCGCCAGCGTGCGATAGAGCGACGCGATCGCGATCGAGTCCTCGACCAGCGTACATGAATCCGGCGCACGCAACTCCAGCGTCGGGTGCTTCATCGAGGGGCGGATCGCCCACCACACATAGCTCGAATCCTCCATCACGCCGGCCTTCACCAGTGCCGCGATGTAGGACTCGTATTCGGCGGGCGTGCGGAACAGCTCCGGCACCCCGGTGCGCGGCAGCTCGTCGTAGGCGGCGAGCCGGTAGCCCTTCAGGCCGGTCGGGCGCGCACGCCAGAACGGCGATGACGTCGCGAGCGCGATGAACAGCGGCAGGTAGGGCAGCATGCGCATCATGATGTCGACGCGGTCATCCGGGTCGGGCAATTCGACGTGCACGTGCAGGCCGCACAGCATGTTGCGCTGGCCGATCATCTGCAGGTCTTCCATCACGTGGTCGTAGCGCTCGGCCTGCGTCTGCACCGAGGTGCGCCAGGTAGCGGTCGGATGCGTGCCGACGGCGAGAATTGCCAGGCCGTGATCAGCTGCAATGTTGGCGACGGTCTGGCGCAGGAAACGCAATTCAGTCCGTGCATCCGCGACGTTGCTGTGCGGCGCCGTCGCGGCTTCGAGCTGCGACTGCAGCATTTCGCCCTTCACCTGCCCTCCGGTGATGGACTTGAGTTGCTCAAGGAAAGACTGCGGCATTTCGCGCGCGACCGATTTGGTCTCAGCGTCGACCAGAAAGTATTCTTCCTCGATGCCGAACTTGTATTCGTCGGACATGGTCCACCTCTCCCGTGCCTATGCTGTCTTAAGGATTGGTGCGCCCCTTCACGCACCGCGCGCTCGCGCCCGCCTCCGCCAAGACTGCGGGGCATTCCGGCTGCACTGAGGCTGAAAGCCGCCCCCTTTTGGCCAATCCTCAGTCAGGTTATGGCAAGCAGAAACGCGTTCGGTCGTATTTGGTTCCCGCGCGGAAGGGACTCAGCGCCAGTCGCCGAGTACCGACTGGACCAAGGTCAGCGCCGCAACGGCTGCGGTATCGGCGCGCAGAATGCGGGGTCCGAGCCCGAGGCGCACGACGTTCGGCAGCTTGAGCAGCGCGGCGCGTTCGTTCTCGGCAAAGCCCCCCTCGGGGCCGATCAGCACGCTCACAGGCGGCCGCCCCGCAATGCCGCCGCTGCGCGCCGTGGCGAGTGCCGCAACGGGGTCCTTCACATCGGCCTCCTCGTCGCAAAACACGAGCAACCGATCGGCTTTCCAGCCGCGCGTCAGCGAATCGAATGGTTTCGGCGCCGCGATCTCCGCGATGGCAAGAATGCCGCACTGCTCGGCGGCCTCGATCGCATTCGCCCGCATGCGGTCGAGATTGACGCGCTCGGCCTGTGTGTGCCGCATGATCACCGGCTGGAGACGCGAGGCGCCCATCTCGACCGCCTTCTGCACCATGTAATCGAGCCGTGCGTGCTTGAGGGGCGAGAACAGGTAGTGCAGGTCTTCCGGCCCGGTTTGCTCGCGCACGCGCTCGACGGTGCTGAGTTCTGCGCCCTTCTTGCCCACGGCGCGAAGCTCTGCGCGCCACTCGCCATCGCGGCCATTGAAAACGAGGACCGGCGCGCCCGGCTTCAGCCGCAGCACATTGCGCAGGTAATTCGTCTGGTTGGGTGCGAGCGCCACCACTGCGCCCGGGGCGAACGCGGCGTCCACGAACAGGCGGGGGGAGCGGAAGTCATAACGGGCCATAGCGCCGATTTATCCGGCCGCCGCGCGCGCGACCAGCCCTTGGGCTGCAAATTCCCGTGCGATTCCCGCCACTTTGCCCCGTTGCCGCCGGATTTTGCGAGCATAGCGGCCGGGGGGACGATCAGGGCTTGACCCGGGCCAAGCTTGCGCTTGACTTGAGCGCGCCCGTGGCCCGACAAGATCAAGACCTTCCGGCTGGGACAGAGAATGAAACCTACTCGCTTTCCGCTCGCGGCCGTCGTGACCATGGGTCTGACGGCGAGCGCCGCCGCGCAGTTTCTGGGGCCCGGCATGCCGATGCCCGGGCAGATGCCGCCGCAGCGCCAGCAGATACCGCCGTGTTACCGCGAATTCCAGCCGATCAAGGACGAAGCCGAGAAGCGCGGCCTCGCCGTCAAGGCCGCGACGGAGAAAAAAGACAAGGCTTCGCGCGAGGAGGTTTGCGCGCTGCTCAAGCGCTATTCGGAAGCCGAAGCCAAATTGGTGAAGTTCATCAAGGACAATACAACCAGTTGCGGCATCCCGCCCGAGGCGGCAGCGCAGATGAAGGCCAACCACAGCCGCACGCTCAAGACCGTGCAGGGGGTTTGCTCCACCGCGGGCGGCCCGGCACGACCGACCGGGCCGGGCCTGAGCGAAGCGCTCGGCACCACGCGCGGCGGCACGCTCGATCCGCTGGCGCCGAACAGCGGCACGCTCGACACGCTGACCGGTAACGTTCTCTCGCGATGAGTGAAGCGGGTCGTGTCTCGGACTCGACCGGAAACTGGGTCGATACGCTCGCGCCCGCGTGGGCGCGCCCCTACCTGCGGCTCGCACGCGCCGACCGGCCGATCGGCGCATGGCTGCTGCTGCTGCCATGCTGGTGGTCGGCCGCCGCTGCCGCCATCGCGGCCGGGCACCCCTACCCCAACCCATGGCATGTGTTGCTGTTCTTCGTCGGCGCCTTCGTGATGCGTGGCGCCGGCTGCACCTGGAACGACATCGTCGATCGTGAGCTCGACGCCAAGGTGGCGCGCACGCGCTCGCGCCCGATTCCCTCAGGCCAGGTGAGCGTGCAGGCGGCAGCCCTGTTTCTCGCCCTTCAGGCGCTGGTGGGGCTCATGGTGCTCGCGCAGTTCAATCGCTTCACGATTTTGCTCGGGATCGCGTCGCTCGCGATCGTTGCTGTCTACCCGCTGGCGAAGCGCGTCACCTGGTGGCCGCAGATCGTGCTCGGGCTTGCGTTCTCATGGGGTGCGCTGATGGGCTGGGCGGCCGTGTTCGCCGGCCTCGGCGCGCCGGCGCTATTGCTCTACGCAGGATCGATCGCCTGGGTGATCGGCTATGACACGATCTACGCGCATCAGGATCGCGAGGACGATGCACTGATCGGCGTGAAGTCGACCGCACGGCTGTTCGGCCGCCGCACGCGACTGGCGCTGCTTTGCTTCTATGCGCTTGCGGTCGTGCTGATCGGGTTGTCAGGCGCGGCGGCCGGTGCGGGGCCGGTGTTCGTCATCGGTTGCGTGTTGTTCGGTGCGCACCTCGGCTGGCAGATCGAGCGGCTCGATATCGACGACCCGGATCTGTGCCTGAGGCTGTTCAAGTCGAACCGCGATGCCGGCCTGATCCTGCTCGCCGCGCTGAGCGCGGATGCGCTGTATCAATTCTACTTTGTCTAGCAGCCCCACGGAGACCAATGTGCAACTTTCCCGCCGCCACACCCTCGCCGCTGCTTTGGCCTTCCTCGCCGGTGCAGCATCCGACGCGTTTGCTCAGACTGGAAAAACCATGACCACAGCATCCGGACTGCAGATCACGGACAGCAAAGTCGGCACAGGCGCGACGCCGAAGACCGGCCAGACCTGCGTCATGCATTACACCGGCTGGCTTTACGAGAATGGCGCCAAGGGCAAGAAATTCGACTCCTCGGTCGACCGCGGCGAGCCGTTCGAATTTCCGATCGGCATGAAGCGTGTGATCGCCGGCTGGGACGAAGGCGTCGCCACGATGAAGGTGGGCGGCAAGCGCACGCTGATCATTCCGCCATTGCTCGGTTATGGAGCGCGCGGTGCGGGCGGCGTGATCCCGCCGAACGCCACGCTGATGTTCGATGTCGAGCTGCTCGATGTGAAGGGGTAGTGCGCTGCCGCTGCGCTAGTTCCGCGCGATGATCTCGCGCTCTTCCCGATGCACAAGCGAGCCGAGCCGCGCCAGGCCGGTGCGGCGGCGCGCGAGAAAGCGCGGGCGGCGCTTGCTCAAGGGCGAACGGCGGCGGCGGCGTTGCGCCGGCGGCTTGCAACGCACTGCGCCGAGGCGCGGGAAAGGATCTTTCAGAACTCCGTCGCTGCCCGCGACCAGACATGGCACGCCGAGCACCCGCGACCACAGCTGCCATTCGGCAACGACGTCATCGGAGTCCTGCGCGGCATAAAGCTCGATCGAGAGCGCGGGATCGCGGTGCTCGAGGAATACGCCGACGCCGGCCGGCGCGTCGTTTTCTTCCGGCGTGAGCCGGATCGAGACGCCGAGGAAGGCCTGCACGGGGACATTGAGCGCGATGCGCATGCCTTGCACGGCACGGCGCAGGATCACGCGCTCGGGATGAAGTTCGACGTGGCGCAGCCGCTCGTCGGCCGCGGCATCGGTTGCCGTGAAGCGGACCGGTAGTGCGAGAGGGTCGAGCCGCGCGGTGCGGCTCGACCCGGCGGAGTGCCCGCCGAGCTCTGTCTGACGCCTCAAAACACGCTCCCTGCCGGACTCTTGTTTTGGTCCGGACGTTGCGCGCAGTATGCCGCGAGCGCCTCGGAACGAGCTTAATTTGGCTGGTTAACGAGACGTGGCAGGCCGCAGTTCCGGCCGACATGATTGACGGCACGTTGCCGCGATCGCGCGATTTGTCGCGATCGGCGCGCGCCGGCTGGAATCGCGCTCTTGCCGATAACCGCGCGGAAACCAACATAGGGCCTGCGCGCCGGAATCCGGCCACGTTTGCGGCCTTGCCAGCACCGCACGCACTCCCTAAACCGGCTGCACACTCCGATGTCATCATTGCTCGACCAATCCCCGCTGCTCGACCTTGCCGAACGCCTCGTGGCGGCGGCGCGCCGCGCCGGCGCGGATGCGGCCGATGCGGTCGCGGTGCGCTCGGTCTCGCAGTCGATCGAGGTGCGTGACGGCGCGGTCGAGGAAAGCGAGCGCGCCGAAGGCGACGACATGGGCCTGCGCGTTCTGGTCGGCAGGCGTCAGGCGGTCGTCTCGACCAACGACATGAAGGGCAATGGGGCAGATGCGCTCGCCGAACGCGCGGTGGCGATGGCGCGGGTCGCGCCGGAGGATCGGTTCGCCGGCCTCGCCGATGCCGCGCTGCTCGCGCACGCGTTTCCCGATCTCGATCTGATCGATCCCGTGCCACCGAGCGTCGCCGCGCTCGAACAGCAGGCGCGCGCCGCCGAGCGGGCCGCGCTTGCCGTGAAGGGCGTCGCCAAATCGGGCGGCGCGAGCGCATCGGCCGGGATCGGCGGCATGGTGCTGGTGACGAGCCACGGCTTCCGCGGCGCCTATGTCGGCTCGCGCCATTCGATGTCGATGGTGGCGATCGCCGGCGAAGGCACCGGCATGGAGCGCGATTACGATTTCTCCTCCGCGCTGCACGCCGCCGACCTCGCAGACCCCGAGAAGGTCGGGCGCATCGCGGGCGAGCGCGCGGTCAAGCGCCTCAACCCGCGCAAGGTCGAGACGCGGCGCGTGCCGGTGGTGTTCGCTCCGCGCGTCGCCAATTCGCTCATCGGGCATCTTGCGTCGGCGATCAACGGCGCGTCGATCGCGCGCAAGACGAGCTTCGTGAAGGATCGCATGGGCGAACGGCTGTTCCGGCCCGGCATTCGCATCGTCGACGATCCGTTGCGCAAGCGCGGCCTGCGCTCGCGGCCGTTCGACGGCGAAGGTGTTCTGGGCCGGCCGCTCGGCGTAATCGAGGATGGCGTGCTCAGGTCGTGGTTTCTCGACTCGGCGACCGCGCGCGAGCTGTCGCTCGCCACGACGGGGCACGCGGCGCGTGGCGTCTCGTCCGCGCCCTCGCCGTCGCCGACCAACCTGCATCTCCAAGCCGGCCCCCAATCGCCGCAGCAGCTGATCGCCGAGATCGCGGACGGCTTCTACGTCACCGACCTGATCGGCATGGGCACCAATCTGGTTACCGGCGACTACAGCCGCGGCGCATCGGGGCTGTGGATCGAGCACGGCGAGCTGACCTATCCGGTGAGCGAGGTCACGATCGCCGGCCATCTCAACGACATCTTCGCCTCGCTTACGCCCGCGGACGATCTCGAATTCCGCTACGGCACCAATTCGCCGACCGTGCGGCTGGAAGGACTGACCGTTGCGGGCACCTGAGTTGAAGCGCGCGGTTGAGGAGACGGTGCGCGAAGCCGGCGCGCTCGCAGCGCGCATGTTCCAGACCGCGGTCAGGAACTGGACCAAGCAGGGCGGCTCGCCGGTCAGCGATGCCGACATCGCGGTCGATAATTTCCTGCGCCAACGGCTTACGGCAATCGCGCCCGATTGCGGCTGGCTCTCGGAGGAGACCGAGGACGATCTTGCGCGCGTTCATGCGCCGCGCATCTGGGTGGTCGATCCGATCGACGGGACGCGCGCCTATCTTTCCGGCCGCACCGACTGGTCGATCTCGGTGGCGCTGGTGGAAAACGGCCGGCCCGTGATCGGTGCCATTTTCGCGCCGATGCAGGATGCGTGTTATCTCGCTGTCGCCGGCGAAGGCACGACGCTCAACGGCGCTGCCGTTGCGGCAAGCGGCGGCGCAAGCCTCGATGGCATTCATGCCGCGGGGCCGAAGCCGATGCTCGAGCGGCTCGCGAAGGTTGCGCCAAATCTCGTCCTGGAGCCGAAAGTATTCTCACTTGCGCTGCGGATCGCGCGTGTCGCCGCGGGCACTCTCGACCTTTCCTTTGCTTCGCATAACAGCCACGACTGGGACCTTGCGGCTGCCGATCTTTTGGTGCACGAAGCCGGCGGGGCGCTGACCACGTTTGCGGGTCAACAACTGATTTACAATCGCGCCGAGCCGTTGCATGCCACGCTGGTCGCCGCCGGGCGCGCGCGACACGAAGCGTTTCTCGCGCTGGTGCGGGCGAAAACGCTGGCATTCGCGTGAAGCCGCTGCCGCATCAGGCCCGTGCGCGCGAAGGATCGAGGCATGACCGAGACGACAAATCCGAAGCAACTGCTGCATCTCGTATTCGGCGGCGAATTGAAGTCGCTCGACTCGGCCGAATTCAAGGATCTCGACAATCTCGATGTCGTCGGCATCTATCCGAACTACGCGACCGCCTATGCGGCGTGGAAGGGCAAGGCGCAGCGCACCGTCGACAACGCGCTGATGCGCTACTTCATCGTGCACCTGCACCGGCTGCTCGATCCTTCGAGCCAGCCGACACGCCAGAAATCCTGAGCGGAATTTCCTTGCCGATGCTGTCGTGGAAGCGTTTCGGACGCCAACGCTGGGTGCAGGTGAGCGCCGGCGTGCTGGCGGCCGAATACCTGCGCTTTGCGTTCAAGGCCACGCGCTTCGTCATCGATCCCCCGGACAGCTATGCGCAGATCGATGCGAACATGCCGATCATCCTTGCGATGTGGCATGGCCAGCATTTTCTCGTCCCGTTGCTGCGGCGTTCGAGCGAACGCGTAAGGGTGCTGATCTCGCGCCATCGCGATGCCGAAATCAACGCGATCGCGGCGGAACGGCTCGGCGTCGGGACGATCCGCGGCTCGGGCGACACCGGGCGCGAATTCCTGCGCAAGGGCGGCGTCGGTGCGTTCCGGCAAATGCTCGATGCGCTGGAAAATGGATATACCGTGGCGCTCACCGCGGATGTGCCGAAGATCGCGCGCGTCGCCGGACCGGGTATCGTGATGCTGGCGCGCATGTCGGGGCGCCCGATCTTTCCGGTCGCGGTCGCGACCAGCCGGCGCTATGTTCTGCACAACTGGGACCGCACAACCATAAATCTGCCATTCGGCCGTGGCGCTGCTGTGGCCGGAGAGCCGGTCCGCGTCCCCGCCGACGCCGACAATGGCGCGCTGGAAGAGTACCGGCGGCAGGTCGAGGACAGGCTGAATGCGGCGACGGCGCGCGCCTACGCGCTCGCCGACCGGAAAGGTCAATGATGCCGGCCGTGGCGGAACGGCTGCCGTGGACGTTGCGCGCCTATCGCGGCATAGCCGCGATCGCGACGCCGATGTCGCGCCTCGTGCTGGCGAGCCGCCTGAAGCGCGGCAAGGAGCATCCGCAGCGGCTTTCCGAGCGGCGCGGCGAAGCCAAGATCGCGCGCCCCCCCGGGCCGCTGATCTGGGCGCACGGCGCGAGCGTCGGCGAGATGCTCGCCGTCATCCCGTTGGTCGAGGGCCTGCGCGCGCGCAATTTCAATGTGCTGGTCACGTCGGGAACCGTCACGTCGGCGCGGCTCGCCGAGCGCCGTCTGCCGGAAGGCGCGATCCATCAGTTCGTCCCGCTCGATGCGCCGCGCTACACTGCGCGCTTTCTCGAGCATTGGCAGCCGAACCTGGCGCTGCTCGCCGAGTCCGATCTCTGGCCCAACCTGATCGTATCCTGCGCCGAGCGCGGCATTCCGCTGATCCTGGTGAACGGCCGCTTGTCGGAACGCTCGTTCACGCGCTGGCGCTATCTGCCGCATACCATCGGCGCGCTGCTCAGGCGGTTCGATCTGTGCCTGACGCAGTCCGAGCCGGACGCGGAGCGCTACTCCGAGCTCGGCGCGCCGCACGTCAGCATGACCGGCAATCTCAAGCTCGACGTGCCGGCGCCGCCGGTCGATGCCGGCAAGCTCTCGGCGATGCGCGCAGTGGTGCGCCAGCGCCCGATGATTGCCGCGGCCTCGACGCATCCGGGCGAGGAAGCCGTGATCATCGATGCGCACCGGCGGCTGCGGCAGAGTTTTCCCGGGTTGCTGACGATCATCGCGCCGCGTCATCCGGAGCGTGGGCCGGGCGTGGTCGAGATCGCGACCGCAGCGGGGCTCAATGCGGTCGCGCGCTCGCGCGGACTGTTACCGGATCGCGGCACCGATGTTTATGTCGCCGACACGATCGGCGAATTGGGCCTGGTCTATCGCCTGGCGCCGATCGTGTTCATGGGTGGATCGCTGGTGCGCCATGGCGGACAGAACCCGATCGAGGCCGCGAAGCTCGGCGCCGCGATCCTGCATGGGCCGCATGTGTGGAATTTCAGCGAGATCTATGCCGCGCTCGATGACGCGCGCGGCGCCGAGGAAGTGCTCGACGTGAACCGGCTCGCCGTGCGCATCGGCGCATGGCTCACCGATGCGGCCGCGCGCAAGCAGGTGGCGGATGCGGGTTTGGCGACGGTGGAGCAGCTCGGCGGCGCACTGCGCCGCACGCTCGCGGCGATCGAGCCCTATCTGATGCAGCTCGACTTAGAGCGCCGGTAACATGCAGGCGCCGGCCTTCTGGTGGCGAAAGCCGGGGGCGAGGGCGGCGCTGCTTTCTCCCCTCGCGGCGATATACGGCGCCGTTGCGGCGCGGCAGTTCAAGCAGCCCGGCGCGCATGCGGGCGCTCCGGTCATCTGCGTCGGCAATCCGACGGTGGGCGGCGCGGGCAAAACGCCAACTGCGATCGCCATCGCGCGCATGCTGATCGCGGCCGGCGAGAACCCGGTGTTTCTCACGCGCGGGTACGGCGGCGCGCTCGCAGGGCCGATCATCGTTCAGCCCCAACACACCGCCGCCGATGTCGGCGACGAGCCGCTGCTGCTCGCGCGTATCGCGCCGACTGTTGTCGCGCGCGACCGGGTGGCGGGCGCGCGGCTTGCGACGGCGAAGTGTGCCAGCATCATCGTGATGGATGACGGCTTCCAGAACCCGTCACTCGCCAAGAAGCTGTCGATCCTGGTGATCGACGGCACGCGCGGCATCGGCAATGGACGGGTCATCCCGGCCGGCCCCTTGCGCGCGCCGCTCGACGCGCAGCTCGATCGTGCGCACGCGATCCTGATCGTCGGCGACGTCACGGGCGCTGCGCCGCTCGTGATTGCGGCACGTTCGCGCCGCCTGCCGCTATTCCACGCCAGGCTTACGCCTGACCCCGCGACCGTCGCTGAATTGGCCAGCACGAAAGTTCTCGCCTTCGCCGGCATCGGCGACCCGGTGAAGTTCTTCGCAACCCTCGCCGAGGCGGGCCTCGAGGCGCCTATCCGGCGCGCCTTCGGCGATCATCATCGCTACCGTGCCGACGAAGCGACCGCGCTGCTCAACGAGGCCGAACGCAACCGCCTCACGCTGCTGACGACCGAGAAGGATCTTGCGCGCATGCAGGGCGACGCAAGCCTCGCCACGCTCGCGGCGCGTGCGCGCGCGCTACCGGTCGATCTGAGGATCACAGAGGACGAGGATTTCCGCAGCTTCTTGCTCGGCGCGAGGCGCTGAGGCTCAAACCTCTTTCAGCCGACCCGGGGCGTGGCGCTGCAGCACCGCCTCGGGCGTCGCATAGGCTTCCTGCAGCTCGACGCTCCAGTACTTCAGCTCCTCCAGCGGGATCGGCACGTTGGTCACCGCGCAGCGCACGAACGCGCCCGGCCGCACGACGCGGAAGTCCCCGTCGAGATATTTCACCTCCGCCTCTCCCGGCATCTGCGAGGGGCCGCTAAAGCGGTTGAGCACGTTCAGTCTCCGTTCAGGGCCGCAGCCGCTTAGTCGGGCATCCGGCGCGGCGAGGCGGAACATAATGGTTCGCGCAGCGGCGTTAAACCCTACGATCGGCGCATCAATGCGGCATCTGACAGGGCTGATTCTCGCCGCGGCCGTGGCCTTGCCGGGCGCTGGGTGGGCCGATGCGCCAAAGCCGGAACCCCTCGAGATCACCCATGAGGGGGTGAAGCTCAAGGGGTTCCTCTATCGCCCGGAGGGCAACGGGCCCTTCCCGGCGGTCGTCGCCATGCATAATTGCGACGGCCTCGCCGGGCGGCGCACGCCGTTCGGGCGGCGCTACCGCGACTGGGGCGAGCGGCTGGCGGCGGCCGGGTTCGTGGTGCTGTTCCCGGACAGCTTCGGGTCGCGCAATCTCGGTCCGCAATGCACGGCCCAGCGCAGCATCCGCTCCGGGCGGGAGCGCGTGGTCGATGCCGATGCGGCGCGGCATTGGCTGCAGCAGCAACCTTACGTTTCCCCCGATCGCATTTCGCTCATCGGCTGGGCCAATGGGGGCGTCGCGGCGCTCTGGACTGTGCGCCCGCGCGCGGGAAAGAAGGACGACAAGCCGGATTTCCGCTCGGCGATCGCGTTCTATCCGGGCTGCCGCCGCCTGCGCGATACCGCCTGGAGCGCGCGCATGCCGACTTTGATCCTGATCGGCGGCAAGGACGACTGGGTCTCCGCCGCCGCCTGCCAGCAGATGGTCATGGGCGCGCGCGGCCGCACCGCGAAGGCGTCGATCACCGTGTATCCCGGCGCCTACCATGACTTCGACCATCCGGACCTGCCGCTGCAGCAACGCAACGGCGTGCTGGCCAACGGGATTACCGCCCGGGTGCACGTCGGAACCGATGCGGCGGCCCGCGCGGACGCCATGAAGCGCGTCGCCGAATGGCTCGCGCGCTAGACCTTCCCCCTGCCGATCAATAGGTTAGGCCAAAATCCGGGGAGGACGATGGTCGCACGAGTGATCTGGTCGGGCGGGGAGCGCGACGGCGCCGCAATCGCCCAACGCGCGTTGCGCGGCGTCAATGCGCTTGGGGCGCTCGGCGTCGGCGAAGGCGATGTCGTTGCCGTCATGCTGCGCAACGAGATCGCGTTTCTCGAAGCGATGTTCATCGCGCGCCAGGCCGGCTGCTATTCCTGCCCGATCAACTGGCACTACAAGGCCGACGAGGCCGGCTACATCCTGCGCGACTGCGGCGCCAAGGCGCTGATCGTGCATGCCGACCTGTTGCGCCAGATCGAGGGCGGCGTTCCGGACGGCGTGCACGTCATCGTGGTTTCGCCGCCGCCGGAGCTGCGCGCTGCGTTCCGCCTCGCGGGCGAACAGTGCGCCGTGCCGGATGGCGCGATCGAGTGGGAGAATTGGCTTGCCGCCGCCGCACCCTATGACGGCCCGCCGCGGCAGGTGCGCGGGTCACTGCCCTACTCGTCCGGCACCACCGGGCGGCCGAAAGGCGTCAAGCGCCAGACTCCCCCGCCCGAGCAGATGGCGCGCATGATCGAGATCACGCAGACCGCCCTCGGGATCGGCGAGGGCATGCGCACGGCGCTCTCCGCGCCGCTCTATCACTCCGCGCCCGCCGCCTACGGCATGCAGGCGCTGTTGTTCGGCGAAACCGTCATCATGCACGAGCGCTTCGACGCCGAGCGGCTGCTCGCCGACATCGAGCGTCACAAGCTCGACCGGCTCTATCTGGTCCCGACGCATTTCGTGCGGCTGTTGCGCCTGCCCGACGCGGTGAAGCAGCGCTACGACCTCTCTTCGGTCGCTTTCGTCGCGAGCACCGGCTCGCCCTGCCCGTCCGAGGTGAAGAAGCAGATGATCGACTGGTGGGGCCCGGTGATCAACGAGAGCTATGCGTCGAGCGAGGCGGGGTTCATCACGATGCTGACCTCGGAGGAATCGCGCACCCATCCGGGCTCGGCCGGGCGGCCGCTCGCCGGCGCGGACGTGCGCATCATGGATGATGCCGGCAAGCTGCTGCCGCCGTACGAGCCGGGGCTGATCTACTGCCGCCAGGAGGCCTACCCGGACTTCACCTACATCAACCGGCCGGAGGACCGCAAAGCAATCGACCGCGATGGCTTGGTGGCGGTCGGCGACGTCGGCTATTTCGATCGCGACGGCTATCTCTACATCTGCGACCGCAAGTCCGACATGGTGATTTCCGGCGGCGTCAACATCTATCCGGCCGAAATCGAGGCGGTGCTGATCACCATGCCGGAGGTCGCGGACTGCGCCGTGTTCGGCATTCCCGACGCCGAATTCGGCGAGGCCCTCGCCGCGCATGTGCAGCCGCACAATGGCGCGAAGATCGAACGCGACGCGGTGCGCAATTTCCTCAAGGAGCGCATTGCCGACTACAAGGTGCCGCGCGTGGTCGAGTTTTCCGACGCGCTGCCGCGCGAGGAATCCGGCAAGATCTTCAAGCGCCGGCTGCGCGATCCCTATTGGGAGGGGGTGGGACGGCGGATTTGAGCATTCCTCTCCGTTCGGAGCCTGACACGGCCGCACCAGCGGTGGCAGGCTCCGATCGCCCAATGGGTTCTGGACACGCATTACGAATGATTGCATCCTAAAGAAATCCAAGACGAATGATTGAAAAACTAGAGAAGTCCAAGTCTAGGAGCACCCGGACGACCGGCAGCGCGTCGCGATGGGGAGGAAACAAGAAGAAAAGGAGGCGCTGAGCGGCGGGCGGTCCCTCTTCCTAAGGGGGAAGGCCGCCGCCGGGCCCGGCGTGCCGGGCAAATATGAGGAGGGGACATGCCAAAATTGACGCAACCAGCGAGCGCGGGCGGCCAGCGACGGTTATCCCGCCGGGCGATGGTGCAAGGCGGCCTCGCCGCAGCCGCAGCGCTGCCCAAGGGTGTGGGCTCGGCTGCTGCTCAGAAAATTCCGGATTTCCTGGTCGAGCCTGCTCAAGCACTGATCGGCAAGATGGCGTCCTCGCTGCTGGGCGACGTTGCCGGTCCCTTGGCGAGCGGCGCCCTGATCAAACTGCTCGGGCTGGGCGGCAACGACGCCGATAATTATGAAACTTATTTCGCGGCGATCGAAAACAAGCTCGACGATATCAAGGCGCAACTCGGGGAGGTGCAAGAGAGTCTCGGCCGGCTAACCAGCGACATCGCGGCGCTCACCGAGAAGGTCACCGACGTCGCGGTCCAGAACCTTCTCGCCAACTTTTCCGAAAACGTGAACATCATCGACGTGAACTTCACATCCTATCGGAGCGCGCTCGCCGCCCTCGCCTCCTCCGACAGCGGGCAGCGCGAGGCCGGCGCGCAGCAATTGTTCAACCTGTTCGATACGGTGAATGCGCAGAATATCAGCGTGGCTTTGCGTAACGTCCAGGACGCCTTCCTGCCGCGGTACTCGCAGCAGACCGGGCTGCTCGCGTACCAATCGGAAGCAATAACCGCCGCAATGACCAGCTATGCGGCCAATCCCAGCAATCTAAAGATACCGGCTTATAGGCCTTATTCGCGAGGTGCGATCGAGGTCCCCAACGATGACGGCGTGCTCGCCTGTGGAGTGATCTTGAGCGGTTCGCACCAGATCGCGAGTGACATGCTGAATTCGGTCGTTGCCGATACTCTGCGCGCGTTCCTCACTGTACAGCTCCAGGGCATGGTGCTGCTGAGCTCCGCCTGGCTCAGGACCATCAATGCGCCGCAACTCCAGAGCCATATCGACCGCAATAAGCGCATTCTCGCTGCCATGGCCAAGTTTCCCCTATCCATCGTGCAAACGGTGGACGACTCGGTCGCCGCGAACTTCAAGCGTTTCGGAAAACCGCTCGGCCGGCCGCTCGCGACATCCGAGGGCACGATGTGGGTATGGTGGGGTGACCTCGACACGGGATACGCTGGGGGGTATCCACCGCGAAAGCCGGGGTACCCCTTCTCAAACGATTTCATTATGTGGGGGCGGTATTTTGGTTTGGGCACAGACTTGCTCCTGTTGGTGGAGCGTCCTTGGGACTATGAGAACTGCCGCATGGTGGGAGTATACGCGCAACTACAGCTCGGCATGACCGAATTTCACTCGGTGTCCGACTTAGCCGCCGCTGCCTTGGTGGGCCTCGGCCGATGGCCGCTCCCCCGCTTCGACAAAACCATCCCGAAGAATCTCGAGTTCGTGGCCCATCTCGCATAGATTCGGCAGCGACACATGATCCCGTTGGATGGGGGTTCGGGCGCCGGGCTTCGAAGGGTCTGCGCTCCGACCGGGTGGGCCGTCGGAGTTTTGCACCTATTCTAAATGCCGCCACTCTGAGGCAACTGAGTGTGGCCCTGAGAAGCCGTGACATCGAGCGGTGGAGAATGTCAGCTTAGAGTGGCAGAGGGGACCAACGCCGTAAACCATCTCTCGCACCGTAGCTCGATGCGCAGTCAAGAAAGCCCACCCTTTCGCGCCGAGCACGTCGGCAGTCTGCTGCGGCCGGCGGCGCTGCTCGATGCGCGGCAGCGCTTCGCGCGCAGCGAGATCGATTCCGCGACGCTGACGGCGGCCGAAGATCGGGCCATCGAGGCGGCCGTGCGCCTGCAGGAGCGCGTCGGATTGCGGCTCGCAACCGACGGCGAATTCCGCCGCGCCTCATACCACAGCTATTTCTACGGCCAGCTTGGCGACATCTCGTTCGAAGCGCCGCCGGAAAATGCCGCGGGTGGACGCGGCGCGCAGCCGGTTGCGGCGATCAGAAGCCGCATCGCCTGGAAAGGTCCGATCCACGCGGCGGATTTTTCGTTCCTGCGCATGCGCACCAAAGCGCTGCCGAAGATCACCATACCTGGCCCCTCCGCGCTGCATTTCCGCGGCGGGGATGCAGCGGTCACGAAGCATGCCTATCGCGACGTGGACGAGTTCTGGGATGACATCGTCGCGGCGTTCCGGAGCGAGCTGCGCTCGCTCGCAACCGCCGGCTGCCGCTATGTGCAAATCGACGAAACCGCGTTCGCCAAGTTCGGCGATGCCGACGTGCAGGCGGCCTTGCGCGCGCGTGGTGATGATCCCAACGCATTGATCGATCGATACATCGATGTGACCAACCGCGTGCTCGCCGGCCTGCCGCCGATCAGCATCGGCATGCATCTGTGCCGCGGCAATCGCGGCGGGCAGTGGCACGCCGAAGGCAGCTACGAGGCGGTCGCCGAAAAGCTGTTCAACCGGCTCGCGATCAAATTCTTCTTCCTCGAGTACGATTCCCCCCGCGCCGGCGACTTCACGCCGCTGCGCTTGGTGCCCAAGGACAAGTCGGTCGTGCTCGGCCTCGTTTCCACCAAGACCGGCGCGCTCGAAGACGAGTCCGCGCTCAAGCGCCGCATCGAGGAAGCAAGTCGCTTCGTCCCGTTGGAGCGCCTCGCCATCAGCCCGCAATGCGGCTTTGCCTCGACCGAACTGGGCAACCCGATCAGTCCCGAAATGCAGGAGGCGAAGCTGCGGCTGGTGGTAGAGTTGGCGCAAGACGTCTGGGGCACGGCATGAGGTTGGGGAGCTCGCGGTGAAAACCAAGTTACTGCTTGTCGCGCTGGCAACGTTGATCGCGCATCCGGCTGGCGCGGCCGATCAGCTCAAGCTCGCCATCGGCCAGCGCGGCCTGTGGGATTCGTCCATCGCGGAGATCGGCACCCAGTTCGGCATCTTCGCCAAGCACGGGCTCGAGCTGCAGGTGTTCTACACCTCGGGCGGCGGCGAGACGCAGCAGGCGGTGATCTCCGGCTCCGCCGACATCGGCGTATCGCCCGGCACGCTCGGCGTGCTCGGCGCGTTCGCCAAGGGCGCGCCGATCCGCATCATTGCGGGCGAGGCAACCGGCACTGCCGAATATTATTTCGTGAAGGCGGACTCAGCTGTGCAGAAGAATTTCAAGGGCGTCAAACCCGAGATGACCCTCGCCTATTCGACCAACGGCTCGGGCACGCACATCACGGCGCTGCGCTTCATGAAGGATTACGGCTTTACGGCGAAGCTCACCGCGACCGGCAACGTCCCGGCGACCTTCACGCAGGTGATGACCGGACAGGTCGACATCGGATTCTCCACGCCGCCGTTCGGGCTCGATGCGCTCGCCGAAGGGCGGGCCCGGCTGATTGCGCTTGCCAACGACCTGCCGAGCGTGCGCAATCAGACCGTGCGCGTCACGATTGCGAATGCGATCGACCTGGCGCGGCGCCCGGACGTCTACCGGCGCTTCATCGCGGCCTATCGCGAGGCAATCGACTGGATGTATTCCGATCCGCGCGCCATCGAGGCCTTCGCCAAGTACGCCTCGATCCCGCCGGCGACCGCGCAGACCGTGCGCGACCAGTTCTATCCGAGGGCGATGCTGCAGCTCGATGAGGTGAAGGGCATGCCGGAGCTGATCCAGGACGCGATCGCGTTCAAGTACGTTCCGGCGGTACTGACGCAGGCACAGCTCGACGAGCTGCTGCAATTGCCGAAAAGGTGACCGCTCAGGCTGTCATCCGGGCCAAGCCCGCGAAGCGGGCGCGAGCCGGGCCCATCTCAGCACGGGCGCTGAGCGGACAGTTGGGTCCCGGATAGCCGCTGCGCGGCTTCCGGGATGACAGTCGAGGCTAAAAATCCCCCCTGACTCCCTACGCGAACAGGAAGTCGCTGGCATGCAGGCTGCTCGCGGTCACGTGCTGCAGCGTGAGCGTGTCGGTGCCGTGGGTGATCACGGTATCGGTACCGACCTGCGTCATCGCGGCCTGCACCGCCGCGAAGTTCGCGAACACCGTGTGGTCGAACTCGATATGGTCGGGCCCGTTCCCGAAGTCGGTCACGATGTCGTTGCCGAAGTGCGGACCGAACACGAAGGTATCGCCTCCGTTTCCGCCGGTCAGGATGTCGTTGCCGTCTCCGGCGTTGAGCGTGTCCTTGCCGTTGCCGCCGTTGAGGGTGTCGTCCCCGGCGCTTCCTGTCAGGTTGTCCTGGCCGTTGCCGCCGTTGAGGACCACGCCAATGGAGGCGACCGTTACGTGAACGTTCGCCGTCTCGGTGACGCCGCCGGAGGTCACCGTATAGGTGAAGCTGTCGGCTCCAGTGTAGCCCGTGGTGGGCGTATAGACCACGAAGTCGTCCGTCGCGTCGCCCGGTGTGCCGTTGTCGCTGATCACCGCCGTCCCGTGCGAGGGCGTCGTGACCGCAGTGATGGCGCGCCCGGCATTCTCGAATGTATCGTTCGCCAGCAGGGCAAGGCTGTTCGCGCCCGAGTTCTCGTTCACCGTGACGCTGTCATCGACGATGTCGGCGACCGCACTGATGCTGATCGATGCGGTGGCGGCGGCGCTGCTGGCCATGCCATCGGAGGCTTTGTACGTGAAGCTGTCGGCCCCGTTGTAGTCGGCAGTCTGCTGGAAATAGACCGTCGCGCTGTTCCCGGATCCCGGGATGACGTCATTGACCGCAAGCGCCGATCCGCCGACCGCCGTCAGGAACAATTGTCCATGTCCGGCGAGCGAGGCGAGCACGAAGCTCAAGGCGTCCCCGTCGACATCAGCGCCGCTGAGCGTGATCGCGATGCGCGGTGAGGCATCTTCGGCTCCCGACGCCGATGTCGCATTCGCGGTCGGCGTGTCGTTGACCGGCGCGACATTGATCGTGAGCTGGTCCTGATCCTGTTCGTCAGCCGGACCGCCGGTCAGGCCGGGATCGTTCCCGGTATGGCCATTATCGTTCGTGGTAACCGTCAGCGTGTCGGCGCCGTTGAAGTTCGCATTGCCGAGATAGGTAATCGACGCCACAGCCGCGTTGAGGTCGTTCGTCGTCCCGCTGAACGTCATCGACGCATCGGCGGTGCCGTCACCCGTGCTGAAGCTCAGCCCACTGGTGCTCCCCAGCGTAAGGACGCCATGCGCGGCCGACAGGGTGACGGTCAACGATTGCGCCGCGCTGGCGGGATCGGCATCGGCGTCCGAGATCGAGATGCCGGTGATCGCGATCGGCGTGTCTTCGTTTCCGCCCGGGTTGCTGGCCGGAAGATGGTTTACCGGTGCATCGTTGACCGCATCGATGGTGATCGTCGTGGTGCCGGTGTTCTGGCCCTGGCCGGCGGGAACGTTGAGCGAGCCGTCGCTCACCGTCCAGGTCAGGGTGCGCGTGTCGTTGTTTCCGTAGTTGGTCGGATTGTCGCCCGTCGCGAAGTAGCCGAGCGCGGACATCACCGTGTTGTAATGCGCGATCGTGTCGTAGCCGGACAGCGTCAGCTTTTCGCTGCCGCTGTCGTAGCTGACGATGATGTTAGTGCCGGTGAACATGCCGCTGGTAAGCTGCGTCGATCCATCCAGCACGAAGAGGTGATCGTCCGTGCTGCTGGTCTCGTTCGACGCGAAGGTCCCGCCGGTGATCTGGATCACCGCGCCGGCATAATATCCGCCGTCGTCGCTGCTGGAGAATGAGCCCGCGGCCGCAATCGCGCTGCCCTGCTCGACCGCGTGTGTGCCCGGGTTGGTGAGCGAAAGAACGGGCAACTCGTTCCAGACCGACGCGCCGGGATGAGAGCCGTTACCGGCCGGCGTGGTTCCTTCGAGCTGGTTCAGCGTGTAGCTCGTCACCAGGCTGTCGAAGGTGTGCCCGTCGGCGCTGAGCTGATAGACGAGGATGTGGTTTGCGTTCGGGGTCGGATCGTTCGGATAGCCGCCGCCACCCGGCGCATCGTAATAGGCGGTCGAGATGTAAAGCTGCTGCGTGACCGGGTCGAGCGACAGGCCGGCCGGCACGCCGATGTAGAGATTGTCGAGATCGGCGATCTTGGTCGCCGTGCCGCCGGCAATCGACATGTACCAGACGTGGCCCTGCCCCGGATCGGCCAGGTCGAGGGTCGTGAAGTAGAGCAGTCCTTTCGCATCGTCGACCGCGATGTTGCCGATCAGGCCGTTGCTCGAATCTGCGGGGAACTGGCTGTCGTCGGTCAGCTTGGTGACGGTGGGATTCGCCGCCGTGTAGTCGCTGACGACATAGATCGCGTTGGTCGCCGCGAAGGGCGCGAAGGAATAGTTGTTGTCCCAGTCGGTGTAGTAAAGCTTGTGGGTGGCGGTATCGATCTCGAAAGTGGTCGCGTTGACATAGTTTCCGCCCGTCGACGTCCCCGTGACCAGAAAACTCGGGGTCTGATCGAACGCCGCGGTCGCATCGAGCATGCCGGTCATCGGATCGTAGTTGATCTTGACGATGCCGGTGTGATCGAGGTCGGTATCCCACCGGCCGGCAAATAGAACGTGATTGGTCGGATCGACAGCCAGTGCGTTGGTAAGTTCACCGAGCGAAGAATCAGAGACTTGAATGGTGCTGATCAGGGCGTTGTCGTTGATCCGATACGAGCTGATCGAGGTGAAGTCGCCGTTGACGATGAAGTAATATCCGGCCGCGGTGTCGACGCCGATCGTCAAGCCGGCCTGGCTGGTCGGGCCGACTTGCGTGATCGATGAGCCATCTGAATTGAAGTAACCGGCGAGCTGCCCGTCGCCGGAATCAAGCGTCGTGTACCAGAGCTGACCGGTCACCGTCATGATGCAATCCTCCCGCATGCCGCGCGCGAGCGCGTGCCTTGATGAAAAGCCGCCGTGCCATCCCGATTTTCGCCCGCGTCATCTTGAAGGGAGATTTGTGTCATTTGCAAGCCCGTGTTGTATCGGAACAATGACACGCGAGGCGGACCGGGATGCGGCCATGGCAGATGGCGGAACTCAGGCAGGCGCGATCGCGTCAGTTTTCGTCACGCGCCGTAATCGGTCGAGACGGGCCATACCCGCCATGGCCGTGCTAGAACAGACTGCCCTGCCCTTCGGTGCTGCCATAGCGGCGCGAGCGCGGGCGGATCGGCTGGCGCGGCGTCACCGGCACGCCGTGCGCTTCCGTCGCGACCGCGGTCGCGCGCCCGTCGCTGAACTCGATGTCGAGTTGCTGGCCGGGGTTGATCGCCGATGCGCTGCGCAGCGGCGCGCCTTTGGGATCGCGCACCAGCGCAAAGCCCCGCGCCAGCACGCTTTGATACGAGAACGCCGCAAGCAGCTTGTCGGCGCGGTCGAGCGCCGCGAAGCGCCGCTCGGTCAACCGTGCCATCCCGACCGAGCCGCGCTCGAACAACGTGGCGACGCGCTCGCGGTCACGCACGATGCGCTGACGATGGGCCGCGAGGTTGGCCCGCACTGCCGCGGTCAGGCGCCCGCCCGCATTGGTGAGCCGCTCGCGATCACGCCGGACACGGGAGCGCAGCAGCGGCGGGGTGAGGCGCGCGGCACAGCGCAGATACTGCTTGTAATGGATCTGCGCGTTGGCATGGAGCGCGCGCGGCAGCCGCTCGGAAAGTGAGTCCAGTTTCTGGCGTGGCAGCGCGAGCAGCTCATCGGCGGCCGGGAGCGCGCGCGCGGCCGCGCGCAACTCCGTGCGGCGCCCGTCCATCCCCCGCACCCAACCGGACAGCTGCCGCCGGGCGAGCGAGTCGATCCGCGTCAGCAGTTCGGAACGCACCGGCACCGCGCACTCGGCGGCGGCCGTCGGCGTCGGGCAGCGCTTGTCGGAGGCAAAATCGATCAGCGTGATATCGGTCTCGTGGCCGACCGCAGAGATGAGCGGGATCATGCTCTCCGCCGCCGCGCGCACCACGATCTCCTCGTTGAACGACCAGAGGTCTTCGAGCGAGCCGCCGCCGCGCGCGACGATCAGCACGTCGGGCCGCGCGATGCGCCCGCCTTCGGGCAACGCATTGAAGCCGGCGATCGCGGCCGCGATCTCCCCGGCCGAGCCGTCGCCCTGCACGCGCACCGGCCACACCAGCACATGGCGCGGGAAGCGGTCGGCGAGTCGGTGCAGGATGTCGCGGATCACCGCGCCGGTCGGCGAGGTGATCACGCCGATCACCGCCGGCAGGAACGGGATGAGCTGCTTGCGCGCCTCGTCGAACAGGCCCTCGGCCGCAAGCTTCTTCTTGCGCTCGTCGAGAAGCGCCATCAGCGCGCCGACGCCGGCCGGTTCGAGGCTCTCGATGACGATCTGGTAGGAGGAGCGGCCCGGGTAGGTCGTGAGCCGCCCGGTTGCGATCACCTCCAGGCCTTCCTCCGGCTTGAAGCGGATGCGGCCGAAGGCGGTGCGCCAGATCACCGCGTCGATCTTGGCGCCCTCGTCCTTCAGGGCGAAGTAGCAATGTCCGGAGGAATGCGGCCCGCGATAGCCCGTGATCTCGCCGCGCACGCGCACGAAGCCGTAGGCATCCTCCACGGTGCGCTTGAGCGCCACGGAAAGCTCGGAGACGGTCCATTCCGGAATGTTGACGCGGGGTTCGTTCATTGTGGTTTCAATAGCGGTTTCTGGACGATTCCGGCAGTGCAATTTGCCGCGAAACCCGAGGCGGGGTTATGCCATATAGTCAGGCATTGGGCCGACTCTCATGCATCCTGTCGTCGCATTTCTGCTCAACTCGTTCGCGCTGTACGCGGCGGTCGGCGGCGTGACGGCGCTGGCGTTCGTCACCTTCGGCGTGACGCGGGTGCAGCCGGCGCCGGTCAGTCTCGGGGCGCGCATCCTGATCCTGCCCGGCGTGGCGGCGTTGTGGCCCTACGTCCTCATCCGCTGGATCAGGGTCCGATGACGCGAGGTCATCGCACGGTCCATCGATTGCTGTGGCCGGTGCTGGCCGTGCTGGTCGCGCTCGGCTTCACCATGGCGTTGGTCAAGCGCCCGCCGCCCGAGCCGCCCGCCAATAGCGCGTCGAAGACGCGCCTGAACGCGCTTATGCCGGAGCCACGCCAATGAGCGCCGGCTTCTCTGCGGTGCAGTGGAACCGGCGCAAAATCCTCTACGATGCGATCCTGATTGCCGGCGTCGTGGTGTTCATCGCCACGTTCATGACGGTGGGCGCGCTGCGCAATCCGCCCGCCGATCAACCGGCCTGGATCAACCTGCGGATCAAGGCGTTCGGCACCTGTGCGTTCACGATGCTGACCGTCATCCTGATGATCGGGCCGCTAGCGCGGCTTTCGCCGCGCTTCCTGCCGCTGCTCTACAATCGCCGCCATTTCGGCGTCCTGACATTTTTCGTTGCGCTGCTGCATGCATTGTCGGTGGTCGATTGGTTCTCGGTGCAGGGCGCGATGGGCGATCTCGTCACCGAAATGACGGCGAGCCCGAACTACGCCAAATTCATCGGCTTTCCGATCAAGGCGCTCGGGCTCACCGGGCTCTCGATCCTGTTCCTGCTCGCCGCAACCAGCCACGATTTCTGGCTCGCCTTCCTCACACCGCGCGTCTGGAAGGCGCTGCACATGACGCTCTACGTCGCCTACGGCGTGCTGGTGATGCATGTCGCGCTCGGTGCGATGCAGGAGGACCAGCGCATCCACATCCCGATCCTGCTCGGCGGATCGTTTGCCATGGTGACCGCGCTGCATCTCGCCGCGGCGTGGCGCGAACGGCAGTGGAAGGCGGACCGCGCCGTCCTGCTCTACCCCGAGAACTGGATCGCGGTCGGGCCTCCGGACTCGATCCCGGACCAGCGCGCGCGCATCGTCGCGGCGCCAAACGGCGAGCGCATCGCGGTGTTCCGCGACGGCAATCAGATCGGCGCGCTGACCAATGTCTGCGCGCACCAGAACGGTCCGATCGGCGAGGGCCGCATCATCGACGGCTGCGTCACCTGCCCATGGCACGGCTATGAGTACCGGCTGGAGGACGGCCGCGCGCCGCCGCCGTTCACCGAAAAGCTTGCGACCTATCGCGTGCGGCTGCGCGACGGCGTGATCGAGGTCGACCCGAACGCGCTGCCGGCGGGCACCAAAGCCGCGATCATCCTGTAGCCCGGATGAAGCGAAGCGAAATCCGGGGGCGTCAGATCATGTGGGACTAAACCCGCATTACGCTGCGCTCCATGCGGGCTACGAGATCGTCCGGGCTACAACCGCTTCCGAATCCTGTTACATCCCACCCATGAACATCCTCCTCCTCGGTTCGGGCGGACGCGAGCATGCCCTCGCCTGGAAGATCGCCGCCTCGCCCCTTGTAACGAAGCTGTGGTGCGCGCCGGGCAATGCCGGGATCGCGCAGGAAGCCGAGTGCGTGCCGCTCGACCTCGCCGACCATGCCGCAGTGATCGCATTCTGCCAGGCGAGCAAGGTCGATTTCGTCGTGGTCGGGCCGGAGGCGCCGCTGGTCGCCGGCATCGTCGACGACCTGGAAGCCGCCGGCTTCAAGACCTTCGGACCGAACCAGTCGGCTGCGCGCCTCGAGGGCTCCAAGGGCTTCACCAAGGACCTGTGCAAGGCGCACAACATTCCGACCGCCGCGTACGAACGCTTCAAGGCGGCTGAGCCTGCAAAGGCCTACGCCCGCAGCCAGGCAAAGCCGATCGTGATCAAGGCGGACGGCCTCGCGGCAGGCAAGGGTGTGATCATCGCCGAGACGATCGCCGAGGCCGAAGCCGCAATCGACATGATGTTCTCCGGCGGACTTGGCGAGGCCGGCACCGAGGTTGTGATCGAGGAGTTTCTCGTTGGTGAGGAGGCCTCTTTCTTCGCGCTGTGCGATGGCGAGATTGCGATTGCGCTCGCCTCCGCGCAGGATCACAAGCGCGCCTTCGACGGCGACAAGGGCCCGAATACCGGAGGAATGGGCGCCTATTCGCCAGCGCCCGCGACGACGCCGGAGCTCACGCATCGCACGATGAAGGAGATCATCCAGCCCACCGTGCGGGCGATGAAGGAGATGGACGCGCCGTTTCGTGGCGTGCTGTTCGCCGGACTGATGATCACGCAGCAGGGCCCGAAGCTGATCGAATACAACGTGCGCTTCGGCGATCCCGAATGTCAGGTATTGATGCTGCGGCTGATGTCGGATCTGGTGCCGTCGCTGATCGCGGCACGCGACGGGCAACTGAAGAATTTCGATCTGCGCTGGTATGACGACGCCGCGCTCGTCGTCGTGATGGCGAGCAAGGGCTACCCGGGCAGTTACCGCAAGGGGTCGGTGATCGAGGGACTTGGTGCGGCGAGCGCGGTCGAGGGTGTGGAAATTTTCCACGCCGGCACCAGGGCCGAGGGCGGCCGCATCACGGCCAATGGCGGCCGCGTGCTCGGCGTCGCTGCCACCGGCACGTCGGTGGCCGAGGCTCAAACGCGCGCCTACGCGGCGGTCGACAAGATCGACTGGCCGGAGGGTTTCTGCCGGCGGGATATCGGGTATCTTGCGGTGGAGCGGGAGAAAGCGTCGTGATGAAACTTGCATCGAAACCGCGTCCTGGCCCTTACCGACCTCGAAAGCGCGGCATCCGGATAACGGATAAGGAGACTGAAGCTCTTATCCGAAAGCTGGCCGCAGTTACCGGAGAAACTATCGAGATTGCGGTTCTGAAGGCGGTCAATGAGAAACACAAGGCGCTCGATCACTTGATGCGTCACCGCGTTGAATGGTCAAGACGGCGCCGACCGCGAAAGCCGCGCCCGATCGCAGTCTAGCCATGACCCAGATCGACCGGCAGGCGACCTATACGGGCACCAAGGAGGTGGCGGCGCCGCTGCGCTTCGATGCCGCCCGACTGGAAGCATACCTCACGGCGAACGCACCCAGCTTCAAAGGTCCGCTGACAGTAAGGCAGTTCAAGGGCGGCCAATCGAACCCGACCTACTATCTCGAAACGCCCGCGCGCAGATACGTGCTGCGCAGAAAGCCGCCCGGAAAATTGCTCCCCTCTGCGCACGCAGTCGATCGCGAGTACAAGGTCATCAGCGCGCTCTCTGCCCAAGGCTTCCCGGTCGCCGAGCCGGTTGTCTACTGTGCCGACGAGAGCATCACGGGCACGGCGTTCTACGTGATGGGTTATGTCGAGGGCCGCGTGATTTGGGTGCCCGACATGCCGGGCTCGAACCCCGCCGAACGCGCCGCGGTGTTCGACGCCATGAACGCGACGCTTGCGCGGTTGCATTCCTATGACCCCGCGGCAGTCGGGCTCGCCGACTACGGCCGCGGCGAGAACTACGTCGCGCGTCAGGTCGACCGCTGGTCGAAGCAGTACCGCGCCTCCGAGACCGAGAAGATCGAGGAGATGGAGCGCATCATGGCATGGCTGCCGGGAAACCTGCCGCCGGCCGGCCCGGTGCGGTTGGTGCATGGCGACTACCGGCTCGACAACATGATTCTGCACCAAACCGAGCCGCGCGTCCTCGCGGTGCTCGACTGGGAACTGTCGACACTCGGAGATCCGCTCGCCGACTTCACCTATCACTGCATGCAGTGGCACATGCCCCACTCGGACTCGAGCGCCGGTACCGGCTCGCTGGTCGGGCTCGACCTCAAGGCGCTCGGCATTCCGGCGCTGTCGGATTACGTCGACGCCTACGTGGCGCGCACCGGTCTCGATCCGCGGCCGTATCTTGCGGTCTACTCGGCCTACAATTTCTTCCGCCTCGCTGCGATCCTGCAAGGAATCGTCGGACGCGTGCGCGACGGCACGGCGACCAATGAGAATGCACCCGCGCGCGCGCAAATGGTGCGGCCACTCGCCGCCACCGCCTGGGAGTTCGCCAAACAGGCGGGAGCATGATCCCGAAAAGCGTGTCCTCGACCCGATCGGGGATGGGTACCGGTTTTCGGAGCAAGATCATGCTCCATAACAAGTCGTGAAAACCTTCGCGCTGGCGCTTGGCGCAGGCGGAGCGCGCGGGCTGGCGCACATCGCGATTGTCGAAGCGCTCGACGAGATGGGCGTGAAACCGGTCGCGATTGCGGGTTCGTCGATCGGCGCGGTAATCGGCGCCGGTTACGCGGCGGGCGTCACCGGCCGTGCGATGCGCCGCCACCTCATTCCGCTTGCGCACAATCGCGCCGAGGTGATGCGCCGCGTGATGGGGGCGCGCGCGGTTGCGTGGTCGGAGCTGTTGAGCGCGGGGTTCGGCAATCCGCTGGTCGTGGATGCCTCCAGGTTCTACGACGCGTTCCTGGGCGAGCTGCTGCCCGACGATTTCGCGGACCTGAAAATTCCATTCACCGCCGTCACCACCGACCTTCACGCGCGCGAAGCGCTCGCCTTCAGCGAGGGACCACTGAAGCCCGCGGTCGCAGCGTCCATGGCGGTGCCCGGCCTGGTGCAGCCGCTGGACGTCGGCGGCCGCGTGCTGATCGATGGCGGCGTCACCGACCCGCTGCCGTTCGGCTGCCTGCGCGGCAAGGCCGACGTGATCGTCGCGGTCGACGTGTCCGGCGGCGCGACAGAACGCGGCGGCGTGCCCGATCCGTGGGACAGCCTGTTCTCGGCGATCAGCGTGATGGGCCATACCATCGTGTCGCACAAGCTGAAGGAAGGCGCGCCCGACCTCGTGCTGCGGCCGAACATCGGCATTTTCCGCATGCTCGATTTTTTGCAGGCGAGCGCGATCCTGCGCGCCGCCGAACCGATCAGGGCGGAGGCAAAGGAGAGGCTTGGGGGGTTGCTTAGCGTCTGATCCGATCGTCCCCGCGAAAGCGGGGACCCAGTTCTTTGACCCTGGATTCCCGCTTTCGCGGGAATGAGCGGAGTTGCTTCAGCGTCGCGCCTTGAAAAACTCTTTGAGCAGCGCACCCGCTTCGCTCTCGCCGATACCGCCATAGACCTCCGGCCGGTGATGGCACGTCGGCGAGGCGAAGAACCGCACGCCGTTCTCCACCGCCCCGCCTTTCGGATCGGCCGCGCCATAATAGAGCCTCCGGATGCGTGCAAACGAGATCGCCGCCGTACACATCGCGCAGGGTTCGAGCGTGACGTAGAGATCGCAGTCGGTGAGCCTCTCGGTGCCGAGCATGGCTGCGGCCTGCCGGATCGCCAGCACTTCGGCGTGCGCGGTCGGGTCACGGTCGCGCAGGGTGCGGTTGCCGGTGCGTACGATCACGGCGCCGGCGCGCACGATCACGCAACCGACCGGAACCTCGGCGGCGGCCTGGGCGGCGCGCGCCTCAGCGAGCGCGTCATCCATGAAACTTTGTGGCATAAGGCTCCGATGTCGGACCAACCTACACAAGGCGAGCGCATCGCCAAAGTCATTGCACGCGCCGGGCTCGCCTCGCGGCGCGAAGCCGAGGCGTGGATCGCGGCCGGCCGCGTTGCCGTCAACGGCGCAAAGATCGCCTCGCCGGCACTCAACGTCACTCCTTCCGACAAGATCGCGGTGGACGGCAGGCCGCTGCCCGGCGCAGAGCGCACGCGGCTGTTCCTCTATCACAAGCCGCGCGGGCTGGTGACGACGCACGTCGACCCGCAGGGCCGTCCGACCATCTTCGGCGCGCTGCCGCAGGACCTGCCGCGTCTGATCAGCGTGGGGCGGCTCGATCTTTCGACCGAAGGGCTGCTGCTGCTGACCAACGACGGCGGGCTCGCGCGCGCGCTCGAATTGCCCGCGACCGGCTGGCTGCGGCGCTATCGCGTACGTGCGCACGGCAAGGTGACGCAGGCCGAACTCGACGCGCTGCGCGGCGGCGTCACCGTCGACGGCATCCATTACGGGCCGATCGAGGCGACGCTCGACCGCGAGCAGCCCTCCAACGTTTGGATCACGTTCGCGATCCGCGAGGGCAAGAACCGCGAGGTGCGCAACGTGCTGCGCCATCTCGGCCTGCATGTCGCGCGGCTGATCCGCGTGTCGTTCGGGCCGTTTCAATTGGGCGAACTCGGCGAAGGCGACGTTTCCGAAGTCCCGACGCGGGTGCTGCGCGATCAGCTCGGCGAGAAGCTTGTGCGTATCGCGGGGGCGGATTTCTCGGCGCCGATCGTGCACCAGAGGAAACCCGCAGCCCCTGTCGCCGCCGGCGGCGCCGCGGTTCCCCTCCCCGTCCGCGGAAAACGAGACGGCGGAGCCGGGGCGGGGGATAAGCCGAAGCGCGAAAAGCGCCCCGTACAAGACAAGAAATTCCAGCGCCCGCGCCGCGGCGAAGGCGCGCGCCCCTCATTTGAGGATCGTGCGCCCAAGCGCGGCGGGCGGTCGCACCGCGGAAAGCGTTAGGTGCGCATCGTCGGCGGGCGATTGCGCGGGCGCGCGCTTGCGGCGCCGAAGTCGCAAGGCATCCGGCCGACCGCCGATCGCTTGCGCGAGTCGCTGTTCAACATCCTCGCTCACGCCCACGGCGACCCCGTCCCCGGCGCGCGCGTGCTCGACCTGTTCGCCGGGACTGGCGCACTCGGACTGGAGGCGGTCTCGCGCGGCGCGGCCTTCGCGTTGTTCGTCGATGACGCCGCCGAAGCGCGCGCACTGCTGCGGCAGAACGTCGAGGCGCTGGGTGTTGCGGCGGTCACGCGCATCTTCCGCCGCGATACGACCATGCTCGGACCGGCGCATCCGGTCGAGCCGTTTTCGCTCGTGTTGCTCGATCCCCCTTATGGAAAGGGCTTGGCGGAGCAGGCGCTCGCGTCTGCACGCGAGGGCGGATGGCTGACGAACGAGGCGCTGATCGTCGTCGAGGAAGCCGCTGGGGCATTCAAGGTGCCGGCGGGATTCGAAGAGGTGGAACGGCGCGCCTATGATGATACGGAGTTTGTTTTTCTTCGATGCGTCGAATGAACTCCGCTGTCATCCCGGACGGCCCGCAGGGCCGATCCGGGACCCACGTATCACGAAACAATCATGGGACTCGATGCGGGGTAGATGGGTCCCGGCTCTCGCTGCGCTCGGCCGGGATGACACTGGAGTTATTTATCTCCTCCCAAACAGCCGCTCGATATCGCCGAGTTTCAGCTCCACGTAGGTCGGGCGGCCATGGTTGCACTGACCGGAGTTCGGTGTCGCCTCCATCTCGCGCAACAGCGCGTTCATCTCGTCGCCCTTGAGCCTTCGTCCGGCACGCACCGAGCCATGGCACGCCATGGTGGCGGCGACATGCATCAGACGGCGTTCGAGCGGCAGCGCCTCGTCCCATTCGGCCATGTGCTCGGCGAGATCGCGCACCAGCGCCTGTGCGTCGGTTTCGCCGAGCAGCGACGGGGTTTCCGACACCGCGACCGCGCCGGGGCCGAAGGCTTCGAGCACGAGCCCGAATTTCGCGAGCTCTTGCGCGCGCGCGGTCAGCCGCTCCACGTCCGCCTCGTCGAGCTCGACGATCTCCGGGATCAGCAGGATCTGCCGCGCGACGCCGGACCTTTCCATCGCCCCCTTCATGCGCTCGTAGACGATGCGCTCGTGTGCGGCGTGCTGGTCGACGATCACGATGCCGTCGCGTGTCTGCGCCACGATATAGGTCTCGTGCAACTGCGCGCGCGCGGCGCCGAGCGGGCGATCAATCAGATCGGGCGCGGATTCCGCCTCGGCGCGCACATCGGCGAGCGGCATGCCGGTGTCGAAGGCCGCCTGCGCGGCTTCGGCGAAGCCCGCGAGTGCCGTGGCTCCTTGCGTCGGGAAGGCGGGCGAGTTGTGCCAGTCCCAGCCGCGGCGCGCAACGTTTGGGCGAAACGCCGCGATGGTCGCTTGGCCGCCCGTGGTCGCGGCGCGCTGCGCATCGCGCGCGAGCGCATCCTGGAGGGCGCGCACGATCGACGAACGGACCAGGCCTGAATCGCGGAAGCGTACCTCGGTCTTGGCGGGATGGACGTTCACGTCGACCTCGCGCGGCTCGATCGTGACGAACAGCGCCACCACCGGATGGCGGTCGCGCGGCAGGTAGTCGGCGTAGGCGCCGCGCACCGCGCCGAGCATCAGCCTGTCGCGCACCGGGCGGCCGTTGACGAAGAGATACTGCGAAAGCGCGTTGCCTTTCGTGTAGGTCGGCAGCGCCGCGTAGCCCTCGATGGCGAGCCCCTCGCGGCCGCCGCGCACCTCTACGGCGTTGGCGCGAAAATCCGCGCCGAGCACATCGCCGAGCCGCGCCAGCCGTCCGGCAGGCCCGGGCGGCGCCGCACCCCATGTGACGGCTAAGCGCTCCTCGCCGGCGAGCGTGAACGCGACGTCGGGCCGGCTCATCGCGAGGCGGCGCACCACGTCGCGGATCGCTTCGCCCTCGGTGCGGTCGGTCTTCAGGAATTTCAACCGCGCGGGCGTGGCGTAGAACAGGTCGCGCACCTCCACGCGCGTACCTTCCGAAAGCGCGGCCGGCTTGACGGGGGATTTCTCGCCGGCATCGACCTCGATCGCCCAGGCGTGCGCCTCGCCGGCATGGCGCGTCGCGATCATCAGCCGCGCGACAGACCCGATGGAGGGCAGCGCCTCGCCGCGGAAGCCGAGCGTGTCGATCGCCAGCAGGTCGTCGTCCGGCAGCTTCGAGGTCGCGTGGCGCTCGACCGCGAGCGCCAAATCGGCGCGCGTCATACCGGAACCGTCGTCGGTGACGCGGATCAGCCGCCGTCCACCGCCGTCGGTGACGATCTCGATGCGCCGCGCACCCGCGTCGAGCGCGTTTTCGACCAGCTCCTTCACGGCGCTCGCCGGACGCTCGACCACCTCGCCGGCGGCGATGCGGTTGACGATGGTTTCGGCCAGCTGGCGGACGGGCATCGGGCGACTCGGAGTGTTCGGAGGCAAATTTAGGGGATTTTGCGCCGCGGCGCCCCGCCCCTCCTCCGTCATGCCCGGCCTTGTGCCGGGCATCCACGACTTTCTGATGCCGCAAGCAAGACGTGGATGGCCGGGCATCAGGCGTTTACGCCCGTCTTCGACGGGCTATGCCCGGCCATGACGGAGCGCTAATCCAGCACCGGCTTCGACCGGCGCAACCCTTTGATATTGGAGCGTACTTTTTTCCCCTCCAGCCGCTTTTCCTTCGACGCCCTAGTTGGCCTGGTGGCGCGGCGCGGCACCGGCCGCACGGCGGCCTGCTGAATCAGCGCGACCAGCCGCGCCAGCGCCTCGGCGCGGTTGCGCTCCTGCGTGCGGTGGTTCTGCGCGACGATCACCAGCACGCCGTCCTTGGTCAGGCGCTTGCCCGCGAGGCGCATCAGGCGGATGGCAACGTCGTTCGGCAGCGAGGGCGAACCGCGCACGTCGAAGCGCAGCTGCACCGCGGTCGAGAGCTTGTTGACATTCTGCCCGCCCGGACCGGAGGAACGCACGAAGCTCTCGTCGATCTCGCGCTCGTCGAGACTGATTTCGTTTGTGACTCGGATGGTCATGTTCGTCATCGCCGGGCATAGCACGTCGCAGACGGGCGTAAACGCCCCGATGCCCGGCCATCCCGCTCAGGTGGGCATTGATCGTGCGTCCCCTGTCGGGGTCGCCGGGTCAAGCCCGGCGACGACGACTAACCATCGGCCAAATACCGCTTCGCCAGCACCTTGCCCTCTTCCACCGCCGGCTGATCGAACGCGTCGACGCCGAGCAGATGCGCGGCGATCATCGTCTCGAGAAAAAAATGCATCATCAGCGCGCCGAGGCTCGTCTCGTCGAGCCGCGGCAGGTGGATGGTGCGCACCGGGCAGCCATTCTTCGCCAGGGTCTCGGCCGTGGCGCGCCCCTGTGCGGCGACGAGGTCGCCGATGGTATGGCCGGAAAAATCCGGCTCGCCCGCGCGCTCGGCAAGCGCGCCGTCGATGCGCGGCCCCTGTCCCTCGGTCGCAACCGTGATCACGGTGAACAGTTTGTCGCGCGGGCCCGCGATGAACAGCTGCAATTGTGAATGCTGGTCCACCGGCCCGAGCGCGCCGAGCGGCGTCGTGCCTTTGCCATCCTTGCCGAGACTCTCGGCCCAGAGCTGCACGAACCAGCGCGAAAACCGCTCCAGACGGTCGGCGTAGGCCATCAGCACCGCGATGTTTTTGCCAGCCTCGGCGGCCGCGATGTTGAGCGCGGCGCCGACCGCGGGCGCGACCGTCGCCGCCGGATCGCCGGCGAGCAGCGGCGCCAGGGTCATCGCGGCGCCGGCGCGCAGCGCCTTGATGTCGAGGCCGAGGATCGCGGCGGGCAGCAGCCCGACATTGGAGAGGCCCGAATAGCGCCCGCCGATGCGCGGATCGTGCTCCAGCACCGCGACCGAGGAGCCGAGCAGATCGCGCAACCCGTTGGACTTGCCCGGATTCGCGCTTTCGCTGATGCCGAAGAACAATTCGCCGGTGCGTGCGTCGAGGCCCGCTCGCTTCACCGCCGCGAGCGCCGCCGCCGTTTGCATCAGCGTTTCGCCCGTGCCGCCGGACTTGGAGATCGCGATGAAGCGCGTCGTCGCGAGCGGCAGCTTGCCCAGCAGCGTCCCGTAGGTGCCGGGATCGAGATTATCCATGAAGTGCATGCGGGGTGGCGCGCGAAACGCCTCCGCACCGCGCACGCCGACGTCGGCAAGCTGCGCGATCGTCTGGCCGCCGAGGCTGGAGCCGCCGGTGCCGAGCACGACCACATCGGTCGCGCCCGTGCGCAGCCGCCCGGCGATGCGCTCGATATCGGCGAGATCGTCGGTGCGCGCCGGAAGGCGCAGCAGCGGCAGGGTTTCTTCCACGTGCGCGTTGCGCAGCGATTCGAGCGCCGCCCCAGAGCGGCGCAACGCATCTTCGAATGCCGCCGCCCGGACGCCGTGCGTGCCGATTGTCTCTGCGCGCGCGCGCTCGATGTTTTGCTGGAAAGGCATGCCGCTCATTGACTGCGTTGCAGCAGAAACGTTCCACGCCTCATTGCGAAAAGCTAGTTCGTTTTGGTGGGCCCCTGCGCGCGGCCGACAACGAGCGTCAGCATCTTGGTGTCGAGCAGCCGTTTCGCAACGCGCCTTGCGTCCGCGAGCGTGACCGCATCGAGCATTGCGTTGCGACGCTCCGGATAGTCGATGCCGAGCTTGTCGAGCTGGATCTGCACCAGTTGCCCGGCGATCTTGCTCGAAGTGTCGAAGCCGAGCGCGTAGGACCCCTTCAGGTAGGCCTTCGCCTTGTCGAGCTCTTCCTGCGTCGGGCCCTCGGCCCCCATGCGTCTCGTCTCTTCGTCGATCAGCGCAAGCGACTCGGTTGCACGGTCGGAGCGGGTCGCGGTGGCGCCGCTCATGATGTTGGCGTGATCCATCCAGATCAGGCGGGTATAGATGCCGTAGGCAAGGCCGCGCTTCTCGCGCACCTCGTGATAGAGCCGCGAGGTCATCGACCCGCCGCCATAGATGTGGTTCACGACATAAGCGGTGAAAAAATCCGGATCGTTACGGGCGAGGCCCGGGCCGCCGAAGCTGATCACGGTCTGCGGTATGTCGAGTGCGACCACGATGCGCTCGCCGCGCCCTTGCATCGCAACGTCCGGCACCGGCGCGAGCGTAGCCTTGGCGGGAAGCGCGCCGAAGATACGGTCGATCAGCTCGCCGGCACCGTCCGCATCGATATCGCCGACGATGCCGATCGTAAGCGTGTCGCGCGCAAACGTGTTGCGCACATAGCCTTTCAGGTCATCGACCGTGATCGCGGCGAGCGACTCCGTCGTGCCTTGGCTCGGACGGCCATAGGGATGATCGGGGAATGCCGCCGCCCACCAGCGCTTGTTGGCAATGTCATTCGGATTTGTCGTCCCGCGCAGCACTTGCGCCTGCAATTGGTCGCGGATGCGCTGGACCGGCTCTTCATCAAAGCGCGGCGCGGTCAGCGCAAGGCGCAGCAGGTTCACGGCCTCGTCGAGATTGGCCGACAGCGAGCGCAGCGAACCGCGGAACTGGTCGCGTGCCGCGGTGAAGCCGAGCTGGATCGCCTTCTCCTCCATGCGCTCCTGGAAGGCACGCGAATCAAGCTCACCCGCCCCTTCATCGAGCAACGCCCCGACCATGTTGGCGACGCCCGGCTTGTCGGCCGGATCGGCGTTGGCACCGCCGGTGAATGCGTAATCGAGCGCCAGCAGCGGCACGGTCTTGTCGCGCACCAGCCAGGCCTTGATGCCGCCCGGCGAGACGATTTCCTCGATCTTGCTCGCGGCCGATGCGAAATCGGCACAGGCAAGCGTCAGTGCGAAGCCGAGCGCCGCGGCGAAAAGCCTGCTCACGATTTCTTCTCCTCGCGCGGCGTGCCTTCCCGGATCAGGTACCCGGTCACGGAGCGGCGCTTGTCGAGATAGCGGCGCGCTGCCTCGCGCACCTGATCGGCGGTGACGGCCCGCAGGCGCTCGGGCCGCGCCAGCACCGCCTCGACGCTCGAGCCCGTGGTGAGCGCCGCCCCGTACTGGCGCGCCAGGGTGGACTGGTTGTCCTGCGCGTAGACGTAATCCGCGATCATGCGGCTCTTCGAGCGTTCCAGTTCCTCGGACGTGACGCCCTTGTCGAGCAGCCGTTCGATTTCGGCATCGATCGCGCTCTCGACGCGCTCGAGCGAGCTTCCCGCGGCAGCCGTCGCATAGACGCCGAAGCGCGTATCGTCGAGCGAGGTGCCCTGAAACCAGGCGCCGGTATTGGTCGCAAGGCGCTTCTCCACCACCAGCGCGCGGTAGAGCCGGCTGTTGGACCCGCCGCCGAGGACATAGGCCAGCAGGTCGAGCGCCTCGGCTTCGTCGTCCTTGGCGGTCGTGTACGACGGCACCAGGTAGCTGCGCTGCAGGCTCGGCTGCGTGACGCGCAGGTCCGCGAAGGTCACACGCCGCTCGGCGATCTGCGGCGGCTCCTGCGGGCGGACGCGCGGGCCGATGGCGCCGCGCCGCTCGATCTTGCCGTAGGTTTTCTCGGCGAGCGCCTTCACCTCGTCGGCGGTCACATCGCCCGCCACGATGAGCACGGCATTGTCCGGCTGGTAGTAGCGCCGGTAGAAATTAAGCGCGTCCTCGCGATCCAGCGTCTCCATCTCGTGGCGCCAGCCGATCGTCGGCCGGTGGTATGGATGATTGAGGTATTGCGCGGCCTGCAGCTGCTCGCCCAGCCGCGCGGACGGCTCGTTGTCGATACGCTGGTTGCGCTCCTCCAGGATCACGTTGCGCTCGGAGGCGACGACATCGTCGGTCAGTACGAGCCCGGTCATGCGGTCTGCCTCGAACTCCATCAGCGTGCCGAGGTGCTCGCGCGACGTGCGCTGGAAGTAGCCGGTGTAATCGTATGAGGTGAACGCGTTCTCCTGCCCGCCCACGGCGGCGAGTTGCTGCGAGAAACGCCCGGCGGGATTTTTCGCCGTGCCCTTGAACAGCAGATGTTCGAGAAAATGCGCGATGCCGGACTTGCCGTTGACTTCGTCCGCCGCGCCGACGCGATACCACAGCATGTGCGTGACGACCGGCGTGCGATGATCCGGTACGACAACGACGGAAAGTCCATTCGCGAGCTTGAACTGCGTGACCGCGGGCGCGGCCGACACGGTCGGCGCCGACAGCGCAAGGCAGACGGCGACAAGAGCGGTAAAGCGGGTCAATACCGACAAGGTGATACTCTCAAGGTTCCGGCGCATCGCGCCGGCGGCCGCTCAATGGTGCGGCAAAAGGCCAACCGGCGCGCGCCACTACTCGCGCCCGACCGCGCGTTCCAGGATGTTCGGGATTTTCCAGCCGCTGCCTTTGTCGACGCCGGCGCCATAGGCATAGTTCGGCGACGGGGTCTGGTATCCCGGTGGCGGCTGGGTGAGCGAGCCGCGCGTCGGCTCGCCGTTGAACTGGGCCTGCTCGTTCAAATGCGTGCCCATCAGGGCGTTCCAGTTGAAGATGCTGGAGGACCCGAGCTGGCTCGGGGGCACCGGGCGACCGATGTTCGCCTCCTCGACCGAGCCCGTCGTCTGCGACGGGTCGGTCACGCGGCCGGCGCGCGGATTGGTACCGCGGCGGAGTTCGTCCGGATTCAACACCGAGTCCGTTCCGGGATCCTCGGGAGTCGCGCGCGCATTCGGTCTGCTGCGCACGACGACCTTGCGGTCCGGTTCGCGCGGCCAGGCCGGATTGCGCACCGCGGTGCCTGCCGCCTGCGGCGGCGGCAGGTCGAGGCTCGGCGGAATCACCAGCGGGGAACGCTCGCGGTAATCGATGCCGGGCTGGCCGACATTCACGCCCATGCCGCCCAGGATGTTCTTGATGATCCTCTGCTCGAAGGTGTCCTCATCGTCGTCCTGCGCCTGTTGCGCGGACGCCGCTACCGGCAGCGCCAGCAGCATGCCGCTGAGGCAGGCCAACAGCGCCCGGCGCATGCTCCTTGACGGCTCATTCGGCATGGCACTCATCGGTTTACGGTCCAAATGTCACGGTCAGCGGCCGCCCCCACGCGGCCAATCGGCCAACCCCCTTCATCCGGGGGGATCGGGGCGCTTTTGCGGCGTGTCCCCGAAGAAGGACTCATACAAGAGTCCAACGACCCCGGCAACGATGGCGGCATCCGCAAGGTTAAATACGTACCAGGTGAAATTGAAGCCCGGCGTCGTGATGTGGAACAGCACGAAATCGGCCACCGCGCCATAGGCCAGGCGGTCGATCGCGTTGCCGAACGCCCCGCCGATGATCAGGCCGAGAGCGAGCGCCGTGAGGCGGGATTCCGCCCGCGCGAGCCAGACCCACAGGATCAGGACCGCGCCGGCTTTCAGCGCCAGCAGCACATAGCGGCCGAGGTCGCCCTCCTGCGGGAACAGGCCGTAACTGATGCCGGTGTTCCAGGTGAGCACCAGATCGAGAAACGGCGTGAGGTGCACGATCCCGCGGTTGGCGAGGTCGAACACGTTGAGCAGCCAGAGCTTTGCCGCCTGATCGATGGCGCAGACGATGAGCGCGACGATAAGCCCGTAGCGGGTCAGCGGGCCGAAGAGGTAGCGCGCGAGCACTACTCCGCCGCCCTGGGGATGGCATCCCATTCGCGCAGCGCCTGCGCGTCGCGCGGCGTCACATCGGGATAGTCCGGATCGGAGCCGACGGCGCCCGAGATTTTCCACGAGCGCGCGCACTTTTTGCCCTCGGCGAGCTTCGGCACCACCGCGACACCCGGCACGTCGGGGAGTCGGAACGCCTCTGCGGGCCCCTCGCCTTCGACCAGGGTCGCGGCCGACGTGATCGACACCTCGGCGAGATCGACGTCGACCAGCGCGGCGAACAGGTCGACGTCGGACACATAGACGATCGGCGCCGCCTCGAGCGACGACCCGATGCGCTTGGCGGCGCGTTCCAGTTCGAGCGCACCGGTGACGACGCGGCGCACCTCGCGCACCTTGCGCCACTTCTCGGCGAGCGCCTCGTTGCGATAGTCCGCCGGAATCTCGGGGAACATTTCGACATGCACCGAGCTCTCCGCCCCCGGATAGCGCGCGAGCCAGGCCTCTTCCGTCGTGAAGCACAGCATCGGCGCAAGCCATGTGACGGTGCAACGGAAGAGCTGGTCGATCATCGTAAGCGCGGCCTTGCGCGTCGCGGACGAATACGGATCGCAGTAGAGCGCATCCTTGCGGATGTCGAAGTAGAACGCCGAGAGATCGACGGTCATAAACGCATTGAGCGCCGCAAAAATGCGCTTGTAGTCGAACTCGGCGTAAGCCTGGCGCACAAGCGCGTCGAGCTCGGCGAGCCGGTGCAGCATCAGCCGCTCAAGCTCCGGCATGTTCTCCGCCGCGACGCGATCCTCGGGCCGGAAATGCGCCAGGTTACCGAGCATCCAGCGCAGCGTGTTGCGCAGCTTGCGGTAGGTGTCGGTGAAGTTCTTCAGGATCTCCGGCCCAAAGCGGATGTCGTCGGTGAAGTCGGAGGCGACCACCCACAGCCGCAGGATGTCGGCGCCGTGCGTGCGCATCACGTCCTGCGGCGAGATCGTGTTGCCGCGCGACTTCGACATCTTGTCGACGCCCTTCTCGTCGAGGATGAAGCCGTGGGTCAGCACGACGTCGAACGGCGCGACGCCGCGGGTGCCGCAGGATTCGAGCAGCGAGGACTGGAACCAGCCGCGATGCTGGTCGGACCCTTCCAGGTACATCACCGTGTCGGAGCCGCCATCCTTGCGGCGCTTGATGCCGGCGAGCGTCGGGAAATGGCGCGGGTCCTCCAGCACGAAGGCATGCGTCGAGCCCGAGTCGAACCAGACGTCGAGGATGTCGTCGACTTTCTTCCAGTCCTCATTGGCACGGCTGCCGAGGAAGCGCTCGCGCGCGCCCTCTTTGTACCAAGCGTCGGCACCCTCGGCCTCGAACGCCTCGCCGATACGCCTGTTGACCGCCTCGTCCTGCAGGATCTCGACCGAGCCGTCGCCCTTCTCGCGCACGAACACCACGATCGGCACGCCCCAGGCGCGCTGGCGCGAGATCACCCAGTCGGGCCGGCTCTCGATCATGCCGTTGATGCGGTTCTCGCCCTGCGGCGGGACCCATTTGGTTGCCTCGATGGCCGACAGCGCGCGGTGCCGCAGCGTGTCGTTTGCCTCTCCCCGCTCATTCCCGCGTAAGCGGGAATCCAGTTCTTGTTGCTCTGGGTCCCCGCCGGAGCCTGTCATCGGGCCGGCCGAAGGCCGGACCCGTTGGCGGGGACGAGCGGAAAAGATTGGCTTGTCCATCGCGATGAACCATTGCGGCGTATTGCGGAAGATCACCGGCTTCTTCGAGCGCCACGAATGCGGATACTGGTGCTTCAAGCGCCCGCGCGCGATCAGCATGCCGTTGTCGGTCAGCACCTTCATGACAATACCGTTGGCGTCGCCCTTCTCACCTTTGTCGTTGAGCACGCGCGCGCCGGTGAAACCCGGCGCGTGATCCGTGAAGGCGCCGTTCTCGTCAACGGTATACGGGATAGCCGTGTTGATGCCGCGCGATTCCAGCTCGCGCGCGTTCGCGGTCCACACGTCGAAGTCCTCGCGGCCGTGACCGGGCGCCGTATGCACGAAGCCGGTGCCGGCATCGTCCGATACATGGTCGCCGGCAAGCAGCGGCACGATGAATCCGTAACCTCGCGCGTGACCTTTAAGCGGATGGCTCGCGCCAAGCATCGCGAGGTCTTCGGCCGGGACCGTTCTCACCTTTTCGAACGCGGTGACGCGTGCCTGCTTGAATACGTCCTCGGCGAGCTTGTCGGCGAGGATCAAGAGATCGCCCGCTTTCGCCCAATTGTCCGAAGGCGCATCCATGACTCTGTAAAGTCCGTATGCGATCTTGGATGAATAGCTGATCGCGCGGTTGCCCGGGATCGTCCACGGCGTGGTCGTCCAGATGACGATCGAGGCATTCCAGTACGCCTTGTTCAGCGTCTTGAAACACTGATTATCCAGCGCGTGCGTTACCGGAAACTTCGCCCAGATCGTATCGGAGGTGTAATCCTCATACTCCACCTCGGCTTCCGCGAGCGCGGTCTTCTCCACCACGCTCCACATCACCGGCTTCGACCCTCGGTACAATGTGCCGTTGGCGGCGAACTTCATCAGCTCGCGCGCGATCTGCGCCTCGGCGGCAAAGCTCATCGTGGTGTACGGACGCGCCCAGTCGCCCTCGACGCCGAGCCGCTTGAACTCCTCGCGCTGTACGCCGAGCCAGTGCTCGGCGAAGGCGCGGCACTCGGCGCGGAATTCGTTGATCAGCACCGCATCCTTGTTCTTGCCCTTGGCGCGGTATTCCTCCTCGATTTTCCATTCGATGGGCAGGCCATGGCAGTCCCAGCCCGGCACATAATTCGAGTCATAGCCGAGCATCTGCTGCGAACGCGTCACCACGTCCTTGAGGATCTTGTTGAGCGCGGTGCCGATGTGGATGTGGCCGTTCGCGTAGGGCGGGCCGTCGTGCAGCACGAACTTCACACGCCCGCGCGCGGCATCGCGCAGGCGGTGATAGAGGCCGAGCCGCTCCCAGCGCGCAAGGATTTCCGGCTCCTTCTGCGGCAGGCCGGCGCGCATCGGAAAGTCGGTTTGCGGCAGGAACAGCGTCGCGCTGTAGTCGCGGGCATCGGTCATGGCGGATCGCTTGAATTTTCAGGGTTGCGCGGAGAGGCTCGGCGTCCCGGCGCCCGGCCTGAAATTTCAGGCGGAGGCCGGGTCCGTAATGAGGATCACCGGGCCAGCAACGCTGGATATCACGAGGCGCGCGTTCATGGCGGGCCTTCTAGCAGGCCATCCAGAGCGAGGAAAGTCCGGATTTCGCAGTCCTCGGGCCGGTCGGCAATTCCCTAGGCAAACAGCGCGTCGATCTCGTCCTGCGAGGCGTGGCCGGCATCGCCCGCGATCTTCGGGCCGTTCACCAGCTTCGCATCGCCTTCGCGCGCGGCGATCTGCTCGGCCTCGATGCCCTTGAACGCTTCGAGCCCGCCCCAGATCTCCATCATGCGCACGATGTGCGTCTCGATGAACTTCAGGGTCGAGACCACCTTGGTGATGCGCTGGCCGGTCAGGTCCTGGAAGTTGCACGCCTCGAAGATCTTGATGACGCGCTCCTGCATGTCCGCCACCAACGCCTGGTCCTGCTCGCTCTTCAGGCGCGGTCCCAGCGTGTGCGCCATCTGGTCGATCTCCTCGGCGTTCGCGAGGATTTGCTCGGTCGCGCTTTCGGTGCCGCCGACGATGGCGTCGAGCTCGTTGGTGACGCGCGTCATCTCCGGTCCTTCGAAGCCGGAAAGATGCACGGTCGCGATCTCCTGCTTGGTCCGGTTGATCGCGTCATAGATCAGGTCGAGCTCGGTCTTGAGCTTCTGCGCCTCGGCGATTTGCGCCTTGTAGCCGTCGATGATCTGAGCACTGACCTGTTCGGCCGGCTTGACCAGCGCGTGCAACGCACGCAGCTCGGTCATGATCTCATCGTGCGGGAAATGATGCGCGTAGCCGTTCGCATGGCCGTTCACGCGCACCCGATCCATCGTCTCGACGCGAAAAGGCTTGCGCCGCGCCAGCATGTCCGCCCCCCAACAATCTGCGACAATCCGTACCGAGTCGGATTTAAGAACACGTTCATTGGCGGCAAGCTGCACGATGGCACGCCGCGTTAACCATGCCCCTTTGCGCAAAATAAACCGTAACATGACGAACGGAATCTGAAGCGACGTGATTAACGCAGCCCGCGCGTTTCGTTTACCAAACGGTCGAGTTTCTGACGTGTGATGGCACGCGAAGCCGGACGGCTTCGTTGTGACGATCATGTTCGAGAGTACGTCAATGTCCCGCCACGCCCTTCCCCTCACCGTCATCAGTCTGTTCGCCGCGGTGCCTGCCGCCGCGCAGTCTCAATTCTACCCGCCGCGCGTCTACGCGACGCAAGTGGAGACACCTTCAAACGTCCGTTATGCGGCGGCGCCGCGGCAGAGCGGCGGCGGCTTCCTCGAATTCCTCTTCAACAACACTGGAGAAGCGCCGCGCGCGCGACGCGCCGTGCCGGCCGATCCTTACGTGCGTGATCCTTACGTGAACCGCGGCTACGATCCCGGTCCCGCGCTCGCCTCACGTGGCTCGCTGTTCGGTTATCCGCAGGGAGAGCCCGCGCAGCCCGCGATGGACCCGCGCTACCTGCCGCAGACCGTCGCCTACGGCGGCAAGCATGCGCCCGGCACGATCGTGATCGATACGCCGAACAGGTTCCTCTATCTCGTCGAGGAAGGCGGCAAGGCGCGGCGCTACGGCATCGGCGTCGGCCGTCCGGGCTTCACCTGGGCCGGCGTGAAGAGCATCACGCGCAAGGCCGAGTGGCCAGACTGGACGCCGCCGCCCGAAATGCTCCGGCGCCGTCCCGATCTGCCGCGCCACATGGTCGGCGGCCCGGAGAATCCGCTCGGCGCGCGCGCGATGTACCTCGGCTCCACGCTCTACCGCATCCACGGCTCGAACGAGCCCTGGACCATCGGCACGCAGGTGTCGTCCGGCTGCATTCGCATGCGCAACGAGGACGTCACCGACCTCTACAATCGCGTGCGGGTGGGAACGAAGGTCGTCGTGATCTGACCGCCACGTGCGACGAAAACACGAAGGCCGCCGTGGTGACGGCGGCCTTTTGGGTTTGATCGAGGCGAGCCGCCGTCACGCCGTGTCGCTGTCGCCCCCGTCGAAGCCGCTGTCGTCGCCGTCGTCCCCGCTGTCGTCGAAATCCGAGTCGTCCTCGGTATCATTCTGCGCCGAATCGAATAGCCCCGCGCGTTGCGCGCCGCCCGAACCGGACCCGCCCGCGATGTCATCGAGGCCGGCCTGACGCGACAGGTCGCTGCCCGCCGCGCTGCCGCCCCACGGTGTGCCTTCGCCGCGGCCGGTGAGCGAATCGAATGCGCCCGAGGCCGGGCTGCCGGCGCCGTGCCCGCCCATCGCCGAGCGGATGCCGCCCATCAGCAAGGAGCCGCCGATCATGCCGGCTGCTGCCGCTGCCGCCGTGCCGAGGAAAGAACCGCCGCCACCCGGTTGGGGCGGGGCCTGCATCGGGGCGCCCGGCTGGTAGCCGCCTTGGCCGCCCTGCCCCCACGGGTCCTGGCGATAGCCGGGCGGTGCCCCCAGCGGGGCGCCGCCTTGCGGCACGCGCGGAACCGAGCCGCGCGGCTCCTCGCGGCCGAACAGGCTGTCGCGCATGTTGTCGAGGAAGCCGCGCGGCTGCTGCTGCTGTTGCGGCGCGCCGGTCGCCTGCTCCAGTTCCTGGATATGCGCATTGGCGGCTTTGAGCGCCTCGTCCTGCAGTAATACGGTCTGCACCAGCGCGTAGGCGGCGTTCGGGGCGCGGCGGAATCCTTCGCGGATCATTGCTTCGGCGTCGGGATCGCGCGGCGCATTTTCCAGGGTGGCAAGGCGATCGAACAGCTGCACCATCAGCTGGCGTTCCTGCGGCGTCATGGCGTCCTCCTCATCCCCGTTGGGACAGGCGTGATATGGGGCGGCGTATAGGCCCGTGGAATGGCACAACGATGAAATGTTGTCGCAGGCCGAATTGTTTCAGTTCAGTGTCAAATCATGTGTTTTCAGCGCAGTGGGAAAGGCATCACTGCAAAAATAGTCGTATTCGCGTTGGCGCAAGGTCGTAAGCGGGTCGAGCCGCTCAAGTTCGGCATCGACATGGCCGGGGTGGCACATGACGAGGCCGCCAGCCGGCAACCCTTCGAGAAATGACGGAAAAAGAGCGGCAAAGTCCGCGTTGGCGCGGAATGTGTAGGTGCCGGCGAAGGCCGGGTTGGTGGCGATACCGAGCCTGGTGGCACGAGCGCGGAATTCGCGGCTGAGCCAATCGATCAGCAGGCCCTTCGGGTCGGTGAGCCGGCGGCGCAGCGGCAACGCGCTGCCGCATTGACGCATCCAGGCTTGCGGCGCGATCCAGCTTGTCGACTCGAGCGCGGCCTGACGTACCTGCGGAAACAAATGCACATGCTGATGCCCGTCGACGAAGTCCGGCGGACGGCCGAACGCCGCCGCGAAGACCTCGAACTGCGCGCGGATTTCCGCCGCGAGCGCGGTCATGTCGAGGCGCTGCTGCATCGCGAGGCGCAAGGTCGTTGCGAGGGGGAGAAACGCGCCGTCGGCGAGCGGCGCGTAGCCGGAAGTGAGCGGCCTGAGCGGCCCGGTCAGCGTGAGATGCAGCCCGATCGCGACGCGCTGCTTCTCCGCGTTGAGTGCGGAGAGCGCGTTCGCCTCCGCGGACGAAAAGCTCGGCGCCACCACCATCACGGACGTGGCGTTGAGCCGGCCGCGCGATACGAGATCGCGGACGCCGGTGTCCACGCCGGGCGCAATGCCGTAGTCGTCGGCGCACAGCCAGATGCGCCGCATCATTCCGCCGCCGTGCGCGTCGCGCCGGTCTCGTCCTCGGCCGCCTTCACGCTGTGCTCGGCAATGAAATAAATCGGCCGCGCCTTCTGCTCGGACAGGATCTTGCCGACGTACTCACCCAGTACGCCGATCATGATCAGCTGTACGCCGCCCAGCACCATCAGGCCGACCACGACCGAGGGATAGCCCGGCACGGCGACGCCGTAGACCACCACTTCGAACAGCATGCTCACACCGAAGAGCAGCGCGCTGAAGGCAAGCAGCACGCCGAGCAGGCTCGCCAGCCGCAGCGGCGCAACCGAGAACGAGGTGAGCCCTTCGATCGACAATCCCAGCAGCGAGGCCCAGCCGAACGCTGTCGCGCCGTGCAAGCGCTCGGCCGGCTCGTAGTCGACGCGGATTTGGCGGAAGCCGATCCAGCTCGCGAGCCCTTTGAAGAAGCGGTTGCGCTCCGGCATCTGGCGCAGCGCGAGTGCGGCTCGCGGCGAGAGCAGGCGGAAGTCGCCGGCATCCTCCGGAATTCTTTGCCGCGCGCCCCAGTTGAGCAGCGCGTAAAACGTCTTGCTGCCGAGCCGGCGCAGCGCGGATTCATTTTCGCGGTGCGCCTTGGCGGTGTAGACCACGTCGTAGCCGCCATCGAGCCAGTGCGCGACCAGCGTTTCGATCAGCGCCGGCGGGTGCTGCCCGTCGCCGTCCATGAACAGAACGGCGGCGCGGGCCGCGTGGTCAAGCCCTGCGGCGAGTGCCGCCTCCTTGCCGAAATTGCGCGACAGCGCCAGCACTTGCACGTCGAGCGCTGCTGCCGGCAGTGCGCGCGCGATCTGCAATGTGCCGTCACGGCTGCCGTCATCGACGTAAACGACTTCGACCGACAGGTCGCGCGCCGCGGCGAGCTTGCGCGCCACGTCGGCGAGCTGCGCATGCAGCCGCGCGAGGCCGTTCGCCTCGTTGTAGAGCGGAACCACGATGGAAAGCCCGGCCTTCATGGCCGCGCTTATAGCCCATCGGACCGCCGAATTGAATTGGTCGCGCCCGCGCATACGCCGTGCTAAGCGGGCCGCATGAGCCTGCCCGCTCCGCTCGCAACGTTGTACGAGCGCGCCCACGCCGCGTGGCGCGAGCGCGCCGTGGCGCTCAAGGCTCTCTCGTTTGCGCTGGTCGGGCTGATCAATACGGCGGTCGATGCCGCGATCTTCTTCCTGCTGCTCGGCTACGCCACGTCATCGCTCGTGATCGCCAACGTGACCGCGTGGTTCGTGGCGAACACCGGCTCATATGTGATGAATTCGCTGACGACGTTCTCGGCCGAGACCGGCGGAAGGCTGCGGGCAAAGGATTACGCGGGCTTCGTCGGCTCGGGCCTGGTCGCGGTCACCGCGTCGACCATTACCGTCGTGATCGCCGCCCGGTTCATGCCGGTGTGGGCCGCCAAGGCGATCGCCATCCTGGTGAGCTTCGCGGTGAATTTCTCGATCACGCATTTCGTGGTGTTCCGGCCGCGCGGGTCGACGGAGACGCAAGGCTAGATTGCGCCTCTTCCTTCAATGAGGTAATTACCTCAATGAGGGTATTGCGCCCGGCCAATTTCGATCGCCGCGCCAAACGGGCAGGTCTTGAAGAGGACGATATCGCCGAATTGATCAGAGCCTTGATCGAACGGCCGCAGCTTGGCCCGGTGATCCCAGGCACCGGAGGCGCGCGCAAGATGCGCATCAGACTTCCGGGGAGAGGCAAGAGCGGCGGCGCTCGTGTCATCTACGCAATTGTGCTGCGCGCAACTGCGCTGGCGTTGCTCGATGTATATACGAAGGCGGACAAGGACAATCTGACGCCCGCAGAGTGCAAGACAATCACGAAACTCATCCGCTCCATCGAAACGGACTCAGAACAATGACGACCAAAGCCAAGCCTTCCCGGAGAACCTCGACTGCCGTGGGGCGGTCGATCATCCGCTCACTCAAGGAAATTCGTGCGTGGCAGCGCGGCGCCGGAAAGGTGGCTGTCACCGAAGTTCCGGCCCCGATTGCGCCAACCCGTATCAAGGCGATCCGAAGGAAGGCGGCTCCTTCAGTCAGGATCTTTTCCGAGCGCTTTGGTCTGCCCGCCAAGACGGTTCAGCAGTGGGAACAGGGTGCGCGCCGCCCCGACGCGGCCAGTTCATTGTTACTCGAAGTGATTGACTCAAATCCCGACGTCGTCGCTGCGGCAGCGAAGCGGCGAGAACGCGCAGCCTGAACTGATCCAGCCCGCGAGCCCCTGCTCCAGCTTGGCGAACAGCGGATTGTCGCGCGTGAAGACGTCGTCGATGTCGGCGACGGTGACGCTGTCGGCGTCCTCAGTTCGTAGGGCGCAATAAGTGAGCGCAGCGAACGCATTGCCGTCCGACGGCGAGGCGGCGCAATGCGCTTCGCCCCGCCTTCGCGGGGGCATGCTTATTGCGCCCTACCCCTAGCCCGTGAGCCCCTGCTCCAGCCTGGCGAACAGCGGATTGTCGCGCGTGAACACGTCGTCGATGTCGGCCACGGTGATGCTGTCGGCGCCCTCAGTTCGTAGGGCGCAATAAGTGAGCGCAGCGAACGCATTGCGCCGTCCGACGGCGAGGCGGCGCAATGCGCTCCGCCCCCGCCTTCGCGGGGGCATGCTTATTGCGCCCTACGCATCACCCCCGCCCGCCAACAAGCCGGCCTACTTCGTCTCCGGCGGGGGCTGGTTGCGCTTGCTGTACCAGATCGCGGCAACAACGCCGACGACCACGACAATCCAGAAGGCCTGCGCGCCCCACCCGAAGTCCATCGTCGGCTCCTAAAAGTGCACGGTGGACTTGAGTGCGACATATGCGATCAGGATGATGATCGACCACGCGATGATGTCGCCGACGATGAACCCGAGCCGCATCAGAGGATCGCGCGGATAGGGATAATACGGCTGTTCACTGAGGCTCATGAAATCCCCTTAGCCGACCCTGAGCCCGGCCAAAGTCGGCGCCCGCGCGGCCTGGAATGTCTTGCTGGGTGACAAATATCGGCGTCGCGGCACGTGTGACCGTCAGGGAACGAAGCTGAGAGACTCGCGACAATACCGATTGGTCCTGTAAACGTTCGCGCAGCTAAAGGCCGGTCCGATGTAAATTCCGCGTAAACAGGGCAAGACCGGAACCGGGACTACCGCAATCCGGCCGCAGCCCTGTTCATCAACGCGCTTCCGAATCGCTCGCCAGCCGGTAACCGACGCCGAGCTCGCTCACCAGGATGCGCGGCTGCTTCGGATTCTGCTCGATCTTTCCACGCAGCTTGCGCACCAGAATGCGCAGATAGTGCGAATTGTGCATGTGGCGGGCGCCCCAAACCTCGCGCAGCAGGATGTTGTGGGTCACGACATTGCCGGCGTGCTGCGCCAGCACCTGCAACAGCCGGTATTCCTTTGGCGACAGAACGACGCGCGAGCTCTCGACGAACACGGCGCGTGCGGCGAGGTCGATCGTCAGGGAGCCAAGCCTGACGACGGGTTCCCCCTGCGCACCGCGCGCCTGCCGCCGAAGCGCCGTGCGCGCACGGGCGAGAAGCTCCGCCATGCTGAACGGCTTCACCACGTAATCGTCGGCGCCGCTTTCGAGCAGCCGCACTTTATCCGCGTCGCTTGCCCGCACCGAGAGAACGATGATCGGGACGGTCGACCAGGCGCGGAGCCGCTCCACGATGCTCGCGCCATCCATGTCGGGCAGATTGAGATCGAGCACGATCAGGTCGAGCGGACGCAGCGTGGCGGTGCGCAGGCCGGCTTCGCCGGTTTCCTCTTCGAGCACGGTGAAGTGCTCAAGATCGAATCCGGCGCGCAGGAAGCGGCGGATCTGCGGCTCGTCGTCGATGACGAGAACGACCGGCGACAGATCACTCATCGGCGTCGTCCTCGGAAGCCGGCTGGGTGTCGACCGGCAGGGTAATGGAGAACCTGGCACCGTGTCCCGGGCCCGCGCTGAAAGCGCGGATGGTCCCGCCGCTGGCCTGGATCAGCGCCCGCGCGATCCAAAGTCCAAGTCCCGATCCTGACACGGCGCCGGCATGGCGCGGACTGCGATAGAACCGGTCGAAAACCCGCTCCACCTCGTCGCCAGCCAGCCCTTCGCCTTGATCCACGACCTCGATGTCGATCGACTTGCCGCTGTGTCGCGCGATGACGGACATTGATGCCTGTGATGGAGAGTACTTGGCCGCGTTCTCGATCAGTTGACCCAGCGCGCTCTCCACCAGCGACGGGTCGACATAGATCAGCGGCAGGTCGTCGGCGACGGCAAGCATGACCTCCCGATCGACGAGCAAGTGCCGCTTGCGCGCGAGTGCTCCACTGACGACGTCCTCGGGATCGACCCACGCAAGGTGCGGCCGGATGCCTTCGCTGCTGATGCGCGTCGCGTCCAGCAGGTTCTGGATGTCTCCATTGAGCCGTTCCGCTTCCTTGCGCACGACGCGGACGAGCGAGGAGAGATGCTCATCGCGTTCGACGATCGGTGACTGTGCCAGCACCGAGGTCGACCCGACAATCGCGGCGAGCGGCGTGCGCAACTCGTGTGAGACGGAGCCGATCAGCGCATCGCGCAGGCTTTCCGCCTGCGCGCGCATGCGGGCGTGACGCACGGTGACCGCCATGCGGCCGGTGATGGCCGCGACAGCGACGAACAAAACGATGTCCGCAACCTGTGCCGGACTCTGCACCCGGAAATCATACAGCGGCGCATAAAAAAAGAAGGCCGGGAAGGCGATGCCCGAAATTCCCGCGAACAACGCCGGGACGGCGCCCCAGCGCAGCGCTGCCAGGATGACCGGGATCAGGTACACGATCGTGACATGTTCGATCGGAAATAGCGCGGATGCGGCGGCGAGCAGAACCGTAACGACGGCAACCAGGAGCAGCGCAAACAGGACGCCGATCGTCCGGGTGCCGGCCGCACCGAACAACGAATTGCTGCCCCACACTAGACGCAAGCGAAGCTGCTCCCATGGTCCGGCCAATACTTATCGCAAACGGCGGGCGGGCGCTGCAGCCGGGCGGGCGCGGACGACATTGGGTCCGCCCGGGACGGCGAGGCGGCGCAATGCGCTGCGCCCCGCCTTCGCGGGGGCATGCTTATTGCGCCCTACCCCCTAGCCCGCCAGCCCCTGCTCCAGCCTGGCGAACAGCGGGTTGTCGCGCGTGAACACGTAGTCGATGTCGGCCACGGTGACGCTGTCGGCGCCCTCAGTTCGTAGGGCGCAATAAGTGAGCGCAGCGAACGCATTGCGCCGTCCGACGGCGAGGCGGCGCAATGCGCTCCGCCCCCGCCTTCGCGGGGACATGCTTATTGCGCCCTACCCCTAGCCCGTGAGCCCCTGCTCCAGCCTGGCGAACAGCGGGTTGTCGCGCGTGAACACGTAGTCGATGTCGGCCACCGTGACGCTCTCGGCGCCCTCGCCGCGCAGGAAGCTCGCGAGCGAGTGCACCTGGCCCGGCGGACAGTGCAGCGTGATCATGCCGGACGAGGTCGGCCCGCCGAACGGCGTCGCGACGCCGAAGCGCTGCTTCGCCTCGGCCAACACCTTGTCGTCGATGCCGGGGGCGCGCGTGCGCACCTCGCGGAAGGCGCGCGCGCGTCCCTGCGCGGCGATGCGGTCGAGGATCAGCCGCGCGGTCTCGCGTTCCGTCGCGCCCCATTCGGCGGCGCGCGCCGCGATCAGGTTCGCCTCCGAGCGCAGCATGATGCCGTCGTCGAGCACCTTCAGGCCGTTCGCCGCAAGCGTCGTCCCGGTGGTGGTGATGTCGACGATCAGCTCGGCGGTGCCGGCCGCAGGCGCGCCCTCGGTCGCGCCGAGGCTCTCGACGATGCGGTAGTCGATGATGCCGTGCGCGGAAAAGAACTGCCGCGCCAAGTTCACGTATTTCGTCGCAACGCGCATCTTGCGGTCATGCGTGGCGCGGAACGCGGTCGCGACATCGTCGAGGTCGGCCATCGTGCGCACGTCGATCCAGGCCTGCGGCACCGCGACCACCACGTTCGCCTCGCCGAAGCCGAGCCGGTCGATCAGCACGACGCGCGCCTCGGCGTCGGAATACATCTCGCGGATCTGGTCCTCGCCGGTGACGCCGAAATGAACCGCGCCCAGACCGAGCTGCGTCGTGATGTCGGACGCCGACAGATACGCCACTTCGACGCCCGGAATATTGGCGATCGTGCCGCGGTACTCGCGCGCGCCGCGCGGCTTGACGAGTTGCAGCCCGGCGCGCGCGAAGAACGCCTCGGCGTTCTCCTGCAGCCGGCCTTTCGAGGGCACCGCGAGCACGAAGGGCGCGCTCATGTTGCGTTCCTTGGGGCCGCCCCGATCTCGTTCAGCCGCTCGATCCAGACCGCGAAGCCGACCGCCGGGATCGGCGCGCCTGCGCCGAGGCGCGTCAGCAATTCGTCATAGCGCCCGCCGGCGACGAGCTGGCGGTCGACGCGCATCTCCTTGTCGTGCAGCTCGAACACGAAGCCGGTGTAATAATCGAGCCCGCGCCCGAACGCGGTGGAAAACTTGATGCGCGACACCTCCACGCCCTGCGCGGCGAGAAAGCCGGTGCGGCTCTCGAACAGGTCGAGCGCGGTGGACAGATCGAGCTGCGCTTCCGCCGCGAGCGTGCGCAGCGCGTCGGCCGCTTCGTCCGGATCGCCAGAGATGGCGAGGAACTGCTCGATCAGCGCGCGCGTCGCGCGCGGCAGGCCGGAGCTTGCGCCGAGCGCCGCCTGTTCGAGGAAACGATCCGCGATTTCGCCCACCGAGCGCCCGCCGACCGCCGTAATGCCGGCAATCGACAACAGATCGGTGACGAGCGCGTGCGCGGCTTTCGGGTCGGAGCCGGCGAGCGCGGTCAGTACGCCCTGATATTCCGGCCGCTCGCTCGCGGCCGCGCTGACCAGGCGGTCGAGGTCATGCGCGAGGCTGCCCTGCCGGTTGAAGTCCTTCACGAGGCGGCGCTTCCACGCGGGTGCGAGGTCGAGCGCGGCGATCAGCGCGGAGAACAGCCCGACATCCCCCATGCGGATGTCCGGCGCATCGATGCCGTAATGCGTCGTCGCTTCGAGCCCGAGCGAGAGCATCTCGGCATCGGCGGCGGCGGTGTCGCGCCGGCCGAACGACTCGATGCCGGCCTGGACGAATTCGGACGGCCCGTCGGCGCGATGGCGGAACACCGGCGCCAGATAGCAGAAGCCGAGCGCCTCGCCGACCTCGGGCGAGGCGAGATAATCGCGCGACACCGGAATGGTGAGGTCCGGCCGCAGGCAGAGCTCCTGGCCGTCCGGATCGGTGGTGAGGAACATGCGGCGGCGGATGTCCTCGCCGGAGAGATCGAGGAACGGCTCGGCCGGCTGCAGGATCGCGGGGGCAACGCGCGCATAGCCCGCGCGCTCGTAATGCGCGGCGAGCGCCTCCGCCCGTGCGTCGGGCGCGGTCATGGCTGGAATTTCCGTGCGTCGGTCGTGCGCATGGCGCGGCGCTGCTGGTCCAATTCGCGCGGGCCTTTAGCACGCTGCCGTTAAGGTTTCGATTGCGATCGCCGCGCGGGCTTAACGGGCGGCCGGCGGGGGCAGCAACATCGCGCCCAATATAGTGTCCGATCAATGGTTTAGTCCGAATGCTCCTCGTGCACCGTCACCGCAACATCGAGGCCGACGAACGCACCCTCCCCGGCAAAGCTGCCCGAGACCGGCAGCGCCTGGCTCGGGTCGCGCGTCACCGCGACGCGGATCAGGTTCTCGCCCGCGATCAGCGCGTTGGTCGGATCGAACTCGACCCAGCCCGCGCCCGGCAGATAGATGTCGGCCCAGGCGTGCGTCGCGCCCGCGCCCTGCATCGCCGCGCCGCCGTCGAGCGCCGGATCGTAGAGATAGCCGGTGACGAAGCGCGCGCCGAAGCCGAGCGAGCGCGCCGCCTCGATGAACAGCAGCGCGAAGTCGCGGCAGGTGCCGCTCTTCTTCGCGAGCGTCTCGACCGGCGACTGCGTGCCCTCCTCCTCGCGCGCGCGGTATTCGAACGAGCCGCGCATCGCGGCATTCATGGTGGCGAGCAGGTTGAAGGTGTTGGTGGGCGTCTCGAGCACGAACTGGCGCGCCCATGCTTCCACGACGCCGTGCGGATCGGGATAGTGGCGTTCGCGCAGGCGCCCGAGATCGGAGCGGTCGTCGGCCGAATGCATGAACGGGTAATTCTCGGCCTCCGGCGCGATCGGAACGTCGAGCTTCTGCAGCGCGTAGCGCTCGATCTTCAGGGTCGAGACGATGGCCAACTCGGCCGCCGCCGCGGAGAAATCGACGAGCGCGACCGAATTGCCGAACACGTCGTGCATCCAGCGCACGGTGCCGGGCGGCGAGAGCAGCAGCTCGGCCTCGACCAGGCGCAGGTCGTGGCTGTCGCGCGGGCGCAGCATCAGCCGGTGCTGGCCGAAGCTGACGGGCGCCGAATAGCGGTAGGTGGTGGCGTGGCGGACGGTGAGGAGTTTCATGGTGCCTTCATGTAACATCGCCCGGTCAGAATCGGGAGAACCGCATGCGACTTGCCATCATTCTCGCCAGTACTTTCGTTGCCACATCCGCGTTCGCGCAGGACATGCCGTCACGCAAGGCGGGTCTGTGGGAGATGACCATGACCTATGAGGGGCGCGGCGCGCCGCCCCAGACGATGCAGCAATGCATCGATGCCGCGACCGACAAGGCGATGCAGGACATGAGCGCCGGCCCGCGCGGGCAAAGCTGCTCGAAACGCGAGACCAAGAAAGTCGGCAATACCATCGTGTTCGATACCGTGTGCAGCACGGGGACCGGCACCATGACCTCGCACGGCGTCGCGTCCGGCGATTTCAACTCCGCCTACACGGTCAAGATCAACGCGAAGCGCGAAGGCGGGCCTGCCATCCCGAACATGCCGCCGGAGACGAACATGACCGTGGAATCGAAATGGCTCGGGCCGTGCAAGGCGGATCAGAAGCCGGGCGACATCATCATGGCCAATGGGTTGAAGATGAACATCAACGACAGGACGCCGGGCCGGGCCGGCGGGCCGGGCGCGATGCCGCCGGGCATGCCGGGCGGGATGAAGAAGTAAAGAGAGAGGCGGAGGACGGGCGGCACGCTCCGATCGACCCTCTCCCCTTGGGGGAGAGGGTCGCCGCGAAGCGGCGAGGTGAGGGTACCGTTGCTAACGCGCCGCACCATCAATCGGTCAAACCACGCCTACGCAAGCATGCGCGCGCAATGCGACGTATTCCAACCGAGGCTGAACTCCAGCTCTGGTTCTTGCTGCGTGATCGCCGTCTGGACGGGACAAAGTTTCGCCGACAAGTCCCGTTCAAGACCTACATTCTTGATTTCGTGTGCTTCGAGCGGAAGCTGGTTGTCGAGGTCGATGGCGGGCAACACAGCGAATCCAGAACCAATCGCAATCGCGACGCTTTTGCTCGCCTCCGAAGGATTTCAGGTCGCCAGATATTGGAATCACGACGTGCTGCGAAACCCCGAAGGCGTTTTGACGGACTTGCTCGATAAGCTTGCGCTGAAGTGACCCCTCACCCGATCATCCTCGCGGAAATTCCGAGTAGCCCTCTCCCACAGGGGGCGAGGGCGCAAATGCATTTGCGGTGTTTGCGGCCGCGCCGCTCGGTGCGGTCTTGGTTATTGTGCCCTCTCCCCTTGTGGGAGAGGGCATCGCAGGAATCTCAACGTACTCGGTTGGGTGAGGGGTAATCGCCCTACTCCCACTTCACCCCATGGCGCGCGAGCACCTTGCGCACGCCGTCGACGAGCTGCTCTTCCGGCACGGCGAATTGCGAGTCGGCTTTCGCCTTCAGATACGCCTCGCGATCCTTGATGTCGGAAATCGTCGCGCCGAGGATCAGGTCCTTGATCTGCACTTCGCCTTTGGCCTTTTCGTCGCCGCCCTGGATGACGGCGCAAGGGCTGCCGCGCTTGTCGGCGTATTTCATCTGCGCGCCGAATTTGCCGCTCCCGAGATAAAGCTCGGCGCGGATGCCGGCGCCGCGCAGCGCCGCGACCATCTTCTGATAATCCGCGATGCGATCGGCATCGAACACCGTGACGACCACCGGGCCGGCTTCCGCCTGCGTGTCGATCTTCTTTAAATGCCGCAGCGCCGCCATCAGGCGCGACACGCCGATGGAAATGCCGGTCGCCGGGATGTTTTCGCCGCGGAAACGCCCGACCAGCCCGTCATAGCGCCCGCCGCCCGCGACCGAGCCGAAGCGCACCGGCTTGCCGTCATCGCCCGCGATGGGGAAGGTCAGTTCAACTTCGAACACCGGGCCGGTGTAGTATTCGAGGCCGCGGACGACGGAAGGATCAATACGGATGCGATCTGCCTCGTAGCCCGCAGACCGAACTAAGGTCTGAATCATATCGAGTTCATCGACGCCGGATTGAAAAGATTGGCTCGCCGTTCGAATGCTTCGGCCATCGGGCAATGCCGGCGCGATAGTCAGAACGCCGATCCCAGCATCATCACCTTGCGCGGTCGTCTTTAGCACTAATTCGGACTGCCAATCCTTCAGTCCCGCACCTTTCGTGAAGTCGCCACTTTCATCTTTGCGGCCGGGACCAAGCAACAGACGCACACCCGCTTCACCAAGCCGATCCAACTTATCAATCGCCCTCAGCACGGTCAGCCGCTGTTGAGTAGATATCTCGGCAGCCTCCATCACGCCGTCGAGCACTTTACGATTGTTCACCTTGACGACGTAGTTTCCACCCAGCCCCAGCTCCTCCATCGTGTCGGCGATCATCATGCAAACCTCGGCATCCGCCGCCATGCTGGGACTCCCGACCGTGTCGGCATCGAACTGCATGAACTGGCGGAAGCGCCCGGGTCCCGGCTTCTCGTTGCGGTAGACATAGCCGAAGCGATACGAGCGATAGGGCTTCGGCAGCGCGTCGAAGTTCTCGGCCACATAGCGCGCCAGCGGCGCGGTCAGGTCGTAGCGCAGCGAGAGCCACTGCTCGTCGTCGTCCTGGAACGAGAACACGCCCTCGTTCGGGCGGTCCTGGTCGGGCAAAAACTTGCCGAGCGCGTCGGTGTATTCGATCTGCGGCGTCTCGACCGGCTCGAAGCCGTAGCGCTCGAACACGCGCCTGATCGTCTCGAGCATGCGCCGCGTCGCGGCGATCTCGGCCGGGCCGCGGTCGGCGAGCCCGCGCGGCAGGCGCGCCTTGAGCTTGTTCGGCTTGTCGGTCGACACGGGGACACTCCGCGGGGTTGGCGTCGGGAGTAACCGAACGCCCGGCAGCCGGCAAGCGCCGCTCAAACCCTTCGCCGGCAAGCGGATTTGCCGCGCCGCAGCGGCGTTTTTCACCATTCGTTAAGCATTCCTTTACTGGGAACTCGCATCTTCCGGAGGCGGCGAACCGTCGCCGAAAGCCTGGGGGATTCCATGCAATTGATGCTTCGCGGCACGCTTGCCGCCATCGCGCTCGGCGCGATCCTCGCCGGTCCGGCCTGCGCCGAAGACGGCGTCACCGCCGACACCATCACGTTCGGCCAGGCCGCCGTGCTGGAAGGGCCGGCCTCCGCGCTCGGGCTCGGCATGCAGCTCGGCCTCAACGCGGCTTTCAACGAGGTCAACGCCAAGGGCGGCGTGCACAGCCGCAAGCTCAAGCTGATCAGCGTGAACGACGGCTACGAGCCGGACCGCGCGATCGTAGCGACCAAGAAGCTGATCGAGGAGGACAAGGTGTTCGCGCTGATCGGTCCGGTGGGCACCCCCACGTCGGCCGCCGCGCAGCCGATCGCAACCGCCGCGAAGGTGCCGTTCATCGGCGCGTTCACCGGCGCCGGCTTCCTGCGCAACCCGAAGCTCGAAAACGTCATCAATGTGCGCGCGAGCTACGACGCCGAGACCGAGGCGTGGGTCAAGCACCTCACCGAGGACCTGAAGATCTCCAAGATCGCGATCTTCTACCAGGACGACGCGTTCGGCCGCGCCGGCCTCTCCGGCTTCAAGAAGGCGATGGACAAGCGCAACATGGCGATCGCCGCCGAGGCGACCTATGAGCGCAACACCGTGGCGGTGAAGTCCGCGCTGCTCGCGCTGAAGCGCGCCGAGCCGGAAGCGGTGGTGATCGTCGGCGCCTACAAGCCGGTCGCCGAGTTCATCAAGCTCTCACGCAAGACCGGCTTCAACCCGGTGTTCGTCAACATCTCGTTCGTCGGCGCGAACGCGCTCGCCAAGGAGCTCGGCCCGGAGGGCAAGGGCGTGATCGTGAGCCAGGTCGTGCCGTTCCCGGGCGACGCCTCGCTCAAGGTGGTCGCGGACTATCAGGCGGCGATCAAGCAGGCGGGCGGCGAGCCCGAGTTCGTCTCGCTCGAAGGCTATCTCGCCGGCCGCCTCGCGATCGCGGCGCTGGAGAAAGCGGGCTCGGACGTGACGCGCGAAAGCCTGCTCAAGGCGATCAAGGACACCGGCAAGTTCGACATCGGCGGCCTGCCGATGACGTTCTCGGCGGAGAAGAACGAGGGCCTCGACAAGGTGTTCATGACCATCATCGAGGCGGACGGCTCGTTCAAGCCGATCGAGAAGATGGTCAGGGTGTCGAGCAACTGACAACGCGAGGTAGATCCGTTTCCGCTCGTCCCCGCGAAAGCGGGGACCCAGCCCCCACCCTACCCTCCCCCGCAAGCGGGGGAGGGATAAAGGGAGGGGGCCACTTTCGCGGGCATGAGTGGAGGCGGTTTTGGGGGCACAAGGCGGCGCCAGCCGCCGGGGTTTTGGGGGATTGTCCATGAGTGAGGTTGCGCCGAAAGCCGCCAGGTTCGGCATCAAGGTGCGCCTGCAGGCCGCCTTCGGCGCGGTCGCCGTCACCACGGTGGTGGCCGCCGCCGTCGCGATCATGTCGTTCTCGGAAACCGAGCGCGGCTTCGAGCGCGTCTCGACGCGCGAGGTGCCGATGATGACCGACGCGCTGCGCCTCTCGGTCGCCTCGGGCGAGATCTCGGCGGCCGCCGCGCGCTACGTCTCGGCCAAGTCGACCGACGACCGCAAGCTGATCGCCGCGCAGATCGCGACCCGCTCGCGCGACCTCGACCAGATCATGGACCGGCTGCGCGTCGGCCAGAGCGACGCCGGCGGGTTCTCCATTGCCGAGCCGATGGCGCAGCGCCTGAAGGAAAACCTCAAGGCGCTGGAGCAGGCGATCTCCGAGCGCACCGAGATCCGCGACATCCTCGACGCGCGCCTCGCGGCGCTGCACCGCGCGCACAACAAGATCAGCGACAAGCTCACCCCGATCGTCGACGACTCCTACTTCGAGGTCGTCACCACGGCGGAGGACGTCGGCCAGAGCGGCGACATCACGGTGCGCACGCTGATCCAGGGCGGCATGCAGGTGATGCAGGCGATGGTCGAGGTCGGGGCCGAGACCAACCTGGTCACTGGGCTGCTCACCGCCGGCGCGCTCACGTCATCGCCCGCGATCCTGGCGATGCTGGAGGACCGCTTCACGGCGTCGGCGCGGCGCGCCGAAAAGCAGCTCGCCAAGCTCCCTGCCGGCACCAAGTTCGAACCGCTCAAGGAAAAGGTGCGCGGCCTTGCCAAGCTCGCCGACTTCAAGCCGCAAACCGGCGCGAGCGGGCAGGACCGGCTGAACCACGTCTTCCGCGCACACGAGCAACTGTCCAACCTGCTGATCAGCCTGATCGACGACCTCAACTTCGACGTCGTGACGCAAAGCGAGGACGCGGTGAAGCGCACCAGCAAGATGGTGAAGGACCTCGTGGCGGTGCAGATCACGGGGCTGCGCAGCGCACTCGAAGTCGCCGCGCAAACCCATCTGGTCACGAGCCTGTTGAGCGAAGCCGCCGTCGCCAAGGATTCCAATGCCCTGGTGCCGATGCAGGACCGCTTCAAGGCCGCCACCGACCTGCTCGAGAAGGCGGCCAGGACGCTCACCAACCAGGATATCAAGACTGCGATCGACGAATTGATCGTCTATGGCCAGGGCGACAACAGTCTGTTCGCGCTGCGCAACCGCGAGCTGGCAGCCATTGCGGGCGCAGACCGCACGATCGACGAGAACGTCACCATCCAGCGCTCGCTCGACCGCGCGGTCGCGGTGCTGGTGGGGGATGCGGAAAAGTCGATGCAGGGCGGCTCGATCAAGCTGGTCGAGGACCTGTCGCGCAACCGCATGCTGCTGCTGATCGTCGCGGCGATCAGCGTGCTGGTCGCAGGCGCGATCGGCGTGTTCTACGTGCAGCGCCGCCTGGTGCGCCGGCTCACCTCGGTCGGCGACGCCATGCGCCGGCTGTCCTCCGGCGAGACCGATCTCGCGGTTCCGGCCGCGGCCGACCGCGACGAGATCGGCGAGATGGCGCGCTCGCTCGAAGTGTTCCGCGCCGGCGAGATCGACCGGCGCGAAATGGCGGACCGGCGCGAGGCCGAGGAGGCCGCGCAGCGCCAGCGCGCGGCCAGCATCGAGCAGATGGTCAACGACTTCCGCGCGACCGTCACCGCGGTGATCGCGGCGGTTACCGACAACGTCTCGCGCATGGAAACCACCGCGCGCACGCTCTCGAGCATCGCGGCGGAGGCCGACAACCAGGCGCGCGCGGCGTCTCAGTCGTCGGAGCAGACATCGTCGAACGTGCGCAGCGTCGCCGGCGCGACCGAGGAGCTCGGCGCCTCGATCCTCGAGATCAGCGATCAGGCGAGCCAGGCCAACGGCGTGGTCGAGCGCGCGGCCGACATCGCGCAAAACGCCGACCAGCTGGTCGGGCAGTTGTCGAGCGGCGCGGCGCGCATCGGCGACGTCGTGAAGCTGATCCGCGCGATCGCCGAGCAGACCAACCTGCTCGCGCTCAACGCCACCATCGAGGCGGCGCGCGCCGGCGAAGCGGGGCGCGGCTTCGCGGTGGTCGCATCGGAAGTGAAGACGCTCGCGAGCCAGACCGCCAAGGCGACGGAAGAGATCGCGACGCAGATCGGCGCGATCCAGGGCTCGACCGCGCAGGCGGTCGAGGCGATCCGCCAGATCTCCGGCGTGATGGGCGACATCAGCCGCTTCACCTCGACGATCGCGGCCTCGGTCGAGGAGCAGAGCGCGTCGACGCAGGAGATCGGCCGCAACGTGCACGAGGCCGCCACCGGCGCGCGCGAGCTTGCCGGCAACATGGCGACCGTGACCGAGGCGATCGAGGAGACCAACCGCTCGGCGACGCACGTGCTCGACGCATCGAGCGCGCTCACCGCCCAGGCGGGAACGCTGCAGCAGGCGGTCGACGAATTCCTCGAGCGGGTGGCGGCGGCTTAAGTCTTCGCCGCCGGGCCGGACGCAACGAGGCGATCCAGCATCGCGCGCGCCGCATCGGCTTCGCCGTGCTGAGCGGCAACCAGCACACGCGCCACCAGCCCGAGCGGGTCGTCGTCGGAGGTGATCAGCGCCGCGTGGCGCGCCGCCCCTGCGGCGTCATTCGCCACATAGGCGGCGAGGAACAGCAGGAACTCCTGCACGGCGGGACGCGCGCGCGATGAGTCCTGCACGCCCGCGCCCGCGCGGCACGCCGGCGCAGCGGCAGGAACGCTGCGGCGGAACACCGGCACATAGCTTCCGAGCGGCAGGTCGATCTGCACCGGGTCCTGCCTGCCGCCGTTTTCGTAATAGCGGTTGAGCGCGCGGCGCAGCCGTGTCGCCTCGACGCGCACGATCGGGTCGTCCTGCGGATCGAAATTTTCGGAGCGCCCGAGCGCCTCGACCGCAATGGTGTAGCCCTTGATGCGATCCTGTTCGCCGCGCAGCGTAGCCTCGACGACATAGCGCAGGAACGCGACCAGTTGCGGCGATCCGCGGAACGCTTCGCTCGCCGCCATATGGCAGAGCGCGTCGCGGACTTCATTCGCGTTCGGATGTCCGTCGTCTTGCGCAGCGATGACCGGCATTGCGCTGCCGCTTTCCCCTGCCGAATCCCCTGTGGTTTTCCAGGATTGTCGGCGCACGCGCGTATGAACTCAACGCAACGCCCTGCAATACAGCCATACTCCAAATGCAACCGTATTAAAAGTTGTTTTCGCCCTGCAATTTGCAATAGACACAGGCAATTGTCGCGGGATGATTGCTGCGGCGGGGCTGTTCCGCCTCGCCAAATTTGCGGCGGACAACACAGGTTCAATTGATGATTGTTCCGCGCGACCCGGCATTCCGTACCTCCCGATTGGCTGATATGAGAGCGCCAAGGGCCCGCTCGCCCGCCGCCAACTCCGTCCGCAGGAGAACGCCATGCCGCTTGCCACCCGCCCGCTCGCGCCGACCGTTCCGAACGATCTCGAGGCATTCTGGGTGCCGTTCACGCCGAACCGCGCGTTCAAGAAGAACCCGCGCCTGATCGCGCGCGCCAAGGACATGCATTACTACACGGTGGACGGCAAAGCCGTGATGGACGGCTCGGCCGGCATGTGGTGCTGCAACGCCGGCCACAACCGCGATCCGATCGTGGCGGCGATCCAGCAGCAGGCGGCCGAGCTCGACTATCCGCCGGCGTTCCAGTTCTCGCATCCCAAGGCGTTCGAGCTGGCAAGCCGCATCGCGGCGCTGGCGCCGGGCGATCTCGATCACGTGTTCTTCTGCAACTCCGGCTCCGAGGCGGTCGACACCGCGCTCAAGGTTGCGCTCGCCTACAACAACGTGCGCGGCGAGGCCTCGCGCGTGCGCCTGATCGGGCGCGAGCGCGGCTACCATGGCGTCGGCTTCGGCGGCATCTCGGTCGGCGGCATCGTGGCCAACCGCAAGATGTTCGGCACCGCGCTCGCCGGCGTCGACCACCTGCCGCACACCTACAACCGCGAGCAGCAGGCCTTCACCAAGGGCGAGCCCGAATGGGGCGCGCGCCTTGCCGACGATCTCGACCGGCTGGTCGCGCTGCACGATGCCTCCACCATCGCGGCCGTGATCGTGGAGCCGATGTCGGGCTCGACCGGCGTGCTGCCGCCGCCGAAGGGCTATCTGCAGCGGCTGCGCCAGATCTGCGACAAGCACGGCATCCTGCTGATCTTCGACGAGGTGATCACCGGATTCGGCCGGCTCGGCACCGCGTTCGCGGCCGAGCGCTACGGCGTCATCCCGGACATGATCACGTTCGCCAAGGGCGTCACCTCCGGCACCGTGCCGATGGCCGGCGTGATCGTGCGCAAGGGCATCTACGACGCCTTCATGCGCGGGCCCGAGCACGTGATCGAACTGTTCCACGGCTACACCTACTCGGCGCATCCGCTCGCCTGCGCGGCCGGCATCGCCACGCTCGACGTCTATCGCGACGAGGACCTGTTCGGCCGCGCCGCCAAGCTCGAAGGCAAATGGGCCGACGCCGCGATGTCGCTCAAGGGCACGCCCGGCGTGCTCGACATCCGCACGCTCGGCCTGGTCGCCGCGATCGATCTCTCCTCGCGCCCCGACGCGTTCGGCAAGCGCGCCTACGACTCGATGGAAAAAGCCTTCCATGAGCACGGGCTGATGTTCCGCATCACCGGCGACACCATTGCGCTCTCGCCGCCGCTGATCATCTCGGAGAACGAGATCGGCGAGATCTTCGAGAAGGTCGGCAAGGTCATCCGGCAGGTGAACTGAGGGCGGCCCACCCGTCACCGCTATATGGCTGTTGACACCATATAGCTCCTGACACCATAATGCCTGGGCATGAAGGCCGATCTGCTGTTTCATCAGCGCATCGACTATGACGACGGCGCGATTGTCGAAATGGTGCTTTGGCGCGTTCCAATGTCGGTTCCGCCGTCGACTCATGGCCTGAAGTATTCGCTGTTCTATGGCCGTCCTGGCGTGCGGGAGGTCGGCTATGACAACGAGCGCGGCAAGGGAGATCATCGGCACTTCAAGGGCCGCGAGATGCGATACGCATTCACCAGCGTGGAGCAGTTGATGATCGATTTCTGGACCGACGTGAATTCCTTGCGAGGCGACAGATGAGCGGCGTGAAAATCACGGTTGGCGGTGCGTTCGAGCAAGAGGCCTCGCGCAGATTCGTCGATGCCTGGCATCGTGCCGAGCGCGGCAAGAAATTTCGCGAACGCCATCTGGCGTTCGAGAGCTGGGATACCCTTGCGCGCGTTATGACGGCGAAGCGAATGGAGCTGTTGCGATACGTACGCCGGCACAAGGTCCCGAGCGTCCGCATGCTTGCCAAGGCGCTGGGGCGCGACTACAGCAATGTCCATGCCGACGTTCAGGCTTTGACGTCCGCCGGCCTGCTGGAGACGACCGACGGCGGCATCCGTGCCGACTACGATGCGATCGAAACCCGGATCGCGATCTGATCGCGATCAGGCTTACGGGATCCGCCGAAACCACACGCCGGCCCAGACCGCGCCCGCGACACCCGCGCCGTAGACCGCGAGCGCCAACCCGATCGCGACGAACATCCACGCCAGCGAGCCGGTGAGCTTGAGCGCGAGCCAGCCCCCGCCGATCGCGAGCGCCATGCGGGCAAAGCCCGCGAGCAGCGGCCAGAGCAATTTGCCCGCGCCCTGCGAGGCAAAATAGAGCGCAAGTCCGAAGCCGAAAAACCCATAGAACGGCCCGACCGCGCGCAGATAGGCGCTTCCTGTTGCCAGCATCGCGGGATCGGAACCGAACAGGCGCAGCCACGCGGCCGGATAGAGCGCCGCCGCAACGCCGATCGTCTCGCACAACACGAAGGCGATTGCGGCGCCGATCCAGGCGATGCGCAGCGCACGCGCGCGATTGCCGGCGCCGACATTGGTGCCGACCAGCGCGACCAGCGGCCCGCCGAGGCCGAACACCAAGGGTACCAGCAGGTATTCGAGCCGCGCCGCGGTGCCGAAGCCAGCGACCGCCGCAGGCCCCGCCGCCGCGCCGACCAGCGCGGTCGTGAGCGCGATCGTCACGTTGGTCTGCACCGAGGAGACCGCCGCGACCGCGCCGACGCGCAGGATGTCGCGCGCCGGATGCCAGCGCAGCGGCGCGAGGTGCAAGCGTGCGATGTTGCGGCCGGACAGAACATACCAGCCGAGCACGGCGGTGCCGCCGATGTAGAACAGCACCAGCGCGAGGCCGCCGCCCGCGATGCCCATCGCGGGGATCGGCCCGAGCCCGAAGATCAGGAGCGGCGACAGCGGCACCAGCGCGAGCGCGCCGGCGCAGATCACCAGCGCGGGAAACAGCATGTTGCCGGTGCCGCGGATCACGCTGGCGAGGCCGTTCATCACCCACAGCAGCACGTTCCCGCCGAACACCACGTTGGAATAGATGAGGGCTGCTTCGAGCGAAGCGCCCTCCCCGCCGAGCAGCGCATAGAGCGGCCGGCCGAAAGCGAGCACCAGCGCCGCGAAGGCCGCGCCGAGTGCGACGTTGATGACGATCGCGTGCAGCACCAGCGCGTCGGCGTCCTCGCGTTTGCCGGCGCCGAGCGCACGCGCGATCGCCGAGGAGATGCCGCCGCCCATCGCGCCGGCCGAGATCATCTGCATCAGCATCACGCCGGGAAACACCAGCGCCATGCCGGCGAGCGCGTCGGTGCCGAGCTGGCCCACCCAGTAGGTCTCGATCAGGCCGGTTGCGGCCTGCGCGAACATGATGATGACGTTCGGCCAGGCGAGCCGCAGCAGCACCGGCACGATCGGACCCTGCAGCAGCGCGCGCGTGCGCGGATTCATGATCTTTGGAGGCTCCGCCTCCGGGGGCGGCGCGGGCGCGACGGCGACGGGCGTCGCCTCTTTGGGGGGCTCTTGACGGATGTTCATGCGGCGCCCGCTTCGACCTTGCGCCGCGCGTAGCGCTTGCGGATGCGCGCATTCGCCGCCGGCCCCGGCACCATCGCGTAATCCGGCGCCGCAATGGGCCTGCCGGTCGCGCGGTCGAACACGCCGATGTCGGCCGGTTCGCCGGTCCGCGTGTCGACGACATGGACCATCGCGCCTTCCGGCGCGAAATGCCGGTTGCCGAACGCCATCAGGCTGAGCAGCACCGGGCGAAAGTCGCGCCCGCGCTCCGTCGGCACATATTCGTGGCGCGGCGGGTGCGCGCTGTACTGGCGCTTCTCGAGGAAACCGGCCTCGACCAGCCTGGCGAGCCGCACCGCCAGGATGTTCGGCGCGACGCCGAGGCTTTCGCGGAATTCCTCGAAGCGGGTGTAGCCGTGCAGCGCGTCGCGCAGGATCAGGATGCTCCACCACTCGCCGACGCGGTCGAGGCTGCGGGCGATCGGGCAATGCATCTTCTGCAGGCTTTTCCGGCGCATCACGGAATGATGGGCCAGTCACTTGCATCATGCAAGTGACTGGCCGGCGCGGCACCCATGCGGATTTGCCGGGGCGCGCGGTGCGCGCGATCCTCGGAACGCGCGGCAGCGTCAGGTGTTATCGGAGGTTAACGGAGCGCCGCACGTGCCGTCTCCCGACATCCGCAAGGGCATGCCGCCGGTCAAGCTGACGCGGGAGGAATTCGAGCGCCGCTTCAAGTCGCGCTTCGTCGACCCGGCCTTCGACCCGCTGGAGCAAGAACTGCAGACAATCACCGACGCGGCGTGGGAAGCCTACGCCGACAGCCGCAAGGCGCCGCACACGCGCAAGGCCGGTCCCGGCTTCGCCGATCCCGACTACGATCTCTCGGTCGATTGGCTTGCGGCCCGCGACGCGATCGGAGAGGCGCAGCGGCGCCACGAGAATCCCGCCGAGCCCTCGCGCATTCTCCTGATCAACGGCTCGGCGCGCTCCGAGCACACCTGTCCCGGCGAAATGTCGAAGACATGGCGGCTGGTCGAACTGGCGCGCCACGCGGTCGAAGCCGGAGGCTTCCGCACCGATGTGCTCGATCTGAGCCGCACCACATCAGAGTTCGGCAGGACGATCCATCCGTGCAAATCCTGCGTCTCGACCGCAATGGCGCTCTGCCATTGGCCGTGCAGCTGCTATCCGAACTACGCGCTCGGGCAGGCGCCCGACTGGATGAACGAGATCTATCCGCTGTGGGTCGCGGCGCACGGGATCATGATCATCACGCCGGTGAACTGGTACCAGGCGCCCGGGCCGCTCAAGGCCATGATGGATCGCCTGGTGTGCGCCGACGGCGGCAACCCCGATCCGACCTCGACCCACGGCAAGAAGGCCGCGGAGGCGAAGGCGCTGGAGCTCGCCGGCTGGTCCTACCCGCGTCATCTTGCCGGGAGGCTGTTCGCGGTCGTCGTGCACGGCGACACCGTCGGTGCCGAAACGTTGCGGCAAGCCATGGTGGACTGGGCGCACGACATGCACCTGATTTCCGCAGGCGCGAACGGCGAACTGGATGCCTATGTCGGCTACTACGAGCCGTATGCGACCAGCCATGAGGCGCTCGACCGCGACGCCGCGTTTCAGGAGGAGGTGCGCAACGCCGCGCTCACGCTGATGGAAGCCGTGACGGGCAAGCGCGAGGGCCGCCTGGTCGCGGCCGGTGCGAGGCTCAAGGACCCGCGGCCGAAGTGACCGCGCGGAACCCTCGATCCATCATACGAATTTCAGACGCGGGGCTGGGAGAATCGGCCATAAAAACCGCACATCGGGCGCGCACACGCGAATCGGTTCGCCTGCCCGAGAAGCGCTCGCGCCGACCCTCTTTACTTGTTGCGTGCGTCGCCCAATACCATCAACGCACACAGGGGCTCCGTTTTGCTTAGTCAACAGCCGCAACACCCGCAATCGACCGAAACACTGTTCGAAGCCGTTCCCGAGACGCCGTTCTACATCCCGGCGATGGGCACGCCGTCGCGGCCGCGCCGCTCGCTCAAGCATGGCGACTGCTTCGCCGTGCTCGACAGCTTCGGCGACCTCGGTGCCTCCTCGGGCGGGCCGGACGGCATCTTCTATTGCGACACGCGCCATCTCGGGCAGCTCGAGCTGAAGATCAACGGCATGCAGCCGCTGCTGCTCGGCTCCAACATGCGCGACGACAACTCCATGCTCACGGTGGACCTGACCAATCCGGATTTCTATTTCGAGGACCGGCTGGTGCTGCCCAAGGACACGCTGCACATCGTGCGCACGCTCTTTCTCTGGCAGGCGACCGCCTACCAGCGGCTGCGCATCCGCAATCACGGCGACCGCGCCGCGCACCTGAACCTGTCGCTCGGCTTCGGCAGCGACTTTGCGGATCTGTTCGAGGTGCGCGGCCTGCGCCGTGCGCATCGCGGCCGGGCCAGCGCCACCGCGGTCGCGGCGGACAAAGCCGCGCTCACCTACCAGGGCCTGGACGGCAAGCCGCGGCGCACCGAGCTCACGTTCAACCCGCCGCCGGAACAGCTGTCGAATACCGAAGCGTCCTACTCGGTCGAATTGGCGCCGGGCGCGAGCGCGACCATCTATGTTTCGGTCGAATGTTGCGTCGGTAGCGGCGAATGCCGTTCGCTGCCGTTCCAGAAAGGCATCCGCGCCGCGTTCCGCGAGCACCGGGCCGCCACGCAACGCCGTACGACGGTCGCGACCTCGAACGTGATCTTCAACGAGGTGCTGTGCCGCGCGATGGCCGACATCTCGATGCTGACTACCATGACGCCGCAGGGGCCGTACCCCTACGCCGGCATTCCCTGGTACTCGACCACGTTCGGCCGCGACGGGATCGTCACGGCGCTGCAGATGCTGTGGTGCGACCCGCGCCTCGCGCGCGGCGTGCTGCGCCGCCTCGCCGCCTACCAGGCGACGGAGTACGACCCGCTCGCCGACGCCGAGCCGGGCAAGATCCTGCACGAGATGCGTGGCGGCGAGATGGCCGCGCTGCGCGAAGTGCCGTTCGGACTTTATTACGGCAGCGTCGACTCGACGCCGCTGTTCGTGCTGCTCGCCGGCCTCTACGCCGAGCACACCGGCGACCTCGACACGCTGCGCGAGCTGTGGCCGAACATCGAGGCCGCGCTCTCCTGGATCGACGGCCCGGGCGACCCCGACCGCGACGGCTTCGTCGAATATCACCGCGCCGACGAGAAGGGACTGGTGAACCAGGGCTGGAAGGACTCGCACGACGCGATCTTCCACGCCGACGGCACGCTCGCGGTCGGGCCGATCGCGCTGTGCGAGGTGCAGGGCTATGTCTACGCGGCGAAGCGGCTCGCCGCGCGCTGTGCGCGCCGGCTCGGCAAGAACGAGCTCGCGGACCGGCTCGACGCCGCCGCGATGAAGCTCGCGGCGCAATTCGAGGCGGCGTTCTGGTGCGCCGACATCGGAACCTATGCGCTCGCACTCGATGGCGCGAAGCGGCCCTGCCGCGTGCGCAGCTCCAATGCCGGCCAAGTGCTGTTCAGCGGCATCGCGGCGCCGGAGCGCGCCGCGGCTATCGCGCACGACATGCTGCGGCCCTCGTTCTTCTCCCGCTGGGGCATTCGCACGATTGCGCGCGAGGCGGCGCGCTACAATCCGATGTCCTATCACAACGGCTCGGTCTGGCCGCACGACAACGCGCTGATCGCGGCCGGTTTCGCGCGTTATGGCCACAAGGCCGCGGTCGGCCGCGTGTTCGGCGCGCTGTTCGATGCCGCGAGCTACATGGAGTTTCGCCGGCTGCCGGAATTGTTCTGCGGCTTCCAGCGCAACCGCGCGCGCGGGCCGACGCTCTACCCGGTTGCGTGCGCACCGCAGGCCTGGGCCGCCGGCACCCCGTTCATGCTGCTGCAGGCAACCCTCGGGCTCGAGTTCGATCCCGACCGCCACGAGATTCTGCTGCGCTCGCCGGCGCTGCCGGCGTTTCTCGACGAGGTCACGCTGCGCCACTTGCAGCTCGGTGATTCCAGCGTCGACCTCACGGTGCGGCGGCACGGCGCCGACGTCTCGCTGCAGATCCTGCGCAACGAGGGGCAGATCCGCGTAGCGGTGGTCTATTCGTGAAGCATGCGCGGTATTAATTCTGCTGCCGGCACCTGACATTTTATTCCAACACAAACGCGTGAATGGAAAATAGCGCGTGCACATTGTCTGCCGACGACTGCTGGAATAGGCTGCGGCGCGTTTTCGGTGGCCTTAGCACCGTCCGCAGCACGCCAAAAAATTCGGAGGACAGACATGTTCGAAATCTCACGCCGCGACCTGATCGTCGGCGCGGCCGGTGCCTATGCGGCATTCGGCCTTGACCGGCCGCTCGCGTTCATCGGCGCCGCGCAGGCGCAGACCACGCCCGCCGCGCCGGGCTTCAAATCGACCAAGGTCGGCGACCTTGAGGTCATCTCGCTTTACGACGGCGTGTGGGAGAAGCCGCACGACGAAAACTTCATCAAGGGTGCCAACGTCGAGCAGACCAAGGCCGAGTTGAAGGCCGCGGGCCTTCCCGACGGCTTCGTGCCGATCCCCTTCACCATGGTTGCGGTGAGGTCGCCGAGCGGCGTGGTGCTGATCGATTCAGGCACCGGCGGCCAGACCGGCGGACCGAAAGCAGGTCTCGCGATGCAGAGCATGCAGGCTGTCGGGATCGCGCCGAAAGACGTGAAGACCATCGTGATCTCGCACTTCCACGGCGATCACATCTTCGGCCTCAAGGCGAAGGACAGCACCGCGCAGGTCTTCCCCGATGCCGAGATCATCGTGCCGGCGGCCGAGCTGAAGTGGTGGACGCAGCCGATCGACTCGATCCCCGCGCCGCGCCGCGGCAATGCGCAGGCGGTGCAGAACACGTTGCAAACCTGGAAGAACGTCAAACCGGTCGACGGCGAAGCCGATCTCGCGCCCGGCATCCGTGCGATCCCGGCGTTCGGCCATACGCAAGGGCACACCGCCCATCTGGTGAGCTCCGGCGGCAAGCAGCTGCTGGTCTCGGGCGACATCACCAACATCTACTCGCTGTTCGCCAAGCATCCGGACTGGCAGGCGCAGTTCGATCACGTGCCGGATCTCGCGGTCGAGACGCGCAAGAAGATGTTCGAGCGCGCCATCGCCGAAAAGTGGATGGTGGCCGGCTATCACTGGGGCCTGCCGAACGTCGGCACGATCTCCAAGGACGGCAGCGGCTACGCATTCACCGCGGCATAACCGGCGTTGATGTAGGGCGGGCAAAGCGCGGTAGCGCGTGCCCGCCACGTCGGGATGGGCGGGCACGCTTCGCTTTGCCCGCCCTACGGATCTACGGCGTGCGCCGCTCGGCCTCCGTCTCCTGAACGATGTAGCTCGGGCGCCTGCGCGTTTCGCGCAGGATGCGCCCGACATATTCGCCGATGATGCCGAGCACAAGCAGCTGCGCGGCGCCGAGGATCGCGATCACGGCGACCAGCGACGACCAGCCCGCGACGGTGTGCTGCACGAACAGGAAACTCACGATCGCGTAGACGATGAACAACAGGCTGAGCAGCGCGAAGCCGAGCGCGAGCCAGATCGCGAAACGCAGCGGCCGCACGCTGTGCGCCGCGATGCCGGTGAGCGCAAGCTCCACCATGCGGGCCGCCGAGAACGAGCTTTCGCCGGATTGCCGCTGCCCGCGCGTGTAGGGAATGGTGACGAGCGGAAAGCCGAGCCAGCGCACCAGCCCGCGCAGGAAGATGTCCTGGTCCTCGATGCCGTTGACGACGTCGACCACCGCGCGGTCGAGCAGCATGTAATCCGCGCTGCCCGGCTCGATGCGCACGTCGCCGATCGCGTCGAGCACACGATAGTAAAGCTGCGAGCTGACGCGCTTGGCGGCCGCGACGCCGTCGTCGTCGCGCCGCGTCGCGACGATCTTTGCGCCCTCCTTCCAGCCCGCGATCAGCTTGGGGATCAGTTCGGGCGGGTGCTCGAAGTCGGCGTCCATCACGATCACGGCGCGGCCTTTCGCGTGGCGCAGCCCCGCGCGCAACGCCGCCTGATGGCCGAAGTTGCGCGTGAACGAGAGATAGCGGATCGCCGGATCGCGCGCCGCGCCGCGGATCGCCGCGAGCGTGCCGTCGCTCGAGCCGTCGTCGACGAAGATGATCTCGTATGAGCCGGCGAGCGCCATCGCCTGCGCGATCGCGGCCGCGATCGGTGCGATATTGCCGGCCTCGTTGTGGGCCGGCAGCACGATCGAGATATCGGGCCCCGCAGCCCCCATGCATGACCTTCCGGCAATGACAAACAGTTGACGGCAGCCGCCTGCCCGGCTCTCATCCCCTCGGCGACGCAATCTAGGCTGATCCTCTTGCCGCGTACAACGGACAAGCCGGCATGACCGGCGTCGCTGCTTCCCCGCCGCGGTTCGCCGCACTGGTGGACTACGCGCGGCGCGAGCCCGGCAAGCTCCTCGGCGTGGTGCTGGCGCTGCACCTCGTGATCTGGACGGCGCTGCCGGCGCTGCTGTCGCACAATCTGCAGCTCGACCTGGTCGAGGACCTCGCGCTCGGGCGCGAATGGCAGCTCGGCTACTGGAAGCATCCGCCGCTGCCGTGGTGGGCGGCCGATGCGGTCTACCGCCTCGCCGGCGACGTGCACGCGGTCTACCTGCTCGGCCCGCTCGCCGCCGTCGCCTGCATGTATGTCGTGTGGCTCACCGGCCGCGACATCGTCGGCGGTTTCCAGTCGCTGATCGCGGTGCTGGCGCTCGAAGGCATTCACTTCTTCAATTTCTCGGTGCCGAAGTTCGCGCACGATCAGATGCAGCTTCCCTTCTGGGCGTTGACCGGGTTGTTGCTCTATCGCGCGTTCACGCGCGCGAGCCCCGGCTACTGGATGCTCGCCGGCGCCGCGCTCGCGCTGGCCTTCTGGTCGAAATACGCGGCCTTCGCGCTGGCCGGGAGCATCGCGCTGTTCCTGCTGTTCGATCCGGCGGCGCGGCGCACATTGCGCACGCCCGGGCCGTGGCTGATGGCGCTCGCATTCCTCGTCGTGATCGCGCCCAATCTGACATGGCTGGCCGACACCGGCTTCATGCCGTTCCGCTATGTCGATGCCCGCGCCAAGATCGCGACGCACTGGTATCAGGTGTTCACCTTTCCGCTGCAATGGACCGCGAGCCAGCTGTTCTTCCTCGCACCCGCGATCGGCCTGCTGGCGCTCGCGCTGATCGGGCGTTCCACGGCGCGTGTGCCGGTGGACGAAAAGACCGCCTTCGCGCGGCGCTATCTCGCGATGCTGGCGCTCGGGCCGTTCCTCGTCACCACGCTGGTCGCGCTCGTCACCGGCCGCCTGCCGGTCGCGATGTGGGGCTATCCGCTCTGGATCTTCGCGCCGCTCGCCGCCGTGGCATGGCTCGGCCCGGTGGCCGGGCCGGTGCGGCTGCGCCGCTACGCGGCGGGCTTCCTTGCGATCTTCATCGCGATGCCGCTTGCCTATGCGTTCGTGGAGGGGCTCGAGCCGGTGCTGCGCGACCGGCCGAAGGCGACGCAATTTCCCGGCCGCCTGCTCGCCGACACCGTCACGCGCAGCTGGCGCACCAGGTTCGGCAGCGCGCTCCCCTACGTGGGCGGCGGCGAATTCGCCACCAACAACATCGCGGTCTATTCGGCCGACCGGCCGCGCGTCATCGTCCACGCCGATCCCGCGCTCAGCCCATGGATCGACCGCGAGGAGCTGCGCCGCCGCGGTGCGGTGATCGTGTGGGAGGACGGCCAGATCGATGCGCGCGCGCTCGCGCAATTGCGCTCCGATTACCCGGGACTCGACGTGCAGGAACCTCTCACTTTGCCGCGCCAGACTTTCGTCACGCACAACGTCCAGCCGGTGCGCGTGCATTACGCCTTCGTGCCGCCGCGGCCGTGACCGGCCCTTGCGGCGCGGGTCGGGCGCAGGCATCGTTGCGCCGACGCAATGCGAGGAGCGCACCATGAAGATGCTGATTGCCGCCGCCGTCGTCAGCCTCGGCGGGCTGGGTCTTGCGCAGGCGATGCCGGTCGCGCCGGCGCCCGCCGATGGCATTGTCACGCTGGCGGCGCAGGGCTGTGGGCCGGGCTTCCATCGCAACCCCGCCGGACACTGCGTTCCCGACGAGCCGGTCGTGCGCGGCTGCCGGCCCGGCTTTCGCCGCGACGCGCTCGGCCGCTGCGTTCCCGACCGCTACTGAGCCTTCGCGATTTGGCCCTGCCGTCGCGCCCGCACGCGGCGCGATGGACCCAATTTGCGCGCCGGCGATTGTAGGATGACCGGCGTGTAGCAGCAGCATCCTGCCAATGAACAAGTCTCTTCAAGCAGCGGCCGAAGACCTCGTCGCGCGCGCGGCGCGCGAGAAGCTGACCGTCATCACGGCGGAATCCTGCACGTCCGGCCTGCTCGCAACGGTGCTGTCGGAAGCACCGGGCGCGGGCACGATCCTGCACGGCGGCTTCGTCACCTATACCAAGGAGCACAAGCGGGTCGCGCTCGGCGTGCCCGAGCAACTGTTGCGCGCGAAGAGCGCCGTTTGCCGCGAGGTCGCCTGCGCGATGGCGCAAGGTGCGCTCGAGCGCTCGACCGCCGATCTCGCCGCCGCCATCACCGGCGTGGCAGGTCCCGAGCCGGACGAGGACGGCAATCCGGTCGGGCGCGTCTACATCGCGGCCGCGCGGCGCGGCGGCACGGTGGACTGCTTCGAGAAGAACTACGGCGCGCTCGGGCGCGACGCGGTACGCGAGGCGGCGATCGCGGATGCCATCGCGGCGCTCAAGCGGCTGATTTAAAGCGATCCCATGTTCCGCTCGTCCCCGCGAAAGCGGGGACCCAAGGGCCACGAAGAAGAAAGAACTGGATTCCCGCTGAGCCTGTCCCCGCGCAGGTGGGGACGGGAATGAGCGGAGAGCGTGCTAGCTCTTCTTCTTGCGTCCGCCTTTCTTTCTCTTCGGGACTTTCTTGCCCTCCTTGCGCGCTTCGGACAGCCCGATCGCGATCGCCTGCTTGCGGCTTTTCACCGTCTTGCCGCTGCGGCCGCTCTTGAGCGTGCCGCGCTTGCGCTTGTGCATCGCGCGTTTGACTTTCTTCGCTGCCCCCTTGGAATATTTTCGAGCCATGCTGGATTTCCTCAATCGCTCTGCGCGGTTAGGCGCGGATACTCAGGTGGACAGGGTCCTAACGTGAGGACCGCGCAGGCAGTTCCATGAGCGGAGGCGCCATCGCGCGACCCCGCGCAGCACTCCCGGTGCTGCAAACGCCCTACGATTTCTCCTTGTATCGATCCTACTTTTGTTCTATATTCCTAGAACCCTGCTCGCCGAGGGGCGCCATCATGAGGCGTCTTGGTGGCGGAGCAGGCCGGAGGCGGCGCCGGAGAACGGGCGCGGTCCTCCGGTGGCGGGCGCCCGGCAATTCCGGGCCTTCGCCGGTGCGGCGCCCGCGGGCGTGCTGACGCACAGCACGCACTCGGGCGGCGTCGGGGCTCCGCCCGGGGGTACTACGGCCCCCTGCCAGGAGCTGGCTGATGGCAGCGCGTCAAGCGCGTTGCTGAAAGCGCGGCCCGATGCCGTAAGGAAAACGCCGCCGCAGAGCGCCGAGAGGCGCGCCGGCCTCCGTCAATGGCCGGTCATCTCTGGCCGAATTTTCCGGAGATGGGCCCAACCGCGAGGCGGCCACCGGGTGCGGCGATCCGCACCAGCGCCTGTCGGCGCTCTGCTCCCCTCTTTTTTCGGGGAACGGAAAATGGACAAAGGGCACCCGCCGCCCTCCTCGAAGCGGGCGGCGCAGCATTGGCTCAAAGCATTGGCTCAACAAGCAAACCACAAGGTCGTATGACGATGCGCTTGCGCGAAATCCGCCGCTCATGGACAGTGATCGAGGCAGGCCGCGCGCGCGATTCGCGGCGCAGCCGCGGCGGACCAAGGGTCGGACTATGGGGCGCCTGAGCGCCGTCTTCATCGCGTTCTGCATGTTGCTGATCGCGGCCTCGATCGGCGCCGTCACCTATTTGTCGTTCGGCTTCACCGCAATGGAAGCGACGGTCGTTGCCGTCGCGGTGCTCACCGCGCTGGTGATGGTCAACTCGGTAACCAGCCGGCAGCGCGACCGCTCCGACATCGGCAGCCAGATATCCGACCTCTCGCGCGCCACGGCCGACATCGGCCGCCACGTCTCCGAGCTCGATCGGCGCATCGTCGCGGTGGAGCAGGATGTCGCGGACGCGGCCGACAGGAGCCGCGCCACCACCGAGCCGCTCACCGCCGAGATCGACGAGCTCGGGCAGCTGGTGAAGGAACTGGCCGATGCGGTCGCCGCCCACGAGCACATGCTCGAGTCGGCGATCAACAACGCGGCGCCCGCGCGCGCCGAGCCGATGCGGGCGCCGGCCTTCGCGCCGGAGCCGGTCACGCGCGCCGATGCGGCCGACAAGGCCGAACTTGGGGAGCCGGAGCGCCCCACCGGGCGCCCGCTCAGCGGCCCGTTCCAGGGGATGGAGCACGCGGCGATCGTCGCGCAGATCGCGCGCGCCGTCGAAGCCAATCGCGTCGACCTCTTCCTGCAGCCGATCGTCACGCTGCCGCAGCGCAAGGTGCGCTACTACGAGGCGCTGGCGCGGTTGCGCGACGACGACGGCACGCTGTTTGCGCCGGAGGATTTCCAGAGCTACGCCGAGAACAGCGGGTTGATGCCGGCGATCGACAATCTGATGGTGTTCCGCTGCGTGCAGGTGGTGCGGCGGCTCTCGAGCAAGAACCGCGATGTCGGGCTGTTCTGCGCCATCTCCGGCTCGACTTTGGTCAACGCGCTCACCTACCGCGAGATCGCGGATTTCCTCGAGGCGAACCGGGTGCTCGCGCCGCATCTGGTGCTCGAGCTCTCGCAGTTCGCGGTGCGCGCGATGAGCCCGATCGAGCAGGAATGCCTCGCCACGCTCGCCGAGCTCGGCTTCCGCTTCTCGATGGGCCACGTCGCGGATCTGCGCGTCGAGCCGCGCGAACTCGCCGAGCGCGGCTTCCGCTTCATCAAGGTGCCGGCGCCGCTGCTGCTCAGCCGCGCGGCCGCGGCGGGTGACATCCATCCCGCGGATTTCTCCGACCTGCTCGGCCGCTTCGGCATCGACCTGATCGCCGAGAAGATCGAGGGCGAGACCACGGTCGTGGACCTGCTCGATTACGATGTGCGCTTCGGCCAGGGCTTCTTGTTCTCGCCGCCGCGCCCGGTGCGCGCCGAGGTGCTGCAGGGACTGGCGGAACGGGCGGCGTCCACGAAACTATCCGAGCCGGCCGAGATGGCTGCGCCGCCCTCCCCGGCGGAGCCGCGTGCGGCCGCCCCGCGCGCCGGCATGGCGCAGCTCGCGCGCGGTATCGTGCGCCGCGCGCAAGGCTAATCACATGCGATGTGTTTCCGCTCGTCCCCGCGAAAGCGGGGACCCATCCCCCACCCTACCCTCCCCCGCAAGCGGGGGAGGGATAAAGAGAGGGGGCCCGCTTGCGCGGGAATGAGCGGAAAGAAAACTGATACTCAATGACACTCCCGGTCCTGACCGATCATTTCGCCGCGCTTGCGCCGGACTACGACGCGATCCTCTCCGACGTGTGGGGCGTGATCCACAACGGCGTCGCGTCGTTTCCGGCGGCGAGCGAGGCGCTGACGCGGTTTCGCGCGCAAGGCGGCACGGTGGTGCTGATCTCGAACGCGCCGCGCCCGGGCGCGCAGGTCACGCGCCTGCTCGATCACCTGCACGTGCCGCATTCGGCCTACGACGCGATCGTCACCTCGGGCGACGTAACGCGCGATTGCGTCGCCAAACGGGCCGGCGAGCCGGTATTCCACATCGGCCCCGAACGCGACCTCACGATCTTCACCGGCCTCGACGCGCCGTTCGGGCCGCTCGAGACGGCGCGCTACGTGATCTGCTCGGGACTGTATGACGACGAGGTGGAGACGCCGGACGACTACCGCGAGCTGATCGGCAAGATCCGCGCGCGCAACCTGTTCATGGTATGCGCCAATCCGGATGTGGTGGTCGAGCGCGGCGATCGCCTGGTGTATTGCGCGGGCGCGATCGCGGATCTCTATGCCGAACAGGGCGGCGAGGTGTTCTATGCCGGCAAGCCGTACCGGCCGCTCTACGAGCTCGCGCTTGCGGAGGTCGCGCGCGCACGCGGCAGGCCCGCGCCGCTGGAGCGTGTGCTGGCGATCGGGGATTCGGTGCGCACGGATCTCAAAGGCGCGCACGATCTCGGCGTCGACTGCCTGTTCGTCACCGCCGGCATCCATGCCGAGGAGCTTGGCCACCGCGACGATCCGGATCCGGCCGCGCTGCGCGCGATGTTCGCCGCCGCCGGGCAGATGCCGAAGGCGGTGACGCGCAGGCTGGTGTGGTGAAGAATCTTGGCTCCGCTCGTCCCCGCGAAAGCGGGGACCCAGAGCCACCAAAAAGGAAGAACTGGATTCGCGCTGGAGCCTGTCCCCGCGCAGGCGGGGACGGGAATGAGCGGATAAGACCTACGGAAACATCTCGTCGACCTTGGCCTGGTCGACACCGCCGCCCGCGAGCTGCGGGCCGTGCAGCATGAATTTCTCCTTGCGCTCGGCGCGCTCGCGTTCCTGCTCGGTGAGGAAACCGTCGATGTCCTTCGCGTTCATCACGTCGGCGAAGCGCGAGACGCGCTCCTCGATGTGCTGCAACGTCTCGACCACCTTGGCGATACGCTGGCCGGTGATGTCCTGGAACGAACAGGCCTCGAAGATCACCAGCATCTTCTCCTCGACCAGCGCCTTGTAGGCGGCCGGGTCGCCCGCGTCGGCAGCCATCACCGCCTCGGCGCACTCCATGATGGTGTTGGTTGCGGCTTCGGTCGCCTGCACGATCGCGTCCAGCTCCTCGCCGGCCGCCGGAATGCGGGTGTTCTTCAGGTCGTTGACTTGTAGCGCCCCGATCTCATGGCGCATGGACTCGATATAGCCGGCGATCTCGCGCAGCTCGCGATAGACCTTGGCATCCATCGCCTGGAAGAAGCTCTGCAGCGACTGCGCGGAGACCTCGGCCAGCGCGATGATGTCGTGGAACGTGACGCTCTCGCGCTTCTGCTTGAGAAAATCGACCAGCCGGTCGAAATGGCTCGCATCCGCCAGCGCCATGGCTGAACTCCTGCCGTCACCCGCGCGCGGCGGGCCTGCCGCACCCCGTTCGTCCGCGATGTTCTCGTTTTGCGCGGACGGTTTGCACTATTCGGCGAACACCGCCTCGATCTTGGTCTTGAGCGTCTGCGCGTTGAACGGCTTGACGATGTAGTTGTTCACGCCCGCCTTCTTCGCCGCGATGACGTTCTCGGTCTTGGATTCGGCCGTCACCATGATGAACGGCGTCTTGTTCAGGCCGGGATCGGCGCGCACTTCCTTGAGCAGCTCATAGCCGGTCATCGGCTCCATGTTCCAGTCGGAGATCACCAGCCCGTATTTCTTCTCGCGCAGCTTGCTGAGCGCGGCCGAGCCGTCGGAGGCATCGTCGATGTCCTCGAAGCCGAGCTGCTTCAGGAGATTGCGGATGATGCGGATCATCGTGTTGTAGTCGTCAACAACGAGTACCGGCATCGACATGTCGACAGCCATGACCTGCTCCCGTAGGCATGAGCGGGCGCCAAGCGCGCCCGGCACCGCTGATCAACCGGATTGGAGGGCGTCCACCCCTGCTCCCCGAACTCGGCGGACCGTAACAGGGGCGATTGAATATCCGGTTAATCCGAGCGATTTGCGCCACTTATGCGCGGTCGCACGGCAATCGGCCGGGCGCCGGAAAGGCGAATCCGGTCAGGCCGGTAGCCCTTCCCGTCGAAAGTGCTATTGCGCGGCGGCGCGGAACGCCCCCTTGTCGTGCCGCGTTAACGCCTGGTTACCTCCATGACCGCCCGCACCCAGCCCATCGTCGATCCCCGCATGCTCCGCCTCCTCGACTTCGAGGACCTGCACGTCGGCATGCGCGAAAGCCTGATGAAAACCGTGATGGATTCCGACGTGGTCGGCTTCGCGCGGCTCTCGGGCGACGACAATCCGTTGCATCTCTGCGACGTCTACGCGGCCGATACCCGGTTCGGACAGCGCATCGCCCACGGGCTCTACACCGCGAGCCTGATTTCCGCTGTGCTCGGCACGCGCCTGCCCGGCCCCGGGGCGGTCTACCGCTCGCAGACGCTCAACTTCCATGGCCCGGTGAAGATCGGCGACGTGGTCGAGGTGGGGGTCGAGGTCGTCGAGTTGGTGGCAAAGGGCCGCATCGTCCGCCTGGACTGCGACGCGCGCGTTGACGGCAAGCTGGTGCTCGACGGCGAGGCCGTTGTCTCGGTGCCGGCACGGCGGTCAGCTCCTTGACGGTCGGCTTGACTTGAGGCTGCCGCGCGCCGCACGTTCCCCCGCCCGTGACATACCCTTCCGACCCAACTCGGCCGCTGATCGCGCCGTCCAGGCGAGACGAACCTCTGCTCGTGGTGCGCGACGATGCGCCCGCTGTCGCGCGCTTCAACGGCGCGGTCGCGGCGATCGGGAATTTTGACGGCGTCCATCGCGGCCACCGTGCGGTGATCGATGCTGCCGTCGCGCGCGCCGCAACGCTCGGTGCGCCGGCAATCGCGGTGACGTTCGAACCGCATCCGCGCAAGATTTTGCGCCCGTCCGATCCGATTTTCCGCCTCACCGACGAAACCTCGAAGCTGCGGCTGCTCGCCGGGACCGGGCTCAACGGCGCGCTCGTGCTCACGTTCGATGAACATTTCGCCGCGCTGACGGCCGACCAGTTCGTGACGCGTATTCTGGTCGGCCGGCTCGGCATCCGCGCCGCCACCATCGGGTTCGATTTTCATTTCGGCCACGAGCGCGGCGGTTCGCCCGCGTTCCTCGCCGAACAGGGCGAGCGTTACGGCTTCACGGTCGAGACCACAGCGCCGCTCGAGGACGAGGGGCGGCCGGTGTCGTCGTCCTCGATCCGTGGGGCGCTGGCCGAAGGGCGCGTTGTCGAGGCGGCCGAGCTGCTCGGCTATCCGTGGTTTGCCGCCGGGATGGTGATCAAAGGGGATCAGCGCGGACGCGATCTCGGATTTCCCACCGCGAATATCGCGCTCGATCCGGACTGCGCCCTGAAGCACGGCATCTATGCGGTGCGCGTCGGCATCGGCGGATTGATCCGCGATGGCGTCGCGAGCTTCGGGACGCGGCCGACATTCGACGACGGCGCGCCGCTGCTCGAAGTGCATGTGTTCGATTTTTCCGGCGACCTGTACGGCGCGCCGATCGACGTGGCGTTTATCGGCTGGATCCGGTCGGAGGCGAAATTCGATTCGGTCGACGCGCTGGTGCGCCGCATGGAGGAGGACGCGCGCCTTGCACGATCTGCACTCGCGCGCGCGGGGGATGTGTTTCCGCCGCTCGGCGAAATCGAATTGTGAGCGTCAGCGGCGGACCAGCGTAAAGCAAACCAGCGACACGACGGCGAATGCGGCCGCGACGCCGAGCGCGACCGGATCGGACGCGCGTTCGGCGACGAAGGCGATCACCACCGGCGCAACCGCGGTGATCACCAGTGCGGGCCGCGCGATGCGGCCGATGGTGAGCCCGTACCCCGCCGGTCCGAACAGCGCGAGCGGCACCGCGCCGCGCGCGATGGTGCAGAGCCCGTTCGCAACGCCGAACATGATCGCAAAGGCGATCGCGGCGGCGGTGGAAAACCCGAACAACCACAGCAGCACAAACGACAGCAACAGCAGGCTGACGGCAAAGCGCACCATCACCAGCGGATGGACGTTGCGCGCGAAGATGAACTCGCACAGCCGGGCGGCAACCTGCGAAGGGCCGAACAGCGCGCCGATCAGCACCACCGTCGCGGGCTCGATGCCGGCGCGCTGGAAGATCGCCAGCAGGTGGGCCGAGAGCCCGGACGGGATGAACGAATAGGCCGCAAAGGCCGCGACCAGCAGCCCGAAGACCGTCCCCGCTGCCGGTCGGACCCGAGCCGGCGCCGCCGCGCCTAGGCTGGGAACCAGATCATGCGCGGCGCGCGTGCGCGGCAGCGCAAACGCATGCAGCGGCGCCGCCACGAAGGCGAGCAGCGCGGCGTAAACCAGATACGTGCCCTGCCAGCCGAGGGGCTGGAGCAGCGCGTAGGTGGCGGGCCAGCTCACCGTCGATGCGAAGCCGCCGGCGAGAGTCAGCACCGTGATCGGCTGGCGCGCCTTCGCGCCGAAGATGCGCCCGAGCGTGGCGAAGGCCGGATCGTAGAGCGAAGCGGCCATTGCGACGCCGAGCAGCCCCCAGACCGCGAAATAGGCGGCCGGATGCGTCGCATACGTGAGTGCGACGAGACCGGCCGCACCGGCAAGCGAGCCGACCGGCATGACGCGGTGTCCGCCGTAGCGGTCGATCAGGCTGCCGACCGACGGCGAGACGAAGCCGGCCGCGAGCAGCCCGGCCGAAAAACCACCCATCGCGAAGGTGAAGGAAAAGCCGCGCTCCGCGGCGATCAGCGGCACCGTCATGACAGGCGGGTAGAACACCGCGCCCCACGCCAGGATCTGGGTCACGCCGAGCACCGCGACCGCGCGCCACGGGCCAACAACCAATTCGCGGAGAGAGGGCATGCGGCGCGGGCAGTTCCTTTACCGGCAAGGCTAGCACGAACCAGAGCGCGCCCGTCGCTTGACGGCAAGGAGGGCTGCGCCTTTTCACCACCGCAAGCAGGGGTTGCGAATTGAACACAAACTCACATGCGCCCGCAATCGACAACGCCCCGTCAGCGATCCCTTAACCGGGAAAGATGGAATTCCGGTCGCGAACACGCTCGTTAAATGCGCACCGCTATACGTAGTCTCCCCGATCCACGCTTCGAGGAAAACGCCGTGTCGGCAGCCACACTGTTTGAACGCCGCTCGATCGATCTACGCCTCGGTGGGCGTTACAGCCTCGCGAACCGGCGCGACGTGCAAGGCAATCGCCGCGAGTTCGCCTGCCGCACCACGCGCGTGTCGCCGTACCAGATGATGATCACCGTGCCGGTCATCGGCGCCATCGGCGAGCGCGTCATTTCGTACTTCGGCGAATTCGGAAAACTCGACGGCTGGGTGTGCGAGCACGCCGAGGGTGGCTTCCTCGTGGACCTTGCCGTGCCAAAGGAGAAACGAGAGCAGCTTGCGGGCAAGCTGTCGTGGCTGCAGAAGCAGCAGAAGGACTCAGTCCGCGACGGGCGCAGCCAGGAGCGGATCATTCCCGAGAACCCGCACTCCACGCTGATCTTCGCTGACGGCTCGACGCTCGGCTGCTTCGTGATCGACATGTCGGCAACGGGCGCCGCGGTGTCGGCCGACGCCCAGCCTGCGATCGGCTCACCGCTCGCGGTCGGCCGCAGCGTTGGCCGTGTCATCCGGCATTTTCAGGAAGGCTTCGCGGTCAAGTTCATCAAGCCGGTCGACCGCGATTGTCTCGACCATTTGATCATCAAGCCGGCCGCGTAACGCCGGAAGCCTACTGCTTCGGCGCAGGTTGGCCGGGCGCAACCGGCGTCATGACCGGAACGGTGTTGAGCGCCGCCGGCGGGTTGTAGCTCGCGGTCCGGTACCTGGTGCTCGCGGCGTTCACGAGGAAGATCCCGCCTGCCACGACAATCACGGTAACCAGCGTCGCGACGAGCGTGAGATCACGCTCCTCGACAGTCGGCACGCCCTCAGCGTCTTCGATCTTCATGGGGCTACCTCCAATGGCCTCGGATAACGACCATCCGCTACGGAAGTTCCTGCGGCCGCGGGCGCGGCATCCGGCCCGGCGCTCGGCTTCAGCCCTTTTTCGCCCCGGTTTTCGTGCCCTTCGGACGCGGACCGGTTTCGGCCCCGCAGCGGACGTAGACGCTGGTGCCGTAGCGGCCGGCGATTTCCGGGTCGGTGAAGCGTGTGATCAGCACGCGCCCGTCGAACGCGACGATCTCGCGATCGCGCGCGCCGCCGGCCGGATCCTCGGCCGGCCCGATGTAGTTCTTGCCGTCCGGCCCGCCTTTGAGGCTGAGCTCGGTCGGCTGCGCCTGATCGGCCAGATGCATGATCACGCCGCCGCTCGGACCGCGGCTGATGTTGTAGGGCTGCCGGCATTGGCCGCGCGCCGCGAGCTCGGTGCGCGGGCGGTCTTCTTCCTTATGATACGCCGCCAGTCCCCAGCGTCCGACCAGGTCCTGCGCCGGAATGCTTGCCGGCAGCGGCGCGGCGACCGGGGGCGGCTCCGGTGCCGGCGAGCCGCCGAGGCCAAGCGAGAACTGCTGGGATGCGCAGCCGGACAGCGCGAGAGCGACGATCACACTCAGCGCCGCAGCCGGCACATGCAGGCGAATGGACATGAGCGCCCCCTCCTCGTTCCCTTACCCACACAAGCTACGCGCGTCCTGCCTGCACCTTCCATAACGGACCGGATGCGGCGGCGGACTTGTGTCACGGCGTTAACCTAACCCGAGCGCAATAAAGAGACGTAAACACGGCAGGATCGCGCGCAGCCGCACGATCGCGGTTAAAGCCGGCGCGTCGCCATGCCTTGACAGAGGGGGGCGCAGGCCGTTAATTGCCGCCCGCCTGGCACTCCTCAGAAAGAGTGCTAAGCTCCTATCCCTGCACAGTTTTCAGTTTTGAGGAACCGATGGCCAAATCACGCTTTCGTCCCCTGCATGACCGCGTCGTGGTCCGCCGCATCGAGGCGGACGAAAAGACCAAAGGCGGCATCATTATTCCCGACACCGCCAAGGAGAAGCCCTCCGAAGGCGAGATCATTGCGGTCGGCCCCGGTGGGCGCGACGAAAACGGCAAGCTGATCCCGATGGACCTCAAGGCCGGCGACCGCGTGCTGTTCGGCAAGTGGTCGGGCAACGAGGTGAAGCTCGACGGCGAGGACCTCCTGATCATGAAGGAGTCCGACGTCATGGGCGTGATCGCCTAGCCGAAATCCATCCACCGTCATGGCCGGGCTTGCCCCGGCCATCCACGTCTTCGTCTCAAAGTGAGCAAGACGTGGATGCCCGGCACAAGGTCGGGCATGACGGAGAAACACAAATTCATCGGAGTAACTCTCAATGGCTGCCAAAGACGTCAAATTCTCAACCGACGCGCGCGACCGCATGCTGCGCGGCGTCGACATCCTCGCCAATGCCGTCAAGGTGACGCTCGGGCCCAAGGGCCGCAACGTCGTGCTCGACAAATCCTTCGGTGCCCCGCGCATCACCAAGGACGGCGTGACGGTGGCGAAGGAAATCGAGCTCGAAGACAAGTTCGAGAACATGGGCGCGCAGATGGTGCGCGAAGTCGCGAGCAAGACCAACGATCTCGCAGGCGACGGCACCACGACGGCGACCGTACTGGCGCAGGCGATCGTGCGCGAAGGCGCGAAGTCGGTCGCGGCCGGCATGAACCCGATGGACTTGAAGCGCGGCATCGACATCGCGGTGGCTGCGGTCGTCAAGGACATCGAGAAACGCGCGCGCAAGGTCGGCTCGTCGGCCGAAGTCGCGCAGGTCGGCACCATCTCGTCGAACGGCGATGCCACCATCGGCAAGATGATCGCGCAGGCAATGCAGAAGGTCGGCAACGAGGGCGTGATCACGGTCGAGGAAGCCAAGTCGCTCGACACCGAGGTCGAGATCGTCGAGGGCATGCAGTTCGACCGCGGCTACATCTCGCCCTACTTCATCACCAACGCCGAGAAGATGATCGCCGAGCTGGAGGATGCCTACATCCTGCTGCACGAAAAGAAGCTCTCCGGCCTGCAGGCAATGCTGCCGCTGCTCGAGGCGGTGGTGCAGACCGGCAAGCCGCTGCTGATCATCTCGGAAGACGTTGAGGGCGAGGCGATCGCGACGCTGGTGGTCAACAAGCTGCGCGGCGGCCTGAAGGTCGCGGCCGTCAAGGCGCCGGGCTTCGGCGACCGGCGCAAGGCGATGCTGGAAGACATCGCGATCCTCACCGGCGGGCAGCTGATCTCGGAAGACCTCGGCATCAAGCTCGAGACCGTGACGCCCGCTATGCTCGGGCGCGCCAAGAAGGTCGTGATCGAGAAGGAGAAGACCACGATCGTCAACGGCGCCGGCAAGCGCAAGGACATCGAGGCGCGCGTCGCGCAGATCAAGGCGCAGATCGAAGAAACCACCTCGGACTACGACCGCGAGAAGCTGCAGGAGCGGCTGGCCAAGCTCGCGGGCGGCGTCGCGGTGATCAAGGTCGGCGGCGCGACCGAGATCGAGGTGAAGGAAAAGAAGGACCGCGTCGAGGACGCGCTCAACGCAACCCGCGCGGCGGTCGAGGAAGGCATCGTGCCGGGCGGCGGCGTCGCGCTGCTGCGCGCCAAGAAGGCGGTCGGCAAGATCCACAACGAGAACGCCGATGTCCAGGCCGGCATCAACATCGTGCTCAAGGCGATCGAGGCGCCGATCCGCCAGATCGCCGAGAACTCCGGTGTCGAAGGCTCGATCGTCGTGGGCAAGATTCTCGAGAGCAAGTCGGAGACGTTCGGCTTCGACGCGCAGACCGAGAACTATGTCGAGATGTTCGAAAAAGGCATCGTCGATCCCGCGAAGGTGGTGCGCACCGCGCTGCAGGATGCGGCCTCGGTCGCGGGCCTGCTGGTCACCACCGAGGCGATGGTCGCCGAAGTGCCGAAGGACAAGCCGGCGATGCCGATGGGTGGCGGCGGCGGTATGGGCGGCATGGGCGGAATGGATTTCTGATCCTGCCACCCGGCTGCAGGGAAGCGAAGGGGCCGCAGCGATGCGGCCCTTTTTTCGTCAAAAGCAGGGCGCGCACGCCGGAACCTAGTGCGCGGCGAGCCGGAAGCGCAGCGGCTTCGCACCCGTGAGCGTCACCACATCGCCGCGCAGGCTCCAGTTCGTCACCGCAGAGAGCACCGCGAGCATCTCCTCGTCGGCCTGCGCGCGTTCCGGCGTGCACGGCTCATCGTTCATCGTGCCGATCGCAAGCGCGATGGTATCCCCCGAAATCGCCGCTTGCCCCTGCCCGCGCTTGCACCACAGATCGATCTGCGCGCGGCCATCCGCGCCGATTGCCAGCACCGGTACGCGCTTGCCGCCGCGCATCGGACGGGCGTCGAGCACCATGTCACGCTCGTAGGGGAATCCGGTTTGGGCCAGCGCGGCGCCCGCGCAAGCGAACGCAAGAACACAGGCAAAGCGGCGACGCATGAACAGCTCCGATCAGAATTGCGGCCAAGTGAAAGGCGATCAAAGTGGCGGAAGATTGAGCCAACTGCCGAGCGCAGACAGCACCGTGTGCACGGCGAGCGCGACCAGAATCATGCCCATCACGCGGCTGATGATGCTGATCCCGGCATCGCCGATCAGGCGCGCGATCGGCGCCGCAAGCGATAGCACGAGCAACGTCACGATCAGCACGACAGCGAGCACAGCCGTGGTCAGCGACAATTGCACGACGTCGAACCGATGGTCGTCGGTCAGCAGCACCACCGTGAGCATCGTGCCGGGCCCGGCGAGCTTGGGGATCGCGAGCGGGTAGATCGCAACCGAGCTGGCCTGATCGGCGTTCGCGGCGGTTGGCGGCGCATAGCTTGCACCGCGCACCATGTCGAGGGCGACCAGAAACAGGATGATACCGCCGGCGATCTGAAACGAGCGCAGCGAGATGCCCATCTTCTCGAGCACGAAGCCGCCGCCGATGATGAAACAGACGAGTACGCCGAACGAGACCAGCACGGCGATGAGGGCGACGCGACGCCGCGTCGGTGCGTCGAACCCCTGCGTCACCGCGAGGAACATCGGCAGCGCGGAGAACGGATTGACGACGATGAACAGCGTGACGAATTCGCTCAGACGTTCCTGCCACATCGGCGCTCCCCCCGAATCGCCGCAACCTGCGGTCTGCCCGCAGTCTTGGGGGAGCCCACCGCGGGCGCAAGGCCGTCAGGCACGAAGCGCCGTCGCATGACATGGATTTTCGGGTGGGCCTCGCGAGGCGCCGCCCATCATGCGGGTTCTCGTCAGTTCACCACCGCGCCCGACATCTTGATGATCGGCGCCCATTTGGCGAGTTCGGCGTTGATGAAATCCGCCGTCTCCTTTGGGCCGCGGCCGAGCGTCGGCTCGACGCCGGCCTCCTGCAGCCGCTTGAACACGTTCGGGTCGTCGAGGCCGGTTTTGATCGCGTCGGCAAGCTTGTCGATGATCGGCTGCGGCGTCCCGGCGGGCGCGAGGATCGCGTTCCAGGTATAGCACTCGAAGCCTTTCAGCCCCTGCTCCTGCAAGGTCGGCATGTCCGGCATCTGCTTGATGCGCTGCGCCATGCCGGCGCCGAGCGCACGGATCGCGCCCGATTTGGCCTGCGGCATCGCCGTCGGCGTCGCGTCGAACGCCATCGAGATCTGGCCGCCGACCAGATCGCCCATCATCGGCGCCGAGCCGCGGTATGGTACGTGCTGGATGTCGAGCCCGCCGGCGAGCGCCTTGAACTGCTCGCCGCACAGATGAAGGATCGAGCCGAGCCCGGATGAGCCGTAGGTGTATTTGCCGGGATTCTCCTTGATCAGCGCGATCAGGCTTTTGATGTCCTTCGCCGGCACCGAGGGGTGCACGCCGAGCATCGTCGGCGTCACGCCGACCTGTGCGATCGGCGCGAAATCCTTCACCGGGTCGTACGGCATCCTCGCGTAGAGGCCGGGGTTGATCGCGTGGGTCGACACCGTCGCGACCAGCAGCGTGTAACCGTCAGGCGCGGACTTCGCCACCTGGTCGGCTCCGATATTGCCGCCGGCGCCGACCTTGTTCTCGACAAAGAACTGCTGACCCAGCAGCTCGGACAGTTTTTGCGCGATAACGCGCCCGACAATGTCGGTCGGCCCGCCGGCCGAGAACGAGACCACGATGCGGACGGGGCGCGAGGGATATTGATCTTCGGCGTTGGCCGGTGGGCCGGGCAGCCCCAGCGTCGCAAGCGCTGCCAGCAAAATGAGCGTGCGTCTGCTCCGTGTCGCCATCGTGATCCTCCCAGATCTCAACATGGCCGGAATAGGCGTGATAAGAGTAGCCCGGATGGAGCGAAGCGCAATCCGGGTCTAGACTCTATCATCCCGCGTTTCGCGGAGTTTATCCTTGGGCGCGCCGCCGGCGCGACCCGAGGGCTCCATGCGGGCTACGGCCAAAGACTGGGGGGACACCGCACATGCTTCTGGACAATCACATCGCCGCCGTGACCGGCGCCGGCTCCGGCATCGGCCGCGCGATTGCGATCGGCTATGCGCGCGAGGGCGCGCGCGTCGTCGTGCTCGACGTCAATGCCGATGCGGCCGCCGAAACCGTGCAGCAGATCCTCAATGCCGGCGGCAAGGGGCAGGCCTATTCGCTCGACGTGACCGACCGCGATGCCTGCCGCCTGATGGCGACGAAGGTCGCCGGCGAAGTCGGCAACATTTCAATCCTGGTGAACAATGCCGGCATCAACCGCCGCAATGCCTTCACCGCCGACCCGGACGCCGTGGTGAAGGACTGGCAGGACATCATCGCGATCAATCTCAACGGTGTGTTCAACGTGACGCACGCCTTCGTCGAGCAGCTGCGCGCCACCAAGGGGCGCATCGTCAACATCGGCTCGATCCAGTCATTCATGCATGTGCGCACGCCGAATTCGCCCGCCTACACCACCTCGAAGCACGGCGTGCTCGGCTTCACCCGCGCGCTCGCGGCCGAGCTCGGCAAGGACGGCGTGCGCGTCAATGCGATCGGGCCGGGCCTGATCGAGACGCCGCTCAACGCGGCGGTGCGCGCCAACAGTCCGGAGCTGATCAAGACGTTCATGGACCACACGCCGCTCGGCCGCGCCGGCAAGCCGGAGGACATCGTCGGCCCGGCGATCTTCCTCGCCTCCGACCTGTCCGCCTACGTCACGGGATCGATGGTGATGGCGGACGGCGGCTACCGGACGGTGTGAGCGGAGCGCGAATGGCGCTCCGCGCCGCGAAGAATTAAGCGATATTGGAAATCGTCGCGGCTACTTCGTATCCTTCTTCTTTCTCTTGCTCGCAACGGCGAGGTCCGAATCGATCGCGAGTGCATGAATCAGCGCGGCCGCTTTCGGATGCGCCGCGTCGCGCTCGGCGAGCAGGAACACGGTGAGGCGGATGTCGCCGGTATTTTTCGCGCGGTACTTGAGTTGCACCAGCACCTCTTTCTCGCTCGTCTTCTTGAACCGCGTAATGGTCTGCTGGTCGTTCACGTTGACCATCAGCAGGCCGCCGGCACCGTCTTCGGCGGTGATCGAGGCGGTGAGGACGAACGTCGTGTTCACGTCCTTGCCGGTGACCGGGATCACGACCGAGAGCACGTTGGTGCCGACCAGCGCCGTGTCGCTGGTGTTGGCTCCGACCGCGGCTTCGAACGCGGGGTTGAAGGTGATGGTGAACGCCTTCTTGTCGTCGCTCAGCGAATATTGAATGTTGTTGGAGCTCTGGAAGACCGGCTTGTCACCGTAGGTCGTCCCGCCTGCAGTGGCCGGCGCCGCGACGGCTCCGCTTCCGACCGGTAGCAATACAAAAGCCAGCAGACTGAGTGCCGCGCCAATGGTCTTGATCGCCGTCATTTCGGCCTCCCGATGTTTGATTGAGACCGAGATATAGCAAAATTCAGGATTGAGTTCCAGCCCGCGCGCACCAGGCCTCGGTTGTCGAAAGACTTCTCGGTTGTGACGAGGGCGCGGGTCGCTCTAGGCAAATCTCTCACGCGCCCTGGCGCGCGCCTTCTCTGCCTCGATCGCCCGGTCGCGCGCGGGCGCGTGGGTGTGCAGCGACGTCAGCAGCTTGCGCGCGGCCTGCGCGACTTCGTCAACGGCAAGCTCGAATGCCTCGGCGTTCGCCGCCGACGGCCGGTTGAAGCCGGAGAGCTTGCGCACGAACTGCAGCGCCGAGGCATGGACTTCATCCTCGGTCGCGGGCGGCTCGAAATTGAACAGCGTCTTGATGTTGCGGCACATGGTTGAGATCTCCTGATCCAACGATCCTGCTGATCGCGCCGGGGCACTGGTGCAAGCATAGCGGCTCGGCGCATTTCCTTGTAGTCTCGCCCGCGGGCATCCCGAGGCAGGAGCGAGCATGTCCCACGTGATCTATCGGATCGTCGAACACGACGGCGGCTGGGCCTACAAGGTGGACGACGTGTTTTCGGAGCCGTTTCCGAGCCACGCCGCAGCGCTCGCGGCGGCCAAAGCCGCCGCCGCCGAGCAACGCGTGCCCGGCCAGACCGAGGCGATAGAATGGGAGGACGCGAGCGGGCGCTGGCACAGCGAAACCGCGAGCGGGCGCGATCGCCCGGACACCGAAGTAAAGGACAGCGCGGGCTGAACCGGCAAATGACTTAAGGGTAGCGCGGCAACGCCCGAGGTAATGCAGGTGCTGCCGGAGTTGCGGGAGCGCAGCGAAACCCGCAGCGCTTGACGCACGATCGGGCATGTTACGGAATTTATCCCCGGGCGCGCGAAGGGCGCGTCCCGAGCGCTTGATGCGGGTTAGGATTTTTTCCTGGCGGCCTTCTTCTTGACCGGCTTCGGCACTGCGGGAGCCTCCGCTTCGGCGGCCTCGCGCTCCAGACGCAGCGCGCGCAGCCGTGCCGTATTGGCGTCGACGGCGGCGGCGGCCGCGTGATATTCGGCAGTCGCCTTCTTGGCGTCCTCGGCCTTCTGCAGCTTGGCGAGCGGGTCGTTCGGTTTCCTGTCGGTCATGACCGATAATATAGAGGCTGAACGGCGTCGAGGCGAGCCCCGCGCTACTTCGCGCGCCGATACCGGTTGCTTGCGCTGCCCCTGCCGCCGGCCACATTGGGATTGGTGTTGACGAATTCATCGGCCGTGAGTCTGTCGACGGTGCGCGTCTGTGCCTCGCCCTCCCAGTTGGGAAACGTGCTCGATACGATCTTGTAGGTCACGGTGTTCTTCTCCTCATCAACCGTGTAGGTGCCGAACACCGCCAGGCTGCGACGATTGATGTCGGCGTATTCCTCCGGCGTGCCGGTGAGGCGGTTGCCGGAGGCGAATTTCGGTACGTCGCTCGCCACGTGGATTTGCGCGAAGCGCCCGTCCGGCGTGAAGATCAGGACGCCCTTCGGGGTTTCGCCGAACGGGAAGGATTGCTTGCCGTCGGGCGCGCTCACCTCCGCGACGACGAAATCCCACGTGCCGACGATGCGTTCCTTCAGGCTTTGCGCCGCAGCGCCGTCGGCCAGCAGCGCAAGCGCGGCAATCAATGAGATCCGTTTCATGACGTTCCTCGTGTGTTGGGTTCTCAAGCTAGCCCGAAATCGGCGGCTGCGCGTCACCCCGCTTCCGAGCGGCCTGGCGCTCTGGTAGCCTCAGGCGCGTCATTGCTCGCAATAACAACATTCGGGAGGATTTTCATGAAACGCTGGCTCGCTCTCGCGGCGCTGCTCGCAGCCGCCGTCGCATTCTGGCCCGCGCAGCAGGCGCCCGCCCAGGGCGGCACCGTGCTGTTCGATGGCAAGACTCTCGATCACTTCAACACGATCGGCGACGCCAATTGGCGCATCGAGGACGGCGTCGTGGTGGCCGATAAGGGCAACGGCTTCCTGGTGACGAAGGAAAGCTACGGCGACTTCCAGCTGCGCGTGGAATTCTGGGTCGGCCCGGACGCCAACAGCGGCATCTTCATCCGCGCGACCGATCCGGCGAAGCTCACCGCCACCAATGCCTACGAGGTCAACATCTGGGACGACCGTCCCGAGAAGGACTACGCGACCGGCGCGATCGTCGGCGTGGCGAAGGTCGACCCGATGCCGAAGAGCGTCGGGCAATGGAACGTGTACGAGATCACCGCCAAGGGCGACACCTTCACCATCGTGCTCAACAACAAGCAGACTGTCGTGGGCAAGGACGCCAAGCACGCCAAGGGTCACATCGGGCTCCAGCACGGGCTCGGCAACAAGGACGCAGCCGGCGTCGTCAACGACAAGGGCGTGGTGAAATTCCGCAAGGTCGAGATCAAGGCGCTGTAAGGGCGCGAAATTCCTCCGCTCATGCCCGCGAAAGCGGGCATCCAGGGCCAAGAACTGGGTCCCCGCTTTCGCGGGGACGAGCGGAACGCGAGCGCGGCGAACCTCAGTTCAGCTTGATGTTCACCTCCTTGACGATGCGCGCGTATTTCTCCGAGTCGGCGCGCGCGAGCTTTCCGAGCCGTTCCGTATCGCCGCCGACCGGCTCGGTCGCCGCCTTGAACAGCGCGTCGCGTGTCGCCTTGTCGGCGAGCGCCTTGTCGCACGCGGCGTTGAGCTGCGCGATCGCGGCGGCCGGCGTGCCGAGCGGGGCGAACACCGCAAACCACGATTCGAGCGTGACACCCTGATAGCCGACCTCCTGCAGCGTCGGCAGATCCGGCATCGAGGGCGAGCGCGCGTCGCCGGATTGCGCCAGCAGCCGGATCGTGCCGGCTTGCGCATGCGGCAGTGGCGCGGTCGGCCCGAGGATCGCGAACTTCACATGCCCGGCGATGAGATCGTTGATCGCCTGTCCGGCGCCGCGATACGGCACGTGCTCCAGCTTGATGTCCGCCGCCTTGGCGAACCACTCCATCAGCACGTGCTGGTTCGAGCCGACGCCCGAGGTCGCGCAGCCGAGGCTCGACAGCTTCCTCGCCGTCGCCACGAGTTCGGCGACCGATTTGACCTCCAGCGACGGATGAACCGCGAGCACCTGCGGCTGACGGCCAAGCAGGCTCACCGGCGCCAGGTCCTTGAGGAAATCGACGTTGAGTCTCAGCACATGCGGTGAGCTCGCCACGTTGTCGTTGCAGACGAGGAAATTATAGCCGTCCGGCGTGGCCTTGATCCCGGCATCGATCCCGATCGTGCCGCCTGCGCCGCCGGTGCGGTTCTCGATGAATACCTGCTGGCCGAGGCTGCGCGAGAGGTGCTCGCCGACGAGCCGTGCGATGAAGTCGAGCCCGCCGCCTGCCGCAAGATGCACGATGAAGCGCACCGGACGGGTCGGCCAATCCTGTGCGCGGGCGATCTGCGGCGAAAACAGCGTGCTGGCAGCTATGCCTTTGACGAAAGTGCGGCGCGCGATACGTCTCATACCTTGCTCCCTTCAAACTTTCGATTTTGTTTGTAGCCCGGATGGAGCGCAGCGCAATCCGGGGCCGCTGTGGCGAATTGCGGCAGTTCCCGCATTTCGCTTCGCGTCATGCGGGCTACAAGGTTTGCGCCTGGTACCAATCCAGAATGGTCGCGCCGTCCCAGGCCGCCACACCGGGCCGCGCCAGCACCTCCTCGAACGCGCGGCGCACGTGATCGATCCGGTGCGGCACGCCGGAGAGATAGGGATGCATCGCGACCGCCATGATCTTCGGGCGCTCGGCGGATTCGGCGTAGAGGCACTCGAACTGGTCGATCACGCGGCGGTACATCTGGTCCGACGGGTGATGGCCGAGCGCCATCAGCACGATGTCGTGCAGTTCGAAATTGTACGGCAGCGCGACCACCGGCCTGTGCGCGGTCTTGAGCGTCACCGGCTCGTCGTCGAGCACCCAGTCGCCGATATATTCGATGCCGGCGGCGGAGAGATGGTCGAGCGTGTCGAAGGTCTGCGTCAGCCCGGGACCGAACCAGCCGCGCGGCGCCCGGCCCCAGAATTTCTCGATGATCGCCACCGACTTGTCGATCACCGCCTTCTGGTCGTCGAGCTTGTGCATCGGCACCTGGTCGTAGCCGTGCGCGTTGAGCTCCCAGCCGGCATCGACGCAAGCCTGCGCGACCTGCGGGTAGGTTTCGCAGACGCGCGCGTTGAGCGTCACCGTCGGAGCGATCTTCAGCGCCTCGAGCATGCGCTTGATGCGCCAGAAGCCGACGCGCATGCCGTATTCGTGCCAGCTCCAGTTCGGATGATCGGGCTGCATGGGCTGGCCTTGCGGCGGCGAAATGACCATGCGCGCCATCGGGCGCGCCATGTCCCATTCCTCGAGCGCGAGCACCGGCCACACGATCAGGCGCAGGCCGTCCGGCAACCTCAGAGGCTTGCGCCCTTCGATCGCCGAATAGGCGAGGCGTTCGCGCGGATGCATGCGCGCTCCGGGTTGAATCGAGGCGCGGGGCGCGCCGCCGCCGCGGCTACTTCTTCATCGGCGGGCATCTGCGCTTGGTCGCAATGATCTTGCTCGCGTGGAAGCGATGCGTCACGCCGCAGAAGTTGATCTGCACCGGCTCGAGCCTGCCCGTCGCGACGATAAAGGTGCGCGCCGGCGGAATCACGACTCCGGCATTCGCCGTCAGCGTCACTTTTTCCTTGCCCACATTGATGTAGTGGCAGGCCTCGGGGCCGGAGAACGTGCAGCCGCTGACGGTGATCTCCTTCGCGGGCTTTTGCGCCTTGGCCATCTCGGCGGACGCCTGCCCGTGCGCGAACAACGCTACGCTCAATGCAATCAGGATGCGGATCATGGTGTTTCTCCCCCGGGTTTATGGCGCGGTCATTCTCGGTCGCGCCCGCCTTAATTGCAAGCCGACTGCGTCGTTACGACCGCAGATGCTTGCCAGGTTTTCAAGAATCGCGTTTCTGCTTGCGCCAAGAGCAAGAGTCGGTGCGCACGTTGTGGCCATGCTGTCGCGAAGCGCTACGCGCAGCCAACATGGGTTGGACCGATGTCACGCCGGGAATGGAATCGCACCGCGGAGCAGTTCGACGAACTGGTCTGCGATATTGCGTCGGAAGAGACCAACAACCAGTTGCGCCGCTTCGTGAGCGCCGCGCATCCCTCGCCGAAAGAATCCGTGCTGGTCGACCTCGGCTGCGGCACCGGCACGTTCGTGCAGAAATTCGGCAAGCACTTCCGCAAGATCTTCGCGGCGGATTTCGCGACCGCCGTGGTGCGCAAGGCGGAGCGGACATACAAGGGGCCGACGCCGGCGAGCTGGCAAGTCGCGGACGTGAAGGATTGTCCAAAGCTGTTCGGCGACCGCATCGCCGATCTCGCGGTGTGCCTCAACGTGATCACCTCGCCGAGCGCGGCGCGGCGCAAGTCGCTGTGGGCCAGCGTCAAGGCGGTGACCAAGCCGTCCGGCCACATGCTCGTCGTGGTGCCGTCGAGCGAATCCTGCGAGATGGTCAATGCGTGGGAAAACCGCGCGCGCAAGAAACCGAAGCCGGCGTTCAGGAAAGGCAGCATCGCCGAGCGCGGCGACATCTGGCAGAAACATTTCAGCCGCAGCGAACTGGTCGCGACCATCACCGATCTCGGCTTCTCGGTGGTGCGGCTCGGCGCGGTGTCGTATCCGTGGTCGAGCGAAGGCTTGCGCAAGCCGCGTTCGGCAACGAAGGCGCCATGGGACTGGATCTGCCTCGCCAAGCGCGTGGCCTGAACCGCTCTCAACTCAGGTCGGCGTCAGCCCGGCGAGTTTCGCAGCCTCGCGCGTCAGGTCGTATTCCTTTTTGATGTAGGCCGCGAAGCCCTGCGCGGTCATCAGGTCGTCGGGCACCAGCTCGGCGCCGCTGTTGAGCATCTTCTGCTGCAGGTCCTTGCCGTTCAGCGCCTTGATCAGCGCGGCTTCCAGCGTCTTGACGATCTCGGCCGGCGTGGCGGCGGGGGCGAGGATGCCCACGTAACTCGCGGCGGTGAAATCCTTGACGCCCTGCTCGATCATGGTCGGGACATCCGCCATCTGCGGCGAGCGCTTGCTCCACGCGACGCCGAGCACGCGCACCCGGCCGCCGCCGACATGCGGCAGCGCGGTCGACAGCTCGGTCATCGCGCCGGTGATCGCACCCGAGAGCAGGTCGGGAATGAGCGCACCCCCACCGCGATACGGCACATGCGTGATGTTCGCAGCCGTCGCCGCGTTGAAGCGCGCGAGCGTCATGTGCGTCGCGCTGCCGGCGCCGGAAGTGCCGACATTGACCGACTTCACCTTCGACAGCGCGATCAGCTCCGGCAGATCTTTCGCCGCCACGGCTTCGTGCACCACGAGGCAGTGCGGCGCGAGGTTGGCGAGCCCGATGGCGACGAAGTCCTTGAGCGGATCGTAGCCGAGCTTCGCCTGCACGAACGGATTGACGGTGAGCGGCCCGTTCGAGCCGGTGAACAGCGTGTAGCCGTCGGGCGGTGAATGCGCCGCCATGTCGGCGCCGAGGCTGCCGCCCGCGCCGGTGCGGTACTCGACCACGATCGGCTGGCCGAGCGTCTCCTTCATCCCCTCCGCGCACAGCCGCGCGACGAAATCCGCATTGCCGCCGGCCGCGAACGGCACGATCAGCCGGATCGGCTTGTCCGGATAGGCGGCGAATGCGGCGCGCGGCAACGCGGAGGCGAAGGGTGCAGCGGCGAGCGTGGTGAGGAGTGTGCGGCGGGTGAGCATGGGGTTCCTTGTGTGTCATCTCTTGTAGCCCGCATGGAGCGAAGCGCAATGCGGGGCTTTCGCTTGCGGCCCCCGGATTTCGCTGCGCTTCATCCGGGCTACGAAGTCCCGCATAGCCAAGGCTCCGCCGCCCGCCTGGTCAGTGGCGCGCGGGCTGCGCCTTGGTCCGTTTTTCCCTCCCGAAAAAGCGAGGGGGATGGAGCGCTGGACGGCGCTGGCGCGATTGACGGACGCGCCCGGTGGCCCGCCTCGCGGTCGAGCCGATCTCCGGAAAATTCGGCCGGAGATCACCGGCCCATGACGGGGACCGGCGCGCCTTCCGGCGCTCCATCGCGGCGTTTTCATTGCTGCGCCGGGCCGCGCTTTCGGATGGCGGCGCAAAGCTGCCCGCCATCCGTCAGCCAGCTCCTGGCAGGAGGCCATAGTGCCTCCGAGCGGAGCCCCGACGCAGCCCGAGTGCGCGGCTTGCGAAGCCGCGCCCGCGGGCGCCGCACCGGCGAAGGCCCGGAATTGCCGGGCGCCCGCCACCGCAGGAGTTAAGCGCCGAATCTCCGGCGCCTCCTCCGGTTCGTCCCGCCATCACGACGCCTCATGAGAGCGCCCCTCAGCGGACGAGGTAAGCAAACGAAATCACATTATGAGATCATCGTCAAGTTATAGGATGAAATACTTGACCCCGAGCTGGCCCATGTTAGGAATCTCATCCATACGGAGATTGCGCAATGCCTTACTATCGATCGAACGACAGTGCCCCGCTACGAAGATGGCAAACACGTGAGGAGATACTGAAAGAGCATTTGGACAGTCTCAGCCCCGATGAATTGCGGCGCGTGCGACCGGCCTATTACTGGCGAAAGTTTGGTTTGCCGGCCTGCCAACGTCGCCTCACGGCGAAATATGATCCCAATCAGCCGCGCATGCCTGCCGGCAATTCAGATGGCGGCCGATGGACGGCCCGAGAAAGCAGCGCGGTACAGTCAATCATTGACATTGCGCGGCGGTTGGACCTTGCGGCAAGACCCGACGCGTATCAAAGGTGTCTCGATCTTTGTTATCGTCTACTGGAGCGCCCGCAAAGCCCCGGGAGCGATCGCAACACGTGGGATTTCCACAAATGCATGAATGCATGCCTCGGTCGCAACATGTGAGGACGATACAATGGACATTGAATTGGCACGCCAAGTGATCCGAACCGCGTTTAGCAGCAGCGCTCAATTGCAAACCTTGCTTCCGGTCCTGAAGCAGCGCTGCACCGCGGAGGAATACCAAAGCTACGCTCTCAGCATCGCCGCCGCGGTCGACACGATCGGCAGTGGGCTGACGAACAAGGCGATTGCCGCGCATCCGGGGCTCGCCACGGAAATCGAATCGAGCATCGCGCAACGTGGGCATTTCTCCTAGCAGTCGGCGAAAGGGTCACAATCCGGCGGCCCAAACAAATTACGCGTCGTCCAAATGCTTTCAACGTCGCCCGGCGGCAATGATTCCTCAAAACCTCAGCACCCCCGCCCACCGTGCCGCATCGATCAGCGCGGCGAGCGCGGCGGCGACGTAGGTGCAGGCCGCGGCGGTTAGGACGCTGCGCGCGGCGGGAAGATCGCCGCCGCTCTCTCCAAGTTGTGTGCTTTCACTATACTTTATGAGTGACGTCCTGACGATCTGCGCCGCGCCGCATGGTAGAGCCGTAGTGCTTCGCGCTGTTCGGCCGACGGCCCTCCTGAGGCGTATCCAATTTCTTCCAGGCGACGATCATTGATCTCTTTTCGGGTTGGCAGATCGAGATCGTCTGGCAGTTTGCCGTGTTCAGAGGTCCAATTGCAAAGCGCAGCGTACAAGCTCTTATCTAACTTTCTGATATGAGGCCGTGACAATCCACGTCCAAGCCAAGATGAGTATTCGCGTCGAATGAAATCGATCGGAGATTCTTGCCGATCCTGGCGATCAAGCCAGCGTGCTGGAGGCTTAGTAGGCAGACCGCCTAACTCCGCATTCGATGATGCGACAACGCGCATCCTCGTTTGCAGTTGAATCAAGGATTCGAGAGCACGACGATCGATCCCTGGATCACGCCGCATTAGTTCTGCGACTTCATCCAGTAACGAAACAATTCTTGAAACCCCCTTTTCCGCTTTCGGTGACCGTTGTCGCATGCGCGTGCGCCGCCCAAAGCCGGAGGACGGTTAACATTGCAATAAGACTCAATTCGAGTCAACTATTTCAGACTCAAACCGAGTCACAAATGTCAATCCCGCAAATTACGATCCGACTACCTCCTCGGCTGAAGATCGAATTTGAGGCGTATGCCAATAGACTCGGATTGCGGTCCTCTGAGCTCGCGAAACTATTGATCGCTCGTGAGCGGCTTCTCAGACGCCTGAAGTCCTTGCACAAGAAAAGGAAGGCGCCGAAGCGCAGCCGGCAGGAGCGCGGCTCTGCAGTTGAGATGCAAAAGATAACCGCCCATGTCTCGACGGTAGATCAAGTCAAGGAATTCGATGCCTATGCCGCCTCCTGCTCTCTCAATCGCAATCTTGCCGGCGCGTGGCTGCTGGAAAAAGAACTTTCCGAGAAGTGGCTTAGGCACGCGCTGAAAATAAGACGATTGCGCTCGCGTGGCCGCTGAAACTGATGAAATATCAGTTACTTGCTTGGGGCCAAGATTTCACGCTTCGTGTTAACTCCGCATTTACCCCGGCTGAGCGATCATAACGCGATCACACATGGACCCGAGCGGTTGTGCTTGTGGCGGCCGGAGGTGCGCAATGTCCAACTTGGACGCAAACTTGATCATCTATTTCACGTTCACCGCGATACTGAGCGCTGTGCTCAGCGAAATTGGCAAAGACCTTTGGAATTGGATCAAGCAGCGGTTCAGACGGTAACGGGACGGGTCCGTTCGCCGAACTCGCCGCGCCGGCACGAGATCCAACGAGTGCAGTCACAACTACGCAATTTGCGCGCTTCAAAACCTCAGCACCCGCACCCACCGCATCACATCGAGCAGCGTCGCCAGCGCGGCGGCGACGTAGGTGTAGGCCGCGGCCTTGAGCACGTTCTGCGCCGCCGGGATGTCGCCGGCGGAAAGATAGCGTCCACGGATGAGCGCCGGCAGCGCCTTGCCGAAGCTCGCGTCGAACTCGACCGGCAACGTCACGAGATGCACCACCACCCGGATGCCGAGCAGCAGCACGCCGGCCAGAATCTCGAGCGCGAACAGCGCGGGCGACTTCATCACCACGAACACGAGCGGCGAAAGCAGCAGCACGACGCTCGCTAGCCTTTCGACCCAGCCGAGCTGGCGCACCAAGGCAAGCCGCCGCATGAAGGCCGGCTCGCCGCGCGCGTGCTGCACGGCGTGCGAGACCTCGTGTGCCGCGACCGCAACGGCCGCGACCGAGCGGCCGTCGTGATGCTGCAGCGACAGCCGCACGGACTGTGCCTCGGGATCGTAGTGATCGCCCTTGTCGGTATCTTCCACCGTCACGGAGGGAAGGTTCGCCTCGTCGAGCAGATGGCGCGCCAGCTCTGCGCCGGTGCCCGGCAGGTCCGGCCGCTCCGTGCCGTATTTCGCCAGCACGCGCCGCACCCACAGCTGCGGGCCGAACACGAGGGCGAGCAAGGCGAGGCCCGCGACGGCAAGGAGGATGGGCATGGGGTTGAACATAACCCACTTCCGCTCGTCCCCGCGAAAGCGGGGACCCAGGGGCCAAAGAACTGGATGCCCGCTTTCGCGGGCATGAGCGGATGGTAGGGCGTCAATTCTCCGCCTTGATGTTCGCCTGCTTGACGATGGCGCCGAACTTCTCCGCCTCCGCCGCCACGAAAGCCTGAAACTCCGGCGCGCTCATCGGGCGCGGCACGATGCCCTGCACGTCGAGAGTCTCGGCGATCTTCTTCTCACGCAGGCTCGCGTTCACCAGATCATTGAGCCGCGTCACGACCGGCTCCGGCGTGCCGGCGGGCGAGAACAGCCCGAACCAGTTGAGCAGCTCGTAGCCGTTCAGCTCGGGCACCGCTTCGGTGAGCGGCGCCACGTCGGGCAGTTGCGGCATGCGCTCGCGCGAGGTGACGGCGACCGCGCGCAGCTTGCCGCCCTGCATCAGCGGCAGCGCGGCGGCGAGACTCGTGAAGCTCATCGTCACCGCGCCGGTCGCCACATCGGTCACGGCCGGCGCCGCGCCGCGATAGGGCACGTGCAGCACGTCGGTGCCGGCCATGTGGTTCATCAATTCGCCGGCAAGCTGCTGCGGATTGCCGATGCCGGAGGAGGAGAACGACAGCTTGCCCTTGTTGGCGCGCGCATAGGCGATCAGTTCCGGCCCGTTCGTCACCGGCGTCGTTACGGCGACCACCACCACGCACGGCACGATGCCGATCAGCGCGACCGCGGCGAGCTCGCGCGCCGGATCGTAGGTCATGCGGCTGCCGTAGAGATGATGGTTGATCGCGACCTCGCCGGATGCGGCCATCAGCAAGGTCAGCCCGTCGGGCGGCGCTTTCGCGACCGCGTTGGCGGCGATCATCGCGCTTGCGCCCGGACGGTTCTCGACGATCACGGTCTGGCCGAAGGCCTGCTTCATCTGCTCGCCGAACAGGCGCGCGACGAGGTCGATGCCGCCGCCCGCCGGGTAGCCTGCGAGAATGCGGATCGGCCGCTCCGGCCAGGTCTGCGCGCGCGCCGCACCGGCACTGGCCAGCAAGGCGAGCCCGGCCGCGAATCGTCGTCGGTTCAGCACGCGTCATCTCCCGCTCGTCCCCGCGAAAGCGGGGACCCAGTCCCCCCACCCTACCCTCCCCCGCAAGCGGGGGAGGGATAAAGGGAGGGGGATTCCCGCTTTCGCGGGAATGAGCGGAGAGTGCCCCGGCGCTAACCGTTCATCAACTTTGGGCCCACGAAACCCCGCTAAATCTGCAGATTTGTTCATCTTTTCGCAGTGCGGCTCCATTTTTCCGACAAATTGCACGTGCTCAGGTGTGGCACCCGTGCTGGGGATGATTTATCACCTTCACCGCGTTCGGCGCACGGCCGATCGCTCCAACGAGGTCCTTAGCTCCATGATGAAGACCCTCACCACCCTGACGGCTGCGGCGACCATCGCGGCCGCGCTCACCGCAGCGCCGACCGACGCCAACGCGCAACGGCGCTGGGGCCCGGCGGTCGGCCTCGGCATTCTCGGCGGCGTCGCCGCCGGCGCCATCGTCGGCAGTGCGATCGCCAACTCGTACGGTCCGGCTTACGTCGTGCAGCCGGGCTATGTGCCTTACGCGGCGTACGGCGGACCGGTCCCGGTCGGCTGCCCTGGCGGCTACTGGGCGCGCGTGCCGGTATACGATCCGTACGGCAACGTCGTCGGCTATCGCGGCCGTCCGCGCTTCTTCTGCCCGTAAGCGTAGAGGGCGCTTCGGCGCTTGAATGAGAACCCGGCGCGCTGCCAGGCGCGGCCGGGTTTTTCATTGCATGTGGTCAAGCACCGCCTGCGAGGGCCAGCAGTCGAGCGTCAATCCGTTCGCCTTCTGGTACGCGCCGAGCGCGGCGCGCGTCAGCATGCCGGCCTTGCCGTCGATCTTGTCCTGATAGAGCCCGCGGCGCGTCAGCTCGCGCTGCATGCGCTCGAGCGCGGCCGAGGAAAGCTGCGCGACCTTCTGCCATTTTTGTTCGAACGGCCGCGCGCCCGCGATGCGCTCGGCGAGATGGCCGAGGAACAGCACGTAGAGATCGGAATAATTGTAGTCCTTCAGGACGAAATAGTTCTTCGTCACCAGGAACGACGGGCCGGACAGTCCGGCGGGCATCAGCAATGAGGCTTCCTGCGAGAGCTCGGTTGCGCCGAGCCTGACGCCGTAGGCCGGCGCGTAGCCGCGCCTGCCCCATTCGCCGATCGGCGCCTTCACCTCCGGCTGTGCGATGGTGCAGTCGACATCGCGCGGCGGCTTCACCTCATAGGCAAAGCGCAGCCCGCGCTGCCAGCCGAGCGCGGCAAGATGATTGGCGATGGTGCCGAGCGCATCCGGCACCGAAGTCCAGATGTCGCGTTTGCCGTCGCCGTCGAAATCGACCGCGTAGTTGTAGAAGCCCGAGGGCAGCAGCTGCGGGTGGCCCAGCGCGCCGGCCCAGGACGAGTGCATCGCGGCGAGCGTCACGTGCCCCTCCTGCAGCATCTTGAGCGCGAGCAGGAATTCCTCGCGGAACTGCTCCTTGCGCCGGCCGAGATACGCCTGCGTGGCAAGCGCGCGGATCGCGCTGTACGGCAGCTTCGCCGCGCCGTAGTTCGTCTCACGCCCCCAGATCGCCAGCACGATCGCGCCCGGCACGCCGAAGCGCTGCTCGATTTTCGCAAGCGTCGCGCGATGCTGGCCGGCGAGCGCGCGCCCCTGCGCGGCGAGGCGGTCGAATACGGACTCCTTCAGGTAGTCCGCCGGCGTCTGCACGAACTCGGCCTGTGCCGGCTGGCGGTCCGGCCGGCCGGGAATGATGAGATCGGGCAGCGTGAGATCCGGCTCGAGCGAGCGCGTCGCACTGTCGAAGGTCGCACGCGTGACGCCGAGGGCTTGCGCGGCGGGATAAAGACTTTCCACGAAGCGCGTGAACGCCGCGTCGGCGGCCTGCGCGGCAGGCGACACCAGCAGCGAGACGAGCAAGACCGCGAGGCGTAACTGCGTGCACTCCATTGCGGTGTCTTATAGCTCATCCCGTGGCAGGTGCCCGAACAAGCCGTTATGGTCGGCTGCCCATGAAAATCACCGATCTCGCGATCCACGTACTGAAAAGTCCCCTGTCCGAACCCTTCGCGTTTTCGCAAGGCTGGGTGCGGCAGCGTTCGGCCACGCTGGTCGAAGTGCTGACCGACGAAGGCATTAGCGGCTGGGGCGAAGCATTCGCTCAGGGGCTGGAGCCACCCGAGATCGCCGCCACCGTCATCGACAAGGCGCTGCGGCCGCTGCTGATCGGCGCCGACCCGCTCGACACCGAGGTGCTGTGGCACCGCATGTACCACATGACGCGCGACTACGGCCGCAAGGGCTCGGTCGTCGCGGCGATCAGCGCCGTCGACATCGCGCTGTGGGATATCGCGGGGAAATTCCACGGCACGCCGATTTACAAATTGCTCGGCGGCGCGTTCCGCACGCGCGTTCAGCCTTACGCCACCGGCTTCTACCGCATCAAGGGCCGGGGTGAAGGCCAGCGCCTGGCCGAAGAGGCGCTGCGGCATTTCGAGGCGGGCTTCACCCTGATGAAGGTCAAGCTCGGATACGGGGTCGAGGACGACATCGCCAGCATGCGCGAGATCGGCCGCGCGATTCAGGGCAAGCCGATCCGGCTGATGGTCGACACCAATCACGCCTACGGCCGCGCCGAAGCGCTGCGGCTCGGCCGCGCGCTCGAGGAACACGATTTGCGCTGGTACGAGGAGCCCGTCGTGCCGGAGGACGTTGCGGGCTACACCGAAATGCGCGCCAAGCTTTCGATGCCGATCGCCGGCGGCGAGAACGAGCATACGCTGTTCGGATTTCGCGAGTTGCTAGCGGCAGGCGCGGTCGACATCGCGCAGCCCGACATCGGCTCATGCGGCGGCATCACGGCGGCGCGTCACATCATGGCGCTGGCGCAGTCGCACGGGGTGCAGGTGAACCCGCATGTCTGGGGCTCGGCTATCGCGCAGGCGGCGTCGCTGCACGTGATCGCCGCCGTGCCGGTCGCGCATCACTCGCTCTATCCGCAGGAGCCGGTCCTCGAATACGACCGCTCGTCGCACCCGTTTCGCCGCGAGCTGATCCAAGAACCGATCGAACTGGTGGACGGCTGGGTGCACGTTACGGACAAACCGGGGCTCGGCATTGAGGTGGATCGCGCGACGATCGACCGGTATCGCGCCGGCTAGATGGTGATGTTTGAACTCGCTACGCCGCAGCGTCATTGCGAGCGAAGCGAAGCAATCCAGCGTGCTGCGGTCACCGGATTGCTTCGTCGCTTCCGCTCCTCACAATGACGGTAACGATCACCGCGCAAACTTCTTGTACTTGATCCGGTGCGGCACGCCGGCGTCGACGCCGAGACGGCGCATCTTGTCGGCCTCGTAGTCCTGGAAGTTGCCCTCGAACCACTCGACGTGTGAATCGCCCTCGAAGGCGAGCATGTGGGTCGCGATGCGGTCGAGGAACCAGCGGTCGTGGCTGATGATCACGGCGCAGCCGGCGAAATCCTCCAGCGCCTCTTCCAGCGCGCGCAGCGTGTCGACGTCGAGATCGTTGGTCGGCTCGTCGAGCAGCAGCACGTTGGCGCCGGACTTGAGCATCTTGGCGAGATGCACGCGGTTGCGCTCGCCGCCCGACAGCGTGCCGACCTTCTTCTGCTGGTCGGCGCCCTTGAAGTTGAAGGCCGAAACGTAGCCGCGCGAGTTCACCTCGCGCTTTCCCAGCATCAGCTGGTCGAGCCCGCCGGAGATTTCCTCCCAGACATTCTTGGAACCGTCGAGCGAGTCGCGTGACTGGTCGACATAGCCGAGCTGGACCGACTCGCCGACCTGGATGGTGCCGGCGTCCGGCTTCTCCTGCCCGGTGATCATGCGGAACAGCGTGGTCTTGCCGGCGCCGTTCGGGCCGATCACGCCGACGATGCCGCCGGGCGGCAGCTTGAACGTGAGGTCGTCGATCAGCAGGTTGTCGCCGAAGCCTTTGCGCAGGCCTTCGAAGTCGACGACGTTCTGCCCGAGCCGCTCCGCCACCGGAATGACTATCTGCGCCGTCGTGGTCTGCTTGTCGGCGGCCTGCCTGAGCAGGTCCTCGTAGCGCTGGTAGCGCGCCTTGGATTTCGCCTGCCGCGCCTTCGGTGAGGCGGCGATCCATTCCTGTTCGCGCGCGAGCGTGCGCTGGCGCGCTTCCTCCTCGCGGCCTTCCTGCGCGAGGCGCTTCTGCTTCTGGCCGAGCCACGACGAATAGTTGCCCTGATAGGGAATGCCCTTGCCGCGATCGAGCTCGAGGATCCAGCCGGTGACGTTGTCGAGGAAGTAGCGGTCGTGGGTGACGATCAGGATCGCGCCCGGGTAATTGCGCAGGTGCCCTTCGAGCCAGGCGACGCTTTCGGCATCGAGATGGTTGGTCGGCTCGTCGAGCAGGAGGAGCTCGGGCTGCTCGAGCAACAGCCGGGTGAGCGCGACGCGGCGCCGCTCGCCGCCGGAGAGGTTGGTGACGTCGGCATCGTCCGGCGGGCAACGCAGCGCGTCCATCGCGAGATCGACCTGTGAGTCCAGATCCCACAGGTTCTTGGAATCGATCTCGTCCTGCAGCCTCGCCATCTCGTCGGCGGTCTCGTCGGAATAGTTCGCCGCGATCTCGTTGTAGCGGTCGACCAGCGCCTTCCTGGCCGCAACCCCTTCCATGACGTTCTCGCGCACGGTTTTGGTCTCGTCGAGGTGCGGCTCCTGTTCGAGGTAGCCGACGCGCGCGCCCTCGGCGACCCAGCCCTCGCCGACATAGTCCTTGTCGATCCCGGCCATGATGCGCAGCAACGTCGACTTGCCCGAGCCGTTGACGCCGAGCACGCCGATCTTGGCGTCCGGGTAGAACGACAGGTTGATGTTCTCCAGAACCTTGCGGTTGCCCGGATAGGTCTTGGAGAGGCCCTGCATGTGATAGATGAACTGACGGGCCATTCTGCCCTGCCCTTCCTGAAATGTCGGGAATTCGGCGCTGATGTAGCCATCGCGCGACAGAAGGGCAAGCGGATCGATTTTGGAGCAAACCGCAATGCTGGAACTGGCCATCTACATAATGCTGGCACTCGCGGCAGGGGGGTGCGTGGTCACGCAGCAGGCCCTCAATGCAAACCTGCGAACGGCCTTGGATTCGGCAGCCTGGTCCGGCGTCATCAGCTATGCGGCGGGACTCCTCTGCATGCTCGCTTTGGTCCTGGTGACGCACGAATCCCTTCCCACCATGGGAGCGATCGGTCGTGTCCCGCTCTGGGCCTGGACCGGCGGCGTCTTCGGCGCCCTCTTCATCATCGGCGGAATCGTGCTCATTCCGCACCTCGGAGCCGCGACCTTCATCGCGCTGCTCATCACCGGGCAGATGACCGCCGCCATCGCCTTCGATCATTTCGGGCTGTTCGGGCTCGCGCAGCGCTCCGCGGACCTGCCGCGCCTGATCGGGGCGGCGCTGCTTGTCGCCGGCGTCATTCTGGTTCGCCGGTAGGGCTATGCGCGCTGCGACTGGCGGCCGGCGAGCGCGGATGCAATAAGTCTCCAAACATTGCGGGAGGATCGATGGCGGAAGATCCGGGCTCAACGGACAAGGACTTGCATATCAAGGACGTGAAGGCGTTTGCCACGTCGTACCCGATCCCTCCCGGTCAGAGCGTGACGCTCGGTATCGGCCGCGCGGTGAAGCGCGATGCCGTGGTGGTGAAGGTCACGACGCAAGGTGGGCTCGTCGGCTACGGCGAGTCGCACCATGGCCGCGCCCACACCGCGATCGCGCAGCTTGTGAACACGACACTGCGCCAGCTCATTCTCGGTATGAATGCCGCCGACGTCGTCGGCTGCTGGAACCGGATCTACTCGCGCCAGCTTGCGAGCCACGGCATGGGAGCGGGCTGCGCCATGGCGATGAGCGGCATCGACATGGCGTTGTGGGATATCCGCGGCAAGGCGACGGGCTGGCCGCTGTACCGGCTGCTCGGCGGCGCGCAGAAGCCGATCCCCGCCTATGCGGGTGGCGTCTCGCTCGGCTATCAGGAGCCCGCCGCATTGGTCGATGAGGTGCAGCCGCATCTTGCCGCCGGCTACAGGGCGGTGAAGCTGCGCGTCGGCGACACGCCGGCGCGCGATCTCGCGCGCATCGCGGCGGTGCGCAAGGCGGCCGGCGACGAGATCGACATTCTGGTGGATGCGAACACGGCCTACTCGGTGAAGGACGCGCGCGCCGTAATGCCGGGCATGGACGACTACAATGTCGGCTGGCTGGAGGAGCCGTTCCCGCCGCACGATCACCGCAGCTATGCACTTGCGAAGGAGTTCGGCCGCGTGCCGCTCGCCTCGGGCGAAAACCACTTCACGCGCTACGAGTTCAACCGCGTGATCGAGGACGGGGCGATCACGATCCTGCAGCCGGACCTGTCGAAGACCGGCGGCATCACGGAAATGATGCGCATCGCCGCGATGGCGTCGGCCTACAAATTGCCGATCAATCCGCACACCTGCATGACCGGCCTGAACATGGCGGCGACGATCCATGTGCTCGCAGCGATCGACAACGGCGGCTATTTCGAGGGCGATGTCTCGAAGAACAATCTGTTCCGCGACGAGCTGACGAGTTCACCTTATACAGTGGACAAGGACGGCAACGTGCATCCGCTGGAAAAGCCGGGCATCGGCGTCGAGGTGAATGAGGACTTTCTCGCCGAGCACCCGCCGATCGAAGGGCCGGGTTACGTCTGAGTTTATTCCGCTCGTCCCCGCCCTCGGGCCGGGCCTTGGGCGGCCCGCCCAAGGACAGGCTCCAGCGGGGACCCAGTTCTTTGCAAGGCACTGATGCCCGCTGTCGCGGGCATGAGCGGAGAATAAGGAGCAACTAAGCACATGCGACGATTTATCGGCTTCGTTCTCGCTGCGGTCGTATCATCCGCCTCCCCTGCCCTTGCCGACTATCCCGACAAGACGATCCGCATCGTCGTTCCCTACCCGCCCGGTGGCTTCAATGACACGCTCGGCCGTATCGTGGCGCAGAAGCTCACCGATGACTGGGGCGTTGCGGCCGTGGTGGAAAACCGGCCGGGCGGCGGCACGCTGATCGGCACGGACTCGGTCGCGAAAGCGCCGGCTGACGGCTACACGCTGCTGGTGGTGGCGTTTCCATTCGCCGTGAACCCGAGCCTCTACGCGAAGCTCCCGTACGACACCGTGAAAGACTTCGCGCCGCTGATCCTTGCCGGGCAGACGCCGAACCTGCTGGTGGTCAATCCCGAGGTGCCGGTGAAATCCGTAAAGGAACTGATCGACACCGCGAAGGCCGAGCCCGGCTCGCTCAGCTATGGCTCGACCGGCAGCGGCTCCTCGAACCATCTGTCGATGGAGCTGTTCCGCCTGATGACGGGCACGCAGATCGTGCACGTGCCCTACAAGGGCTCGGCGCCGATGGTAACCGACCTGCTCGGCGGCCACGTGCAGGTCGCGTTCGACAACACGCCGAACGTGCTGCCGCAAGTGAAGGCCGGCAAGCTGCGCGCGCTCGCGATCACCAGCGCGGCGCGCCATCCGATGGCGCCCGAGGTGCCGACGGTCGCGGAAGCCGGCGTACCCGGCTATGAGGTCGGCGTCTGGTTCGGGCTGGTCGCCCCGGCCGCAACGCCCCCGAATGTGCTGGCGAAGCTCAACGGCGAACTCAACAAGATCCTCGCCATGCCGGACGTGAAGCAGAAATTCGCTGATCAGGGCGTCGATCCGGTCGGCGGCACGCGCGAGCGATTTGCCGAGCACATCGCCGCCCAGATCGAGAAGTGGGGCAAGGTGGTGAAGGAATCCGGCGCGAAGGTGGAGTAGCGCGCCTCACATCGCCGGATTGACGTAATGGCCGCCGAGCGCGTGCAGGCCGAAGGCGGCGCCCGCGATGTCGAAGTTGAACGAGAAATGCTGGTTCATCGCGATCACGTCGCGCAGGTGGCGCTGGATCGGGTCGCGCGTGTAGAGCCCCTGCGCGCCGTAGCACGACCAGAGAGTCTCCACCGCCTCGCGCGCCTGATTCACGGCGAACGCCGATTGCGCGCGCCAGCGCAGCTTGGTCGCGATGTCCGGAATTTCGCCGCGGGCGGACATTTCCTGCAGCGCGATCGAGGCATTGCGCGACAGCGCGCGCCCGGAATCGATCAGCACGCGCGCGCGCGCAAGCTTGATCTGCACCGCCTGGAAGTCCGCGACCTTCGCGCCGGTGTAGGTGCCCATGCGCCTGCCCATCGACGCCACGAAGTGCTCGTAGGCGCCTTCGGCCGCCCCGATCGAGGCGGGCGAGAGCGGAATGCCGGCGGCACCGATGATCGGGATTCCGAACAGCGCGCCCCTGTTGAGCGCGGCGCCCGGATGGTCATACCCGCCGCGTGTCGTCGTGAGCGCGAGGGCGCGGCGCTCCGGCACGAACAGCGCCTTCACGGCGATGTCCTTGCTGCCGGTGCCGGCCATGCCCATCGCGTACCAAGTGTCGATGATCTCGTAGTCGGTCTTGGGCACCAGGCAGAGCCGCCAGTCGACCGCCGCCTCGCCGTCGTAGATGGTGACGGCGAGCATGTTCCAGTCGGCATTGTCGACTCCGGAGGAGAACGGCCAGCGGCCGGTCACCTCGAAGCCGCCGTCGACCTTGCGCCCGCGGCCGGCCGCGAGCGCGATCGAGGACGCGATCAGCGCGTCCGGGTTTGCGTCCCACACCTCATGCTGCGTCTGCGGCGCGTAATAGCCGAGCATCCAGTGATGCGTGGCGAGATTGCCCACGTTCCACGCCGTCGAGGGGCAGCCGCGCGCGATCTCGGCCGGGATGTCGAAGATCGCAACGAAGTCGAGCTCCATGCCGCCGAAGATCCTCGGCTGGTGGAAACGAAACAGCCCGGTCTCGTGCAGCAGCTGCTCGTTCTCGCGCAAGAGCATCCGCGCGTCCTCGGTCGCCTGCGCGCGCTCGCGCAACACCGGCACGATCTCGCGTGCGCGGGCGAGCGCCGCGTCGTAGCCGATATCGGAGAAGTCGCGCCGCACGGCTTGCGGCAGCGTGCCGACGCCTCGGTTCGGTGCGTCCATTCGGGGGCCCCCGGTTGGCCTAGGTTGCCTTGGCGCAAGGGCCGTTTGCAATGCTTGCCGTTGCCGGGCCACGATGCGCCACCGATATCGCGGTGATCGCCTTCCCCGGGAGAACGCCCATGTCCGGCATCCATCACGTCACCGCCATTGCGGGGCGCGCCGACCGCAATCTCGACTTTCATACCCGCGTGCTCGGGCTGCGGCTGGTCAAGAAGACCGTGAACTTCGACGACCCCGGCACCTGGCACCTCTATTACGGCGACGCGCAGGGCCGGCCCGGCACGATCCTGACGTTCTTTCCCTGGGAACACGCGGCGCCCGGCCAGCTCGGCGTCGGCGAGACGCAGGAGACCGCGTTCCGCATTCCGGCCGGCGCGCTCGGCTACTGGACGCATCGGCTGCTGGAGAAAGGCGTCACGCATGGCGCGCCGGAGAAGCGCTTCGGCGAGACGGTGCTGCCGTTCACCGACCCGGACGGCATGCGCTTTGCGCTCATTGGGGTACCCGGTGCAGAAAGCGAAAACGGCTGGAGCGCGGGCGAGATTCCGGCCGAGCACGCGATCCGCGGCTTCCACGGCGTGACCTTGCTGGTGAACGACGCCGCGCCGACCGCCGCGATCCTCACCGACGTGCTCGGGTTCCGCGAAGTCGCGCGCGACGGCGCGCTGGCGCGCTATCGCGGCGACGCGCCGCTCGGTGCGCACGTCGATCTGCGCGCGGCGGGCGATTTCCCGCGCGGCCGCATGGGCCGCGGCTCGGTCCATCACATCGCGTTCCGCGCCGTGGACGATGCCGCGCAGACCGCGATGGCGGGCAAGCTGGCGGCCGATCACAACATGCACCCGACCGGGCAGAAGGACCGCAACTACTTCCGCTCGATCTACTTTCGCGAGCCGAACGGCATCCTGTTCGAGATCGCGACCGATCAGCCGGGCTTCGCGGTCGACGAGCCGGCAAGCGAGCTTGGGCGCTCGCTGAAGCTGCCGCAATTCCTCGAGCCGCGCCGCGCCGAGATCGAGGCCAGGCTCCCCCCGCTCGAGGCCGCGTAATGGCGGACGTCGCCGCCGCCGGTGCGACGCTCGACAGCGCGCGCGCCGCCGCGATCCTGCTGCATGGCCGCGGCAGCAATGCCGGCGACATGCTCTCCCTGGCGCGGGAGTTCGGCCAGCGCGACATCGCATATCTCGCGCCGGAAGCGCCGCGCGGCTCGTGGTATCCGTATTCGTTCCTCGCACCGCTCGGGCAGAACGAGCCGTATCTGAGCGATGCGCTTGCGACCGTCGGCGCGGCATTCGCGCGGCTTGCGCGCGAGGGATATCCGCCCGAGCGCGTCGCGCTGATCGGCTTTTCCCAAGGCGGCTGCCTCGCGCTCGAATATGCCGCGCGCAACGCGCAGCGTTACGGCGCAGTCGTGGGCCTGAGCGCGGGGCTGATCGGCCCGCCCGGCACGCCGCGCGCCTATCCGGGCACGCTCGCCGGCACGCCGGTGTTCCTCGGCTGCGGCGATATCGACTCGCACATCCCGCTCGCCCGCGTGCACGAGACCCGCGATGTCCTGAGCCGCATGGGCGCGGCCGTCAGCGCGCGCATCTATCCGGGCATGGGCCACACGGTGAATGCCGACGAGATCGCGCATGTGAGCAAGCTGCTGGCAGGCATCGGCGCCATGCCGTAGAACATCTCCCGAAAAGAGGGAGACGCACCTTGTTGAAGAAGCCCAACGTACCGGTCATCGCGCTCGAAGAGCATTACGCCGACCCGGAGTTATACGCGCTGTTCACCGGGCTCGACGCCACGACGCCGCCGCATGTGGTGGCGAAGCTCGAAGATACCGGCGCGGCGCGGCTCAACGACATGGACGCGGCCGGCATCGACGTACAGGTGCTCTCGCACTCCGCGCCCTCGCTGCAGAAGATTTCGACCGGCGCCGTCGAGCTGGCGCGGCGCGTCAACGACCGGCTGGCGCAGATCGTTGCGACCGCGCCAACCCGCTATGCGGGGTTCGCGGCGCTGCCGACGCACGACCCGGCGGCGGCCGCCGACGAGCTTGCGCGCTGTGTCGAGCAGCTTGGCTTCAAGGGCGCGATGATCCATGGCCTCGCCGAAGGGCAGTTCATCGACGACAGGCGCTACTGGCCGATCTTCGCGCGCGCCGAGGCGCTCGACGTGCCGCTCTATCTGCATCCCTCGATGCCGCATCCGGCGGTGATCGACGCCTACTACAAGGAGTACGCCAAGGACTTTCCGGTACTGCTGCGCGCCGCCTGGGGCTACACGGTGGAGACCGCGACGCTCGCCATCCGGCTCGTGCTCTCCGGCCTGTTCGAGCAGCACAACACGAAGTTCATCCTTGGCCATCTCGGCGAGGGCCTGCCGTTCCTCATCTGGCGCATCAATAACGGACTGGCGCGGCCGGGCCAGAAGCCGGTCGAGTTCCGCGACCTGTTCTCGGCGCATTTTTCCATCACCACCAGCGGCTTCTTCTCCGATCCGGCGCTGTTGTTGTGCGTGCAGGAGATGGGGATCGACCGCATTCTCTTCGCGGTCGACTATCCGTTCGAGGCGAATGCGCCGGGCCCGGCGTGGCTCGCGCGGGTGCCGCTGTGCGACGAGGACAAGGCCAAGATCGCCAGCGGCAACGCGAAGCGGCTGCTGCGGATGTAGCGCTAACGCTGCGCTAACGCATCGCGTCAAACTCGCCGCGATCTTTCGGAGAATTTGCCGCGGGCGGCTAGCGGCGCCTCAACCTGCCTCTGCTAGATCGGTAGCGGCAGGCGCGGTTCGCCGCAGAGGCCCGACGAGAAGCCATGTTCCATTTCAAAGCCAAAGCGAAGGCCGAAGACCGACGGCGCAACGAGCGTCAGACCACCCGCGGGCTCGCCAAGATCCAGACCGGGGCCGGCTCGCTGCCGCGCGATTGCTGGATTTCCGACATCTCGGACGGCGGCGTGCGGCTGCACAGCGAGCGCATGGACGTGCCGGATGAATTCACCCTGGTGCTGCCGGGCATGAGCACACGGCGCGAATGCCGCGTGGTGTGGCGGCTCGGCCATGAAATCGGTGCGGAGTTCACCGACCGCTTTGTGCCGGGGTTTGCCCAGCAGGTCGCGGCCCGGCGCTGATCATCGCGCGAACGTGCCGGTGCCGAATGTGCCGGTGCCGGACCTGGTGGCGCCCCACGTTTTGGTTGCGGAATTTCCGAACGCCCCGAACGGCGCGTTGCCCGGCGGCATCGCGGCCTGCTCTTTGGCGGCGGCTGCGGCGGCGCGCGCCTTTTGTGCGGCGGCTTGGCGTGCGAGGCGGGCAGCGCGCGCCTTCGCCAGCGCTTTCTTTAGGGCTTTGCGGGCGGCCTCTTGCCCCGCCTTTTGCCGTACGGCGACGCGGTCGCTAGCCCGCGGCGGCTGCCGCACCGCGTGAGTCGCGTCGGGCGGCTCGGGCAACGGTCCGCCGATCGGCGGTTCGGCCGGCGGCAGATCGGCCGCGACAGTTTCGGCTTTCGGCGCGGCGGTCGCCACCGGGGCAGCAGGCGGCTCGCTGGCGTCCGGCGCGGCGGACGCCGGGGCAGCAGGCGGCTCGCCTCGCGCCGGTTCGATCGCGGCGACGTCGGCCTGCGGCGCTGCGGCGACGCTCGTCGCCGGAAGCTCCGGGGCGTCCTCGATCTCGACCGCAGGCACGGGGCTCGGCTCGAGCGGCGCGGGTTGCTCGGCCGGCGTCACCGCGCGCGGCGCGCCGTTTGCCGCCACAGGCGCACGGCTGCGCGGCGCGAACTCGGCCTGCAGCGATACCGTGCGGCTCTCCTGCGCGACGCGAAACGTCGCGACCATGGCGGACGCGCCGATCAGCAGCGCAACGGCTGCGACGACGGCGATCAGGACCGAGCGGATGCCGGGCAACATGCAATAGCCCCTGACGTATCGCCGCCGCCGTTGCCCTCAGCGTCAGTGCTGGCGATGACTCAATCGCGAACGAATATCTGAGTCGGGGGAGCGAAGGGAATCCCCGCCAAAGCGAGGCGCGGCGCGCTTACCAGATCGCGAGCCACCGGCCGACATCATAGACGGTGGCGCCGGCGGCGAGCACGATGAATGCCGCGAGCACGAGATCGGCCGACAGGGTCAGCGCCGCGCGCTGGGCCACTTCGACGTCGTGATGCAGGCGGTCGGTCCGGGTCATCGCTCCATCCGCGGCGAACGAAGCCGCGGCCTTCTTCGCCCTCCAGATAAACCTCATTGCTCGCGACCGGAATGGCCCAGGGTCCGGACCGGCCGCCGGTCAGGCATGCACCACGCGCGGCACTCGGGCGGGACCGCCACTCTCGCAGAGCTTTCCCTGACCGATCGCCAGGAGATGCGGCGGCGATTTCACTTCATTGTGAAATGGTCTAGTGCTCGCTCCGCGCCGGTCGCGATGTGCCGGGCCCGTAGCTCAATGGTCAGAGCCGGCGGCTCATAACCGCTTGGTTGGAGGTTCGAGTCCTCCCGGGCCCACCACGCATTCCAGTCGAACCGGAGATTTCCGACTGCGGGCGTAGCCCGTCATGAGCGCGTCGCGCTTCACTTCCCCGATGCGGGGAAGCGAATACTGGTGGCCAGCGTGATCCAGTTCGCGCTCTCGCCCGCGATATTGCGGCCGAGGATGACATCCATGGAAAAACGGTCGATCGGCCGCCAGCGCAGGCCGACCTGAAAACGCGGTTGCGTCACCGCGGCAGAGTCGGCCTGTCCGAGAAGACCGAACACTTCCGCCGTGAGCGTCCAAACGTTGTCGGGTGTCCGCCAATCGACGCCCGCGCCATAGGTGACGAAATGGCGGTCGGCGATGCGGTCCCATTGCCAGCCGGCGTTCAGGTTGATCCGCACCACATTGGAGAGGCGCAGCGTCGCAGGCACATAGGCGTAAAGCCCGGTGTGCTCCTGGGTGAGCAAGTCGAACATCGCGCCGCCCGCGATGGCGACGCCAAACTGGCCGATCGCACTCGGGATGATATTGGTCTTGAACTTCGGCGCCGCCGAGGCGCCCCACTCGCCGTCGGCGCGCGCGCGCTGAAGCTGCACACTCAGTTCGACCGGCCGCGTGAGATCGACAACACAAGACGGATTCGTCACGCCAATGAAATCCTGGTTGCTGGCCCAGGACAGCCATGACTCGATCTTGCAGTTACCGACTTCGCCGACTTCCGCAGTGTCGACGCCGTAGGCGGTGCCGGCTGCCTCGGCGCGGCCTGCGAGCGCGAGTAAGGCGATCGCGCAAAGGCCTCGCATCGTTCGCATTGCTGCCCCATGGCCGCGAGTCGCGGCTCACCCGCCTGAATTGTCGCAGCATTGCCGCCCGGTTCAAGAGGCGCGAACCTCGGGGGCCAATGCCGACGCGGACGTTGCGGCTTTGTCACACGGCTTGGCAAAACTCAGCCGACGCTAAAGCGAAAATTGCGAGCTATTCGCAACTAATCTAGCGTGCCGTTGTCGGCGTCGAGGGCCGATCAAATCTGCGGGTCGGCGACTGCGCGAGCGATGATGTTGGTCTCACACCGAACCAGACGAGCGCGGCGCATCGTTTGTGCGCTTGCGGCGTTCCTGCTCGGTCCCCTCCAGGCGCGCGCCCAGGATACGCCGGGCCCCGACGCGAATGGCATTACCAGTCCGTCGATCGCAACCAGCCTTCCAAACAACGGCGACCCGGGCGGCGTGCGCAAGCGTCTCGCCGATCACGGCGTCACCTATAATCTGATCTATACAAACGACGTCCTAAGCAATGTCGCCGGGGGATTGAAACGCGGGACGATCGATCAGGGCAAGCTAGAAGCACAGATCACGGTCGACTTTGATAAAATTTCCGAATGGAAAGGGCTGACGTTCTACGCCAACGGGTTTCAAATCCACAACACCGGGCGCATCCGGCGCGATTACGTCGGCGGCATGAACACCATCGCGGCAATCGAGGCCGTGCCGACGACGCGCCTCTCCGAGCTATGGGTCGAGCAGAAATTTCTCGGCGGCAAGGCGAGCATGAGAGTTGGCCAGCTTGTCGCCGACAACGAGTTTTTCAATAGCGACACCAGCCAGATATTTCTGCAAACCGATTGGCCGACGATCACTGCCGTCAACCTGCCGAGTGGTGGGCCGGCCTACCCATTGTCGACACCGGGTGTTCGCCTGAAATTCGATCCCAACAGCAACGTCTCGGTGCTGCTCGCGATGTTCAACGGCGATCCGGCAGGACCCGGTCCGGGCGATGAGCAGCTGCGCAACCGCTACGGTTTGAATTTCCGCGTCACCGATCCGCCGCTGATGATCGGCGAGGTGCAATTCAGGTACAACCGCGAAAAGGAGAGCAAGAACCTTGCCGGCACGATCAAGCTCGGCGGCTGGGCGCATACCGGCACGTTCGACGACCAGCGGCTTGCGCTCGACGGTCGCTCGCTCGCTGATCCGGCAAGCATCGGAATCCCGGTGAAACACCGCGGCGATGTCGGCGTGTACGGCGTGATAGACCAGCAGCTCTATCGCCCGGCCGGTGCCGCTGCGGATGGCGGCATTTCGGTGTTCGCGATGGGCTCGGTCACGCCCTCCGATCGCAATCTGGTCGATGTTTTCGCGAGCGGCGGGATCGTGTTCGCCGGCATGATCCCTGGCCGCCCCGACGACAAGTTTGGAGCCAGCTTCATCTATGCGCGCTTTTCCGACAGCGTTCGCGGCTTCGACATCGATCAAATCGCGTTCACCGGTATGCCGCAGCCTGTTCGCGATTATGAGGCCAACCTCGAGCTGACCTACGTCGCGCAGATCATCCCCGGATGGACCGTGCAGCCAGACTTTCAATATGTCTGGCACCCGAGCGGCGTGTCCGGCCGCGACGCAAAGGTCGTCGGCGTGCGCTCGATCTGGAAATACTAGGTCGCACCCAACGCGTGGCCGGGCGCCGCCATCGGAGACGCGCCCGCCTTGGCGGTCGGTCCGGTCACCACGTAGCGAGGATCATCTTGCGCTCAGCTGGGTGGCGAGCGCATTTACCGCCTTCGTGAGCTGCAGGATTTCAGCTTCCCGGAGCGCGTCAATTTTCTGGTGCAGCAGCTCAATCTCCAGCTCGGCCTTCACGTTGACTTGATAGTCGTGTTCGGCCGACTTTCGATCGATGTCCTGCTGGCGATTTTGACTCATCATGATGAAGGGCGCCGCATAGGCAGCCTGAAACGAAAGCGCCAGATTTAGCAGAATGAAGGGATAAGGATCCCATTGCTGCACGTAGGCTGTGATGTTGAGAACGATCCAGATCGCCAAAAACACGGATTGAATGATGATGAACCTCCAGGAACCCATCGTGGCGGCGACGGTGTCGGCGATGCGCTGGCCAGTGGTGAGCTTCATCGCATGAGGATGTTGCTGGCTATCACGATGCAGGCGTCTCAACTTCCGTAATTCATCCAGCAATTTGGCATCGTTCCCCTCAGCCTCGATGTCATGTGGCGCTGCCTTAAGCATCTCGTTTCCCCCCTGATGTGATCGGCAATCCATTCTGCACCCCTTCGGGACCGGAGAGAGTAGGTTTTCCGGCGCTCTCATCGCGTGCTTTCGATCGCGGCATAAACAGGCGTGCAAAGATCGGAATGACCGTGAGGCTGCAAACCGGCGACAGCAGCATGCCGCCGACGATCACGCAGGCGAGCGGTTGCTGCACCTGCGCGCCGATGCCGTGCGACAGTGCCGCCGGCACGAGACCAATGCAGGCCGACAGCCCCGTCATGAAGATTTGCCGCATGCGGGTCTCTCCGGCCGCGACGATCGCCGTGTCGATGTCTTGCCCGTGATCGAGATGGCGCCGGATGTAGGAGATCAGCAGGATCCCATCCATCGCCGAGACGCCGAACAGCGAGATGAATCCGATTGCGGCCGAGATGCTGAAGTTCAGCCCCGCGACGGTGAGACCGAGAATTCCGCCCGCCACCGCGAACGGGATTCCCGACAGCGCCAGCAGGCTGTCGCGCGCCGAGTTGAACAGGGTGTAGAGCAGCATGAAGATGAGCAGTAGACTCAGCGGCACGATCAGTGCGAGGCGCTTCTGCGCTTCGACCAGCGCGCCGAATTCGCCGGTCCAATCGAGTTTGTAGCCCGGAGGGAGCGGTAGCTTTTCGGCAACCCGCTTTTGCGCCTCCGCCACGGTCGAGCCGAGATCGCGCCCGCGCACGCTGTATTTCAGCGGCACGAAGCGCTGGCTGTTTTCGCGATAGATATAGGACGCGCCGGATTCGAGCTTCACCTCGCCGAGGTCGCCGAGCGCGATGTAAGCCGTCGGCGATTTCGGATCGTTGCTCGGCAACGCGACCGGGATCGAACGGATGGCGTCAACATTGCCGCGATATTCCGGCGCGAGGCGGACAGTGAGCGCAAAGTTATACTCGCCCTCATAGACGCGGGTGATTTCCTGGCCGCCGATGGCGGCCTGCACGACGGCGTTGATGTCACCCACTGAGAAGCCGTAGCGCGCGGCCTTTGCGCGGTCGATGCGCACGACGAGATTCGGCTGGCCGAGCAGGTTGAACACGCCGGGATCGGTGACGCCGGGCACGCCGGATATCTCGGCCTTGACGGCCTTGGACAATCGCTCCAGCTCGGCGAGATTGCGGCCGAAAATCTTTACCGAGTTCTCGCCCTTTACGCCGGAGACCGCTTCCTCGATGTTGTCCTGGATGTACTGCGAGAAATTGAAATCGACGCCGACGAATTCGCGCTCCAGCCGCTCACTCAAATCCTTGACCAGCTTTTCCTTGGTGAGGCCCGTCGGCCATTCCTCCAGCGGCTTCAAGGGCACGAAAAACTCCGCCACGAACGAGCCGTCCGGATCGGTCGCGTCTTCGCCGCGCCCCTGCTCGGACACCACCGTGCGCACGGGCGGATAGCTGCGGATGACATCGCGGATGCGCGCAACGCTGCCCATGCCGGCTTCGAGCGTAATGGTCGGCGGCAGCAACGCGCGAATCCACATGTTGCCTTCTTCCAGCTTGGGCAGGAACTCGCTGCCGAGACGAAGTCCGAGCGTGCCGCAGATCAGCAGGAAGACGAGCGCGAGGGCGGCGGCCGCGCGGTAATGAGCGACGGCAAGCGGCAGGACTCGCGAATAGCCGGCGCGGATCACGCGCACGACGGCGGTTTCGACTTCGCTGACATGCTCGGGCAACAGGATCGAGGCGAGCGCCGGCGTCACCGTGAAGGTCGCGATCACGGCGCCGAGCAGCGCATACGCATAGGTGCGCGCCATCGGGCCGAAAATCTGGCCCTCGACACCCTGCATGGTGAACAGCGGCAGGAATGCCGCGATGGTGATGATGACGGAGAACAGTATCGCCTTGTCGACTTCGACCGCGCCGATCAACACGCGGTTGAGCTTGGTGGCCAGAACGGTGTCGCGATCGGCGCCGGGCCGAGCGGGATGCGCCAGATGGCGGAAGATGTTCTCCACCATGATCACGGTGGCATCGACGATGATGCCCAGGTCGATCGCGCCGACGGAAAGCAGGTTCGCGGACTCTCCGCGCAGCACCGTGATGATGACGGCCAGGAACAGCGCGACGGGAATCGTCGCCGCCACGATCAGCGCGCAGCGCAGATTGCCGAGAAACACCCATTGGATCAGGAAGATCAGCGCTATGCCGAAGGCGAGGTTGTGCAGCACGGTGCGTACCGTGATGGCGACGAGGTCGCCGCGGTCGTAGAATGCGTCGACTTGGACTCCGGGTGGCAGGCTCCCGTCGGTATTGAGCTTCTCGATCGCGGCGCGCAGGCGCTGAATCACGTCCATCGTGCGCTCGAGCTTCTGCATCAGCACGATGCCGAAGACGATGTCGGTCTTCTCGTCACGCCCGGCGACGCCGAGACGCGGCGTGAAGCCGATCTGGATCTTGGCAACATCCGATAGCAGCACCGGCACGCCACCCTGTTGGGTGAGGACGATATTGCCGATGTCGTCGAGCGAGCCGATCACCCCGAGGCCGCGCACGTTGACCGACTGCTCGCCCATCGCGATGGTGCGCCCGCCGACGTTGGAGTTGCCGGCTGAGATTGCCGTGATGATCTGCGGCAAGGTCAATCCGTGGGCCATCATGCGGTTGAGATCGACCTCGGCCTGGAATTCCTTGGTCTTGCCGCCGAGCACTGCGACGTCGGCAACGCCCGGTACGGTGCGCAGCCGGCGCTCGACCACCCAGTCTTGCAGCGTTTTCAACTCGGTGAGCGAAACGTTCGGCGGCCCCCTGAGCTGATAGCGCATGATCTCGCTGATCCCGCCGGCAGGCGAAATCACCGGCGTCACGCCAGTGGGCAGAGTCGCGTCCTTGAGGCGGTTGAGCGTCTGCTGGCGCACGAAATGGTAGTCACGCCCGTATTCGAACTGCAGCCGGATGAAGCCGAGCCCGTAGACGGTGTTGGAGCGCAGGTATTTCAGGCCCGGCGTCGAGGAGACCGCGATCTCGATCGGGATGGTGATGTAGCGCTCGACTTCCTCGGGCGATTGGCCTGGCCATTGCGCGATCAGCTCGATGATCGGCGGGGCGGGGTCGGGATAGGCCTCGATGTTCAGCGTGGTGAATGCCGCATAGCCGAGGCCGAGGAAAGCCACGAACGCGACCAGCACCAGCGGCCGCCGCGCCAGGCAAAACGCAATCAGATTACGCAACATCGGGCCGGCCGGCGCGCTCGATCAACTGCGCGACTCATTATCGACGAACACGGCACCGCGCCCGATGACCTGCTCGCCCGGACCGACGCCTTCGAGCACCTGCACCCGGCCGTCCCGCTCGACGCCGATCTTGATCTTGCGGCGATCGAACAGCATAGGCTCGCGCGCCACCCACACGGCCGCCTGGTCGCCGTCGCGGATCACGGCTTCGACCGGCACCACCGGCGAGGGTTCATCGCCACCGACCGTGATCTTGAAGCTCGCGAACATTTCCGACCGCAGCGCGCGATCCGGATTGGGAATTTCCGATCGCACCACGATGCGCCGGGTCGCGGTATCGGAGGCGGCACCGATGGCGCTGATCTGCGCCTTGAAAACGCGTCCCGGAAGCGCAGTGATCCGCACCTCGATCTCTTGGCCGATCCGCACATGCGCGATGTCGGTTTCCGGCACGTTCGCCTTCAGCCACATGGTGGAGAGGTCGGAGATCGCGTAGAGCGAGTCGGCGGCGTCGCTGCGCACATATTGTCCGGGGCCGACCTTGCGGCCGATGACGGTGCCGTCGATCGGCGCGTTGATGGTGATCAGCGGATTGACGCTGCGCTCGCGCTCGACCCGCTCGACCTCGCCGCGATCACGTCCGACGATCACCCGCAGCCGGTTGCGCGCGGCCATTTGCGTGCCCTGCGCGGTCGCCAGATCGGACTCGGCGATCGCGTAGTCGTTGCGCGCCTGATCGACTTCGCGCATCGCCGTCGCCTTGTCGGCGAGCAGGCTGGTCTGGCGGTCGAGCACGCGTTTGGCGAGCGCAACCTGGGACTTCGCTTTTTCCAAGCCGTGTAGCGCCGCGATCAGATCGGTCTGCGCCAGGACCACCTCCGGGCTATCGATCTCGAACAGCGGATCGCCGCGTTTCACGTCCTCGCCGATCTTGGCAATGAGGCGCGTCACGCGGCCGGAGAAGGGCGTGAGCACGACAGTGCTGGCGTCCTCGTTGAAAGCAATCTGGCCGACCGCCTGCTTCTGGATGCGGAACTGGTCGGTCACGACCGGCACGATGCCGAGTTGGTGCAACTGGTCGGGATTGACGCGCACGATGTCGGGGTTCTTCTGCGGCTTTGCGGGTGCGGTGTCGGCCTTCGTGGCATCGATCGAAACGAGCCGCGGCGAGATGAGCAGCAACGCGCAGGCCACCGCGATCGCCAGCACGCCGGCGCCCACAACTATGCGCGCCTTGATGGTTACTTTCATTGAACCTTCGTCTCCGTCGTGGGTCGATTGGCCCAACCGCCGCCGAGCGCCTGGAACAGTGCGACCGTGTCGGCGAGCCGTGCCGCCTGCGCCTGCACGCGCGCAAGAGAGGTCTGCAGATAGGCCTGCTGCGCAATGAGCAGCACCGGACTGGACACCTGGCCACGCTCAACCTGGCTGCGCACCAACTCGATGCTGCGGCTGGCCGACTGTTCTGCCGCGGTCGCGGCAGTCACGGCGCGCGCGTCGGATTGCAAGGCGCGCAGCACATCGGCGACGTTCTGGAATGCGGTCAGGACGACGCTGCGGTATTGCGCGGTGGCCTGCGCGGTCATCTCTTCGGCCGCCTTCTGCTTGTAATATTTGTTTCCCGCGTCGAAGACGGTCTGCGTCGCGTTACCGGCGATCGTCCAGAACAGCGTCCCTGGCGAGAACAGCCGCGCAATTGCGTCTGCGGTGCTGCCGGCGTTGCCGGTCAGCGTGATCTGCGGCAGGCGATTCGCGATAGCGACGCCGATCTGCGCATTCTGCGCATGCAGGTTGGCTTCGGCGGCGCGGATATCCGGGCGCTGCCGCACAAGGTCTGCCGGCAGGCGGAGCGGTAGCCTCGGAGGGAGTCCAAAGGATTCCAGCTCGAACGCCGCCGGCAGCTTTTCGCTCGGAAAGCGCCCCGTCAGCGTCGCGAGCAGATTGCGCTGCTGCGCCAGCTGTTTTTCCAACGGCGCCAGCAGCAGCCGCGCCTGCGCGACCGCCGTTTCCTGCGCGACGACGTCGGGGAGCGCGATCTGCCCGCGGTCATTCTGACGCCGCAGGATGTCGAGCAACTGTGTCTGGATATCGATCAGCCGGCGCGTTGCGGCGATCTGGCCGCGCAGCGAGGCTTCCTGGATCGCCGCGAGCGCGATGTTCGAAGCGAGGGTAAGGTAGACGGCCTCCCGCTGGAAGGCCTGCTGCTCGGCGAGCGCATCGGCAGATTCGATCGAGCGCCGCGTTCCCCCGAACACGTCCGGCACGAACGCGACGGTTACCTGCGCGGTGTGCAGACTATAGGTGTCTGCGCCCGAAGGGACGTTCGACGTCAGCGTCTGGCTCGGGATCATCTGCCGGCTCGCGTCGAACGACGCGTTGACCAGCGGAAACAGCGTCCCGCGCAACGCCAGCGCATTCGCCTGGGCGACGCGCACCGCGGCTTCGGCAGCCTGCAGATCCGGATTGTTGTCGATGCCGTCCTGGATCAGCCGGTTCAACCGGGGTGAGCGGAAGACTTCCCACCAGCGCGCCGGGATGTCCGCGCCGCGGATCAGCGTGGCTCCCGGCACGGTCGCACGCGCGCCCGGCAGGAATCCCTTGATCGCCGGCAACGCCGGCATTTGAAAATCGGGTCCGACTGCGCAGCCTGTCAGCATCAGCGCGCACCCGCACAACGCAAAGCGCGCCGCATTGCCGACACGCGCGGCGAAGCCTGCGGGCGACATGCATGGCCCGTGCAATCCATAACGATTCACACCCAACTCGGACGCCCCGACCCCTTCGCACGGGGAAGGCCGACTGAACGCCGGCCGTTGTTTTGAGCCCCAAGCGCCTGTCCCGGCAGGAGCAATAGGCGTGCCAAAAGAGCGCCCGACAGCGGGGTACAAAGTGAAGATAAAACAATGGATTAGCAGAGCCCTGAAGCTGGCGGGTCAGCGCTTCGGCAGCTTTCTACCAAGGGGGTCAACCTGACTGGCGGAATTCGGCCGATCCAGTTCGACGAAATGTCGCCGGTCGAGCCCGAACCGGGCCATCTTCTCGCTCAGCGTCCGGCGCGGAATGTCGAGCCGCTCCATCACGGTGCCGATCTTGCCGCCAGCTTCTGCGAGCGAGCGTTCCAGGAGAGCGCGCTCGAACGCATCCACCTGCTCTGCCAGCGAGACCTTTTCTTGCTCGGCCTGCGCCCCCGCGGCGAAGCCGCCGAGCCCCAGCGCATATCGCTCGGCCGCGTTGCGCAGCTCGCGCACATTGCCCGGCCAGTCCTGCGCTATCAGCATGCTCACCGTCGCTGCCGAAACGGGGCGCAACTCGCGGCCATGCGCCTGCGCGGCGGCGGTCGCGAAATACGTGAACAGCAGCGGGATGTCCTCCTTGCGCTCGCGCAACGGCGGCGTAACCAGCTCGACCACGGAGAGGCGGTAATACAGATCGCTGCGGAAGCGGCCTTCCTCGCTTGCTCTGTGCAGATCGATCTTGCTCGCCGCGATCGGACGCAGGTCGACCAAGGTACTCTGGTTGGAGCCGAGGCGCTCGACCGAGCGCTCCTGCAGCACACGCAGCAGCTTACCCTGCGTCGCGAGCGGCATGCTGTCGATCTCGTCGAGAAAGAGGGTGCCGCCGCTTGCATGCTCGAGCTTGCCCGGCCGCGCTTTTACGGCGCTGGTGAACGCGCCGGCCTCGTGGCCGAAAAATTCGCTCTCGACCATCGTCTCGGGAATCGCGGCGCAATTGACCGCTACGTAGTTGCCTTTGTGCCGCCGTCCAAAATCATGCAGGCAGCGTGCGATCAGGTCCTTGCCGGTGCCGGTTTCCCCAAAAAGAATGACGCTCACATCCGTGCCGGCGAGTTCGGCTACCGCCGAGCGGAGGTGTTCGGCGACCTTCGATGTCCCGATGATGCGCGAGGCAATAGTCTGTTCGTTGACGGCACGGCGCAGCCGCCGATTCTCCAACACGAGCGCGCGCTTCTCACCGGCATGGCGCACAACATCGAGAAAGCGTTCCGGTGCGAACGGCTTCTCGATGAAGTCGTAGGCCCCAAGGCGCATCGCCTCGACTGCGGTCTGCACGTCGCCGTGGCCGGTGATGACGAGCACCGGAAGCTCCGGATCGATCTGTTGGGTGCGCCGTAACAGTTCGAGCCCGTCGAGACCTTCCATCTTGAGATCGGTCACGAGAATGCCGGGAAAATCCATGCTCAGCTTGCCCAGGACCGCAGCGGCGTTGTCATGGGCGATGAGTTCGAAACCAGCAAGCTCCAGCCATTGCGTCACAGCTTGCCGCATCGACGCTTCATCATCGACGAACAGGACTGGGGCGCGCTCAGGCATGAGCCGCTTTCTCCCGTGGGACATTTTCCGGCACGAGCCGCGGCAGTTCGATGACGACCTCGGCGCCGCCTTGCGGACGATTGGCCGCATGAATGCGGCCGCGGAAGTCCTGCACGATGCCGTAGCTGATGGAGAGACCCAGACCGAGCCCTTTTCCAATCGGCTTCGATGTGACGAAAGGATCGAAAATACGCTCGATCAGCTCAGGTGGAACGCCCGGCCCATTGTCGGCGATGCTGATGTGGACCAGGTCGCCGGATGCGCGCGCCGCGATCTCGATGGCTGGCAGCTTTACCTCGACGACCGCATCGAGCGCGTTGCGGATCAGGTTGACCAGCACCTGTTCGAGTTGCACCGCATAGCCCAGAACCTGGAGATCGAGTTGGACGTCGCACTCAATGCGCACCCCGGCTTCCTTGATCTGGCTCTCGATCAGGAATACCGCCCCTTCGATGGCGCGGGCCACCGACACCGGCTCGGGCCGGCCCGGATCGCTCTTGCGGGCGAAGATTTTCAGATGGTTGGTGATGCTTGCCATACGCTCGGCCAAGCCATCGATCAGATCGAGATTCTTGGCAACCTCCTTGGCATTACCGCGTTGCAGGAAGATTTTCGTGCTGGCCATGAAGGTACGGATCGCAGCAAGCGGCTGGTTCACCTCATGAGCGATGGCGGCCGACATCTGCCCGAGCGCTGCGAGCTTGCCCGCTTGAACCAGCTCGTTTTGCGTCGCGCGGAGCCGCGCTTCGGTGCGCCGACGCTCATCGACCTCGCTTTGCAGCAGCGCGTTGGCTTCGAGCAGCTCGTGGGTGCGCTCGGTCACTTCCGACTGGAGTTTCACGCCCGCTTCGCGGGCCGCCAGGTAGGCGCGCTGACGCTGCACCAGATAGAGCAGGAGCGAGATGATCAGCGCGGAAATCGCCGCCCCGATGATGGCGCCGTCGCGCTGATCGGATTCCACCACCGCGAGATCGGCCAGGCTGTGAATCGTCCAGCCGAACTCGAGCAATGGTATTTTCTGGTACAGGTAAGTGGCATCGTCATCGCCGATGCGCAGCCGAACCAGTGAAGTCGTGCCGCGCTGCTGGGTAATTGCAAGGTCGAGCGGCTCGCCCGCCGCGCCCAGATAGTTCGGCAGGGCCGACTCAGTCGGCAGATGAGGCAGTGTCGCCCCGCGGATCGCGCGATACTTGAAAGCCGGATCGCTCGTCAGAAAGACGATGCCGTCGGGATCCGTGATCAGTACGCGCTCGGCGCTGCGTGCCCAGGCTTGCTCGAGAGCGTCGAATTCGATGCGGACAAGCGCGACGCCGAGCAGTCCCCCGTTCGTGACCGCCTCGGCGAGGTAGTAGCGCACTCGCTTGCTCACGGGGTCGACCCCGAGGTAGGTGCTGCGGTCAGATTCGATGGCTTTTAGAAAATACGACCGGTCCCTCACGTCCCGTCCGATGATCATCTCCGCGGGATCAGAGCTTGCCGCAGATAATACGGTCCCGTCCCGGCCGATGAGGTACAGGGCCCTGGTATCGGCTTCTGCGATGATCCGCTTGAGCTTCTGGTTGATCTGCTCGAGCAGAGCAGAATCCTGCGGATTGGCGAGAACGCGCTGCACGTCGGCGTCAAGCGCGAGCAGGATCGGTAGGTGGTCCTGTCGGTTGATTTCGGCGCGGACGGCGCTTGCGATCAGCTCGATACGCGGCTCGTTCACCGCCTGAAGGGATCGAAGGCTTTTTTCCCGCCAGATGTATTGCGAGAAAAATGATGATAGTCCGATGACAACGACAGAAACGATGAGGAAGAGGGCGGCGCGATGATGACGCTGCAACCCGCGTTTGATGCTCGCCGAGCGCTTCGTGATAAATGAAGTGAGAGCCGCCATATGCTCACGATATCGTCGCTTCAGCAGGGGTCCTATATCCGTTTTGACCTTATCCGACTTCATCATTTCGACGGAAGCCGCCATCGTTGGCTCCTGACAGGAGTACCAAGGTTTCACACCCTGCCGTCATGAGCGTAGCTCCTCGATGGCTGTTAGCGAAGACGCAATAGCCGATGTTCTCAGAGCCATCGACATACAGCCGAAAAATTCGACGCGTTGGTAACGCAAGCTGGTGCCATTGCTTGAGACCCATGGGTGGGCGCAGACATGGGTCGCATGTGCGTTGCTTTTGCGAGGGCAGCCGCCTACGGCCGGATTACGCGCAGACCTCCTATCAATGACTAGGCTGCACTGCGGTAGCAAGGACTCCAGCGGGGTGCCTTGGCGCAAACGACGGGGAATGCCGGGAACGACACGTTCGTCTTCCACGGCGGATTCGGGCTCGACACGATCGATCACTTCGCGGCGGGCGCGCATGCTCGAGGCCGCGGCAGTCAATTTCGGCCGTGATCGCCGCAGGGTTGATTTTTTCTCCGCTCGCATAGTACAGGTGGACGAATATCGCACTCCGATTTGAGCGGAATGAGCCCGAGCGTGCCCGATTTCATGCATCATTCGAGCGGGAAGGCAGCGGAAGGGCGTTGTCCGATGCAGGCCGGGCGTGCGCGCCTCGTGCCGATGCGGGCGTTGCTCGCGGTCGCGGAATAGTCCCGTGCACTGCCTCTAGTCCGCCGCCATCATGTACGTTCTCGGACTTCATACCTCCCACGACGCCAGCGCTTGCTTGATGCGGGAAGGAGAAATCCGGGTCGCGATCGAGAAGGAGCGATTGGTCCGTTCAAAGCACGTCACCGGATATTCCGGACTCGAGGACGTCGCGGAATACTGCCTGCGCTTCGAAGGCATCACGATAGACGACGTCGAACATATCGTCGTCAACGACAACACGCACCGGATCGACAAGACCGTCTACAGCCCGCGCGAGATGCGGATCGGCCATCACCTCGCGCACGCATGGGCCGCGGTCGGGCTGAGCGGATGGCAATCGGCTGCCGTGCTCGTTGTCGATGGCGAGGGCAGCTACATCCAGGAGCTCTCGCCGGAAGAGCGCGCGGTCTGCAATGCCAGCGAGTCGCATTACCTGGAAAAGGAGAGCGCGTATTTTTTCCACGACGGTCAACTGGTCCCGCTCAAGAAATGGGTGAGTGCGCGCGGGAATGGCATGGGCGCCGGCACCGACGGAATGGGAGCGACCTACTGGTATCTCAGCCAATTGATGTTCGGGCGCGACTATCAGGACAGCAAGGTCATGGGCCTTGCGGCCTATCGGCGTCCGAACGATGTCTTTGCCGGCGTGTTGACGCCGGCGTCCGAGGGCGACGTCGTCATCAGCCCTGACTGGATCTTCCGGGCGGCCAATCCGCCGCCGCAGGACCTGGACGCATCGTTCGAGCGCTACGCTGAACTCGCCGCCACCGTTCAGGCAGAACTGGAAGCCGCGCTCGTTCACAAGGCGCGATGGCTGCGGGACGTCTCGGGCGCGCGGCGTCTCTGCTACGGCGGGGGCGTGGCGCTGAACTGCGTGGCGAACACGAAGCTGCATCTATCCGGGCTGTTCGAGGAGGTGTTCGTTCCATTTGGCGCGGCCGACAGCGGCAATGCGATCGGTTGCGCCTATTTCGGCTCCCGCATGCTCGGGGAAGCGCGAACGCAGCCCGCGCGCCGGACCAAGGCGCATGCGAGCGGGATGCCCTCCCCCTACCTGGGGCAAACCTACCAGGATGCCGAAGTTTGCTCGGTGCTGGAGCGATATCGCGCGGCGGATCTCATTGAACGGCCGCAGCCGCTCGACACCGCGGCAATCAGCGCGGCTCTCGCGGCCGGTGAGGTCGTGGGATGGTTTCAGGGACGCAGCGAATTCGGCCCGAGGGCGCTCGGAAACCGCAGCTTGCTTGCCGACCCGCGCGATCGCGACGTTCGCAGCCGGCTGAACCACAAGGTCAAATATCGTGAAGCCTACCGCCCGTTTGCGCCGGCAGTTCTGGCCGAGCACGCCGGCGAATGGTTCGAGGACATTGTTCCGTTTTCGCAATACATGCAGTTCACCGCCCGCATCCGGCCGGACAAGCGCGAGCTTCTGCCGGCCGTCCGGCATGAAGACGATTCGGCGCGCATCCAACTCGTCGAACGCGAGGCCAATCCCGCCTTCCATCGTCTCATATCCGAGTTTCACCGGCTGAGCGGAGTCCCGGTTCTCCTGAACACGTCGTTCAACATCAACGAACCGATCGTTGAAACTCCCGCGGACGCGGCGAAGACGTTCGTCTGCTCGGGAATCGATCGGCTGGTCATGCAGAGCTTCATGGTCACGCGGAATTCGCAACTGCTCGGCGATCCGGACAGCGTCGCGAACGCGGACCACGTGCGTCTCGTCTGGCATGCAGACGTAGAGTTCGTGTCGCATGTCGGGCGGAACTGGTTTGCGCTGCAGCCGCTCTCCGACCTGGAGGCGATCTGGCACGAAGGATGCTGGTTCCGGAAATTCCGGTTCGACGCGGTGCAGATCAGCGAACGGCTGTTCGCCTCTCTCTCGGATCTCAGGCCAGAGCCGCACGCCATCTACCAAGGGCGCGAAATCTCGCAGCTGATGTCGACACCCGCGTTGCGAATGGAGCTGTTCTCAAAGCTCCATGCCGCCCGCTTTCTCTCGATGCTGTATTGCGGTCCGGCATAGGCCCGCCGTCCGGGTGCCGGAGGCAGCGGTGCAACGAATGCGTCGGCCCGATTCGAAAGTACTGAACGAGGAGCGGATGCAGCCCCGACCGAACGGCGATGATACTGATCCGGCTTGGTACAATACGGCTTGGCAGTCGATCGACAGCGCCGCCCCATGGACCCAGCGGACGTTGGAGGATGCCGATTTCGTATGCGAATGCGCGGACATCGCGGCGCGCCCGGTCAGAGTTCTCGACCTCGCTTGCGGCACCGGCCGGCACAGCATCGAGCTGGCGCGCCGCGGCCACAGCGTCGTCGCGGTCGACCTGCAGGAAAAGCTGCTCGAGGTCGGGCGCGCCGAAGCGCGCCGGCGCGGCCTGGCGGTCGAATTCCTGCAGTCCGATGTTCGGAACGTGCCGTTCGAGTCCGAGTTCGACGTCGTGCTCAACCTTTGGGAGGGCGCGATCGGTTATCTTGAGAACGACGCGGAGAACGAACGGCATTTTGAAGCGATCGCGCGGGCATTGGTGCCGGGCGGACATCATATCGCCGGACCGTTGTACAATGCCGACTGGGTGGCGCGCTCCGCCCCGGCGCAGCTCTGGTACATGAGCCGCGACATGGCGCTGCTCAGCCGATTGGAATGGTCGCCCGAGCCCCGGCAGATCATCGATACCTGCACCGAATTCCGCCGCGACGACGATGCGCGCTGGAGCATGACGGCGAAGCCGGCGGTGAGTTATCGCATCTATGCGCCTTCCGAGCTTCGCGAACTGCTTGCCAAAGTGGGACTGCACGTCGTCAATTTCTATGCCGAGCCCTCGCGCGCTCCGGAAATCGACGACCGGCACAGCGAGTTCTGGATTCATTCGCGCAAGGCGCCCGCAGGTCCGGGCGCCCGGCGGTAGGCGGCGCGGACACGCCGCCCGTCAGGCAGCAGCCTGCCGATACCCTTCAAGCGCGGGCCAACGCGCCTCGTCGAAACCGTGCTGATACAGGAAGGCGAGGACCAGGCGGTTGATTCCAATGCCGGTACAGCCGCTCCACACCGGCAAACCGTCGCTCGCGCGGATATTGAACGACGCTACGAGATGATCGCCTTCGCTGCTGCATCCGCAGATCTCGTCGGAATCCAGATAGAAGGCATCGTTCTCGCGTTCGCGAGCCGCTCCGTCGGTCAGGCAGATGTGGCGACTTCCCTTGAGCGACTCCCGTTCGGGATCAGCGCGCAACGCGCCCCGGATCGGCACCTCGATGTCGTGGACCGGAACGTCATCCGCGTTCGTGGCCGCCAGTTGCCGTGCCTCGATGTAGGGCAGGTTCATGCAGCCCTTGCCGACGACCACCTGAAAGGAAATTGCCCAGCCCTTCAGCAGCTCCAGCAACCCATCCTGTACCTCGCGACGGATGCGAACCACCTCTGCGGGGCTGCCGAAGTAGACATGCTCGACTCTGAGGAACTCGCGTGCCCGGAAGGGCCCGTCCATCTCGGCTTCCTTCTCGTTCCGCCAGGTCCATCCCCCCATGCACTCGACGATCTTCAGCGGCAGTTTTTCGCGGTTGATTTCGTGGCCGCGCAGGAACTGGTATATCGACACGCATTGCACGGGATCGAGAAAATAGGTCCCCGCCGCATCGGCCTGAACGAGAAGATCCGGCGCGAACTGGGTCAAGTGAAAGGACTCCAGCGCGGGTTGCGGCACCATGCGTGGAAACAGCCACTCTTCAAACCCCAGGCGTTCGATTGCGCGGCGACGGATGCTTTCCTGAAAACAGCGCGCGAGGCGGACCCAAGGGGGCAGATAGATGTATTGGCCATGAGCGTAGCGGCGAAACCAGTTTCGCTCTTCCGCTTCCCGCATGACATCGACTGCGCGCGGCGGCGCCGCCGATCGCATCTCGCGCAAAACGGTCCCGACCTCCATTCAAACCTCCATTGACCTCATCCAAGCCGCACTCGCTTGCCGTGCCACCGGGCCTGCCGTTGCGTCTGCTCCCCGGCGTCGCGGCCCGGTTCGGAACGCTTCCCGAACGGCGCAACTAATGGGATGTCATTGGCTCTTGTTACATCCTTCATTTTGCAAGTCTACCTTGGCGCCCCGGGCAAGCGGTCGGCTGCCGGGACGGCCGTGAGCTCTCCCAGCGCTTGTCGGTTACGCCTGCTTCGATTTGACAGCGCCGGCTTGGCCGATCTTCTTCCACATTAAAACTCAATTCGGTTGCGACTGGTACATCTGAAACTCTTCAATCGCTAGTTTACATCTGCGCCACCGCCCTGCTAGCGTAGCCGCGGGCATGGGAGCATTTCGCGGGCGAGCACGAGCGGCGATCGCCTCCGTTGTCCCACAGCAGGCCTGCGCGCGAGCACAGCGCGGACGATTCCGGGGGCGACGTGGGGGCGAGCGAGCACGGCATGTCTGGGCCGCGGCGGTCGAGACTGTCTTGGTGGTCCTTGCATTGTCCGACGACGCCCTTCGCTTCGTGTTGCATCACGAGGTATCCGCGGGGTTGGCAGTGATGCGAAATACGGGGGGGGCCAATGACTGATTATCCGCATGCCGATGAGGAATTTCACAGCGTTCTCGATACCTCGGCCGGCCAGCGGCACGCCCTTTTGGCGGCGGAAAAATGGGCGCGGCGGACCTCGCGAGGATGGGCCGCATGAGCTTCTACTGGTTCCTGCTCGGCGCGCTGTGCGTCTGGCGCCTGACGCATCTGCTCGCCAACGAGGATGGGCCGTGGCAATCCCTCACCCGCCTGCGCGCGGCCGCGGCCGGCACGTTTTGGGCGGGCTTGCTCGCCTGTTTCTATTGCCTCAGTCTGTGGATCGCCGCTCCGTTCGCCGCGCTGATCGGCGAGACCGCGCTGGAGCGGCTGTTGCTATGGCCGGCTTTGTCCGGCGCGGCGATCCTGCTCGAACGTGCGACCGCCGCGCCGGATCACACTGCACCTGCGCTCTATGTGGAAGACAAGGAGAACTAGCCATGGGATGCTGCGGAGGCGGAACCAGCGTGAACGCGACGATGCCAAACGTCGCGCGAGTCGGATCTGTGCAGCCGACGCGCTACAGCCACGCTTTCTTCGAATACATCGGGCCGACCGCGCTGACGGTCATCGGCCGCGCGACCGGCAAGCGCTATCGTTTCGACCGGCCGGGCGCGCGTGTCGCGGTCGAGCTTCCGGATCACCCCTCGGTGAGCGGTGTGCCGCAACTGCGCCAGATCTAAAGCCCGTCCGGCGCGGCGGCGTCTATTCGCTTTTTCCCAGCGCCTTCCACACGCCGTTCGCGGTCGCGACCACGCGCGCGCCGACGGTGAGCTCGCCGCTCATGAAGATGAGCGAGCGGGTGCGGCGCACGACGCGGCAGCTCGCCTCGACGAATTCGCCGATCTGCACCGCGTCGACGAAGTGCACGTCGAGGTGCACGGTCGCCTGCGGCTTCTTGTCGTTCGCATACCACGCCGTCATGCCCATCGAGCGGTCCGCGAAGGTCATGATCATGCCGCCCTGCACGACGCCGCGCCGGTTGTGGTGTTTCGCCTCGGCGATGAACCCGTAGCGATAGCCCGCGCCGTCCCGCTTCATCCAGAACGGGCCGACCAGCGCGATGAAGCCGTCGGCGTCGTAGGTTTCCCAGCCGTGCGCGGCCGGATCGAATGTGTGCTTGGCATCCATGGCGGCGATTTAGCGGCTGCCGGCGATGCCGTACAGGGGGTGGCGCCGGGCCGGCCCGCATGGGTATCATTTCGCCCATGCCGTTCTCCGCAGAGCACCTCACCCAGCACTGGCACCTCACCAAGCCCGCAGCCTCGGGCCAACGCGGCATCGTGGTGGCGCAAGCGAAAAATGCCGCCGAGGCCGGAATCGCCGTGCTCGAGGCCGGCGGCAACGCCATCGATGCAGCACTCGCAGCAGCGCTTGCGCTCGCCGCGCTCGAGCCCTGGAATTCCGGGCTTGGCGGCATCGGCCATGCGGTGGTGCATCGCGCCGGCGAGGCGCGCGCCGAGACGGTCGATTTCGGCCCGACCGCGCCGGCCGCGCTCGATCCGAACCGCTTCAGGCTGACCGGCAAGGTCGCGGCCGACCTGTTCGGCTGGCCGGAGGTGGAGAACGACAGCAACATCCATGGGCCGATGTCGTTCGTGATCCCGTCGGCGGCTGCCGGCTATGAGGAGATGCACCGGCGCTGGGGCCGGCTGCCGCTCGCCGAGCTTGCGGCGCCCGCTCTGGCGCTCGCGAAACGCGGCCTGCCGCAGGACTGGTACACGACCTTGAAGATCGCGAACTCCGCCGCGATCCTACGCCTGTATCCTGAGAGCGCGCGCATCTATCTGCGCGACGGGCTGCCGCCGGTCGCGCCCTATCAAGGCGCGCTGAGTTACTTCCAGCTCGGCCGCTTGCCCGAGACGCTGGAGCGGCTCGCCAGGGCCGGATGGCGCGACCTTTACGAGGGCGAGATCGCGGCGGACATCGTCGCCGATGTGAGAGGGATGGGCGGCGTGCTCGCGGCGCAGGACTTGCGCAACTGCAAGGCGCGCGTCTCCGCGGCGACCGAAGTGCCATGGCGCGGCCGCACGTTGCAGCTGTCCGGGCCGCTCACCGCGGCGCCGACCGCCGCCGACGTGCTGCGCCGCCTCGGCGATGTGCGCTTCGGCGCGGCGCCGGATGCCGCGTGGTACGTGGCGCTCGCGCGTGCGCTCAAGGCCGCCTACGCGCAGCGGCTTTCTTCGTTGGGCGATGCCGAGCCGCAAGCCGCCGAAAGCTGCACTACGCACATCACGACATGCGATGCCGCCGGCACGATGGTGGCGCTCACCACCACGCTCTTGTCCTCGATGGGCAGCCGCGTGGTGCTGCCCGCGACCGGCATCCTGATGAACAACGGCGTGATGTGGTTCGACCCGCGCCCGGGCCAGCCGAACTCGATCGGGCCGGGCAAGCGGCCGCTCACCAACATGTTCCCCGTCATCCTGCGCGACGGCGAGCGTCCCTGGATCGCGGCTGGCGCGTCTGGCGGACGGCGCATCATGGCGGCCGTACTGCAGTTGATGTCGTTCGTCGCCGACTTCGGCATGTCGCCGGAAGCGGCCGCGCACCAGCCGCGCATCGACGTGTCCGGCCCGGGGCTGGTCACGGCGGACCGCCGGCTCGCGCCCGAAATCTTAAGCGCGCTGCAAGCCGACGGCCCGCTCGAAGTCGTGGAGCACGCCGTGCTGCCGCTCAATTTCGCCTGCCCCAATCTGATCGAACAAAAAGACGGCACGCGCGCCGGCATCAGCGACGCGATCTCGCCCTGGTCGGCGGCGGTGGCGCAGGCGTGAGGCTGCGAGCTTTCGCCCGGTTGACCCGCCGCCACCCCCCACACTAGCTTGGCCGGGGCGACAAGAACGCGCCGAACATGGCGCAAGCTGAGGGGACGCTTTGGACGCAATCGCGCGCGAGACCGCGCCCGCCACGGCGCGCGACGTCATCGCGATCCGCAAGCTGTCGAAGACCTATGGCGGCACCGGCGGCGGCGTCACCGCGCTCTCCGAGATCGACTGCACGGTCGCGGACGGTGAGTTCCTGTCGATCGTCGGCCCGTCCGGCTGCGGCAAGTCGACGCTCCTGAAAATCCTCGCCGGATTGCTGCCGGCGAGCGGCGGCGAGGCGCTGCTCAACGGCTCGCCGATCACGGGCGCGCGCAAGGATATCGGCGTCGTGTTCCAGTCGCCGGTGCTGTTTCCTTGGCGCAGCGTGCTCGGCAACGTGCTGCTCCCGGTCGACGTGCAGCAGCTCGGGCGCGACCGGATGACCGCGCGCGCGATGGACCTGTTGAAGCTGGTCGGGCTCGACGGCTTCGAGCACCGCTATCCGTGGGAGCTTTCCGGCGGCATGCAGCAGCGCGTCGCGCTGGTGCGCGCGCTGATCCACGATCCGGCGCTGCTGTTGATGGACGAGCCGTTCGGCGCGCTCGATGCGATGACGCGCGAGCAGATGAACGTCGAGCTGCAGCGCATCTGGATGGAGCGGCGCAAGACGGTGGTGTTCATCACCCATTCGACCAGCGAGGCGGTGTTCCTCGGCGACCGCGTCATGGTGATGACGCCGCGCCCGGGCAGGATCGGCGACCTGTTTGCCGTCGACCTGCCGCGTCCGCGCCCGCTCGACGTGATGACGACGGAGAAGTTCGGCGTCTACGTGCGGCGCATCCGCAAATCGCTCAACGCCGGGGGAGGCCTCGAATGATCGGCGGCCCGAAGAACTTCGCGCTGCGGCTGTTGCTGATCGCCGTGTTCCTGGCGGTTTGGGAAGCCATCGTGCGCGTGTTCGAGATCCCGTTGTTCATCCTGCCGACGCCGTCGAATGTATTCACCGCGCTCTACCGCGGGATCGCGAGTTCGCTCTATGTCGACCACGTCTGGATCACGGTCACCGAGACGCTGCTCGGTTTCGTGCTCGGCACCTCGCTCGCGTTCATGCTCGGCACCGTGATCGCGCTGTCGCGCCCGGTCGAATATTTCCTCTATCCGTTCGTGGTGATGTTCCAGGCGATGCCGAAGGTCGCGCTCGCGCCACTGATCATCGTGTGGTTCGGCCTCGGGCTCACCTCCAAGGTGGTGAATGCCGCGCTGGTCGCGTTCTTCCCGCTGATGGTCAACACCATCGTGGGATTGCGTTCGGCCGAAGAGGACAAGGTCAACCTGATGAAGTCGCTCGCCGCGACCCGCACGCAGATCTTCTGGATGCTGCAACTGCCGAACGCGATGCCCTATATCTTCGCCGGCCTCGAGATCGCGATGATCTTCGCGCTGATTGGCGCGATCGTCGCCGAGTTCGTCGGCGCGCAGGCGGGACTCGGCATGCTGATCCAGAGCATGAACTTCACCATGGACGTGGCGGGGCAATTCTCGGTGCTGCTGCTGCTGTCGCTCATCGGTCTCGGGCTCAACTGGATCGTCATAGCCGTCCGCCGCCGCGTGCTGTTCTGGGATGCCTCGCAGAAATTCGACGCCGACGCCGCCAAGAAGGAAGCGATCTAGGATTTCCGCTCATGCGGCGCAAAGAGAGGGAGAGACACATGAAGCGAACCATTCTGATGTCGGCCATGCTGCTCGCGGCGAGCGCGAGCGTCGTGCAGGCGCAGACCACCGTGCGCGTCGCCTGGTGTGCCAAGACCGTATCGTCGGCCGCGGCGCCTTACGCGATCGCCACCAAGATGGGCTGGTTCGCCAAAGACGGCATCAAGGTCGAGCTGGTGCCGATGCCGGGTTCGACCGATTGCGTCAAGGCGGTCGCCACCAAGGACGTGAGCTACGGCGTGCCGTCGATCGAGCCGGTCGCGATCATTCGCCAGCAGGGCATCAAGATCAAAAACTACTACACGGCCTATCAGGCCAACATCTACGGCATCGCGGTGCCGGACGATTCGCCGATCAAGACGTTTGCCGACCTCAAGGGCAAGACAATCGGCGTCACCTCGATGGCCTCGGCCGGCGTGATCATCGCGCGCGCGCTCGCGGCGAACCACGGCTTCAACCCCGACAAGGATGTCTCGATCGTGGTTGCCGGCGAGGCGGCGCAGACCGCGGCGCTGCTGCGCAACAGGCAGGTCGATGCGCTCTCGCAGTTCGACACGCAATATGCGCTGACCGAGAACGCCGGCGCCAAGCTGCGCATGCTCGACACCAGCGAGATCGCGAAGTTTCCCTCCAACGGCTTCATCGCGCTCGAGGATACGCTTGTGAACAAACGCGCCGAGGCGGTCGCGGTCGCAAAGGGCTACGCGATGGGCACGGTATTCGCGATCGCCAACCCGGAAGCCGCGATCCGCATTTTGTGGGAGGTGTTCCCGCAGACGAAGGCGACCGGCAAGGACGAGGCAACCGCGATGCGCGACGATGTGAAGACGCTGCTCGCGCGCGCAAAGAGCTGGAGGCTCGAATCGGTCGGCGCCAAGAAGTGGGGTGAGAATATCGTCCAGAACTACGACGCCTATAGCGATTTCCTGGTGAAGAACGGCGTGCTGAAGGCGAAGGTCCCGGGCGCCGACCTCGTCGACAACAGCCTGATCGACGACATCAACAAGTTCGATGCGGGCGAGGTCGAGAAACAGGCGAAGGGGTGGAAGGGGTAACTCCTCTTCCGCTCATGCCCGCGAAAGCGGGCATCCAGTTCTTGGCCAAAGCACTGGGTCCCCGCTTTCGCGGGGACGAGCGGCTTGGTGGCTATTTCTTCAACACCCGCACCGGGCTCCCCGCCAGCCACGTTTTGATATCCTCGACCATCTGCGTGTAATAGACCTTGTAGCCCTCCTGGCTGACATAGCCGAGGTGCGGGGTGAGCACGACATTGTCGAGCTTGCGCAACGGGTGATGGAGCGGCAGCGGCTCGACGTCGAAGGTGTCGAGCCCCGCGCCGGCGAGCTTGCGGCTTCCGAGCGCCGCGAGCAGCGACGGCTCGTCGACGATCGGGCCGCGCGAGGTGTTGATCAGGAACGCCGTCGGCTTCATCAGCGCGAGGTCCTTGCCGGTGACGAGCCCGCGCGTGCGTTGGCTGAGTTGCAGGTGAATGGAAAGGAAATCCGCCTGCCGGAAGAGGTCCTGCTTCGACACCAGCGTCGCGCCGCCGGCGCGCGCCTTCTCCTCGGTCAGGTTCTCGCTCCAGGCGATCAGCTTCATGCCGATCGCCTTGCCGATCTCGCCCACCTTGGTGCCAAGCTTGCCGAAGCCGAGCAAGCCGAGCGTCTTGCCGGCAAGCTCGATGCCGAGCGTCGATTGCCACGGCACGCCGGACTTCATGCGGTTGTTCTCGTAGCCGATCCTGCGCGCGAGCTCGAGCATGATGCCGACCGCCAACTCTGCCGTCGGCTGACCGGCGGCCTCGGTGCCGCACACCGTGATGCCGCGCGTCCCCGCATATTCGAGATCAATCGAGGCATTGCGCATGCCCGACGTGATCAGCAGCTTCAGGTCGGGCAACTGTTCGAGGGTGGGTTTCAGGAACGGCGTGCGCTCGCGCATCATGCAGACGATGTCGAAGCCCTTCAGCGCCGCGATGGCCGAATTCCGGTCCGCGAACGGTTCGTTGAACACCGTCACCTCGACATCGGGAATCGACCAGTCGGCGAGTTTGGTCGCGACATTCTGATAATCGTCGAGGATCGCGCAGCGATGGGCCATTTGGGTCAAGCTTTCTGCGGTCAGGCTTTCTTGATGCGGAACACGAACAGGCCCGGCTGATTGCTGGACGCTTCGAGCACGTCGCCGGTCTGGCCGAGCAGGTTCGGGATGTCGAGCGTGGACAACGGGTCGGTGCACTCGACCACGAGCCGGTCGCCGGCCGCAAGCCGGGTCAGCGCCTTGCGGGTCTTCAAGGCCGGCAGCGGGCAACGCAGCCCGCGCAGGTCGAGCGTGGTTTCGGACACCGGCGCAAATGACGATTCCGCCGGCGCGCCGTCAAGGGGCTTGCACCATAGCCTTTCACTATATCGCCTTGCCGCGCTCGGCATGCTGCGCGCCTGCGTTATAATGACGGCATGAACGTCATCGGCATCGTCGGCTGGAGCGGCGCGGGCAAGACCACCCTGCTGACGCGCGTGATCCCGCTTCTCGCCGCGCGGGGCTTGAGCGTGTCGACGATCAAGCATGCGCACCATGGCTTCGACGTCGACCAGCCGGGCAAGGATTCGCACACGCATCGCACGGCGGGTGCGACCGAGGTGCTGGTGTCGTCGGCCAATCGCTTCGCGCTGATGCACGAGCTGCGCGGTGCGCCGGAGCTGCCGCTGCGCGCGCTGCTGGAGAAGCTTTCGCCGGTCGATCTCGTGCTGGTCGAGGGCTTCAAGCGCGAGGCGCATCCGAAGCTCGAAGTCTATCGCGCCTGCCTCGGCAAGCCGCTGCTCGCGCCCGAGGATCCGAATATCATCGGCGTTGCCAGCGACGGCCCGGTCGCGGCGCGCGTCCCGGTCGTTGCGCTCGACGATGTCGAGGCCGTCGCGGATATCCTCGTCACGAAAGCGGTATCGATCGATGCCGCGCTGGCGCGGGTGAGCGTCTGATGGCCCAGCTCAGCGACGATTGCTTCGCGTTCGGGGGACCGCTGCTCGCGGTCGACGAGGTCGAGCGGCTGATCCATGAGCGCGTGACACCGGTCGGCGAAACCGAAACCGTCGCACTCGACGATGCGGGCGGGCGCGTGCTTGCCGCGAACGTCGTGGCACCGATCGATCTGCCGCCGTTCGACAACTCGGCCGTCGACGGCTACGCGGTGCGCCATGCCGATCTCGGCAAGGAGGAGACCAAGCTGACGATTATCGGCCGGCTGACCGCGGGGCGCGCCGCGGCGCGCGAGACCGGCCCGGGCGAGGCAATCCGCATCTTTACCGGCGCACCGATGCCGGCCGGCGCCGATACCGTGTTCATGCAGGAGGACGTGCGCGCCGCGGGGGACTTTGTGACCGTGCCGCCGGGGCTCAAGCGCGGCGCCAACCGGCGGCTGGCCGGCGAGGATGTGCCCAAAGGCGCGGTCGCCTTGCACGCCGGGCGCCGCCTGCAGCCCCAGGACCTCAGCATGGCGGCGGCGCTCGGCTTGCGGACCATGGCGGTGCGGCGGCGTGTGCGCGTTGCGATCTTTTCCACCGGCGACGAGATCGTCCAGCCGGGAACTCCCCTGCCCGCCGCGGGACTCTACGATGCGAACCGCGCGCTTTTGCGCGGATTGCTGGCGCGGCTGGATGTTTTGGTCTCAGATCTCGGCATTCTGCGCGACGATCCCGAACAGCTTTCGCTGCGGCTTGCCGCGGCGGCGGCCGGCCACGACGTGGTACTCACCTCCGGCGGCGTCTCGACCGGCGAAGCCGACCACGTGAAGGAAGTCGTTGGCGCAGTGGGCTCGCTGGTATTCTGGCGCGTCGCGATCAAGCCCGGGCGGCCGGTCGCGATGGGGGTGCTCGGCGGCGCGGCGTTCGTCGGCCTGCCGGGCAATCCGGTCGCGGTGTTCGTGACGTTCGCCCGGGTGGTGCGGCCGCTGCTGCTGCGCCTTGCCGGCGCGGCGCCCGAGCCACTGATCGCATTGCCGGTCGTTTCGGGCTTTGCCTACAAAAAGAAGAAGGGCCGGCGCGAATATGTGCGCGTGTCGCTCACGCGGCGCGACGATGGCTCCTGTGTCGCCTCGAAGCATCCGCAGGACGGCGCCGGCGTGATCTCCTCGCTCACGGCGACGGACGGTTTGGCCGAGCTTGCCGATGATGTGACCGAGATTTCGGTCGGACAGACGATTGGGTTTCTGCCGTATTCGGTATTGACAGGGTAATCTCTCACCCGCTCATTCCCGCGGAGGCGGGAATCCAGTTCTTTCTTTGCGTGGCTGTGGGTCCCCGCTTTCGCGGGGACGAGCGGTCAGGTTTCCGATGCCGCCAGCCGCGTCGCCCTTTCCACGTCCTCCGGCGTGTTCACATTGAAAAACGGATCGACCGGCTCGGTCGGCCAGTCGGCCAGCGCGACGCCGTGGCGCGCGGTCCACACTTCGATCTTGCGCAGATCTTCCACCGTCACGGCACGGCGCAAATCCTCGCGCAAAGCGACCGGCCAAAGGCCCACCACCGGATGGCGCCAGTCGCCCGAGTGGGCGCAGGCGAGCGGCTTCCCTTCGGCAACGCGTGCCGCATGCAGCTTTTCCACCAAATCGCGCGGCAGGAAGGGACAGTCGCCCGGCACGCTGACGACCCATTCGGTGTCAGGGCGGTTCGCTGCCGCCCAGTCCAGTCCCGCGAGGATGCCGGCGAGCGGGCCCGCGAAATCCGGCACGCTGTCGGCGACCACCGGCAAGCCGAACGAGTCAAAGCGCGCGGGGTCGCCGTTCGCATTGAGCACGATGCCGCTCGTCTGCGGGGTGATGCGCGCGAGCGCACGCTGCAGGATCGTCTCGTTGCCGATGCGGATCAGCGCCTTGTCGCCACCGCCCATGCGGCGTGCGAGGCCGCCCGCGAGGACGAGACCGAGCGGCCGGCCGGTTGTCATGGGACGAAAACTCGGGTGGCCGCCTCACCGCGAGCGGAAAGGCGGCACAAGCAGCGTGCAGGCATTCAGCAGTCCTGGCGGCGCCTCACGGCGAGGCGCTGCCTTTCCTTAGAGCGACCGCCGCGTCGCCGCAATCAGCGTCCCGAAGCCATTCCGCGGATGCCGCCGACGAAATTCGAGCCGAAGCTGCCCGCAAAGAACGAGATGGTCGCAAGACCGATGAGGCCCGCGCTCTCGGCCGCCGGCCCCAGTATCGCGACCAGGATGACCGCTGAAATCGCAGCGACGATCCCGCCGCACATCGGGCAGTTCGGCGGCCAGTCTCCCGGCTCGACACCGCCCCCTCCGCCGACACGCGGAAAACGGATCGGCCAGCCCGTGCCGCACCACCCGACAAACGCTGCGATAAGATAGTTCTGCCACATGTCGCGTCTCCCCCGTGTAAAGCCCGGAAAAACGAAGGGCGCGCAATGCGATCCCAAGTTGTTGAGTCTGTCGAATCATAATCAATCGTCGTGCACCGCTGCTTTGCGGCGGTGCTTGCCGCTTTCCTCCTCGACGTAAGAGAGATCCTGATCGAACACGATGCGATCTTCGCCCGCGAGCGCGACGAAACGCTTGCCGCGCGCGCGGCCGATCAGGGTGAGCCCCGCCTTGCGCGCAAGCTCGACGCCCCAGGCAGTGAAGCCAGAGCGCGACACGAGAATCGGTATGCCCATGCGCACCGTCTTGATCACCATCTCGGAGGTGAGCCGGCCGGTGGTGTAGAAGATTTTGTCGTGCGCGCTGACGCGGTTCTGGAACATCCAGCCGGCGATCTTGTCGACCGCGTTATGTCGCCCCACGTCCTCCATGTAGACGAGCGGGCGGTCGCCCTCGGCCAGCACGCAGCCATGGATCGCGCCTGCCTCGAGATAGAGCGAAGGCGTGGTGTTGATCTTGTTGGTCAGCGCATAGAGCCATGAGGTGCGCAAGGTCGCGGCCGGAAGCGTCACCCCGTCGATCAACTCCATCAGGTCGCCAAAGGCGGTGCCCTGCGCGCAGCCCGAGGTCTGGGTGCGTTTTCGCAGCTTGTCCTCGTAGTCCGTCTCACGCTCGGTGCGCACGATCGCGACCGCGAGGTCATGGTCGTAATCGACGCCGGTCACGACGTCGTCTGCCCGCAGCATGTTCTGATTGAGCAAATAGCCGATCGCCAGATAGTCCGGGTAATCGCCGATCGTCATCGCGGTGACGATCTCCTGGCGGTTGAGGTAGATCGTGAGCGCGCGCTCGACCGTGACCGAGGTGGTCACCGCCGCGCCGGTCTGATCCACGCCCGTGACGCGCTCGGTCAGCCGCGGGTCCGCCGGGTTGGGGCGGATGAGGTAGGTATCAGTTGCTTTCTCGAAGGTCACTTGAGTTGCCATGCCGGCAGAATATAGGGCGGCGAGGGCGACGATGGCCAAAACTGCTTGTCGTGCAAGCAGGGTAAGCTTACGTTCTAACGCTTGTTAGAACGCGAGGTGCCCCATGATCAAGCTGAAAATCACCAAAATCGGCAATTCGCTGGGGGTCGTGCTCCCAAAGGAAGCTTTGGCCCGTCTTAAGGTGGATCAGGGAGATTCCGTCTTTCTTACCGAGGCACCCGACGGATATCGCATCACTCTTTACGATGAGCAGTTGGGAATCCAGCTCGCCGAGGCTCGGGAGATCATGCGTAGGCGGAGAAACGCACTACGCGAACTTGCCAAATGAACGAGCCGGTCTGGCTCCTGCTTGAAGCGATCCTGGCCGCACATGATGCGCAGCTAGCCGAGCATTGCGGGGGAGCGGGCGTGCGCGACCAAGGCCTTTTGGATTCGGCGCTCGCCTGCCCGCTGAATCTTTTCGCTTACGGAGAGCCCTCGCTGCCAAGGCTCGCGGCTTCCTATGCCTTCGGCATCGCCCGCACTCACCCTTTTGTCGATGGCAATAAGCGCACCGCAGTGGTCGCCGCGGAACTTTTCGTTGGCCTCAATGGATTTGACCTAACGGCCGATGATGTCGAATTGGTTCAGACCTTCTTGGCCTTGGCCGCTGGCGAGCTCACGGAAGAGGAACTCGCGGCCTGGATCGACCGCAACACGCACGTGCGTTCTGCGTAGGAGTCAGGCCGAAGCCTTGGCCATGCCGCCGAGATCGGGCTCGGGGCTGACGCCGCGGTGGGCGTGCTTGGCGCGCCACTTCGGGCCGGGGCCGCGCATGTAGTGCCGCTCGGGGCGATAGTCGTTGAACAGGTCGGAGGTCACGGTGCGCCAGAGGTCAGCGACGGCCTTGCCGATGCTTGGGGTTTTGTTTTTCTTGGCCATGACACATTCCCGTCCTCCAGGCGGGTCCCGACTGCCGGGTCCGCTTTTTGGTCGCGACGGATGCCCGCCTGGTTCAGCGACACGATGCGACCGAATTGGTTAAAATTCGTTACAACTTCGCCCGCGGACTCTTGCGGAACTGCGAATATTGTTTCCGAAGTTTTACCGGCACCGCAGACAGATGCGCGCTGTCCGCGCCTGGCGATGCGGTGGCAATCACACCGGGTGACGAGATCGGCTCGCGCTCGGTTGAACCGGTGCGTGAGCACCCCCGATACCAATCGGGCAGGCTGGCAATACATTGTATCGGCCCCGCGCGGCGGAGACGCGCAGGGTGGGGGAATCGTGAGCGCGCTTACTCGGCGGGATGGGCGTCAGGACGGCGGCTCGCGATGCGGTCGACGTAAGCGACCACGAGGCCGAACACGACAAAAGCGATGATGATGCCGACTAACATGATGGGATGGTCGACCACGGTTGTGCTCCCTCGATTCACAGCCGTGATGCTATCGGTGCGGCGGCGGACCGCTTTGACCTAGGTCAACGCTACGCCCCCTCCATGATGCGGATGTCGCGCTCCGCGCCGTTGCCGAGCGCATCGAGCGCCGCCTTGTAACCGGCCGAGTCGTGCGCAGCGGTCGCGGCTGCGACGCTGTCGAACTCGATCACCACGCAACGCTGGTTCAGCCCCGCCTCGTACGTTTTCGCCGGAGTGCCGCGCGCGAGAAACCTTCCGCCCGCGGCCTGGATCGCCGGCCCCGCGAGCTTGGCATAGGCCGCGAGCTTGTCGGGATCGGAGATCGAGCGGTAGGTCGCGACCCAATACGCTTTCGCCATGTGTTTATTCTCCGTTGATGATCGATCGTAGCCCGGATGGAGCGCAGCGCAATCCGGGGTTAGCGCGCCTCGCCCAAAAATCCAGCCTGCAGCTGTTTGAGCCGCGCGAGCGCGGCCTCCGAGAGCGGGCCCTTCTCAACCGCCGCGATCGCCGCTTCGAGTTCCTCGATATTCGCAAGGCCGATTTCGGTCGTGGAAAGCTTCGGGTTCGCTAGGGCGAAGCGCACCGCCATCTCGGTCAGCGTATCCGCGTGGCCTTCGCGCAGCATCGGCTCGAGCCGCCGCGCGCGCGCGACATCCGCCGCATAGCTCGCACCCGAGCCGATCGGCTCGACCGTGGCAAGCCCGAGCGGATTGCGCTCCGCGTGGCCGGAGAGCGCGCCGCCCGCGAGCACGCGGATGCCGATGGTGCCGACGCCGTGCTGCGCGGCGAGATCGAGGATGCGGCCGTAATCCTGCGCCGGATAGGCGGCGGGTATCGGCTCGCCCGGACTCGGGTTGAGCGCGTTGTAGGGCACCTGCGCCGTGTCGAAGGCAGCCGACGCGATCAGGCGATGCAGCGCCGCGGTCTCGCCGATCGCCGTGAAGCCGATAAACCGCGTCTTGCCCTGCTCGCGTGCGCGGTCAAGCGCGGGCACCACGTCGCCCAACACTTCGTCGGCGCTCATCGCCTCGCCGTTGCGCACGCCGATCACGTTGTGCAGCTGGAACACGTCGACATGATCGCGCTTGAGTCGCCTGAGGCTCGCTTCGAGCGAGGCCGCGACCGCGTCGCCGATGGCCGGCGGGTCGGCCGGCAGCCGCACCTTGGTGGAGACGATCACGGCGGGCTTCAAGAGGCCGAGCACGCGGCCGAGGTTTTGCTCCGATGCGCCGTCGCCGTAGGAGGGCGCGGTGTCGAAATGATTGATGCCGGCTTCGAGCGCCCGCGCGACCGCGCGCTCCTGCGCCTCCGGGCGCCCTCGCGTCATCAAGCCGCCGACCGCGCCGCAGCCGAAGGTGAGCACCGAAACGTCAAGCGCGGTGCGGCCGAGTTTTCGTGTCTGCATGCATCCTCACTAGCGCGAAAGAAGGCGCGCGTCATTCCCTCCGCTCGTCCCGGCGAAAGCGGGCCAAGGGAAAGAAGGAACCGGATGCCCGCTGGAGTCGAAGGCCTGACCCGGGTACGGGAACGAGGGCGAGGAACTTGGCCCCATCACCCGGCGTTGCCGTTCATGGAGGCGCACCATGCCGATCGATCCGCTTACCAAAGGCAAGATCCGCGGCGGCCGCGACGACGGCCGGCCGACCGAGGACGACATCGCGCGTGCGCGCGACGGCGAGCAGGGCATGCCCGGCGTCGCGAAGCCGCAGCTCAAGGACGACGACAGACTGCAGAACCCGAAACCGATCGATCCGGGGCACGTGGCGTAGGCCCCCTGCCCCCGCTGCGCGCGGCGAGCAAGCCTCGCCCGCCCTACTCTCCGAGCTGCATGATCGCCGACCCCATCATCGCGCTCGCGAACGTCACGACAAACCCGCCGCTCAGCAGCGTCAGCGCCACGGCGGGCGAGTGATCGCTGAAAATCAGCGCGCGCAGTTGCGCATCGAGCGCGAGCAGCCCGCCGACCGCGAGCATCGCGACCGCGATTCCGGCGGCGCAATTCACACCCAGCAGGCGCAGCAGGGGCATGGCAGGCCCAACATGACGCGCAATGGGCATCGGGCTCCCCTCCGGTGCGGACAATGCGCGAGCAGACGATTTGTTCGCACCAGCCGATCGGCCCGCGGTTCCGTTCCGAACAGGATCGGCATCAGCGCGTTCTCCTCCGAACAGAGCCTGCGGAGGAACTGATGACCTATCACGACGAACAACGACGGACACTCGCGCCACGGGTCGATCGCGACCCACCGCTGCGATCCGGCATAGAATGGGGCCTGCCGCTCGGCATCGCCGGCGCGGCGCTCGTGCTCGGGCTGGTCTTCTACAACGTTAGCCACGTGCCGACGCAGACCGCGGGCACCGGTGGCACCGTGCACAGCACGCCTGCGCCGAATACCGGCCAGGCGCCGCCGCCGGCGAAGACGCAGTAGCCTCGTAGGAGTAGCTTCGTAGCCCGGATCAAAGCGAAGCGTGATCGGGGAAGGTCGCGCCGCTTGCGCGGCTCGTCCCGGATTTCGCCGGCGCTAAATCCGGGCTACGCGCGTCAAGGTAAATCGTTCCTTGCACCGGAACCCGCCCGCACGTTGCGGTTCCTTAACCACCCGCCCACGTCGCGACCGCGCGCAACGTGCAAAACGCCACTTTTTGGAAACTCCGCCCCACCCGGTTAACCGGATGGTTGCGCGCGTCTGGTTACCTCTGCGCCGCCAACAGCCGCAAAAGCGGCGTCCCGGGAGTTGAACGTGGACAGCGAAGCGGACACCTTGCGGCCCGTGGATGCGTTCGGGCGCGTCCTCTCGGTCACCGGCGCGCAGGCGCAGGTGCGTTTTCCCGTCGGGGGCGTGGACGACATCCGCGCGACCGTCGGCAAATTCCTCGGCATCCGCGCGGAAGGCGCACTCGTCATCGGCGTGATCACCAAGATCGCGGTCGAGCCGAAAGGCGGCCATGGGCTGGCGCGCGAGGAATTCGCCGTCGGTGCGCTCGACATGCTCGGCGAGATCAAAGGCAACGACACCGGCAAGCCGTTCTTCCAGCGCGGCGTCACCGAATATCCGATGATTGGCGACGCGGTCAGCGCCATCACGCAGCGCGAGCTGAAGCTGATCTTCGACCTCTCCGGCCCGGGCACGATCGACATCGGCGCACTGCAGCAGGACCCATCGATCCACGCCTACATCAACGTCGACGACATGGTGCGCAAGCACTTCGCGGTGTTCGGCACCACCGGCGTCGGCAAGTCGAGCGGCATCGCGGTGCTGTTGCGCCAAATCCTCGAGGCGCGGCCGGACCTGCGCGTGTTCCTGATCGACCCGCACAACGAATACAATCAATGCTTCGACGACCGCGCGCAGACGATGTCGCCGAAGAACCTCAAGCTGCCGTTCTGGCTGTTCAACTTCGAGGAAATCGTCGACGTGTTCTTCCGCGGCCGGCCGGGCGTGGAGGATGAGGTCGAGATCCTCTCCGAGGTGATCCCAATCGCCAAGGTGATGTTCCAGCCGAACGCCGGCCCGGGCACGAGCGCGCGGCGTCTCGTGCGCAACGATCCGAAATCCTCCGGCGTGACCGTCGATACGCCGGTGCCGTACCGGCTTGAGGACCTGATCCGTCTGATCGACGAGCGCATGGGCAAGCTCGAGAATCGCGCGATGTGGGCGAAGTATCATCGCCTGATCACGCGCATCGAGACCGCGCGCAACGATCCGCGCTACGGCTTCATGTTCGACAACGCGAACGTCGGCGGCGACACCATGGTGGAAACGCTCGCCACGCTGTTCCGGCTGCCGCCGAACGGCATGCCGATGACGATCATGCAGCTCGCCGGCTTCCCGGCCGAGGTAGTCGACGCGGTCGTTTCCGTGCTGCTGCGCATGGCCTTCGAATTCGGGCTGTGGAGCGACGGCGCGTTTCCGCTGCTCTGCGTCTGCGAAGAGGCGCACCGCTACGCGCCGTCCGATCGCACCATCGGTTTCGGCCCGACACGAAAAGCTGTGTCGCGCATCGCCAAGGAAGGCCGCAAGTACGGTGTTTTCCTCGGGCTGATCACGCAGCGCCCGGCGGAGCTCGACGCCACCATCATCTCGCAATGCTCGACACTGTTTGCCATGCGCATGGCGAACGACCGCGACCAGGCGATCGTGCGCTCGGCGGTGTCCGATGCGGCGGGCTCGCTGATCGGCTTCGTGCCGTCGCTCGGCACGCGCGAAGTGTTCGCCTTCGGCGAGGGTGTGGCGTTGCCGACGCGGCTGCGCTTCAAGGAGCTCGCGCCGCAGCACATCCCGCACAGTCACGCGATCACGCGCACCAGCATGGATTCGGCCCGCAATGTCGACGTCGGCTTCCTTTTGGCGGTGGTCGAGCGCTGGCGCGGCGCCACCATGAGCAATCAGGCGCGCACGCGCCCGATGAATGGCGGCGACACGGACGATCTCGCCGAGCTCGATATGATGGCGGGCAGCGAATTCTCGCGGCTGCGGCCGGACGCGCCGTTGCTGGCGCCGGTTGCGCCCGGACCGTCTCCTTCGATCCGCAAGAGCGCGACCAACCCGGAGACGTTCTTCTTTCCGGTCGACGACGGCAAGCCGCGGCTACGGCGCTGACATCACCCGCTCGTTCCCGTCCCCGCCTGCGCGGGGACAGGCTCCAGCGGGAATCCAGTTCTTTCTTTCTTTCTTTCTTTCTTTCTTTCTTTCTTTCTTTCTTTCTTTCTTGCCTCCGCGTCCCCGCTTTCGCGGGGGCGAGCGGACATCAAACCACCACCGTCAGCCGCTTCGCCGCGCGCGTGATGCCGGTGTAGAGCCAGCGCTCGCGGCTGTCGGGAAACGCGAAGGACTCGTCGAACAGCACCACGTCATCCCATTGCGAGCCCTGCGCCTTGTGCACGGTCAGCACGTAGCCATAGTCGAACTCGTCGTATTTCTTGCGGCTCTGCCAATCGATGGTTTCGATCTTGCCGCTGAAACACTCCGGCCGCACCGAAACCCTCACGCCCTTGCCGGCAAAGCCTTCGTCCGGCGTGAGCCGCAGCCGCAAGATCTGCCGCCGCGTGGTCGGCCGCTGTGCGACATTCCACAGGCCGCCGTTGAACAGCCCCTTGCGGCGGTTGTTGCGCAGGCAGACGAGCTTGTCGCCCGCAAGCGGCAGCGGATCGTCCAGCCCGCGGCGCTCACGCATGCGCTGGTTATAGGCGCGCCGCGTGTTGTTGCGCCCCACCAGAATCTGATCTGTCTCGAGCGCGCGCTGCGGGTCGAAGGCATCCTTCGTAACCACGCTGGTCAGCCCATAGTCGCCAGGGACGAGCCGTTGGCCTGCGCGCACCTGCATCGAGAGCCGCACGATCGGGTCGTCCTGCGCCTGGCGATGCACCTCGGTCAGCATCGCGTCCGGCTCGGCATCGGTGAAGAAGCCGCCGCCCGCGATCGGCGGCAGCTGCGCGGGATCGCCGAGGACAAGCACCGGAACGCCGAACGACATCAGGTCGCGCCCGAGCTCCGCGTCGACCATCGAGCACTCGTCGATCACGATCAGCGCGGCCTTCGAGGCGGGGCTATCGTCCCACAATTCGAAGTTCGGCGTCTCCTCGCCGCTCTCGCGCGCCCGGTAGATCAGGCTGTGGATCGTGGATGCGCCGGCACAGCCCTTGGCGCGCATCACCAGCGCGGCCTTGCCGGTGAACGCTGCGAACTTCACCTCGCCGTCGATGTGCGCCGCGAGATGGCGCGCGAGCGTGGTCTTGCCGGTGCCGGCATAGCCGAAAAGGCGGAACAGCAAGGGCGTGCCGCTCGTCCCCGGCCCGTCCTTGAGCCAGCCGGCGACCGCCTTGAGGGCCGCGTCCTGATGGGGCGTGAATTCGGGCATGAAATCCGGAATGGAGGTGCGGCGCAGCGCTTGTAGCCACGCGGCGCATTTTGAAGCAAGCTTGACCCGTGACAAAGCCATCAAGGGTGGAAACGTGATCAACAAGTTTCACGTGCTCTACGTCGGGCAGATCGAGCTCGACAACATCGGGCTTTCCGGCACGCCGGCGAACGAGCGGCGCTATTCCGACGAGCGGCTGCGCGAGGCTTACTTCACGGCGCGCGAGGTGGCGCAGACCATGGACGCGCTCGGCTTCGACGTGCTGTGGACGGCCGAGCACCATTTCCAGCGCGAGGGCTATGAGGTTTTCCCCAACCTGATTCAGCTCGGCCTGTGGCTCGCGACGCAGACCAAGCGGCTGAAGTTCGGCTGCGGCTTCAACGTGCTGCCGATGTGGCACCCGATCCGCCTCGCGGAGGATTATGCCATGGCCGACACGGTCACCGACGGCCGCATCGTGATGGGGGTCGGGCGCGGCTATCACACGCGCGAGGTCGAGAGCTTCGGCGCGCCGCTGCTCGACGCCAACAAGAATCGCGAGCTGTTCGAGGAGGGGCTGGAGCTCCTGCTCAAGTGCTTCAACGAGCCGCAATTCCATCACAAGGGCAAGTTCTACGAGGCGCCCCCGCCGGTCGATTATCGCGGCTATACCGTGCGGGACATCACGCTGGTGCCGCGACCGAAGCACCTGCCGGTGGAAATCTGGATGCCGATCGCGAGCGGCAAGACCATCGAGATGATGGCGAAGAACGGCCTCAAGGCGATGGTGACGCTCAATGGCGAGAAAATCCTCGACGACGTGATCCGCGCCTATCACGAGGCCTGCCACAAGCACGGCCGGCCGAAGAAGCTCGGCGAGGACGTGATCTGGGGCGCGGGCGTGTATCTTGGCGAGACCGAGGCCGAGGCGATCGCCAAGGTCGAGCCGGCGCATGACGAGCGCTACAAGTGGTTCGCGCCGTTCGGCTTCGTGCGCTATGCCGACGAGCAAGGCCGCACCTGGGGCTCGCCCGGAGCGCCGGCGAAAATCCCGACGCTCGCCGAAGGCGTGAAACAGAAGGCCTGGTTCTGTGGCCCGCCGAAGCAGGTGATCGAGGGCATCAAGTCGATCGAGGCGAAGTATCCCGGGCTCGAGCACTTCATGATCCATTGGGCGGAAGGAATCGGCCCGAAGGAATTCCAGGAGCAGCTCAGGTGGTTTGCCAAGGATGTGATGCCGGCGCTCAGGAACAGATGAGATGAGCACCGTCGCCGTCGAGGACATGACATCCGCAATCGACTCGGCGATCGACCGCGCGCTTGCCGAGGCGCGTATCGTCGGCGCGGTGGTGCTGGTCGCGCAGGATGGAGAGATTGTTTACCGTTGTGCGGCCGGCCTTGCCGACCGCGAGCGCGGCACGCCGATGCGCGAACACGCCGTATTCCGCCTCGCCTCGCTCACCAAGCCCATCGTTACGGCGGCAGCACTGCGCATGGTCGAGCTCGGCACGATCGCGCTCGCCGACCCGGTGACGCGTTATCTGCCGGAGTTTCGGCCGGCACTGCCCGACGGAACGGCGCCGACGATCACGCTGCGCCATCTGTTGACGCACACGGCCGGGCTCTCCTACGGCTTCATGCAGCCGCCGGACGGCTCGTACCATCGCGCGGGCGTGTCCGATGGCGCCGGCGAGCCTGGCGTCTCCATGGACGAAAACCTGGCGCGCATCGCGCGCGCCGGCCTCGCCTACCCACCGGGCGAACGCTGGGGCTATTCGGTCGCAATCGATGTGCTCGGCGCGGTGATGCAGGTGGTCGAAGGCGCGGACCTCGATGCGGTCGTGCGCAAATACGTGACCGCGCCGCTCGGGCTCGACTCGATGGGCTTCGACCTAAAACCTGAGCAGCGCGACCTGTTGGTCACGCCGTATGCCGACGGCAAGCCTGCGCCGGTGCCCATTCCGGACAGCGGCATGCGGGTGCGCTTCCCCGAGGGCGTGCCGGTCTATGCCGGGCTCGCCGGCATCAACCTCGCCCCCGCGCGCGTGTTCGACAAGACCTCGTTCCGCTCCGGCGGCGGCGGCATGGTGGGGAACGCGCCCGACATGCTCACCTTCATCGAGGCGATCCGCAGCGGCGGCGGCCCGATCGTTTCGGGCGAAACAGCAAACGCGATAATGAGCGTGCAGACCGGCGACTTCCTGATCGTGAACCGCGGACCGGGCTGGGCATTCGGCTATGGCGGCTCGATCCTCACCGATCCAAAAGCAGCGCTGACCCCGCAGTCACCCGGCACGTTCGGCTGGGGCGGCGTATGGGGACACTCGTGGTTCACCGATCGGGCCAGGCGCTTGAGCGTCGTCTCGCTCACCAACACGGCACTCGAAGGCATGATGGGCCGCTACATCCGCGATGTGCGCGACGCGATTTATGCAGACCTTGGCTGATCCCGTCGCGCCGCAAGCACGCGCGGGCAGCGCGGACTTCGACGTCATCGTCGTCGGCGCCGGCTTCGCCGGCCTCTATATGCTGCACCGGCTGCGCGGCATGGGTTTTTCCGTGCGCGTGCTGGAAGCCGGCAGCGGCGTCGGCGGCACGTGGTACTGGAACCGCTATCCCGGCGCGCGCTGCGACGTCGAGAGCGTGGAGTACTCCTTCCAGTTCTCGCCCGAGCTGCAGCAGGAGTGGGACTGGAGCGAACGCTACGCCGCGCAGCCGGAGCTGTTGCGTTACGCCAATCATGTCGCTGATCGCTTCGACCTGCGCCGCGACATCGCGTTCGACACGCGCGTGACAACCGCGACGTTTGACGACGCGGCGAACCGCTGGGTGATCGAGACGGACAGCGGGAAACGCCTCTCGACAAACTATTGCGTGATGGCGACCGGTTGCCTCTCGGTGCCGAACGAGCCGAAGTTCAAGGGCACCGAAACATTCGCCGGACCGACCTATCACACCGGCCGGTGGCCGCATGAGGGCGTCGACTTCAGCGCCCGGCGGGTCGGCATCATCGGCACCGGCTCGTCGGCGGTGCAATCGATCCCGCTGATCGCCGACCAGGCCGCTCACTTGTACGTGTTCCAGCGCACGCCGAGCTTCGTCGTGCCGGCGCGCAACGTGCCGCTCGATCCGCGAGAGCGGGAAGCGATCAAGGCCGAGTATCCGGCGCTGCGCGCACTGGCCAAGACGCGGCGCAACGGACTGTTTTGCGAGACCCGCAATGTCTCGGCGCTTGCGGTCAGCGACGAAGAGCGCGAGCGCGCCTTTCGTGAGCGCTACGACCGCGGCGGGCTTTGCTATACCGGCACGTTCAACGATCTCCTGGTCGACAGGCGCTCAAACGAGGCCGCCGCGGATTTCCTGCGCGCGCGCATCCGCGAGGCGGTGCACGATCCCGAAACCGCGGAGACGCTCTGTCCGCGCACGGTGGTCGGCGGCAAACGGCTCTGCATCGACACCGGCTATTACGAAACCTTCAACCGCGACAACGTCACACTGATCGACCTGAACAAGGCGCCGCTCGAACAGATCACGCGCGACGGCCTGATCGCGGGCGGCAAGGCCTATACGCTCGACGCGGTCGTTTATGCGATCGGATTCGACGCGATGACCGGCGCGCTCACCCGCATCGACATCCACGGCAAAGACGGCACGCGGCTTGCCGAGAAATGGGCCGAAGGGCCGCGCACCTATCTGGGGCTGGGCATTGCGGGATTTCCCAATCTCTTCACCGTCACCGGCCCGGGCAGCCCGTCGGTGCTGACCAACATGCTGCCGACGATCGAGCAACACGTCGACTGGATCGCGGATTGCATCGGCACGATGCGCAAACGAAACTTCCGCCGCATCGAGGCGACACCGGAGGCCGAGACCGCGTGGGTGGCCGAAGTCAATCGCATCGCCGACGGCACGCTCTTTCCCACCTGCAATTCCTGGTATCTCGGCGCGAACATCCCGGGAAAGCCGCGCGTGTTCATGCCCTATATCGGCTTTCCGCCCTACGTCGAGAAATGCAACGAGGTTGCGGCGAGCGGATATTCGGGCTTCGCGCTGAGCTAGGGCACGCCAGCGCCGACGAGCGGCAACGGCTGATCGGCGATCATGCCGTTGATGACGACATTGCGCGCCAGGACGGGATCGAGGCCGTGCTGGGCAATGAGGTCGCTGCACTCGGCCAAAATGGCGTCGGCATCCTGCGTGATCTTCAGGTGCTTGTAATGATCCTCATGCGCGAAGCCCATGCTTTGGCCGACGAGCTCCAGGAGATTCACGATGCGGAACGGCCAGTCGCGCTCATGCGCGCACAACTCGCGCTGGTCGGAATGATAGATCGTCGCGAGCGCCTCGATGCCCGCCTCGCGCGCAGCCTCCAGCTCCTTGAGCTGAAGCTCGCGCTTGTAGGCAGGCAGCATCGCGAGATTGAAACTCTGCAGCCCGACCGCGGGCTGGTGCAGGTCGACCAGTTCGATCCCGGGTAGCGCCCGCAGGATATCCTCCGCCGCCTCGACCACACCGGAAATGCCGGGATGCTTGTGCAAGGCGACGCGCAGCGCCACGCGCTGGCGCAGCAGCGGCCGCAGCTCGTCCAGGTGGCGCCGCAGAAAACGCATGAAGGGCGTCATGTCGAACGGCTTCTCGCGCCCCGCTCTTTCGAAGGTCGGCAGCATCACCTCGGTGAACTGCACGAAGCAGCTCGGACACCAGGAGACGACTTCACCGGATTTGCTGGTCGCGAGCTTGTCGATGGTGTTGCCCGCAAACCGCCCCGAGGTATCGGCGTCGCCGGCGCGAAGCTGCAACACGCCGCAGCAATGCGTCGGACCGCCCATGACACGATAGCTCACGCCCAGCGCATCCATGATGTCGAGGCAAAGCAGCGGGATGTGCGGCGTCTTGAGCACGTTGCAGCCGGTGTAGAACACGACGTCGGGTTCGCGTTCGGGCTCCGCCCGCAACGGCGCGGTGCTCGGGCGCTGCCCGAGCCGCTCCAGCGCCGCGTCGCTGAGCTGCAGCCGCGAGAGCACGGTGACATCCTGGTTCAGCTTGCGGAAATTCTCGACGCCGGTGCGGCGGCGCTCCACCGGGTCGCCCTTGGCTTTTGCCATTGCCAGCCGCGCGACCGACAGCAAGAACCGTGGATTGACGCCGTAGTCGCAGGCCTTGATGCACTCGCCGCTCATGATGCAGCTGCTCGCCCAATTGCGCGATGCTTCGGGACCCGCGCCAGGCCGAACGATATCGAGCACGCCGCTCACCACCGCTTGCGGATCGGCGTCAGCGATTCCCGCGGCCCCCGTGATCGGGCAGGCGGTGAAACAGGCGCCGCACTTGGTGCAGGCGTCGAGCATATCGTCGACGCGCGCCGCAAGAGCAGACTCGAATGTCATCTCGCTCATCGTGTTCCCGCCATGCCGAAAATCAGAGAGCTATTGCGCCCATTTTTTGAAGTCATCTTCCTTGACGTCGGGCAGCTTCTTCAGAAACGCCACCACCGACCAGATTTCCGGGTCTTCCATGCCGGTCGCGCCGAAGCTCGGCATGCCGGTCATGTTGATGCCGTTCTTGATCACCCAGAACAGATGGCGCGGCTCGCGCTCCGTTACGACCTTGGTGAGGTCGGGCGGATCGGGGCGCAGACCTTCGGAGAACTTCTGCCAGTCGACGCCGGGGCCGCCATGACAGTTGGTGCAGCCGCGCGCCATGTAGGCCTTCGCGCCGGCCTGGATTTTCTCCGGCGTGTCGTAGCCGGCAGGCGGAGGCGTGGTGGCGTTGCGGTCGACCGAGGCCATGCGCACCTTGATCAATGCCCAAGACACCGGCGCGGGCTCCGGATTGGTCGCCGCCACGTTGAAGAACCCGCCGAAGAAGAACACCAGCGCCGCGATGCCGACGATGACCGCCAGGATTCCGATCAGGGTGAACAGGCGCATGGCGGTTCTCCGGCTCCGTTGGACGATCTGAAGTAACGAATGGGCACGCCGTGAAGTTTCGCGCGCGCCCAAAAATCAGCTGAACATCCGCTCGCCCTGCTGGTCCACGATCTGGCGCGCCTTGCCGAGCGAGAACTCGACCGCGTCGTCATACGAGGCGTGGCGATCGGCGCGAATGAACTTGTGTTCCTTCACGCTGCCGCCGAAGTCCTTGGAGATGATTCCGGCGGTCTGATACTGCCCTTCGGACTTGTAGGGCGCGGCGCGGATGGTGAAGCCGTTGTACTCGACCGGCTCGCTCGCCTTTTCGGCGCTGTCCGACGAGCCGCCGAACAGGGATTTCCAGAACGACATGGACCCTCGCTGCCGTTGTAGTCTGTAGCCCGCATGGAGCGAAGCGCAATGCGGGGCCGCCCAACCCGGATTTCGCTTCGCTTCATCCGGGCTACGAACTACGAACTTACACTACCAGTTCCGCAGCCGGAACCCGCGTCACCTGGTGCGCCTGCAGCTTCGGCAACACATCACGGCCGAAGCGGCGCACCTGTTCGAGGAACAGATCGTTCGGCATTGCGCCAAAATTCACGTTGATGAGCAGCTTGTTCGCGCCGACGGCCTCGGCCTGCTCGATCAGCCGCTCGGTCACCTCCCTGGGCGAGCCGAAAGCGAGCTCGCCGCTTGCGACCTTCGCCTCGACATCGGGGCGATTGAGCGCGCGCGCCTTCTCGCGGTCGATCACCGCCTCGCTCGCGTTCTCCGGACGTACGTAGTCATAGGAGGACGACGCCACATAGCCGCTCGCAACCGGATTGGCCTTGTGGCCGGGCGGATTGCCGCCGTGGTGCCAGAGCACGTTGTTGAAATAAAGGAAGTACGGCGCGTATTCCTCGACCGCCTTGGCGCCGCTCTCGGACACCCATGCATCGGTCATCATGCAAATCTGGTCGGCGCGGATGCGATGGCCGCTTTCGCCGAGCTTCCTGGCGAAATACGCGATCATGTCCTGCACCACGCCGCGGTGCGGATGGTGGATCGCCGCGCCGAAATTTCCCGCGGCCGCGCTCTCGATCGTCTCCTTCGAGCCGGTGAACGGAATCCAGATCGGCGGGTGCGGCGCCTGATACGGCCGCGGCCAGATCGAGATGTCCTTGAACGTCCAGAACTTACCCTGATGGCTGAACACATCCTCGGTCCAGGCCTTGCGGATCACCTCGAGCGCCTCGTCGAACCGTGCGCGCGATTCCGCCATCGGCACGTCATAGACCTTGTATTCGCGCGGCACGCCGCGCGCGAAGCCTGCAAGAATGCGCCCGCGCGAGAGGTTGTCCGCCATCGCGAGCTCTTCGGCGATGCGCAGCGGATTGTGCAGCGGCAAGAGGTTGCCGAGGATGAAGAACTTCAGTCTCTTCGTGCGCTGCGAGCCGGCGGCCGCCATCATGTTCGGGGAGTTCATCAACCCATGCGGAGTGGTGTGATGCTCGTTCAGCCCGACGCCGTCGTAGCCGAGCCGGTCCATCTCCTCCCAGACGGCGAGATGCTGCTCGTACGAGCGCGCAGCGACTTCGGCGTCGAAATAGCTGCCCGGCAGCGGGAATGGCATGTGCCGGCCGGGTTTGAACGCGTCGAAGTGACGGTCGAACGGCAGCAAGTCGAACAGGAAGATCTGCATGTAACCTTCTCAATTTGAACCGTGGACGAAAGCCGGATAGAGGCTCAGCAAGCCGCTCGAAGGCCATCGAGTCCGCAGTTCGGCCGACCACGCACGGGCAACTGATCGAAATTCCGGCAAGACCTCGGCTGCTTCGGTCATTGCGATGGTGACATCCAGGTACCAAAGCAGGCGGGATCGGATCGAAGCAATCCCCCACATGCGGTCTTCTTTCAATCCGGTGTCGAGGTGCATCGCGAGGCGGCGAAGCAGCCAGACGGCTGCCATCAACGCCATCTCCGAGTGAAAGACCGTGTCGTTCACTTCGCTGCCGAGGACCGCACCCAATTGGCTGCGATAGGCCGCTTCGACCCGCGCAACGATCGGGTCGGGAATTCGGCCGGCGCACCAGCACGTGGGGAAACCGATGCGCCAGTACGCGGCGTCGAGAAGCACGTGCCCGGGGCCGGCGAATTCGTAATCGATCAGGCGGACGTGGCTGTTTTGCAAAAGCGCATTGTCCGGACAGGGATCGCCATGGACGAGACCATTCCAAATCCCGGGTTCATCCAGCCGTTTCGCGATCTGCGCGACGTCGCCCCGTGGCGGAGCGCCACCGATCCGGTTGCATACCTGGACCGCAATTTCCTCAAGCCGGCTGTTATCGCGCGGCGGATTGCGGCTTGCCGCGGGAAAGCACGTCTGAAGCGCGCGACCATGCTCCACAATGTTGGTGACGGTATCGGCGTGAAGGCGGCCGAGAGCCAAGGCATACGCCATCAAGGCGCGTTCTGCGGCGTCCGACTTGCCGTGGAGCAGAGGACCGACCAGCGAATCCAGTTCGGCACCAAGGTCCTCAAAAACAAGGACTCCATGTTGAACATCCCCAGCCAGAAACAGCGCGCCATGACCGCGTGCCGGCGCTTGTGCGGACAGAAAAGCAGTCGCCACCCACTCCCTGACCAAACCAAACTCATCAAATGCGTCGGCTGCCGTTGGATCATAGGCGCCGGATCGCGTTGCCTTGATGATGATCGACCGGTCCTGGCCGCTGTCCCGGATGGCAATGCCGCGCAGAATGAGATTTCGCCGCTCCGCGCTGCTGAGCACCCGAACGTTGCGAATATCGACCGCCTCGCCGAAGGTCGTTGCAAGCGCCGCCGCCGCGGCGGTTATGACCTTCGCCTGGTCCAGGTCTCGCAAGGCATTCACGACCTTCAACGCGGCTCCGGCGGAATCGGCCGCGGGCGTCCGTCGTCGCCGACGTGAACGAAGGTGAAGTCCGCGTCGGTGACCTTGTCGCGATCATGGGTCTGGAAGCGCTGCGCCCAAGCTTCGATGTGGATCTTCATCGAGGTTCGGCCGACGCTCTCGACTTCGGTGTAGACTTCCAGCACGTCGCCGACGCGCATCGCCTGGATAAAGGTCATCTTTTCGACCACGATCGTCACCACGCGCCCTTGCGCGCGCTCGACTCCGGCGATGCCGCCGGCCTGGTCCATGTGCGCCATCACCCAGCCGCCGAAGATGTCACCGTTGGCGTTGGTGTCGGCCGGCATCGCGATGGTGCGCACGGTCAGTTCCCCGCGCGGCGCGGCGGCGTCGGGTTGTTCGTTGCGCGGCGGCGTCGCGGCCATCGTCACCCACCAATCGAAGCTGAAGTGATGGCCGGGAATCCGGCAAAGGGCAAGGCGGGATGAACCAACACACATCGCCGCGCGACCAATACGCATCCACGCCGCCTGCGGCGGGGCGCGCTGGCGTCCGGCTGCCCAATCCAACACGCAAGGAAACAGAATGACGAACTTCACCCGCAGAGGCCTGTTCGCCGCCGCATTGCTCGCCGCAGCGGCGGCGCCTGCGACGGCGCAGAACAAGGATACCAGCCTGTTCAAGGTCGTCTCGGTGAAGGATGAGGTCGTGATCGGCCTCTCGGCCGCGGAGCTTGCGGCGCTCGGCGGCAACGACGCCGGCGCGGTGGCCAAGGCGCTGGCCGCGAACGGCACGCTCACGGTGTGGCAATACGCGGTGCGCAAGGCTGCCAGCGGCGATCTCGAACAGGCGCCGCGCGCGAAGATCGGCCTGATCGCACATGAGTCGCTGCGCGTCGAGCCTTACGCGACGCCGCTCAAGGTAATCGCGCACGAGTGAGCGTTAACGGCATTGCGGCGGCCGCGTTTGCAATTCGTACTGAACCACCCTACATAACCGTCATTCGAGATTTCGCCTGCCTCGCAGTCTGCCCGTGACCGGGCGTATTCCCAGACAACGCAGAATCCGGATAGCCGCCCGCGCGAATGGTTTGTGCGGGCAACGAACGCGGTTATGCGTTTTCAAGGAGATGACTATGGCGACTGGTACCGTGAAGTTCTTCAACGGCCAAAAAGGCTTCGGCTTCATCGCGCAAGAAGGCGGCGGGCCGGACGTGTTCGTGCATGTCTCCGCGGTCGAGCGCGCCGGAATGCGCGGCCTCGCCGAGGGACAGAAGCTCACCTTCGACATCGAGGCCGATCGCAAGAACGGCAAGTCGGCGGCGACCAACCTGCAAGCGGCGTAACGCTTCGAGGCGATGCAGAAGCCCGGCGTTTGCGCCGGGCTTTTTCGTGGCTTGCAATCTCGGTTCGTAACGCTAGTTTCCCGCCCGCGGGCGCGGCTTAGCGAATGGAACAAGAACATGGCTCGGAAACCAGGAACGCGCGCCAGCGGCGAATTTGTGCTGTTCAACGTCTTTTATGAGGACGGGACGCAGCGCTCGAACCGCAAGGTCCCGGCAGAATTGCTCGGCGGGCTCGACGGGGACGAGCCCGCGCGGGCGGTGATCGAGGCGCAGGACCGCGATATCAGCGCAAAATCCGGCATGGCGCCGCTGCGCATCAAGAAGATCGTGCGCGCCGATGCCAAGGAGAAGGCGCGCGACGGCGTGAAGGAGTGGAAGCTCCGCGCCGAGAGCTAGCCCGCCGCGGCGAGGCGCCGCGCCGCCACTTGTGCCTGCGACACATGGTCAAGTCGCAACGTCAGGCAGCAGGCCGATCCGCCCGAGCGCTGGAACGCGGTGAGCGGCGTCGCGACCACCGCGTAGCCGCGCGCCTCGAGCGAACGGCGCAAATCCTCGCTGCAGCTCGACAAAATGATGGTCCGCCCCGCGCAAATCGCGTTCGCGGCGAATTGCGCGGCGTCATCCGCGTTTAGCGCGATGCGGTCGGCCGGCGCGACGCGTTGGTGGATCGCGTCGAGCGCCGCGGCCGTGAACGCGCCCGGATAATAGACCACCGCGCCGCACGGCAGCGCGCACATCGCGGTATCGAGGTGGTAGTAGCTCGGGTTGGCAAGTTCGAGCGCCACGCACGGCACATTGAACACCGACTGCACGCTCTCCGCCGCCGCCGCGTCCGAGCGGAACCCGCAGCCCATCCAGAACAGGCCGCGGCCCGCGTCCCACAGGCAATCGCCCGCGCCTTCGAGCGCGACGCCCTGCGGCATCTCGATCACCTGATCGATCAGCCCGCGCGCGGCGAGCGCACGGAACGCACCGGCAAACACCGGCTGCTCGCGCTGCCGTTCCGGATGGCGGAAGCGCGCCACCAGCGCCTTGCCGTCGAGCACGACCGCGGCGTTGGCGGTGAAGACGAGATCGGGCAGGCCCGCATGCGGCACGACCGTCTCGATGGCGGCGCCGCTTGAGAGCAGCGCCGCATGCAGCCCCTGCCACTGCACTTCCGCGCTCGCATGCAGCGCATCGCCGCGATCGGCCCAGGCGGCCGGGTCCATCCAGGGATTGATGCTGTAGGTGACCGCGAAGTGTTGCGGCGGGCACATCAGGAAACGCGGCGGCGTTGATCGGAACGTCGCAATGGTCATCGCGGTGTCGCACCTGTGCTTCGAGGAATCGGTTGGCGCGAAGATAGGTACAACTGCGTCGGATGTAAGATGAGCGCGCGCGGGCAAGCGCGGAACCTGGGTGAATAACTGTTAACTCCTACGGGAAATTACGCAGGCACGGAGCGGTGCACCCGTAGCCCGGATTGAGCCCAAAGCGCGTTTACGTCTTCGCCGCGCTATGGCGAAATCCGGGACCGCATTCACGCGCGAGAGACACCCCGGATGTCGCTGCGCTCCATCCGGGCTACGGGCTCCTCCGGGGAAATTACGCAGGCACGCTCTGCCGTCACCGTCATGGCCGGGCATAGCCCGTCGAAGACGGGCGTAAACGCCCTGGTGTCCCGGCCATCTCGCTTAGGAGTGCAAAGCAGTGCCCGCTCTATCGGGATGCCCGCGACAAGCCCGGCCATGACCAGTGAGAGAATTTACGCCGGCACGCTCTTCGCCAGAAACTCCACCGCCGCCTGCGCGCCGCCGCGGCCGTGCGGAATGTTCAGCGCGGACAGCGCCATCTCCACCACGCTGAGCGTGCCGAAAATCATCGGCGCATTGACGTGGCCCATGTGCGCAATGCGAAATGCCTTGCCCTCGTGCGCGCCGAGGCCGCGCCCGAGGATGACGCCGCACTGGTCGCGGCAATAGTCCGCGATCGCGGTCGAGCTTGCGCCGTTGCGCATCACCACCGTGGTCACGGTGTCGGAGCGCTGCTCCGGCTCGGAGGCGTTGAACCCGATTGCCTGCCCCTCGGCCCAGGTGCCGACCGCGCGGCGCGTCGCCTCGGCGAGCAGGCGGTGGCGCGCGAACACGTTCTCCAGCCCCTCGGCGAAGATCATGTCGAGCGCGGCGCGCAGGCCGAACAGCAGGTGCTCCGGCGGCGTGCCGCAATATTTGTGGTAGTGCACGTCGCCGTCGCGGAAGGTCCAGTCCCAGTAGGGCGTGCGCATGTTCGCTGTTTTGTGCGCTTCGCGCGCACGCGCGCCGGCGGCGGTGAAGGAGAGGCCGGGCGGCGTCATCAGCCCTTTCTGCGAGCCGGCCATCGCGACGTCCACGCCCCAGGCGTCCATCGCAAACGGCATGCAGCCGAGCGACGCGACCGCATCGACCATCAGCAGCGCGTCGCTCCCGGCCGCATCGCGCGCCTTGCCGATCGCCGCGATATCGTTCGCAACGCCCGATGCGGTGTCGACCTGCGTCACCAGGATCGCCTTGATGCTGCTGTCGCGCTTGAGCTTCGCCTCGACGGCCTCCGGCTGCACGGCGCGGCGGATGTCGCCGGAAAGCACCTCGACCTCGGCCCCCAGCATCCGCGCAGCCTCGCCCCAGGCGATCGCGAAGCGGCCGCTTTCCAAGACCAGCACCTTGTCGCCGCGCGAGAGCACGTTGGTGAGCGCCGCCTCCCACGCGCCATGCCCGTTCGCCGCGTAGATGTAGGAGCGCCCGGCGGTCGCAAAGATGCGCGACATGTCGGCGAGCAGCGTGTCAGTGAGCGCGACCAGCGGGCCGGAATAGATGTCGACCGCCGGCCGCTGCATGGCGGCAAGCACGGCATCCGGGATGACGGTCGGGCCCGGGATGGAGAGAAATTCACGGCCGGAAGCAAGGGGCATCAGTTCCCTCGTCTAAGGTCAGGAATGGGCCTGCCTAGCATGTTTTTTGGGCCCGTCCGATGAATGAATTTGACAAGGCGGATCAGCGGGATTGAGCCATCGTTACCGGCCTGCTTCGATCCCCATGCACGTTCGCGGAGCGCCATGCTGCGCCATCGCCCCTTGTGGAAACGGGTTGCTCAGAGATTGAGCAAGGGACGTTGGGCGAGGGGAATCTTCCTTGACCCCTCACCCGCCCGAGTTTGTTGAACTGTTAGCGGCGCCCTCTCCCACAAGGGCACAAGGGGAGAGGCCAATACGGCGGTCCGGAACGTGCGGCTGCCTTGCGCCGGCGCCAGACTGACCTTCACAGTGACTCCAGAATCGTCGTCGGATAGCGTGACTGAGCCGTTGATCGAGCCGTCAGGCAAAAGGATGGTCGGAAAGATCTTCATCAACTACCGGCGTGAGGATGCCCGGGCGGAGGCGCGCAATGTCCATGACCGACTCGCCAGGGTCTTCGGGACGTCCAATGTTTTCATGGACGTCGACAAGTTGGTGGCAGGCCAGCGGTTCGATCAGGAACTGGAGAAAGCACTGGCGCGCTCGGACGTGTTCCTGGCGATCATCGGACCTCGCTGGGAGAACATCCTGGCCACCCGGCAAGCCAGCGGTGAGCGCGACTATGTTCGCGAGGAAATAGCGGGCGCCCTTCAACGCGAGGTGCTGGTGATCCCGGTCCTCGTCGACGCGGCGCGTCTGCCCATCGCCGCGAGCTTGCCGGACGACTTGAAGCCGCTGCTGCTCCACCAGAAACATGACCTTGGCCATGAGCACTTCGGTCGTGATATCGACAGTTTGGCGGCTGCCATCAGGGTCCACCGCAAAGCGCGGGAAAGTACCGGAGTCGCTCGTCTTGGCTTTGTGTCGTCATGGCGCGCCCTGATCGCGGCGTCGGCGGCCGCCATCATTATTGGCGGTACTTTATTCGCATGGCGGCAGCCGGTTCTCCGCGATCCCCTCGCAATTGAACCAGCGAAGTCATCTGCCTCCAGCCCGGATCAAACAAACGTCGAGGCGCGTGAGACTGTCCAGGCAAACGCCTCTCAAGGTGCGCAAGAGCAGCCCGCGGTCGCGGCAAAACAAGAAATTGACAGCGACGACGATGAGGATCCCGAGACGAGAAAGGAATTCGAGACGCTGGAGCAACGCTCTCAGGTCGCGCGTGAAAAATTCCGCGCGCAGGTTCGCGTCGTGGAATTCTTCTACAAGCGTGGCGATGAACTCGGCGCTATCGAGGCGCGGACTCACATGCGCGACCTTCAAGTGGAAGCAAACGATCTGGCGATGCGATCGGAGCGACTGCGCCTGCTCCTCCTGGATCAGAAGAATGATCGCCGGCGCGCCCGAGAGGGCAAGGCGCCGGTGCGCCAAACGCTCGCGCTCATTGCAAACTGGCCGCCGGGGAAGGTCATCAGCGACCGCCAGGGAAATATCCTGAAACTCGTGAAGACGGAGCGTAATGTCGACGTGCCGTCCTCCGAGCCTTCGGGAGGCAGACGCATTCCGAGCGTCATCACCCGTCAGGACCCGAAGCGGATTCGCGATCTGTCCTCCGGCTGGCTTATCCTGACCAAGGACGACGAGGCGGTGCTCTACGATCAGGATGCAAAGAAGATCGCCGCGATCAACCTGACACCGCTTTACGAGAAAACCCGCATCAAAAGCGACAGCGAAATGAACTGGCAGATCGCTGTCCACGACGTGGCGGCGGGAGGGAGCACGCTATTTTTCAACGTCGGATGTGCGGCTTTCTACAAAGAAGTTCCTGCGGACTGCGGATACATCGCGGCGCTCGATCCGATCGCCGAAAAGCTGAAATGGAGAACGCCGCGTCTTATGTCGGCGGGTCAGTTCGTGTTGACCGGAAATCTGCTGCTCACCGGCGGTGGTTCGATCCGCGACACAGATTTCGTGACGGTCATTGACGCGTCGGACGGAAAAATTCTCCAGCAGATAACAGTCGACTCTTCGCCTCAGCGGTGGGATTTGAAGGGCGATCAGCTCGAAGTCATTTCCTTCAAGAAAACTCGTTATCGATTCAAGTTACAATAGTCCCGCTCAAGTCCCCCTCCGCTCCGCCGCCCCGCGTGACCGGTTGACAGCGGTCGAATATTCGCGCCTCAATTGCGGGCAGCCCGCACGCTAAGAGGAGGCGTCCTTGGCTCTCGACCCACAGCCGCCGCGTCGCGCAGACCCGGAGCATCGCGAGGACCCGGAGCATCGAAAAGCAAGGGTTACCGACCGCTTGCGAAGCATGGAGGTCCTCGAAGGGATATTGCCCACCCCGGCGGTGCCGTCGGAGCAGTTGTTTGCCGCCGCACGGAGCATGCGCGAGGGCCACATGGAGCTGGCGGCGAAAATCGCCACCGAGCACCTCACCCAAGAGCAAAGCAAGATCTCGGTCGAACCGGCGACCGCGCTGTCGAACAGCCCGGCTCTGCGCGACCAGGTGGCGAGCTTCGCCGACGCGGGGATCCTGTTCTATCATTCGGGCCTCGAATTCTGGCGGCTCAATCCGGCGGAGCGTGCCGAGCAGGGCGGCAACGCGGCGGTCACCCGCGTCTTCGTCGCCGACGAGCGGCTATTGCTGGAGACATCGCGCGTCATCGTCCGGTTCATGCCCGACGCGATCGAGAAACGCGGGGAGATTCTGGAGCGCCACCACCTCGTTGAGGTCGAGACGGCCGCCCTGCCCGCCGATACCGTCAAGGCCGCAGTCCTGGCCGGCGAGGCGCGCGAAGCGAGCCTGCGCCTCATGAAGGAGGCGGGCGTCGTCTATGCGGAGCCCGACTTCATCGAACAGATCGGACAACGCTACACGCCGGCGCACCTCGATGTCGCCAAGCAATGGCATCACACCAATCTGGGCAGCGCCGCGGCCTGGGATCACAGCAAGGGCGACGGCATAGCGATCGCGGTGATCGACAACGGATTCGACGTCAACCACCCGGACCTGAAGTTCGGCCCGTTGTCCGGCTGGTTTCGCCCGACCGCAGATCAAAAGGACGCCGACTTCGTTGCCGGCACGCAGGGGATGGCCGACAAAAAACACGGCACGGCCTGTGCCGGCATGATCTCGACGCGGGAAGGCAGCGCGAGCGGCGGCTGCGGCATCGCATTCCGCTCCAGGTTGAGCATGATCGCCTGCCTGGTGGACCAGGTGGGGCCGCAGAGCACGCTGGCGAGCGCGATCGGTCAGGCCGCCGGACTGCGCCCCGGCGCACCGGCCGGCTGCGACATCATTTCCTGCTCGCTCGGCCCATCGAACGATGCCAGATGGACACTCCGTGAGGTGCTCGCGGACGCGATCGAGCAGGCCGCGACGCGCGGGCGGAACGGCAAAGGCTGCGCCATCTTCTGGGCCTGCACGAACGGCAATTTCCCGATCAGCTCCGATGGAGTCTGCTCGCATCCCGACGTCATCGCGGTCGGCCGCTCGACCCAAGGAGACAGCGACGACGCCTGCGGTTTCGGCAAGGAGCTGGAATTCCTCGCCCCCGGCGTGAAAGTCTGGATCCCGACGAGCGGCGGCATCTACCAGACGATGACCGGCACGAGCTTTGCGGCGCCCTGCGCGGCAGGCGTCGCGGCGCTGGCGCTGGCGGCCAACAAGGCCCTCACCGCACGGGACCTGCGCCAGGTGATGCGCGAGTCTTGTGACAAGGTCGGCAGCCTCCCATATATTGACGGGCGCAACCTCCGCTTCGGCTACGGCCGGATCAATGCCGAAAAGGCCGTGGCCGCGGCGAAGGTCTTCGTGCCGACCGTTCCGACCGTTTGATCCGGCCCGGAGCGACAGATGCGCGGCCCGAACCAAACCAATGGGTTCCAACGATGGGCTCGCCGAAGGACAATCTCGCCGCCAAGCTGGGCATGATCCAGCCGCTGTCCGGCATCCGCGCGATCGCGCCGAACGTCACGGCGGAGGGTCTTCAGCTCGAACCCGCCGCCACGATCGCCGAACAGAACGCGCTCGATCAGGGCGAGGCGCTCGCCTTCGAGCAGGCCGGCTGGAAGTTCGCCCGCACCGAAGGCAAGGCCGGCGATGCCAATGTCGTGGTCGACAATGACGGACGGCTCAAGATCGTAAGCGATACCCTCAACGTCAAGTTCGATTCAGCGATGTCGCGCAGCGCCGTGGAGTCGCTGCTCAATCGCTACGGCCTGTCGGTGCGCCGCGACCTTGGATTTTCGCCCAATCTGTTCATCGTGAGCGGGACCGGCGGCGATACGGTCGAGACCGCAAAACTATTGAACAACCTCGACGACGTGGTCTACGCCGAGCCGGTTCTGATCGAGGCGATCGGGTCGCGCGGCCGCTAGAGCCCGGCGCGGCCGCGCTCAACGCGCGGCGATCTCCCGCTCGATCCGCGCCGCCTCCTCCTCGCTCAGGCGCGCGACGCCGCCCTGCGCCGGGCGCATGCCGCGATGGAGCGGCGCATCCCAGAAGGTCGCCTCGATCGCAATCCCGGTCTTGTAAGACGACGGCGCGATAGCCTCGTCCCACCCGGGCGGCGTCAGCCGCGCCGGATGCGCGAAGGCGCTCGCGTTGCGGACGTTGAGCAGTTGCGGACCTTCCGCGACGCGGCCGCGCGCGACGATGCCTTGATGGTCGACCGTGCACAGGATGTAGGCGACATCGCCGACCGCGATTTCGTCGTGGAGCCGCGGCGTCGACCAGTAGACGTAGGCCGAGTGGTCGGTGATGTAGGCCTTGAGCACGGCGAGCGAATCCGCGAACGGGGCGACGACCTTCCACATGCGATGATTGGTGTTCCAGGCGTAGGCGGGCATGGGTCATCCCATTCGTCATGGCCGGGCTTAGCCCGTCAAAAGACGGGCGTAAACGCCCTGGCGCCCGGCGATCTCGCTTAGGTGAGCACAGTGCCTAACTAAGCGGGATGGCCGGGACAAGCCCGGCCATGACGGGTGAGAGTGCGGTGAACGCTCAGTTGTCCAGGAAGGACCTGAGTTTGCGGCTGCGCGACGGATGCTTCAGCTTGCGCAGCGCCTTCGCCTCGATCTGGCGGATGCGCTCGCGCGTCACCGAGAACTGTTGGCCGACCTCTTCGAGCGTGTGGTCGGTGTTCATGCCGATACCGAAGCGCATGCGCAGGACGCGCTCCTCGCGCGGCGTGAGCGAGGCAAGCACGCGCGTCGTGGTCTCGCGCAGGTTCGACTGGATCGCGGCGTCGATCGGCAGGATCGCGTTCTTGTCCTCGATGAAATCGCCGAGGTGTGAGTCCTCCTCGTCGCCGATCGGCGTCTCGAGCGAGATCGGCTCCTTGGCGATTTTCAGAACCTTGCGCACCTTTTCGAGCGGCATCGCAAGCTTTTCGGCAAGCTCCTCCGGCGTCGGCTCGCGGCCGATCTCGTGCAGCATCTGGCGCGAGGTGCGCACGATCTTGTTGATCGTCTCGATCATGTGCACCGGAATGCGGATGGTGCGCGCCTGGTCGGCAATCGAGCGCGTGATCGCCTGGCGGATCCACCACGTCGCGTAAGTCGAGAACTTGTACCCTCTACGGTACTCGAACTTGTCGACCGCCTTCATCAACCCGATGTTGCCTTCCTGGATCAGGTCGAGGAACTGCAGGCCGCGGTTGGTGTATTTCTTCGCGATGGAAATCACGAGGCGCAGGTTCGCCTCCACCATTTCCTTCTTGGCCTGGCGCGCCTCGCGCTCGCCCTTCTGCACCATGTGGACGATCTTGCGGAATTCGCCGATCTCCAGGCCCGTCTCGGTCGCGAGCGCGTGGATGTCGGAGCGGATCTGCTTGATGCGGTCCTTGTCGTGCGCGACGAAATTCCGCCAGCCCTTGGCGGAGAGCTTCGAGACGCGGTTGAGCCACTGCGGGCTCAGTTCCTCGCCCTGGTGGTTCTTGAGGAAATCCTCGCGCGCCACGCCGTAGCTTTCGGCGAGCCGCATCAGCCGGCCCTCGTACGAGATCAGCCGCTTGTTGATGTCGTAGAGCTGCTCGACCAGCGCGTCGATGCGCGCCTGGTTGAGCCGCAGCGACTTCACCTCGGCGATCAGCTCTTCCTTGATCTTCTTGTACTTGCGCTCCTGGCTGGGCGAGAGCGAGTCGTTTTGCAGCCGGTTGGCGATGTCCTGGTCCTGCAGCCGGCGCAGCCGCTTGTACTCGCTCGCCACCTTGTCGAAGGTCTCGAGCACTTTCGGCTTCAGCTCCGCCTCGATCGCGGCGAGCGAGAGCGAATTCTCCATGTCGTCGTCGTCGAGATCGCTCTCGCCAACGGGGGCGCCCTCCTCGCCTTCCGCTCCGGTGCCGCTGCCATTCTGCCCCGGCGGCTTGTAGGCCGGCGGCCGGTACGCGGCGGGGCGGAACGGAGTTGCGGCGGGCGGCGCGGACGGCGGCGCGGCAACCAGCGCCGGCCCCGCGAGCCCCGCGTTCGGCGCACCGGCGGCCATCGCGGCCGGGCTTGCCTCGGTGCCCGGCGCGCCGGGCGCTGCCGCACCCGCCGGCATGCCCTTCACGGCATCCGGCCCGGCATAGGTCGCTTCCAGGTCGATGATGTCGCGCAGGAAAACCTTGCCCTCGTTGAATTCGTCGCGCCAGATGATGATCGCCTGGAACGTGAGCGGGCTCTCGCACAGCCCCGCGATCATCGCCTCGCGGCCGGCCTCGATGCGCTTGGCGATCGCGATCTCGCCCTCGCGCGACAAGAGCTCGACCGAGCCCATCTCGCGCAGGTACATGCGCACCGGGTCGTCGGTGCGCTCGCCCGGCTCGGATTTCTTGGTGGTCTCGGCGACCGACTTGCTCGACACCTCGACGAGGTCGCCGCCCTCATCCTCGTCGTCGTCCTCCTCGCGGCCTTCCTCTTCCTCGCCGGCGTCCTCGTTCTCGACGACGTTGATGCCCATGTCGTTGAGCATCGCGAGCACGTCCTCGATCTTCTCCGAGGTGACTTCCTCGGAGGGGAGCACGCCGTTCAACTGCTCGTAGGTGACGTAGCCGCGTTTCTTCGCCTGCTTGATCATCTTGCGGACGGCGGCGTCCGACAAATCGAGCAGCGGGCTGTCCGTGGTCTCGCCGGCGTCCTTGTCGGCGGCAGCAGCAGCCGGGACCGCACCCTTGGCGGCAGCCTTGATCGCCACCGCCTTGATCGCCTCGACATTGCTCACCGGCTTGCCGTTGCCGGGTTTGAGCTTGGCGGCCTGGGCCTCGGCCGGCGTCAGCCTGGCGGCAGGCTTCGTGCCCGATTTCACCGGCACGACCTTGGCCGGCGCGGCTTTCGCGCCGATTTTGGGTTTCTCGGGCGCCTTCTTCGGCGCCGGGTGCTTTGCCTTCGTCTTTGCAGCCGATTTCGATGCGGTCGCGGTCTTCGATGCCATAACTGTCCTCTGCGCCGCCCGAAAGGGTCGGCGGATAGCGAAAAAGGGCAGCGCAAGCGCCACCCGAACGAATCACGGCCGGAAGTCTGGGTGGGGCTCATTAAGCCCCGATTAACCCTCGATCAACCGGCCAAACTGGCCTTGTCCGGGTCCCCCTCCGTCAACGCACGCGTTGCGGAATCGTCCCCCTACCCTATGCGTGGAGTCTCGGTGTCTTTCATGGGCATGCGGTTCCTGCGGGGTCATGCCTAGAAAGTCCGCACCGGGCGCCCCGAAGGGGCGCCAAAGCCGTCGATCAGAGCCTCCGAGCCATCGAGCGCGCCGAGCCGTGTCTGGATATCCCGCAGCCAGGCGAGGTTTTCCTCGCTCGGCTCGGCACCCAGGGCGGCTTCGGCGTCTTTGAGCTCCTTATGTAACGTGCGCGACTTGCGATGCAAGCTGACAACGTGGGTCCACCAGAGACTTACGTCCTCTTCGGCGGCGCCCTCGCGCGCGGGCCAGTCCGACGAATGGGTGATGCTCGCCTCGACCCGGGCGAGCACCGCGCCGAGTTCCCGTGCCGTGATCCCAGCGCGGAGCGCGGCAGGTGCCAGCGCATGGCCTGAGGCTGTGTCCAGGATCGCACGCCGCAGCCGATCGCCGTCGGCGTGACGGAACTCGAGCTCGGCCAATTCCTCCGCGTGGGTTTCGAGAAGCCACGGATGGTTGATCACCGCGAGCAGGATCAGTGCCTCGCGCGACGGCAGCACATTGCGCGCACCGCGCACGATCTGGCTTCCCGCAAGCCGCGCACTCGACGTTCCCAGCACCTCGCGCGGCGCGGGCCTTCGCCCTTGCCGTCCCTTGCCCTGCCAGCGCGCTTGATCGCCGAACCGGCCGCGTTCCCAGCGCTGTGTATTGCCTTCACGCATCGCGGGCGCGAACAGTGCGCGGATGCGCTCCTCCAGATCCTGCCGGTAATATTTTCGTACCGCCGGGTCGCCGATGACGTTCGTCACTTCGGCGATGCGCTGCTCCAACCCAGCGCGGCGCTCCGGCGTATCGAAGCCGCCCGCTTCCGTTTCACGCTGCCACAGCATCTCGGCGAGTGGACGCGCCGCGCCGATCACTTCGCCGATCGCCTCGCGCCCGCCGGAGCGCACCAGATCGTCCGGGTCCTGGCCCTCGGGCAGCAGTGCGAAGGTCACCGTCTTGCCCGGCTTGATGTGCGGCAGCGCGAGATCCACCGCGCGATACGCGGCACGGCGCCCCGCGCCGTCGCCGTCGAAGCAGAGCAGCGGCTCGTCGGCCATCTTCCACAACAGCGCGAGCTGATCCTCGGTGAGGGCGGTGCCGAGCGGCGCGACCGCCGCCTCGTAGCCCGCCGTCACCATCGCGATGACGTCGATATAGCCCTCGACGACGACGATCGGCGCGCCGTCGTGCGCCGCCCTGCGCGCCGCGGCAATGTTGTAGAGCGTGCCGCCCTTGTGAAACAGCGGGGTCTCGGGCGAGTTCAGGTATTTCGCCTGCGCATCTTTTTCCAGCGCGCGCCCTCCGAACGCGATCACGCGGCCGCGCAGATCGGTGATCGGAAACATCACGCGATCGCGGAAGCGATCATAGGGAACGGGAATGTCCTCGCCGGACACCAGCAGCCCGGCCTCGATCATGTCCTCGGCCGAAACGCCCTGCGCGCCGAGGTGCTCCTTCAGAGCGAAGCGATCCGGCGGCGCATACCCGATGCGAAACCGAAGCTGCGTCTTCGGCTCAAGCCCGCGATCCGTCAGATAGCCGCGTGCCTTCGCGCCCGCACGTGCCGCGAGCGTCGTCTCGAAGAACTTCGCCGCAAGCTCGACGATGTCGTGCAGCGTCTTGCGCCGCTCTTCGCGCGCTTCGGCTTCGGGCGTCGAGCGCGGCAGCGGCACGCCCGCCATCGAGGCAAGCCGCTCGACCGCCTCGGGGAACGTCACGCCTTCCGTCATCATGACGAAATCGAAGATGCTGCCGTTCTTCTGCGAGGAAAAATCAAACCAGGCCTGCTTCTGGTCGTTCACGAAAAAGGAGGGCGTCTTCTCCTTGTTGAAGGGCGACAGTCCTCTCCATTCGCGCCCGGCCTTCTTCAAGGACACACGCCGACCCACGACCTCCGAAACCGGAAGCCGGGCCTTCAGGTCCTCGAGGAAGTCGGGCGAAAAACGCATGGTGATTCGGGGTTGCTCCCGACTCTATCCAATATCGCGGCGCGATTGGGGAAAGGCAGCAAGGATGGCGTTGTCCCGGCTATCCACAACGCGTATTTCGGCCGGTTTTCAGCGCTTCCGATGCAACGGCCTCTTCACGGTGACGGTCACGACCTGCTTCTGCCCGCTGTCATCGTAGCTGCGCTGCTTCGGAGCCGGCGAAATCCCTTCGAGGTCATACTCGTCGAAAACATGCTCCGCGACCGCGTATGGCGGGCCATCGTACCAAGCCGGGTCGTCGTCGTGGTCGAGCCTGATCGCCGCGATGGTTCGTTTGCCGACGTCGGTGCAGCGCCATCGCCCGGTTTCGGTGAGAAATTCGGTTCCAATTTTGAAATGCGAATGCTTCATGCCCTTTGGCACGAAGTCGATGCTCTTGAATTTCGAAACAGCCATTCGCGTTGCTCGTTATTGCAAGAACAAAACCCCTCACCCATCCGAGCCTTTTGATCGTCCTGAGTTGCCCTCTCCCACAAGGGGAGAGGGCACAATAACGACGGCCGTGAGACTACCCCCCGCTCAGCATCTTCTTCACCGCGGCGCTCGCCTTGGCGAAATCCAGCTTGCCGGCGTAGCGCTCCTTCAGGGCGGCCATCACGCGGCCCATGTCCTTCATGGCGGTCGCGCCGGTTTCCTTCAGCAGCGCGCCGATCGTGTCGTGGATCTCATGGTCGGTCATCTGGCGCGGCAGGTAGTGCGAAATGATGGTGATCTCCTCGCGCTCCTGCGCGGCCAGTTCCGGGCGCCCGCCCTTGTCGTAGAGTTCGACCGATTCATGGCGCTGCTTGATCATCTTCTGCAATACGCCGAGCACGTCGTCGTCGGAGAGCGCGGGCTTGCCCTGCCCGCGCGCCTCGATGTCAGCGTTCTTGAGCGTCGCGTTGACGAGGCGCAAGGTCGACACGCGGCGCGCCTCGCCCGCCTTCATCGCCTCCTTCAGCGCAGTGTTGATGTCGTCGCGAAGCATCGCCGAACCCTTCCAACAGCCTAATATCCGGAAACTTCTCCGCCCTGGCCCATTCCCTTTGACGGTGCGGAGTGTGGCGGCTATCTAAGCCGCTCATGGACCACAAACAAGACGATTCCGGCTGGGCCGAAGCGCCGGCCACAGCCCTGCTCGTGCTCGCGGACGGCACCGTGCTGGAAGGTGTCGGCATCGGCGGCATCGGCCGCGCGGTCGGCGAGGTCTGCTTCAACACCGCGATGACCGGTTACGAGGAGATCCTCACCGACCCCTCCTATGCGGGGCAGATCATCACCTTCACCTTCCCGCACATCGGCAACGTCGGCACCAACGAGGAAGACATCGAATCCCTGAGCCTGGCGGCGACGCCGGGCGCGCGCGGCGTGATCCTGCGCACCGCCATCACCGATCCGTCGAGCTGGCGCGCCAAGCTCAATCTCGACGAGTGGCTGAAGCGGCGCAACATCGTCGGCCTCGCCGGCATCGACACGCGCGCGCTGACCAGCCTCATCCGCCAGAAGGGCATGCCGAACGCCGTGATCGCGCATGCGCCGGACGGCAGGTTCGACCTCGATGCGCTGAAAAAGGAAGCGCGCGAATGGCCCGGCCTGGTCGGCATGGACCTCGTGCCGATGGTGACGAGCGGCCAGCGCTTCATTTGGGACGAGACCGAGTGGCGGCTCGGCAAAGGCTACGGCCGCGTCGAGAACGGCGAATTCCATGTCGTCGCGATCGACTACGGCATCAAGCGCAACATCCTGCGCCTGCTCGCCGGCGCGGCCGGCAAGGTGACGGTGGTGCCGGCGACCACGTCGGCGCAGGACATCCTGGCGATGAAGCCGGACGGCGTGTTTCTCTCGAACGGCCCGGGCGATCCGGCCGCAACCGGCGAATATGCGGTGCCGGTGATCCGCCAGGTGATCGACTCCGGCACGCCGACGTTCGGCATCTGCCTCGGCCACCAGATGCTCGGGCTCGCGGTCGGCGGGCGTACCATGAAGATGCACCAGGGCCACCACGGCGCGAACCATCCGGTGAAGGACCTCACCACCGGCAAGGTCGAGATCACCTCGATGAACCACGGCTTCGCGGTGGATTCGAGCACGCTGCCCGCGGAAGCCGAACAGACGCACATTTCGCTGTTCGACGGCTCGAACTGCGGCCTCGCGCTGAAAGACAGGCCGGTGTTCTCGGTGCAGTACCACCCGGAGGCTTCGCCCGGCCCGCGCGACAGCCATTATCTGTTCGACCGCTTTGTCGGATTGATGCGCGCGCGCAAGAAGGCGTGACGTACGACGCGCCTGCGCGTTAGGATCGTGCGCGGGGGGCGCATGCAGCAGAAGTCCCGGCTGATCGAGAAGGTGCGCCTCGATGCGCTGACCGACGGCGTGTTCGCGGTCGCGATGACATTGCTGGTGATCGACCTGAAGCTGCCGGAGAATTTCCATCCGGCGAGCGGGGCCGAATTGCTGCACGGACTGGCCGAACTGCAGACCCAGTTCCTCGTCTACATCATCAGCTTCATCGTGCTCGGCCTGCGCTGGATGTCGCTCGCCAAGCTCTCGCGGCTGCACGAGACGGTGGAGGACCGTTACGTCCATTGGTCGCTCCTGCACCTTTTGCTGGTCACATGCGTGCCCTTCGTCACGATGGTGGTCGGCCGCTACGGCGCGCTGCCGCCCGCGATCTGGCTCTACTGTGCAATCACGATACTGGCGGCACTGGTCGCGCTGCGGCTCGCGGCGTTGGCGGAGCCGCATATCGGCACGGCGGATGCGCTCGACCGCCGCGTCGGCCTCAGTGTGATCATCGTCATATCGCTGATGGTCCTCGCGTTCAGCCTGGTGCAACCGCGGTACGCGATGTGGATTTATCTGCTGAACATTTTCGCGCCGGCGGTGCGCCGCTGGGTGCCGACGCCGAAAGAGCGCGCATGAGCACGACCGACATCGAGCCTGCGACCTTCTTCTTCGCCGACGACGGGGCGGTGCCGAACAACCGGCTGCCGATGCTGGTCTATCGCGGCGCGATCGATGCGCGCGGGCGCGATCCGGCAGCGGCGCTCGAGCAGACATTTGCGGCGAACGGCTGGGGCCACGGAATGTGGCGCAACGGCATCTATCCGTTCACGCATTATCACTCGCAGATTCACGAGGTCCTCGGCATCGCGGCCGGCAAGGCGCGGGTGCGCTTCGGCGGCAGGCACGGCGAGGAACTGGAGGTCGAGGCGGGCGACGTGGCGGTGCTGCCGGCCGGCACGGGACATCAGCGCCTCGCGGCGACGCCCGAGCTGCTGGTGATCGGCGGCTATCCGCCGCAGGGGCACTACGATCTTTGCCGCGGCAGCGGGGCCGAGCATGCGCGTGCGCTCGAGACCATCCCGCGGGTCCCACTGCCGGGCAGCGATCCGGTGTACGGCGCAAGTGGGCCGCTGATGAAGCTGTGGCGGTGAGCCGTCATTCCGGCCGCGCGCAAGCGAGGGCCAGAATCCATAACCACCGTCCCGGCGATGTGGCGCAGCCTTTCCTCCTCGCGTGCTTCGTGGTTATGGATTCCGGGCTCGCGCCCATAGCGCGTCGCAGACGCGCGTGAACGCGCTTTTGGGCGCGCCCCGGAATGACGGAAGAAATTGAATGAACACCTGGCGCGAATTCTGGGACGGCGCGCATTCGATCTACGTGAGCGAGCGCCACAAGGACGTGCATTACCGCGACGTCGCCGAGCAGCTTGCCGCGTTCGTTCCTCATCCGGATGCGCGCGTGCTCGACCACGGCAGCGGCGAGGCGATACACGCCGGCCTCGTCGCCGCGCGCGCGCGCGAACTCCTGCTGTGCGATGCCGCGGCGAGCGTGCGGGCGTCCAACGCAACGCGCTTTGCCGGCAATCCGAAAATCAAGGTGATCGGGCCCGAAGACGTCGAGCGCCTGTCGGACGCATCGCTCGACCTCATCTTCGCGAACTCGCTGGTGCAATATCTCAACGCGGCCGAGTTCGACTGGATGCTCGCTTTGTGGCGGCGGCTGCTGGCGCCCGGCGGCATCCTGATCGTTGCCGACGTGATCCCGCCGCAGGTCGGCGCGGCGAGCGACGGCCTTGCGCTGCTGCGCTACGCGGCCGCACATGGCTTTCTCGGCGCCGCGCTGGTCGGCCTGACCCGCACCGCGCTGTCGCGCTATTGGAAACTGCGCAGCGAGCTTGGCATTGCGCGCTATTCCGAGCCGGAATTTCTCGCAAAGCTGCGGGCGGCGGGATTTTCGGCCGAGCGGCTGCCGAAGAATGTCGAGCACAACCCGGCGCGCATGACCTTTCGCGCGCTGCCGCTAACCAATTAACCCTCTCTTTACCTTCCTGATGCGCGCCGCGGCCGGGCGCGGAATACTGGGCAATGGCCCGGTGGCGGAATGGAAACGCAGGGGCGCCGCAACGCCTTACACGCCTGGTTCAAATCCAGGCCCGGGTCTCCAACCTTCGCGGCCAAGGCCGTAGCAGGGCGCAATGCGGTGCGCTTATTGCGCCCTACGGCTCAGCTCTTGGCCTCGCCGACCGTATCGGCCATCACGGCGCCGCGCGCGCCGAGCGGCTTGCCGTGTCCGACCGTGGTGTCGCGCGCGGTTTGATGCTCGGTCTCGGCGTTGAGCTCGGCGCCGATCAGGATCACGCTGACCGACAGCCAGATCCACATCATCAGGCCGATCACCGCGCCGAGCGAGCCGTAGGTCGCATTGTAATCGGCGAACTTCGACAGGTACCAGGAGAACAGCGCCGAGATCGCGAGCCAGGCGAATGAGGCGAACACGCTGCCGACGCTGACCCAGCGCCATTCGGCATCCTTGCGCGACGGGCCGAAGCGATAGAGCAGCGCCAGTCCCAGCATCACCAGCACGAACAAGGCAGGCCAGCGCAGCAGCGTGAGCAGCCATGCCTGCCGCTCCGCGCCAAAACCGACATACGCAAGCACGAGCGGCAGCGCCACGACCGCGCCGATTGCGACCAGCAGCGCCACGACTGCGCCGAGCGTGAAGGTGAGCGAGATCAGGTTCAATTTGATGAAGCCGCGCTTCTCGTCCTCGTCGTAGACGATGTTCAGCGCATCGAAGATCGCCTTCATGCCGGCATTCGCGCTCCACAATGCGACGCCCAGCCCGAGGACAAACGCGAAGGTGAGCTTTCCGTCGTTGTTGCCGGCAATGCGCGTGATCTGATCGCCGATCAGCTCGTAGGCGCTGCCCGGCATCATGCTCGCGATGAAGCTGAGGTGCTGGTCGATCGTGCTCGCCTTGGCGAACAGCCCGTAGAGCGACACCAGCGCCGTGATCGCCGGCACGAAGGCCAGCATGGCGTAGAAGGTCACGCCCGCCGCGATCATGAACAGGCGATCTGCGCTGATTTCCTCGTAGGTGCGCCAGAGAATGTCCTTCCAGCCGCGCGCCGGGATGCGTGTCGGTGCGTCCGCGCTGCGGCCGCGTCCCGGCTGCGCGGCGCGCGCCACTTGAAGGGAACGCGGCTCATCGGAGGCGCGGTCGGCCCCCGGCGGCTTATCGGCTTTATCCTCCGCATGCCGCTCCCTGCGAAGACCGTCCTCCCAGCGCAGCGACGCCACCGCGATGGCGAAGCCCGCGAGGGCCGCGAGGACGGAAGGGACGGAGCGCGGTGTGTGCATCGCCTGCCCTTAACGCGCAGGGGGCCTTGGGTTTCCCCGAGAATCCCACCGGACGCAGGCTTTACCCTTCCCTGCCCCCTGATTCTGGTCTAGACAACGCCCGCGCGGGGCCGGGCCCTGCCGCAGGGGACGCGCGTTCGGCGCGCCCTTTTTTTGTGTCTCATTCAGAGCTGCATGGCCAAACGCACTGATATCTCAACGATTTTGATCATCGGCGCGGGCCCGATCGTGATCGGGCAGGCGTGCGAGTTCGACTATTCGGGCACGCAGGCGTGCAAGGCGCTCAAGGCCGAGGGCTACCGCATCGTGCTGGTCAACTCCAATCCGGCGACGATCATGACCGACCCGGACCTCGCCGACGCGACCTACATCGAGCCGATCACGCCCGAGATCGTGTCCCGCATCATCGAGAAGGAGCGCAACGTCACCCCCGGCGGCTTCGCGCTGCTGCCCACCATGGGCGGTCAGACCGCGCTCAATTGCGCGCTCTCGCTGCGCCGGATGGGAACGCTGGAGAAGTTCGACGTCGAGATGATCGGCGCGACGGCCGACGCGATCGACAAGGCGGAGGACCGCGAGCGCTTCCGCGACGCGATGCGCCGGATCGGCCTCGACACGCCGCGATCGCACCAGATCAAGAGCCTGGTGCAGGCGCTCGAAGCGCTCGACGACATCGGGCTGCCGGCGATCATCCGGCCGTCGTTCACGCTCGGCGGCACCGGCGGCGGCATCGCCTACAACAAGGCCGAATTCATCGAGATCGTCGAGCGCGGCATCGATGCCTCCCCCACCAACGAGGTGCTGATCGAGGAGAGCGTGCTCGGCTGGAAAGAGTTCGAGATGGAGGTGGTGCGCGACAAACGCGACAACTGCATCATCATCTGCTCGATCGAGAACATCGATCCGATGGGCGTGCACACCGGCGACTCGATCACCATCGCGCCGGCGCTGACGCTCACCGACAAAGAGTACCAGATCATGCGCGACGCCTCGATCGCGGTGCTGCGCGAGATCGGGGTGGAAACCGGCGGCTCGAACGTGCAGTTCGCGGTCAATCCGGAGGACGGCCGCCTCGTCATCATCGAGATGAACCCGCGCGTGTCGCGCTCCTCGGCGCTCGCCTCGAAGGCGACCGGCTTCCCGATCGCCAAGGTCGCCGCCAAGCTCGCGGTCGGCTACACGCTCGACGAGATCGCCAACGACATCACCGGCGGCGCGACGCCGGCGAGCTTCGAACCGACAATCGATTACGTAGTCACCAAGATCCCGCGCTTCGCGTTCGAGAAGTTTCCCGGCGCCAGCAACACGCTGACCACCTCGATGAAGTCGGTCGGCGAGGCGATGGCGATCGGCCGCACGTTTCAGGAAAGCCTGCAGAAGGCGCTGCGCTCGCTCGAAACCGGGCTGACCGGCCTCGACGAGATCACCATCGAAGGTCTCGGACAGGGCGACGACAAGAACGTCATCCGTGCCGCGCTCGGAACGCCGACGCCGGACCGGCTGCTGAAGGTCGCGCAGGCGATGCGGCTCGGCTTTTCCGACGAGGAAATCTTCACCGCCTGCAAGATCGATCCGTGGTTCCTGGCGCAGCTGCGCGGCATCGTCGATGCCGAGACGCAGATCCGCGCCAGGGGACTGCCGACGAGCGCCGGCGCATTGCGCCGGCTCAAGGCAATGGGCTTCTCGGACGCGCGGCTTGCGGTTCTCACGCGGCGCTCCGAACAGGACGTGACGGCGGCGCGGCGCGCGCTCGAGGTCCGGCCGGTGTTCAAGCGCATCGACACCTGCGCGGCCGAGTTCGCCTCGCCCACCGCCTACATGTATTCGACCTACGAGGCGCCGTTCGCGGGCGCGCCCGCGAACGAGGCGCAGCCGTCCGACCGCAAGAAGGTGATCATCCTCGGCGGCGGGCCGAACCGCATCGGCCAGGGCATCGAGTTCGATTACTGCTGCTGCCATGCCTGCTTCGCGCTGCATGACGCGGGCTACGAATCCATCATGGTCAACTGCAATCCCGAGACGGTGTCGACCGACTACGACACCTCCGATCGCCTCTACTTCGAGCCGCTCACGCCCGAGGACGTGCTCGAGATCATCGACACCGAGCGCTCGAACGGCACGTTGCACGGCGTGATCGTGCAGTTCGGCGGACAGACGCCGCTCAAGCTCGCCGATCCGCTGGAGAAGGCGAACGTGCCGATCCTCGGCACCTCGCCCGATGCGATCGACCTTGCCGAGGACCGCAACCGCTTCAAGCTGCTGCTCGACCGGCTCAGGCTGAAACAGCCCGAGAACGGCATCGCCTATTCGGTCGAGCAGGCGCGGCTGATCGCGGCCGACCTCGGCTATCCGTTCGTGGTGCGTCCTTCCTACGTGCTCGGCGGCCGCGCGATGCAGATCATCCGCGAGGAAAGCCAGCTCGGCGATTACCTGCTCGGCACGCTGCCCGAGCTCGTCCCGCATGACGTCAAGGCCCGCTATCCGAACGACAAGACCGGGCAGATCAACACCGTGCTCGGCAAGAATCCGCTGTTGTTCGACCGCTATCTCTCCGACGCGATCGAGGTCGACGTCGATTGCCTGTCCGACGGCAAGGACACCTTCATCGCCGGCATCATGGAGCATATCGAGGAGGCCGGCATCCACTCCGGCGACTCGGCCTGTTCGCTGCCGCCGCATTCGCTCGACCAGGCGACGCTCGGCGAGCTCGAGCGGCAGACGCGCGCGCTCGCGCTTGCGCTCAATGTCGGCGGGCTGATGAACGTGCAGTACGCCATCAAGGACGGCGACATCTACGTGCTGGAAGTGAACCCGCGCGCCTCGCGCACGGTGCCGTTCGTCGCCAAGGTGATCGGCTTGCCGGTGGCGAAGCTTGCCGCGCGCATCATGGCCGGCGAGTCGCTCGCGAGCCTCGATCTCAAGCCGCCGAAGTTCGACCACATCGGGGTGAAGGAGGCGGTGTTCCCGTTCGCCCGCTTCCCCGGGGTCGATACCGTGCTCGGCCCGGAAATGAAATCGACCGGCGAGGTGATGGGCCTCGACCGCTCGTTTGCGGTCGCGTTCGCGAAAAGCCAGATCGGCGGCGGGACCAACCTGCCGCGCGTCGCCGGAACCGTGTTCGTGTCGGTGCGCGACGTGGACAAGCCGCGCATTCTCGGCACCATGCAGTTGCTGGAGAAGCTCGGCTTCAGGGTGATCGCGACCGGAGGAACCCAGCGCTACCTCGCCGAGCACGGCGTCAAGGCCGAGAAGGTCAACAAGGTGCTGGAAGGGCGCCCGCACATTGTCGACCGGATCAAGAACGGCGGGGTTCAGCTGGTTTTCAACACCACCGAAGGGGTCACGGCGCTGACCGACAGCCGATCGCTGCGGCGCGAAGCCCTCTTGCATAAAGTCCCGTACTACACCACTCTTTCGGGAGCCGTGGCGGCAGCGTTGGGGATAAAGGCCTATCTGGAAGGCGACCTCGAAGTCCGCGCGCTACAGAGCCATTTCAGCAGCAGGGCCTGAACCGAAAGTCGGGCCTTGCTGTTATAGACGGCACGAGTTTGGGAAAGGGTTTGCGGTCGCGGCGCCGAACAATCGGTCCGCGATCGGACTTTTTTCGTCGGAGGATGTGGAGGAGATGGAAAAGATCCCGATGACCGCCGCCGGCTATGCGGTGCTGGAAACCGAGTTGAAGCATCGCCAGCAGGTGGAGCGGCCGCGCATCATCCAGCAGATCACCGACGCGCGTACGCACGGCGATCTCTCGGAGAATGCCGAGTATCACGCCGCCAAGGAGTCGCAGTCGCTCAACGAGGGCCGCATCGCGGAGCTCGAGGACAAGCTCGCGCGCGCCGAGGTGATCGACGTCTCGAAGCTGTCCGGCGAGACCATCAAGTTCGGCGCGACCGTGACCCTGATCGACGAGGACACCGACAAGAAGCAGGTGTGGCAGATCGTCGGTGAGCCCGAGGCCGACGCCAAGAAGGGCCGCATCTCGATCACCTCGCCGCTCGCGCGCGCGCTGATCGGCAAGGCGAAGGGCGCAACCGTCGAGGTGGTGACGCCGGGCGGCGCGAAGGAGTACGAGGTGAAGAAGATCGAGTGGCGGTGATGTCGCCCTCTTCCGCTCATTCCCGCGAAAGCGGGAATCCAGTTCTTCCTTCCGATTTGCCCTGGGTCCCCGCTTTCGCGGGGACGAGCGGAGTCATGCGTCCCGCCGCAACTCCAGCGGCACCATGGCGGCGTCCTTGGAATTGCGCAGCACGAGCGACGTCTTGACGTTGCGTACCGCCGGCGCGGCGGTCAGCTCGGCGACGAAAGCCTGAAACGCCGTCAGGTTCGGTGCGACGCATTTCAGGATGAAGTCGATTTCGCCCGAGAGCATCCAGCACTCGCGCACGATCGGCTGCGCGCGCACGAACGCCTCGAACGCCGCAAGGTCGGCTTCGGCCTGGCTCGCCAGATGCACCATCGCGAACACCGTCACCTCGAAACCGAGCCGCTTTTCATCGAGCAGGGCGCGGTATCCCTTGATGAAGCCTGCCTCCTCCAATGCCCGCACGCGGCGCAGGCAGGGAGGGGCCGAAATCCCGACCCGCCGTGCCAGCTCGACGTTGGTCATGCGGCCGTCGTCCTGCAGTTCTTTCAGGATCTTCCAGTCGATGGCGTCGAGACGTGCGGACACGAGAATCTCCGGGCAAATAGGGCGAGACGCGCTCGAATGGCCGCGCGATGGCTGTTCGGGCTCTTGTTAGCCCGAAAGCAGCGCCCGCGAAAGAATATTGCGCACGAAACCGGGCACAGTCCGGGAGGTGTGTAGTTCTGGGTTGCGAAACTTGCATGGCTTGGCCGAACCCTTACATTTGAGAGGCAATACGACTCAGGGCCTGCGCATACGGCGCGGCCGCTCCGGGCGCCCCAGCGGCACGTCCCCGGCCAGGAGCTTCCGGAATGTCGAAGGTTACGCATGCCAAGCTGGTGATCATCGGCTCCGGCCCGGCCGGATGCACCGCCGCGATCTATGCGGCGCGCGCGATGCTCGAGCCGGTCATGATCCGTGGCTTCCAGGCCGGCGGCCAGCTCACCATCACCACCGATGTCGAGAACTATCCGGGGTTCGCCGAAACCATCCAGGGTCCCTGGCTGATGGAGCAGATGGAGAAGCAGGCCGAGCACGTCGGCACGCGTCTCGTCGCCGACCAGGTCACCCGGCTCGATCTGTCGCGGCGCCCGTTCCGGCTCGAGTGCGACAGCGGCGATGTCTATCTGGCGGACGCCGTCGTGCTCGCGACCGGCGCGCAGGCACGCTGGCTCGATCTTCCCTCCGAGCAGAAATTCAAGGGCTACGGCGTGTCGGCCTGCGCGACCTGCGACGGCTTCTTTTATCGCGGCAAGGACGTCCTCGTGATCGGCGGCGGCAATACCGCGGTCGAGGAGGCGCTGTTTCTGACCAACTTCGCCGCGCATGTCACCGTCGTGCATCGGCGCGACCATTTCCGCGCGGAGAAAATCCTGCAGGACCGGCTGTTCAAGAATCCGAAGATCTCGGTGATCTGGGACACGGTGCTGTTCGACGTGCTCGGCGACGAGAACCCGCTCAAGGTGCGCGGCGTCGCGCTGAAGAACGTCAAGACCGGTGCGATCACCGAAAAGCGCGCGGACGGCGTGTTCATCGCGATCGGCCACTCGCCCTCGACCGAGCTGGTCGCGGGCCAGGTCGAGATGAAGCCATCGGGCTATGTGAAAGTCGCGCCGCACTCGACCGCAACGTCGGTGCCCGGCCTGTTCGCGGCCGGCGACGTGTCCGACGACATTTATCGCCAGGCGGTGACCGCCGCCGGCATGGGATGCATGGCGGCGCTCGAGGCCGAGCGCTTTCTCGCCGCCGAGGTCGAACGCCGCGACGCGGCGGAATAATAAGATCTCCTCAACGCAAGGGGAGCGCAGGGACAGCTGATGGACTGGGACAAGCTGAAGGTATTTCACGCCGCCGCGGAGGCCGGCAGCTTCACCCATGCGGGTGAGCAGCTCGGCCTGTCGCAGTCGGCGGTGTCGCGGCAGGTGAGTGCGCTGGAGCAGGAGCTCTCGGCGCCGCTGTTTCACCGTCACGCGCGCGGGCTGATCCTGACCGAGCAGGGCGAGCTGCTTTATCGCACCGCGCACGAAGTGTTCATGAAGCTGGAGGCGGCGCGCACCAAGCTCACCGACTCGCGCGAGAAGCCGCACGGCGAGCTGAAAGTGCAAACCACCGTCGGTCTCGGCGTGCATTGGCTCACCCCGCGGCTCGGCGAGTTCCTCGAACTCTATCCCGACATCCGCATCACGCTGATCACCACCGAACAGGAGCTCGATCTCGCGATGCGCGAGGCGGACGTCGCGATCCGCCTGCGGCTGCCGACGCAGCCCGACCTGATCCAGCGCAAGCTGTTCACGATGCACTTCCACGCCTACGCCTCGCCTGAATACCTCAAGCGCTTCGGCACGCCGCGCAGCCATGAGGATCTCGACCATCACCGCCTGCTGGTGCTCGGGGGCTCGACGGTGCCGACGCACCTGCGCTCATCGGGCTGGCTGATCGATGCCGGCCGCGACGGCAAGGGGCCGCGCACGCCGTGGTTCACCATCAACAACATCCTCGGCCTGTTGCGCGCTTGTCAGCGCGGCGTCGGTGTTGCGATGCTGCCGGATTATCTCGTCGAGGAAAACGGCGGGCTGGTGCAGTTGTTCGGCGACGTCGACGACTTCACGTTCGATGCGTTCTTCGTCTACCCGGAAGAGCTCAAGTCGGTCGCGCGCATCCAGGTGTTTCGCGATTTTCTTGTTGCCAAAGCGCAGCAGTGGAATTTCTAAAATCCGCGGCGTTGCGTGCCTGCATGGCTGACATGCGGCCATCCGCGTTGTTCACGCGCGCCGCGCGGCTCATACTCTCCTTGCGCTGTAGGCAACCGGTCGCCGATCCTCCCAGGCGGCGATCGCGATGCAGCCAGCTGTTCCCCTCTGGAAGGTGATTGTCGGCGTCATGCCGACAAACTCAAACCGGGCCTGCAAGGGCCCGGTTTTTTCTTTGCAGTGTGGTGCACACGATCGTGACATTCCAAGGGGCGCGAGTGCGGCGGAATATCTTGTGCGTGACGTGAGGTCAGGTCAGGACCTCAGACCCACAGCCGCTCCTTCTCCAGTCCGCCATAGAGGTGAGCGACGTATTCGCCGTAGCCGTTGTACAGCAGCGTCGGCCGGCGCTCCTTCGTCGCGATATCCTCTTCGGTCGCCTGACTCCAGCGCGGATGCGGCACCGCCGGATTGACGTTGGCCCAGAAGCCGTACTCGGACGCCGCCAGCGCCTCCCAGAAACTCTTCGGCCGCTCATCCGAGAAAGTGAAACGGTTGATCGATTTGATCGACTTGAAGCCGTACTTCCACGGCACCGCGAGGCGCAGCGGCGCGCCGTGCTGCTTCGGCATCGGCTTGCCGTAGGCACCGGTCGCGAGGAACGCGAGCTCGTTGGTCGCTTCCGCCATCGTCAGGCCTTCGGTGTACGGCCACGGGTACCAGGTCTGGCGCTGACCTGACGCGACCGACGAGTCGAGGAAGGTATGCATCACGAGATATCTCGCCGACGACAGCGGCTTCGCGAACTCGACCAGCCTGGCGAGCGGGAAACCCGACCACGGGATCGCCATCCCCCAGGCCTCGACGCAGCGGTGGCGGTAAAGCCGCTCTTCCAGCGGCATTTGCTTGATCAGGTCGTCGAAGCCGATCTCGATCGGCTGCTCCACCATGCCGTCGATCTTGATGCTTCATGGTCGCAGCTTCAGCGCCTGCGCGGCCCTGGCGATCGCCTTGGACGAGCCGAACTCATAGAAATTGTTGTACGCGCCGTTGATCTCCGCCGGCGTGACCGGCCGGTCGAGTTTGTATTTGTCGTTGAGCCGGAACGGGTAGAGGTTGGTTGTCGGATCGGGCAGATCGGCGACGCGTTGCGCGAGCGCGCGGCTTGACGCAAGCGCCGTTGTGGCGGCGCCCGCGGCCGCGCCAAGGAACGCGCGGCGATTGAAGAACAGATGCTCCGGCGTCGCGCTGCTTTCGGGGATGTCCCAGCCGCGGCGGTGAATCACAGGCATGACGTGCCTCTGGTGTTTTGCCAGAGGTAGGGCGGAACGCGGGTCACAGACAAGTCCCGCCTGCGCCGGAATTCGCGGGCCGCGAAAAGCTCGAACTGGTGCGCGGCAGCGGCAATGTGTTCCGCGATTTCGGCGATCCGAATGCGGACCTCGAGCAGGCCCGTGCCATTCTGGCCGCCAAGATCATCGGCGTGCTCGACCGGCAAAAGCTGAGCACGCGCGAAGCGCAAAAGCTGACCGGCGTGGCGGCTTCAGAATTCTCGCGCATCCGCAACGTGAAGCTGGACCGATTCACGATCGATCGCATGATCGCGATCCTCGGCAAGCTCGGCCAGGATGTGCGACTGACTGTGCGCGTCCGGCCGCGCCGCCAGCGCTTGGCACTCGAGGCGCGGAAGGTCGCCTGAACTACGCCGCCACTTGCGCCGCCTTCTTCGCCGCGATGATCTGGTCCGCGGTGCGCCCGGTCAGTTCGGCCATGTGATCGAACTTCGCCGTGAAGGTGCCGACACCTGCCGTCGCCGATCTTATCTCGATGATCAGATCGCCGATCTCGGTTTCCGGCATCATCGCCTTGACCGAGTCCCACCCGGACCAGCCGTCGCGCGTGTCGAAGCCGAGGATCTGCCCGCGCCGGCCCGAGAGGATCGCGTTGATCTTCGCGGTTGCATCGTTCGGACACACGATCTCGACCAGATGGATCGGCTCGAGCAGCACCGGCTGCGCCTGCGGCAGCGCGTCCTGAATGCCGATGCGGCCGGCCTGGCGGAACGCCATGTCGGATGAATCGACGGCGTGATACGAGCCGTCGGTCAACGTCACCTGGAGATCGACGACCGCGAATCCCAGTGGACCGTGCTTGAGCGCTTCGCTCACGCCTTCCTCGACCGAGGGGATGTAGTTGCGCGGCACCGCGCCGCCGGTAATCACCTCGTCGAACACGAACCCGCTGCCACGCGGCAGCGGCTTCACGTCGATCACCACGTCGCCGAACTGGCCGTGCCCGCCGGACTGCTTCTTGTGCCGGCCGCGAACATGGAGCACCGGCTTCTTGATGGTCTCGCGGTAGCCGACCTGCGGCTTGTGCCGCGCGATCGGCACCGTGAAGCGGTCCGCGAGGCGCTCGGTCGCGACGCGCAGATGCATCTCGCCCTGCCCCCACACCACGATCTCGTGAGTCTCTGGATTGTGGTGCACCGTCAGCGAGGGGTCCTCGTCGATGAGCCTGCTGAGCGCCTGCCCGAGCTTGACGTCATCCTTGCGCTCCTTGGCGGCGATCGCGATCGCCAGCACCGGCGGATAGGGCGTCACGCTCGCGATCGGCTTGTGCGCCTGCTTGCCTGCGGTCAGCGTGTCGCCGGTCTTGGCATGGTCGAGCTTGCCGAAGCCCACCGTTTCGCCCGCGCCCGCGGCGCCGCGCTTCTCGGCGTTCTGTCCCATCAGCTTGGACACGCCGGATACGCGGCCGGCTTCGGCCGTCGGCGTGATGAAGGTGGTGCCGTCGCCCGCCTGCCCGGTGAGGACGCGGGCGATCGACAACTTGCCGCCATGCGCGGTGTGCAGCGTCTTGAGCACGCAAGCGACCGCATCGCCGGTCGGCTTGACGCCGAGCCGCGCGACCGTGTCGGCGACGCCCGGCGCCTCGTGACGCAGCGCCTTCATCAGGCGCAGCACGCCGTTGGTGCGCGTCGCCGAGCCGATCAGCACCGGGCAGATGACGCCGTCGCGCAGCTCCTTGGCGAGGTCGTCGAACACCTTGTCGCGCGGCGGCGGAATGTCGTTGAGCAGCTGCTCCATCAGTTCGTCGTCGTGGTCGGCGAGCGATTCCAGCATGGTGAAGCGCGCTTCCTTGTTGCGATCGGTGTGCTCGCCTTCGAGCGGCACGACCTCGGAGGGCGCATGCTCCTTGTAGATATGGGCGCGCTCGAGCGCGAGGTCGACGAAGCCGATGACGATGTCGTTGGTCCAGATCGGTATCTGGCGCAGCACCAGCGGCACGCGCGAGGCCGGCTGCAACAGCTTGATGGTCTCGCGCACGCGCTTGTCGGCCTTGTCGATCTTGTTGAGGAACAGGAAGCGCGGGATTTTCAGCTCTTCGAGCTCGCGCAGGATCAATTGCAGCTGCGGCACTTTCTTCTCGTCGGCCTCGCACACGACGACCGCGGCATCGACGGCCGGCAGCGCGGCGCGCATGTCGTGGATGAACTCGACCGAGCCGGGGCAATCGATGAACGTATACGTGTCGCCGAGGAAATTCGTCGTCGCGACCGAAAGCTCCACGCTCATCTTGTGGTGACGCGACTCCGCCGATGCGTCGCCGACCGTCGAACCGGCCTCCACGGTGCCCTGGCGCGGGATCGCGCCGGTGCGTGCGAGGATCGCCTCAAGCAGCGTGGTCTTGCCGCTCTGGAAGGGGCCCACCAATGCGATGCACCGGGGACCCTTCGGACTCGTGCCGCCGTTTTCTGCCATGTCCGCCTCCCTCCGGCCGGTTCCGGTGCTGCCGCGCGGACGGCCGTGTGTTGGTTTCGTGACAGTATCGTTTCAGGCAACGGCCCGACTGGCAAGGGGAAGCAGCATTCGTCATTCCGGGGCGCACCGCAGGTGCGAGCCAGGAATCGATCACCCCAACCGGACCGAGTTGACTCGTCCGTGCAAAATTCGACGGGATGGTGGTTTTGGATTCCGGGCCCGGCGGCTGCGCGCCGTCCCGGAATGACGCGCGTCAATCAGCGCACGAATTGCAGCGAGATTTCCGCAATGCCGGCCGCGACGTTGAGGCCGATCTGTCCCTGCACCGAAAGCGGCTGCAGCGCGACCGAGCGATCATTGCCGCCGACCAGGACGTTGGCGCCGAGCCCGGCACCGATGGTCGCCTCGGCAGAAGCGCCCGCGTAAGACCCGGCAAGCACGCCGCGCCGGCGCGTGGTCGACTGCAACACCGACCAGACGAGCTGGCCTCCCGTCGTGAAGCCGATATCCAATCCGAGCTTGGTGATGGTCCCGACATATTGCTCCGGCGGCGCCGGATAGCTCGGGGTGAACAGGCAGTTCACCTGCCGCTGCGAGCCGACGACGAAGCCGATGCCGCCCGACACGTCGCAATTGAGCGTGCCGCTCTGCTCCCACACCGGCCGCTGCGCCTGCACCGGAGCGCACAACGCGAGCCCCGACAGTGCCGCGCACGCCAGCTTCACACTCTGTCTCATGGAGATCTCCCCTGCCCGTTGCCACGATCCTAGGTGCAAATTGCGCCTGAATCGAGGGGAGTTGGGGGGCCTACTTCAAATTCCCGCAGAAGCGCTGGATGCGGCGGCAGGCTTCTTCGAGGTCTTCCGTCTTGGTCGCATAGGAAATGCGAAACGCCGGCCCGACGCCGAAAGCCGAGCCCTGCACCACCGCGACGCCTTCGGCCTCGAGCAGCTCGGTGACGAAGTCCTCGTCGTTGGCCAGCGCCTTGCCGCTCGGCGCGGTCCTGCCGATCGCGCCGTCGCACGACGGATAGACGTAGAACGCGCCCTCGGGGCGCGGGCACTGGATGCCCTTCGCCTGGTTCAGCATCGAGACGCAGAGGTCGCGCCGCTCCTTGAAGATCTTGTTGTGCTTCGGGATGAAATCCTGCGGCCCGTCGAGCGCCTCGACGGCGGCCCATTGCGACGCCGCGGTCGGGTTCGAGGTCGATTGCGACTGCAGCATCGCCATCGCCTTGATCAGCGGTTCCTGTCCGCCGGCATAGCCGATGCGCCAGCCGGTCATGCAATAGGCCTTCGAGGTGCCGTTGATCGTGAGCGTGCGGTCGTACAGCGCCGGCTCGACCTGCGCCGGCGAGAAGAACTCGAAGTCGTCGTAGACCAGGTGCTCATACATGTCGTCGGTCATCACGTGCACATGGCTGTGCCGCACCAGCACGTCGGTGACCGCCTTGAGCTCCGCCCTGGTGTAGGCGGCGCCGGTCGGGTTCGACGGCGAGTTGAAGATGATCCACTTGGTGCGCGGCGTGATCGCCTTCTCGAGCGCTTCCGGCTGCATCTTGTAGCCGTTCGCCATCGTGGTCATCACCTCGACCGGCGTGCCGCCCGCGAGCAGCACCATGTCGGGATAGCTGACCCAATACGGCGCCGGGATGATCACCTCGTCGCCCGGGTTCAGCGTCGCCATCAGGGCGTTGTAGAGCACCTGCTTGCCGCCGGTGCCGATGATGATCTGGCCCGGTCTGTAGTCGAGGTTGTTCTCGCGCTTGAACTTGCGTGACACCGCGGCCTTCAGTTCCGGGATACCGTCGACGGCGGTGTACTTCGAGGCGCGCCCGCTCTCGATCGCCTTGATCGCCGCCTGCTTGATGTTGTCCGGCGTGTCGAAATCCGGCTCGCCGGCGCCGAGCCCGATCACGTCGCGGCCCGCCTGTTTCAGCGCCCGCGCCTTGTCGGTCACCGCGATGGTGGGCGACGGCTTGATGCGCTTCATCGTCTCGGACAGGAAGGCCATCAGAATCTCCGGTTTTTCGCGTCGTGTAGGTACCGGTCACGGGCCGCCACGGCAAGCCGGAAGGCCCGATCCATCGATGAAACATGCTGATAGCTGCCATCGACAGATGGATACCGTCCGTTAGCCCTTTCGGCCCATCCTGCGGCCCCAAAAGGCAAGCAGACATGGCCGGTCTTCTCGGCACCTTGTGCAGCGGCGATTGGCTCACCCTGGCGCGGGCGCGCCTGTGGGCGCTCGCGGTGCTGGCCGCGTCAGCGGGCGGGCTCGTCTATCTCGTGGCCACCTCGGATGGCCTGATCGACTATCAGGGCCGGCCGCTCGGCACCGACTTCTCCAACGTCCACGCCGCCGGCACCTACGTGCTGGAAGGGCAGCCCGCCGCGCCGTTCGATCCGCGGCTGCAGCACGCACGCGAGCGGGCGATCTTCGGCGCGACGACGCCGTTTTACGGCTGGCACTATCCGCCGTTCTTCCTCGCGGTCGCGGCGGCACTCGCACTGATGCCGTATCCGCTCGCATTGATCGTGTGGCAGGGCGTGACGCTCGCGCTTTATCTGTTGGCGATCAAAGCCATCGTTTCGTCATGCCCGGACATAGCCCGCGAAGACGGGCGTAAACGCCCTGGTGCCCGGGCATCCACGACTTTTGCCGGCTCGGCGAAGCCAGACGTGGATGGCCGGGACAAGCCCGGCCATGACGCACTTCTTTACCTCCTCGCGCTCGCCTACCCGGCCGTGTTCGTCAACCTCGGCCACGGCCACAACGGCTTCCTCACCGCCGCGCTGATCGGCTTCGCGCTGGTGCAACTCGATCGCCGGCCAGCGCTCGCCGGCATCCTGTTCGGGCTGCTCGCCTACAAGCCGCAATTCGGCCTGATGATCCCGCTGGTGCTGGTCGCGACCGGCCGCTGGCGCACGGCGTTCGCCGCCGCCGCCACGGTCGTGCTGCTCATCCTTGCCGCGACGCTCGCCTTCGGCATCGAAACCTGGCGCGCGTTCGTCACGTTCGCCGAATACACGCGCACCATCGTGCTCGAGACCGGCGAGACTGGCTGGCACAAGATCCAGAGCGTGTTCGCGTGGGCGCGGATGTGGGGCGCACCGGTTTCGCTCGCCTATGCGGTGCAGGGCGCCGTGACCCTCGTGATCGCGGCGGCGCTGATGCGGCTGTGGCGCTCGCCCGCGCCGTTTGCTCTTAAAGCCGCGGCGCTCTGCCTCGCCGCGATCCTCGCCACGCCCTACAGTCTCGACTACGACCTGATGGTGCTGGCCCCCGCGATTGCATTCCTTGGCGTTGATGGCCTCGCCCGCGGCTTTGCCCCGTGGCACAAAACCGCCCTCGCACTTCTCTGGATCGCGCCGCTGGTTGCGCGCGGCGTCGCACAGGTCACGCTGATCCCGCTCGGCGTGATCGCCATGTTGGTGATGCTCGCGCTGGTGCTGCGCCGTGCGAACGGCGGCCGCACGGCCGCGCCGGTTCCGGCTGCCGCGCAGTAGCGCAGAATTGGTGCACTGCACCGCCCGGCTTGCGCTACAATCTCTCCGGTTCTAGAGCCGTATCAACCGGCCCCGTGGAGAAACGCCATGCAACTTTCTGCCGAACAGCTCCGCCAGTTCGACGAGCTTGGCTATCTGTTTTTCCCGAACTGCTTCTCCGACGACGAGATCGCGCTGATGCGCACCGAGGGCGACGCGATCCTCAAGCTCGATCGCCCGGAAGTGTGGCGCGAGAAGTCGGGCGCGCCGCGCACCGCATTCGCCGCGCACAAGTTCAACGAGGTGTTTCGCCTGCTCGCGCATCACCCGCGCCTCGTCGCGCCGCTGGAGCAATTGTTCGGCGAGCAGCTTTACGTCCACCAGTTCAAGCTCAACGCCAAGGCGGCCTTCGAGGGCGATGTCTGGCAGTGGCACCAGGACTACGGGACCTGGGCGCGCGACGACGGCATGCCGGAAGCGCGCGCGATGAACATCGCGGTGTTCCTCGATGAGGTCTATCCGTTCAACGGCGCGCTGATGCTGGTGCCGCGCAGCCACAAGGGCGGCACGCTTGCGGCCGGGCACGACCTCTCGACCACGTCCTATCCGCTCTGGACGCTCGATCAGGACACGGTCACCCGGCTCTGCCGCGAAGCCGAGCGCGACGGCGAGCCCGGCATCGTGGCGCCGACCGGCAAGCCCGGCTCGGTGCTGATGTTCCATGGCAACCTGGTGCACGCCTCGGCGCCGAACATCACGCCCTATCCGCGCAAGATCGTGTACCTCACCCTGTGCGCGGTCTCGAACCACATCACAAAATTCAACCGGCCGGAGTTCATCGCGCACCGCGACTTCACGCCGATCCAGCAGGTCTCCGACGACGCGCTGGTCGAGCATGCGCGCGCGCGGCGTGTCGCGGCGGAATAAACGTTTCGTGCCGGCGGGCGTGAAGCGCCTGGAATCTGTCCAGCCTCGCGTTTGCGGCATATGATTCACTTTCGTTGAGTGGCCGCCGCGCCTGTAGTCTTGCGGCGGCCGTGCACGATCCCTTTATCCCGGCCCGGCACCGGGAGACGGACGCATGTACACGCTCTATTCGATGCAGCGCTCGGGAAACTGCTACAAGGCGCGGCTCGCGCTGGCGCAGCTCGGCATTGCGTACGACATCGTCGACCTCGACCTCCTGAAGGGCGAGACGCGCACGCCGGAGTTTCTCGCGATGAATCCGAGCGGCCGCGTGCCGGTGCTGGAAGTCGCGCCCGGACGCTATCTGTCGGAGTCAAACGCCATCCTCTGGTATATCGCGGGCGGTACGCCGCTCGCGCCGGAGGACCGCATCGACCGCACCACGGCGCTGCAATGGATGTTCTTCGAGCAGAACAGCCTCGAGCCCTATCTCGGCGCGGCGTTCTTCTGGCTCACCGTGGTCAAGGGCGGGCGCGAATTGCAGATGCACGCGCTCGAGGACTGGATGGAGAAGGGCTACCAGGCGTTCGGCGTGATGGAGAAGCACCTCGCCACGAACGATTTCTTCGCCGCCGGCCACTACACCATCGCCGACATCGCGCTCTATGGCTACACGCACCTTGCGCACGAGTGCGATTTCGAGCTGGAAGCATTTCCGGCGATCCGCGCATGGCTCAACCGCATCGTCGACCAGCCGGGCCATGTGCCGATGGACTGGCATCCCGCCGCCGAGGCGGTGGAATGAGCGATACCGGCGTTCCCGCCGGAAAGGTCGCGGCGGTGGTCACCTCGCTCGAGATGTTCGCACCACCCGCCTCGCGTCCGGCGCCGGAAGGCTTGCGGCTCTCGCTGCGGCAGGTCGAACAGCCCGCGCCCGGCTGGTTTCGCGCGCTCTATCGCAAAGTCGGCGAGAACTGGCTCTGGTACACGCGGCTCATGATGTCCGATGCCGCGCTTTGTGCGATCATCCATGATCCGCGCGTGGAGGTGTACGTGCTGATGCGCGACGCCGAGGAAGCGGGCTTGCTGGAGCTCGACTTCCGCATTCCCGGTGAATGCGAGGTCAGCTTCTTCGGCGTCACGCAGGAGCTCATCGGCGCCGGCGCGGCGCGCTGGCTGATGAACCACGCGCTGGCGCGCGCCTGGTCGCGACCGGTGCGGCGGGTGTGGGTGCACACCTGCACTTTCGATCATCCCGCTGCGCTCGCGTTCTATCTGCGCAGCGGCTTTCGCCCCTACGCCCGCGAGATCGAGATCGTGGACGATCCGCGGCTCACGGGCGTGCTCCCCCGCACCGCCGCGCCGCACATTCCGCTCATCGAATAGCGATGTGTCCCGCACGCGATGCAGGAGCCGCAAGCGCAGGCCTGCTCCCTCTCCCTGAAAGGGGGAGGGTTGGGGTGGGGATCTGAAGTGGTGGGGGTCTGAAGTAGGATGATCCCCACCCGACCGCCTGCGGCGCATAGCCGGCGCTTCGCGCCGGCGTTAGGAAACGGCGGCCGAAGGCCGCCTATGCTCCCCTTTTTCAAGGGGAGGTTAAGAGAAGCGGCTACTCGCTGCCCTTGATCCCGGCCTCCCTGATCACCTTCGCCCACTTGGCGGTGTCGGTGCGGATAATGCCGGCGAACACGTCGGGCGGGTCGGTCACCACATCGAGGCCGATCTTGCCGAAGCTCTCGCGCAGCTGCGGATGCTGCACGATCTCGGTTGCCTGGCGGTATAGCTTGGCGATGATCGGCGCCGGCGTTCCGGCCGGCGCGAGCAGCCCGAACCAGGAGGTCGCTTCGAAATCCGCCACGCCCGATTCGATCATCGTGGGCAGCTCGGGGATGGCGGTCGAGCGCGTGAGCGAGGTCACCGCGAGGCCGCGCAGCTTGCCCTCGCGCACGGTCGGCAGGATCGCGCCGGTATTCTGGAACGTCATGGTGACGCGACCGCCGATCACGTCGGTGAAGTTCGCGCCGCGGTAGGGCACGTGCACGATGTCGAGGCCGAGCTGGCTCTTGAACACTTCGCCCGCGATGTGCTGCGGCGTGCCGGCGCCGGGGCTCGCGTAGGAGAGCGTGCCGGGCTTGGCCCTGGCGAGTGCGATCAGCTCGGCGACGCTTTTCGCCGGCACGTCGTTGTTGACCGCGAGAATGCTCGGCATCACCAGCAGCCGCGCGACCGGGCTAAGATCGCGCAGCGGCTCGAAGGTCGGATTGGTTTGCAGCGACGGATTGATCGTGAGCGCGCCGTTCGCGCCCCAATACAAAGTGTAGCCGTCCGGCGCCGACTTCGCCACGCGCTCGCCGCCGACGCTGCCGCCCGCGCCCGGCAGGTTCTCGACCGTCACCGGCACGCTCCACGCTTCGCCCAGCTTCTGCGCGAACATGCGCGCGCTGATGTCGGTCGCGCTGCCCGGCGTGAAGCCGACCAGGATGCGGATGGTGCGATCCGGATAGTTTTGCGCCTGCGCCGCGCCGGTGAGCAGCGAGAGCGCGATCAGCGCGGTGCGAATGAGGTGCATGATCGCCTCACTCCGCCTTGATCCCGGCCTCCTTGATGATCTTCGCCCAGTAGGGAATTTCCGTCTTGATCACCTTGGCAAACTCCGCGGAGGTGCCGCCGACCACATCGAGCCCGTTCGCCTCGAAGCGTTTGCGGACATCGGACATCGCGAGCACCGCCACGGTGTCCTGCTGAATTTTGTCGACGATCGCCTGGGGCGTGCCCGCGGGCGCGAGAAACCCGAACCACGGCACGGCTTCGAAATCGGGGTAGCCCTTTTCGATCATCGTCGGCAGCTCGGGCGCCGCGACCGAGCGCTTGCGCGAGGACACCGCGAAGGCGCGCAGCTTCCCTTCCTTCACCAGCGGCGCGGCGTTGACCACATTGAGGAAGGCCATGTTGATACGGCCAGCCAGCAGGTCGGGCAGAATGGCGGTGGAGCCGCGATAGGCAACCGGCACGATGTCGGTCTTGGTCATGTACTTGAACAGTTCGTTGGCGAGATGCTGCGACGAGCCGGTGCCGGTATGGCCATACGTCAGTTGCCCCGGCTTCGCCTTCGCGAGCGCGACGAGCTCGTCGATGCTGTTCACCGGGAGGTCCGGATGCACAACCAGCAGATTCGCGGCGATGAAGATCTGCGTGATCGGGACGAAGTCTTTGACCGGATCGTAGGCGAGCTTGTCATAGAGGCTGACGCTCATGATCAGCGATGAGTTGCCGCCCATGAACAGCGTGTAGCCATCCGGCGCCGCCTCGGCGGCGCGGTCGGCCGCGATGTTGCCGCTTGCGCCCGAGATGTTCTCGACGATGACCCCCTTGCCCCAGAGCGTGGCGAGCTTGTCGGCGACGATGCGCGCACCGACATCCGGCGCCGTGCCGGCGGGAAAACCGACCAGAATGCGCACTGTCGTTTCGGGATAGTTGGTTTGGGCGAACGCGCCCGAGCTTAGCAACAACAGAGCCAGTCCCAGCATTGCGCGCATCGTTGCTACTCCGGCTTGATGTTCGCCGCCTTGATGATCGGCCACCATTTCTCGATCTCGGCTTTCTGGTAGGCGCCAAGCGCCTGCGGCGTCTGCTGCTCGCGCGGCGGAATCTCGAGCCCGACATCGGCAAGCCGCTGGCGCACGGCCGGATCGGCGAGCGCATCCACCACGGCCGCGTTGAGCTTCGCAATGATGTCCTTGGGCGTGCCCTTCGGCACCCATAGCGCCGACCATAGCGAGATGTGGAAGCCGGGCAGCCCTGCTTCATCCGCGGTCGGAATGTCCGGCGCGACGGCGAGCCGCTTCGCATCCGTGATTGCGTAGGCCCTGATCTTGCCGGCCTGCACCTGCGTGAGTGCGTTCGACGCCTGGTCGACGATCATGTCGATCTGTCCGGCGACGAGGTCCTGCAGCGCCGGTCCGGTGCCGCGATAGGGCACGAAGTTGAGCGGCACCTTGATCAGGTTCTGGAAATACACGCCGGAGAAATGCGAGGCCGAGCCGACGCCGGCCGTGCCGGTCGCGATCTTGTCGGAATTCGCCTTGAGCCAGTCGATCAGCTCGCGCAGGTTTTTCGCCGGTATCGCGTTCTTGGTCACCACCATCATCGGATTGCTGGCGATCAATGCGACCGGCTCGAAGTCGTTGAGCAGATCGTATTGCAGCGGATAGATCGCGCCGTTGACCACATGCGTGCCGGTGTGGCCGAGGCTGAGCGTATAGCCGTCCGGCGCGGCGCGCACCGCGCGCCCGACGCCGATCGAGCCGCCGGCGCCGGTGACATTTTCGATGATCACCGATTGTCCGAGCGAGACGCGCATGCGCTCGCTGATGGCGCGCGCGATCGCGTCGGTCGGCCCGCCGGCCGAGAACGGCACCACGATGGTGATCGGCCGCGACGGATACGGTTGTGCCTGCGCGGCGCCTACGAGCGTCAGCGCCGCAAGGCCCGCGAAGATCACTCGCTTCATGTCCCCTCCGTCTCGGTTTTTCTTTTAGTGTGGCCCAAGCGCGCGGCGGCCGCCATCGTTAACCACCCGTTAACCATATTTCACGGGTTTGCCTTTATTTTCCAACAGCTTCGCCATTGTTCGCAGCCATATCGATGCTGGGACAAGGCACGGTGGAAGGTTGGATGCTGAAAGAGCGACCATGTTGCGACGACCGACCACATTTGGCTTCGCGGTGCCGCCGCGCGACGAGCGCGCGCCGGACCATGCCAACAGCCTGCCCGCGCTGATCGCCACGCTTTCGCTTGGCCTTTCGATCGCCATCGTGCTGGCCGCCATGACGGTCACCGCCCGCGCCGCGCATCTTTTCTGATAGTTTCGCGTTGGGGACCGGATCACCCCCGCGAAGGATGCGCCGATGAAATCGCTGTGGCTCGCCGCACTGGCGGCGATGGTTGCGCTTCCCGCTTCGGCGCAAACATTTCCCTCGAGCGCCGGCCCGCTCACCGTCGAGACGATCGCGCGCGGCCTCGATCATCCCTGGGGCCTCGCGTTCCTGCCCGACGGAAAAATGCTGGTCACCGAGCGCTCCGGCCGCCTGCGCGTGGTGACGCGCGACGGCGCGCTGGCGCCGCCGGTCTCGGGCGTGCCGCCGGTGCGTGCCTCCGGGCAAGGCGGACTGCACGACGTCGCGCTTGACCGCGACTTCGCGTCCAACCGGACGATCTATCTCTGCTACGCCGAGCCCGCCGCGGGCGGCGGCCGCACCGCGATGGCGCGCGGCCGCCTCACCGACGGCGAAGCGCCGCAGCTTGCCCACGTGAAAGTGATCTTCCGCCAGGAAGGCCCGCTGTCGGGCGGCAATCACTATGGCTGCCGCATCGTGCAGGGGCGCGACGGCAATCTGTGGCTCACCATGGGGGATCACTTCACCCATCGCGACGAAGCGCAGAACCTCGCCAACCATTTGGGCAAGATCGTGCGGGTGACGCCGGACGGCGATGTGCCCAAAGACAATCCCTTCGTCGGCCGGAGCGACGCGAAGCCGGAAATCTGGAGCTACGGCCACCGCAACTCCCAAGGTGCCGCGCTGCATCCGCAGACCGGCAGACTGTGGGAGCACGAGCATGGCCCGAAGGGCGGTGACGAGGTCAACATTCCGCTCGCCGGCAAGAACTACGGCTGGCCGGTGATCGGCTACGGCATCAACTACGACGGCACGAAGGCCCACGAGTCGAGCGCGAAACCCGGCATGGAGCAACCGATCAAATACTGGGTGCCGTCGATCGCGCCGTCCGGCATGGCGTTCTACACTGCCGATCTCTTCCCCGCGTGGAAGGGCAACCTGTTCGTCGGCGCGCTCGCCGGGCAGATGCTGGTGCGGCTCGAGCTCGACGGCGAGAAGGTCACCCGGGAAGAGCGGCTGCTGAGCGAACTGCGCGAGCGCATCCGCGACGTGCGCCAGGGCCCCGACGGCGCGATCTGGCTGCTCACCGACAGCGGGAACGGGCGCCTGCTGCGTGTGACGCCGGCCAAATGATCAGCAGAAGTGATGTGACAGCGCGGGCCTGACCCCTTAGAAGGGCGCCGTCCAGACATGAGGGGTTGTGTCGCGAGCCGCGCCTGCAAGGGCGCGGCTGATCGCAGGCATGACCCCAGCGGGTTTGTCATGTTCGCGCTGTTCGAACGGCTGCTGAAGCCGGCTGTCGCGCCCGAGAACCCGGAGCCGCCTCCGGGGCTGGTGGCGTTCTATTGGCATTTTGCCCGCCAGGCGAAGCCGCTGTTCGCAGCGCTGTTCGTCGCCGGCTTCATCGTCGCCATCATGGACACGACGATCCCGATCTTCATCGGACGCATCGTCACGCTCGTCACCAGCGCAGACCCGCGAACCCTGTTCGCCGACCACGGTCACCTCCTCGTCGGCATGGCGGTCGTATTGCTCGTGCTGCGCCCGCTCGCGCTGACGACGCAGAACCTGCTCGCCAATCAGGCGATCGCCGCGAACGTCACGAACCGCATCCGCTGGCAGAACCACTGGCATGTGGTGCGCCAGTCATGGGCGTTCTTCCAGAACGATTTCGCCGGCCGCATCGCCAACCGCGTGATGCAGACCGGCCCGGCGATTCGCGAGACGATCGTCGCGCTGATCACGGGCGTCTGGTACATCCTGGTTTACGGCACCAGCGCGCTGGTGCTGCTCGCAAGTGCGGACCCCTGGCTCGCGCTTCCCATCGCATTGTGGTTTTGCGGCTATCTTGCGCTGCTGCGCGCGATCGTTCCGCGCATGCGCGACCGCTCGAAGGAGGTGTCGGAGGCGCGTTCGGCGCTGACTGGCCGCATCGTCGACAGCTACACCAACATCCTGACGGTGAAGCTGTTCGCACGCGCCCGCGAGGAGGACGACTACGTCCGCGACTCGCTCGAACACCACACCGGGCGCTTCCACCGCTCGCTGCGGCTCAACACGCTGTTCGGCTTCAGCCTCTCGACGCTCAACGCTGTGCTGGTCACGGCCACCGGCGGTCTCGCGGTGTGGCTCTGGACGCAGGGCCGCGTCGAAGTCGGCACCGTCGCGATGGCGCTGCCGCTCGCCTGGCAGATCGTCAGCGTTTCGGGCTGGGTCGCCTATCAGGTGACGATGATCTTCGAGAACGTCGGCGTCGTGCAGGAAGGCATGATGACGATCGCGCGGCCGATCGGGCTCACCGACGAGCCCGACGCGGCGCCGCTCGCCGTCACCAAAGGCGAGATCGCGTTCGACGCCGTGCAGTTCGGCTACGGGCGCGAGCCGCGCATCGAGGCGGACGGACGCGTGAAGCACTTCCCGGTGATCGACGGCCTCACCTTGACGGTGAAGCCGGGCGAGAAGATCGGCCTCGTCGGCCGCTCCGGCGCCGGCAAGTCGACGCTGGTCAACCTGCTGCTGCGCTTCTTCGACCTCGAAGGCGGCCGCATCCTGATCGACGGCCAGGATGTCGCCCACGTCACGCAGGACAGCCTGCGCGCGCAGATTTCGGTCGTCACGCAGGACACCTCGCTGCTGCACCGCTCGATCCGCGACAACATCCGCTATGGCCGGCCGGGCGCCAGCGACGGCGAGATCGAGGCTGCGGCAAAGCTCGCGCATGCGCATGAGTTCATCCTCGGCCTGTCCGACTGGAAGGACCGGCGCGGTTACGAGGCGCAGGTCGGCGAGCGCGGCGTCAAGCTCTCCGGCGGCCAGCGCCAGCGCATCGCGATCGCGCGCGTGATCCTCAAAGATGCACCGATCCTGGTGCTCGACGAGGCGACCTCCGCGCTCGACAGCGAAGTCGAGGCGGCGATCCAGCAGAGCCTCGGCACCTTGATCGCCGGCAAGACCGTGATCGCGATCGCGCATCGCCTGTCGACCATCGCGCGCATGGACCGGCTGGTCGTGCTCGACCACGGCCGCATCGTCGAGCAGGGCTCGCATGCCGAACTATTGCGCCAGAACGGCCACTACGCCGCGCTGTGGCAGCGCCAGTCCGGCGGCTTCATCGATGTCGAGGAAGTGCGGGCGGCGGAGTAGGCCTTGTCCCGCACGCGATGCAGCGTGAAACGTTGCATCGCAGGGTCCCAGCATTGCGTTCGCGTGTCGAGCATCCGCCGCACGGCTGATAGGCAGAAAGAAAGAGGAGATTCAGCGATGGCACAATGGCCCGACCCTATTAACGCGTTGGACGATCTATTCAAGCTGCTCAGGCAAACGCCGCCCGACGAAGACCAGATTCATCTTTATCGCGGTCATCGCAATTCGAGTTGGAAGCTCGAGCCATCCCTTTTTCGCTATCAGGAATACCGTCAAGCCGAACGAGAGATTTTGCGCGATGTGATCGCGCTTCAGCCGAACGAGTTCCGCGACGATACAACGACCTTCGAACGACTCGTTCGATTGCAGCATTACGGTGCCCCGACGCGCCTCTTTGACTTAAGCTACAATCCGCTCGTCGGACTTTTCTTTGCATGCCGTCCTCCCACGAAGGAAGGAGAAGCCGAGAGCGAGGGTGAGTTTTTCCAGTTTACTTTGAAGAAAGCCGACGTGAAATACTTCGATAGCGACACGATCAGCTGCGTATCGAACCTTGCGAGCTTAAGGTACGACGAAAAGCAGAAGCTAATGAGCTTCAGAGATAATGGCGAACTAAACAGCAGGGATGAGGGAAGACGGCTCCTTTTTTTCATTCAAGCGGAGAAGCCGTTTTTCGAGCCACGCATTGTGTTAGAGCACCTGAAAAGTATTTTTGCCGTTCACCCCAAGTTGAGCAATCAACGCATCGTCGCACAACAAGGAGCGTTTTTAATCTTTGGAGAAACAACAGAGCTTGATCGCGAACGCGCGCTCGGCATCAATGTTCTGACAGCAAAGATTCCCGCCTCAATGAAAAAGTGCCTCCGCAGGGAATTAGACCGCATCAGCATCAACCTGCGCTCAATGTATCCTGAGATCGAGAAGGCGTCGGAATATGTAAAGAGCAAGCTCCTCCCACCAAGCTGAAATAACGTCCCTACCCCACTAACCCGCCCATCGCCGTCACGTCCCCGCTGCCGGGGAACACGTTGCCGGCGAGCGCCTGATCGGTGACGCGCAGATGGTCCCGGAGCAGGCCCTTGAGCACCGCGCGCAGGTCGGTGGTTGCGGCGAGGTCGCGGCCTTCGTGCAGCTGCGCATTCTTCAGGCCCGGCCAGTCGGCGATCACGCGTCCGCCTTTGAGCGCGCCACCGGCGAGCAGCGCAATCGTTCCGGTGCCGTGATCGGTGCCGTTGGTGCCGTTGATGCGCGCCGTGCGCCCGAACTCGGTCACCACCGTGACGACGGTCTCGCGCCATGCCTCGCCCATGTTCTTCTCGGCCGCCGCAAGCGCGCCATCGAGCGCGCCGAGCAGGGTGGCAAGGCGGCCGGAGTCCGCGCCCTCGTCGACATGCGTGTCCCAGCCGTTGAAGGCGAGCGCGCCGATGCGCGGCCCGTCCTCGCGCGCGAGAAACTTCGCCGCGGTCCCGGCTGCGTCGGCGAAGAAGGCGCGCACCTGCGCCGGGAATCCCTGCGGTTGCTGGCGGCCTTCGGTCGGCGCCATGGCGGCCGGATCGCCCGCGCGCGCCAGGATCGCCAGATCGCGCCGCCCTTCGAGCACGCGCGCAAGCTCGACGTCGGTGTGCTGATAGAGATCGAGCAGCCGCGCCATCGTATCTTCGCTCGCCGGCTGGATGCGCGTCGGCGTCCATGACAGCACCGGTGTCGGCCCGCGCACGACCAGCGGCGTCACCGGGCCGACCGCGAAAGCGCGCCGGTCGCTGCGCACGCGCGCTTCCGGCGCAAGCCCGCCGAGCGCACGGTTGAGCCAGCCCGAGTCCGCGCGGCCGGGCTTCGGCAGCCCGCTTTCCAGCACGTCCTGCCCGTCGAAATGCGAACGTTCGCGATAAGGTGTCGCCGCCGCATGCACGATCGCGGCCTCACCGGCCTTGTACATCCGGTGCAGGTTCGGCATCGCGGGATTGAGCGCGAAGAACGAGTCGAGCGCGAGCGCCGGCGTCTTGCCATCGAGCGTGAGCGCCTTGTCGCCGCGCAGCTTCACCCAGTCGGGATCGCCGACCGGCGCGACCGCCGCGAGCCCATCGAGCGCGCCGCGCAGGATGATGGTGAGCATGCGCGGGTCGCGCCCTTCGGCGCGCGCGATCCTGGGCAGGAACGGCCAGGCGAACAGCACCCCGGCTCCGCCGAGCAACTCGCGGCGAGTGGACGCGTGAACGAAATCGGGTGACATGGTCACCTCCGTTGAAATTCCGGCGCCATCAGCGCCAGCGTGATCGCCTGCTGGCGGCTTTCGGCGCGCGCGATGGTCTGGCGCGTATCGGCCGAGGCCAGCGACCCGAGCGAATTCTCGACCAGCGCCGCGGGATCGACCCGCGCCGCCACCAGTTCGCCGATGCGGTTGGCGATATCGAGGCGTTGCGACAGCCCGTCGATCCAGGCCGACTGCTCGTCGGAGAA
>VBAH01000015.1 GCA_005884685.1 Alphaproteobacteria bacterium
ATCCAGTACTTGGTCAAGGCCCTGGACCCCCGCTTTCGCGGGGTGAGCGGAGCAAGTTGCGCTCTCGCCACGCACCCCTACCGATACTGCTTCAAAATCCGCTCCGCCTCGGCCTGCGCGTCCTTCATCGCCTGCTCAGCGGTCTTGGTGCCGGTCAACGCGGCCTGCAGTCCGTCGTTGAGCGCCTTGGTGACGCGCTGGTTCTCGTGGGTCGAGAGCTCCGCCACCGCGAACTTGAGCTGATCGCGCGCGACCGCGGCGGCCGGGAAGTCTGCGACGTATTTCTTCATCGCCTCGGTCTCGTACGCGTCGGGCCGCACCGCCACATAGCCGGTATCGATGCTCCATTGTGCGGCGCGCTCGGGCGTCGTGATCCACTTGATGAACTGGAAGGCGGCGGCCTGCTCGGCGGCGCTCGCCTTCTTTGAGATGTAGAAGTTGCCGCCGCCGGTCGGCGAGCCGCGTCGCTTGTGCGCCGGCAGCATCGCGACGCCGAACGGGAATTTCGCGTTCGCCTTCACGTTGGTCAGGTTGCCGGTGGTGGTCCACATCATGGCGACCTTGCGCTCGAAGAAATCCTTCGGCGTCGTACCCCACTCGACGATGCCGGGCGGATGAACCTTGTGCTTGCGCGAGAGGTCCACCCAGTACTGCAGCGCTTCGACAACTTCCGGCTTGTCGTAGAACGTGCGGTCGCCTTCCGCATTCATCAGGATCGCGCCCGCCTGCGTGGTCAGCCCCTGGAACAGCCAGTAGGGAAAGCCGGACGAGGGGATCTGCACGCCCCATTGCGAGGTATTGCCCGACGCGTCGCGCTTGGTGAGCCTCTCGGCGAACGCCGCCTGTTCCTCCCAGGTGGCGGGCCCCTTCTCGGGATCGAGCCCGGCCTCCTTGAACAGGTCCTTGTTGTAGTAGAGCACGATAGTGGAACGCTGGAACGGCACGCCCCAGGTCTTGGCCCCGGTCTGGCTGTTCTCCATGAAGGCCGGGAAGAAACTGGCGAGCCACTTCCTGTCGTCGTCGGTCTTGATGAAGCCGTCGATCGGAACGATCGCTTCCTCGTCGATCAGCGTAAACATGTCGGTCGAGAGGAGCACCGAGGTCACCGGCGGCGTGCCGCTCTTGTGCGCGGTGAGCGCCTTGGTGATGCTTTCCTGATAGGTGCCCGAATAGATCGGCTTCACCCTGATCGACGGATTGGCCTTCTCGAAATCGGCCGCGTAGCCGTCGATGATCTTGGTGATCGGGCCGCCGACCGCGATCGGATAGAAGAACGAGACTTCGGTCGCGCCCTGCGCCAGCGCGGGTTTGGCGATTGTCGTGCCGGCGAGCGCCGCAGTACCTGACAGGAATTGTCTGCGATCCAGTCTCTTGCCTAACATCGTGTTCCTCCCTTTGGATGCCGGTTTCTTTTATCGATCGATACGACATTGTGACGACAAGTCGAACCAGTGCGCCGCCGACGGTTCCCAGCTTATGCCAACCGTCTCGCCGACCGCGGCGGGCGCGCGGCCGGGCAGGCGCACGATGAAGGATTGATCCGCGATCCGGGTTTCGATCAGCGTGTCGGCGCCGAGATACTCGACTGCCGCGACGCTCGCCGGCACGCCATCCGCCGCGATACGCGTGGCTTCCGGCCGAATGCCGATCGCAAGTGTGTCGCGTGCGCGTCCCCCGGGCGGCGACGCCATGCTGGCGGGCACGAGCGAGGCGGGAATGACGTTCATCGGCGGAGTGCCGACGAAACGCGCCGCAAAGATCGTCGCGGGCTTCTCGTAAAGCGCGGCCGGCGCGTCGTCCTGCTCGATACGGCCGCCCCGCATCAGCACCACCTGATCCGCCATGGTCATCGCCTCGACCTGATCGTGGGTCACGTACAGCATGGTCATGCCGAGGCGGCGCTGCAACGAACGAATCTCGCGCCGCATCTCGACGCGCAACTGTGCGTCGAGATTGGAGAGCGGCTCGTCCATCAGGCAGACGCGCGTTTCGGCGACGATCGCGCGGCCGAGCGCGACGCGCTGCTGCTGCCCGCCGGACAATTGCGAGGGCTTGCGGTCGAGCAATTGTTCCAGCCCGAGGATGCCGGCGGCGCGCTTGAGCCGCGCATCGCGCTCAGGCTTCGGCACGTCGCGCACGCGCAGCCCGAACATGATGTTCTCGGCGACCGAGAGATGCGGAAACAGCGCGTAGCTCTGGAACACCATCGAGACGCCGCGCTTGGCCGGCGGCAGCGCGGTGACGTCGCGTTCGGCGATCCGGATCGTGCCGGCGCTTGCGGTCTCGAGCCCGGCGATCAGCCGCAATGTCGTCGACTTGCCGCAGCCGGAGGGGCCGAGCAGCGCCACGAGATGACCGGCCGGCGCCGAGAACGTGATGTCCTCGACCGCCGCAGCCGCGCCCCATGTCTTGGTGATCCCCTCGAGACGGACGTCCGCCATGCCCCTGAGCCTCGCGCAAAGGCGATCCTGTCCGGAGGCTCATGCGCGCGTCAACTCAGACTGTCATCCCGGGCGAGCGCAGCGAGACCCGGGATCCATCGTGCCGCGGGAGAAATGGGTCCCGGCTCGCACGACGCGTCCCGCGTCGCTTGGCCGGGATGACAGCGGAGTTAGCGCAACTTCGCGCCGAAATTCCGTTTCGGATCGAACTCCAGCGTCGCCCGCCCGAGCGGCTCGGCGGCCTTGCCGGCCTTGCGCGCCAGGAATTGGCCCGAGCCGGGCTTGCCGCGCAGCTTCTCGTTTTCCACCAGCACCTCGCCGCGCAGCAGCACGGTTACCGGCCAGCCCTTCACGGTGCGGCCCTTCCACGGCGTGTAGCCGGCGCGGTCCTTCACGGTCTTGTCGGAGAAGGTGACGCTCTTCTTCGGGTCCCAGATCGCCACGTCGGCGTCCGAGCCGATCGCGAGCGTGCCTTTCTTCGGATAGAGGCCGTAGATCTTCGCCGGATTGGTCGAGGTCCATTCGACGAAGCGCGAGACATCGAAGCGGCCGCGCGACACCATCTCGTCGAACACCACCGGCAGGCGCGCCTCCACCCCCGGCATGCCGTTCGGGATCCGCTTGAACGTAGACTTTTTCCCCGCCACCAGCTTGCCGCTCTTGTCGTAGGCGTAAGGCGCGTGGTCGGACGAGATCACCTGCAGGTCGCCCAGCGCCAAGGCCTGCCACAGCGCCTCCTGGTCGGACGCTTCGCGTGCGGGCGGCGAGAACATCCACTTCGCCCCTTCGAGCCCCGGCTTGTCCAGATCCGCCTTGGTCATGAACAGATATTGCGGGCAGGTTTCGGCGAACACCTTCAGGCCCTCGCCGCGCGCCTGCCGGATCACCGCGCAGCCTTCGGCGGTCGAGACGTGGAAGATCATGATCGGCTGATCGACCAGCGCGGCGCACGCGATGAGGCGCTGGAACGCTTCCGGCTCGCACACGCGCGGATGCGAGATCGAATGGAATTTCGGCGCCGTGTAGCCGTGCTTGACCAGCCGCTTGCCCATCCACGAGATCATGCCGTGGTTCTCGGCATGCACGCACACCATCGCGCGATTGTCGCGCGCGGACTGCAGCACATTGAGCAGCTGCTCGTCGTCGACCTTGAGCCGGTCGTAGGTCATGAACACCTTCAGCGAGGCGTGGCCGGCCTTCACCAGCGGCGGCACCTCCTTTTCCAGCACCTCCTCGCGCGGGTCGGCGAGGATCATGTGGAACGCGTAGTCCACAACGGCACCGCGCTCGGCGTACTGGTGATACTCGTCCACCACGGTCTTCAGGCTCATGCCGACGTGCTGCGCGGCAAACGAGATCACCGTGGTGGTGCCGCCGAACGCCGCCGCCGTGGTGGCGCTCTGAAACGTGTCGGCGTTCATCAGGCCGGAGGCGGAGAGCTGCTCGATGTGGCTGTGGCTGTCGACGCCGCCGGGCAGCACGAATTTCCCGCGCGCGTCGATCTCGCGTTTGCCCGTGTCGAGCCCTTGGCCGATCGCCGCGATGGCCGCGCCGCGAATGCCGACGTCGGCCTTGAACGCGTCGGTCGCGGTCGCGACCGTGCCGCCGCGGATCACCAGATCGAAGGGTTGCATGCTCTCTCCTGTCATTCCGGGGCGGCGCCAAAAGCGCGTTCACGCGCGTCTGCGACGCGCTATGGCGCCGGGCCCGGAATCCATAGCCACATGATTTTCAGTATTGTACGGTCGCGCCGCTGTCGAGACGACAGTGGTTATGGATTCCCGGCTCGCGAGCTGACGCTCGCGCCCCGGAATGACGGAGACACATGCCCCTGCTCGATACCTCCGCCCACGGCGTCTACATCATCGCGGCGACGCCGTTCACCGACGACGGCGCCATCGATACCGCCAGCCTCGACCGGCTGATGGATTTCTACCTGCGCGCCGGCATCACCGGCGTCACCGTGCTCGGCATCATGGGCGAGGCGCCGAAGCTGACCCACGCCGAGGCGGTCGCGCTGACGCGGCAGGTGGTGCGGCGCGTCAACGGCCTGCCGGTGATCGTCGGCGCCTCCGCGCCGGGTTTCGCCCAGATGGCGGCGCTCGCCAAGGACGTGATGGACGCCGGCGCGGGCGGCGTGATGATCGCGCCGCCGGGGACGCTCAAGACCGACGACCAGATCGTGACGTACTTTTCCCAGGCCGTGGAGGCGATCGGCGCCGACGTGCCGTTCGTGCTGCAGGACTATCCCTATGCGTCGGGCGTGTTCATGGCGCCGTCCGTCATCAAGCGCATCGTGACCGACAATCCTTCGTGCAAGATGGTCAAGCACGAGGAGTGGCCGGGGCTGGAAAAGCTCACCGCGCTGCGGAGCCTGATGGCCGACGGCATGCGCAAGGTCGCGATCCTCACCGGCAACGGCGGCATCTTCCTGCCGCACGAGCTGGAGCGCGGCGCGGACGGCGCGAATACCGGCTATGCGTATCCCGAAATGCTGGTGCAACTCGTCAAGCTGATCAAGGCGGGCGAGCGCGCGGCGGCGCACGACCTGTTCGACCGCCACCTGCCGTTGTTGCGCTACGAGCAGCAGCCCGGAATGCTCGGCCTGGCGGTGCGCAAGTACATCCTCAAGCGGCGCGGCGCGATCGCCAGCGATGCGCAGCGCAAGCCGGGGATCAGGCTTTCGCAGAAAGCGATCGCCGAGATCGAGTTCCTGATCGCCCGGCTGGAACGGAATCATTAGCCCTAATCCCGCTCGTCCCCGCGAAAGCGGGGACCCAGAGCCAAGAACTGGATGCCCGCTTTCGCGGGCATGAGCGGAGAGGGGGCACAGGCTTCCGCCTCGCGCCCTGCCATGCGAACATCGCGCCATGCTTGCTCCCAATCCTGGCCGCGACGTCCGCATGGCGGTCGATATCGGCGGCACCTTCACCGACATCGTACTCGAACGCGGCCCCTCGCGGATCACCCGCAAGGTGCTCACCACCGCGAAGCGCCCCGAGGAGGGCGTGCTCGACGGGGCGCGCCTCGTGCTCGGCGACGCCGGCCTGCACTTCTCCGACATCGACGTGTTCATTCACGGCACGACGCTCGCCACCAACGCGATCATCGAGCGGCGCGGCGCGCGCACCGCGCTGATCGCCACGGACGGTTTCCGCGACACGCTCGAGATCGCGAACGAGAGCCGCTACGACCAGTACGATCTTGCGATCGAGAAGCCGCAGCCGCTGGTGCCGCGCTCGCTGCGCTTCACGGTGGGCGAGCGCGTCGACGTGCACGGCACGGTGCGGCTCGCGCTCGATGAGGCCGCCGTAGACGCCCTGATCGGGCGGTTGCGGGACAACGGCATCGAGGCGGTCGCGATCTGCTTCATGCACTCGTATGTGAACCCCGCCCACGAGCAGCGCACAGCGGAAATTCTCAAGGATGCGATGCCGGGTTTGAGCATCACGCTCTCGTCCGAGGTGTGCCCGGAGATCCGCGAATACGAGCGCACCTCGACGGCGGTGGCGAATGCGTATGTGCAGCCGCTGATGGATGGCTATCTCGCCCGCATGGACGAGGCATTGCGCGCCGAGCAGTTCCGCGGCGCGATCTATCTGGTGACCTCCGGCGGCGGGCTGACCTCGATCGACACCGCGCGCAAGTTTCCGGTGCGGCTGATCGAGTCGGGCCCGGCCGGCGGCGCGATCTTCGCCGCCCAGGTTGCGGCGCGCGCGGCCGAGAAGAAGGTGCTGTCGTTCGACATGGGCGGCACCACGGCGAAGATCTGCCTGATCGAGAATTTCGAACCGAACTCGGCGCGCATCTATGAAGTCGATCGCGCGGCGCGCTTCCTCAAAGGGTCGGGGCTGCCGGTGCGCATCCCGGTGATCGAGATGGTCGAGATCGGCGCGGGCGGCGGCTCGATCGCCAAGGTCGATGCGTTGAAGCGCGTCACCGTCGGCCCGGAAAGCGCAGGCTCCGAGCCGGGGCCCGCCTGCTACCGCCGCGGCGGTACGCTGCCGACCGTCACCGACGCGGATGTGGCGTTGGGCATGATCGATCCGGCGGCGTTCGCGGGCGGCACCATTTCGCTCAATCCGGATCTGTCGCGCGCGGCACTTGCCGCCGCGGTCGGCGATCCGCTCGGCTTGTCCCCCGAGACCGCCGCGTATGCGGTGCACGAAATGGTGTGCGAGAACATGGCGAGCGCGGCGCGCGTGCACGCGGTCGAGCGCGGCGAGGTGGTGAGCGATCATACGCTGATCGCGTTCGGCGGGGCCGCGCCGCTGCATGCGGCGCGCGTTGCCGAGAAGCTGGGGCTTGCGCGCGTCGTGGTGCCGCCCAATGCCGGCGTCGGATCGGCGGTCGGATTTCTCGTCGCGCCGATTTCCTACGAGCTGGTGAAGAGCCGCCACATGCGGCTCGACAATTTCGATTTTGCCGGCGCGTCCGCGCTGCTCGCCGGGATGTCGCGCGATGCGCGCGCGCTGGTCGAGCCGGGCGCACGCGGCGCGCCGGTGACCGAGCGGCGGCTCGCCTACATGCGCTACGTCGGGCAGGGACACGAGATCACGGTGCCGCTGCCGGTGCGCGATCTCGCCGCCGACGATGCCGCGGCGCTGCGCGACACGTTCGAGCGCGAGTATTCGGTTCTGTTCAAGCGGCCGATCCCCGGCGCCGCGATCGAGGCGCTGAGTTGGTCCGTGCTGATCTCGACGCAAGCGCATCGGCCGGAGGCCATGACGGCGGCTCCCGAGAAACGCGCACCGTCGCCCGGTGGCAGCCGCGTTTTCTTCGACGGCCGGTCCGGCGGTTCGATCGACGTGCCGACCTATCGCCGCGCGCGGCTCGAGGCCGGCGCGCGCGTACCCGGTCCTGCGATCATTGCCGAGGACGAAACCTCGACCTTCATCACGGCAAGCTTCGACGCGCACATCGACGGCGCGGGGTGCATCGTGATGCAGCGGAGGGTGTGATGTGCGGGAGACGAGCCGCACACTCGGTCACCCTCCCCTGGAGGGGGAGGGTCGCCGGCGAAGCCGGCGGGGTGGGGTGACAATGTTATGGTGACGCGACGACCTATCGACAGCTTCCGGCGCGAAACAGCGCGGCGTCTGCGCGCGAGCAGCACGGCCGCGGAGATCCTGCTGTGGCGAAAGCTGCGCTTGCTGGAAACCAAAGGAACGCATTTCCGTCGGCAAGTACCGATCGGCCCATACGTCGCGGATTTTGCCTGTTTGGCATCGCGCCTTGTCATTGAAATCGACGGTTCGCAGCATGGCGACGAGCCAAACAGACTACGAGACGAGAATCGTACCCGCTGGCTGGAGTCTGAGGGATATCGTGTTGTCCGTTTCTGGAACAACGACATCACGCAGAATCCGGCCGGTGTTCTCGACCTGATTTATGCGGCACTCTACGGGAGCCGCGACACGGAGCCCAAAGTGCTCAAGCATCGCCGCAAACGCGGCTTCACCCCACCCCGGCGCGCTTCGCGCGCCGACCCTCCCCCTCCAGGGGAGGGTAGCACCGAGCGCGCGGCTCGGAAGGTGCACTCATGACCTCCGCCACCCAGCTCATCGACCTGCAGATCATGTGGAACCGGCTGATCGCCGTGGTGGAGGAGCAGGCGCAGGTGCTGATGCGCACCGCGTTCTCGCCGATCGTGCGCGAGTGCGGCGACCTTTCGGCCGGCGTGTTCGATCGCCGCGGCCGCATGCTCGCGCAGGCCGTGACCGGCACGCCGGGCCACGTCAACTCGATGGCGGAATCGGTGAAGCACTTCATCCGCCATTTCCCGCTTGAGACGATGAAGCCCGGCGACGCCTACATCACCAACGACCCCTGGATGGGGACCGGCCACCTGAACGATTTCGTCATCACGACGCCCGCGTTCAACTCGAAGGGCGAGCTGGTCGCGCTGTTCTCCTGCACCAGTCACCTGATGGACATCGGCGGCATCGGCTTCGGGCCGGACGCGACCGACGTGTTCATGGAAGGCCTCTACATCCCGATGCTCAAGCTGATCGATCAGGGCACCGTGAACGAGACCCTGATGGCGATGATCCGCGCCAACACGCGCCTGCCGATCGACACCGAGGGCGACACCTATTCGCTCGCCGCCTGCAACGATGTCGGCGCCAGGCGTCTCGCCGAGATGATGGACGAGTTCGCTATCGACAGTCTCGATCCGCTCGCCGAGCATATCGTCGCGCGTTCGCGCGAGGCCGTGATGGCGGAGATCGCGAAACTGCCGCGCGGCACCTGGCGCAACGAGATGGTCGTCGACGGTTACGATGCGCCGGTGACGCTGGCGGCGACACTGACCGTGTCGGACAGCGGCATCCATGTCGACTACACCGGCACCTCGCCGCAATCGCGCTACGGCATCAACGTGCCGCTCGCCTACACCACCGCCTACACGGTGTTCGGGCTCGGCTGCGTGGTGGCGAGCCAGATCCCGAACAATGCGGGATCGCTAGGGGTCCTCACCGTGTCGGCGCCGGCCGGCTGCATCCTCAATGCGCCGAAGCCCGCGCCGGTCGCGATCCGCCATGTGACCGGACAGATGCTCCCCGATGTGGTGTTCGGCTGCCTGCGCCAGCTTGTTCCCGAACGCGTGCCGGCGGAAGGCACGTCGTGCCTGTGGAATCTGATCGTGCGCGGCGAAACGCAATCGGGCGCGGGCGGCAACTACGGCTTCTCGATGGCGATCACCTCGAATGGCGGCACCGGCGCGCGGCCCAACAAGGACGGACTGTCGGCGACCGCGTATCCGAGCGGCGTGCGCGGCACGCCGGTGGAGATCGCCGAGAGCCAGACGCCGCTGATCTTCTGGAAGAAGGAGCTGCGGCCGCAATCGGGCGGGGCCGGGCGCACGCAGGGCGGCCACGGTCAGGTGATCGAGATCGGCAGCGGCATCGATCGGCCATGGGACATTCTGGCGGCGTTCGACCGCATCGAGCACCCGGCGCGCGGGCGCGCGGGCGGCCAGGACGGGGCCGCGGGTTATGTCGGACTGAAGTCCGGGCTGAAGATGCGCGGCAAGGGTTTCCAGAGCGTACCGCCGCACGACCGGCTCGTGGTGCTCACGCCGGGCGGCGGCGGCATCGGCGCGCCCGGCGAGCGCGCGTCCGAGCGGGTTGCGCGCGATCTCGCGGACGAGCTGGTGTCGCCCGACCGGGCGCGCTCGCTCTACGGTTACACCGGCGCGAAGGCCGCGGAGTGACGCACGCCTTGCGCCGATTGCCCTTGCCTGGCCACCGCCCTATCGTCCGGCCCCGATAGCGATCAGAGGAAAACAAAAATGGCCAAGTTCGGAATCGGGCAGGCGGTGCGGCGCGTCGAGGATGCGCGTTTCCTCACCGGGTCGGGGCGCTATGTCGACGACATTACGCTGCCCGGCATGTGCCACGGTGTGGTGCTGCTCTCGCCGCACGCCCACGCGCGCATCAGCAAGATCGACACCGCGAAGGCCAAGGCCGCCTCTGGCGTGCTGCTCGTCCTGACCGGGACCGATGCCGCGGCCGACAAGCTCGGCGCCTATACGGCCGCCATGATGCCGGAAGATATCGGCGGGCCGAAGGGGCATCGCATCCACCAGCAGATCCTGCAGGCCGAGAAAGTACGCTTCGTCGGCGACCGCGTGGCGTTCGTTGTCGCCGAAACGCAGGCCCAGGCGCGCGATGCCGCCGACATGATCGAGGTCGACTACGAGACGCTGCCCGCCGTCGCGCTGCTGGAGGATGCCGCCAAGGACGGCGCGCCGAAAGTGTGGGACGACAATCCGAACGGCAACGTTGCCTTCGTCCTCGGCTTCGGCGACGAGAAAGCCACTGATGCGGCATTTGCCGGCGCCAAGCATGTCGTGAAGCTGCGCATGGAGAACAATCGCATCACGCCGGTGTCGATGGAGCCGCGCACCGCGATCGGCGACTACAATGCCATCGACGATTTCTACACGCTCTACACGTCGTCGCAGAACCCGCACGGGGTCCGGGCTGAGATGGCGGGGCTGTTGAAGGCGCCGGAGAACAAGATCCGGGTGGTTGCGCCCGATGTCGGCGGCGGCTTCGGCCTCAAGGGCGGATCGTTCCCCGACGATGTCCTCACGTTGTGGGCGTCGAAGAAACTCGGACGTCCGGTCAAATGGGTCGCAACGCGCTCCGAAAGCATGATGAACGATCACACCGGCCGCGATCTCGTCAGCTACGGCGAACTTGCGCTCGACGAAAGCGGCAAGATCCTGGCGATCCGTTCGCAGTCGCTGTTCCAGATCGGCGCCTATTTCGTCGGTCCCGGCATGTTCACCGGCCTGTTCTCGCTGCGCTTCATCCCGGAAGCCTACGACGTGCAGACCATGCATATCGTGTGCAAGGGCCTGTTCACCAACACGCCGCAGGCCGGCCCCTATCGCGGCGCCGGCCGGCCGGAGGCCGCGTATTTCACCGAACGCATGATCGAGCACGCCGCAAAGCAGATCGGAATCGACGTCGCTGAAATCCGGCGCCGCAACCTGATCGCGCCGAACAAATTCCCCTACGAGACCCCGACACACTACGTCTACGACTCGGGCGAGTTCGTGCGGCTGCTCGACAGATGCGTCGAGATGATCGACTGGAAAGGCTACGAGAAGCGCCGCAAGGCCTCCGAGAAAGAAGGCAAGCTGCGCGGCCGCTCGGTCTGCTACTACATTGAGTTCGGCGGCATCTTCAACGACCGCATGGACATCCGGTTCGATCCGGGCGGCAACGTGACGGTGTTCGGCGGCACGCATTCGCATGGGCAGGGCCACGCGACCGTGTTTGCGCAACTCGTGCACGAGTTTCTCGGCGTGCCGTTCGAGAATATCCACTACGTCCAGGGCGACACCGCGCAAGTGCAGTTCGGGCGCGGCACCTACGGAGCGCGTAGCGCCGTGGTCGGCGGCAGCTCGCTCAAGGTCGCGGCCGACGCGGTCATCAACAAAGCGAAGCCGATGGCCGCCGCGATGCTGGAAGCGGATGTGGGCGACATCGAGTTCAAGGACGGCATGCTGAAAGTCGCGGGCACCGACAAGGCGATCCCGCTCACCGAAGTGGCCAAGGCCTCGTTCGCCCCGATGGGCCCGATGACGAAATTCGGCATCGGACTGGAGGCCTCCGGCTCGCATTCGCCCGAGCCGCCGAGCCATCCGAACGGCGCGCATGCGGTCGAGGTCGAGATCGATCCGGAAACCGGCGAGGTCAAAGTCGACCGCTACGTGATGGTCGACGATCTCGGCCAGGTGCTCAACCCGATGATCGTCAACGGCCAGCAGCATGGCGGCGTCGCGCAGGGGATCGGGCAGGCGCTTTACGAGCATGCGGTGTATGACCGCTCGTCCGCGCAGCTCGTGACCGGCTCGTTCATGGACTATGTGATGCCGCGCGCCGACATGCTGCCGAACTTCGAGATCGCGCTGGAAGAGGTGCCGTGCCTGACCAACCCGATCGGCGTGAAGGGGATCGGCGAATCCGGCACGATCGGCGCGCCGCCGGTGGTGATCAACGCGGTGATCGATGCGCTCTCGCCGCTCGGTATCGACCGCATCGACATGCCGGCGACGCCGAGCCGGGTGTGGGCGGCGATTCAGGGGGCGCGCGCCAACTAGGCCCTTTGCCGTACATTCACACACGCTGCGCTCGCGGCGCTGCCTAGACCACCCGCTCGCTCATAATCCCCCGGCAATCCATCTCGTATTCCAAACCCGTCACCGGCGGGCGCGCGTAATGCCAGGTGAGGCCCGCGCGCGCGGCGCCGCGGCGAACGATCTCATTCGCCAGGAATGGATGCAGGTCGTGCACGGTGTAGACCTGGCTGGCGGTGGTGCCGGCCCAGGTGAAGCCGAGCAGGCCGAGCCTGCGCTCCATCTCGCCGAGCACGAAGCGCGCCTTCTCGGCCATCGCGTCCGGCGAGGTCTCGCCATAGCGCACCGTGTGGTCGCGGTAATTGGATTGTCCCTCCACCGCCTCGCCGCTGCCGGCGACCACGAATGTGGACGTCGCGTGTCGCGCCGCGACCGTGAAGCAGAAAGCGTGGAATGACGGCTCGCTTGGCGGCTCGATTTCAGGGCACACGTTGCTGCGCGCGACCGGGTTGGTGTCGCCCTGCATGACGCCCCATCGGCGCAGCGTACCGGCATAGGTCTCATTGAAGGCGCGGAAGCCCTCCTCGGTGAATGGCGCTGGCGAGCGCAGCTCGCAGGCACAGAATGCGGTCAGCGGGCGGCCTGCCTCGCGGATGATGCTTTCGGCGGACGCGAAACCGTGCCTCAGCGGCACGGGATCGCGAAAGCGCACGCGCACGATCGCGAAGCCGGGCTCCGCCGCGACGCCCCCGGAATACTGGAAGACCGCCGGGATAAAGCGATAGCCCCCGGCCGCAAACACGGTCGTCATCTGGCGCCCTTCTGCACGAACTTGCGGCACGCTGCGGCATCATCGCGCCATTGACAAGCGTGCACCGCGCTCCGCACACTTGAGCCCAAGAAACAACGGATTCCAGGGGAGGACTTGATGCCGCGTGCCGTCACGAAACTGGCTCTCACCTTTGCCGCCGCACTTCTCTGCGGCCCGGCCTTCGCCGCCGACGACATCAAGATCGGCGCGATCTACGACCTGACCGGCCCGTTCGCGGGCGGCGGCTCCAAGCCCGCCTCGATCGGCAACAAGATCGCGATCGACATGATCAACGAGCGCGGCGGCGTCGAAGGGCACAAGATCGTCGGCATCTTCGTCGACGCGCAGTCCAAGATCGACGTCGCGATCAACGAGGCCGAGCGGCTCCTGAACGAGCAGAAGGTCGACGTGCTGATGGGCGTTTATTCGAGCGCGCAATGCGTGCCGATGTCGGCCAAGGTCGATGCGGCCAAGAAATTCCTCTGGATGAACGTCTGCATCTCGTCCGCGGTGTTCAAGAACAAGAACCTGCAGTACGTGTTCCGCCCGACGATCCATTCGGACCAGTATGGCGATGCCTCGTGCTCGTTCATCCGCGACTGGGCGAAGCCGAAGCTCAACAGGGAGCCGAAGGACATCAAGGTCGCGATCATTCACGAGGACGGCCCCTACGGCGTCGGCGTCGCGTCGAGCAGCGAGACGAAGTGCAAAGAGTTCGGCATGCAGGTCGTGCACAAGGAGGCCTATTCGGCGACCACGACCGACCTCTCCGCCATGGTTTCCAAGCTGCGTCGCGCGCAGCCCGACGTGATCCTGCACACCGGCTACAATCCCGACATCACGCTGTTCCTGCGCCAGGCCAAGGAAGCCGGCCTGAAGTTCAACGCGCTGATCGGGCACGGCGCCGGCTACAGCCAGATCGACAAGCTCTACGAAACCTTCAAGGACGACGTGAACTACCTGCTCGACGTCGACCCGGTTCCGGCGCAGCTGCTCGATGCAAAGACCCTGAAGCCCGGGCTCGGCGACCTTACCGCCGAGATGGTCAAGCGCTACAAGGCCGAGACCGGCGCCGCGGAAGTGCCGCCGCACACCTCGATGGGCTTCAACAACACCTGGATCTTCCTCAACGACGTGCTGCCGCGCGCGATCAAGAAATACGGCGGCTACGATCCGGAAGCGCTGCGCAAGGCCGCGCTCGACACCGACATCCCGATCGGCGGCACCACGCAGGGCTACGGCGTGAAGTTCTTCCCGCCGGGCACCGAGATGGCGGGGCAGAACGAGCGCTCGATCGCGGTGGTGATGCAGTTCGTCGACGGCAAGACCACGGTGGTGTGGCCGAAGGAGATCAAGACCGCCGACCCGGTGTTCCCACTGCCGAAGGGACACGCCTACGCGAAGTAGCCCAACGCTCTGGCGTCATCGTCCGCGAAAGCGGACGATCCAGTAAGCACTGACAGACTTGTGTTTACTGGATGCCCCGCCTTCGCGGGGCATGACGCGTGAGGAATGTTTGGAAGGCACCCCCATGCCGATGCTCACCGTCTCCGGCCTCACCAAGAGGTTCGGCGCCCTGCGCGCGGTGAACAATGTCTCGTTCGACGTCGACGGAGGCGAGATCCTCGGGCTGATCGGCCCGAACGGCTCGGGCAAGAGCACCACGTTCAACTGCATCGCCGGCCTCTACGCGCCGGACGCCGGGACGATTGCGTTCGAGGGCGCGGAAATCTCGGGGCTGCCGCCGTACCGCATCTGCCACAAGGGGATCGCGCGCACGTTCCAGATCCCGCGGCCCTTTCACAATCTGAGCCTGCTGGAGAACGTCGCGCTGTCGGCTTTCTTCGGGCGTGACCGCGCTGTGACGCAAAAGGCCGCGTGGGATTATGCCGAAGAAGCGCTCGCGATGGTCGGGCTGCCGACCGATGCGCGCGTCACCACCGATGGGCTGGGCGCTGCCGCACTGAAGAAACTCGAGCTTGCGCGCGCGCTCGCGACGCAGCCGCGGCTGCTGCTGGCGGACGAAAGCCTCAACGGACTCGACCACACCGAGATGGAGCAGGCCGCCGACATGCTCCAGCGCATCCGGCGCGAGAAGGGCATCACCATCGTCTGGGTCGAGCACATCATGGGCGTGCTGATGCGCGTGGTCGATCGCGTGGTGGTGCTCGACCATGGCGAGGTGATCTTTGCCGGCGCGCCCAAGGAGGCGCAGGAGAATGCACGCGTGGTGGAGGTGTATTTGGGATCGGAGGCGGTGGCATGATGTGTGCTCAGCTGTCATCCCGGCCGAGCCTCAAGCGCGTTTACGCGCGTCTGCTACGCGCTATGGCGAGAGCCGGGACCCATTTATTCCAATGCGCCGGAGCCGGATTTGTGGCGCGATGGATCCCGGATAGCCGCTTCGCGGCTTCCGGGATGACAGGCTGAGAAATGCTTGAGCTCTCCAATATCGACGCGGGCTATGGCGGCTTCCAGGCGTTGTTCGGCGTGTCGATGACGGTGAAGGCCGGCGAGGCGGTCGCGGTGATCGGCGCGAACGGCGCCGGCAAGACCACGCTGCTGCGCGTCATCTCCGGGCTGCTGCCCGCGACCGCCGGCACGATGACCATGGAAGGCGTGTCGCTGCGCGCAACGCCGCCGCACAAGATCATCTCCACCGGCATCGCGCACGTGCCCGAGGGGCGCCGGCTGTTTCCGCGCCTGTCGGTCGAGAACAACCTGAAGATCGGCGCCTTCATCCCGGCGGCGCGGCAAAAATTCGCCGAGCGGCTCGCGTTCGTCTACGAGCTGTTTCCGCGGCTGAAGGAGCGCCGCGCCCAACTCGCCGGTACCCTCTCGGGCGGCGAGCAGCAGATGTGCGCGATCGCACGCGCACTGATGAGCGGGCCGAAGCTCGTGCTGCTCGACGAGCCGTCGATGGGACTGGCGCCGGTGATCGTCGCGCAGGTGTTCGACCTGGTGCGGCGCATTCGCGGCGAAGGCTACACGGTGCTGATCGTCGAGCAGAACGTGCGCCAGGTGCTCAGGATCGCCGACCGCGCCTACCTGCTCGAAGTCGGGCGGCTCAAGGCGAGCGGCAGCGCCGCGGAGCTTGCCGCCAGCGACGAGATCCGCAAGGCGTACATGGGGATTTGATGATGGCGAAGTGCTTATGGCCATGGTTCGAGACGCGTCGCTGCGCGACGCTCCTCACCATGAGGGTCGGTGTTTACAGACCTCATCCTGAGGAGCCCGCCGCAGGCGGGCGTCTCGAAGGATGGCCGCGAGCGGAACGCTAGCATGGACTGCCAGCTCGACATCTTCTTCCTCGAGGCGGTGCTCAACGGGCTGTTGCTCGCCGGCCTGCTCGCGCTGCTCGCGCTCGGGCTGAACCTGATCTTCGGCGTCATCGACGTGGTGTGGATCTGCTACGCCGAGCTGGTGATGGTCGGCATGTACGGCATCTATTACGCCCACAAGGGCGGCGCGCCGTTCATCCTCGCGGCGGTCATCGGCATCGTGCTGGTGGCCGCCGCCGGTATCGTCCTGCATCAGCTGGTGATCCGGCCGGTGCTCGACTCCGCGCCGATCAATCAGCTGCTGGTCACCGGCGGCGTGCTGTTCTTCCTGCAGGCCGCCGCCACCATGGCGTTCGGAATCGACTTCCGCAACGTCGGCATCCGGCTCGGCTCGTTCAATGCCTTCGACATGTCGTTTTCCTATTCGCGCATCATCACCTTCGGCGTCGCGCTCGCCGCGATGCTGCTCTTATGGCTGTTCCTGTCGCGCAGCTATATCGGCATCGCGATCCGCGCCATCGCGCAGGACCGGCAGATCATGCCGCTGATGGGCGTCGACCAGCGCCGCATCTACATGATTACATCGGCGATCGGCGGCGGGCTCGCGGGCCTTGCAGCCTCGCTGATGGTGCTGCAGTTCGACATCTACCCGCAGATCGGCCTGCAGTTCGGCCCGCTGATCTTCATGATCTGCGTGCTCGGCGGGCTCGGCAACATGCTCGGCGGCTTCATCGCGGCGTTCATCATCTCGGAGTTCATCGCGGTCGGCGGCTCGTGCTTCGCGACCGAATGGGGCTACGCGATCGCGTTCCTGTTCTTCATGGTGGTGATCTTCATCCGGCCGCAGGGGCTGTTCGGGGGCAAGTCGTGATGCGCATCCCGAAGACCGCCCTGATCGGCGTTCCGATCCTGTTGCTGGTGCCGCTTGCGGTGCGCTTCGCCTTTCCGGCGGCGGAGAAATATTACCTGCACCTGCTGATCCAGATCCTGATCTGGTCGTTCATCTATACCGGCTGGTCGCTGATGGGCCGCTTCGGGCTCACTTCGCTCGGTCACGGCGCATTCACCGGCATCGGCGCCTACGTGATGGTGCTGTTGTGGAATTACGCCGGCATCACGCCGTGGATCGGCATTCCGGTCGCCATCGTCGTCTCGATCATCGTCGCATTGCTGGTCGGCTATCCCTGCTTCCGCCTGCGCATCGTCGGGCACTATTTCGCGCTGCTCACGCTCGCGCTGACCGAGTTCGTACGGCTCTGCATCGTCGGCCTGCGCGACTACACCGGCGGCTCGCTCGGCACGCAGCCGCGCCGCTTCGGCGACGGTGTCTCGCTCTATGCGCTGCAGTTCGAGCCGGACCGCGTGCTCTCCTATTACGTCGCGCTCGCGCTGTGGGCGCTCGGCCTCTACGTCTGGTGGCGCATCGACCGCAGCATGGACCGCTATGCGCTCGACGCCGCGAGCCAGGACGAGGATGCGGCGGCCTCGGTCGGCATCGACGTGACGCGCGAGAAGCTGAAGATCACCGCGATTTCGGCCGCCATGTGTGCGCTCGGCGGCGCGATCTACGCGCAATACCAGATGTACATCGGGCCCGACACGATCGCGGGCTTGAGCGTCTCGCTCAACATCGTGTTCGCCGTGATCGCAGGGGGCATGTGGGTCATGCTCGGCCCGACCGTCGGCGCGGTGTTCACGCAGGTGCTGTCCGAGGTGCTGCGCGTCACGATCCAGAATTCGGCGGCGCTGCAGAAGGTCTTCGGCTCGGCGGTGCTGGCGCTCGACACGATGATCTACGGACTGCTGCTGATCCTGTTCATCATCTACATGCCGAAGGGGATACTCGGCACGCTGCTGGAACGGCGGGAGAAGAAGCAAGAAACTCCGCTCGTCCCCGCGAAAGCGGGGACCCGGAGCTAACAAGGAAGAACTGGATTCCCGCTTGCGCGGGAATGAGCGGAGATCGGGCTAACGCGTCTCCGTCTTGAACGCCTTGGCGACGATACGCCAGCCGTCCCTGGTCTTGAGCAGCGTCAGGTAGTCGACGAAAAAGCGTGGCGGCAGCGCGCATTCGACCTTCGCGAAGGCCGAAACCGGCCCCGACTGGTCGATGGTCACGATGCGGTCGTGGCGCGCCAGTCCTTGCGATTTCGCCGATGGCCTGCTGCGTACCATGTCGAGCCACTTGTCGCGCGGTACATCCGCGACATCGCCGTTCGTCTCCGAGTAGAGATGCGACACCGGATGGAACGCCTGCGCGATTTTCTCCGTGTCGCCTTCATGCAGGCCGTCGAGGTAGGTCCACAGCGTTTTTTCGATGGCGGCGGTTTCGCTGGTCATTCGGTTTCCTCCTCATGCCACTTTCGCTGCCGCGCCTTTGCGGTTGAGCGGCACGACCTGCAGCGCGGTGATGCGGTTGCGCTCTTTCTTCAGCACGCGGAAGCGGAAGCCGTGGAAGGTGAAGCTTTGCCCGGCTTCCGGGATCGCGCGCGCTTCGTGAATGACGAGGCCGGCGATGGTGGTCGCTTCCTCGTCCGGCAGGCTCCAGTCCATCAGCCGGTTGAGATCGCGGATCGGCACCGCGCCATCGACCACCACGGAGCCGTCCGGCTGCGGCTTGCAGCCGCTCACCGTGATGTCGTGCTCGTCGGAAATATCGCCGACGATCTCCTCCAGAATATCCTCCAGCGTCACCAGCCCCATTACCTCGCCGTACTCGTCGACCACGAGCGCGAAGTGCGTCTTGCGCCGGCGGAAGGCCTTGAGCTGCTCCGACAGCGGGCGAATGTCCGGCACGAACCAGGGCGGCAGCGCGATCGCCGAAATGTCGATCTTCGACAGATCGCCGGCGGCCGCCTGAATCGCGCGCAACAGGTCCTTCGCATGCAGGATGCCGATGATGTTCTCGGCCGACCCGCGCCACAGCGGAACGCGCGTCACCGGCGCGGCGAGCACCGCTGCGATCACTTCCTCGGCCGGCTCGTCGACGCTCACGGTGATCATCTCGGTGCGGTGAATCATCACGTCGGACACCGTGAGATCGCGCAGGTCGAGCAGCCCGCCGAGCATGTCGCGGTCGAGCTTCTCGACGCCGCCCTCCTGGTGCAGGAGGTCGACGGTGCCGCGCAGCTCCTCATGGGCGGAGAGAACCGGACGGTCGCCGACCTGCGCGCCGGCCATCCGCAGGATCCCGCGCACCAGCGCCTCGATCGCGATCAGCACCGGTCCGAGCAGCCGTACCGACCAGTTGATCGGACGGGCTGCCAGCAGCGCAATACGGTCCGGATCGTTGATCGCGACGGTCTTGGGCAGCACCTCCGCGAAGACCACGACCAGCACCGTCATGATGACGGTCGCGTAAACCACGCCGACGTCGCCGAACCAGACGAGGAACAGGCTGGTGGCGAGCGAGGAGGCCGCGATGTTCACCGCATTGTTGCCGAGCAGCAGCGCGCCGATCAGCCGCTCGCGCGCTTCGAGCAGCCGGTTGACGATGCCGGCGCTGCGGTTTCCCTTCTTCTCGAGCCGCAGCATGCGCCCGCGCGAAAACGCCATCAGCGCCGTCTCGCTGCCGGCAAAGAAAAACGACAGCAGCAGACAGACGAGGATGACGACGATCGAAAGCCAGTCGAAGAGCGTCATGGCCTAGTTGAGCTTTTCCGAGAGAAACGCGCGCACCTGTGCGGCATCGACATCGCGTGCGACAAACGCCTGGCCGATGCCGCGCACGAGGATGAACGTGAGCTTGCCGCGCTGCACCTTCTTGTCCTGCGCGATCAGACTCATCAGCGTATCGGGGTCGGTGCGCAAGGCCGGCACCTCGCTCAGCCGCGTCGGCAGGCCGGCAGCCGCCAGATGCTGCGCGACGCGGCCGGCGTCGTTGCCGGCCACGAGGCCGAGCCGGGTGGAGAACTCGAACGCACAGACGATACCGAGCGCGACCGCTTCGCCATGCAACAGCTTGTCGGAAAATCCGGCGGCGGCTTCAAAGGCGTGGCCGAAGGTGTGTCCGAGATTGAGCAGAGCGCGCTCGCCGGTCTCGCGCTCGTCGCGCGCGACGATGCCGGCCTTGCCGCGGCATGCGACCGCAATCGCGTGCTCGCGCGCCAAACTTCCCGAAGCGCTGCCGCCCGCGAACACGTCCTGCCGGTTCGCCTCGAGCCAGGCGAAGAAGCCCGCATCGCCGAGCAGCCCGAATTTCGCAAGCTCCGCGTAGCCGGCGCGAAACTCGCGCGGCGGCAGGGTGTCGAGCAGCGCGGTGTCGGCGATCACGTGGATCGGCTGATGGAAGGCGCCGACGAGGTTCTTGCCGTGCCGGGAGTTGATCGCGGTCTTGCCGCCCACCGAGGAGTCGACCTGCGCCAGCAGGGTGGTCGGCACCTGCACGACGTCGAGGCCGCGCCGCACAATCGCGGCGGCGAACCCCGCGAGGTCGCCGACGACGCCGCCGCCGAGCGCGATCACCACGTCGTTGCGCTCGATGCGCGCTTCGAGCAGCCGGTCGCAGACCTCTTCCAGGATGCGCCAGCTTTTCGTCGTCTCGCCGGGCGGCACGATGAGCGGGATCGCGCGGATACCAGCCTTGGCGAGCGACGCCGCGGCGGCTTCGAGATGGCGTGCCGCCACGGTCTCGTCGGTGACGATCGCGGCGGACGCGCCCGGCTTGAGCGCCGCGATCCGTTTGCCCAGTTCGGCGAGCAGCCCGCGGCCGATCGCGATGTCATAGGCGCGTGCACCGAGCGCCACCGGCACCGTGGTTGTTTCGCCGACGCGCAGCGGAGCCGTCATCACGGCGCCGCCTCGACGGCCGGCGTGAGCCCGGCACCGAGCACGCGCGCAAGCTCAGCCACGATCTCGTTGACGATGATCTCGTGCGACACTTCGCGCGACATCACGGTGACGTCCGCCTGCGCGTAGATGGGATAGCGCTCGTCCATCAGATGGCGGATGCGCTGCGCCGGTTCGCCCTGCAGCATCGGGCGGTCGGCGGTGGCGCGCCGTTTGACGCGCCGCATCAGCACCTCGAACTCGGCCTTGAGCCAGACCGAGACACCCTTCTGGCGGGTGGCGGCGCGCGTCTCGGCGTTCATGAAGGCGCCGCCGCCGGTCGCGAGCACCTGCGGGCCGCTCTCCAGAAGCCGGGCAATGACGCGTTGCTCCCCCGACCGGAAGTAGGGTTCGCCATAGGTGGCGAAAATCTCCGCGATGGTCATGCCGGCCGCGGCCTCGATCTCGGCATCGGCATCGACAAAGGTCAGGCCCAGCCGCTGCGCCAGCCGGCGGCCGATCGAGGACTTGCCGGCCCCCATCATGCCGACGAGCACGACCGAACGCCGCCCGAGCACCGCCAGCAACGCGGTCTCTTGCGGCGCAACGCCCGCGTCTTGTGTGGCCGCTTCGCTCATCTGATTCGTGTTCCGGGCCGCGCCGAACAGGCGCCGTGCGCGTTGATTTTCCGTAACGATATACCGCGGCGCCGCCGCCCTTGCCAGTTGTGACGGAACGTGATGGTTAGGGGCTTCCGCGCATTCTGCCGGACCGGGATGTCGGGTTCACGTTGACCCTGCGGCGGGCATTTCCGGATTGCGGATGTTGACGAGTTGCCACAATGCCGAGCCTGATCCGCCTTCTCGTGGTTGTCGGCCTCCTGGGCGGCGCCGCCTACGGCGCAATGTTTGCGCTCGCCAATTTCGTGCAGCCGAAGCCGCGCGAGATGACCATCACGATCCCGCAGCAGCGGCTCACCAAGCCGAACTGATTTTGCTCCCCCGCAAGCGGGTCAACGGGTAATGCTTCATGCGGGACGATTCCTATGAAGCCAACCGACGAGCGGCTGATCGACCTCTATCTCGACATGCTGGCGGCCGAGCGCGGCGCGGCGGCGAATACGCTCGAAGCCTACCGGCGCGACCTTGAGGATTTCTCCGGCGATCTCCGTCAGCAGGGCGGCACAATCGCGGCCGCGGACAGCGACGCGATCCGCGACTACCTCGGACGCTTGAGCGCGCGCGGATTTTCCGCCGGCTCGGTCGCACGGCGGCTCTCGGCGGTGCGCCAGCTCTATCGCTTCCTTTATGCCGAGGGAAATCGCAAGGACGATCCCGCGGCGGCGATCGAGGGTCCGAAGCGTGGCCGCGCGCTGCCCAAGGTGCTGTCGGTCGGCCACGTCGATCAGTTGCTCGCGACCGCGCGCAGCGCGATGGGCGAGGGTGCGATCATGCAGCGCGTGCGTGCCGCGCGGCTCAACTGCCTGCTCGAGGTTCTCTACGCGACGGGCTTGCGTGTTTCCGAGCTCGTCACGCTGCCGGCGTCCGCGGCGCAGCGCGACCAGCGCATGCTGATCGTGCGCGGCAAGGGCAACAAGGAGCGGCTCGTGCCGCTCAACGAATCCGCCCGGCAGGCGATGCGCGACTATCTCGCGCTGCGCGAGGAGGCGGGCGCGAAGCTTGCCAGCAAGGGCTCGGCCAGGCCGGCGAAGTGGCTGTTCCCGTCATTCGGTGCGAGCGGACATCTGACGCGCCAGCACTTTGCGCGCGATCTGAAGGCGCTGGCCGCTGCGACCGGGCTCAAGCCGACGCAGGTCAGCCCGCATGTGCTGCGCCATGCGTTCGCGAGCCACTTGCTGCAGAACGGAGCCGATCTGCGCTCGGTGCAAACGCTGCTCGGCCACGCCGACATCTCGACCACGCAGATCTATACGCATGTGCTGGAGGAGCGGCTGAAAAGCCTGGTGCGCGACCTGCATCCGCTGGGGGAAACGTGACGCCAAGGCTGGAATGCCAGTCCCTTTCTTGACTCGGCGGCACCCAGCAGCCAGTTTCCGCCGCCTGCGGCAGGCGCCGGATGTTGTCCCCATATTGAGGCGCGATGCGCTCTTATCTCGATTTCGAAAAGCCGGTCGGCGAGCTCGAGCAGAAGATCGAGGAGCTGCGCGCCATGCAGGCGAGCGGCGACGTGTCGGTCGCCGACGAGATCGAACGACTCGAAGCCAAGGCGGCACAGACGCTCACCGAGCTCTACGAGAATCTCACGCCGTGGCAGAAGACGCAGGTCGCGCGCTGGCCGACGCGGCCGCACTGCCTCGACTACGTGGCTGCGCTGATCACGGATTTCACGCCGCTCGCGGGCGACCGCAAGTTCGGCGACGATGAGGCCATCGTCGGCGGCTTCGGCCGCTTCCGCGGCGAGAGCGTCTGCGTTATCGGCCAGGAAAAGGGCTCCACGACCGAAAGCCGGCTCAAGCACAATTTCGGAATGGCGCGGCCCGAAGGCTATCGCAAGGCGGTGCGGCTGATGGACATGGCCGACCGCTTCGGCATCCCGGTGATCGCGTTGGTGGATACGGCCGGCGCGTACCCGGGAATCGGCGCCGAGGAGCGCGGGCAGGCGGAGGCGATCGCGCGCTCGACCGATGCGTGTCTCATGCTCGGCGTGCCGAACGTCGCGGTGATCCTGGGTGAGGGCGGGTCGGGCGGCGCCATCGCGATTGCGACCGCGAACCGCGTGCTGATGCTGGAGCACGCGATCTACAGCGTGATCTCGCCCGAGGGCGCGGCCTCGATCCTGTGGCACGACACATCGAAGGCGCAGGAGGCCGCCACCAACATGAAGATCACTGCCGAGGACCTGATGCGCTTCGGGGTGATCGACGAGATCGTCCCGGAGCCGGTGGGGGGCGCACACCGCGATCCGGCGGCCGCGATCGAGGCGACGGGGGCAGCCATCGGGAACGCCCTGGCGGGCCTCTCGGGCCTTGACCGGGATGCCGTCCGGCGCCAGCGGCGCGAGAAATTCCTCAATATCGGCAGGGTGCTTTGACCCGCTTTTGACCCTGGTTTACCTTTCGTTCACCATATCCGTGCTGCAAGCGGGGTCAGTGTTCCGCCTGCCTTGCGATTGCCGCATCTTTAAGGATAACGGATACGTAATAGGGGCCTGCCGGGACCAGCCGGACACAGGCCGGGGAGCACGGGGTTGACGATTTCTGGCTGCCTCAGGGGCCTGATGACGTCGGCGGCGCTGGCCGCCGCGGTGGCGCTCGCCGGCTGCGAGACCGACGGCCTGCAATCCGGCCGCGCGATGAAAGAGCTTTCGGCCGAAATGCGCGCCGAGCTCACGCAGAAGAACATGCCGCTCGAGTCGCCGCTGCTGGTGCGGCTGTTCAAGCAGGAAGCCGAGCTCGAGGTCTGGAAGCAGGACGCCTCCGGCCGCTATGAACTCTTGAAGACCTATCCGATTTGCCGCTGGTCGGGCGAGCTCGGCCCGAAGGTCAAGGAAGGCGACCGCCAGGCGCCCGAGGGCTTCTACACCATCACCCCGGCGCAGATGAACCCGAATTCGCAGTTCTACCTGTCGTTCAACATGGGCTTCCCCAACGCCTACGACAAAGCGTGGGGGCGCACCGGCGCGCACCTGATGGTGCACGGCGATTGTTCCTCGCGCGGCTGCTACGCGATGACCGACGACCAGATCGGCGAGATTTATGCGCTCGCGCGCGAGAGCTTCTTCGGCGGGCAGCGCGCCTTCCAGGTGCAGGCCTATCCGTTCCGCATGACGCCGGCGAACTTTGCGAAGCACCGCAACAATCCCAACATTCCCTTCTGGCGCATGCTGAAGGAAGGCAACGACCACTTCGAGGTCACGCACCAGGAGCCGGTCGTCGAGGTGTGCGAGAAGCGCTACGTGTTCAATCCCGGCGCACCGCAGAACTACACGCCCGCCAACAACGGCATCAAGCTCGGCACGCCATGGGGCGGTTTCCGCGATCAGCAGACGCAACCTGTTTCGCTCAAATTCAATCCGGCCGGAAAGTGCCCGGCTTACGAGGTACCGTCCGAGGTGCTCGCCGAAGTCAAGGCGAAGCAGCGCCAGGACGACGCGCAGATTGCTTCGCTCTCGAATCGCGTCAGCGCCGCGCCGATCAAGACCGGGCGCGACGGCGGCATGCACCCGATGTTCCTCGCCAAGCTCAAGCCGCAGGAAGTGCGCGAGCCGGACGGCACCGTGCGCTACATGGTCGACGAGAGCGCCAAGAAGAAGCTCGGCACCTACGTCAATCCGCCGATCGAGACATATCCGACCGAGCCCGAGACCGTCACGACGGCGGCGAACGCGCCTGCTTCGCGCACCGCTCCGAAGCAGAATGGCGGCAGCGTCTACATGACGGCGGCGGCGGAATCGAAGCCCGCCCCGGCGCCGGCGCCTGCATCGTCTCAATCCGGCGGGATGTTCTCCGGCCTCGTCGCCTCGGCGGGCCGCTGGTTCGGTAGCGATCGCGAGGATACCAAGCCGGTGTCGCCGCCCGCAGCCAGAGCGGCCGCGCCGGCGCCTGCGCCAAAGCCGCGGCCGCAGCCCGCCGCGACGGCGGCCGCGCACCCCAAGATGCAGCCGGGCGCTCCTGTCCCGGAGGAGCAGACCGCGCAGGCTGCGCCGGCGTCGACACCCGCGCGGCAGTCGGCGGCGAGCGGCGCGAGCCTGATGAACGGTGCGGCGCCGACCGTGCCGACCGGCAGCTTCGATCAGCGCTGGGGCCCGGTGCGGTAGCGGGCTGTCATTCCGGGGCCGAGCGAAGCGAGGAGCCCGGAATCCATAAACACGAGACCGTCCGTATCACGCAGTATTGCGGTTATGGATTCCGGGCTCGGCGCTGCGCGCCGCCCCGGAATGACAACTGCCTTACCCGAACCGCCCGTGGCAGTGCTTGTACTTCTTGCCCGAGCCGCACGGGCACGTCTCGTTGCGCCCGACCTTGCCCCAGGTCGTGGGATCCTTCGGATTGCGGTCTTCGGCGCGGGACGTGCCGTTGCCGTTGCCGACCAGCGCGGGTGCAAGCGTGGCGTCCGCGTAACTGAACTCGTCCTCGCCGGTCGTCGGGTCGACCTTGTGCGCCTCCATGTAAGGAAGGTTCTGCTCGTCCTCGGGCGGCTGCTGCACGATCTCGACACGCATCAGCTGCGCCGTCACGGCCTCGCGCAGCTTGGCGATCATCGCTTCGAACAGGTTGAAGGACTCCGACTTGTATTCGTTCAGCGGATCGCGCTGGCCGTAGCCGCGCAGGCCGATCACCTGGCGCAGATGCTCCAGCATCAGGAGATGCTCGCGCCACAGATGATCCAGCGTCTGCAGCAGGATCGACTTTTCGACGTAACGAATCACGTCGGGACCCCATTGGGCGACCTTGCCGGCCATGTGCTCGTCGGCGCGCTTCTCGATACGGTTGATCAGCTCCTCGTCGGCGATGCCTTCTTCCTTGGCCCACTGGTCGACCGGGAGATCCAGGCCGAGCACGCGGTCGAGCTCGGCCTTCAGGCCCGGCGTGTCCCACTGCTCCGGATAGGCGTTCTCCGGCACATGCTTCGCCACGAGATCGTCGATCACGGCATGGCGCATGTCGGCGATGGTGCCGGCGACCTGCTCGTCCTTCATGAGATCGACGCGCTGGTCGAAGATGACCTTGCGCTGATCGTTCATCACGTTGTCGAACTTCAGGATGTTCTTGCGGATGTCGAAGTTGCGTGCCTCGACCTTCTGCTGCGCCTTTTCCAGCGCCTTGTTGATCCAGGGATGAACGATCGCCTCGTTCTCCTTGAGCCCGAGCTTGGTGAGCATGCCGTCGAGCTTGTCGGACCCGAAGATGCGCATCAGATCGTCTTCGAGCGAGAGGAAGAACTTCGAGCGCCCCGGGTCGCCCTGACGGCCGGAGCGGCCGCGCAGCTGGTTGTCGATGCGCCGGCTCTCGTGGCGCTCGGTGCCGAGCACGAACAGCCCACCGGCGAGGAGCGCCGTCTCCTTCAGCCGAGCGACCTGATCCTTGATCTGTTGCGCCCGCAGTTCGCGCTCGCCGTTGTCGTCGATCTCCCTCAGCTCCTGCTTGATGCGCATGTCGGCATTGCCGCCGAGCTGAATGTCGGTGCCGCGGCCCGCCATGTTGGTCGCGATGGTGATCGCGCCCGGCACGCCCGCCTGGCTGACGATGTAGGCTTCCTGCTCGTGGTAGCGCGCGTTGAGCACCGCGAACACCTTGGTCTTCTTGGCGCCCTCGTCGCCGGTATAGAGCGCGGCGAACGCGTTCGGGTCGGAGAAGTCGTGCTGCTCCCAGCCCTGCTGGCGCAGCATCTCGGCAAGCTGCTCGGACTTCTCGATCGACGTGGTGCCGACCAGCACCGGCTGGCCCTTGATCTTGCTCTCTTCCAGCAGCGCGATGATGGCGCGGTATTTCTCCGCGTTGGTGCGATAGACCTCGTCGTCCTGGTCGTCGCGAATCAGCGGCATGTTGGTCGGCACCTCGAGCACTTCGAGGCCGTAGATGTCGGCAAACTCGTCCGCCTCGGTCAGCGCCGTGCCGGTCATGCCGGCGAGCTTCTCGTACATGCGGAAGTAATTCTGGAACGTGATCGACGCGAGCGTCTGGTTCTCGGGCTGGATCGACTGGTGCTCCTTCGCCTCCAGCGCCTGGTGCAGCCCTTCCGAATAGCGGCGGCCCGGCATCATGCGGCCGGTGAACTCGTCGATGATGACGACTTCGTCGTTGCGCACGATGTAATCCTTGTCGCGCTGGAACAGCTTGTGCGCGCGCAAGGCCTGGTTGACGTGGTGAACCACCGAGACGTTCTCGACGTCGTAGAGCGAGTCCGATTTGAGCAGGTTCGCGGCCTTGAGCCGCTGCTCCACCTTCTCCATGCCGACTTCGGTGAGGCTGACGGTGCGCTGCTTCTCGTCGACCTCGTAGTCGGTCTTGTCGAGCGCCGGAATGAACGCATCGATCGTGTTGTAGAAGTCCGAGCGGTCGTCGAGCGGGCCGGAGATGATCAGCGGCGTGCGCGCCTCGTCGATCAGGATCGAGTCGACCTCGTCGACGATCGCGTAGACATGACCGCGCTGGACCATGTCCTCGAGCCGGTACTTCATGTTGTCGCGCAGGTAATCGAAGCCGAGCTCGTTGTTGGTGCCGTAAGTCACGTCGCAGCCGTAGGCCGCCTTGCGCTCCGGATCGTCGAGGCCGTGCACGATCACGCCGACCGTCAGCCCGAGGAAATTGTAGATCTGCCCCATCCATTCGGCGTCGCGCTTGGCGAGGTAGTCGTTGACGGTGACGACATGCACGCCGCGCCCCGCGAGTGCGTTGAGGTAGACCGCGAGCGTTGCGACCAGCGTCTTGCCTTCGCCGGTCTTCATCTCGGAGATCTTGCCTTCGTGCAGGATCATGCCGCCGATCAGCTGCACGTCGAAGTGGCGCTGGCCGAGGGTGCGCTTGGCGGCCTCGCGGCAGGTCGCGAAGGCCGGGACCAGAATGTCATCGAGCGTCTTGCCATCCGCCAGCTGCTTCTTGAACTCCTCGGTGCGCGCGCGCAGCGCCTCGTCGGAGAGCGCCTCCAGCTCCTTTTCCAACGCGTTGATCTCGTCCACGCGCGGCCGATAGGCCTTGATCTGCCGCTCATTGGCGGAGCCAAACAGCTTGCGGGCAAGACCGGCGAACATCAGTGGCAAATCCTTTTCGGTTCCGCATCTGTCCGATGCGGCCTGCGCCGCCCGATGCGCCTTGAGGATGGCGCTTTTCGGGCTTGTCGGGCGGGCAACATAAAGAGCCCCGCCGGACGGGCCTGCGAGGTGCTGGGCAGAGATAGGAGGGGGTCCAATCCTTGTCAATCGGCCCGGTTTTGCCGTTTTTCTGCGCGAAAGCTGCCGCTCACGCCGTTGTCAAAGCGCCCGAGCAATCTGCCATTGCCATCAATGTACGATTGCGCGAGTGTCCGCCGCCTATCGCGGGGGCATTTTTTCCCGGACCGAAGGACCCTTCCATGACTCTGCTGCCGTCAGCCGCCCGCCTGGGCTTGTCACGGGCCAGCCTGCTCGTTTCCGCGCTTGCCATCGCCGCCGTGCTCGCGATGCCGCTCGCCCGCGCGCAGGACGACCCGATGGTCGCGCGCGTCAACGGCACGGATGTGCGCCAGAGCGATCTCGCGGCGGCCGAAGAGGACCTCGGCGGCAACATCCCGCAGATGACGCCGGAGGCGAAGCGCGACTATCTGATCACGTTTGTCGGCGACATGATCCTGGTCGCAAAGGCGGCCGAAGCCAAGAAGATGGGCGACACCGACGAGTTCAAGAAGAAGCTCGCCTATGCGCGCACCAAGCTCTTGATGGAGCAGTTGCTGCAGAACGAGGCGAAGGCCGCCGTTACCGACGCGGCGCTGCACAAGGTCTACGACGAGGCGATCGGGCAGATGAAGAAGGAGCCCGAGGTGCGCGCCCGCCACATCCTGGTCGAGACCGAGGACGAGGCGAAAGCGGTTGTCGCCGAGCTGAAGAAGGGCGCCGACTTCGCGGAGCTGGCGAAAGCGAAGTCGAAGGATCCGGGCTCGGCCGATGGCGGCGATCTCGGCTACTTCACCAAGGACCAGATGGTGCCGGAATTCTCCGAGGTTGCGTTCAAGCTCGACAAGGGGCAGCTGTCCGATCCGGTGAAGTCGCAGTTCGGCTGGCACGTCATCAAGGTCGAGGACAAGCGCGAGCGCCAGCCGCCGGAGTTCGAGAAGGTGAAGGACCAGCTCGAGAACTTCCTGGTGCGCAAGTCGCAGAGCGAACTGATCACGAAGCTGCGCGCCGAAGGCAAGATCGAGCGTGTCGGCGCTGCCGCGACACCGGCGCCGGCTGCCCCGGCGCCCACCGCCCCGCCGGCAGAGCAAAAGAAGTAGCTTGTCATTCCGGGGCCTCGCCAACGGGTCCGGCCTTTGGCCGGCCCGATGACAGGCTCCGCGAGGAGCCCGGAATCCATAACCCCGATGACCGGGGGCAGGCACGGCTATCAAAATTGCTGCTGTTGTGGTTATGGATTCCGGGCTCGCGCCTTTCGGCGCGCCCCGGAATGACACTCCATGCCTCACGCTGTCTCGCCGCTCGCGCCGAAACACGTTCCGGATTTGCCGGAAATTTCCGGCATGCGCCTCGCCACCGGCGCGGCCGGCATCAAGTACCGGGGCCGCACCGATGTGCTGCTCGCGCTGTTCGACAAAGGCACGGCGGTCGCGGGGGTACTGACGCGCTCGAAATGCCCCTCGGCGCCGGTTGAATGGTGCCGCGCCAGGCTGAAAAACGGCAGGGCGCGCGCACTGGTGGTCAATTCCGGCAACGCCAACGCGTTCACCGGCAAGACGGGACGGGCGGCGACCGCATTCACCGCAAAGCTCGCGAGTGAAGCGGCCGGCTGCCGGCCAGCTGAGGTGTTTCTTGCCTCGACCGGCGTGATCGGCGAGCCGCTGCCGGCGCAGCGCTTCGACGGCATCATGCAGCAGCTTGCCAAGCAGGCCGCGCCTGGCCGGTTTCTCGATGCCGCGAAGGCGGTCATGACGACGGACACGTTTCCGAAGGTCGCGACCGCGCGCGCGAAAATCGGCGGCGCGACGGTGACGATCAACGGGCTCGCCAAGGGTGCCGGCATGATCGCACCCGACATGGCGACGATGCTGTCGTTCGTGTTCACCGATGCGCCGATCGCGGCCCCTGCGTTGCAGGCGATGCTGTCGGAGGCGGTCGTGGACACCTTCAACGCCGTCACGATCGACGGCGACACCTCGACCTCGGACACGCTGCTCGTTTTCGCGACCGGCGCCGCGGCGGATGCGCCGAAGATCACCCGCGCCGCCGATCCGCGCCTGAAAGCCTTCCGCGCGGCGCTTAGCCAGGTGCTTGCCAATCTCTCCGAGCAGATCGCACGCGACGGCGAAGGCGCGCGCAAGCTGGTGGAGATCATCGTCGAGGGTGCGACGTCGAAGAAATCCGCGCGGCGCATTGCGTTGTCGATCGCCAATTCGCCTCTGGTGAAGACCGCGATTGCCGGCGAGGACGCCAATTGGGGCCGCGTCGTGATGGCGGTCGGCAAGGCGGGCGAGCCCGCCGATCGCGACAAACTGTCGATCTGGTTCGGCAAGACCCGGGTGGCGCACAAGGGGGCGCGCGATCCGGCTTACGATGAGGCCGCGGTCTCGCACTATATGAAAAACCCCGAAATCAAGCTGAAAGTGGCGTTGGGGCTCGGCAAAGGCCGCGATCGCGTGCTGACCTGCGATCTGACCAAGGAATACGTCGCCATTAACGGCGATTACCGCTCGTAATCGCCTCAACTTGTACGGTTCCGGTTAGCCGATATACCCGTGAGTTTCGCCGACCGTATTGAGCGGTCTTTAACCCGGAACCGCCTAGTCTCGCAGGGGCGCATGCGGTGAAAGTCGTTGTCGTCGTTGCCTGCGCCCTGGTCGACGCTGACGGACGCGTGCTGCTCGCACAGCGTCCGGAGGGCAAGCCGATGGCCGGCTTGTGGGAGTTTCCCGGCGGCAAGGTCGAGACGGGCGAAAGGCCCGAAGAAACGCTGATCCGCGAGCTTGAGGAGGAGCTGGGTATCGTCGTCAAGGAGGCCTGCCTCGCGCCGCTCACCTTCGCGAGTCACACCTATCCGGACTTCCATCTGCTGATGCCGCTTTACGTGTGCCGGCGCTGGGACGGAATAGTGACCGCGAGGGAAGGCCAGGGGCTCGCCTGGGTGCGGCCGAACCGGCTGCGCGAATACCCGATGCCGCCGGCGGACGTGCCGCTGGTGGCGCACCTGACGACTCTGCTCTGAATTCCTTGTGCCGCGTAACAAGGGGCGAAGCTGATGACTGGTGAGTTGCTCGGTTCCTTCGGAAGGCTCGCCCGGCATTTCCGTGCCGACGAGAGCGGCGCGACCGCAATCGAATATGCCCTGATCGCCGCCGGCATCGCGGCCGCCATCATCGTGACCGTCACCAATCTGGGCTCGACGATCAAGACGGCTCTGTGGGACAAGGTCGGCAACGCGATGTGACGGCGCGGCCGTATTCGCGCGCGCGAACCGGCTGTTGTCCGCGCAGGATCTTTTCCGAAAACCGGTACCCACTTTTCCGGATCATGCTCTAACATCCGTCCCCTGACTTGGGAGTCGTGGGGGGAACGGAGTGGACGCAGACGCCATCGTGGTCGGCGCCGGCCTGGCCGGCCTGGTCGCGGCCGCCGAACTCGCGGACGTGGGCCGCCGCGTCATCATCCTCGACCAGGAGCCGGAGGCTTCGCTCGGCGGACAGGCGTTCTGGTCGTTCGGCGGATTGTTCTTCGTCGACTCGCCGGAGCAGCGCCGCCTGCGCATTCGCGATTCGCGCGAGCTTGCGCTGCAGGACTGGCTCGGCTCGGCCGGGTTCGACCGCGACGAGGATCACTGGCCGCGGCACTGGGCCGAGGCCTATGTGGACTTCGCGGCGGGCGAGAAGCGCGCCTGGCTGCGCCAGCAGGGCTTGCGGATTTTCCCGATCGTCGGCTGGGCCGAGCGCGGCGGCTATCTGGCGACCGGACACGGCAATTCGGTGCCGCGCTTTCACGTCACCTGGGGCACCGGACCGGGCGTGATCGAGCCGTTCGTTCGCCGGGTGCGCGACGCGGAGAGCCGCGGGCTGGTGACATTGCGCTTCCGTCATCGCGTGACCGGTCTGACGGAAACCGGCGGCGTCATCGACGGCGTGCATGGAGACGTGCTGGAACAGAGCAACGCCGGACGCGGGGCCGCCAGCTCGCGCCGGCTCGCCGGCTCGTTCGCAATCCGTGCGCAGGCGGTCATCGTCACGTCCGGCGGCATCGGCGGCAATCACGCGCTGGTGCGGCGTTACTGGCCGAAGCGGCTCGGCCCGGCCCCGCGCCACATGATCTCCGGCGTGCCCGAACATGTCGACGGGCTGATGCTCGATGTCGTCAGGGCGAGTGGCGCGAGCGTCATCAATTCGGACCGCATGTGGCATTACCCCGAGGGCATCCAGAACTACGCCCCGATCTGGAGCCGCCACGGCATCCGCATCCTGAGCGGTCCGTCGCCGCTGTGGCTCGATGCACGCGGGCGGCGGCTGCCGGCGCCGCTGTTTCCCGGCTTCGACTCGCTCGGCGCGCTCGAACAGATCACGCGCGAGGGGCACGATCACTCCTGGTTCCTGCTCAATGAGCGCATCATCGGGCGCGAGTTTGCGCTGTCCGGCTCGGAGCAGAACCCGGATTTGACCGAGCGCAGCCTCAGACAAGTGCTCGGCCGCATCGGCAAGGGCGCGCCCGAGCCGGTGAAGCGCTTCATGCAGCGCGGTGCCGATTTCATTACCGCCAAGACGTTGCCGGAGCTGATCGCCGGGATGAACCAGCTCACCGCCGCGCCGCTGATCGACGCCGCCGAACTGGAGCGCGAGGTCGTCGCGCGCGACCGCGAGATCGACAACAAGTTCGGCAAGGACGCGCAGGTGATGGCGATCCGCGCGGCACGCAATTATCTGGGCGACAAGCTGATCCGCGTCGCCAAGCCGCACAAGCTGCTCGACCCCTCGGCCGGACCGCTGATTGCCGTGAAACTCTCAGTCCTCACGCGCAAGACGCTGGGCGGGCTCGAGACCGACCTCTCGGCGCGCGTGCTGCGGCCGGGCGGCGAGCCGCTGCCCGGCGTCTATGCGGCCGGCGAAGTCGCGGGCTTCGGCGGCGGCGGCATGCACGGCTACCGCGCGCTCGAAGGGACCTTCCTCGGCGGCTGCATTTTCTCCGGCCGGATCGCCGGGAGAGCGGCCGCGGCGGTGGTGAAGTAGCGCCGCTCAGTGGACTTGGGAAGGGTTGGAGCGCGCCCCCCTTCGAGTCGGGCTTTAAGCCGTTGGCAGGTTTCCTGCCGGTAATGTCACGGGGGGCCGGAGGGACATCCAGTGGGCATTGATGACACCGTTCTGGTGCGCTGCACGCGATGCAAATCGAAATTTCGAGACAAGGCCAGCCGGCTGCGGGACGGCTATACCCGGCAGTGTCCGACCTGCGAATGCATGGTGTTTTTCCTCGACGGGTCGCCCAATAAAGACATTCATGACGCGCTGCGCGAGGCGGAGCGGGTGCGCAAAGCCATCAGAGAGGAAGAAGCCGACAGAATCGTCCGTCCTGCGGCCAGCGCTGCGGACACGGATGATGCCGAGGTGGCTCCCGCGCTGTCACGCCGCGTCGACCGGCGCGCGCGCCCGGCGGGCAGAGCAACCATCAGATCGCGCTGAGCGGCGAGAGTCATCGCGGAGCAACGCCGGGTCCATGAGGAGCTATCCCTTCCGCTTCCTCTCGATCTTGTCCCATACCAGCCTGGCGATGTCCGGCCCGCCGACGTTGCGCACGGCGCGGATGCCGGTCGGCGACGTCACGTTGATCTCGGTCAGGTAATCGCCGATCACGTCGATCCCGACGAGCAGCAGCCCGCGCGCGCGCAAGTGCGGACCGAGCCGCTCGCAGATGTGGCGCTCGCGTGGCGTGAGGTCGGTCGGCTTGGGCGAGCCGCCGCGCACCATGTTGGAGCGCAGATCGTCCGGCGCCGGCACGCGGTTCACCGCCCCGGCGAATTCGCCGTCCACCAAAATGATGCGCTTGTCGCCCTCCTTCACGGCGGGCAGCCAGGCCTGCACCACCCATTGCTCGCGGAACGTCACGGCGAACATGTCGTAGAGGGAGCCGAAGTTGAGGTCGTCGCGCGTCACGCGAAACACCGCGCCGCCGCCGTGGCCGTAAAGCGGCTTCATCACGATGTCGCCGTGCTCGGCGCGGAACGCCCGGATCTCCGCGAGGTCGCGCGTGATCAGGGTCGGCGGCATCAGGTCGGGGAATTCATTGACGAAAATCTTCTCCGGGGCATTGCGCACATGCGCCGGGTCGTTGACCACCAGGGTGTTCGGGTGAACGCGCTCCAATAGGTGCGTCGTCGTGATGTAGGCGAGGTCGAACGGCGGGTCCTGCCGCAGCAGGATGACGTCCAGCTCGGCCAGCTCGATCCGGCGCGGCTCCCCGAGCGTAAAGTGATCCCCGAGCGTGTCGCGCACCGATAGCGGCTGGACGCTCGCGAACACGCGGCCCTGCACCTGCGCCAACCGCTCCGGCGTGTAGTAGCTCAGCGTATGTCCGCGCGCCTGCGCCTCCAGCAGCAACGCGAAAGTCGAATCGCCGCGGATGTTGATCCGCTCGATCGGGTCCATCTGCACGGCGACGTTCAGCGCCATTTATCTCAGCCTTTTCCACAATGTGCCGGGCATCGCCGCAACCCTCAACCGATGGTTAACGGATTGCATGCAATTTGACGGTCACTGTCTTCGGGGGGACCATGTTCAAACTGCCCAGCCTTTCGATCGCCGCCAAGCTTTATACGATCTTTGCCCTGCTCGCGACCGTGACGATCGCCCTCGCCCTTATGGCCGCGCTCAATTCGCGGCAGAATTCGGCCCTGACCGACGATTTCGAGAAGGCCTTCCTCGGCGCGCAGAACGTCGAGCGCGTCAACGGCCTCATCTACGCGGTCGTGATGGAGTCGCGCGGCGTCTACATGTCGCCCGACCTCGCGAGCGGCAAGCGCTATGGCGATCTCATCCTGAAGCTGAACGAGCGCATCGCCCAGGTCGTGGCCGACTGGCGCAAGCACGTCGGCAGCGCAGATGCCGCGCAATTCGCCGAGTTCGAGAAGCGCATCCAGCAGTTCATGGGCTTCCGCAAGGAGCTGGCGCGGCTCGGCAGCGAAGTCAGTCCCGCCAAGGGGCGCGAGTGGGGCGACAACGAGGCGAACCGCAGCGTGCGTACCGCGCTCAACCAGGATCTCGACAAGCTCGCGCGCATCTATGACGCGCGCTCCCGACAGGTCTATAGCCAGATGGAGGCCGGCATCCAGCGCTCCGCCTGGCTGCTCGGTGCCCTCGCACTCGTTACACTCGCGCTTGCGCTTGCCGGCATTGCGCTCATCTGGCGCGCGGTGGCGCGGCCGCTGGCCGCCATCACGCGCGTGACCGAACAGGTGGCAGGGGGGGATACCAGCGTGGCGGTGCCCTATGCGGAGCGCCACGACGAGGTCGGCGCGCTCGCGCGCTCGATCGGCGTGTTCCAGAGCGCGATGGTGCGCAATGCCGAACTCAATCGCACCGTCTCGGAAGAGATCAAGGCACGCGAGGCACGCAACGGCCAGATCGAGAGTGCGGTCGAGACATTCCGCGTGTCGGTCGAGCAGTCGCTCGGTGCGGTCGGCAAGAACGCGGAGGTGATGCGCTCCACCGCGCAGGCGCTGACCGGCGTCGCCTCGCATGCGAAGGACCAGACCGGGTCTGCGGCGACCGCGTCCGACGATACCGCCACCAACGTCAACACCGTCGCGTCGGCTTCGGAAGAACTCACCGCGTCGATCCAGGAGATCGCGCGCCACGTCGTGCAGGCGACCTCGGTGGTGCGCGAAGCCGGCGCGACGACCGAGTCCTCGGCCGCCGAAATCGAAGGTTTGGCGGCTGCGGGCCAGCGCATCGGCGCCGTGATCGACCTGATCCAGGCGATCGCGGCGCAGACCAACCTGCTCGCGCTCAACGCCACCATCGAGGCGGCGCGCGCCGGCGATGCCGGCAAGGGCTTCGCGGTGGTGGCGCAGGAGGTCAAGTCGCTCGCAAACCAGACCGCGAAGGCGACCGAGGAGATCGCCCTGCAAGTCGCCGGCATTCAAACTTCGACCAAGAGTGCGGTGGAAGCGGTGCGCAACGTGGCGGCCTCGATGACCGAGATCGAGAAGGTCACGACCGCCATTGCGAGCGCGGTGGAAGAGCAGGGCGCCGCCACGCAGGAGATTTCGCGCAACGCGACGCTCGCCGCACAGGGCACCAAGACGCTCGCAAGCAATATCGCGACCGTGAATGGCGCGATCGGCGAAACCACGCGCTCGGCCGGCGCGGTGCTCGATGCCTCGCTCTCGCTTTCGAGCGAGGCATCGCGCCTGACCGAGGAAGTGCAGAACTTCTTCAACGCACTGCGCGGCGGGGAGTTCGAGCGCCGCGTGGCCGAGAGGCCGGATTACCGCGGTCCCGAACGGCGCGCGGAGCGCAAGCCGAGGGCGGCCTAAATCCTCGATCCGCTCATGCCCGCGAACGCGGGCATCCAGGGCGACGAATAAAAGGCAGCAACTGGGTCTCCGCTTTCGCGGGGACGAGCGGAATAGACGATCAGTTGCTCGCGTCGAATGCCGCCACGATGTGACGCGGCAAGCTCTTCGGCGCGACCAGCATCACGTCGAAGCGGATGTCGCAGTTGACATCGTCGGGGTGGCTGGCGAGCCAGGCTTCGGCTGCCGCGATGATGCGCCGCTGCTGGCGCACGATTACGGCCTCGGCCGCATCGTCGAGCCGCTCGCGCGCCTTCACCTCGACGAAGATCAGCGTTTTGCGCCGACGCGCCACGATGTCGATCTCGCCGACCGGGCTGCGGTAGCGCCGCGCCACGATGCGGTAGCCTTTCGCGATCAGCAGCGCGGCGGCGCGGCTTTCGGCCGAAAGGCCGAGCGCAAACGCGACCTGCCGCTCCGGGCGCGGCGCGACCGGCACGGCTGGCGGCTCATGTCGGGTCCGGCGCGCCATCGGGGTCCTTGGTGAGTGCGAGCGCGCGCGCATAAACGGCGCGGCGCGGCTCGCCGGTCGCGGCGGCGACTTCGGCCACCGCCTCCTTGACCGATGTGCGGCCGAGCGCGGCGCGCAGCAGCGCGTCGATGTCGGCGGAGCTCGGTTGCGCGTCGGCGCCGGGCGGCGCGATCACGATGACGATCTCGCCCCGCGTTTCGGCGCCCGCCGCATAGTCTGCCGCGAGTGCCGCGATATCGCCGCGCCGCACCTCCTCGTGCAGCTTGGTCAGTTCGCGCGTCACCGCTGCCTCGCGTGCGCCAAGGCCGGCTGCGAGAGCGGCGAGTGTCGCGGCCAGCCGCGGCCCGCTCTCGAACAGCACGAGCGTTGCCGGGATGCGCGCAAGTTCCCCGATGCGCGTGCGCCGTGCGGCTTCCTTCGCGGGCAGGAAACCCTCGAAGAAAAAGCGGTCGGTCGGCAGCCCTGAAACCGTCAGCGCCATCAGCGCGGCGGACGCGCCGGGCGCGGCAGTCACGGGATGACCTGCCGCGGCGGCGGCGCGTACCAGCCGGTAGCCGGGATCGGAGATCAGCGGTGTGCCGGCATCCGACACCAGCGCGACCGCGCCGCCCGCGGCAAGCTTTTCGAGGATTTTCGGCCGGGCCGTTTCGGCATTGTGGTCGTGGTAAGCGATGAGTGGCGTCGAAATCCCGTAACGATCGAACAGCTTCCGCGTCACCCGCGTATCCTCGCACGCCACCAGATCGGACCCAGCCAGCGTTTCCAGCGCGCGCAACGTGATGTCGCGCAGGTTCCCGATCGGCGTCGCCACCAGGTAAAGCCCGGGCGCGAGCGGGGGCGCCTCGACCGCCTGTCCGGTAACGGTATAGCGCCGGAGGCGCGGCGCGCCGTCGCCCGCCAGGTGTGCCCGCGAGATGTGCCCCTTCTGCATGCTCGACAGTCTAGCGGGCGTGCGCCGGCCCGTCGCGCATTGGAACTCAACCTTTTGACTTAATTAACCTTCAGCCCCAATATGACGGGGCGGGTGTGGACTGGCGCCGCAGTATGGCGTGCAGGGAGGGCAGCCTTGTCCCCCAATTGGCCGGAGAAATTGGTGGCGCGGACGCGCAATGCGCGTATCGCGGTCGTGGCGGCGCTCGGGCTGCTCGCCGCGGCCTGCTCGGGCATGCCGGGCGCGGACTATTTCAGCTTCGGTGCGCCGCCTCCTCCGCCGGGCGCCCAGCCGACCGCCGTCGGCGCCGGTCAGGTCAAGGTGGCACTGATCCTGCCGCTGTCGGCGCAGGGCAATGGCGCGGCGGTCGCGCAGTCGATGCGCAACGCCGCCGAAATGGCGCTCGCCGAGTTCTCGAATCCCGACATCCAGCTTCTCGTGAAGGACGACGGCGGCACGTCGTCGGGCGCCGCGCAGGCCGCCCAGCAGGCGCTGGCCGAAGGCGCCGAGATCATCCTCGGGCCGTTGTTCGCCGTGTCGGTCAGTTCGGCCGCACAGGTCGCGCGCGCGCGCGGCGTGCCGGTGCTCGCTTTTTCGACCGACTCCACAGTGGCGGCGCCCGGCGTGCACCTGTTGAGCTTCCTGCCCGAGTCCGATGTCGACCGCGTGATCGGTTATGCCATCCAGCAGGGCAAGCGCTCGTTCGCGGCGCTCATTCCCGACAATGCCTACGGCAGCGTGGTGCAGGCCGCATTCCAGCAAGCGGTCGCGCGCGGTGGGGGGCGGGTCGTTGCGATGGAACGCTATCCGCTCGACCGCGCGCAGATGCAGGGGCCCGTGCAGCGCGTCGCCGCGGCGATGCGCCAGGCCGATGCGATCTTCATCCCGGATGGCGCGGACGCGGTGGTGGCGGCGGCGCAGATGCTCGGCGCTGGCGGCGCGAACACGCGCCGTATCCAGCTGATCGGCACCGGGCTGTGGGACGATCCGCGCATCTTCGCCGAGCCGGCCGTGCAGGGCGGCTGGTTTGCGGCACCCGATCCGGGGGGCTACCGCGCGTTCTCGGGCCGCTACCGGTCGCGCTACGGACAGGATCCGCTGCGTCCCGCGACGCTCGCCTATGACGCGGTCTCGCTCGTCGCCGCACTGGTGAAGACGCAAGGCCCGGCGCGCTTTTCGGAAGAGGTGCTGACCAACGCGTCCGGCTTCGCCGGCATCGACGGCGTGTTCCGCTTCCGCCCCGACGGCACCAATCAGCGCGGTCTGGCGGTGATGCGCGTCACGACATCGGGCCCGCAGGTGATCAGTCCGGCCCCGAAGGCGTTCAGCGCGGGCGGGACTTGAGCCGCTTGATCCCGAAAAGTGGAAACCGGTTTTCGGATAAGATCATGCGCAACAAAAAAACTACGCCGCCAAATCCGCCACCACGGCATCGAGCACCGGGAAGCCTGCGCGCGTGACGCGCAGGCGGCCGTCCGGAGTCGCTTCCACCATGCCCTCGGCGCCGAGCGCCGCGATGCGCGCGGGATCGAGCGGGTGGCCGGCGAACGCCGCGTAGCGCGCGGGATCGATCCCTTCGGCGAGCCGCAGGCCCATCAGCAGATATTCGTCGGCCTGCTCGGCGCGCGTCAGCGTCTCGTCGGCGACGATGCCGTGGCCGCTTGCTTCGACACGCATCAGCCACGCCTCGGGACGCTTCTCTGTCGCCGTTGCACGGCGTTGGCCATCCACGACCAGCCGCCCATGTGCGCCGGGTCCGATTCCGGCGTATTCGTGATAGCGCCAGTAGACGAGATTATGCCGGCATTGCGCGCCAGGCCGCGCATGATTGGAAATCTCGTAAGCGGGAAGCCCGTGCGCGGCCGTGACCTCCTGCGTCACGTCAAACAGCGCACGCGCGTTGTCATCGTCGGGAATGACCAGTTTGCCGGCCGCGTGCAGCGCCGCAAATGGCGTGTCCTGTTCGATGGTGAGCTGATAGAGCGAGAGATGCTCGGCGGCTTCGTCGATCGCCTGCGCCAGCTCCGCGCGCCATGCGTCGGGCGTCTGGCCCGGCCGCGCGTAGATCAGATCGAACGAGTAGCGGTCGAACGCCGCGCGCGCGATCTTCACGGCATCGAGCGCTTCTTGCGCCGTGTGCAGCCGGCCGAGTTCTTTCAGCGCCGAATCGTCGAGCGCCTGCACGCCGAGCGAGACGCGGTTGACGCCGGCCGCGCGGTAGCCGGCAAAGCGTGTCGCCTCGACGCTGGTCGGATTGGCCTCCAGCGTCACCTCGACGTCGGGCGCGATGGCCCAATGCCTGGCCGTCGCATCGAGGATCGCGCCGACCGTCTCGGGCTTCATCAGCGACGGCGTGCCGCCACCCATGAAGATGGTCGTGACGGTGCGGCCGGGAACGCGTGCGGCCGTCGCGGCGATCTCGGCGGCGAACGCCCGCACATAACGCTCTTCGTCGATGGCGGCGTGGCGGACGTGACTGTTGAAGTCGCAATAGGGGCACTTCGAGAGGCAGAACGGCCAGTGCACGTAGATGCCGAAAGCGCCCCCTCCCGGCTCGCTGCGCTCGCCGACCTCTCCCGCCTGCGGGGGAGGATTACTTCTGTCGAGCAAGGCACGCCTCCGCGAGCTTGAGGAAGGCGCGCGCGCGATGCGAGAGGCCCTGCCCTTGTGGCGGCAGTCCGTGCTTTTGGTCGGCGGTCATCTCGCCGAATGTAAGGTCGAAACCATCGGGAAGGAACATCGGATCGTAACCGAAGCCCTTCTCGCCGCGCGGCGGCCAGACCAAAGTGCCGTCCACGCGCCCCTCGAATTCCTCCAAATGTCCGTCCGGCCAGGCCACCGCGAGCACCGAGACGAAGTGCGCCTTGCGCTGCTCGGGCTTGAAGCAATCGCGCTCGCGTAATCCCGCCTCGACCTTCTCCATCGCGTGGCGGAAATCCTTCGTCTCGCCGGCCCACCGCGCCGAGTATATCCCCGGTGCGGCGTCGAGCGCATCGACCGCGAGCCCGGAGTCATCAGCAAAAGCGGGCATGCCCGAAGCGCGCGCGGCCGCCTCCGCCTTGAGGCGCGCATTCGCCGCGAATGTGGTGCCGGTCTCCTCCGGCTCCGGCAGATTCAGCTCGCTCGCCGACACCGCCTCGACGCCATGGCGCGCGAGCAGGTCGCGCATCTCGGCGAGCTTGCCCTTGTTGTGCGTGGCGATGACGAGGCGGCCGGTGATGGGGCGGTGCATGATTCCTCAGCTGTCATCCCGGGCGGGCGAGCGCAGCGAGAGAGACCCGGGATCCATCGTCCCAAACGCGGCGCCGCGTTACATGGGTCCCGGCTCTCGCTGCGCTCGGCCGGGATGACGCCATTCCAGATCACATCACGGCGAGCTTCTGCAGATCGACGAGCTTCCCGATGCCCTTGCGCGCGAGCGCCAGCAGCGCCGACAGCTGCTCTTCGCTGAACGGGACTTTTTCGGCGGTCGCCTGCACCTCGACCAGATTGCCCGCGCCGGTCATCACGAAGTTCGCATCCGTATCCGCTTCGGAGTCTTCCGCATAATCGAGATCGAGCACCGCCACGCCCTTGTGCACGCCGCAGGATATGGCAGCGACGTGATCGCGCAGCGGATCGCCGCGCAGCATATCGCGCGCCTTCATCCAGTTGATGCAGTCCGAGAGCGCGACCCAGCCGCCGGTGATCGCCGCCGTGCGCGTGCCGCCGTCCGCCTGGATCACGTCGCAGTCGACCGTGATCTGCCGCTCGCCAAGCGCCGGCAGGTCGACCACGGCGCGCAGCGAGCGTCCGATCAGCCGCTGGATTTCCAGGGTGCGGCCGCCCTGCTTGCCGGCGGAGGCTTCGCGCCGCGTGCGCTCATTGGTGGCGCGCGGCAGCATGCCGTATTCGGCCGTGACCCAGCCGCGCGCCTGACCCTTGAGCCATGGCGGGAGGCGATCTTCGAGCGTGGCCGTCACCAGCACATGGGTGTCGCCGAACTTCACGAAACATGAGCCTTCGGCATACTTCACCACGCCACGGTCGAGCGTCACGGTCCGCAGCTCGTCGGCTTGTCGGCGGCTTGGCCGCATTCGTCCTCCAGAAGCGTCGATGAGTTGGCGCTGCTTTTAGGTGGGACGAGGCGGAACGACAAGGCTTGTGTTGGGGCGCTTTCAGGGACAAGTGTTGGCGTGAACGATGGAGCAGCCCGTGTCGCAGGACATCCCTCTCGGACAATCGCAGGCGGGCCTCGCACAGCTCAACGAGCGCTCGCGCGAGATTTTCCGCCAGATCGTCGAAAGCTATCTTGCAACCGGCGAACCGGTCGGCTCGCGCAATCTCGCGCGTATCATCCCGATGACCCTGTCGCCCGCTTCGGTACGCAACGTCATGGCCGACCTCGAGCAGCTCGGCCTGGTCTATGCGCCGCATACCTCGGCCGGGCGGTTGCCGACCGAGCGCGGCCTGCGCTTCTTCGTCGATGCGCTGATGCAGATCGGCGACGTGACCGAGCGCGACCGTCAGGCGATCGAGGCACAGGTTGCCGCGGCCGGAACCTCGAAGTCGGTCGACGCGGTGCTCACCGAAGCCTCCGGCCTGCTCTCCGGGCTGACGCGCGCCGCCGGGGTGGTGCTGGCAGTGAAATCGAACACGCGGCTCAAGCACATCGAGTTTGTGCGGCTCGAACCCGAGCGCGCTTTGGTGGTGCTGGTCGCCGAGGATGGACAGGTCGAGAACCGCATCGTCAATCTGCCGCCGGGTTTGCCCAGCTCTGCTCTTTCCGAAGCGACCAACTTCCTCAATGCCCGCATCCGTGGCCGTACGATTGCCGAAGCGCGTGCCGAGCTCGACCGTGCGCTCGAAACCGGGAAGGCGGAGCTCGATCAACTCACCCAGCGCATCGTGGCGGCAGGGCTTGCCAGCTGGTCGGGCGGCGAGACCGCGGAACGCCAGCTGATCGTGCGCGGCCAGGCCAACCTGCTCGACGATCTGCATGCGCTGGAAGATCTCGAGCGTGTGCGGCTGCTGTTCGACGATCTCGAAGAAAAGCGCGGCGTCGCCGACCTGCTCGGGCGCGCCGAGCAGGCCGACGGCATGCGGATCTTCATCGGCTCGGAAAACAAGCTGTTCTCGCTCTCCGGCTCCTCCACCATCGTGTCGCCCTATCGCGACGGGCATGTCCGCATCGTCGGCGTGCTGGGGGTGATCGGGCCGACCCGGCTGAACTACGCGCGCATCATTCCGATGGTCGATTACACCGCCAAGGTGGTCAGCAAGGTCCTCGGGAGTTGATCACGAAGGCTTGATTTTTCATGCCGCAGCGCTGATATCCCCTGCGACATTTCAACAGACCGAACGGAATTGGGATGACGGATACGACCTCCGGCACCACTGGCGCTGAGACCGAGACGCCGGAAACCGCCGCTTCGGGTGAGACCGCACCAGATCCGGTCGCGGCGCTCACCAAGGAAACCGCGGACTTGAAGGATCGGTTGCTGCGTACGCTCGCCGAGATGGAAAACCTGCGCCGGCGCACCGAGCGCGAAGTCGCCGATGCGCGTGCCTACGGCGTGACCAGCTTCGCGCGCGATATTCTCGCCGTCGCCGACAACATGGAGCGCGCACTGAGGGCGCTCGACGACGAGATCCGCGAGAAGGCCGAAGCGGGCGTCAAGGCGTTGCTCGACGGCGTCGAATTGACCGAGCGCGAACTGATCAAGGCGATGCAGAAGCACGGGGTCAGGAAGATCGAACCGCAAGGGCAGAAGTTCGACCCGAACCTGCATCAGGCGATGCTCGAAATTCCGGATGCGTCGGTGCCGGCCGGCACCGTGGTGCAGGTCATGCAGCCTGGCTACACCATCGGGGAGCGCGTGCTGCGGCCCGCTTTGGTCGGCGTTTCCAAGGGCGGGCCGAAAGCCTCCGCGGCGGATGCACCGGCGAACGACAATACGGAAGACAATTAGTTTCTCCGTCGTGCCCGGCCTTGTGCCGGGCATCCCGATAGAGCGGACACGGCTTTGCGAACCTAAGCGGGATGGCCGGGACACGCCCGGCCATGACGAAGGAGGGGCTACCGCGGCTCGATGCTGTCGCGGATTGCGCGCAGCCTTGGGAACACGTCGCTCCACGCGCTCTTGCGCACGATCGCGAACATCCGCAGATACCCGCTTTGTCCGAAGCGCACCCATTGGACCGCAGAGACATCGGTGCTCGATTTCGTGTCCTTGGCGTCGGCGACAATCTCGTAGCCCTGCGCCTGGCCGATCCGGAGCGGCTCGGAACGCGTGATCTTGACGTCCTTGAGCCCGGGTAGCGTGCCAAACAGCTGGCGCGCAAACTTGTCGCGGTCTTCGACTTTTGGCGGCTCGCCGGGGGCGACGGCGACCAGCATGAACGGCTGCTCGACCGCGGTGACCTCGTCGTTCGGGCCGTCGGTCAGGATCGCGACGCCTTCGCGCGCGGAACGCACGATGCGGAATTTGGCCAGGTTGCCGATCTTGTAGGGCAGCACCGCGAGCTTTTCGGCTTCCGGCACTTGCTGGCGTACCGCGAGCGTCTGGAACGTGTTGCGCATGATCGCGTCGGTCAGGGTCGCGCGCGTCGCCTCGACCATCTGCAGCGACACGATCGCAGTGACGCCGTTCAGGGTGGCGACCATCACGGCCTCATGACGCTTCTGGCCGCCGGATTCCTGCGGGCCGGAGACGAAAAATCCCTTGCCGTCCTTGAAGGTGAGCGGCTCGCGCAGTTGCACCGTCATGCCGCGGGCTTTGAGCGCCTCGTCGGTAAAGCCTTTCTCGACGTCGGCGTAGGCATCGGCGGGGAGTTCAACCAGCAGGATCGCGGCGCTCGCCTGCGGGTTCTCGAACCCTGAAAACCGGCTGCTCGGCGTGAAGCCGGCCGGCGCAACGAGCCCGATGCGCGAATTGACCGGAAACACCGGATCGGCGGCCCGCGCGGGGGCGGCGGCCAGGATCAGGCCGGCCAGCGCGCCGAGCAGAGCGCGCGGCAGGATTTGCGGGAACAAGTTCATGAACGGCCTTTCCGGGCAGTCGCGAAATCCGCCCGTTCGGGCGGCCACGGCATACATCGTCGCAACATGGGCGACAATGCGGCCGGCGCGCGGGCCACGGCCCGGGTCTTTCGACCGCCTTGGGCATGCTTTAGCGTGGCGGCGAGCGCAGGAGGGCGGCATGGCGACGAATGGCAGCTTCTACTGGAACGAACTGATGACGCGTGACGCCGAAGCGGCGAAGAAATTCTATGGCGCAACGCTCGGCTGGACCTTCGAGCCGATGGAGGGCGGAGGCGGTCCGACCTACTGGGTCGCCAAGGTCGGTGATGAGTCCGTCGCCGGCATCTACACGATCGACGCGGATGATGCGGACACGGGCGAAGGCTGGTTCGCCTATGTGGCGGTGAACGATCTTTCCACCGCGCTCGCGCGCGCGACCAGCGAGGGCGGCGAGGTCGTGCGCGAGCCATGGGACGTGCCGGGTGTCGGCCGCATCGCGATCGTCAACGACAATGCCGGCAACACGCTCGGTTGGATGACGCCGGCCGAGCAGTAGTTTGACCGCTCGTCCCCGCGAAAGCGGGGACCCAGGAGCCAAAACAAAGAGCTGGATGCCCGCTTTCGCGGGCATGAGCGGGGTCAATTCGGCCTCGTCACCCTCCTCAGCGTCAAATTGATCCGCCCACCCTCCGGCAGCAGCGTCGAGGTGCCGGGCAGGATCCTGTCCACCCCGTGAAACGCCAGCCGGCCTTGCCCGCCGAGCACGACGGCGTCGCCCGAGACGAGCCGCACCGAACGCGTCGGATCGCTGCGCTTCGACCCGCCGACGCGGAACAGTGCGGTGTCGCCGAGCGAGAGTGACACCACCGGAGCGGCGAAGTCCTGCTCGTCCTTGTCCTGATGCAGGCCCATGCGGGCGTCGGGCGCATAGAAATTGATCAGGCAGGCTTCGGGCGGCAGCGCATAGCCGCCGAGTTCGCGCCATGCCCGCAGCAGTACGTTAGGGATCGGCGGCCACGGCCTGCCGCTCTCGGGGTGTGTCGCCTGATAGCGATAGCCGTGCGCCTCGTCCGTCACCCAGCCGAGCGGCCCGCAGTTGCTCATGCGCACCGACAATGGCTTGCCGGTGCGGGGCATGCGCGACAGGTAGAGCGGCGCCTCTGTGATAACTGTGCACACCGCGCAAAACAGCTCCTCCTGCGCGGCGCGGTCGAGATAGCCGGGCGTCAGTGTGACGCCGGGCGCGAGCGCGATCGTTGCCATGACGGTTCAGATAGGCGAGGCGATGCGCGCCTGCGACCCGGTTTCGGAACGCGCCCGAGGCAGCAGACGTCGCGTAACCAGCACCGTAGCTCCGATCACCGGAATGATGAGCAGCCGGGCCATGAAATAGGGGTGAACGGCGGTGTGATTGAGGAACGCCACGGACCACGCGATCAGCACCACGAGGCCGAGCCAGCACGCAATCAGGACCGAGCGATGGGCGCACCACGGCAGCTTGCGCGCACGCCACGTCAGCGTCGCGAACACCCCCAATGCCGTCAGGACGAGGCCGGTACCGATGTTGGCCGAACCGAGCGCGATCAGCTTGCTCCAGATCCGATACGCGGCGAGCAGGAAGCCGAGCGTCAGTTTTGTGCCGCTCGCCGCGACCGGCTCGCCGTACATCCGATAGAACAGGAAATGCAGGAACGATTCCTCGTTGGCGAGAAACACGCCTGTGAAGCCGCGTTTGATGACGAAACACGCGATGACGGCGGCGCAGAAGGCGGTCCACAGCTGAATGACCTGTGTGAGATAAGTCCGCCGCTCGCCCTCAAACCCCAAGGCAAGCAGCAGCGGGAGCAGAGCGAGCGCAAACGGAATGCCGCCGGTGAGCACCTCGAAGATCGCGGTCAGGCTGCCGTAACTCGCCGCATAGAGTGCCCGCCTCGCCGGGCTCAGGCGTGCGAGCGGCGCGATGAGGCTGATCCAGATGAAGGCGAAATGCACATAATCCGGCGGCGCGAAGAAGAAGGTTGCGTCGAAGTAATGCACCCCATAGAGCGCCGCGAGGCAGCCGGCGATGATCAGGTAGCCTGCCGGCAACTGAAGAGAGGAGCGCTCGGCTCTTGCCGTGCCGAGCTGCCACAGTGCCGTGAGACCGACCGCGCCGAGCAATGCGAACGCAATGCCGCGCATGATCCGGGCCGCCCGCTCAAGCGGCATGAGCGAGAGCACGCTGCGCGCAAAAATTCGGATGCCCATGATGTAGCGGTCGAGCGGCACATATTCGACGTCGCCATAGCCCGGTCCGAGTTCGGGGATCGCGCGCGCGAAAGCCTGGCAATCGAGCGTCTCGGGCATGCGCGGGTCGCGCCATGAGCCATTCACGACCGGCCAGCGGTTGCTCATCGCGTCGACCAGGGGGCCTGCGGACGGCGCAAGCAGCATGCTGCCGATCACGCAATCCATCGTGTGCCGCGGCCACACCAGCCCGCCGAAGGGACCGTACCCGAAGTGCGCGTTGAAGGTTCCGTCGAGAACCGCCGCAACGAGATGACGGCGGACGGCTTGCCGATCCTGCGGCAGCCACAGGGCCGCGGCCACGAAGGCTGCAAAGAAGCAGGCCGCAACGGCCACGCTGATGAACGCACCCCGGATGAGCTCTTTCACGCGGCTCGCTGCGCCCCACAAGGATGCCAAGGGGATAGAACTGCGCGGGCGGGCTGTCCAGTAACGGAGAAAGGACCGACGGAAAGGCTTATGCGGCCGCGGTTTCGGTTTTCGTCTTCTGGGGCACCAGCCGCTCCGAGCCGAGCGCCTGCCGCACGCCCGAGCCGCCGGCCTCATGGTACTCGGCGTCCTCGTTGACGTTCCAGATGTCGTAGACGCGCGCGCCGCCCAAGATGTTCTTGGCGGTGAGCATCGCCGTCATCATGGCGTGGTCCTGGTTGTTGTATTTGTGCATGCCGTTGCGGCCGACCATGTGCAGCGTGGGATAAAGCCCTTCGAGGTCGCGCCGGACGATCGCGACGTTGTCGCGATAATTCTCGTCGTACACCGGATAGGCTTTCGGCTGGCGCACCACGCAGGCGTCGGTCACGTCGCTCTCGGCGATCAGGCCGATCTTGGCGATTTCCTTCTTCGCGAGCGCGATCAGTTCGGCGTCCGGCGCGCTCCACAGGCCGTCACCTTCAAAGCAGAAATATTCAAGCCCCAGACAGCTCATGCCCGGCCGCACCATCTCGGGCGACCACGAACGGAAGTTCTGCACCCGCCCGACCTGCACCGATGGGTCGTGGATATAGATCCAGTTGTCGGGGAAGAGGTCGGGCTTCTTCACCATCAGCGCGACGGTGAGGAAATCGCGATAGCGCAATTGCCGCGCATGCAGCCGCGAGATCGGGGAGGGGGTGATCTTCTCGGTGAGCTCACGCACCGGCGCGGAGGAGATCACGTGCGCCGCCGTGTAGCTCTCGCTGCGGCCGTCCGTGCAAGAAACCTCGATGTGCCAGAGCTTTCCGGCATGGTCGTAAGAGAGCTGCTGCAGCTCGCGGCCCTTGAGCACCTTGCCGCCCGCTTTCTGGATTTTGCGCGAGGCCGCTTCCCACATCATGCCGGGGCCGCGGCGCGGGTACTGGAAGCTTTCGATCAGCGTCTTGACCACCGGCCCGCCGGCTTTCGGCTTGCCCCTCATCATCCGGTCCGGCAACAGCGCTTTCTTCAGCGCGCTCATCACGGCGACGCCGAGATCGAGCCCCTTGATGCGCTGCGCGGCCCAATCGGCGGAAATCTCGTCGCACGACATGCCCCACACCTTCTCGGTATAGGTCTTGAAGAAGATCGAGAACAGTTTCTCGCCGAACTGGTTGCGCACCCATTCGTGGAAATTGCCCGGGCGCTCGATCGGGAGGAGCTTGGCGTAGGCGAACGACAGCATGCAGGCGGCGCTGGTGAAGAGGCCGAGGTTCGACAGCGCCTCGAACGCGCTTAGCGGATACGAATAGTATTTGCCGCCGTAGTAGATGCGCGACAGGCGCGGCCGCTCGATGAAATCGTCGGGCAGGATCTCCTGCCACAGGTCGACGACCTCCTTCGCCTTCGAAAAGAAGCGATGCCCGCCGATGTCGAACATGAAGCCGTTGTATTCGACCGTGCGGCTGATGCCGCCGACATAGACCGGGTCCTTCTCGATCACGATGACGGAAGCGTTTTCTTTCGTCAGGCAATAGGCGGCCGTGAGGCCCGCCGGGCCCGCGCCGATGACGAACACGTCGGCGTGCGTGCTCATTGCGTCACTCGCGCGAAGGCGAACAGGCGGTGGCCGTTGTAGCCGACCAGCGCGCCGGCAGCGGCACCGACGATGAGTGCGGCCTGCGGCAGCGCGCCGAACAGGGTGAGCACCAGTGCGGCGAACACCGCATAGCTCGTGCCTTGCGAGATGGCGGTCACGGCGGCGTAGCGCAGCGCCTCGTCATGCTGGCGCCGCCCGGAGTCGTCGAACGTGAGCGCGCGGTTGAGCCGCCAGGTGACGAGCGTCGCGGCGGCGAGGGAGAACAGCCGCATCGAGAGCGGACGCGGCGCGTACCCCATCAGGATCGTGAACACGCAGATGTCGGTGGTGAGCCCGATCGCGCCGACGGCCAGAAAGCGCAAGGGGCGGGGCAGATGTTGGGCGAGCAAACGCAACGGATCGGGCCGCATGCCCATGTCCAGCTTTCCAGCACTCATAGGAAATTCCTGCGCGCCGTCCCCACGGCCGAGACTTGGCAGGATTTCGTTAATTTCGGGCTTACCGGGCGGCGCGAAATCGCGATTTAGGCGCGGGTTATTAAGCGAAACTCAACGCTGTTGGCTCATTTGTGCCTCGTCGCCGCCGGGCCTGTCCCGGTCATCCACGTCTTCCTGTGCCGCACTCCAAGACGTGGATGCCCGGCACGAGGCCGGGCATGACGAGGAGAGATGTCAGCATCCCGCCAGCCGAACTTTGCGCTCCTGCTTGGGCTCGCCTGGCTACTCGCCGCCATTCAGCTCCTCGCGCAGAGCTGGGGCGACACCGCGCAGACGCTTGCCGACACCGATGATGCAATGCGGCTCGCGCAATTGCGCGACTGGCTCGGCGGGCAGGGCTGGTTCGACTTGAATCAGCGACGCGTCGCCGGAGGCTACGAGTCGCATTGGTCGCGACTGGTCGATGCCGGCCTTGCCGGCACGCTGTGGGTCTTCGGGCGGTTCACCGAACCCGCGCTCGCCGAGCGGCTGATGCGCACGACCTGGCCGATGCTGTGGCTGTTGCCGACGATCGCGGGCACGGCGGCGATCGCATGGCGCATCGCGGGCCGCGAAGCCGCGCTGATCGCACTGCTGCTCGCCGTGGTCGGGCTGCCGGCGTTTCACCAATTTCGTCCCGGCCGCATCGACCATCACAATGTGCAGATCGCGCTCGGCGTGCTCGCCGTTGCGGCGGCGGTGTGGTCCGACCGCCTACGCTGGGCGGCGACGGCGGCCGGTGCGGTGACCGGCTTCGCAATGGCGGTCGGGCTCGAGTGCCTGCCGTATTTGATGGTGTGCGGCGTCGCGGTCGCGGCGCGCTATGTGGTCGATGCGAAAGGCGGGCAGGCGGCTGCCGACTACGGATTGGCGCTGGCGGCGGGTTCGCTCGTCGGGTTCCTCGTCATCGTCGCGCCGGATCACTGGACGCGTGGCGTGTGCGACGCGATCGCCATCAACTGGGTTGCGCTCACGGTCATCGGCGGAAGCGGGTTGGCTCTCGCCGCGCGGTTCGCCGGCGAGCGTATGCCAATTCGTCTGGCGCAGATGCTCGCCGTCGGCATGGCGGCAACGGCGCTGCTTGTCGCGATCGAGCCGCGCTGCCTGCGTGGCCCCTACGCCATGATGGATCCGGCAGTGTGGCCGATCTGGCTCGCGCATGTACGCGAGATGAAGCCGCTGCTCACGCTGACGATCGAAAGCCCGTTGACCGGCATTGCGATTGCGGCGTTCCCGGCGATGGCGCTCGCAGCCGCATTCGTTCTCGGGCGCTCGCGCGAATTGCGCGGCGACTTCGGCTTCCTCGTCGCGACCGCCGCATTCGCGGTGGCCGCTCTCACGACGCTCGCCGCCATCAAGTCCGCCTCTTACGCGACCTGGCTCGCCATGCCGCTGGTCGCGTGTTTCGCGCTGCATCTGTTCCGGCTGCTGGCGCTGGAATCGCTGGTGCCGCGCGCGGCCGTCGGCGTGCTGCTCACCCCGGCGGTGCTCTCGCTCGGCGCGATCACGATCGCGAATGCGGCCGGCTTTGGTGCGCACGACAGCTTCAACCGCAGCGAACCCGACGTCTGCTTCAAGACCGAGAGCTACGCGGCGCTCGCGCAATTGCCGCCCGGGCTGGTCGCCACCGATATCGACTATGGCTCGTTCATCCTGGCGCTCACGCCGCACCGCGTCGTTGCGGCGCCGTATCACCGGCTCTCCGCCGGCATCCTGACGGCGCATCGGGCGCTCAGCGTCCCGCCGGACGAAGCGCGCGGCGTGCTCGCGCGCACGCATGCGGACTACGTCGCGATCTGCGGCAAAAGCGGCTTGCGCGGTCTCGGCACAGCGGAGCGCGAGGCAAGCCTGTGGGGCCGCCTGCAGGGGGGCGCCGTGCCCGGCTGGCTCGAGCCGCTCCCGGCCGCAGGCCCCTTCGCGGTCTATCGCGTGAAGCCATGACGCATAGCGCTTGCGCCGACACGTTCTTCAAGCTCGCGCTCGCCTTCGGCATCGTCGTTGCCGGCGTCGAGGTCGGCTGGCTCATCACCGCGCCGCTTCCCTACGATGCGTTCGGCTACATGATCGGGCGCGACTTCGTCGCCACCTGGGCGGGCGCGAAGGCGGCGCTCGGCGGCGATCCGGGGCAGTATTTCGAGGTGGGCGCCTACAACGCGCTGTTGCGGGGCCTCTTTGGCGAAAACTATCCGCCGCATATCTGGTCCTATCCGCCGCATCTCTTGCTGTTCACCTGGCCGCTCGCGCTCCTGCCCTACATGACGGCCTATGTGCTCTACTGCGCGCTCGGGCTGATCCTCTATCTGGCGGTGGTAACCGAAGGCGAGCGGCGCCTCGACCACATTGCGCTGCTCGCGCTTGCGCCTGCCGTGACGCTGAACATCTGGACCGGGCAGAACGGCTTTCTCACCACCGCGCTCTTGATCGGCGGTCTGATCCAGCTCGACCGCCGCCCGGTTCTTGCCGGCATCCTGTTCGGGCTGCTCAGCATCAAGCCGCAGCTCGGCCTCCTGCTGCCGGTGATGCTCGCGCTCACGGGCCGCTGGCGCGTCATTGCGGCGGCCGCGGCGACGATCGTCGCGCTTGCCCTCGCGACCAGCCTCGCCCTCGGCGCCAGTGTCTGGTCCGACTACCTGCATCTCGCGATGCCGACGCAGAGCCGCGCCATCACGGAAGGGACGGGCTTCTTCATCACCAACATGCCGACCGCGTTCATGAACATGCGGCTGATCGGCGTGCCGGCGAGCCTCACCTACGGGCTTCAGGCGGCCGTCTCGGCCGCGACGCTTGCCGCCACGCTCTGGGTCTTCTGGCGCCCGCGCGATCCGGTGCTCTCGCTCGCCTTCCTGGTCAGCGCGGCTTTCCTGTTCACCCCTTACGCCTTCAATTACGACATGGTTGCGTTCGGCTGGGTTATGCTCAGGCTGATGGAGCGCTCCGACAATGAGCCGCTCGACGACGTCCTGATGCTCGCGGTCTGGGCCTTGCCCTTCCTGACCATCCTGATGGGGCTTGCGCACCTGCCCGGCTCGTTCCTGCCGATCCTCGGGCTGACCGCCCGGCTCGCCTGGCGCATCCGGAAAGCCGCGCTGCCCTACGCCGCGGAAACCACACCCAAATTCGCGTCTCCTGCCTTGCAGCCATAACGGCTCCTCCTATATGAGCCAAGGAACGCCGCCGGGGGGCGGCGCATCAGTTAATGGGGATCGACCGGGGGTGGTCCTGCGGGTTTCAAGCCCGTTCGGCCCCTCCCATCGGGCGCTAAATCTAGGCCCGGCCGATCTGCCGGAAAGAGAGGACAAACATGGCTAAGGTCATCGGCATCGACCTCGGCACGACCAATTCCTGCGTCGCCGTGATGGAAGGCGCGACGCCCAAAGTCATCGAGAACGCCGAGGGTGCGCGTACCACCCCGTCGATCGTCGCTTTCACCGATGACGGCGAACGTCTCGTCGGCCAGCCGGCGAAACGCCAGGCGGTCACCAATCCGGAAAAGACCATCTTCGCGGTCAAACGCCTGATCGGGCGCCGCTACGACGACCCGATGGTCGAGAAAGACAAGAAGCTCGTCCCTTACAAGATCGCGCGCGCCAGCAACGGCGACGCCTGGGTCGAGGAGGACGGCAAGCAGTATTCCCCCTCGCAGATCTCCGCCTTCATCCTGCAGAAGATGAAGGAGACCGCCGAAGCCTATCTCGGCCAGAAGGTCGAGCAGGCGGTCATCACGGTGCCGGCCTACTTCAACGACGCGCAGCGTCAGGCCACCAAGGACGCCGGCAAGATCGCCGGCCTTGAAGTCCTGCGCATCATCAATGAGCCGACTGCCGCCGCGCTCGCCTATGGTCTCGACAAGCAGAAGACCGGCACCATCGCGGTCTATGACCTCGGCGGCGGCACGTTCGACATTTCCATCCTGGAAATCGGCGACGGCGTGTTCGAGGTGAAGTCGACCAACGGCGACACGTTCCTCGGCGGCGAAGACTTCGACATGCGGCTGGTGAATTATCTCGCCGACGAGTTCCAGAAGGAGCAGGGCATCGACCTGCGCCGCGACAAGCTCGCGCTGCAGCGCTTGAAGGAATCCGCCGAGAAGGCGAAGATCGAGCTCTCGTCCACCACGCAGACCGAAATCAACCTGCCGTTCATCACGGCGGACGCGTCCGGTCCGAAGCATCTGACCTTGAAGCTCACCCGCGCCAAGTTCGAGGCGCTGGTCGACGACTTGATCCAGAAGACGGTCGAGCCGTGCCGCAAGGCGCTCAAGGACGCCGGCCTGTCGGCAGCCGAGATCAACGAAGTCGTTCTCGTCGGCGGCATGACCCGCATGCCGAAGGTGCAGGACGTCGTGAAGCAGTTCTTCGGCAAGGAGCCGCACAAGGGCGTCAACCCGGATGAAGTCGTGGCCATCGGCGCCGCGATCCAGGCCGGCGTGCTGCAAGGCGACGTCAAGGACGTGCTGCTGCTCGACGTGACCCCGCTCTCGCTCGGCATCGAGACGCTGGGCGGAGTGTTCACCCGGCTGATCGAGCGCAACACCACGATCCCGACCAAGAAGTCCCAGGTGTTCTCGACCGCCGAGGACAATCAGACCGCGGTCACGATCCGGGTGTTCCAGGGCGAGCGCGAGATGGCGGCCGACAACAAGCTGCTGGCGCAGTTCGACCTCGTCGGCCTGCCGCCCGCACCGCGCGGCGTGCCGCAGATCGAGGTCACCTTCGACATCGACGCGAACGGCATCGTCAACGTGTCGGCGCGCGACAAGGGCACCGGCAAGGAGCAGCAGATCCGCATCCAGGCCTCGGGCGGACTCTCGGACAGCGACATCGAGAAGATGGTGAAGGACGCCGAAGCGCATGCCGAGGACGACAAGAAGCGCAAGGCACAGGTCGAGGCGAAGAACCACGCCGAGGCGCTGATCCACTCGACCGAGAAGTCGCTCGCCGAGCATGGCAGCAAGGTGGGCGAGGCCGAGCGCCGCGCGATCGAGGATGCGCTCGCTGCGCTCAAGGAAGCCATCAAGGGCGACGACGCCGAGGACATCAAGGCGAAGGCCAATACGCTGGCGCAAGCCTCGATGAAGCTCGGCGAGGCGATGTATGCGCAGGCGCAGAAAGATCAGGCGGGTCCGGGCGGCCCCGGTGCCCCTGGCGCCGACGGCGGCGCTTCCGCGGGCGGCGCGCCGAAGGATGACGTGGTCGACGCGGAGTTCACCGAGGTCGACGACGACAAGAAGAACAAGAAGTCGGCCTGAGCCACGCAAAGGCGGCGCATGGGCGACGGATACGAAATAGGGCACGCCTCCGAGTCCGTCTCGGGGGCGTGTTTTTGTGACTGCGGAGGGGCTCCGATCTGATGGCCAAGCGCGACTACTACGAGATCCTCGGGGTACAGCGCACCGCGACCGACGCGGAGATGAAGGCGTCGTATCGCAAGCTCGCGATGAAATGGCACCCCGACCGCAATCCCGGCGACAAGGATTGCGAGCACCAATTCAAGGAAATCAACGAGGCCTATGACGTCCTGAAGGACGAGCAGAAGCGTGCCGCCTACGACCGCTTCGGCCACGCGGCGTTCGAGCAGGGCGGCGGCGGCCACGGCTTCAACACGGATTTCGGCGCAACCTTCTCCGATATCTTCGAAGGCATCTTCGGCATGTCCGGAGCGCGCGGGCGCAGCGGCGGGCGCGAGCGCGGCTCGGATCTGCGCTACAACATGGAGATCACGCTCGAGGAGGCATTCTCCGGTAAGACCGCGCAGGTGCGCATCCCGACCTCGGTGACCTGCGAGGCCTGCTCCGGCTCGGGCGCGAAGTCCGGCTCCAAGCCGAAGACCTGCCCCACCTGCGGCGGCGCCGGCAAGGTGCGCCACACGCAGGGCTTCTTCACCCTGGAGCGCACCTGCGTCGCCTGTCAGGGGCGCGGCCAGGTGATCGACAATCCGTGCCCGAATTGTTCGGGCTCAGGCCGCGTCACGCGCGAGCGCACGCTCTCGGTCAATGTGCCGGCCGGCGTCGAGGACGGCACGCGCATCCGCCTCGCCGGCGAGGGCGAGGCCGGCTTGCGCGGCGGGCCGCAGGGCGACCTCTACATCTTCCTTTCGCTTAGCCCCCACCCGTTCTTCCAGCGCGACGGCGCCGACCTGCATTGCCGCGTTCCGATTTCCATGGTGACGGCGGCGCTCGGCGGCGGCTTCGACGTGCCGACGATCGATGGCGGCAAGACCCGTGTGAAGGTGCCGGAAGGCACCCAATCCGGCCGCCGCTTCCGGCTCGCCAGCAAGGGAATGCCGGTGTTGCGCGCGCGCGAAAGCGGCGACATGTATGTTCAGGTCTTGGTCGAGACGCCGCAAAAGCTCACCAAGCGGCAGAAGGAATTGTTGCAGGAATTCGAGCAGCAATCGTCGCACGAGACCCAGCCGGAGGCCGAGGGCTTCTTCTCCAAGGTCAAGGACTTCCTTGAGGGCCTCGGAAACCGGCAGGGTTCAGCTTGAAACATGCCGTAAACCTTGTTGTCGCCGGGGTGTCTTGACCCTCGCAATGCCCCGCTTTACGCGGTAGTGTTACAAATCTGCCATAATCCGGTCACGTCCCCGATGCCCATGCAGGCCCTTGAGCAGTTCGAAAGGCGGATCAAGCTTTTCGAGCAGATGATCGGCAAGAACATCGAGAAGCGGGTGCGGCTTTTCGAGCAGACGTTCGAGGAGAAGGTGGAGCAGCCGTTCCGCCGCATCGAGCGCAAGATCGGCCGCAACATCGAGACGCAGATTCGCCGCTTCGGGCAGAAGAACGGCGTGCGCCTCGACGACGAGGTCCGCTTCATCGGCTCCTGGATCAAGAAGCCGCTCGATGTCGGCGCGGTGACCCCATCCAGCAAGCCGCTTGCCCGTACCATGGCGCAATATGTCGATCCGCATGGCGACGGCCCGGTGATCGAGCTTGGGCCCGGCACCGGACCGATCACCGAGGCGTTGGTCGAGCATGGCATCGATCCGGCGCGCCTGGTGCTGGTCGAGTTCAACCCGACATTCTGCCAGCTGCTGCGCCAGCGCTTTCCTGAAGCCACGGTGGTGCAGGCCGACGCGTACCGTCTGCGCGAGTCGCTTGCGCACGTGACGCGCCATGGGGCATCCGCCGTCGTATCGGGGCTGCCGCTGATGACCAAGCCGCTGCGCATGCGGCTGCGGCTGCTGCGCGAGGCGCTGGCGCTGCTCGCGCCGCAGGCGCCGTTCGTGCAGTTCACCTACGCAGTGGTGCCGCCGATCCCGAAGCTCGCCGGCGTCAAGGTCGAGGCCTCGGAGCGCATCTGGCGCAACATGCCGCCCGCGCGCGTGTGGGTCTACCGGCACGGTTGACTTGTGTGTGCCGCTGCGGCATCGCGTCCCAACAAATCCGGAGCACGCCTTGCCGCCACCCCGTGACCGCCTGATCGTCGCGCTCGACCTGCCGACCGTGCGCGACGCCGAGGCGATGGTCGAGCGGCTCGGCGACAGCGTCACCTTCTACAAGGTCGGCTATCAGCTCGCCTTTGCGAGCGGGCTGTCGTTCGCCGACACGCTGGCGCGCGCCGGCAAGCGCGTCTTCCTCGACATGAAGCTGCACGACATCGAGACCTCGGTCGCCAAGGGCGTCGAGAACGTCGCGCGGCTCGGCGTCAATTTCCTCACCGTGCACGCCTATCCGCAGACCATGAAGGCGGCCGTCGCGGCCAAGCGCGGCTCGGGCCTGAAGATCCTCGCCGTCACGGTGCTCACCTCCTACGACGATATCGATCTTGCCGAGTCGGGCTATTCGATGAGCGTGGATGCGCTGGTCGCTCGGCGCGCGCAGCAGGCGCACGACTTGGGCGTCGACGGCCTCGTGTGTTCGCCCGAGGAGGCCTCGCCGCTGCGTCTCGCGGTCGGCAACGACATGCTGTTCGTGACGCCCGGTATCCGCCCGCAGGGCTCCGCGCGCGGCGACCAGAAACGCGTGACGACGCCGAGCCAGGCGATCGCGGCGGGCGCGGACTATCTGGTGGTCGGCCGGCCGATCACGGAAGCCGGCGATCCGCGGGGAGCGGCCGAAGCGATCGTGGCCGAAATCGCCGTGGCGGCGAAGTGACGCTCCTTCGTCATCGCCGGGCTTGACCCGGCGATGACGATAAGGAACGGAAGATCGAGCAAATTCTATCGGGATCACCGGGTCACGTCGCTTGCGCGCCGGCCCGGTGATGACGCGGGAGGGGATAATGCCAAAGGCCTATTGGATCGTGCACATCGATGTCAGCAATCCGGAAGGCTACAAGGCCTACGTGGCAGCAAACGCCGAGCCGTTGCGCAAATACGGCGCGAAGTTCCTGGTGCGCGGCGGCCAGTTCGAAAATCCCGAGGGCAAGGTCCGCTCGCGCAATGTCGTGCTCGAATTTCCCGATTATGCGACGGCGCTTGCCTGCTACAACTCGCCGGAATATCAGCGCGCCATCGCACTACGCACGCCGCATTCCACCGGCGATGTGATGATCATCGAGGGCTATGACGGCCCGCAGCCGTAGCTGACAATCCGGCTTTGCGTCGCTATACCGCTCGCGCAATGCGGAGGCATCCATGCCTGACATGCGGCTGATCGTGGCGGGCGCCGGCGGGCGCATGGGGCGCACGCTCGTCAGGGCGATCGCCGAGACGCCGGGCATGACGCTCGCCGGCGCGACGGAAAGCGAAGGCTCACCGTTTATCGGACAGGACTCCGGCGTGCTGGCCGGCCTGCCGCCAAACCGCGTGAACGTGATCAGCGAAGTCCGGCCCGGTTCCCTGGCCGCCGACGGCATCATCGATTTCACCGTGCCGGCCGCGACCGTCGCACTCGCGGCGCTCGCGGCGGAAACGAAGCTCGTGCACATCGTCGGCACCACCGGCACGTCGGCCGCGGATGACGCCAAGATCGCCGAGGCCGCGAAGAAAACCGCGATCATGAAGTCGGGCAACATGAGTCTCGGCATCAATCTGCTCGCTGTGATGACGAAAAAGATCGCAGCGGCGCTCGGCGATGAATTCGACATCGAGATCGTCGAGATGCATCACAACAAGAAGATCGATGCGCCGTCCGGTACCGCGCTACTGTTCGGCGAGGCTGCGGCAGCGGGGCGCAAGATCGATCTCAAAAGCCATTCCGAGCGCGGGCGCGACGGCCACACCGGCGCGCGCAAGGTGGGCCACATCGGCTTTGCATCCTTGCGCGGCGGCAATGTTGCAGGCGAGCACAGCGTGATCTTTGCGGGCGCCGATGAGCGCATCGAGCTCACGCACAAGGCGACCGACCGCATGATCTTTGCACGCGGCGCGCTGAAGGCGGCGCTGTGGGCGCGCGGCAAGCCGCCGGGGCTTTATTCGATGCTGGATGTGTTGGGACTGAAGGATTAGCACGCCTTCGTCATGGCCGGGCTTGACCCGGCCACCCACGTCTTGCTTGTTGCAGGAAAGACGTGGATGCCCGGCCATCAGGGCGTTTACGCCCGTCTTCGACGGGCTATGGCCGGCATGACGAAGGAGAGGAATAGAGCGCAATGTCCGACCGACTTCTCGTGCTCGTGCGCCACGGCCAGAGCGAGTGGAATCTGAAAAACCTGTTCACCGGCTGGCGCGACGTCGATCTGACCGAAGCCGGCGTCGCGGAAGCGCGCGCGGCGGGACGCAAGCTTAAAGGCGAGGGGCTCGCCTTCGACGTCGCCTACACCTCCGCGCTGAAGCGCGCGCAGCGCACCCTCGACCTGATGCTGGAAGAGATGGGCCAGAGCGGCATTCCGATCGTGCGCAACCAGGCGCTCAACGAGCGCGACTATGGCGATCTCGTCGGCATGAACAAGGACGACGCGCGCAAGAAGTGGGGCGAGCAGCAGGTGTTGATCTGGCGCCGCTCCTACGACGTGCCGCCGCCGGGCGGCGAATCCTTGAAGGATACGGTCGCGCGCGCGCTGCCTTACTACGTGCAGGAGATCCAGCCGCGTGTGCTGCGCGGCGAGCGCGTGCTCATCTCGGCGCATGGCAATTCGCTGCGCGCGCTGATCATGGTGCTGGAGCGCCTCACGCCCGAGCAAATCCTGAAGCGCGAGCTCGGCACCGGCGTGCCGATCATCTACCGGCTCAATCCGGATTCGACCGTCGCCTCGCAGCTCGATCTGGCGGCGTAACTTCGCTGTCGTCCCGGGCGACGTTCGCGAAGCGAACGAGACCCGGGACCCATTTCTCCGCAAACGAGGACCTATCGTGTTGCTCAATGGATCCCGGCTCTCGCTTCGCTCGGCCGGGATGACAAGCCATGTCTGTTGAAATCCTCGTTCTCGATCCCGCCGCGGCAACCGCCGCGATCGGCGAGCTCGCCGAAGTCCTCGCCGATTGCGTCGCGGGCGGTGCGTCGGTGAGTTTCATGCTCCCGTTTAGCCGCGACGACGCGGCGGCTTACTTCGAGAAAGTCGTCGCGTCAGTTGCCCGCAACGAAACCGTCCTCGTCGCAGCCCGGCTGAACGGCCGCATCGTCGGCACCGTGCAACTCGGCCTCGACATGCCGCCCAACCAGCCGCATCGCGCCGACATCCGGAAGCTCTTGGTGCACCGCTCCGCGCGCAATCATGGCATCGGCGCGGCCCTTATGGCGCGTGCCGAAACGGAAGCGAAAGCGCGCGGCCGCACGCTGCTGGTGCTCGACACCGCGGGCGTGGAAGCCGAGCGGCTCTATCTGCGCACCGGCTGGCAGCGCGTCGGCGTCATTCCCGATTACGCGATGTGGCCGGCCGGCGGTTTCTGCGCCACGACGTATTTCTGGAAGAAACTCTGACTGTCATCCCGGAAGCCGCGAAGCGGCTATCCGGGACCCATCTCTCACATTCTCGACCGTTGCTTGATGGATCCCGGCTCTCGCTGCGCTCGGCCGGGATGACAGCCGCGTTACGCCGCGCTTACCTGCCCCGCCTCCCAGCCGAGCATCGCGCGCTTGCGCGTCAGCCCCCAGTGATAGCCGGTGATGTCGCCGGAGCGCCCGAGCACGCGATGGCAAGGCACCACGAACGACAGCGGGTTCTTGCCGACCGCGGCGCCGACCGCGCGGCAGGCTTTCGGCCGGCCGATCTTGCTGGCGATGGCCGAATAGGTCGCGGCCTTGCCCATCGGGATGCCGAGCAGCGTCTCCCACACGCGCACCTCGAAGTCGGTGCCGATCATCACGATGCGCAGCGGACGGTCGGGACGCCACAGCTTGGCATCGAAGATGCGCGCGGCGAGCGGCGCGGTGATCGACTTGTCCTCGACGTAAGCCGCCTTCACCCAGCGGCCGCGCATGTCGGCGAGCATCGCCTTTTCCTCGCCGGTATCGCCGAACGCAAGTCCGGCGAGCCCGCGCGGCGTCGCCATCACCAGCGCGATGCCGAACGGCGAGGGGTGGAAGCCGTAGGAGATCGTCAGGCCCTCGCCGCCGGATTTCCATTCGCCCGGCGACATCGCCTCGTGCGTCACGAACAGGTCGTGCAGCCGGCCCGGGCCTGAGAGGCCGACCTCATAGGTCGCGTCGAGCACGCTCGCGGAATCGCGCAACAGCTTGCGCGCATTGTCGAGCGTGATCGCCTGCAGGAACGCCTTCGGCGTCAGTCCGGCCCAGCGGCGAAAGAGATGGTGCAGCTCGTCCGGCGTCACGCCGACGGCGTGTGCGATCTGCTCGATCTCGGGTTGGGCGCGCCAGCGCTCGGAGATGTAGGCAATCGCGCGGCGCACGATGTCGTAGTCGTCATTGGCAGCGCTGAGCGACGCCAGGTCGGGCAGGCGGTCGGGGGACAACATGGCGGTCTCCGGGATCATGTCCATTGCCTGCTGCTTAGGCCTGTACGGGACAGTGAACCACCCGATTTCCGGCCTCAAGGGCCGCTTCGCGTGACGCCCCGTTTCGCCTCGCCGATCGCCGCGGAAAGCGCCTTGGCGAAGCTTTCCTTCTCGGCCGGCCCCAGAAAGCTTCCAACGACCAAATTCCTGCCGCGCGATACAAGCGAGAGCCGCAGCAACCCGTATTCCTCGTGTGTTTCGCGCTCGAGCCGCACCCAGACCGGATTGAGCGACCATTCGGCGATTTTGCCGCGCGCGCTCACCTTCTTCACGCGCAGCTCGGAGGGCGTGACCGTCACCTCCTCGTAGGCGGCGGCTGCGAGGTAATTCGCGCGAAACGCCCAGTAGATCAGCGCCACGTCGAGCCCAAGGAAGCCGATCACCGGCCAGGCGCCGGCGATGAAAAATATGAGCCCGCCGACGAAGCTGATGCCAGCGATCAGCCCCATTACGACGAAGAAGCCCACACTGCTGAGCGAGCGGTGCGGGGTCAGCAGCGCGGAAAAAAGCATGGGTTCAGGCGTTGCCGGGGCCGTCGGGGCGTTGCTCTCGCTCATGCGTTCATTATACCGGCTTGATGGCAAGCAAGACGACCCCCAAGGCTGCAAACAAATCTGTCAAAAGATCCGGCAAGCCCAAGCCGTGGACGCCGGCCGAAGTCGAGGAGGCATTCCGCCGCTTCAAAAAGGCGAGCCCCGCGCCGCAGACCGAGCTCGCGCACATCAATCCCTACACGCTCCTCGTCGCGGTCGTGCTCTCCGCGCAGGCGACGGACGCCGGCGTCAACAAGGCAACGCCCGCATTGTTCGCCGCCGCCGACACGCCGGAGAAAATGGCCGCGCTGGGCGAAGAGCGCGTGCGCGAATTCATCAAGACCATCGGCCTCTATCGCGGCAAGGCGAAGAACGTGGTCGAGCTTTCGCGCCGGCTCGTCGCCGAGCATGGCGGCCAGGTACCGCGCGAGCGCGCGGCGCTCGAAGCGTTGCCCGGCGTCGGGCGCAAGACCGCCAATGTCGTGCTCAACGTGGCGTTCGGCGAGCCGACGATCGCGGTCGACACGCATATCTTCCGCGTCGGCAACCGCACGAACATGGCGCCGGGCCTCACTCCGTTCGAGGTCGAGCTCAAGCTCGATCGGGTCGTGCCCGACAAGTACAAGCTGCACGCGCACCACTGGCTGATCCTGCACGGCCGCTACACCTGCATTGCGCGCAAGCCGCTGTGCGAAAAATGCATCATCAACGATCTGTGCCGCTGGCCGGAGAAGACGGTGGGCTAGCCTCGCGCCGATGCCGCTTCCTATAATGCGACACAGGGAGAGAAACGAAAATGCAGATCGCAACCGACGCCGTGGCGTCCTGGAGCGCAACGCGGCCGGAGATCGCGGGGCATTTCCAGCTTGATGCGGACGCGCACTCGAAATTCTGGCGCAAGGGCGCCGATCTGCTCGCGGCGTTGCCGGACAAGCCCAAGCGCCATCCGGCCGAGGCGCGCGCCGCCGAGACGATCCTGCGTACCGGGCGCGAGAGCCGCGAAGCCTTTCTCGGCCGTCATGCCGAGGCGGTCTACGGCGCGATCACCAAGGACATGACCGCGTTGGTTCGCGCCGAGCCGCTGGTCTACGAAGCGGCAAGCCTCGTCCCCGGCCTGACGCCGACGCGTGCCCAGGTTGCCGCGCAGAGCGAGAAACCGCAGCGCGACAAGGACGGCATCGAGATCGATCAGGGGATTTTCTTTGCGCGCGTGCTCGCGCATCCGGCTGCCGGCGCGCATCTCTGTCACGCTATGCTGCTGCCAAAGCCGGAATCCGTCGCGCGGCTCCCCGAGCTGCAAGCGAGAGGCGCGCTCGATCTCGGCACCGCGGCGGTGCAGCGCCACGGCAAGGCGACCATGGTGCTGCTGCGCAATCCGCGTTATCTCAATGCCGAGGACGAGACGACGCTGCATCCGGTCGAAACCGCGGTCGACCTCGCAATCCTCGATCCGGCGAGCGAACTCGCGGTGCTGCGCGGCGACACGGTGGAGCACGCGAAACATGCCGGGCGGCGCGTATTCTGCACCGGCATCAATCTCACCCACATCTATTATGGCAAGATCTCCTATCTCTGGTTCATCACCCGCGAGATGGGCTTCGTGAACAAGATGATGCGCGGGCTCGCCAGACGCGACGCGAGTCCCGACGAGATCCACGGCGGAACGATCGAGAAGCCGTGGGTCGCAGCCGTCGAGGCCTTCGCGATCGGTGGCGGCTGCCAGTATCTGCTGACGATGGATTACGTGGTGGCGGCGAGCGACGCCTACATGACGCTGCCCGCGCGCAAGGAGGGCATCATCCCCGGCGCCGCCAACATGCGCATGCCGCGCTTTACCGGCGACCGCATCGCGCGCCAGGCGATCATGTCGGGTCGGCAGCTCGACTGCGACAGCCCGGAAGGCCGGCTGATCTGTGACGAGGTCGTGCCGCCGGGCGAGATGGACGCCGCGCTGAGCCGCGTGATCGCGACGTTCACCGATTCAGGCATGGTGAGCGCGGCCGGCAACCGCCGCGCGTTTCGCGTCGCCGAGGAGCCGCTCGACATGTTCCGCCGCTACATGGCGGTTTACGCGCGCGAGCAGGCCTATTGCCATTTCTCACCGGCGCTGATCGGCAATCTGGAGCGCCACTGGAACGCGCAGCAGAGGAAGATGTGAGCTCGTCGTCACCGGGCCGGCGCGCAGCGCCGAGACCCGGTGACCCCGATAGAGTTGGCCGGATTGTGCGTTACTAAGCGGGATCGCCGGGCACCAGGGCGTTTACGCCCGTCTTGGACGGGCTATGCCCGGCGATGACGAGGGGAGGGATGATGTCCAAGCGCGCGGCCGATTTTGCGCCCAATAGGAAAGACCTGAACCCGATCGAGGTCGCATCGCGCGACGAGATTTCCGCGCTGCAATTGCGGCGGATGAAGTGGTCGCTCAAGCACGCATATGAAAATGTGGCGCACTACAGGAAAGCATTCGACGCGGCCGGCGCGCATCCGGATGACCTGAAAGATCTCTCCGACCTGCGCAAGTTTCCGCTCACCTCCAAGGACGATCTGCGCGCGAACTATCCGTATGGGATGTTCGCCGTGCCGATGGACAAGATCGTGCGCATCCACGCGTCCTCCGGCACGACCGGCAAGCCGACCGTGGTCGGCTACACCAGGCTCGACATCCGTACCTGGGCCGACGTCTGCGCGCGCAGCATCTATGCAAGCGGCGGCCGGGCCGGCATGAAGATCCACAACGCCTACGGCTACGGCCTGTTCACTGGCGGGCTCGGCGTGCACTACGGCGCCGAGAAGCTCGGCTGCGTCACCATTCCGGTCTCCGGCGGCATGACCGAGCGCCAGGTCAGACTGATCGCCGATTTTGCGCCCGACATCATCACGGTGACGCCGAGCTACATGCTGGCGATCCTCGATGAGTTTCGCGCGCAAGGCGTCGATCCGCGGTCGTGTTCGCTCAAGATCGGCATCTTCGGCGCTGAGCCGTGGACCAACGCGATGCGCGCCGAGATCGAGGATGCCTTCGACATGCATGCGGTCGACATTTACGGACTCTCCGAAGTGATGGGTCCGGGCGTCGCGAACGAATGCGTCGAGACCAAGGACGGCCTGCACATCTGGGAGGACCATTTCTATCCCGAGGTGATCGACCCGGCGACGGGCGACGTTTTGCCCGAGGGCGAGCGCGGCGAACTGGTGTTTACTTCGCTCACCAAGGAGGCGATGCCGGTGATCCGCTATCGCACCCGCGACCTGACACGGCTGTTGCCGGGCACCGCGCGCACGATGCGCCGCATGGAGAAGATCACCGGACGCTCCGACGACATGATGATCGTGCGCGGCGTCAACGTGTTTCCGACGCAGATCGAGGAACTGATCCTGCGCGACGAGCGGCTTAGCCCCCATTTCGTCATCGAGCTCAAGCGCGAGGAGCGGCTCGACACGATGACGGTGAAGGTGGAGGCGCGCCCGGGCGCCGACGATGCGAGCCGCGCGGCCAGCAGCAAGGACCTCGCGCATCAGATCAAGGCGTTGATCGGCGTGAGCGCCGTCGTGGAAACGACCGCGCCCGGCGCGATCGAGCGCTCGCTCGGCAAGGCGAAGCGGATCGTGGATTTAAGGGGGAAGAACTGACTGCGCCGTCATTCCGGGACAGCCCGAAGGGCTGGTCCCGGAATCCATAACCACGAATCGGGCTTATGGATTCCGGGCTCGCCGCTGCGCGGCGCCCCGGAATGACAACTACGTATGCTCGATCAACTCCCGCCGCGGTCCGGCGAGGCGCTTGTGCATGTGCACCATGAACGCCGTGCCGAACAGCGGCGTCGCCAGATTGAGGATCGGGATCGACACGAACGCCGCGATGAAGGCGCCGGCGAGCACGATCGTGCCGTGATGGCGTTTGCGCAGCGCCTTGGCCTCCTCGACCGAGTGGAAACGCATCGCGGCGAGCAGGAAATATTCGCGCCCGAGCAGCCAGGCGTTCGCGACGAAGAAGATCAGGAAGCCAAAGCCGGCGAACAGCAGAAACGGCACGGAGACAAGATAGACCAGCAACGCCAGCAGGGCGGTCTTCACACCTTCGATCGTGGCGCGGGTCAACGAGATCGGCTGGCCCGGCGGATCGGCCGGATAATGCACATGCTCCACCTCGGCGGCGATCTCGTCGGAAAAAAAGCTCGCCACGAACGCCGTGACCACCGGCATGATGAATACCGCGCCGGCGATGAGCCCGAAGCCGGCCGCGATCGCCAGCACCCATAGCAGGACATGCAGCGGCGTCTGCATTCCGGGCCCGGTGACGCCTTCGAGATAACCAGCACCTTCCGCCGCCAGCCAGGCGAACAGCCGGTGCAAGCCGATGCCGAGC
>VBAH01000073.1 GCA_005884685.1 Alphaproteobacteria bacterium
TTTCCCTGCGCTCGGTGAGGTCGCGCGTGATCTTGGCGTAGCCGACGATCTCGCCGGAGGGCGAGCGGATCGGATCGATCACCACCCAGGCCCAGAAGCGGCTGCCGTCCTTGCGCATGCGCCAGCCCTCGGCTTCGAACTTCCCCTCGGTCGCCGCGGTTTTCAGTGCGTGGGCCGGAATGCCGGCGGCGCGGTCTTCATCGGTGTAAAAGCGGGAGAAATGCTGGCCGACGATTTCGGTGGCCGTGTAGCCTTTGAAGCGCTGTGCTCCCGGATTCCAGCTCGTCACGATTCCGGAAGCGTCGAGCATATAGATGGCGTAATCCGTTACCGCCTCGACGAGCAGGCGGTAACGTCCGTCGTCCGTGAGGGACGCCAGAAGCCGGTCAGATCGTTCCATTACCCCTCGGCCCTGGCACGCATGAAAACGACCCCGCATCGCACAACGGCGAAGATCGGGAAAGGTTGCACAGGTGAAGGCCGAAAATCGGCCGGCCGCCGGAGCCTAGCTTCCGTAACTCTGCACCAGGCTGCCCGCCACCAGGTGCCAGCCGTCGACCAGCACGAAAAATATCAGTTTGAACGGCAGCGAAACCACGACGGGAGGCAGCATCATCATGCCCATCGACATCAGCACCGAGGCGACCACGAGATCGATGATCAGGAACGGCAAGAACAACAAGAACCCTATCTCGAACGCGCGCTTGAGTTCCGAGATCATGAAGGACGGCACCAGCACGCGCAGCGACATGTCCTCCGGCTTCTCCGGGACCGGCGTGTTGGACAGGTCCATGAACAGCTTGAGGTCCTTGTCACGCACGTTCTTCATCATGAAGGCGCGGAACGGGTCGGCGGCGCGTTCGAACGCCTGCTCGGGCGTGATCTCGTTCGCCATCAGCGGGCGGACGCCGGCATCGTAAGCGGTGAGAAACGTCGGCCACATCACGAACGCGGTGAGGAACATCGCGAGCGAAATCAGCACCGCGTTGGGCGGGGCGGTCGCGGTGCCGAGCGCGGTGCGCAAGAGCGAGAGCACCACCACGATGCGGGTGAACGAGGTCACCATCACGAGGATGGACGGCGCGAGCGAGAGCACCGTGAGCAGGGCGATGAGCTGCAGCACGCGCTCGGTGAGGCCGGTGCCCTGACCGAAGGTGACGCTGATGTCCTGCGCCAACGCGGCCGTCGCGATGAGCGCACTGCACGCGCCCAAGGCCAGAGCGATCCGGTAGCGGCGTGCGAGCAAGAATGGTCCCGCGAATCATCGAGCCGCGGCGCGACTCAGTGCGCGGAACGGTACGCGCGAAAGCGGGAAGGGGCTATTGCTTCTCGGATGGCCGGCCGAGCAGGCTCGCCATTTCCTCTTCGAGGCTGTCCAGCACGGTCTTGGGCTTCCCGCCTTTTTGGTCGGTCGCGCGGGCCGGATCGTCCGGGGCGGTCGGCGGGGTTGCTTCGCCGTTGCCCAACTCATGCGGCGGAGCAGGCGATTGCGGCGCGGCTGCGGCCTCGGGGCCGCCGGGTCGGCGCAAGGCTGCCTCGAGCCGCTGCGCCATGCTGGCAAGCGCCGCGTCGGGCGCGGGCTCGGCGGACGGCACGATCGGCGGCGGCTCGACCGGGCGCGCGGCGATGCCCGGCGGCAACGGCGCGCGGACCAGCGGTTCGGCGGCAAATGGGCGCGGCTCCGGGCGCGGTGCGCGCGCGAGCGGATCGGGGCGGCTGAACGCGGAACGCGGCGGCTCGGGGGGAGGCGGCGTCCAGGCATCGTCATCGAACGGCTGCGGTCGCGCCGTCTCGGGCGTGCGCGCAGCCTCCGCGCGCGGCACCGGCACATCGCGCGGCGGATTGACCGGCACGGCGCGCACGATGTTCTGCTCGACCACGAAGTCGCTCGGGCCCCCGATCATGAGCAGATGTTCGACATTGTCGCGCCGCACCAGCACGAGGCGGCGCCGCCCGTCGACCGGCGCGGCATCGATCACGGCAAGCCGCGGCTGGCGGCCGCGTTGCGCGGCATTGCCGACGCGCGCGGTGCCGAAACGGCGAATGAGCCAGAAGGTCAGTCCGATCAGGGCAAGAACGATGACGAACGCAACGACGAAGCGCACGATCAAAGAGCCCTCTGCGCCGAACAAGCTGTCCATACGATCACCACTTCGCTTAAGGCATTCACGCGCCTGCGCCGGACGGCAGTTCCCAAGCTAACGAATTGTAAACGGAAAAGGTCATTTCGCCCAAGGGATAAGCCGGATCAGCGGTTTCTTGGTTAACGGGCGCCCGGGACGGCGCGGAATTTAACGCCCCATTAACCATGCCCTAGGCAAAGTCTGCCTACCGCGGTGCGGGCCGGTCCGGTCCTGAACGCGAGGACTGGGCCATGGCGATATCCGATCTGCCGATCTTCTCGATGCTGCGGACGCGCATGAACTGGCACCAGGAGCGCCAGCGCCTGCTCGCCGAGAACGTTGCCAACGCCGATACCCCGGCTTACCGCCCGCGCGACCTCGCGCCGCTCGATTTCGGCAAGCAGGTGCAGCAGGCGAGCGGGCAGCTGCAACTCGCGCTGACCTCGCCCGCGCATCTCGCGAGCCCGTCGGCCAGCGGGGCCTTTGCGACCGAACGGCCCGCCAAATACGACGTGCGGCCGGCGGGTAACGCCGTGAACCTCGAAGACGAGATGATGAAGGTCGCCGCCAACCAGATGGACCACCAGGCCGCGATCTCGCTTTACAGCCGCAGCATGGGCCTGCTCAAGACCGCGATCGGCAAGGGAGGAGGCTGATGGACTTCCTGAAATCGATGGCGATCGCGGCCTCCGGACTGAAGGCGCAATCCGGGCGCATGCGGGTGATCGCCGAGAACATCGCCAACGCGGAGTCCACGGCGCAGCGCGCCGGAGCCGATCCGTACCGGCGGAAGATCCCGACCTTCAAGAGCGAGATGGACCGTGCGCTGAACGCGCAGACGCTTGCGCTCGGGAGAGTGCGCACCGACCAATCGGAGTTCCGCACCAAATACGAGCCGGGCCATCCCGCCGCGGACGCGAACGGTTACGTCAAGTATCCGAACGTCAATTCGCTGGTGGAGATGACCGACATGCGCGAGGCGCAACGGTCCTACGAGGCCAACCTCAACGTCATCGGCGCGACCCGCCGCATGATCCAGCGCACCATCGATTTGCTAAGGTCGTAACCGCGCATGATCCCGAAAAGCGGAGCCGGTTTTCGGACGAACATCATGCGCCGACAAGACAAAGCCTAGGAGACATGCATGGCGTCGCCGATCACTGCCGCTAATGCCTACGCCAAGCTTGCGCGGCTCGCCGATCCGGGCGCCAATCCGCTCAAGGAAAGTGCGGGCGATTCGGGCGGCCCAAGCTTCGGCGCGATGGTGAAGGACGCGATCAACTCGGTGGTCGAGGCCGGACGCAAGTCGGATGGCCTCGCGCAGGGGATGGCCGCCGGCAAGGCCAATATCGTCGACGTGGTGACGGCAGTGAGCGAAACCGAGGTGGCGGTCCAGACGCTCGTCTCGGTGCGCGACAAGGTGATCTCGGCTTACGAGGAGATCATGAGGATGCCGATTTGATGCGTGTTCTCCAGTGTCATCCCGGGCGAGGCCTTCAGGCCGAGACCCGGGACCCATCTCTCCACGATTCGCCGCACGCGGTGGTACATGGGTCCCGGCTCGGCTCGCTTCGCTCGCCGTCCGGGATGACAGCCACGGTAATCAGGTTGGAGTTGTCATGACCGGCCCGGAAGTTCTCGACGTCGCGCGCGATGCGATCCTCACGCTGGTGCTGGTCTCGGCGCCGCTGATGCTGGTGGGGCTCGTCGTCGGCGTGATCATTTCGCTGTTTCAGGCGCTGACGCAAATCCAGGAAATGACTCTGGTTTTCGTTCCGAAGATTCTCGCGATCTTCGTCGCCATGCTGGTCGCGCTGCCGTTCATGGGCGATGTGCTGCAGGGACACATGACGCGGCTCGCCGCGCGCATCATGGGGGGCTGAGCGCGCGGATAGCAAATGCAGCTCGACGTCTCATTCCTGCCCGCCTACGGCGCCGCCTTCATGCTGATGTTCGCGCGCATCGGCACCATGATCATGCTGCTGCCGGGCCTGGGCGAAATGAGCGTACCGGCGCGCGTGCGCCTGACTGTCGCGCTGGTGCTCACTTTCGTCCTCTTTCCCCTGCATCGCGCGGGGTACACGATCGACATGCGCTCACCGGGGCCGGTGATCATTGCCCTGGCGCAGGAGCTGCTGATCGGCATGGTGCTCGGCCTGACCGCGCGGCTCACCATTTCGGCGCTGCAGGTCGCGGGCTCCGTCATTGCGCAGCAGCTCGGCCTCGGCTTCGTCACCGCAGTCGATCCGACGCAGGGCCAGCAGGGCCTGATCCTCGGCAATTTCCTCACCTTGCTCGGCATCACGCTGATCTTCGCCACCGACCTGCACCATCTTGTCATCGCCGGCCTGCATGACAGCTACCGCCTGTTCCGGCCGGGCGAGGTGCCGATCGTCTCGGACGTGGCCTCGCTGGTGACCAACACGATCGCCGGCGCTTTCCGCGTCGGCATCCAGCTCTCCGCGCCGTTTCTTGTGTTCGGCCTCGTGTTCAACGTCGCGCTCGGCGTGCTCTCGCGCCTGATGCCGCAGATGCAGGTCTATTTCGTCGCCGTGCCGCTCTCGATCATGATCGGCTTCCTGATCCTGCTGATCGTCGTCGGCGCGATGATGGCGAGCTTCCTCGGCTATGTCGGGGGCGTGCTGCACGAGCTCGCTCCATATTCATAAGAGCGCACCGTGGCCGACGAACACGACGATACCGAACGATCGGAAGACCCGACGCAGAAGCGGCTCGACGAGGCGCTCCAGCGCGGTGACGTGGTCAAGAGCCAGGAGGTCAACACCTGGTTCGTGCTTGCCGGCGCGACGCTGATCCTGCTGTCGTTCTCCGGTTCGATGAGTACGGGCGTGGCCTCGCTGCTCGGCGGGCTGGTCGCGAATGCGCACCAGATACCGGTCGACGGGCGCGGCCTGCTGCAAACGATGCAGACGCTCGGCATCGGCACGATCGCGGCGGTCGCGCTGCCGTTCCTGCTGCTGATCCTCGCCGCGATCCTCGGCAACATGGTGCAGCATCGGCTGGTCTGGTCGGGCGAGCAGCTCAAGCCGAAGCTTTCCAAGATCTCGCCGGCCGCGGGCTTCAAGCGGCTGTTCTCCAAGATCGCGCTGGCGAACTTCATCAAGGGACTGGTCAAGCTCGCGCTGATCGGCGCCGTGATGGCGGTGCTGCTGTGGCCGAAGCGCAACCAGCTCGACGGCCTGGTCGCGATGGACCCGGCGGTGATCCTCGCGCTGACCAAGGCGCTGTCGCTCGAGATGCTCGGCACGGTCGTGGCGATCCTCGCGATCGTCGCGGCCGCCGATTACCTGTTCCAGTATCGCCAATGGTACGAGCGTCAGAAGATGTCGGTGCGTGAGCTGAAAGAGGAGTTCAAGCAGACCGAAGGCGATCCGGCGATCAAGGCGAAGATTCGCCAGCTGCGGCAAACCCGCGCGCGCAAACGCATGATGGCCGCGGTGCCGAAAGCCTCGGTGATCATCACCAACCCGACCCACTACGCGGTCGCCCTGCAGTATGATCGCGGCATGAACGCGCCGCTCTGCCTCGCCAAGGGCATCGACACCATTGCGCTGAAAATCCGTGAGGTCGCGGCCGAGCACAACATTCCCGTGGTCGAGAACCCGCCGCTCGCCCGCGCGCTGCACGCGACCGTCGAGATCGACCAGGAAGTGCCGCCCGAGCACTACCGCGCGGTGGCCGAGGTGATCGGCTATGTGATGCGGCTCCGTGGCGCGGTGCGGCATTGAAAAATCGGCCGGAACCGGCAGGCCCGACCCCTTGCGCGCACCGCGCGCAACGACACACTGGGCAGGTGATTCGCGCGGCTCAAACGGCGCAGAATGGGATGCGGGCAGCATCATGGCGGCACAGGACGTGAGCCAGGATCGACGATTGGCGGCAATCGATCGCAGCGGCGATCGTGGCGGCAGCATCGGAATGGTGCTCGCCGTCGCGTTGCTGCTGGTCGGCTCGGTGATCGCCTTCCTGTTCATCGGCCGCGCCAACGCGCAACCCTATATCCTCGCGCTGCTCTCCGCCCTGGCGGTGATCGGCGTGTTCAGCCTGTTCGCGGGTGCCGCCGGCATCGTGCGGCTCGCCGGCCGCGATGCGCGCGCGACCTTTCTCGATGCGCTGCCTGCGACCGCGCCGGATGGAATCGTCGTTACCGACCAGAACGGGCGGCTGGTATACGCCAACCCCGCCTATTTGACCCTGGTCGATGCGGTCGATGCCGACGACGTGCGGCCGGTCGAGCGCGTCTTCGTCGGCGATCCGCTGGTGTCCGAGGCGATTTATCGGCTGGCCAAGGCGGCGCGCGAAGGACGCGCGCTACAGGAAGAGGTGAGGGTGCCGGGCGCCGACGGTGCATCGGCGCGCTGGCTGCGTTTCCGTGTGCGGCCGCTGCAGGAGGCGGGTCCCTACGCGCGCTGGACGACCTGGACCGTCGGCGACGTGACGCGCGACCGCGACCGGCAGGAGAACGTCTTCCAGGAGCTGCAGCACGCCATCGATTACCTCGATCACGCGCCGGCCGGGTTTTTCTCGGTCGATCAGCAGGGCCAGGTCAGCTATCTCAATGCCACGCTCGCGGGCTGGCTCGACTACGACCTCGCGCAGGTCGGCTCAGGCGGTCTGAAGCTTGCCGATATCGTAGCGGGCGACGGCGCCGCGCTGCTTGCGCCCGTTTCGGGCGAGCCGGGCGATGTGAAGACCGAGGTGCACGACCTCGACCTGAAGACACGCGGCGGGCGCACCGTGCCGGTCCGGCTCTATCATAAGGTCGCGTTCGCGGCGGATGGTACGCCCGGCGCATCGCGCACTTTGGTGCTCAGCCGCGCGCGCGAGGAAGTCGCCGATCCGCTGCGCGCCGCCGAAGTGCGCTTCGTGCGGTTCTTCCACAACACGCCGATGGCGATCGCGACGGTCGACAAGGCGGGCAGGATCGCGCGCGCCAACGCGCCGTTCGTGCGGCTGCAGCACGGCGTGATCAAGGGTGAGGCGCTGCCGGCGGAGGGCCGCTCGATCCTCACGGTCGTTGCCGATCAGGATCGCGCCGCGCTGGAAGCCGCGATCGGCAAGGCAGCGGACGGGCAGGGCGACATCGCGCCGGTCGACGTCGCGCTCGCCGGCGACGGCAAGCGCTCGGCGCGCTTCTACGTCTCCGCCGTGGAGGACGACGAGGCCGATGGCGAAGCGGCGATCGTCTACACGATCGAGACCACCGAAGTGCGCGATCTGGAGAAGCAGGTCGCGCAGGTGCAGAAGATGGACATGGTCGGCCAGCTTGCCGGGGGCATCGCGCACGACTTCAACAACGTGCTCTCCGCCATCATGATGGCGACGGATTTCCTGCTGCAGGCGCACAAGCCGACCGATCCCTCGTTCGGCGACATCATGCAGATCAAGCAGAACGCAAACCGCGCGGCGAGCCTGGTGCGCCAGCTGCTGGCCTTCTCGCGCAAGCAGACCTTGCGGCCGCAGGTGCTCGATCTGGGCGCGACGGTCGAAGACCTCACGATGCTGCTGCGCCGGCTGCTGGGCGAGAAGGTCTCGCTCGAGACCGTGCACGGCCGCGACCTCTGGGCGGTCAAGGCGGATGTGTCGCAGCTCGAGCAGGTGATCGTGAATCTCGCGGTGAATGCGCGCGACGCGATGGCCAAGGGCGGCAAGCTCACAGTGCGCACGGCGAACATCACCGAAGCCGAGTGCAAGGGGCTGCCGTACAAGCCGCTGCCGCCGGCCGATTATGTGACGGTGGAAGTCACCGACACCGGCAGCGGCATCGCGCGCGAGATCATCGACAAGATCTTCGAGCCGTTCTTCACCACGAAGGAAACCGGCAAGGGCACCGGCCTCGGCCTCTCGACGGTCTACGGCATCGTCAAACAGACCAACGGCTACGTATTCGTCGACTCGGTGGTCGGCGAGGGGACGACGTTTCGCATCTTCCTGCCGCGCCATGTGCCGGTCGCCGGCGAAATCACCGAACCCGCGCCGGCCGACAGGGCGGCCGAGGCGCCGGCCGATCATACCGGCCACGGCACCATTCTGCTGGTCGAGGATGAGGCTGACTTGCGCAGGCTCAACGCGCGCGGGCTGTCATCACGCGGCTACACGGTGCTCGAAGCCGGCAATGGCATCGAGGCGATCGAGGTGATCGAGAGCCGCGGCGGGGCGGTCGATCTCGTGGTGTCGGACGTGGTGATGCCGGAGATGGACGGCCCGACGCTCGCGAAGGAGCTGCGCACGCGCAATCCGAACCTGAAGATCATCTTCGTGTCGGGTTATGCGGAGGATGCGTTCGAGAAGAACCTGCCGGACGATCACGGCAAATTCCATTTTCTCCCCAAGCCGTTCACGCTCAAGCAGCTCGTCGCCGCCGTGAAGGAGACGATGGCTGCGTGAGCGTCAGCTGCTGGCGAACTTACACCCGCCCGGTCAGCGCCAGAATGAGCACCACAACCAGAACGACGCCGAGAATTCCCGAGGGGCCGTAACCCCAGCCGCGGCTGTATGGCCAACTCGGAATCGCGCCGACCAGAAGCAGAATCAGGACAATCAGTAAGACAGTGCTGAGCATGGCCGCCCTCTCTCGGCTATGACGCACGAGTGCGCCGTTTCGCGACAGAGAACGCCGGCGCCGGAACTTGGTTCCCGGGTGGAACTACAGCGCCACGAACGGCTGATCCTTCAGGTGCTGCTTGAAGCCCTCGAACACCTCGTTCACCCGCGCCCAGGTCTTCAGCTTCTTCATGTTGCCGAGCCAGCGCGTCACGTTCGGATAGGGCGTGAGATCGCAGCGCACCAGTTCGCCGAGCGTCACGAGCGCGACGCCGAAATAGTCCGCGATCGTAATCGTATTGCCGGTGAGATACTGGTTGTTCGGGCCGATCCAGTGATCGTTGAGCAGCTGCAGCCATTTCTTCGATTGATCGCGGCCCCACTCGATCGTCGCCCTCTGCACGGCCTCATCCGGCCGCTTGAGGTGCGGGAACAGCTGCGGGTAGCACATGCCATAGCCCCACTCGCGATAGAAGTTGCTGTTGAACCAGTCCATGATCTCGTTGACGCGCGCGCGCTGCTTCAGATCCTTCGGATATTCCGGCAGGTCGTACTTGTCGGCGAGGTATTTCAGGATCGCGGAGCTTTCGGTGAGCCGGAAGCCGTCGTCCTCGAGCATCGGCACGAGCTTGTTCGGATTGAGCGAGGCGTAAGGCTCCTGGTAATGCGCGCCGGTCATCAGGTCGACGACCTCCTCCTCCGCCTCGATCCCTTTTTCGGCCATGAACAACCGCACCGGGCGGCTCGTCATCGACACCGGATGCATATAGAGCTTCATGGGATCCTCCCTCGCCGCCACGCGTGCGGTTATCGGACAATCGCGTGCGGGCGGCAACCGGCAGGCGCGGCTGATATCGCCGATTGAAAAGCCGCCGCGTCACGCTAGAACACCTCGCATGAGCAATCCCCAGCCCGATGACGATGAGGAAGGCGACCGCACCGCCACGAATATCTTTCTCGTGGTCGGCTTCGTGATCCTGGTCGGCGGCGGCATCTGGCTCGCCAATGCGATGATCGACGCGCGCAAGGCGGACGAATGCCTCTCGTCCGGGCGGCGCAATTGCACTCCGATCGAAGTGCCGGCACGGTAGGAAATTGTCCGGAACGCTTGCGATGACGCTGCGTTAGACGCTAACCGGAGGAGCGCGCCAAGAAAAAGAATAAGAGCGGCCCGGTCGACAGCCAGGGGGCAACCTGAAGCAACCGGGACCGCCCCCATCGATGACAGAATACGCGTCACCGACGGGCGAAAACGCTATTTTGGGTTTGTGGCGGAGGTGGTTGAAGTTTGTGGCTTCGAGACGTTTTTTTGAGGAACGGCGCCCCGCCGTGGACAATCGGGAGAGTCCGTGTGACGGCGTAATTTCGTCCCGCCCGAGCCGCAATCAGAAGATTCCGAACAGCGGGCGGATCCACCAGTTGCCGCGCCCGACCGGATCGTATCCGCGCGGGAATTCGCACGCGAAGCCGACGTAGTCGCCGTAGCGCGGGTGCACGCTCGTGATGCGCGCGAGCTTGTGATAGCCGCCGCAATGGTGCTGCGCCGCCTCGCGATAACCGTAAGCGCGCAGATACGGGGACCACGGAATGATGCCGCCGGTGTCGTTGCCGTTGATGCCGTAAACGCTCCAGACTTCGGCCCGGGCCGGGGCGGCGCAGAGCGAAAGCGCGACCACGGCGGCTGTGAGCATCCAACGCATCGGGCGGCTCCATCCTGAAAAACAGTCGCCCGGACATTGCCGCCGAGGCGGCGCGAGGGTCAAGCCCGCGCCGCATGGTGTTGTGCGCGCATGCTCAATTCACCCGCCTGAACTTCTGCACGCGGCGTCCGAAGCCGACCTCGGCCGTGTAGAGGTTGCCCTTCTGGTCGATTGCGATGTTGTGCACCCATTTGAACTGGCCCGGCTGGCGGCCGTGACGGCCGAACTGGTTGATCAGCGCCCCGGTGTCGCGGGCCAGCGTGCTGACCTGCCCGTTCGCGCCGTCGGCGGTGAAGATGAAGCTCTGGTCCTTGTCCTCGGACAACACGAGGTCGCACACCGAGCCGTTCGAGAGCGTGGAGGGCTCGACCTTGAACTCCTTCACGAACGTGCCGTCCTTGCGGAACACCTGGATGCGGTCATTGGCGCGGTCGCACACATAGACGAGCCCGTCGTTCGACACGCGCACGCAATGCACCGGATTGGAGAAGTGCTTGGAGGGCTCCGCGGCCGGCGAGTAGGGTGGCTTTGTCGTCGTTCGGCGGATTGCCGTAGGCGCCCAGTGGCGCTTGTAGGCGCCGCTCTTCGCGTCGAACACGATGACGCGCCGGTTGCCGTAGCCGTCCGCGATATAGATTTCGTTCGCCGCATCGTCGGTGAACATGTGCGCCGGGCGATTGAGCCGCGCCGTGTCGCCGGAGCGCGGGCCCTTGGTGCCGTCGTCCTTGCCGACCTGGTTGATGAACTTGCCGCCCGGCGTGAAGTGCAGGATCTGGTCGCCGTCATTGTTGCCGCCGACCCAGATGCTGCCGTCGGCCGCAACATGGATGCCGTGCTCGTTCTTCACCCAGTTCTGCTCGGCGGTCGGTCCGCCCCAGTGTCGCAGCAGATTGCCGTCGGCATCGAATTCCATGACGGGGGGCGCGGCCTTGCAGCACTTGTATTCCGGCGGATTCTTGGTGAGGCCTTTCTCGTCGTCGAGCAGCGTCGCCGGGCGATGCAGGATCCAGATGTTGCCGTTCGGCGCGGTCGCGATTCCGGCGACCTGGCCGAGAATCCACCTCTCGGGAAGCGGTGTTGGCCAGAACGGCTCGGGCTGGAACGTGGGTGGGGCATCCGCCTTGGCGCCTTGCTGGGCAAGTGCGGGAGCGGCCTATCCGCCGAAACCCGCCAACACGAACATGATTGCGAGAACGCGCCGCATCGTTGCCTCCCTTATGTTCTTTGCGAGGCGGCTTTCATGCCGCCCTGAGAGCGATCCGAGCGCGATTGACGAAAGTCGGGGGGGCCGTTCGCAAGCCTTTGGGATAGCAAGGCCCGCCGTGCGGTCAGGTCGCAGGGGACGGCCCTTCACAAATCGGGTCCCGGTCCCGATATTGCGGGCGCCCCACCGGGCTCTGGGAGACGTCCATGAAATACCTTCGTCCTCTGTTCGCGCTGCTCGCCGTCTTCGCGGTGTTCGCGCTGCTTGCCGGCGATGCCGACGCGCGTCCGCGCTCGAGCATGGGCTCGCGCGGCACACGCACGTTCTCGGCTCCGCCGCCGACCGCAACCGCGCCGAATGCGGCCGCGCCGATCAACCGTACGATGACGCAGCCGGGCACGACCTCAACAGCCGCGCGGCCGCCGGTGTCGCAGCCGGGCGGCCTGTTCGGCGGCTTCGGGCGCGGGCTCGCCGGCGGATTGCTTGGCGGCCTGCTCGGCGCCGGCCTGATCGGCATGCTGATGGGCAACGGCTTCCTTGGCGGGCTTGCCGGCTTTGCCTCGATCCTGGGCCTGCTGTTGCAGATCGGCCTGATCGTCGTGGTCGGCATGCTGATCTTCCGCTGGTGGCAGCGGCGCTCGCAGCCGCAGCCGGCCTATGCGGGGATGCCGCGTGACGCAGACGTGCAGCAGCGTACCGCGCTCGGCGGCTTCGGTGGCGGCGGCGCAGCAGCGCCGGCAACCGAGCCGCTCGAGATCAAGCCAGAGGACTTCGACACGTTCGAGCGGCTGCTCGGCGAAATCCAGACCGGATACGGGCGCGAGGATCTCTCGGCGCTGCGTTCGCGCCTCACGCCGGAAATGCTCTCCTACTATGCCGAGGAATTGTCCGAGAACGCGAGCCGCGGCGTCGTCAACGAGATCAGCGACGTGAAGTTGTTGCAGGGCGACCTTGCCGAAGCATGGCGCGAGGGCGACAAGGAATACGCCAGCGTCGCGATGCGCTACGCGCTGAAGGACCGCTACGTCGATCGCGCCACCGGCAAGGCTGCCGATGGCACCGATGCGCTGCAGGAGGCGACCGAGGTGTGGACCTTCACACGTGTGCGCGGCGGCAACTGGCTGCTCTCGGCGATCCAGCAGGCGCAGTAAATCCGAGCCACACGCGAGACGAGCGAGGCCCGGCAGCGATGCCGGGCCTTTTGCTTGACGCGTTGGGAACAGCGCTAGTTGCGGATCCGATACGAGCCGTAGGGCGTATGCACGCGGATGATATCGCCCTGGTAGGGCGCAAGCTCGCAGATGCCGCCGTTGCCGGCGAGCGCGACGAGGCACTGGTTGAACGAGTAGAAGCCGCAGTTCTCCGCGCCGCCCTTGTACTTCGCACAGTAGCGCGTGAAGGGAACGGCCTCGGCTGAGGTCGTGAGCGGGCCGGTCGCGACGATTGCAAGGCCGAAGGCTCCGGCGAGGGCGAGGATGCGCATGATTGATCTCCTTGCCGGAGGGCCGGCGAGTTTCCAATACGGGCTAAGGCCATGCTGCGGGCGCAGCGGCTGTCGTGGTTTGGTCGCGCCGGCGCCGCGCGAGGTTCAAGGGCTTGCCGCGGCGCGGTGCGGTTGCGATCATCGCGCGGCAGATCAGTGGAGGAGAGCGATGGAGATCAAACCGAGCGGCTCGGTGCCGACGCGGCGGCAGCCCAAGGACTCGTTCACCGGCGTGGTGTGGCAGGATCCGATCATCGAGGCGCCCGCGCCCGCGCGCATCCGCGCCGGACGCGTAAGCTTCGAGCCGGGCGCGCGCACCGCGTGGCACACTCATCCGCTTGGGCAGACGCTGCATGTCATTTCCGGCGTCGGACGCGTGCAGGCCAAGGGCGGGCCGATCCGCGAAATCAAGGCCGGCGACACCGTGTGGATCCCGCCGGGCGAGAAGCACTGGCACGGCGCGGGACCGACCACCGGAATGATTCACATCGCCATGCAGGAGTCGCTCGACGGCAAGCATGTTGAGTGGATGGAGTACGTGACCGACGAGGAATACGGAAAGCCGGTCGGCGGATAATGATGCGCCCGGCGATCCTCGCCGCGATCGGCGCCGCGGCGTCCGTCACCGCGGCGCATGGCGCCGAACCGGTGCGGCACATCGGCATCCACGTACAGCCCTACTACGAGGCGGCGCGCGAGGCCGGCGGCAGGCCGCGCGTCGCGGTCGGGCGCAGCTACGATGCGTTGCTCAGTTCGGCCGAGCGCGACGATATCCTTGCGGCACGCGATCTGATCCAGCGCGACCCCAAACTGGTCACGCCGATGACCATGATGGTGCTGGCGATCCGGCTCTACGATGCCGGGCTGCGCGACGACTCGGTGTTCTGGTTCTACGCGGCCAAGGACCGCTATCTGACGCTCGACGGCGTTGGCGACCTGGCGGCGGCGGGGCTCGGGCAGGTCATCGATGCGATGCAGCAGTTCTCCTCGCTCGCAGGTCCCTTCATCAACGGCTACGCGTTCTGCGACGTCGAAAACCAGAAGACGATCCGTGTGAAGGCGCTCGATTGGGTCGAGAACAATCCCTACGGCGCAATCTTCATGGAGCGCATTCCTGCCAAGGACGGTGATCGCCGGGCGGCGTTACAGCGTGCGGTCGCAAACGTCAGGGAGATGGCGGGAAAGGAGCGCGCTTATCTCAGCGATCCGAACAACGTCGCGCAAATGCGCGACAGCCGCGCCAGGAACGGCACGGACGAGAAGTTCTGCTGGAAGTGAGTTGCTGCGGCATCCGCGGAGGTGACCCATGCGTTACGAACTTTACTATTGGTCCGAAATTCAGGGGCGCGGCGAGTTCATCCGGCTCGCATTGGAAGAGGCGGGTGCCGATTACATCGACGTGGCGCGCAAGCGCGGCGACGGCGTGATCGACCAATTGATAGAGCGCAAGGGCGAAAAGCACCCGCCGTTCGCTGCGCCGATCCTGAAAGCCGGCAAGCGGGTCATTGCGCAGACCGCGAACATCCTGCTTTGGCTCGGGCCGCGGCTTGGGCTTGCACCCAAGAACGAGGCTGAGCGGCTGTGGGTGCATCAATTGCAGCTGACGATCACGGATCTCGTGGTGGAAATCCACGACACGCATCATCCGGTGACGAGCTGGCTCTATTTCGAGGAACAGATCCCGTCGGCGAAGCGCCGCACGAAGGATTTCTGGCGCTACCGCGTGCCGAAATTCCTCGGCTACTTCGAGAAAGTGCTGACACGCAGCGGCGGTCCGTGGCTCACCGGACGCAGGCTCACATACGCCGATCTCAGCCTGTTCCAGATCGTCGAGGGCCTGCGCTACGGATTTCCCAAACGCATGAAGCGGTTCGAGAAGAAAATTCCCAAGGTGATCGCACTGCGCGATCGCGTGGCAAAGCGCCCGCGGATCGCAGCGTATCTCGCCTCCGAGCGGCGCATCCCGTTCAGCCAGTGGGGCATCTGGCGCTATTACAAGCCTTTGGATGGTTAGGCGGCATCCGCGACCGGTACCTTGCGCGTCTCGTGCCAGAACAAGAACATCCCGGAGGCAATCACGATTGCGGATCCGATCAGCAGCGCGGCGGTTGGGAGATCGCCCCAGATCGCAAAGCCGAGCAGCATCGCCCAGACCAGCTGGAGGTACTGGAACGGCACCACCGCGGAGGTCGGCGCCAGGTGGATCGCGCGCGTCCAGAGATATTGCGCGGCGCCATTGCCGACGCCTGAGCCGATCATGAGCAGCGTATCGAATCCGGTCGGCGTGATGAAGCCGAACGGCAGCGCGAGCGCGTAAGCCGCGGTGAGAAACGTCAGCTGATACATGATCAGCGTTTCCGTGGACTCCGTCGCCGACATGCCGCGCACGCCCGCCACCACGGTGCCGAACAGGATGGCATTGCCGAGCGCAAACAGCGCACCAATCTGGAAGCTATCCGCGCCCGGGTGGGCGATCACCAGCACCCCGAGAAATCCGATCAGCAGCACGCCCCAGCGTGCCGCACCGACGCGCTCGTGCAGGAAGTAAGCCGAGGCGAGCGTGGAGAATATCGGCGAAGAGAACATGATCGCGGTCGCACCGGCGAGCGGCATCAGGCTGAAGGCGATGAGCAGCATCGTCTGCGAGCCGACCTGCGAGGTCGCGCGCATCGCATGCGCACGCAGGCGCTGTGTGCGGAACACGGCCCAGCCCGCGGCCGGCAGGATGAAGGCCGCCATCGTAAGCAGTGCCACCAGCGAGCGGGAGAACAGCACTTCGCCGATCGGGTAGGTTGCGATCAGCCATTTCGAGGCCGCGTTGGCGCAATTGAACACCGCGCCGGATGCGATCATGTAGAAGATCGCGAGCGGAATATGCTCACGCCGCGCGCCCGGCGCGGGCGCGGCATGCGCCTGCGTTTCGGCGCCAGCGCTCAAGGCTTTCCTCCCGGAGTTATCTCGCGCGATTTGTTAGCATGCGTGCCACGGCGGCACGCCGGGCATTTACGAATGCCGGGCGCGCGATCCTGCATGGATCATGGACCGATCGTGCCGCGCGCTTAGGGGCAGGGCTTGCGCGTGCCGTCGTTCGACAGGAACGTCATGGTGCGCGGATCGTAGGAGCGATATTTTCGCGCACAGGCCGCGACCGCATCGTCGCCTGCGGCGCGCGGCCCGCGAGCGCCAGGACCCGCCGGGTTGATGTACTTGACCTCGTCGTCGTCATCGGCGACCGCGGCGGGCGCAACCGGCGGCGGTCCATACACCGGCGGCGGCGCGACCACGACCGGGCCGCCGCAGTACTGCGGCGCGACCACCATCCAGGCGCCGTCGGGGCGCTGGATGTAGCAGCCGTTGTTGTACCAGTAGTAGCCGTTGGCGCGGCGCTGTCCCTGCGCGGCAATCGCGGCGCCGGTGGTGCCGCCGATGATCGCGCCGGCGACCGCGCCGCCGCGTCCGCCGATCGCGCCGCCGAGCAGCCCGCCCGCGATGCCGCCGAAGATCCCGCCCGCGACCGGGTCCTGCGCGGCGGCCGGCTGCAGCGGCAGTGCGCCTGCCAGGACGACGAGAGCCGCGGCTCCGAAACTGCGCAACATCGTTTGTTCCCCTTCTCAATCTCGATCCGTGCCAATCACGGGAATCGACCGGCAACTGGCACCGCGTTGCGTCAACCTTGTGGCAGCGATGTCCGCTTTGTCCAGAGCGTAAGCAGGGTACCAGCGCTGTTCCCGTGGCGCTAACATGCGTCGCAACGGAGACTCGGGCGCATGAAATTCGGACTTTTCGGCTCGGCGCAGGCGAAGCGTGGCGGCGCCGATATCGACTCCGCGCAAGGCTTCCGCGACTTCATCGAGTACAACGTCGAGGCCGAGGCGCTGGGACTTTCCTCGAGCTTCGTGGTCGAGCATCATTTCACCGGCTTCGGCCAGGTGTCGGCGAGCCTCAACCTGCTCACGTACCTCGCGGCGCGCACCTCCACCTTGCGGCTCGGCACCGCGGTGCTGGTGCTGCCGTGGCATAATCCGGTGCTGCTCGCTGAGGCTGCGGCGACGATCGACCTGCTCTCCGGCGGCCGGCTCGAGTTCGGCGTCGGCAAGGGTTATCGGCATAACGAATTCTCCGGCTTCTGCATTCCCATTGCGGAGGCCGACGAGCGTTTCGAGGAGTCGCTCGGCGTGATCTTGAAAGCCTGGACCTCGAACGAGCGTTTCTCGCATCACGGCAAGCACTGGAATTTCGAGAACATCGTGGTGGAGCCGCCGACGCGGCAGAAGCCGCATCCGCCGATCTGGATGGCGGCGGGCCAACCGGATTCGATCGCCAAGGTGGCGCAGCGCGGAGCGAAGCTGTTGCTCGACCAGTTCGCCTCGGTGCCGCTGACGATCGAGCGCTTCAACATCTACAAGTCCGAGGTCGAGGCGCAGGGCAGGCGCTTCGACCCGATGGATGTCGGCGTCGCGCGCGCGTTCTATGTGGCGAAGGATGCCGACGACAAGCGCAAGGCGGTCGAGGCGCGGCTCGCCAATCAGCGGCGCATGACCGAGCTCGCCGCAGCGCCCGGTGCCGTGAAGTCGAGCATGCTCTCGTTCGACTACACGCTCGACGCCGCAGAAGAGAGCGCGATGTTCGGCACCCCCGACGAGATCGCGGGCAAGCTCGAGCGCTTGCGCGCGGCCGGCATCGCGCACGTGTTGCTCAACGGCGGCGGCGGATCGGCTGCGAACCTGCGCCGCTTTGCGCACGAGGTGATGCCGGCGTTTGCCGGGGAAAAGAGTGCGGCGGCGGCGGAGTGAGCTGCCGGGGCGGCGCAACCCTTCCCTCCGGCCCACCGGGGAATCGACCCCGCGTTCCCTGACGGAACCTGCTACAATGGGAACCAGCCGGACCTCGGCCTTCGCCCCGCGCCCGGCGGCATAAGCGAGGGAGGTCGGAATCATGTCAGCCACGTCAACGTCTCCGGCACCGGTCGGTTCGCCTCTGGTGCAGGCACTTGCACAATACTGGTGGCTCCTGCTGTTGCGCGGCATTGCGGCCATCATCTTCGGCGTGCTCGCGTTCGCCTGGCCCGGCATCACCCTGGTGACGCTCGTGCTGTTCTGGGGCGCATTCGCGCTGGTCGACGGCGTGCTCGCGCTCGCGAATGCCTTCATGGGCGGCAACATGGGCGACCGGTGGTGGCTGGCGCTCGTCGGCCTTGCGGGCATTGCGGCCGGCATCCTCACCTTCGCGTACCCCGGCGTGACCGCGCTGGTGCTGCTCTTCTTCATCGCCACATGGGCGATCGTGCTCGGCGTTCTCCAGATCATCGGGGCGATCCGCCTGCGCAAGGAGATCGACAACGAGTGGACCATCGGGCTCTCCGGCGCGGTCTCGGTGCTGTTCGGCGTGATCATGCTGGTCGCGCCCGGCGCGGGCGCGGTCGGGCTGATCTGGGCGATCGCCTCTTTCGCGATCGTGTTCGGCATCCTGATGGTGATGGCGGCGTTCAAGCTGAAGAAGCACCAGCCGGCGTAACGGCGCGGTGCAGATCAGAGCGCCGCAAGCCGCAGACCTCGATCACCTCGCGCGGCTGTGGCACGAGGGCTGGCACGACGCGCATGCCGCGCTCGTGCCGCCCGCCTGGGCGCGGGCGCGCCCGCTCGAACTCTTCCACGAGCGCGTCGCAGCCGCGCACGCCGGGATGCGCGTCACCGGACCACCCGGCACGCCGCTCGGCTTCTTCATGCTGCGCGGCGAGGAACTCTGGCAGTTCTACCTGGCGCGGCCCGCGCGCGGCACCGGCATTGCGGCCGCGCTGATGGCGCAGGCGGAAGCGGAGCTGGCGCGCCGCGGCATCGTTGCGCCCTGGCTCGACTGCGCCGCCGGCAACAACCGCGCCGCGCGCTTCTACGAGAAGAGCGGATGGAGCAGGGCGCGCACCGAGGTGAAGCGGCTGGAGACGGCGGAGCGTGTGTTGGAGATCGAAGTCTGGATTTATCAGAAATCATTGCCGTGACAGCGCGTGCCTCGAGCCGGGCGCGTGAGGACGGAATCGGGCGTGCGCAGCGCTCGCCGCCCGTGCGGATAGAGGTTGAACACCCAACACAATTCAAGACAGAATAGCATTCCGGGCGGGACGGAAGCCGCATGCATGATGCATGCGATGACCGCCGCCGCGTCGGTCGAAGGGGGGGCGCACGGAATGATGATCGGGCCGGTGGACGCGGGCGTTATCGCGCTGGGAATTTTCTTCGGGATGTTGGCGCCGTTCGTTTTCGTGATGGCGATCATGAGCACGGATGCGCCCGGGTCTTCGGCCACGCCGGCCTACACCGTCATGGGCGGCGGGGTGGTGCTTATTGCCCTGATCGCATGGTGGGTCGATCACCCGTTTCAGTTTTTCGGCGGGATGGCGCTGCCCTTTGCGTACATGTTTGTTGCGCCACTGCTCGAGCGCCTGTGGGGCAACAACGAGACCGCGGCGCCCGAACCGCCGCCGCGGCCGATCCCGTGTGTGCTCGCGTGGGATGGAAGGGAGGTCGCGAAATTCGAGGCGGGCGAAGGCTTGCCGCCGGAAACGCATCCCGATACGCGCTCCCGCGTGCAGCCGACGCACGGCTCGGCCGATGCGGGCACGCTGACGTTTCGCCGCGGCAGCTCACGCAACGCCGACTTCGTGCAGTGGTGCGAGAGCGGCGGCGCGCGGCGGGGGGCAGCACGAAACGCGGCCGCCATCGGCGTACAGATTTTCGATCAGGGAAAGAAGGTTGCCGAGATCACGCTCAAGGGTGCCCGGCCGGCACAGCTCGAGTTGCATGCGACCGTCGGGCCGGCCCGCGACGTGACGGACTTCGGGGTGCTCACGATCGAATACCAGGCCTGGAAGCACGCCTGGGAGTTTTCTGGCTGGCCAAAGAAGAAGGCGTGAGCCGCGAAGGCTCCTCGATGCCGCCGCCGGTCGGCGTAGCCCGCATGAGCGGCGCGACATGCCCGCGCCGATCGCGGGCATGCGCGTCTTGCTTTGAAAGCGCGTCCTACGATTTGGGCGTGACCTGGCACTTGCCGTTGTGCGCCTTGGAGACCTTGGCCATCTGGCGCTCGCAGTCGTTGCCGTAAGTCTTGCCGTCGCAGCCGCAGACCGGGCGGACGATCAGCTTCTTCAATTTCGACATCGCGCAGACTTCCGGGATCTTGACGCATTTGCCCGACCCGTCGATCACTTTGCATTGGCCGGCCGGATGCTGGCAAAACAGCCCGGCATCGCACGCGATGTGACCGATGCCGTCGCAGGTCTTGCCGGGGCCGACCGCGGACGCGCCGGCCGGCGCGAGCAGCACGAGAGCCAACGCAAACAAGAACGTCGCCGCGATTCCGTAAAGCCTGACCATGCGCTCCTCCCATCGGGGCTGGATGATTACAACTTTAGATTAGCGGAGGCGCGCGGGATTGGGAAGGGCGGCGGGCGGGGGCGCTCTGTCCGGCCGGGCGGGGCGTGACGATCGCGTAGCCCGCATGAGCGAAGCGACATGCGGGGAGCCGCTTCCGATTCGCCACTTCGATTGTCAAACAGCCAACGCTCCGCCGCCCGATCGGGAGGGGGCGGGTGCCCCTTCGTCCGTTTTCCGCTCTCCTCAAAAAATGAGGGGAGCAGAGCGCCGACAGGCGCTGGTGCGGAAGCGCCGCACCTCGTGACCTGCCTCGCGGCAAGGTCGATCTTCGGATCGCCGAAGATCACCGGCCAGTAACGTAGGCCGGCGCGCCTCTCGACGCTCTGCTGCGGCGTTCTCCTTGCGGCGGCGGGCCGCGCTTTCCGGCATTTGCGCCGATCAGCCAGCTCCTGGCAGGGGATCGTTGTGTCCCCGGGCGGAGCCCCGCCGCCGCCCGGGTGCCGGTTGCGAGCCGGCAGCGCGGGCGCCGCCCCAGTCCGAAGCCCGGAATTGCCGGGCGCCGGCTGCCGGAAGACGAGGCCGCATCTCCGGCCCCGCTTATCCGGCCTGCTCCGCCACCAAGACGCCTCTAGATGGCGCCCCTCGGTGAGCAGGGTGCGATCAAGATAAGTACGGCTTGGCGCGCGTGCGTAACTTTTTTTCCGCTTCGTAGCCCGCATGCAGCGAAGCGAAATGCGGGGACCGGCAAGGAATGCGGGGGGGATGACGAGGGAAATGATGACCCCGGATTTCGCTGCGCTCCATCCGGGCTACAAGCTCCGTCATGCCCGCGCTTGGCGCGGGCATCCACGACTTCCTTGAGGCGCGTCCACGAAGGATATCGCTCCGTTCATCCGGGCTCCGCTCGCTTCGCTCATCGGCTACAAAATTGGACCGGCCGCCTCGCGCGAGTGAGAGTTGCACTTCAATTCAAGAGAGAATAGCACTCGTGTGCGACAACGCGGGCCGCTCGGCTTGCGAAAGATCGTTGTCGAGCGGAGGGCTGCATCGATGATGGTAGGGGAGGTCGATGTCGGGATTATCGCGCTGGGGATTCTGGTCGTCTGTGTAGCGCCGTTCGTTTTCTTCATCACCGCCAGTTTGACCGGTGTGGATGATCTCGCGCTTCAGGGCATTATGCTGCTCGTTATCGGTCTGTTCGCCTTGTGCCTGAATCACCCGTTTCAGTTTCTCGCCCCAATTGCGCTCGGCGTCAGCGTCTACGTCATCGCCGAGACGGCCGACTGGGTGCGGATGTATCTGCAGCGGCGCCGCGAACGGAGCGGCGGTTGAGGAAGACGTGTTTGAAGGAGCATGAGAGCATCGACGGAATGCCTCACCGTGCAACGCTGCCGAGGATGACCCAAAGACTCCGTCATGCCCGCGCTCGTCGCGGGCATCCACATCTTTCTTGGCCGCGCGTCAGCGAGTGAGACGTGGATGGCCGGGCATCAGGGCGTTTACGCCCGTCTTCGACGGGCTATGCCCGGCCATGACGAAGGGTACCGATGAGCCGCACGTCTCCGCGCTGATGCGCAACCGCGCCGGCAATGTCTCGGTCGGGCGGCTGATGGAGTTTCTGACCGCGCTCGGGCAGGACGTGCGGATCACCGTGAAGCCGACGCGCAAGGCGCGGGGCGAGATGGCGGTGGTAGGGGGGAGGTGACGGCCTTCACAACCTAGGGCATAATAACATCGCAAAGAGACTGCTTGACCGTTTTGACACGCACTTGGTGCAACTCTCATGATTATCCGAAGACGATCTACACTTTCCTCCACTGAGGACCGGGAGGGGAAGATAGCTAGGCTGATGGGAATTACTGCGACCGAAGTCCGCGAGTTTGCCTACCAGTACCTGCTGGATGAGATAATTCGCAAGGAAGCAAGGTCCAGAAAGAAAAGAAAGTTTATCACGACAACCGCCGCCGCAATCGTCTTTCTTGTAGGTATTGGGTTGGCAGTCGCCTATCTGGTTTACTCCCATAGAATGTGAGTTTGACCATTCTTCCGCAGCTAAGATTATTTACATTGGAGTGAAGCGATGTTTCTTATTGGATTACTTGCGCTCATCATTGCCCTTTACGACGTCGCGACCACTTTTTTGGGCGTGTATTGGTTACTGGTACCGTCTACTATGAGTACTGTGCCACGTCCTGCGGAGTTACATTTGGAAGCGGCGCTTGTCGCCGGTGTGTTCGCCGGGGGAATATTTGTGACGCTTGTAGGAGTTACACAGAAATGGGGAAGTATATCAAGCGGACTCAAGCCGTTCTTGGTATTATTTTTTATACTCGCCGCGGTGGTGGACTTTATAACGTCTTTTTTTGGCTCCTCCTTATTCTTATACGGAAGCACAAGTATAGGGCCAGATTTGGTGAAAACCTCTATTCTTGCGTTTTGTTCGCTAGTGGCGCTTGGATGCACCATGTTCTTTCCATGGCTTTTTGAATCTTAGTCCGGATTGAGCTACGGCAATTCTCTTGCAGTTTTCACAGGGACGTAGGGCGTCGGATTGGCTGCGCTACTCCGGTCTACGCGCCGCGCTCATCTGGGGTGTCTCCTGCTGGCCGTAGTCCGATGTTAAAGACGAGAACACCAGTTGATCCAATGTTGCCTCGATGTAAGGGAAGAGAGAGATCATGTGCACGCATCCTCGACCTAGCGCCTTGCGCGCAAACTCGGTAGCGAACGCCGCGATCACCATCGCGGAAGCGCTTTCCTGTTCGTACAACTGGTTCATCATCGTTCGATGAAACGACATAGGAAGCGAGTGCGTTTGATTGGATAAGTATTTGTAGACAGCCCTTGTCAAGTCCTCTCCCCAACCCAACTCAAGCATCATCGCGTGTCGGCCCGCGGTGAACATGTCCTCCCCGCTCAGAATTCGCTTTTGTCGATGCCGAGGTAAATTCTTGAAGTACGGGTTGGATTCGACGCGTTCACGCAGAAAAGCATACTTCTTCTCGTCCGCTTGCGGCCCTGCCTGATAGTTGATGCCCTTCAAGAATGCGGCGCGATTCATATAGTCGTGAAGATCAATGATGTGCTTTCTACAACGCCATTGATCCTCGTGAATTAAGACGTCGCCTACGTAAAGCAAGACACCGATGTTCTCGATCAAGGCCCTTGCCAGCCCCGCAATTGAGGCGTGGTCAAGATATTCGACGCCTCCAAATTCCGATGGCTGCGGTTCGAACAACCTGACGATCGTATTAGAGGCGACGCAGGCTTTGATGAATAACCAGGAGGCCATACCGCGTCGTTCATCGGTGATCTGACTTCCGATCTTGTTTCCGATAAACTGAGCATGTTTGGCCAACACCTCGAATCTTCGGCGTTCGCTGGAAAAGTACTCTCGCTCAGCACTTTGATCTGGTACTTTAGAACGCCGTGCCATCGACTCTCTCTGCGATCTAAGTCGGTTCTCAAAGTCACGGATAGTGTAGTTATTCGCTGAATGATGGAAGCCCATGAACGCCCCCCTCTCTCCCCACCCCCTCCCTCCCTACCGCCATACGCCGCTGTTTCCGCTCGGGCCGGACACCACCGCCTATCGCAAGCTCACCGCCGATGGCGTCCGCATCGAAACCATCCTCGGGCGCGAGGTGCTGGTCGTCGCGCATGAGGCGATGCGCGCATTGAGCGAGGCCGCGTTCACCGACATCAATCATCTGCTGCGCCCGGCGCACCTCGCCTCGCTCAAATCGATCGTCGAGGACCCCGAAGCCTCCGACAACGACAAGTTCGTCGCGTTCGATTTCCTGAAGAACGCCAACATCGCGGCCGGCGGCGTGCTGCCGATGTGCCAGGACACCGGCACCGCGATCATCATGGGAAAGAAAGGCCGCCTCATCTGGACCGACGGTGACGACGAGGCCGCCCTCGCGGAGGGCGCGCGCGACGCCTACCTCAAGCGCAACCTGCGCTATTCGCAGCTCGCGCCGCTCTCCATGTTCGAGGAGAGAAATACGCGCTCCAACATGCCGGCGCAGGTCGAGATCTACGCGGAAGGGGACGACGCGTACAAATTTCTTTTCATCGCGAAAGGCGGCGGCTCGGCCAACAAGGCATTTCTGTTCCAGGCGACGCCCTCGATCCTCACGCACGACCGCATGACGGCGTTCCTGAAGGAGAAGGTGCTCACGCTCGGCACCGCGGCGTGCCCGCCCTATCATTTGGCGATCGTGATCGGCGGCACGAGCGCGGAGCTCACGATGAAGACCGTGAAGCTCGCCTCGACCAAGTATCTCGACAATTTGCCGACGCAAGGGAGCGAGGACGGGCACGCCTTCCGCGATCTCGCGATGGAGGCCGAGGTGCTCAAGATGACGCAGAGCCTCGGCGTCGGCGCGCAGTTCGGCGGCAAGTATTTCTGCCACGACGTGCGCGTGATCCGCCTGCCGCGCCACGGCGCCTCGCTGCCGATCGGGCTTGGCGTGTCGTGCGCGGCCGACCGGCAGGCTACGGCTAAGATCACGCGCGACGGCGTGTTCCTCGAAGAGCTCGAGCACAATCCGGCGAAGTACCTGCCCGAGGTCGACACCTCGCGGCTCGGCGGCGCGGTGGTGAGGATCGACCTCAATCGCCCGATGAAGGACATATTGGCGACGCTGTCCAAGTTTCCGGTGAAGACGCGGCTCTCGCTCTCGGGCCCGATGATCGTCGCGCGCGATCTCGCGCACGCGAAATTGCGCGAGCGGCTGGAGCAGGGGCAGGGGCTCCCCGACTACGTGAAGAACCATCCGATCTATTATGCCGGGCCGGCGAAGACGCCCGAGGGCTATGCGTCCGGCGCGTTCGGCCCGACCACGGCGGGGCGGATGGATTCATACATCGATGCGTTCCAGGCGGCGGGCGGCTCGATGATTTCCGTGGCGAAGGGCAATCGCTCGCCGCAGGTGCGCGAGGCGTGCGCCAAGCACGGCGGCTTCTATCTCGCCAGCATCGGCGGCGCGGCGGCGAATTTGGCCGAGCACTGCATCAAGAAGGTCGAAGTGCTGGAATATCCCGAGCTCGGCATGGAGGCGATCTGGCGCATCGAGGTCGCGGATTTCCCCGCGTTCATCGTGATCGACGACAAGGGGAACGACTTTTTCAAGGAACTGAACCTCGGATAACGGCGCCATCCCGCCCACGCGGGTTGCGACTCACGCGCGGCCGTGCCAGAACAAAACAGGTACGGGTGAGTCGCATGGCCGACACGCTGCTGTTCGGGATGTTTGCCGCTGCGCTGGTCGCGGCGGTGTTTGCCGTTCTGGCTTTCCTCGCCGCCCGCCGTGGCGCCTCGGGCGGGCTGACGGCGCTCGACGTCGCGCAGCTTCTGCGCCGCGAAACCGACGCGATCTGCGGCGCAGCCGACGCCAATGCCTACACGCTGCGGCAGGAGGTGGGTCAGCTGCTCGCGCATGGCCAGAGCGGAACCGTCAACGCCGTCGGCAAGCTTGCCGAGACCCTGCTCGGCCAGGTCGAGGTGTTCGGCAAGCGCCTCGACCTGCTGACGCAAAAGCACGCCGAATCCGGCGAGCAGCTGCGGCTGACCGTCGAGGCGAAGCTCGATCAGCTGCGCAGCGAGAACGCCGCCGAGCTCGAAAAGGTGCGCGCGACCGTCGACGAGAAGCTGCAGACCACGCTCGAGACGCGGCTCCAGGAAAATTTCGGCCGCGTCGTCGAGCAGCTCAACAAGGCCTACGAGGTGTTCGGCGAGATGCGCACCATCTCGGCCAGCGTCGGCGATCTGAAGAACGTGCTCACCAACCCGAAGCTGCGCGGCACCTTCGGCGAAGTGCAGCTCGAGATGCTGCTGCAGGATTTCCTGTCACCAAGCCAGTACATCAAGGACGCGCAGGTGAAGGAAGGCTCGGCCGAGCGCGTCGAGTTCGCGATCCGCCTGCCGACGATCGAGGGCGAGGACATCCTGCTGCCGGTCGACGCCAAGTTTCCGCGCGAGGACCATGAGCACATGATCGCCGCGCAGGAGGCGGGCGATCTCCTGCTGGTCGAGCATTTCCGCAAGCAGCTGGAGAGCCGGATCAAGTCCTTCGCCAAGGACATTTGCCGCAAGTACATCAACCCGCCGCGCACCGCCGAGCGCGCCATCCTGTTCCTGCCGACCGAAAGCCTGTTCGCCGAGGTGCTGCGCCAGCCGGGCCTGTTCGACCACCTGCTGCGCGAATGCAACGTGATGCTCGCGGGGCCCACGACCTTCGCGGCGATCCTGCACGCATTCCAGGTCAACTACCGCTCGATGGCGGTCGCGCGGCAGTCGGGCGAGGTGTGGAAGATTCTCAGCGCGGTGCGCACCGAGTTCAAGAAATACAACGACACGGTCGGCAAGGTCGCAAAGCAGCTCAAGACCGCGGCGGGCTCGGTCGATGAGCTCGACAAGCGCACCCGGCTGATGGATCGCGCGCTCAAGGGCGTCGAAACGATGCCGGACAACGGCAGCGCCGCGAAGCTGCTGGGCTTTAGCGACGCGGCGGCCGCCGAGGAGGCGTCGGAACTCGGCGAATTCGTGCTGCCCGAAGACGCCATGCGGGCAGCGGAGTGACCGGGGCTACGCGGTCGCGGCGGATGCGCGGTGCTTTCCGGCGAACGCCGGCGCCACCTCGCGCATGAAGCGGTCCATCTCCTCCTTCACCTGCGCGTGCGGCTTGAGGCCCACGTTGAAGTAGAGGATCACCTCCTCAAAACCCGCAGCCTCGACCTTCTTCAAGGTCTCGGTGATGCGCGCCGGCGAGCCGAGCAGCACCGAGTTCTCGGTCAAATCCTCGGGCTTCACGTTCTGCAGCCGCGCCACCATGTCGATGAAGTAGCGGTAGCTCGGCGGCGCGGTCGCCGGGTCCCCGGGAAACGCCGGGATCACGCACTCCTTGTAATAGCGGATCTGGCGCGCCCGCTGCGCGGCCTCCTCGCCGGCATTGTCGGCAAAATGCGTGAAGTAGCTGCACATCAGCCGGCCCGGCCTGGTGCCGAACTTCGCGCAGCTCGCGTGATAGAGGTCGGCGACCTGCTTCAGCCCGCCGAAGCTCATCGCGGCGGCGAACGGCGCCACGATCAGCCCGCAGCCGAGCCGCGCCGCGAGCTCGATCGAGGGCTTGGAGAACGAGGCGACGTAGGCCGGCAGCGGCTGCTGCACCGGCTTGGGCGTGATGCGCACATCGTCGAACGAATAGTGCTTGCCGTGGTGCGAGATGCGGCCGTCCGCGGACCACAGCGTGCGCACCAGCTCCATCCCCTCTTCGAAGATGCCCTGGTTGTCGGAGAAATCGACCTTGAACGGCAGGTACTCGCGCGCGTCGTAGCCGCGCCCGGCGGCGAAATCGACGCGCCCGTTCGAGAGCAGGTCGAGCGTCGCCCATTGCTCGGCGACGCGGATCGGATGATGCAGCGGCAGCACCGTGACGGCGGGCGCAAGGCGGATCGCTCTCGTGCGCGCCGCGATGTAGGCAAGCACGAGGTCGGGGCAGGAGAGCACACCGAGCGAATTGAAATGATGCTCGCCGATCCAGGCCGAATGCATGCCGAGCTCATCGGCATAGATCGCCTCGGCGGTAATGTCGGCGACGAACCGGTTGGCGTCACGCGGGTTGTTGTCGTAGTGATTGTCGCTCAACGTGAAATAGCCGAAGTCCATGCGCGCGTCCTCCCGGAATTCGACGGATGATAGCGGGGCGAGAGCCCGCGCGCCAACGCTGGCGCCGGTCTGCCGTTTGGCCTAAACAGGCGCGCCGGAATGCAAGGGAGCGACGCATGCGCAAATACGCGATCAGGACGGCGGCCATTGCGGCCGCACTGGCTGTCACGCTCGGCGCGGCGTGCGCGCAGGACGACGATAAGGAGTGCGACGACATCATGGACGAGTTGAAGAAGCTCGCCGAGCGGCTGATGAACACGAGCGAGCCGAAGGGTGTCGGGCCGGTCTGCGCCGCGACCGGGCAACTGCTCGGCATCATGAAAGCGAGCCGCGAGGTTGCGGCCGAGTGTTATGACGAAGGCAGGAAGCGCGATCAGCTGCTGGTGACCTTCGACAAGGCGACCAAGGATATGGAAAGCAAGATCGACTCGGTATGCAAATGACGCGCGCGCCGTTCCTCGTGGGCTTGCTGTTGGCGGTCGCGTGCGGAACCGCTTCCGCCGCCTGCCGCGACGATTTGATCAAGGCGGATCAGAACTTCGCCAAAACACGCTCCGCGCTGCAAAGCGCCGCGAGCGCGGCGCCCGCGGTCAAATGCGCCGCCTACCGGCGGCACGTCGCGTCGCTGACGGAGGTGCGCAACGTGTTCGCGCGCTGCGACACCGGCGGCAACAAGGCCAAAAACGCCGCGCAGACCAACGTCGCGCTCGGCGAATTCACCAAACAGATGCGCGAGAGCTGCAGGAAATAGCGGGCAGAAGAAAAGAGCAAAGAGCTACGTCAGCGAGAAGGGGCGCCCCGTTCGTGACGTAGCCTGGAGCTTTTCGTCAACCGGAAGCGGTCCTCAGACGCCGCCAGCCATGAAGTTGCCGGCGCGGTCGAACATCTTCGCTGCGTTGACCATGTAGAGCTGGCCGCCGCTCATCACGAACACGGTGCCGCGCGGCACGCGCTTCGCGCCCTTCATCAGCGTCGCCATGCCTTTGTCGCTCATGCTCACGCGCATGGTCTTGCCGTCCATGGTGATCACGTAAGCCGTGTGCTCGCGAACATCCCAGGGCTCGAGATTCTGCGCCGCGGCGCCGGTCAGCAGGGCCAGCGACATGCCGGCAGCGATCAGCGCGGTTCTGGTGAAGGACATCGGGTCTCTCCTCTGTGGGCCTTGCCGTCCCGGGGGGCGGAACGGTCGATGCACAGCAAACAACGGATCGATGTGCGCGCGGAAATGCCGAGTTTGCATTGGATCGATAGAGCCGCGCTATCGAGCGGCGGCAGCTTGCAACGCGTCTATCGCGCGCTTTGCCGGAGGACGAGCGGGTCCGCGCATGATCACAAGCGGGTTTTCGTGCCGGGCTGCCGGTACGGGCGCGCGAAATCGTCGGCCTGACGGTGCGCATCCTCCGCGTGACGGTAAGCCTGCTCCAGAAGCGGCCTCACCTTCTGCCCGAGCCTGGAAAGCTGGGTGTTGGTATGCTCGCGGTGAAACAGCGCGCCGCCAAGCTCGACTTCGAGCGCCTTGATGCCGCGCGTGAGCGACGACTGCGCAACCCTGCAGCGCTTGGCCGCGCGCGTGAAGTTCAGCTCGTCGCAGAGCGCGAGAAAATAGCGGATCTGATGCAGTTCCATGGGCCGCCACTGGCTGGACGGCCAAGAGACAACGCCCTGATGCGGTTGCGAAATGCCGAGTTGGTATTGGATCGATAGCGGCGGCGTATCAAAGTCCTCCGCTCATTGCCGCGAACGCGGCAATCCAGGTTCTGGATCCCCGCTTTCGCGGGGATGAGCGGATTTGATCTTGGTATGCTTCGCGGCGAGCGCCGGTTGCCCCGCCCAGCTCACACGCATCGCCTCGCGCACCAGCGCGCCGACCCCGGGCGAATGCGGCCGTCCGCGCACCGTGACGAGCGCGACCTCCCGCCAGATCTCGGGCTCGACCAGCGCGCGCGCCACCACGCCGGGATGGGCGACCGAGAGCGACGGCATGAACGCATAGCCGAGACCGGCAGCCGCCATCGCCAGGATCCAGTCGTCGCGCTCGCTCTGATAGACCGTCGGTCCGCCGACGCCCTGTGCATCGAACACCGCATCGGCAGCCGGGCCCATCTCGCAATTGACGCGCGCGAGATAATGCTCGCCGTCGAGGTCCTTCACCCGGATGGTGCTCTGGCTTGCGAGCCGGTGGAGCGGCTCGATCACGATGTGGAATTGCTCGCGGTAAAGCGGCAGGTGGTGCAGCCGCGCGTCCTCGATGAGGTGCGGCAGCGCATAGACCGCGACGTCGAGCGCGCCCGCGACCAGCCGCTCCTGCAATTGCGGTGCGGCCTCGTCGATGATCTGCAGCTCGATCCCGGGATGGCGCAGGCGCACCGCCGCGACCAGGTCGAGCAGCAGGGTCGGCGCGATGGTGCACATCAGGCCGAGGCGCAGCGGCGTCTTCTGCAGCCGGATGAATTCCTGCGCCTCGCGCTTGGCCTGTTCGGCGCGGCTATAGACCTGCTCGAGGTAGGGCTTGAGCGTGCGGCCGAGCTCGGAGAGATGGGTGTTGGCGCGCTCGCGATGAAACAGCGCGCCGCCCATCTCCTCCTCGAGCTGCTTGATGGCGCGCGTCAGCGAAGGCTGCGCCACGTGGCAGCGCTCGGCGGCGCGCGTGAAATTCAGGTCCTCGCACAGAGCGAGGAAATAACGGACCTGATGCATTTCCATGGGCCGCGGTCCGGGCGAGAGCAACAGCGCAATTGATATCGTGGCGCGCCGGACACGCGGGAATCAAGTCGGGGCGAGAAAAGAGAGCCTCACGCTCGCAAACGCGTGAGGCCCTGGAAAGGCGCCGCCGACGCGGGGACGACGGGATCGATCAGTAGCGGACGGTCATGCTCTGGTACTTGTTACCGGGAGGCGCGCCTTCCGGGTACATGTCGAAGCCAAAGAGGTTTCCGCTCTCCGCATTGGAGAAGCTGAACTCGCCCTCGGCGACACCCTCCTCCGACGCCTGGAGGTCGCCGAGAATGCGCACGCACTTCAGGAAGAAGTGATATTTCTCGTAGCGCTTGCCGGTGATGGCGACCTTGACCTTGGTCGTTCCATCGGAGCCGCGGACAACCCAGGCCGTGCCGCCGATCAGGGACGGATCGCTGTTGCTCACCGTGCTGTTGTGGCAGTCGGATTCATCCTGTCGCACCAGCGCTACCTCGCGCAGGTTCGGATCGGGCGGCGGGGGTGGCGGCGGCCCGGACTGGCCGAAGGCCGCGCCACCGACCGCGGCGACGAGGCCGATCAGCAACGTTGCCCGAAGCAACGCCGAAGCCTGCTTGCGATGTGTCATCTGCCCCTCTCCAGAACGGAAGCCGCGACACTACGCCGGAAGGTAGTGCTTGGGAACTGTTTGTTGGTGAGGTAGCAGGACGAGTTGCGGCGCGCGCAGGTTGGGCGCAGGCACGCCCAAGGCTCTCTCTTGCTCCGGATGGTATGGCAAGGACCTCGACCTGGTCGGCGTTTGGGCCGACGATCAGGAGCCGGCCGTCCGCATCCTGGCCCTCGTGCGAGCAGGGGCTTGTCACTCGGTCAGATTTGCGCCCCCGTAGCTATCCTGCCGGTGCGGCGACTGGCGGCCGGACGCCGGCGAAGGCTGTCTGTTGCGGTGGTTTGCAAGCCGCACGGCCGTGGCGGACTCAGACGGGCCGTACTTTGCGATCCAGAGGACATAGGCCAGGCAACCGGCCGTCGAAGCCGCAATGACGCCGAGAGACCAGGCAAATAACAGTTCCATTCCGCGCACCCCAATGAAGGGGGAACTTTGGCATGGCGAAATGGAGCGGTAAATGACCTATCGTCGCAAGGGACTACGACCTTCAGGAAAGGTCACGGCAAAAGCAGCGCCCATGCCGCCAGGAACAGCGACAAGGCCCACACGGATAACGCCCAGAGATAGAAGAATCGAGCGCCCGGCATCGTAGCGGAACCGTACAGAGCGATCGGCGGTTGAACATCTATACGTTTGGATAGTTCGAGCAAAATCAAACAGAGCCAGTGGGTTGGAGGGGCATCTTCGCGCGCCGGTCACCGCTCCGACGACGGGCCCCCGAGAATGCTGCCGATCGATGCTGCAAAACCCGTCCTGATGGCGTGTGCGCCATCGTGAGGGCTGCAGGGCGCTTCCGGTCCGAACGCTTGAGAAGATACCCTTTGATTTCCGATACCATTTCCTTTGCGCCGAGACCGGCTGTCGCGGGCATACGATGATGTGCACGGATTGGGAGATGGGGCAGGCGTACCGGGAGTGGCGTCAGAAATACGGCGAAGCTGGCTGGGAAGCCAAGTTTCGGCAGAGGTTTGAAACCGAGATGATCGAAAAGAACGACACGCACTTTTTCGTCGGGACGGTTCACAAGAACCCGGCGTCATTCATCGTCGTGGGGTTGTTCTATCCGCCTAAGCAAGCCACGGGCGATCTATTCGACCTTGACGATGTGCCTTTGTGACGAGGCCACCAACTAGGGCGGCCTAGCTAGCGGCAAATGGAATGCTGCCGACTCCGCGCTTGCCCTCGGTGATGTGGACGGTCCAGCCTAAGTAGTACGTCGCGCCGCCCGCGTGCGTCATGTCGCGGATCACGCCTTCGGCAAAAGTGACACTCTCGGTGTCATCGCTCAGCGGTAACGCACCGAGCGTTTCGACGGGGCTTCCGTCCTTCGCGTGAATGGCGAAACAGTAGACGGGCATACCCTACTATCGCCAAGGTGCGTCCGGCGAGTCTGTTCAAAATTGCTCACTACTTGAACTTGACGACTTCGCTTAGCTCGTGGCCGCAAGCCGAGCACTCGAACGTGCGCTTGTCGTGGTCTGGCACGTCCGGCTCGATCCGGGACAGCAGCATTTTCGCACCACACTTGGGACAAGGCGGCCGAATGATCGCGTTCGAATGAAAGGTCGGCGGTTGGTACAGCGTCATCGCACGCCCCCGCGCGCGCTAGACTAGGGTTCCAATATTCTGGAACCCACGCCGGAAGAGAGTCAAGACCGCGAATTAGACAGCGGGGGTAACCCAGGGCGGCCTAGTCCAGCTTGCTCCGAAGGTCGGCGCACGCAAGCTCGCCACCGTTGCTGACGTGGCGCTCAATGGCCGACGCTGTGTTCATCCAGGTTTTTGCGAGTTGGACCATCAAATCACGATGGCTGGGATTCTCGGTCTGATCTGACCACCGCAGACATTCCAAGGCGAACAGACGCATTTCCTCCGGAGTCACCATGACACCTGCTCCCAGTAGGCATGGAACTTTGACGCCCGATTAACTACGCAGCCGGTTCCGGGTTCCCACGAAATTCATGGTCGAAAAACAAAAGGGACCACTCTCAAATTCAAAAGGGACCACCGACCATCAAAAGGGGCCAGTACCCCCCTCCAGGTACTGTCCGAATTAGGACACTCCGCATTGGAACTTAGGACACTCTGCCGATAGGCTCCTTGAGGAAGCCGACTTCGGGGATGATGTCCGATGGACGAAGATTATGTTGGGACGGCCAACACGGTCGTGAATCGTGCGGTCGGGCGCTTCCGCGATCCAGCCAAGTCGGACCTTCTTGTGCTGACTCTGCGGTGCGCAGACGGCGATCATATCTTCGCTCTGGACCGGCGGATGGCCATGCTTGTGAGCGACGGCCTTGCCGAAACAGCGAAGAAGCTAACCGCACCGCGCCACGAAAATTGAACATGTCTACCCCAAAGCAAAACTGGGGCAGTTAAGGCAACGCACGGGCGCGCGAGCAACGCACCGGTCCTAGGCTTTGCCGCCCTCGATCACGCGGAAGGCGCGACGGCGATCCGGGGCAGTCACGACCGGGTCAATCGGCTGTGTCGCGAGCGCCGCGTCCAGCAGTTCGCCAATCGACCAGACATGATCCGTGATACCTTGCGCGACTGCTGGCGTGCTGCGCAGGCTCTCGTGCGGCCTACATAGATTGTAGTGCGCGACGTAAAGCGAGACGGCGGCGGCGTGGTTGTCCAGCTTCTTAGAGAAGCCATTGGTTAGCCGGGTAAAGCGGCGGCAGGCCATCCGCATTGAGAGATTGCTGCGTTCGACATAGGACGTGCTGATATCCGCCGGGACGCCATACATGGCTTCGCGCTCGACCGCGATCACAGCGGCAGGCGAGTAGCGGTGTTGCGCAGCCTTCATGCCAAGGTGCGTGACGCTGTAGGTCTTATTGATCACGCCATGCGCGCTGGTTTTGAACTGCGCACGCACGGCCGGTTGATACGGGCGGAAGCCATCGGTCGAAATTTCCGGCGCGCCAAGCACGCGCTCGCGTAGGTCCGCCATGAACTCATCCGTGGTGTCCGTGTCGCGCTTGCCGGTGCGATAGCCGACGATCATGCGGCTTGCCGACGCCAGCCCGACGAACGTGTATTGGTCGCCTTTGTCGTGGCCGTCCGTGCGCTTCAAATGCCGCTGCTTCTTGCCGACGTAGCTCCAAAGCTCATCAAGCTCTAAGCGCCCCGTTCGGATGCCAACCACCATGCGGTAATGCAGTTCTGCGCAGCCGCGCCCGACCTTCGCGCCAAGGCGCATGATCGTATCGCGATGAATGCCGGTCATCCGTTCAACGGCGCGGATGCTCATCCCTTCCGTAAGGCACGCGATTACGTGGATTTGCCGGTCGCGGGAGAGGACGTTCATCTAAGCACCATATCCGGTAACTTGTTCCCGGATACAGTATCACGTCATTGCCCCTTGTCAACAACAAAATACCGGATATGATAACTTATATTCGGAACTGAGACAGGGGCAGAACATGGGCTTTGCCAAGACTGAGGCGGAATGGGCCGAACGGGCCTCCCGTCACCTAAAAGCCGAATTGAAGCGAGCGGGCCTGACCTACGATGAGTTGGCCGAGCGCCTAAAGAAACACGGCTTCAAGGACGAAACGAAAGCGAGCATCGCGAACAAGCTGGCCAGAGGCACATTCCCCACGCCGTTCTTCCTAGCCGCGTTGGTTGCAATCGGCGCGGAGATAGTCAGACTGGAGGACATCTAGGAATGACCTCGCCACAAATTCCGCAGCGACAACGCCATGATTATCAGGAGCGCTCCAAGAGACAGCGCTACGACTGAGAAGCTTACAGTTTCCAAGAGGCTTAGGGTTATGTTCGATGGATCGCTCCATTCTTGGGAAGAATGGATGATCGTATCCTTGGCGTTAGTGGCTGCGGCGGGCGTGTTCGTGGTGGTCGCAACCAGAAAGGTTGTAAAACTTACCAGAATTGAATTGGAGGTCGCGAAACAGCAAACGGAAGAGGTACGTCGCCAAAATTTGGAAATCGAACAGGCCGTCAGTCCCAGGATTCTGGACCAGTCGGACTTATCCGCCTTGAAGCCGTTTGCAGGTAGCGAGGCGCTTATTTTGTTTATTCCCGACTTTGAGGCGCGTCGGCTCGCGGGCCAGATTTCCCTGCTTCTGGATATGGCTGGCTGGAAGGTAACTATGCGACCGGAGACAGTCGACATCAGAGATGGCGTATACGTTGAGCACGTCTGGGCCACGATAAAGTATGGCGATCCCGAAAGCAGTAAGCCCGAGCGGATCGATGCGGATCGCAAGCTCAGCGATGTGAGAAGGGCAAAGGCGTCCGCGATTGCGGGCGTGATAGCGCAGAGCAAAATAGAGGTGACGGCCTCATACGCTACATCAGCGTATGCCGATAAACAGTGGACTCCCAATCTTTCACATGAGGCAATTCGGATCAGTGTCGGCCTTAAGCCGATGACATACTTCACCCAGAAACGTCTTGAAGAACTGAAAGCCAAGAACCCCGGCGGCAACGTGATCTTCGGCAACCAGTAGGGCTGCCTACTCATCCCGGAATTAGGACACCGCGTCCCTGAAATTAGGACAGAGGGGGTCAAGTTAGG
>VBAH01000075.1 GCA_005884685.1 Alphaproteobacteria bacterium
CGTAGGGGCCGGCGCCGATGTCGCGGCCGCGCGCCGAGACGATGCCAGCTGTCACGGTGCCGCCGAGGCCGAACGGATTGCCGACCGCGAGCACCCAGTCTCCGATGCGCGGCGACTTCTCGGCCAGCGGCACGAACGGGAAGTTGCCGCCGCCTTCTACCTTGATCAGCGCGATGTCGGTCTTGGCATCGGTGCCGATCACCTTCGCGGTATGGGTCTTGCCGTCATCGGTCGTGATCTCGACCGATTCGGCCTTGTCGACGACGTGGTTGTTGGTCACCGCATAGCCGTCGGCCGAGATGAAGAAGCCGGAGCCTTGGCCCATGGTGAAGTTGCGCCCGCGCGGACCGCGCGGCGTGTCGGGCATCCCCTGGCCGCCGTCGGGCATGCCGAAGCGCTTAAAGAAGCGCTCCATCGGCGAGCCCGGGGGAAACGGGGAGTCGCCGTCGAAGCTCATCGTGCGCGCGCCGCCGTCCACCTTGACGCGCACGGAGATCACCGCAGGCTTCACCTTCTCGACGATGTCGGCAAATCCGACCGGGCGCTGCGCGGTCTGCGCGTGCGCGGGGGTGGCGAGGAAGGAGGTATTCGGCGTGCGGGCATATTCGGCGCCCGAGAACAGAACGCCGGCGCCGAGGACGGCGGCGGAAGCCATCAGCATCAGGCGGCGTGCAGCCAGTGCCGTGCGTGGCTTTTGCGCGGGTACGCTCTGCGACATTGACGAAGACTCCATCTGCTGACCGGTGTGAAACTGGCGGGTGCAAGACCGCACTGTGGTTGACCGGGAAGATGGGGGATGCCGCCTTACGGGGGCCTGTCGGCGGGATTAATCTTTGGTAAGGTCGGCAAACATCGATTCCATCTTGGAATCAATGACTTGCGCCCCGGATGCGGAGCCGGGGCGCCAACTCGGAAGGGATGGCGATTGGCAAACCGAAGTGCGCGCGCGGCGAACGGGTGGCTACGCGCGGTCGCAACCCAGCTCCTGATCGTTGCTATCGCACTCGGCGTCGCGGAAATCGTGCTGCGCGTGATCGATTTGCGCTATCTGCGCACATATCGCGTCGGCGCGGATCGCGTCTACAATTACGATGCGGAGCTTGGCTGGTTTCCGGTGCCGAATTCCGACGTGACGTTCACCGGCATCCGCACCATCAAGGTGCGTCACAACAGCCTTGGCCTGCGCGATATCGAACACGATACGGCGCCGAAACCGACCATTGCCTTCGTCGGCGACTCGTTCGTGTGGGGATACGATGCCGAGCAGAACGAGCGCTTTACCGAACTGCTGCGCGCCAGGATGCCCGAACATCGAATCGTCAACGCGGGCGTGACGGCCTACGGCACGGATCAGGAATACCTGACGCTGCGCCGCCTCTGGGATCGCATCAAGCCGAATGTCGTGGTGCTGATGGTGTGCGTCGATAACGACCGCAAGGACAACACGGTCAACACGCGCAACGACGGGCCCTACAAGCCGTATTACGTGATGTCGCAGAGCGGCGGCGAGTTCAAAGGGATGCCGGTGCCGTGGTCGCGGCATCTCTATTTCGCGGACAACTGGCTGGCGAGGAATTCCTGGGTCGTCCGCGTCGCCGTGTCGGCCTATGTGCTGCTCGTCAATCCGCCGATAACGGTACCGGACCCGACCGAACGCCTGATCGGCTTGATGCGGCAGTTCGTCGAGGCCAGGGAGGCGAAATTCCTTGTCGGGCTGCAACTTCGCGAGCCGCAGCTCGAAGCATTTCTGACCGCGCAGAAGATTCCCTACACGTCATTCGACGGCGCGGAACACGAACGCGGCGACGGCGATCACTGGACGCCGAACGGGCATCAATTGGTCGCCGAACGGCTCTTCAAGCTCTTCTCCGAAACCGGAATCGAAACGCCCCCACCACCGCACTAAGCGGCCGCTCAGCTCTGCCCGGTCTCTTTCAATAATTCGGCAACGCGCGCCTGCTCCGAGGGGGTGAGCTGCGCCTGCGCGCTTGCCTTCGACTCATTCGCGCGACGTCGCGTGAAAGCAATCAATCCCCATCCGCCGATGACCACCGCCGCGAGCGGCGCGAGCCACAAGAGCAGCGTGTGTGGCGAGAAGCGCGGCCTGAGCAGCACGAACTCGCCATAGCGCGCGACAAGAAAGTCGATCACCTGCCTGTCGCTGTCGCCCGACGTCAGCCGCTCGCGCACCAGCACGCGCAGGTCTTTTGCGAGCGGCGCATCGGAATCGTCGATCGACTGGTTCTGGCACACCATGCAACGCAGCTCCTGGGAGAGCGCGCGGGCACGCGATTCAAGCGCCGGGTCTTTGAGGATTTCGTCGGGCTGGACCGCAAGCGCGCGGACGCTGAGCAGCGACAGCGCGAAAACGATGGATGCGAGCGCGCGCCGCACAGCCCCTACTCCGCCGGCTGCAGCGACGGCTTGTGCCGCGCGGGCTTCGGCGCACCGACGCGAAGGCGCCGGTCCGAGAGCGACAGCGCGCCGCCGAGCACCATCACGATGCAGCCAAACCAGATCAGCAGCACCAGCGGCTTGTGATAGAGCCGCACCGCGATCGCGCCGTCCGATCCGATATCACCGAGCGAGAGATAAAGCTGCGAGGCGCCGACCGTCATCAGCGCCGCCTCGGTGGTCGACATCTGGCGCTGCGGGAAGGTGCGCTTTGCCGGCTCCAGCACATCGACGACCGCACCGTCGCGCCGCACGCTAAAGCGCGCGACCAGTTCGCGATAGTTCGGGCCCGGCCGCTGGATCATGTTGTCGAGCGTGAGGTCGTAGCCGCGCACCGATACGCTTTCGCCGGGCTTGAGCGAAACGATGCGCTCGGAATTCCACTGGCTTTCCGCGATGACGCCGAACAGCAGCATGCCGGCGGCGAAGTGTGCAACCGCCGTTCCCCACGCCGAGCGCGGCAGGCCGCGCGCGCGCGCAAACGCCACCGCGAACGGCTGGCGGAATAAGCCGATGCGCTCGATCGGGTCGATGATCGCCCCGATCATTACGTAAACCGCGAGTCCCACGCCGAATGGCGCAAGGACCGGCCCGCCACGCTGGATCGCAAATGTCGCTGCGAGCGCGACTACGCCGAGTGCGGCGGCCCACATCAGCCGCTGCGCCGCTCCAAACAGATCGCCGCGCTTCCAGGCGAGCAGCGGCCCGAACGGAAGCGCGATCAACAGCGGCACGAACAATGGCCCGAAGGTGAGATTGAAGAACGGTGCGCCGACCGAGATCTTGTCGCCGGTCAGCGCTTCGAGCGCGAGCGGATAGAGCGTTCCGATGAACACGGTCGCGCAGGCTGAAGTGAGGAACAAATTGTTGAAAACGAGCGCGCCCTCGCGCGAGATCGGCGCGAAGATGCCGCCCTGCTTGAGCAGCGGTGCGCGCCAGGCGTAGAGCGCAAGTCCGCCGCCGATGAACAGCACCAGAATGGCGAGAATGAACACGCCGCGCGAGGGGTCCGACGCGAACGTGTGCACCGACGTGAGCACACCGGAGCGCACGAGGAAGGTGCCGAGCAGCGAAAGCGAGAACGCCAGGATCGCGAGCAGGATGGTCCAGACTTTCAGCGCGTTGCGCTTCTCCATCACGACCGCGGAGTGCAGCAGTGCGGTGCCGGCGATCCACGGCATGAGGGAGGCGTTCTCCACCGGGTCCCAGAACCACCACCCGCCCCAGCCGAGTTCGTAATAGGCCCAGTACGAGCCCATCGCGATGCCGAGCGTGAGAAACATCCAGGCCACGAGAGTCCAAGGCCGCACCCAGCGCGCCCATGCGGCGTCGATCCTGCCGTCGATCAGCGCGGCAATGGCGAAGGAAAACGAGATCGAGAAGCCGACATAGCCGAGGTAGAGCAGCGGCGGGTGCACCGCGAGGCCGATGTCCTGCAGGATCGGATTGAGGTCGCGCCCTTCGGCCGGCGCCTGCGCGATGCGCGCGAACGGGTTCGAGGTGATCAGGATGAACAGATAGAACGCCGAGGCGATCCACGCCTGCACGGCAAGGGCATTCGCCTTCAAGGTCGCCGGCAGGTTCGAGCCGAACAGCGCGACCAGCGCGCCGAACAGCGCGAGGATCAGCACCCACAACAGCATCGAGCCTTCATGATTGCCCCAGACGCTGGTAAATTTGTAGAGGAGCGGCATCGCGGAGTGCGAATTCTCGAAAACATTCACTACCGAGAAATCCGAGCCGACATAGGCCGCCGTCAGCGCCGCAAACGAGGCTGCGGCGAAAATGAATTGCGCCAATGCGGTCGAGCCCGCGACGTTCATCAGCGTCGCATCGCTGGTGCGCGCGCCCCAGAGCGGCACGATGGCCTGCACCAGCGCGAGGCCAAGCGCGAGCACGAGTGCGTAGTGGCCGAACTCGGCGATCACTGCTTGGTTTCCTTGGTCGAGCCGGCGAGACCATAGCCGCCGCCTTCGGTCTTCCAGTGCCCCTGCTTCTTCAGCGCGTCCGCGACCTCCTTCGGCATGTAGGTCTCGTCGTGCTTGGCAAGCACGCTGTCGGCGCGGAACGTGCCCGCCGCATCCAGCGCCCCTTCGGTCACCACGCCCTGCCCTTCGCGAAACAAATCGGGCAGGATGCCGGTGTAGCTCACCGCTACGGATTTGTTGCCGTCGGTCACCTCGAAGCGCACCGCGAGATTATCACCGCGCACGAGGCTGCCGGGCTGGACCAGGCCGCCGAGCCGGATGCGGCTGCCGGGAGCGACATGTTTTTCCACCACATCGGTCGGCGAGTTGAAGAACACGATCGCGTCGTTCAGCGCGTACAGGACAAGTCCCGCCGCGAGGCCCAGCACGGCGAGACCGGCACCGATGAGAGACAGCCGCCGCTGTTTGCGCGTCATTGCCCGTCAGCCCTCGAGCTTCAGCTCTTTCACCAGCTCATCAAGCCGGCGGAGCTTGTCAGTATCATGGCCGAGCGCGCGCCGCGCGTCGGCAAGCGCGGACAGCGCGCGGTCACGCTCACCCAATACCATGTATGCGCGCATCAGCCGCAGCCAGCCTTCAAGGTCCGAGCCATCGCGCTTCAGGCGGTCGGCGAGCCGATCGACCATGCCGCGCACCATCGCGTTACGGTCCTCGGGCTTCATCTGTTCGGACGCCGCGATATCCTCCGCGCTCGGCCCGGATGCCGGCTGCTGAGCGGATGCTGGCTCGCTTGGCGCTCCAACGCTCGCCAGGGCTTCGCGCACCATACCGATCCAGGGCGAGTCCGGCCCCGCATCCTTCAGCATGTCGCGCCAAATGTCCGCGGCCTTGCTGCCCTGCCCGTCCTGATAGGCGGCGACACCGAGGAAGAAGCGCGCCTTGGAATATTTCGGGTCATAGGCAAGCGCGCGTTCGAAGGCCGCCTTGGCATCGTCGGTGACGACGCCATTCGCCGCCGCCATCAGCGACTCGCCGAGATCGGCTTCGCGCGCGGCGCTCGCGCCGCTGAGGCGCAGCGCATTGCGCCGCGCCTTCACGGCATCGTCGAAACGCCCAAGCCGCATGTAAACCGGCGCGACCACCTCCCAGCCGCGCCCATCGTTCGGGTTTTGCGCAAGATGATCCTCGACCTGCGCGACCAGCGTGTCGAGGGTGCGGTTCTGCATCGGCGTTGTCGCACGGCTCGCGAGCTGCTGGTCGGGCAATTGCGGCGAGCCGAGCTTGAGGTAGAGCGCGGCGGCGAGCGCGGGCAACGCGATCAGCACCGCAAGCGCGGCGGCCCGCCTGCGGAATGTTGCGCCGGCCAACGGGGCTGCATCGGGCTTGGCGGCATCAGCCGCGGCAATCAGCCGGCGCGAAACTTCCACGCGCGCAGCCTCGGCTTCGGCCTCGCCGATCAGTCCCGCCGCGCGGTCGCGCACAATCTCGTCGAGCTGGTCGCGATAGACCGCAAGGTCGCTGCCTCCGCGCGGCCCGAGCCCCCTGCGGCGCCCAAGCGGCCACAGCACGGCAAATATCGCCGCTGCGGTCATCAGCGCGAATAGGAACCAGAGCGTCATCCCCGCTTTACATCATGGCGCCTGTCGCGCCGCAATGAGGCAGATCAAGTTGTATTTCGGAATTCCGGGCCAAAATTGCTGCGGCCGCGGACGTAGCATTGCCCCAGCGGCGGTGGCAGACTGCTCGCTGGCCTCGGAATACGCCCGGAGATCCGCCCATGATCGTCACGATCGTCACGTTCAACCTGCCGCAGCCGACTACGCTCGCCGAGATCACCAGGACGTTTCAGGCAACCGCGCCGAAATATCGCGGCATTCCCGGCCTGTTGCGCAAGAACTACTTCCTGAGCGAGGACGGTCGGCGCGCGGGCGGAATTTACGTGTGGGCTTCGCGCGCCGACGCCGACCGCGTCTACACATCGGAATGGCGCGCGTTCGTCGAAAGCAAGTACGGCACGCCGCCTGCCATCGAGTATCTGCATTCGCCGGTGATGGTGGACAACGGCGCCGGCACCATCAGCGTCGCCGCCTGACCGACAGCGTTACGCCTTCGCCGCCTTCTGTTCGCCCTTGGCGGCGACATCGGCCGCCTTGGCGAGCAGGCCGGCATACTCCGGGCCGAACAGTTTTGCGCAAAACCTGATCGCGGCATCGACCTGCGACTGGCGGAACGTGCGTTCGCCCGGCGGCGCAGTGCGCAGCCGGTCAAGCAGGACTTGCGTTCCGCTGTCGAAGTAGTTCTGCAAGTCGGACGTCACGCGGCGCGTCGTCTCGCTGATCGCAAGTTCGCTCGCATAATTGCGGCATAGGGCCGTAAGCAGGAGCTTCGCCTCGATCCCGGCGACTTCGACCGCATCGAGCGTCCCTTCCGCGCCTGTCTCCTTCAGCGAACGCGGCCGGAGCAGAAGCCGCACCTGACCGGGAATGTCGCCGATCTCGGCTTCCAGCAGCCCGGCGACCGCGGCGCGTGAGGCGGCAAGCTGGCGTCCCCAGGGCGAGTCAGCCGGAAGATCGATTTCGCTGTGGAGCGCGCGGGCGGCGTCGTGGATCTCTTTCAACAGGCACGCGATCTCGTCACCGCACGCGTTCATCACGACGTTCCGGAGGTTCGCGATCATGCGATCGAGATCGCCGAGCACCACATCCACCGCGACTGCGAACGCCGTCTCCGCGATATGCGCGGCCTCATCGCTTGCAGCGGCACTGATGGCAAGGCGGATGAGCTGCCACGGCGAGCCGAGCCGGTTCATGACCATGAGCAGCGCATAAAGGAAAACGTCGCGATGGCGCGCGATCGGCGAATCGAGCAGCGTCTTGACGTTTTCGAGTTGCTCCCCGGCGAGGTTGCTGATGGTTGGCGGGAGGCGCGAACCGATCACGGCAAGCGCGTCGCGCAGGCGCAGGACCGCGGCGAGCTCGCGCACATCCTCAAGCGCATGCGGCGTGCCGATCTGCCCCGCGACGCGCCGGCGCGTCTTGTCATCGCTTTTGATCGCAGCAAAACATTCGCGCAGGCGCTGTTCGGTGGCGTCCTGGAAGGCGCGGGCGACTTGCTCGGCGCCGTTTTTCTCGTTTCCGGCGAGCAACAGCTGGACCTGTTCGATGTATTTCTTCGCTTCCTTCGGCATCAGGTCGCGGCAGATAAAGGTCCAGATTGGGTCGAGGCAGGCGCGCGGGATGCGGCCGCGATGTTTCCGCTCGGGCGCATCATCGACGAGAAAGGGCTCGAGCGGCGCAAAGAACAACCGCTGCGGATTGCCGACGCGCGGCGGCGTAGGGCCGTCCCGGCGGGCGGTATCGCGAAGAGCCTGAAGGATAAATGCCGCGCCGGGCAGACCTTCGCCGCGCAATTGCGCGCGCTCGAGCTCTGTAGCCAGCAGCGCGCGCGCTTCCGGCTTCAGTTCGCGCAGATAATCGCGCAGCCGTTCCCTCGCGGCCTCGGCCATGCCCTGTCCGGACCCGTTTACCCAGCGACAGAACTAGCCGGGGGGCCGTTAAGGATGTGTTTAGGATGCGGCTACCCGACCGGCGACCAGCTTCCGTCCGGGTTGCGGCAGGCGGTGCCGCGCGCGATCTGCGGACGTCCATCGATATAAATGCTATGGGAGTAATCGCGGCATTTGGCGCCACGGGTCTGGTAGGGCGCGCCGGGCACAACGGTGCCATAACGCTGCGGCCCCTCCCCGCGCCAGCCGACCGGAATGCCCGGCTCGCCATGTTCCAGCGCCTGCACCTCGGCCGCATAGGCGCGCTGGCGGTCGCCCTCATCGAGCGTGGTGCCGATTGCGCCGCCAAGCACGCCGCCGGTGATGCCGGCGAAGCCGGTCGATCCGGTGGTTTCCGGCTTGGAGGCGAGGCTGATTTCGCTGGTGCAGGAGGTCAGCATGGCGCACGCGAGCGCGCCAAACATCGCGGCTGACCGGAAGCATCGCTGCATGGGAGCTCCGTCCGAATCTCGCCCCGCGGCGACGGGCGAAGCAGCGATGTTGTAGCGCGGCGGATGGATTGAGGCAAAGCGCCTCACGCCGCCGGCAGCACCAGTTCGGCCCGCAAGCCGCCGATCGGGGCGGTGCCGAGCGTGAGCGCGCCGCCATAGAGCGCGGCAAGATCGGTGACGATCGAAAGGCCCAGGCCGGTGCCCGGCTTGGTCTCGTCGAGCCGGTTGCCGCGGCGCGCGACCTGCACGCGCTCGCGCTGCGACGGCGTGAGGCCGGGGCCGTCGTCGTCGACCACCACACGCAAGGTATTGCCGGTCGGGGTATCGGCACGCGCCGCCAACACCTCGATGGCGACGCGCGACTGCGCCCACTTGCAGGCGTTGTCGACCAGGTTGCCGACCATTTCTTCCAGATCCTGCCGCTCGCCCAGGAAACGGGTTTCGCGCGGCGCCTCGACATCGATCGCAATGCCGCGATCGCGGTGGATCTTCTCCATGCTGCGCGCGAGCGCGGTCACGACCGGCGCGACATCCGTAACGGTACCGACGACGGTCGCACGCGCCGCAATGCGAGCGCGCTCCAGATGATGCTGCACCTGATCGCGCATCACGGCGGCCTGCTCGCGCACTTTGGCGGCGAGCGGATCGTCCCCGCGCGCCTCGTTGACGATCACCGAGAGGGGGGTCTTGAGCGCGTGGGCGAGATTGCCGACGTGCGTACGCGCGCGCTCCACGATCTCGCGGTTGGCGTCGATCAGCGCATTGGTCTCGCGCGCGAGCGGCGCGATCTCTTCGGGGAAGCGGCCTTCCAGCCGCTCGGCCTTGCCGGAGCGGATCGCCGCGAGGCTTTCGGAAATGCGCTTCAGTGGCGCGAGGCCGAAGCGGACCTGGAACATGGTGGTCAGCAGCAGCACCACTGCGAGCAGACCGAACGTGACGACCAGCGCCCGGTCGAACGACTGCGCCTCTTCCTCGATCTCCTGTGCATCGCCCGCAACCGCGACCAGATAGCGGCCCTCCTCGCCAAGATCGACGTTGCGCTCGACGAGGCGCAGGCGCTGATCCTCCGGTCCATTGACGTAGCGCTTGCGCGTGCCGTCGGGGCCGGTCGGCACATTGAGGTCGTCCAGGTGCGGCAAGCCGCCGTCCCACAGCGAGCGCGAGGACTTCACGTCGGGCTTCCCCGCGCTCAGGCGCGTGGTCTGCCAGTACCAGCCGGAGAGCGGCAGATCGAACAGCGGCTCGCCCAGCGTCTGCGGAAATTTCTCCGCCTCTTCGGGCGCCGAGACGTCGGCCACCAGCGTCTTGAGGTAAACGTCGAGCCGGCGGTCGAACGATCGCTCGACGCCCTGCCGATAAAGCGACGACAACACGACGCCCGTGATCAGCAGGATGACGACCGTCACCGCCGTCGCGGAGAGAAACAGGCGCAGCGCAAGCGAATTAGTGCGCATTTTTCATGCGCATGATCTTATCGGAAAATCGCCATCCATCCCGGATCGCGTCCGGGACCGGCTTTTCGGGATCCTGCGTGGCCGGATCATGCGTTCGGCGGCGTGAGCAGATAGCCCAGGCCGCGCACGGTCTGGATCACATCGACGCCGAGCTTCTTGCGGATGCGGCCGACAAACACCTCGATGGTGTTGGAATCCCGATCGAAGTCCTGATCGTAGAGATGCTCGACCAGTTCGGTGCGCGACACGACGCGGCCGGTGTGATGCATCAGGTAGGAGAGCAGCCGGTATTCATGGCTCGTCAGTTTCACCGGATTGCCGTCGACCGAGACGCGTCCGGTGCGCGAGTCGAGCCGCACCGGGCCGCAGGTGAACTCGCTCTTGGCGTGCCCGACCGAGCGGCGCAGCAGCGCGCGGATGCGCGCGAGCACCTCCTCGAGATGGAACGGCTTGGCGACATAATCGTCCGCCCCGGCATCGAAGCCCTGAACCTTGTCGCTCCAGCGGTCGCGCGCCGTGAGCATCAGCACCGGCATGGCACGCCCGGCGCGGCGCCAGGATTCGATTACCGAGATGCCGTCCATCTTGGGCAGGCCGATATCGAGGATCACGGCGTCGTAGGGCTCGGTTTCGCCGAGGTAATGCCCCTCCTCGCCGTCGAAGGCGCGGTCCACCACGTAACCGGCATCGGTCAGGGCGGTGGCGAGCTGACGGTTGAGATCGGGATCGTCCTCGACGACGAGCAGGCGCAATTTATCCCCCGGACCCCTCGAGCCATTGGCCGTCGGCGGCATCGACTCGGGCCTGGGTCACTTTGCCATCCTGCGCGAGCACTGTCAGCACGTAGACGAGGCCCAGGGCCTGGCGGCAGAGGCGCGCCTTGACCACCTCGCCCGGGACTTTGGCCTTGACGACACGCATCGCATAGCCGAGCGGCACGGCCTTGTGCGCGTTGAGCGCGGCACGGCGCTCCTCCGGCGAGAGACAGGCCTTGCGATCGGCCGCGCCCGCGATGCCCGGCAGGACAGCGCCGAGGGCAAGGCCAAGCAGCAATGTGCGGGTAACCCGCATAAGTCCTCGCCGGGTTGCAGCCGTGAACCGCCTAGCGCGCGACAGTGTCAAGAGTGGGGCTTTGCGCTGAAGCATTATTCATTAAATCCCTCAAACGCCGCAAAAACGTCCGTTGGCTCGCGCTCCGCGCGCCACCGGTTGATCGGAGCGTTCTCGTCGGCATGGCCGAGCGCGATGCCGCAGAACAAGATGTGTTCGGGAGGGAGTTTTATGAAGGCGCCGACCGTTTTATGCCACGAGGTCCAGGCTTCCTGCGCACAGGTGTGCAGCCCATAGGCGCGCGCCAGCAGCATGATGCTCTGGATGAAGCCGCCGACGTCCGACCATTGCGGCGCCCCCATGATGCGGTCCATCGACACGAACAGCCCGACCGGCGCGTCATAGAACAGATAGTTGCGGCCGAACTGGCGATAGCGCGCCGCCTTGTCCGCGCGCGGGATGCCGATCGAGGCATAGAGCTGCTCGCCGACGCGGGAGCGCCGCGTGTAATACGGCTCCTTCAGGTCGGGCGGATAGACCTGATATTCGGCGCCCTCGCCGCGCGGCAGCTCCTTGGCAAAGCGCGGACGCAGCTCCGCCTTGAGCGCCTCGAGCCGTTCGCCGGCCAGCGCATGCACCCGCCACGGCTGGAGGTTGCCGCCGGACGGTGCGCGCGCCGCGCGATCGAGAATCTCGCGCACGATGTGTTCGCCGACAGGCGTGGGAAGGAAGGCCCGGCAGGAATACCGGGTCGCAATGGCGTCGCGCACGTCCATGGAGATCTCCGCAGCGGACGTGCAGATATAAAGACGCGCGTGATCTGCGGAAAGGGCCGACGCTTACCGCTTGCGCGCGACCGCCTTGATCACAGCCCCGACGATCGACGGTGCATCTTCGCCGGTCATCGCCGTCTGCTTTTCGCGCGTCCGCCCGCTGACATAGACGCCGAGCACGCCGAAGCGCGCGCCGAAGTACGTCATCAGCAACCCCGACAGGTTCGCGAGGCCATTGATCCCGACATCGTGTCCGTTCCACAGCGCGTGCAGCACGGTGATCGCGAATGCCGGGCACTCGAGCAGCGACAATTCCAGCGCATAAAGTGGGCGCCACCAGCGCTGCAGCGCATCCTCGCTTGCGGCCTCTGCCCGCATTGTCGCACCGATCTCGCCGACCTGCGCCTTGCCGATCTCGGCGAGCGCGGACATCCATTCGCTCTCCGCCTTCTGCGCCGCTTCGGCGGCGAGCCTCACGTCCGCGGCCTTGTCGGTGATCGCCGCATGCACCGCCTCCGGCGTCGCGGCCGCCGCGCCAAACGCATCGGCCAGAACCTTGCCGGCAAGGCCGCCGAGCGGCCCGCCGAGTGCATTGCCCAGCATCGGCGCGCCGAGCCCGATCACCTTGGCGGCAACGGTCGTCCAGTCCATCGGTTATCTCCTTGATGAATATGCCAAGCTCACGCGGCTGCTTCCTGCCGGCGCTTCTGGCGCCAATGCCAGAAGGCCCAGGCACCCGCCGCGAGCGCGAGCGCCATCAGGATGATGAGCGCGACGGTGGTCCAATCCGCTCCGCTCGCGGCCGACTGCTGCGCGGCCGCCCCGCCGGTCGCGATGGCACCGCCCGCCGTGCCGTTGCGGGCGGCATCGTTTACCGGGACGACGCCTTTGCCGGGCGCGCAAG
>VBAH01000074.1 GCA_005884685.1 Alphaproteobacteria bacterium
CGAATTATTGTTTTTGGATGTACTTTAGTGGATTTTTATGCTATACAGGCTTAGTAGAATTCTACACTTAGATACAGAAATTAGCGCTAGTGAATGCTGTTTAGTGGTTTTGAACGACATGGTTAAGCAAGCGGGGCTTATTGGCCTCTCGAGATTGGTCGAGGATTTGGGACTGAGAGTTCCACTACCAGCAGTGCGGTCCGAGGCCGTTCAGGGAGCGCGGCGAACCAAAATCTCGGGAGCTTCCATTCTTGAACAGTATCCGCTCTCTTACGCACCGACAGACCTTTTCGGACAACTTCGGTTTGCCATGCGCTACGAGCCGATTGACGTTGGGGTACTCGCGGCAGCATTTGAAAAGCTCACGCGGGAAGAGATGGAGAAGTGGGTGCGGTCGGAGCACATCGGGAAATATGTGCGGCGAGCTTGGTATTTGTACGAGATCCTGTCTGGGAAAAACCTCGATGTACCGGACGTACCGCCCACGAACAATGTCTTGTTGCTCGACCCTGCACTGCACGTGACGACCCCGGGCATACGGGTTCGAAGGCAGCGAGTGATCGACAATCTTCTGGGAAATCGGGACTATTGTCCAACGATACGGCGTACCGAGATCCTCAATATGGCCATGGCGCGGGGCCTCGAAGCCGAAGCCAAGAAGATAGTGGAGGACTGTGACCCTATCGTTCTAAGGAGAGCTGTGCATTATCTCTTTACGAAGGAAACGAAATCCTCCTTCGCTATCGAAGGAGAAAAGCCCACGTCTGAACGAACCGAACGGTTCGTTCGTGCTCTGGCTCACGCCCCCGAATTTGATACGTCGAGCAAAGCTGCTTTCGTAGAGTTGCAGAATGCAATCGTCGATGTTCGCTATGCGCAGAAGGATTGGCGTACGGGGCAGAATTACGTGTCAGAAACAGGCCCGGGCTATGTTGAGGTGGTTCATTTTGTTTGCCCGAGACCAGAAGACGTTCCGACGCTGATGGATGGATGGACGCGCATGGTCGCACGCATCGAGAAGGAACAAATCGATGCGGTCTGCGCCTCCGCACTCACCGGGTTCGGTTTTGTATTCTTACATCCGTTCGAGGACGGGAATGGGCGAATCCATCGGTTTCTAATCCATCACAGTCTGGCGAAATTAGGCTACACACCGCAGGGGATCGTGTTCCCGGTTTCCGCAGTCATGTTGCGGGACCTACCGAGGTATGACAAGGCCCTCAACACATTCTCAGGAAAAATAGCGCCATTCATCGAATATCGGATGGATGAAGCCCAGCGAATGACCGTTCTCAATGAGACGAAGAACTTGTATCAATATTTCGATGCGACGGCACAGGCAGAATATCTTTATGAATGCGTTGCGGAAACGATTGAGAAAGACTTAAGGGAAGAAATTGGTTTCATTCAGAAGCATGATCGCGCCTTAGACGAAACTAAAGAAATCGTGGACATGCCGGACAAGCGTGCGTCGCTGCTCGTGCGACTAATCATGCAAAACAAAGGCAGATTAGCGAAGAACAAGCGGGATATGTTTTCAGAGGTCACTGACGAAGAACTGGCACGCATAGAGAGAGCCATCGCCACGGCGGTGGAATGAGACGATGACTTTGGTGAGGGAAACCGTGACCGTCGAGATAGAGTGGTTTGCGAGATAGATTGGTGTCGAGCGACCAGATGACGCGCGGATTAGAAATGATCGCTGGAGTGGCGGAGAAGGCCGGTGCCAGCGGTCAACCACGGCGCGACGAGGAATCCGGTGGCGATTAGATGCGCGACGGTTTTCACGCTCTGCCGGCAATTGTCCCTGCCGAAAATGCTATCCGTCGCGAATGCCTTTAAAATCAGCGACCACGAGTGCAACCCGCGCTAACCCGGCGACAGGATGTAACAATGCGTTACATTGAGCTGAAAAGCGGCGATGGAGTTTTTGCGCACCACAGGCTCGAAAGGATCGCTGCGTGAAGGGCGGATTGCTCAGATGACTGCAGCGCCGGCGCTACACTGAGCAATTCCCGTCCACTTGAAACACGGTGGCACACAACTCCAAACGTCACGCCTGAATCTCCTCGTGGACATAGCAAAGAGGAATCCGTTCAATTTCCTGTGTGGTAGTGGATGGTTCGCGAGAATTCAGAAGAGGAGAGTTGGGGAAGAATTCGTTGGTTCCTATCTGTACCAAGTTCATCTCTGCCCCTGTCTCGAGTCCAACGATTACGGGCGGCTCCTCTCGGGCAACAATGCACATATAAAGGTTAAACGGTTGTTTGCCGGTCAACTTCGAAGCTAAACGGAATTCTTGCGCAGCACAGGTGCGGAAAGTGCGATAAAAAGAATTGCATCTCATTGGAGATCTGCCCTGGTGCGAGATGTCCAGGTCACCCCCCAAGACGACAATCATCCGAGACGCACGAGAATCGGCGGAGATGGCCGGTAATGTCGGATTGGCGTCCGGCTTATTCCGCTCTGAGCACGGACATCGGGGTCAGCCGCATGGCCCTCCACGCCGGCACGAGCGTGCCTGCGAACACCGTCAGGAGCGCCACGCCGACGGCGGTGGCGAAGGTTGCAGGATCACTTGGCGCAACGCCGAAGAGCAATGCGCTCATTCCTTGAGCGGCCGCGTAGGCGCCCAGCACGCCCGGTGCGATGCCGAACAGCGCCAGGCGCATCCCGTCTGCGACGATCATCCGTCCTACTCGCGCTGGATCCGCGCCCAGTGCGAGGCGTACGCCGATCTCTTGCGACCGCTGTGAGACCGTGTAGGCGAGCAGCCCGTAGATCCCGACTGCGGAGAGCAGGATGGCCACGACCGCGAAGACGCCCAGCACCTGCAGCTGGCCCCGGCGGCTGGCGGTCTCGCCCGCGATCACTTCGTCCATCGCACGCACGTCGGCAATCGGCTGCTCAGCGTCGATCGCGCGGACGATCTGGTGGACGGCAGACACGAGCGCGCTCGCCTGCCCCGAATGCCGAATCACCAGATCCTTGGGGTCGAAGCCGCCGGGGAATGGATCCGGGGCCTGCGCGGCGGGGAGATACATCTGGGGCTCGCTGGTCCGCTCCAACCCGCGGACCTTGATGTCGCCGACCACCCCGACGACCGTCCGAGTGTCATCCAGGTGCCGGAAGGTCCTGCCGATCGGATCCTTGCCGGGCCAGTACCGCCCAGCGAAAGAAGCGCTCACGACGGCGACCCATGCACGGTCGCCGCGGTCGCCGTCTTCGACATCACGGCCGCGCTGCAGGGGGATCCCCATGGTCCTGAAATATTGCGGGGTGACCCAGCGATGGCTGACGACGTCTCTGCGGGCGGGCGGCACTTCCCGGCCAGGGATTGCGACCGCGGTGACGAGACCGGTTGTGACCATCGGCAGCCCGCTGGTGAACGCCGCGCTTTGCACACCGGGCAGCGCCCGCACTCGCGCGAGCACGCGATCGTAGAACTGGACGCGCTGCAACGGCTTGTCGTACTTCGGCCGCGGCAGGGCCATATTGAGCGCCAGCACGTTGTCGGGCCTGAAGCCCGGGTCGATCGCCTGTACCTGCCAGACAGCCCTGATCAGGAGGCCGGACGTGATCAGCAGGACCACCGACATCGTGACTTCGATCGTGACCAGAACGGCTCGGAGACGCTGCTTCGCTCCGCCGCCTGCGCGGACACCCTCGCGCAGGGCGTCGAATGTGGTGCGACGGCCGACACGAATCGCGGGAAAGAGACCGAATCCGAGTGCAGTGAGCGTCGTGAACAGCGCCGCGAAAGCGATGACCCGCAGGTCCAGGGCGGGTTCGGTGGCGATGGGTAGCGTATCAGGAACGAGGCTGGCAAACAGCGGAACGCCGACGGCGGCCACGAGCAGGCCTGCGGCGCCGCCGAGCAACGTCAGGATCAGGCTCTCGGTCACGAGCTGCCGCATCAGCCGTTCCCTCCCGGCGCCGAGCGCGGCGCGTACCGCCAGCTCGCGCTCGCGTGCCGCGGCCCTCGCGAGCAACAGATTGGCCAGGTTCGCGCAGGTGAGGAGCAACAGGCACAGGCTCGCACCGCCAAGCGCCATGAGCATCAGTCGAAAGCGGGGTGACATGTTCTCCCGCATCCGGAAGAAGCTGATCCCGGTTTCGCCGTTGGTCTCCGGATAGTCGCGTGCGAGGCGAGCGGCAATGACCTCGAGGTCGGCGCGGGCCTGCTCGAACCTGACGCCCGGTTTCAGACGCGCCACTGCGTGAATGTACGTGTTCGTACGGTCCGCGTAATCCTCATTCTGGAAGGTCAGGGCGGTCCAGAGCTGAACATCGCGAGTGGGGAAGTAGAACGCTCGCGGCATGACGCCGATGATCGTGTGTGGAACGCCGTCGAGGTGGACCGTCCGCCCCAGCACTGAAGGGTCGGCCCCGAACTGCGAGTGCCACAACCCATAACTGATGACGGCAGCGCGGCGATCGTCCTCGCGCGCGTCGAACACACGTCCGAGCGCGGGCGCCACCCCGAGCAGCGGGAGCACACCCGGCGTCACCGGTGTGGTCGCGAGGCGGCGCGGCTCGCCGATCCCCACGAGGTTCACGGCGCTGCCCGTGAACGCGCCCATCGCCTCGAACGACGAGCTCATCGCCTTTAAGTCGCGATAGTTGGCCGGCGAGAGCTCGTTCATGCAGCCCCATCCCGCCCCCGTCCGTGGTCCTTCGCACGCACGCACGAGCGCGTCGGGATCGGCAAAAGGCAGCGGGCGGAGCAGCACGAAATCCGCGACCGAGAACGCCGCTGTATTGGCGCCTACGCCAAGCGCGGTGACCAGGATGGCGGTGAGCGCAAAGCCGCGCGCGCGGTTGAGCGTGCGGACGGTGTAGCGCAGATCCTGCTTCAGGATGTCCCAGTGGACGGCCGGTGCATTCATGATCACCTCGTGAAAAACGGCAAACCACAACGCCAGGCGCGCCACACCGCGAGCCGCGCGCAGCTGGATCTGAAAGATGGCTGCCATCTCCTCGCCATAGTCCGCGCGGAATGAGGCGGGATACAGATGGAGAAGGAGTCGGTAGATCCGCATCACACCTTTCGAGGAGCAAGGCCCTTCGCGCGTGCGAGGTCGAGCATCTGGGCCAGCCGGCCCGATTCGGCCATGGCGACTTCGCGGCCGAACGGCGTGATCCGGTAATAGCGCCGGCGCCCGTCGTCCATGTCCCTCGCCGGGCGCGAGCTGATCTCGCGAATCAGTCCCTGCTGCACCATCCGGTCCATCGACCGGTAGAGCGTGCCGGGGCTGAGCTTCAAGGCGCCGCCGGTGCGAGTGGCGACGTCCTTGATGACGGCGTAGCCATGCCGATCCTCATCGGCCAGGGCCACCAGGATGTGGAAGGTGGCCGGAGGCAGGGGCAACAGCGATTCGGCTTCGGTCTTCACGGCATGAGTATATCCACAGTGCACATAGTTGGACGTGTGGAGCGGGCGGGCGGTTAGCTGGATTTTGTGGAGGACCGCAGGCCTGTCCCTGCCGCTGGAAAGCGGACTAAATTCTTAGAGCCAATCGGCGACGGCAACAATCCACAGTGCGGCTGGCACCAGAATAATTTGTGCAATAACGGTTCCCGCGAGGCGGCTTCCAGTAAGCCACACAATTGACCGACGAAAGTGAGGTTCCTCAACTTTTCCTTCCATAACCTCGTCGGTCATGAGCGACAAATATGGGTCGATGAACACGAACATTAGGATGGTGGCGATACCATTCACGACCGAAGACAGCTGACTTGCAGTAAGCCGTAGGTCTGGACGAAGGTAGCCAGCGTATAGCGCAGCGAACACCCCCACGGACCAAATCGCCATCGCCACGGCATTCAGCGACACCACCCCCCAAGGTACGCGTGTCGCTGCGGGAGTGGGTGTCAAATTTCGCCACCGTGGCAGCACCGCCGCCTCTCGGATATGCGCCAGTAGTGCTGGCGAAGCTGCCCGGCGAATCATGGCCCACACAGACTTCCGCTGACCCAACGCATTAACCCAACGTGATAGAAGTCGCTGAAACATCGGAATGAGGATGGCACCAGCGGCCGTGGCCAGTGTTGCCGATAACAGCAACCACCGAAAATCGCCGGTGCCACCGCTGGTGGCTCCTTTGGCCAGATGGGCCTCGACACGCTTCGCCAGCAATGGTGCTTGGAAGGAATTGGAAGTCCGAGATATGAGGATTAGGATGTTGAATAGGGAGAGAGACAGCGCAATACGCCGCGTCCGCGTACCGGCAATGCGGACCGAGTA
>VBAH01000076.1 GCA_005884685.1 Alphaproteobacteria bacterium
AAAATACGGATTGATGTCGGGCGTGTTGACGAAGAAATGCGGGCGGAAAAATTCGCGCACGTCGGTGGTCGTCAGCTCGGTGAGATACTCGGTCAGCTCCTGCTTGTGATTGCGCCAGGTGAAGTAGGTGTAGGACTGCGAGAACCCGAGCTTCGCCAGCCGATACATCTCCTTCGGGCGCGTGAACGCCTCGGAGAGGAAAACGAGGTCCGGATGGCGCGCGCGCACATCCGCGATCATCCACTGCCAGAACGGCAGCGGCTTGGTGTGGGGATTGTCGACGCGGAAGGTGCGCACGCCTTCATCGGCCCAGAACAGCACGATGTCGCGCAGCGCGATCCAGAGACCCGGAATTGCGCCCTCGGCATAGAAATCGACGTTGACGATGTCCTGGTATTTCTTCGGCGGATTCTCGGCGTATTTCACCGAGCCATCCGGGCGCCAGCGGAACCAGTCCGGGTGTGCGCGCAGCCAGGGATGGTCCGGCGAACACTGGACCGCGAAATCGAGCGCGATCTCCAGGCCGTGCGCGCGCGCCGCCGCGATCAGCCGGCGGAAATCATCGAGCGTGCCGAGCTGCCGATGGATCGCGTCGTGCCCGCCCTCGTCGCTGCCGATCGCATAGGGGCTGCCGTGATCGTCGGGGCCGGGCGTGAGCGAGTTGTTGCGCCCTTTGCGATTGGTGCGCCCGATCGGATGGATCGGCGGAAAGTAGAGCACGTCGAATCCCATCGCGCGGATGTCGGGCAGGCGTGCGATGACATCATCGAAGGTGCCGTGGCGGGCGGGGTCGCCGGACTGCGAGCGCGGGAACAGCTCATACCAGCTTGCGAATTCGGCTTGCGGACGTTCGACGTCGAGCATGACCGGGCTATGCTGGGCGGCAAACGCGCGCTGTTGCGACGCGGCGACCGCGGCGCGGGTCTCCGGCGAGGTGAGCGCGGTGACGCTTGCGGCTGGATCGTCGCCCGCAAGGACACCCAGCGCGTTCCCGAGCGCCGTCGTGTTGCACGCAACGGCGTGCGTCCGCACGGCTTCGAGATACTGCCGCGCTTCGACCAGTTCGAGCGCGATGTCTGCGCCGGCTTCGGTTTTCAACTTGATGTCGCGGCAGAGCGTGCCGAAGTCGTCGCGCCACGCCTCGACGGTAAACAGGTGCCGCCCGATGCGCGTCGGCGTGAAGGTCCCGCGCCAGCGATCGTTGCCGAGGACGTTCAGCGGGGCGCGCTTCCAATCCTTCTCGTCGGCTGCGCGCCACAGCAATTCCACGCCGAGCAGATCATGGCCGTCGGTGAAGACGTCTGCTTCCACTGTCGCGGTCTGGCCGACGACGCGCTTCACCGCGAACGGCCCGCCCTCGACCCGCGGCTCGATGCGGTCGATGACGATGCGCGGCGCCTTGGCGGCCTCGGTCAGCGCGCGCCCGTTGCGCGCCGTTCTTGCGACGACCGGCTGCGTGCCCTCGACGGAGAGAATGCGAACTTCGTTCGGAGCGAGCGGTGCGCCGACATCGGCGCCGTCGAGCGATTGCGGATGGCCAAAGGCCGCACCAGCCTCGGGACCGAGCGGATCGAGCGACAGCGGCAGGGGATGCGGTCGGTCGTCGGGATTGATCAGCACCACGATGCCGCGGCACGCAGCGCGCACGTCCCTTGCGTCTGCCTTGAGCAGAGCCGTGACCGGACTGGCCGGTCCCGTGGACTGGCGCATCTCGCCTGCAAGATTCAACGCCGCAAGCGTGTCGACCAGCGCATTCGCGGCCTTGATGTCGCCGGACAGATCAAGCTCAGCCTCTGCCTGGGCGCTGGAAAAATCCTCCGGGCGCGAGTTGCCGGCATCGAGCATATGTGGCGCCGCGAACTCGAAACCCATCGGCACCAGGATGCCGTCACCGGTAGCGGCGGCCGTGCGCAAGACGCGGCGATGATCATCGGCCGCTGACGCGGCTCCGCTCCATCGGCTCGCGCTGCCGTCAAACGGCGCCGCGGCTACTCCGATGACGGGCGCGAGCCGGCGGAGCGCCTCATATTCCTCGACGAACCAGGGCGCCCGCCCATCCCACCACGGCGTGGAGCCGAAGACGTGGTCGAACCCGACGCGCTGCAGCGCGGCAAGCCGGTCGCGCGCAATGCCCGGCGTCCATCCGAGGAAGCGGCACTGGCGGCTCTCCTTGCGCACGGCATCGAGCATCCCCGCGATTGCGGGGGCGGGCGCATGGTCGAGACCGAGGAGCCGGAATCCCGCGGCGCCGGCCTGTGCCAGCCGCACCAAGCGGTCGATCCACCATGCCGTGAGTTGGGGGCCAGCGTCCGGATCGGCGAAGTTCGCATCCGCCGCATCCGCCGCCAGCTTGCCTCGCCGCGGATCGATGGCATCGGGTGCGGTTTCCGGCTCGCGAAACCAGCGCGGCGCCGAGCGCGCCATGACGCCGCCGCGCGCCACCCGGTCGAGGACAATGTCGATGAGGAGCGAGAGCCCAAACTCGCGGCAAGCGGCGGAGATTTTCGCGACCAGCTCATCCGCCGAGCCGGCTTCTTCGAACAGCGGATGGGCTTTCTCGAAATCGTCCGTCAGCAGCACATTCCCGCCCGCCCCCGGCAGGAAGGGCGGCGCAATGTTAACGTGGGTGAATCCGAGGCCGGCGATCCGGTCGAGATGCGGTCGCCATGACGGCAGGGGACCGGCGAGAAGCGGATGAAAATAGTAGATTTTAGGCGGGCCTAGCGCCGCGCGCGGCTGTTCGCGCACGCTCGGGCGCGGCTCCGCTTGGCGGTTGCATGTGGAAAACGACGATGAGGGCTTCACGCCTTATAAAAGAACGTGCGGGCGGCTTGGGTTCCGCGAGTCCGACGGCGTGGCCAAAGCATTGATAGATCAAGCGCTTTTCCCGTGCCGTGGACGGCCGCACTACGCCTGATCGCGCGCCCGGAGAAACCGCAGCAGCAAGTCAGTGACCCGCTCCGGCTGCTCCTGCTGCACCCAATGCCCGGCGTCCTCGATCAGGTGGCAGCCGGTCATCCGCGTGCAGGCGGTCGTCTGCATCTTCTCGAAATCGCCCGGTTTCTGGTAGACGCCCCAGTCGCTCGCGCCCGCGATGAAGCATGACGGTACATCGATGGTGCGGCCGGAAAAGAGTTCGAGGTCGGCGTTCGGCGTTCCTTCTGTGCGGCAGCGGTACCATTGCAATCCGCCCTGGAAGCCGGTGCGGGCGAACTCCGCACTGTAGACGCCGAGCTCGTCCTCGGTGAGCCATTGGCACGCCGCGATCTGCGATGCCGACGGCATCTCGGCCGCCACCGTCTCGGCCATGCCTTTGTCGAGGTCCATCACATAGTACGTCGGCAGCTTCGCCAGTTCCTGCGCGCTCCATGCGGCGAGGCGGAACGGCCGGTTCGCTTTCCAGTCGGCGCTCTTGTGATGATAGTAGGCGCGCAGGAAAGCGTGCAGGCCGTGCGGTGCGTTGCGCATGTTGTCGTTCGCTTCGCGCGCCGAATAGTACCAATGATAATGCTGGCGCGGCCGATCGAGCGCAGCGAGGTCGCCGAGGATCTTAGGCGGGGCAGTCGAGGCGTTGGAATGCGCCGCTGCGCCACCGGCTGACAGATCGGGCGGGCCGGGAAAGGGCGCGCTCATCATCGCCACCGAGCGGAACACATCCGGCCGCGCCAGCGCGCAATACGCCGCGACCGGCGAGCCGAAATCGTGCCCGACGACCGCGGCGACGGAGCGGTGGCCAAGCGCAAACACAAGCGCCAGCGCATCCTTCACGACGTTGAGAATGCGGAAGGCGTTGAGGTCGCCGTCATAGGCGTCGTCCCACCCGGTCGTGCGGCCATAGCCGCGCTGGTCCGGTGCAATCACATGGAAGCCGGCGGACGCCAGCGGCAGCATCACCTTGCGCCAGCTGTAGGCAAGCTCGGGAAAGCCGTGCAGCAGCAGGACGCAGGGCCGTCCGGCCTGCTCGTACCCCGCTTCGAGCAGATGCATCGTGAGGCCGTTGACGTTCTCAACGAAGCGCGCGCGGATGCCGGGGGCAAGGGGAAGCGCGTTCAGCGATGCCATCGCTTCAACTCCGCAAGCGCCAGGCTCTTTTCACGTCCGTCATCTTCGCCTAGCGTCCGCCGATCATTTCAGAAACCGTGCACAGCAGGAAACCCGTTATGGCAAAGCTGCCACTTGAGCATCTCACGGTGCTCGACCTCACCCTGCATCGCGCCGGCCCGACCTGCGCGCGGCAGTTCGCCGACTGGGGCGCCAAGGTGATCAAGATCGAGGTGCCGGGCGGGCCGCCGGGCGAGGCGACGGGAGCCAACCGGCTCGGCCCCGATTACCAGAACCTGCATCGCAACAAGCTGAACATGACGCTGAACCTCAAGAGCCAGGAGGGCCGGGCGCTGTTCCTTGAACTTGCCAGGCACGCAGACGTGGTGATCGAAAACTATCGCTCCGACGTGAAGCATCGGCTCGGCATCGCCTACGAGGCGGTGTCGAAGGTCAATCCGCGCATCGTCTACGGCAGCATCGCGGGATTCGGACAGGACGGACCCGACGCGAAGCGCCCGGGCGTCGACCAGATCGCGCAGGGCATGGGCGGACTGATGTCGATCACCGGCGAGCCCGGGCGCGGTCCGATGCGCGTCGGTATTCCGATCGCGGATCTCACAACGGGTTTATTTCTGTTTCAGGCTTGCCTGCTCGCGCTGATGCAACGCGAACAGACGGGCGTCGGGCAATGGGTGCACACGTCGCTGCTGGAGTCGCAGATCTTCATGCTCGATTTCCAGGCGGCGCGCTGGCTCCTCTCGGGTGAGGTCGCCAAGCAGGCCGGCAACGATCACCCGACCGCGATCCCGACCGGCGTGTTCCCGACCTCCGATGGTCACATCAACATCGCGGCGTCGGGCGATCAGCTTTACCGGCGATTTTGCGAGGCGGCGGGCGCGACGGAGTTGTTGTCGGATCCGGATTACGCAAACAGCGAACTGCGTTCGCGCAATCGCAAGGCGCTGAGCGAGCGGATCGCTCGTGTCACCAGGACGCAGTCGAGCGCCCGCTGGGTAAAACTGCTGAACGACGCCGGCGTTCCCTGCGGCCCGATCAATTCCATCGATCAAACGTTTGCCGAACCGCAGGTGGAGCACCTCGGCATCGCCAAGCCGGTGCGACACCCCATGCTCGGCGATATCAAGGTGGTCGGCCAGCCGATCACCCTGACCAAGGCGCCGCAGCCCGCCGAGTACCGGCCGACGCCCGAACTCAGCCAGCACACCGACGAGATTCTCGCCGGCCTGGGTCATGACGCTGAAAGTATCGCCGGCTTGCGCGCGCGCGGCGTGATCTAGCGCGTCCATGCGCGAACCGTCGGTCACGCTGGTCACCGGCTCGAGCGGCTTCGTCGGACGGGTGATCATGTCCCGCCTCGCCACGGGCGGGAAAAAAGCCGTAGGCCTCGATCCGCGTCCGGCGCCGACAACGCAGGTCATCGACGATCTCTCCGAGCGTGCGCGGCTGCGTGAGCTGATTGCGCGCGAGAAGATCACGCACGTCGTCCATGCCGGCGGAATATCCGGTCCGATGGTGATGGCCGACGATCCGGCCGGCGTGATCGCCATCAACGTCACCGGCAGCCTCAACCTGCTGTACGAGGCGATGGCCGGCAACGTGACGACGTTCGTCTATTGCTCGTCGGTTGCGGCGATCGGCAACTACTATGAGCCGGCGCCGATCGGCGAAGATTATCCGCTGCGGCCGGGGTCGACCTATGGCTGCTCCAAGGCGGCGATGGACTATGTGCTGCGTGGACTTTGGAGAAAGGTGCCGCTCGACATCTGCTCGTTGCGCCTGACCGCCGTGTACGGCCCGGGACGCGAGACCGAGTTCAACGTCGACACCATCGTGCGCGCCGCGCTTGCCGGCAAACCGGCGCGGCTCGATCCGCTCACCGACTGGCCTTACGTTTATGTCGATGACGCCGCCGAGGGGGCGGTCGCGGCGTGTTTTTCGCGCGAGCGCCAACAGCTTGCCTATTTCATCGCGCATCCCGAGCGCGTGACGCCGGAGGATATTGCGGCGGCCTGTGCGGCCGCGGGTCATCCGGTGCGGCTCGAGATCGATACCTCGAAGCCTGCCGCCGCGCGCGGCCCGGTCGATGTCGAAGCGGCCGCGCGCGACTTCGGCTTCCGCGCGAAAATCGGCCACCGCGAAGGCATTCGCCGCATGCTGGCGGCCACCGCGCGTTAGCGCGCAAGCCTGTTGCTGCGGCGCCTGCGTCTCCATAGTCTCGGCTTCCTTTCCCCGGGGGAATTCATGGACCTGAAACTGGCCGGCAAGACCGCCCTGATCACCGGCGGCTCGAAAGGCATCGGCCGCGCTACGGCCGAAATCTTCGCGGCCGAAGGCTGCAACGTGGTCATCGTGGCGCGCAGTGCCGAGACTCTCGCGGCGGCAAAATCCGCCATTGCGCAAAAGTCGAACGTTCGCGTCGATGCGGTCGCGGCCGACCTGTCCGACAGCAGGAATGTCGACCGGCTGGCGCAGGATTTTCCCGACATCGACATCCTGGTGAACAATGCCGGCGCGATACCCGGCGGCTCGCTGCTCAATATCGACGAAGCGACCTGGCGCAAGGCGTGGGACCTCAAGGTCTTCGGCTACGTCAACATGTGCCGCGCGTTCTATGGGCTGATGAAGGCGCGCGGCTCCGGCGTGATCGTCAACGTGGTGGGCAACGCCGCCGACACGCATGACCCGGAATACATCTGCGGCGTTGCCGGCAATGCATCGCTCACCGCGTTTACCCAGTCGCTCGGCTGCGTCAGCGCGCGCGACGGCATCCGCGTGATGGCGCTCAGCCCCGGGCCGGTCGAGACCGACCGCCTCGTCACCTTGATGAAGCGAAAGGCGAAGGACCGCACCGGCAGCGAGGACAACTGGAAGGACCTGTTCAAGCCGCTGCCGTTCCAGCGCGGCGCGCACGCGGAAGAGATCGGCGCCGCGATCGCGTTCCTCGCCTCGCCGCACTCCGGCTATACGTCCGGCTCGGTGGTGACGATCGACGGCGGGCTGTCGGCGCGCGCCGGCGCGTTCTGAGTGGGAGCATGCGATGCCGCATCTGACGACCGACGATGACGTGAGGCTTTACTATGAGGAGACCGGCAAGGGTATTCCCATCGTCTTCATCCACGAGTTCGCCGGGGACTGCCGCTCGTGGGAGCAACAGGTGCGCTACTTCGGCCGCTACTATCGCTGCATCACGGTCAATGCACGCGGCTATCCGCCCTCGGACGTGCCGGGCGACGGCGAGAAATATTCGCAGGAGCGTGCGCGCGACGACATCCGCGCGGTGCTCGATGCACTCAGGATCGACAAGGCGCACGTCGTCGGGCTGTCGATGGGCGGATTTGCGACGTTGCATTTCGGGTTCACCTATCCGGACCGCGCGCGTTCGCTGGTGATCGCCGGCTGCGGCTATGGCGCGGCGCCAGACAAGCGCGCGCAGTTCGCCGCGGAAGCTGAAGCGTCGGCCAAGCGCTTCGAGGAACTGACGATGGCCAAGGCGGCCGAAGCCTATGCGCTGGGGCCGACGCGCGTGCAGCACCAGAACCGCGATCCGCGCGGCTGGCGCGAATTCGCCGACCAGTTCGCCGGGCATTCGACCGAGGGCGCGGTGCTCACCATGCGCGGCGTGCAGGCGAAGCGGCCCTCGCTGTTCGAACTGGTCGACAGGATGAAGGCGATCACAGCGCCGACATTGATCATGACCGGGGACGAAGATTGGCCATGCCTCGAGCCCGGCATTCTGATGAAGAAGAACATCCCGACCGCTGGGCTGGTCGTGATGCCGAACGCCGGCCACAACATCAATCTGGAAGATCCGGCGGCGTTCAACACGCACCTCGCCGAGCTGTTCGCGGCCGCCGACGCCGGCACCTGGCCCACGCGCGATCCGCGCGCCATGGGGGGATCGATCCTCGGACGATGATCCTTGGCCGCCGCCGAAATATCGTGTCGGCGGAACCCTCCAATATTCGTGCCGCGCCGGACCAAGGAACCCATGTGCGGGCGGCGCGTTGATGGGCAACATCATCGGACTGAGGAGAGGAACCATGGGTTTCGGAAGAGGTGCACTGTTGTGGCTGCTGGGGATCCCGCTGCCGATCATCATCCTGCTTGCGCTGTTCTGGCGCTAACCCCGTCACGTCAGCGTTGCGTGAGGAGCCCCGGCCGGTTGGCCGGGGCTTCTTCATGCTGACCCCGTCACGTCAGCGTCGCGTGAAAAGCCCCGGCCGGTCGGCCGGGGCTTCTTCTTGGCGGCGCCTGCCTGGGTTTCAGTCGATGCCGTCGCGCAGCCGGCCGCCTTCGACCGCGGCCAGGCAACCCGCCAGCGCACCAGCGAGCAGCGCTGCGGCAAACCAGAACGCCAGTTTGGCCGCGGCCTTGCGCGCTTCGTCGGCGGCTTGTTTTGCCTGGTTGATCACCTCATTCACGCGCTGCTCGGACTCCTGTTGCGACAGACCGGTGCGGGCGGAAACGAGCTGCGCAAGGCGCGTGCGGTCCGCCGCGTTCAGGTCGCTGCCGGAGGCCGCTCCGCGCGCCAGGATGCGGGACGCTTCAGCGTTCGATGCCTGCGCGGCCGGCTGATCAGCCGGGTTTGCCGGCTTGTCGCTGCGGAAAAGTGTGTCGACCGTATAGGCGGTGCGATCCGTGAGCGATGGATTGGAAGCCGCGCCCCCCACCACGCTGCCGGTGATCACGCCGGCTGCGGACGCCAGAACCGTGGCGGTCATGAGGGTTGCGAAAGCCCACGCGACCAGACCGTGGGCCATGTCACGCAGATAGACTTCATCGGTATGGAGCCCGACCCAGCGGGTGCGCAGGCGCGCCGCCAGGTAGCCGGCGAGCGCGGACGCCATGACCGCCGTGAGGATCAGCGCGATGCCGCCGGCCACGTGGACGGTGCTGCCGGAAGCGCCCGAGTTGGACCACGGGCTCACGCTCACCAGGCCAAGCCCGGTCACGAGATGCAGCAGGAAGAGACTGAATGCCGCGGATACGACTGCGCCGGCCGCGATCGCGGCCCAGGACACGGGGGCGATGCTGGATTCTTCAGGGATGATGACGGTGTCCGATGCCAGGGTCGACATGCAAGCTTCTCCGGTCTCGGCGCCTCCCAATGACGCGCCTGAGCCTAGAAGCAACTGTTCCCACCTTGGGTTCCGCAACGGAGCGATAAATACCTTTTAACAAAAGACATTCCGCGGGCCGGATGAGGCCCGCGGAGCGTAGGCGCGCAAGGATCAGGCCGCTTCGGCCTGTTGGTTGACGAGGCTCTCGGCGAGCTCGGTGAGTGACTCGTCGGTTTCCTTCTCCTCTGTCAAAGTCTGGTCGAGGAGCTTGACGGCCTGGTTCAGCCCCAATTCCTGCGCCCAGGTCTTCAGCGTACCGTAGCGCGAAATCTCGTAATGCTCGACGGCCTGCGCGGCGGCGAGCAGCCCGGCATCGAGCGCCGGCGCTCCCTTGTACTCTTTCATGATCTCCTGACCTTCTTCGATCAGGCCCATGATCGCATCACAGGTCTTGCCCTTCGGGGTCTCGTCGATGATCCGGAAGACCTGCTCCAGCCGCTCCACCTGGTCTTCGGTTTCCGCCTCGTGCTTTTCGAAGGCGGCACGCAACTCATCCGAATTCGCGGCCTTTGCCATCTTCGGCAGCGCTGTAAGGATTTTCTTTTCCGCGAAGTAAATGTCCTTCAGCGTGTCGTGAAACAGATCCTGCAATGTCTTCTCTTTGGCCATCGTGTCCTCCAGCAGTGTTGTCTTGATGATGGACGGCAACACATGCGGCAGCGGCTGGTTCCACTTGGAACGTTACGGCGGCGATGCTCGTTTGAGGACTGTCAAAGGCCAAGTGCTCAATCGCGGGATTGCCGCGGCGGGAACGTGTGATGACGCTGAACGCACCTTCGTTCTTTGCGGGCATCGGAACCGTGCTCGGATTGCTGGTCGTCGGCTTCGGCGGCGGCGTGATGATGTCCGGCGTCATCTCGGACAAGACGCCGCGCGAGCCGAACAGGATCGAAAAGCGTGCGGCAGAAACTGCGAAGGCGCCGGTCATCGAGACGAAGCCGGCGACGGCAGCCGTCCCGCCCGCGCCGCCGGTCGTCCCGCCTGCGCCGCCGGCCGCGGACCCGACGCCCACGCCTCAAATTCAACAAGCCGGTTCCCCGGCGCCTGCCCCCACGCAGCCGACCGAGCCGCAACCCGCGCCGCAGGTTCGCCATGTCGCTCTTCCGCCACCCCCGGCCGCTCAGGTCCAGGAGGTCAAGCCGGAACCGGAGCCCGCCGCGCCGTCGCGCATGAGCGTTCGCCAGGTGCCGCTCGGGCCGGAGCACCCGGTTGCCTTACCCATTCCGGCTCACGATGCGGCGGCCGCAAAGCATGAGGCGCGCAAGAGGGCACAGGAAGCCCAAAAACTCGAGAAGAAACGACAGCAGCAGGAGCGCAAGCTCGCGGAGCAGCGCCGGCGGCAGAGCATCAAGGAAGCTCAAGACGTGAAGGCGGCTGCCGAGCGGTCGAGGCCGCAAGCGGTCGACGACGATGATGATGACCGCGACGAGCGCCCGACGTTCTTCCGGCGCGAACGCGAAGCGCCGTTCGGCCGGCCGTTCTTCCGCATGTTCGGCGATAATGACTGACGACAAGCGTCTTGCGCGCCATCAGTGCAGGATTGTCAGCAAGCGCTTGGCATCGAGCGGAGCTGCGCTCTTCTGATCGTTGTCGAAATAGACGTAGACGTCATGGCTTCGCCGGCGCCAGTGCTTGAGCTTACCCACCCATGACGTGAGCGCCGCGGCCGAGTAATGACCCTTGTAGCGGCCGCCCGGCCCGTGCCCGCGAACGTATACAAAATCAGCGGTGCGCTTCCACGGCGCCGGCGCATCCGCATGATCCGAAATGCAAAGCGCGATATTGGCATCCGTCAACAGCCGAAAGACACGCGGGATGTACCAGCTCGGATGACGGAATTCGAAAGCGTAACGCCGGCCCGGGTTCAGCATTTTAAGGAAGGACGCAAGCCGCTCGTCATTCATTTCAAATTGCGGCGGGAGCTGAAAGAGCACCGGCCCGGCCTTCGGTCCGAGCAGGGACAGCCGCTGTTCGAGCAGCTCCAGGCTGTTGTGGCAGCGCTCCGACAGCCGCTTCCAGTGCGTGATGAATTTCGAGGCTTTCCAGGCGAACACGAAATCCGGCGGCGTCTGCTCGCGCCACGCTTCGACGGCCTGCGGCGTCGGCGTGCGATAGAACACGCCATTGAGCTCGGTGGTATGGAATTGCGTCGCGTAATAGGCGAGTTGATCCTTCGCCTTCACATCCTTTGGAAAGAACGGGCCTTTCCACGACGCGTAATGCCATCCGGACGTGCCGACCAGGATCTCGGCCATCAGCCAGCCATCCGGCGGCGCGCCGCTTCGGCTTTCGTTGCGCGCAAGCCGCGCCACAGTTCCTCGAGGTACGGCAACAGTTCGAGCAACAGCGCGGCGCCGAGCACGGCGAAGATGTAACGCAACGGCAGCGGCTCGCTCTTCCATTCGATCGCGAAACGGGGAGCCTCGCTGCCGAACCCGAACAGCGCGATGAACTGGGGCCAATGCAATACCGCGACGAAGCTCCCGGCCATCAGCGGAATCATTTCAAGGAAGCTGTGCACGTGCTGCTCGAATGGTGAGACGTAGCGCTTGTCGATGGCGTAGCTCACATCCCACAGCGCGGTTGCCTCATGGGCAAGGAACGCGATGATCATGACGGCAAACACCAGCGCATTGATCTCGAGGAACAGGCACATCAAGAGCGGGATCGCGATCTCGCCGAACATCACGAGATGCAGCAACGATTCCTTCGGCCCGGTGGTGCGCGCGATGTCGGTCGCGCGATGGCAGAGGTAATCGGCAAAGCCGGCGAGGAACCAGACCGGCATGATGAAATAGAGTAGCAGCGTCTGAGTCGGATCGGCGGTCATGGGAGTTGGCGATTCATACCTGCGCGAATGCAGCGGCCAGACGAGACAAGCGGCGCGAGAACGCAAAGTTCCCGCATGGTCCTCAGGGAGAGCTTGCGCCCGGCCGTATTTGCTCCAATCTTCCGATCGCAACGGATTCGCCGATGACCCGACGATCAGGCAGCGCCGACTTGCCGCTTCATGGCGGCCGTGTGCCCGCGTGGTTGGGCGCGCGCATGACAAGGCTCGGCGCGGTGATCAGCCAGGCAATCGTGCATCATTACGGCCGCGACGAGCTGCTCGCGCGCCTCGCGCACCCGTTCTGGTTCCAGTCCTTCGGCGCCGTAATGGGGATGGACTGGCATTCCTCCGGGATCACCACCAGCGTGCTCGGTGCGCTCAAGCGCGGGCTCAATCCGCTGCAGCGCGAACTCGGCCTCTCCGTGTGCGGCGGGCGCGGCAAACATTCGCGCAAGACTCCGCAGGAGCTGATCGCTGTCGGCGAACGCGCGGGCATCGACGGCGCCGCGCTCGCGACCGCAAGCCGGCTGATCGCCAAGGTCGACAGCGCTGCGGTGCAGGATGGCTTCGACCTCTATCTGCACGGCTTCATCGTGGCCGACGATGGCAAGTGGGTCGTGGTGCAGCAGGGCATGAATGGCGATGCCCGGCAGGCGCGGCGCTATCACTGGCTGTCGGCGGGCCTCACCAGTTTCCTCGACGAGCCGCACAGTGCGATCGACGGACCCTCGCAGGGCACGATCGTCAACCTCACCGACCGGCGGGCCGAAAAATCGCGCAGCGCGCAGCTCGACCTGCTCGACCGCCTGGGACCGGACGGCATCACGCGCGAACTCGCGCGCATCGAGGCGCCGCAGCCGCCGCAGTTGCCGCTGCAGCCGCTGCAGCCGCTGCAGCCGCTGCTGCCGCAGTTGCCGCAGTTGCCGCTGCTGCCGCAATCGCTGCAGTTGCCGCAGCCGCAATCGCCGCAGCCGCTGCTGCCTCATCTGGTCATGCCGGCGCATCACGACGTGCGCGCCACCGACGTGAACCTGCGCCGGCTGCGCGGAAATCTCGCGGCCGCCGCCGACCGCGGCCCGTCCGACTTCTCCGAACTGCTGCTGACACCGGGCGTCGGAGCCCGCACAGTGCGTGCCCTCGCGCTGGTCGCCGAGGTGGTGCACGGCGCGCCCTGCCGCTTCGCCGATCCGGCGCGCTTCTCGCTCGCCCATGGCGGCAAGGACCGTCACCCGTTCCCCGTGCCGCTGAAGGTCTACGACGAAACCATCGGCGTGCTCAAATCCGCGGTGCGCAAGGCGAGGCTCGGGGAGCGCGAAGAGCTCGATACGATCAAACGGCTCGACGATCAGGCACGCCGGCTGGAGCAGTTCGCCAAGGGGCCTTCGGTGGAGCAACTGATCGCGCAGGAACGCGAGCGCTCGCATCTCTATGGCGGCCGCAGCGTGTTCGGCGACGAGCCGCCGCCGCAGCGCGTCGCCGAGCCCCGCTAGCGCGCGGAACCTTGGTGTTGCCGCGCCCGTTATCCCGCGCGATGAGCCTCATTGAAGACATCAAGAAACTTGCCGAGAACGTCACCGGCTGGCGCCGGCCGGACCGCCGCCATCTCGACGCTGCGGTCCGCCCGCGCAAGCCGAACGTGTTCAGGTTCAAGCCCGACGGGCTCGTCCCCAATCATCCGCGCTGGCCGCTCGTGCACTATCGTGGCCCGGTGCGTCTCATCGGGCCGCTCGATCCGGCTGCGATCTTCGAGGACCTGTTCGCGCGCAACGGCTGGTCCGGCTCGTGGCGCAACGGGGTCTACGACTACCTGCATTATCACTCGCGCATCCATGAAGTGATGGGTGTCGCGCGCGGCACCGCCGTGGTGCAGTTCGGCGGCACGCATGGGCGCAGGCTGCGCGTCAAGGCAGGCGATGTGGTCATTCTTCCGGCGGGTACCGGGCATCAGTGCTTCTCGGCGTCGCAGGATTTTCTGGTCGTCGGCGCCTATCCGGCGCGCGGCACCTATGACGTGTGCGAGCCGACGCCGGAGGCCTGCGAGCGCGCGCTCAAGACCGTGCCCAAGGTCCCGCCGCCCGCGAAAGACCCGGTCTACGGCAAGAACGGGCCGTTGCTGCGGGTGTGGAAGCGCACGGGGAGGGCGCGGCGCGCCTGAGGGTGGAATGCCGGCAGATCGCGCTTGCCTCCGGCCTGTCAGCTCTGGGTTCGGCAGGCGTCTGCATCAGCATCGTTGCCGAGAATCGAAATGAAACGCGCAACCGTCAGGCCGGCCAGATCGTCCAGACAACAGAACGCCAGCGGTGAATTCCTCACGACGGGACCGACCGCGATCGCGGCGATACCGGCGGCCGCGGCTGCCTGCAAACCGTAGGCTGAATCCTCCACGACCACGCAGCGCGCGGGCGGGCAGCCCAGGCGCCGCGAAATCTCCTGCAGCTGCGCGGCAGCCGGCTTTGCCGGGCCGACAAAATGGCCGTCGCTCACCACATCGAATGCCGCGGTCAACCCGGCCAGCCGAAGCAGGAAATCCGCGTTGCGGCTGGCCGAGGCGACGGCAAGCTTGAATCCGCGCTCGCGCAAGCCCGCCAGTAACGAGGCAACACCATCGATCGCGATGGTCCCTCCGGCGCGGCGAACCGCCTGCAAGTAGAGCTCATTCTTGCGATCGAGCAGTTGCGCACGCTGGTTTGCGCTCAGAGCGGCGCCGTTTGCAATCAGGTCCAGGCACTTGTCGCGCGCCAGGCCGCGCAGGCCTTTCGCCGCAACGGCGTCGAGCTCGACTCCGATCTCCCGGCCGATCCGCACCCAGGCGGCCTCGTGGAACTCCGCCGTGCGAACCAGCACGCCATCCAGATCGAAGATGACGGCCTGGCAAGCAAGCTGGCTGCTCATCGTGGTCCACGATTTGGCTGAAACACGGAAACGATGCTACACAGGTACTTAAGGTTGCGCAATGAATGTGCGACGGAGCGGCGGGCAGCGCTTCGACGGCGCCGGTTGCGCGCCATGGAGAGAGCGAAACATGCCGCCGGCGCGGTTGAATATCCGGCGGAGTTTGCGTACTGGGACGGCTCACGCCCACTTCGGAGTCCCCCAGCATGGCCAAAATCGTTCGACTGACCAAGTCCGGCAGCAAGAAGACGTCGATCGGCCGCTCGCGCAATTCGCGGCCGCTGAGCAAGCACGCGAAACGGAACTACAAAAAATACCGCGGCCAGGGAACGCCGTGACGCTGAACGCCGTGACGCTCGCGTCCGGGGGTTCCGCAATCAGGGCATCCGCGCCGTCTGATATGGCGTTGCCCGCAAGGCCGTTTCGAACCGATCGAGCGTCGTGTCGATGTCCTGGTCGGAGTGCACCGCCGACAACGTGATCGGCTCGGGACAGGGGCCGAGCGGGAGCAGGAATCCGAACAGGCCCAGCGTGTCATGGAGCTTGCGGTAAAGGCTCACGTGGTAATCGCGATTCCAGCGCGCAACGACCTCCCTGAAATTGCGCGGGCGCTGCTCGCTCCCGATATGCACGCCAATCCGGCCGCCGAAGCCCTCGACATAGGCGGGCACGCCATGGCGCTGGAGCAGGGCGCGGCATGCGGCGACAACGCGGTCGTTCGCCACGGCCAGCCGGTGCCACGCGCCGCTCGATTCCATTGCGTCGAGCGCCGCAAGAGCGCCCGAGACGGCAAGCTGGCGGCCGGTATTGGTGCCCGCCATTTCGACGCTCCCGACCGGACTCAACGCATCCATGTAGGCCGCTTTGCCGCACACGGCGGCGACCGGAATTCCGCACCCCATCGCCTTGCCGAAGCAGGCGAGGTCCGGCACGACGCCGAACTTGCCCTGCGCACCGCCGCCGCCGAGCCGAAAGCCGGTCAGGATCTCGTCGAAGATCAGCAGGCTGCCGGCCTGCGAAGCCATGGACCGAACGGCCTGCAGGTATCCGGGCTCCGGAGCGATGCAACCGACGTTCAAGGCAACCGGCTCCATGATCACGGCCGCGATGTCATGGCCGTATTTTGCGAATGCTCGCTCCAGCACGTCGAGATCGTTGAACGGCGCGATCAGGAGCAAGGGCGCCAGGGCATCGACCGGAAGACCTGCGGATCCCGGCACCGGGTCGATCAAGCCATCGTCATTGATCTCGCCCAGCAATTTGGCGCCGTCGACGCCGAACAACAGGTAATCGTTCAATCCGTGGAAGTGGCCTTCGAATTTCAGGATCAGCCTGCGGCCTGTCACCGCGCGGGCAATGCGCACGGCGTGCAGCGTTGCCTCCGTGCCCGAGTTGGCGAGCCGCATCCGCTCGGCGCATGGGACGAGCTCTGCCATGCGCCGCGCCAACATGCCGGTGCGCGGGCTCTCATACATGTAGCCGAGGCCGAAGCGCATCGCCTCCATGACGGCGTCGTGGATCGCCGCCGGGCGATGCCCGAGAATGAGCGATCCCCAGCCCATCACCCAGTCGATCCGTTCGCGTCCTGCGACGTCCCAGACCCTGCAGCCATCGGCATGGCTGATCACCGTCCGCCCCGTTACCTGAAAGTTATTCCAAGAGGATACGACCGCGCCGACCAGGTGGGCTTGTGCCGCGGCTTCAGCCTGGCGCAGCCTTGCCTCATCCCACTTCGCTGACTCGAGCGCCGGCTCCATCAGGGTCACTCCGCCCCTTCGATTGTGGAAGAAATCGATTTCGAGGCCGCGGTATCGGCGGGGCCCCGCCCGCGCCTACTCTACGGTTGCAACGGCATTTTGCAATCTTTGCTGGTCCGGCGCCATCGAGCCAGCGGTATCACACGCGGTCTTTCACGGGCAATCGCACCGCATGCGCGCGTTCGCGTCCGGGCAAGCGCGCGCCGGCGCGGCGTTGCGCGGGATTATGCGGACCCGCTATAACTTCATTCCGACTGCCTGGATGAATCGGTGCTGCCGGCGCGATTGCGGCTCGCATGTGCACCCTGCGTCGTCGGGTGCTCTCCTTCTGGACGAAGCGAAAATGCCGGTCGACGCGCCCGCGGATTCCACGCCGAGTTACCCCGGTTCGCACGGACTGGCGTCATCCGCGCAATGCGGTGGCGCCGCGCTCCCGACGCCGCCGCAGCGAACCTACACGCTGCCCTCAGGCCGGGCGGTGCCGCTGCCGGTATTCTTGCCCGTCTACCAGGCGCGCGGGACGCTGTTCCGGCTGTTGCCGGAAGACAACGGCCTCGCGATCGAAGGCCTCATCGTCAACGCGTATTTTCTTTACAAGGAACGCAGCATCCGCAACCTGCTGCTGGGCGGCCGCAAGCTCACGGAGTTTGTTGGTTTTGACGGCTTTATCACGACGGACTCCGGAGCGTTTCAGGGATTTACCCGACAGCTCTTTCTCTCAAACAAGGAGATCGTACGATTTCAGGATAAAATCCGCAGCGACGTGGCTGCACCGCTGGATCTCGTCACCCCTCCGGGGGACCGGCGCAGCGTCGCGGAAGCAAAGCTCGCCACGACAAACAAACGCGTCAGAGAGGCACTCGATCTCGCCGAATACTCGGTGATCTCCGGCGTGCAGCAGGGCGGCCGTTTCATGGATCTGCGGCTGCGCGCCGTCGAAGAGCTGACAAGCATGGGCGTGCGCTACCTCGCGCTCGGAAGCCTGGTGCCGTTCTTCAACAGGAACCATGATCTTGGTTTTGTCGGCAGCGTCATCCGACAGGCGCGCGACATAGCCGGGCCGGACATGCCCATTCACGTCTACGGCGCCGGCGATCCGCTCGAACTGCCATTCATGGTCAAGCTGGGAGCCACGATATTCGATTCTTCATCGTACGCCCATTATGCCAAAAAGGGCGCATACATGACGCCGTACGGCGCGCTGACCGAACCCTCTCGCCTGATCTCGGGAGAATACGCCTGTTCGTGCGCGGCATGCCGGCAATCCGCCGGCGGCAGCGAGCTCTTTCACGACGCAGATCGCTTGAGCAAGCATAACCTGCATACGATTCTCGCAACGGTCGCGCACGTCCGCGCAATATGGACGCGGCCGGAGATATTTCAGCGGTATCTCGACAAGGTTCTCGATATTCACCAGCGTTGGTTTCCGCAGAGCGCGCTGCAGCAATCGCTTGAGAAGCTGCTCGGATGACGGGGCGCGACCCTTCAGAGCGAATGGCGCAGTTGGCGCGAAATGCCGCCGCAGACATCGCGGCAGCCTATCGGATCGATCGGGATGCGGCGGCGGCACGCATTCTTGAAATCTGGCAGCGCGATGCCGCGCTGAAGGAGGCGTTGGCGCGCGAGCCAAGCGACGATCGCGTGATGCGCATGCGCGCATTCAGGCAGGCTGTCGCGTCGGCGCGGCGAACGATCTATTTCGATCTGCGCCGTTATCGGCAGGACGAATCCGATCTGCCGCACGCCGCGCGGCAACTCGGCAGCGTCCCGCCCGGCGCGGAGCCGCAACGGGTGGCCGAAGTCGTCAGGTCGGCCGCATCGACGCATGTGAGCATCGCCGAGCGATTGGACCATATCGAGGACTTCTTCGCCGCATTGCTCGAGGCGATCGGAGAGCCGGAGCATCTGGTCGATGTCGGCGGCGGCGTGTTGCCGCTGATCTTTCCTTTCGATCGCGTGCCGACGCTGCGCCGTTATGTTTTGCTCGAGCGGGATCCGGCCATCGTCGGCGCGGTTGCGGCGTATTCCAGATGGCGTGGCGACGGAATAATCGCGGCCCAGGTCTGGGATATCAAGGACGGCTGGGACGCAGTCACCGTCCCCGAGCCGGGGTTCGATGTCGCGCTGATGCTCAAGCTGGTGCCGGTGATCAGGCGCCAGTTCCCGCAGCTGCTTGCGACCCTCGGCAGCGTACCGGCGCAACGGGTCATCGTCACCGGCTCCAAACAAGGGCTGGTGAAGCGGCGCTCGATTGTCCGGCGCGAGCTCGGCGTCATTCAGGACTTCGCCGAGCACTTTGAATTCGAGGAGATTGGCCGTTTCGAAACGGCCGATGAGGTGGGCCTGATTCTTCGGAAATCGGCACCCTGAAACGGCTCGGCGGAGATGTTGACGGCGCCGAAATGGAGCGCCATGTCACGCCGCACCGGTTTGCCGCCGCGTTGCGCGTCATCCGTATTCGGCGAATGGATTGTATCCCGCCCGGACATAGTCGGGCGGATATTCCTGCCATACCGGCGTGACGCGGAATGCCTGCCAGTCGGGCAGGAGGCTGGTCCAGGGAGCGTCTGCCCGTTCCAGTGCGAAGCCCGGCTGGCAGCGCGACAAGGCTTCGGGCGCTCGGTCGGCGAGCAGGAAAAATGACCCGGGCACCATGAGGGCCGACACCAGATCCTCCGCGATGGGCCCTTGCGCCACCATCGCGATCTCGCACGCTGCGGTCGACGACAGAAAATCATGCAGATCATGGAAGCGCGCCGTTTCGGCGCGGCGAAGAATGGCGTCTTCGCCGGCGAGCGGAGAGATGCTCAGCGGTACGACGCGCCAGGCCGAACGCGTCCGCATGATGAGTTGCTGCGCAACGTCCGGCGTGACCCCGGGAAGCAGGAGGACGAGGAGGAAGCGGATTGCTGCCAATGCCTTGCCTTGGTCGTCGGCCAGCATCCGCCGCAGCGCCGCCGCGCTGCGCTGCGCGCCGTCGGCGGGCACAGCCGGAGCGGGCGCAGCCAAGGCCGCGGAGATTGCGGCTGCCATGCTGAAGCGCGGTTCGGCCGTATCGTGGACGGCCAGCAAGCCGGCACGCGCAAAAGCGCGCAGCCGGCACAAGTCGTTCTCGGTGGCGCTACCGTTCGGATTGACGACGAGGACCCGTTTGCCGAAGGCGAATGCTTCGGCCAGCGAATTGGTCCCGCCCGTGCTTACGACCAGGTCGGCATGAGCAAGCGCGGCCACGATGTCGCGCTCGGGCGGATCGAGCAGGAGCTCGACATTCGGCAACGCCGTCGCGCGTGCCGCGAGATCGCCCCGCACGGGATCGGGAACGAGCGGGCCGAGCAGCAGCCGAAAGCGCGCTTCCCGCAGGGCGTGAGCAGCGTCCAGGGCAGCGGCGAGCATCGCGTGCGTGCGGGTGTAGGCGCCTCCCCCTGAATTCACCACGATGCAAGGCGCAGCCGCCTGCGCCGTGGGCGGCAACGCGGGGGGGCGCAGCGCCGCAATGCATCCGACCCGTTCCTGCCGCGGTGCCAGACCCTCGGCATCCACCCTGAATCCGTCGGCAAACAGCACATGGTCGACGAACGCGAAATCCGCCGCCTGTGCGCTCCCCGGGACGACATGGCCCCATTCGGTCTCTTCCAGGATCGCGACATGCCGCGCGCCGCCGAGGTCCAGCCCGTCGATCAACTCTGCCAGCATCATCCAGTGAGTGACCACGAGCTGGGGCCGCTCGCGCGCGATGGCGGCGCGAAAATGGCGGCGATTGGCGGCCAGCGTCCGGGCGATGTAGGCGCAATACTCCGTCTCGGCGCCCTCTTCGCACAGATGGATGGCGTCGAAGATGCCGTCGTCGCCGAGATGCGCGAGCCTGCGCTGCTCGAACGGCAGTGTCAGCAGCGCGAGGCGGATCGGATCGGGCGCGCTTGCCCGCAACGCCCGTGCGACGGCAAGCACGACGCGCATGTTGCCGAGTCCGTACCAACCGCCGACGACGAAAAGGATCGTTGGCTGCACCGTTCCCGCCCTCCCGGACTAGCCGCGCCGCGTCCCGAGGGAGCGGGCCGGCAGCTCGAACACCGCCTTGCCGCCGGCGGCGAGGCTAGCGTGCCGGCCGTTGCAGCGCACCGCCAGCGGCAGGTCGCCGTCGACGTGGCATACCGACGCGCGGCGCGCATCGAACTCAACGGCTATTCGTCGGCCGCGCCACGCGATCGTCATTGCGGCTCCCGTCCATTCCCGCGGCAGCGCAGGATCAAGCGCGATCTCATCGCCATCGCCACGGAAACCCGCGATGCCGTGAATCAGCGCGAGCAGGGCTCCCGCATAGGCGCCGAAATGGATGCCGTTGCGATAGTGCTCGCGCGGAGCGAAGTCCAGATTGTAACGGGCCGACTGCATGACGAGCTGGCGCGCGAGCGCAAGGTCGCCGGTGCGCGCTGCCGCCAGCGCGTGCGGCGCCAAGCTGAGCGAGGAGCCGTGGATGGTGCGCGCTTCATAGAACGCCAGATTCGCCGCGAGGCAGCGGCGGTCGGCGAGGTGTGGAAGCAGTGCGAACAGCAGCAGGACGTCCGCCTGCTTGGTCAGTTGGGTGGAGAACGGGTCGAGCCGATCGGCCCGCTGCTGGTCCTCGACGCCCAGGCTCGGGAGGGGTGCATCGCTTGGTTGGCGCGTCTGGTCCGGCAGCTCGAAATAGCCATGAAACAGCGGCCACACGCCGTCACCGCGCGGAGCCGGGACGAAGGTGTCGGCGGCGATCTGCCGCCAACGCTCGCGCGCGGACCGGTCGGCGCCGTAGCGCGACAACTCCTCACGCCGATCAGGCATGGCGCGTTCGAGGCGGTCGAGCGCGCCCGCGCACCATTGCAACGCCCATGCGGCGAGCGCGTTGGTCGCCGCGTGATGGTCGACCGGAAAATGAAACTCGTCGAAGCACATGACAGCGCGCGCCCCGCGTTTGCCGATGCGCGGATCGTGGCGCATGAGGTCAGCGAGGTAGACCGCGGCGCGCGCGGTCAGGCGCACGCACTCCTCTGAGAAGAAACCTGCGTCGCCTGTGAACGCCAGGTAGGTCGCGAGCGAATGGATCACGCAGGCGGACAAATGAAATACCAGCTCGCCGCTCCATTCCTTGCGCGTGACGCCGGTAAACGGATCGGCGATCAGTGCAGGCGCGGCCGGACGGCCGGCGCGATCGGACTCTTCCGGGAAGCGCGCACCGTGGAAGCCCGTGCGGGCGGCGCATCGTTCCGCTTCCTCCAAGGTCGCGATGCGGAATCGCAGCATCGACCGGGCGATGTCGGGCGCGGTCAGCGCGAAATACGGATTGAGATAGAGTTCGCTGTTGAAGAAGAAATGGCCGGAGTGATATTCGCTGGTCAGCCCGCGCGCCGGAACGTTCTGCACCTGCCGGGTCGCGTCGGCGCATTGCAAGAGCTGGAACTGCGCATAGCGCAAGCCGAGTCGATCGGATGCAGGCCCCACGATCGTCGTCTCGTTGCGCCAGCGCCGCGTCCAGATCGCGCGGTGGCGGGACAAGATCGCGGCAAGCGGGCTGCTCAACACGGCCGGCGGCGCCCCGATAGCTACCGCCGCTCGCGTCTCGATCGTGAAACCGCCGCCGCCCTCGCGGGAGGCGACGACCACGGCGCGGGCGCGCTCCACACGGGGCACGGCGGCGTTGATCCCGCTTGCGCGGAACGACATGCAGAGGTGCACGTCCGGTCCGCCGCCGCGCAGACGTGCGCTGATGTGCAGCCGCTCGGCCGCGGCCTCCGGCACGGCGATGTCCAGATTGTGCAGCCGGATGCCTTCGAGCGTGCCGCCGAAATCTCCATTCCCTTCGCGCCAATCGGCTCCCAGTGCCAGCGCGATCGGGGCCGTGTGGTTTAGCGCCCGTACCTCATTGACGCAGACAACGGCATCCTGCGCTTCCGCCGGGAGGAAGACCTGGCGGCGCAGCTGCGTGTCGCGACCGCGATGGTCACGCACGGTGAGTTCGAGCGATACCGTGGCGGCTCGCATGTCGAGGCTGTGGCTGAAGGCGACGAGTTGCGTGCCCGCAACAGGCAATGGCACTCCGCCGACCAGCAGCTGCCAATAGTCGGGGTTGCAAAGGTTCACCAGATGGCTGGCGACCGTGAGCCCAGGCGCGTATACGTCCGCGTGAAAGAAGCCCGGCTGGCCGCCGCCCGCATCGAAATCGACAGTCGCCCGAAGCCCCAGCCGTCCGTTGCTCAGCGCAAACAGGGTTTCATAGTAGCCGTCTTCGCGCGGGTCGTAACATGGGCGCGTCAATACCCATTCGTCGGACATGTCGGATTCACACGCCGCGCTCACGGCCCACGCGCTGCGACAAGCCGGGCATCGTGCGGCGCTCTTCTGACCGCTACGCCGGTCTCCAGCAAGTGCCGGATGTTCGAGTGAATTGCGGCAGCCGGGTCAGCGAGGCGCCCGCTGCCGATCGCCTGTGCCACCTGTTTGGCGCCGTCGGAGACGTCGTAATGGCAGGAGAAGTTGAGCTGCTCGGCGATCTTGCGGGCCGAAACATGGTACGAGCGCGCATCCTGCACAGGCTCGATCACAATCTCGCACGCGGGCGCCGCGGACGCCGCAACGATCTCGGCAAGCTCGAGAACCGTGTGATTGGAGGCACAGACGTTGAAACTCTGGCCGCAGACGAGCTCGGCGTCGGCGTTCGCCAGCAAAAGATACGCGCGAACCAGATCCTCGATGACCACATTCGGGCGCCGCTGCTGTCCCCCGTGCACGCGCAATCGTCCCGCTGCGACGGCCTGCGCGGCAAAGATGTTGACCGTCAGATCGAGCCGCATGCGCGGCGACCAGCCGCATACCGTGGCGGCGCGCAGGTTCACCCCGGCGAACCCGCGCCCGCTCTCGGCCGACAGGAAGAGATCGGTCTCGGATTTGAACCTTCCATAAAGTGAGATCGGCCGATGCGGCGTAGCCTCGTCGACGTCCGGCTCTGCGCGCACGCCGTATACGGTTGCGGTCGAAGCGTTGACGAATCGCGCAACCCCTTCGGCCTTCGCGCGGCGGATCAGCCGCACTGTGGCGTCGAGATTGATTGCGCGGGTGAGCTCGGGATCCAGCTCTGCGCTTGGATCGTTCGACATGGCCGCCAAATGGATCACGGTGTCGACGCCTTGGAGCGCGGCAGCGACCGCGTTTTCGTCGCGGATGTCAGCCTTGCGCACATCGAGACGCTCGGGCACGGATCGCCGCGGAACCAGATCGCCGAAGAACTGGGCATCGAGCACGCGCACGCGCCAACCCTGGTCGAGAAGGGCGGGCACGAGGCGGCAACCGACGTAGCCGCAGCCGCCGGTGACCAGGATCAGGCCGCTCATTGTATCCTCTCCGTCAACGGCAGCGCTTCGAGCGCTGGTTCGCGGTGAAACGCGCGCACGGCGTTTACGATCGTAAGCACATCGATGTCGGTCAGATGCGCGTAAATCGGCAAGGATAGTTGCTCGCAGGCCTGACGCTCGCAATTCGCAACGCCGCCCCGGCCGATGAGAATGCCGCGTGCCGCCGGCTGGCGATGGATCGGGGTGGGGTAATGAACGCTCGCATCGATCCCCCGGCCGCGCAAGAATTCACGCAACGCATCGCGCCGGTCGCTCATGATCGAATAGTGATAATAGACGCAGTGCTCGGCTGGGGCTTCGCGCGGCAGTCGCAGTGGCAGGCCAGCGAGCGCCGCGTGATAACGCGCCGCGACCCGCCGATGACGCGCGATGGTGGCATCGATGTGACGCAGCTTCATCCGGAGGATCTCTGCCTGGAGCGGGTCCAGCCGGCTGTTGAAGCCCCACGTTGCCACGCTGTCGCGCGTCATGAGACCGTGATTGCGCAGCAGCCTGAGCGAAGCCGCCAATTCGCCGTCGTCGGTCGTGACCATGCCGGCATCGCCGCACGCACCCAGGATCTTTTGCGGATGAAGGCTGAAACAGCCGGCGCGCGCCAAACGTCCGGCCGGCACGCCGTCCAAGGTCGCGCCGAATGCCTGGGAGGCATCCTCGATGACGACGAGCCCGTTGCGCTCGGCAATGGCGGCAATCTCGCGCATCCGTGCCGGCCGACCGCGCAGGTGGACGGCGATCACCGCCCTGGTGCGAGGGCCAACGGCGTCGGCCAGTGCAACAGGATCGAGGTTTTCATCGTCCCCGACGTCGACCAGACAAGGGATTGCGCCGGCATGGTGAATGGCCGCGACGGTGGCAACGAATGTGTTCGGCGTCGTTATCACCTCGTCGCCCGGGCCGATCGCGAGAGCCTTCAGCGTCAGCCACAACGCGTCCGTTCCGGAATTGACCGCAACCACATGCCCGACACCCAGCCGGTCGGCGACCGCAGCTTCGAACGACTCCACCGATGGGCCGAGAATATATTGCCCGTGCCGGATAACCCTGGAAACCGCGGCGAGAATCTCCTCAGCTAACGCTGCGTTGTTCTCCTTCACGTTGATTATCGGGATATCCATCAGCGGCGCTCCGCACCCATCAACGCGGCCACGCGGCGGCACTGCGCGGCGCCGGCCGCGGCAGCATGATGGTGCGCGCGGCCAAGCGCAGCATTCCGGCGGTCGGCATTGCAACGATGCGGATGCCGGCGGGGCGCAACCGGCCCGGTCTGCGATCAACCGGCCCCGAGCCGGGACGAAAGATGAGGAATGCCGCAGCGATCCGTGCCTTCTTCGCTGGGAGGCGTCGAGCGCGAGATGACCGCCAGGCGATGCAGGAGAGCGGTGGCCGATTCCTTTGCCGAGCGGGTAAAGCAAACCTCGATCCCGAGACGCAGCGCTGCCTCGCGCTCGGCGGCAAAGGCCGCGGAGCTGTTCGGTCCTGCATAATCGATTCCCTTTACGAAGATGTTTGGCCGGACGCACTCGAGCGTCGCGATCGCATTTGCCCAATCATTGATCGCCACTGCATCCACAAAGCGGATCGCATCGACCATGCGGGCGCGTGCATTTTGGTCGAAGACCGGGCGGCCTTCTCCTTTCGCGACGAAGCGGTCCGCAGTGACGGTCACGACCAGCCGGTCCGCGTAGGAGGCGGCTTCGCGAAAGTGGTCGACATGGCCGATATGCAGGGGGTCGAAACAGCCGTGGCACAGCGCGACCGTCAGTCCCTGATGACGCCACGTGCGGACGCGTTGCGCAACCTCCGTAATGGCGAAGGAGACCTCATGCCGCTCCCGGGCTGAAGGCTGCACCGTGACATTCCCTGCCGGCGAGCCGCATGCATCGGCGGGTTGCCGAGCGTGATTCTGCGTGGCGCCGGGACGGAAGGAGTGGGCCTCGCTCATGGTTCTCCCGGGCCCTCTGCACTCAATGCACGACCACGTCGTTCATGCGCCGCGGTTCTTGCCGGCCATTCTCGCGGGTGGGAGCGGTGTCGTAGAATTCCAACCCGAGAACCCGCCGCATTTCAGCATCGCCAACAAGTGCATCCGCCGAAACCCCGAATGTGGGGTTCTCGATCGGCCGAATGTAGACAGGCGTGACATTCGCAAGCAGTGCGATGCGCGCGCCTTGCGAACGGTTAGCCGTGCAATCGTGCCAGCACAGCGCATGCGAGATCACGAGAGCACCGGCATCGGCGACAATGGGAACGCATTTGTCGGCCCCCGGAACATGCTCGGGTTTGCGCCGCAGTTTTTGCGAGCCGGGCACGAAATACGGAGCTCCGTTGTCGACGCGAAAATCGTCCAGCGCCCAGATCGCCTGAATTCCGAGCGGCGGGAATGCGGGGAGCGGGTCCCGCATGAGAAAATAGGGATAGTCGACGTGGATGCCGACGGTGTCGTGTCCGGGCTCGAGAATGTGAGCGGAGAAGCCGCTGATGCAAACCGCCTCGTTGGCAAGAAACAGGCGCGCGATCTCGAATACGGGCGAGCGCTCCAGCAGGCGCCAAAAAACCGGATCTTCGTGCAGGAGCCCGTAGACCCGCTCGCGGTTTTCCTCGCGCAGCGTACGGCCGGCAGCACGCTGGCGTGCCATGATCTGGGTCAGCCGATCGCGTGCTTCGACAAGCAGCTCCGCGGGAACGGCGTGCGGCAACACCGCGAAACCCGTCCCCGCCGTAAGTTCCGCGACAACTGCCGCCGGATCCGTCATGCTTGCCGGGACCTCCTTCAGAGATGCCACGTCGCGAACTTATCGTGGACCGCAACTAAAGGCAACTCATTGGGACTCAGCACCAACCTAAGCGGACCACGTTTCGTTCGCGTCATCGGATGCTGTTGCCATCAGCGGCAATGTCAGCGACGCAATTCGTGCAGTGCACAACCGCTCGACTGCGGCCCTCAGAACCGGCGTGCGTGCAAATCCATTCTCGCTGAGCCGGGTCACGAGCCCGGGCCGCGGCGACTGTGCCAGCAGCAGTGCGTGCAGCTGTTCCGGAATGTCGATAGGATCATGCCGATACGACCGGATACGATAGCCGTCATCGATCAGCTCTTCGCGCCCGCGGCTGCGTTGCAGCCAATAGCGGCGGCGGCCATCGTCTTCCTCGGCTCCCAGCTCGAACGGCTCGTGCCACACGAGAACCAGGCGGTCCCAGGTCCGTGAATCCGGCGGGAACGCCGTCAGGTATTGCGCGGCACGGGTGAGCACCCAATTGTGCAGCACCAGCGTGTCAATTGACGAGCATACGAAGGTCTTCAGCGCGTCCTCCGGCGTTTCCACGATGGGCTCGCTGACATTGAGCGACGTGTTGAGCAGGACCGGCACTCCGGTGACGGCACGGAATGCGGCGATCAGGTCATACAGTTCCGGATTTCGTTGCCGGTTGACGAGCTGCACGCGAGCGGTCCCGTCGACATGCGTCACCGCCGCCAGGCGGTCCTGCGCGCAGCCGCGCACGCGCGCGATGAATTGCATTGCCTCGCCGCCGGGGACCACGTCTTCAAACCAGGCGTGAGCCTCTTCCTCCAGCACCGCCGGCGCGAACGGGCGGAAGAACTCGCGATACTTCACGCGCGCATTGAGACGGTCCTTCGTCGCGGCCGTTCGCGGATCCGCCAGGATGCTTCGGTGTCCGAGCGCGCGCGGCCCGAACTCGCTCGCGCCCTGGAAAAAACCGACGACGGCACCTTCGGCGATCGCGCTTGCGACCCGGGGCGCATCGTAAGACTCGGCCGGCGCGACCAGTCCCTGCGCACGGTACGAGGCGATCGCGGCCTCGATGCGCGCCGGCGAATAACGCATTCCCAGAAAAGGGGTCGGGCGGCTCAGATTCGGCTTGGCTTCCGCCAGCGTGTGCCAGCCATAATACGCACAGCCGACCGCGATCGAGCTGTCGCCGGGCCCGAACGGCACGAATACCTCGGCGAACGGGCCCTCCCGCGCCAGCCGGGCGGCTGCGACGCAATTGAGTGCGGCGCCTCCGGCAAAACAAAGGCGGCTTTGCGCCGTCGTCGCGTGGAGCCAATGCGCAATGTGCAGCAAGGCCTCCTCGAATTGCAGCTGCACGGTCGCGGCAAGATTGGCGTATTCCTGTTGATGCGTGCCGATGTCCCCGGCCGCCAGATCGCTTAACCGGAAAATCCAGTCGCGGCTGACGGCCACGCTGCCGTCGGCTGCGGGACCGAGAATGGCGCCGTAGCGCGGGTCGCTGCGCCCGAGCGCCGCGAGACCCATGACCTTGCTCTCCTGTTGATCGCGCCCAAAGAGGAGCTGGCTCAGAAACCAATAGGGGGCGGCGACGCCATCCGTCCCCGAAAAGGGTCCGCGCCCGCGCGCGCTGACCCATTTTTTCAGCGGCTGCAGGCAACCGTCGCGGAAGACATATGCGCTTTCCTTTTCGAGCGCGTAGTCGGAGCGGTCGCAGCAGACGTCGCGCTCCGCGTCGCCAAGCTCGCGCAGGAAACTGCCTTCACCGTCGACGACGAGGACGGCAGCCTGCGCAAACCCGCTCAACGCGGCGGCCGCCCAGGCATGCGCCAGATGATGCCCGATGCGTGTTTCGCGCGGCGAGAAGACGACAGAGCCGCGCAGATTGCCGATGTCGCAGACCACGACGCGATCGATGCGTTCGAGCGGTATCCCTTCCGCCTGCAACACATAGTTCACGACGTCGGACAGGCCACCACGTCCATTCTCGTGCTTGCAGCGCGTCAGGCGCTCGCGCTCGATAGCGAACCGGATCTGGCCATCCCGCAACAGGCAGGCACTGGCGTCATGCGAGGTGTGCAGGCCGAGCACGTAAGTGGGCGCCATCGCGCGCACCCTACAGCATCCCGCGCGCGGCCTGCGGCCAGCCGGAACGCTCGAAGCCGTGGTGCGCCAGAAACAGGTGAACCAGACGATTGAGACCTATTCCGCAACATCCGCTGGCAAGCTGGGCGCCGCTCTGCGCCGTAATGCCGAACTCATCGATGAGCGAGTCGGCTTCCACCGAGCAGCCGGCCACCTCCAGCCAACGATCGGCCCCGAGCGGCACCTCGACGTCGTGCACCGGCACGTCGTCCGGGGTCGCCGCGACGGCGCGCAGGGACGCCATTTCCGGCGATTCGAGACAGCCGATGCCCACCACGACGCGCCAGGGAAGCGCCAGGACGTCCAGAAAACCCGTGATTTCCTGACGCACCAAATGCCGCAGCCGCGGAACGTCGCCGCGCCGTCCGAGGAATGCGCACTCGACGCGCAGGAACTCGCGCGTCCTGATGGCGTCCTCGAGCTCGTTGGGATCTTCGTTGCGCCATGTCCAACCGCCGAGTGTCTCGATCATCTTCACCGGCAAATTTTCGTCGGCGAGGCTTTGCCCGCGAAACAGCTCGTACATCGTGATGTTCTGCAGCGGGTCGAGGAAACCAAGCAAAGCCGAGTTTTCCTCCAGCGCAACGACGCCGTAGGTGAGCCCGGGCCGATATGTGCTCAGCCGGAGGTTGTCCGCGAGCCGGAGAGGCAATATCCGCGGAAACGCGAATTCCTCAAACCCGAGGGTGCTTCTGACGGTACGGACATATTCGGCTTGAAAGGCGCGAAAAAGATCAACCCAGCCGCCGGCATACACCCACTGACCGGGGCCGAAGGGGCGCAACCATCGGCGCGACTGGCTTTCCGCTTTCACGTCGAAGCGCGGCTGGCGCGGCGGGATGGCAGAGCGTGCCACCGGCTCGCCTTCCTCCATGATGCACCTCCGCACACAGCCGCCCGATGACAGCCAAACGTTACATCCAGGCGGGAAACAATGGAAGATGGTAACGCCCGAGAGGCCGGCAGGAGATCAGAGCGGCCGCTGGCTTTGCCGATAAGCAACAGCGCGTGCGGCCCTCCCGCCCGACCGACGGACAACGAGCCCGGGTGCAGGCGGATCGGTTGAACCAGACAGGCGAGGCGCTTCAGGCGGCGCCGTTATCGCTGTCTGAACGAAGCTTGGCGGCGCGGGATGCCAGTGTTGCCGCGAACGGCCGAACAGGTTGCGGATGGACGCGTCCTGCTGCCGGTTGCGGGTCTGGTCGAACGGAGGTGTCCGCCGTTTCGCCTGCATTGCGGACGACGGAAGACGGTCCAGCGACGAAATAACCGCCGTCAGCCGAGCGGCGTGCACTCTCGCGAATCTTGGACCGAATGTCGCTGCGGCTCTCCGAGCCTTTCGGCGGTGAGATTGACCCGGCCGGCAAATCCGCCGGCGTGTAAGCGCTTGTTGCGGCGCCCCCCGTGGTGGCAAGCCTGAGAGTCGAATGGGGTTCGGGGCCCGGCGATCTGGGCTGCAGCCGTTCCGAGGGCGGCATTTCGGCAGAAGTCGCCGTGGATTCAGTCACGATTTGCTCGATCTCGCCGAGCGCTTCCGGCAGCAGCAACAGGGACCCACCCAGCCGACGCCATGCCGATCTGTTGCGCACCAGATGTCTTATGATCTGGGTTGCGTTCTCCTTTATCTCGGGCGTCAGATCCTGGCCGAATGTCTTCGGCAGCAGGGCCGAGCCGTTCCGGTTGTCCCTTGCGGCATGAAGGATGGATTTTGCCGCCACAACCATGGGCGCATCACCCGGTCGCACAGCCCAGTTCACGCGCATGAACGCGCGATCGCCGGTATGCCGCTCGAGGCGACGCGAACGTCCCCCGAGATCGCCGAGAATCGATAACAGCAGAACGAAGATGTCCTGTGCGAACGCGATGGCCGCGCCGAGCCGGGCGGCATTGCTGGCGCCGGGCTCGAACAGGCTGAATGCTGCATTCCGCGTCTGGCTGAAGGAATCCTGGCGCAAGGTGTTGGTTTGAACGAAGCGCCGGACGCGCTCCTGAAGGTCTTCAGTTTGGGCACCGGCTTGCGAACCGAGGGCGATACAAGGCTGCACCACGGTCGCTTGGGCCTTGTCTAAGGCCTGCGCGAGCACTTCGCGGCGCTGAGGGCCGTCGAACCCTTGAACTTTTCGCGCTTCCACCACGATGTCGCCGAGCTTTCGATTGGCGACCTCGGCGGAGCACTGCTGCAGGAACGTATCCTGCGCCGTCTTCATGTCGGGGCGGCCGCGAATCGCAAGCGCGACCGAGTCGGAGCGGCAACTGGTGCCCGCAAGTCGTTCGGTTGCTTTCTGCACGCTGCGCAAGGGCTCGACAATGCGCGCGCAGACTTCTGTCAGTGCCTCATACGTCGTCGGATTCGGATCGCTGGTAAATGCCGTGCGGCGGGCGCTGAACTGCTGGCGCAATTGTTCGACTGCCTGCTCGCCCGAGGCCGGCGTTTCGGATGCCGATTGACCGATCAGCACCTTGGCCGTTTCGATCGATTTGCCCGCATCCGCGGCGCCGCGGTCGAGCGCGTCGATCGACTTCTGCAGGTCGGCAATCTTGCTCTCGATCGCTTTGCGTCTCGCCTCGAGCGGCCCGATGGTCTCCTTGCTTATTCTGGCGATCTGGACTTCGCGGGTTTTCGCCAGGTCCTTTTGCCTGTTGCACACAGTACCGCATCCCGGCGGACGCCCTTCTGCGCCCTCAGCCTCTTCCTTTGCTGCCGCCTCCAGCGCCGCGCGCCGCTCCTGGTCTAATCGCTCGACCTGATTTCGGAACGGTTCGATCGACCGCTGCACTGTTACAAGTTCCGCCTCCTGCACCCTGATCTGATCCTGAATCGCGGTTTTCTGCTGCTTCGCGGCCTCGATCTGCCGTTCAAGATTGCCGATATCGGCGCGTGCTTGTTCGGCTTTCTTATTCTGCGCTGCCAACTCAGCGGAAACGCGATCGGCAATGCTCTTTTTCGTATCGGGATTCTTCGCTTCATCGTCGACCGTGGCCAAGCCGCTCAGGTAACTTTGAACGGAGGCCTGCTGAACGATGCCGGCTGCAGAGGCGTCATAAGCCGTCGAAACGCGCTTGCGCAGATCCGGCAACACCCGCTCGGCGAACGTCAGCGGCTGCTGTTCGGCGACCAGCCGATCCTCGCCGCCTTGAAACAGGCGATTGAAATAGAAATTGAAGGAAAAGAACCAGCAGATGAACAGCATCAACAGGAACGTTCCGCCAAGAAAAGCATAGCGGATCACCGCGGTGCCGGGGCTGGTCCCCATGGCGATCTCATCGCGCCGCCCGGTGGCGAGACGCGCGATATCCTTGCCAATGATCCACGAGGTGGCGATCAGCACGGTCTGCGCCAGCACGGTCATGACAGCCGCGACCGGTATGTTGCCGAAGATCGCGTGCATGCCGAAGAACGTCGTGACCATTGTGGCGATCGACGCGATGCCGATGCCCATAACGACCCAGTTGAACCGCACGCCGACCTTTCCGTCAGACATCGCGTCCGTCGCCTCGTCTTGCCTCATCATGGCATCCCCAGGCCGGGTCGGCCCTTTTCCTATGCGCTGGAAAGCGTACTAAACGTCAAAGTTGCGTACAATAATGTCAAAAATAGAAAGAGAAGGCCCTCACGGGTAGGGGGGCGGCGAACGATAAGCCACGATGCGCGGCCGGTGTGCGGTGTAGCGCAGCGCCAGGATGATGGTGATAAGGCACGGCAATGCCATGAGCTGATGATGGCTGGTTCCCGCCGAGAGGAACGTCATCGGCTGTCCCATCACGGGGAGCAGGCCCAGAACGTTCGACCAAGAAATGGTCCAATGCAGCAGGAGAAGCATACCCGTTCCGACGATCAGGACCGCAAGTAACTGCCGCACCAGGCCTTCGGCACTCTGCTGCTCCGAGGTCTGGCGCAGCCGCCGGTAACCATAAATCACGATAAGCAGCAGCGCGCCCTGCATCGTCATCAGCAGCGCCGCGGCATCCGCGCCGTGGCGTCCGATCAGGTAGGCGGCGGCAAAATCGTTCTGCACCACCGGGACACGGATGGGTTCGGCCGGATCCAGCAGCGCACGGCGCGCGCGCGCGCCGGTTTCGGGATCCTTCTGCGTGTCAGTGCCGCGGGCCATGAGGCTCGTGCACAGCGTCTTATGGCCTCGCGCGAAGCCAAAGGCGTCCTCAAGATGGCGCATGAGCCACGCTCCGGCTCGCCCCACCCAGTTGCTGCCGTCCGGGATCATGTCATCGCTCGCGCGGCAATCGGCATTTGCGATCACCACGCGCGAACGGATGAGCTGGAAGCCGATATCGCGAAAGCGCGCGACGTCCAGGGTTTCGCCGTTAGCGGCCGCAGTGTCGCGTACGGGATAGCCAAGGTCGATCCAGGTGAGAATCCGCTCCACCGGCACACGCCGGCCCCGCCCCAGCGCCTTCTGCAGGGCATCGAGTTGCTCGGTCCGCGTCTCTGGCCAATACGGAGGATCGAGATCGAGAAACTGCGACATCAGATTGGTGGCATTGGTCGCCATAATCAGCGTCGCCGGGACCGAGAGTACGACGCCAAGGACGACGGCCGCACACAAGATCCAGCCGCGCGAGATTCGTGGCCGCGCGAGAAAAAACAGCAGCCGATGATCGACCCGCGGCCTGAAGCGCATTGGAATACGTCGACGCTCGACATACTCACCCAGCCGCTGCGACATCCAGGCGAACGCTGCCGGCATGATGCGCAGGACGACGAGCCCCCCGGTGAGCAGCAGCACGATCAGCGTGGGAGAATAATCGCTGCGCAAGATCGGCGAGAAGAACAGCAGCGCGGTGAACAGCAGCAGCACGATGAGCGAGAGCAGCTTCGCCCCGCCGCGGCGCCGGATCGAAAGGGTGCGCGAGGTTCTGGTCATCGCCATGAGCAGCACGCCGCAGATAGCGAGCACGGCAAACTTGCCGGCCTCCACCGGCTGGATCCCGGCAACGCCTTGTTGGCCACCGATCAGAAGCCATGCGAGGAAGGCGCCCGCAATCAAGCCAACCGGAGCCCAGCGAACCAAAAAATAGAAGGTCCAGCGCAGCAAGCCTTGCGATGAAGTGGCGCGGTTTCCGACCACGAGCTCTTCGACGACCGGGCGAAGCGCATAGATCGGCGCGCTCGCGACCGCCACGACAAAAGGTGGCAGCAAATCGAGGAAGAGCAGCTTATGCTTGGCGAAGTAAGCCACCCAATGCGTGTTGTCGCCATCGAGCGCCATGCTCGCCATTGAGATCGCGCCGATCCCGGCGATCACGGTGAAGACGGCCCAGAAGAGCCCGAGCACGATGCCTGCCTCGGCAAGCAGGAGCGCGAGGCCGGCGAGCAGCCAATTGAGCAGGGTGGCGGCGAAGGCCCATCGTCCGTCGAACCAGCGCAGATTGAGGAGCTCGGCGATCTCGGGGGCGAGTGCCAGCGCGCAGGCCGCCAGCGTCAGCGCCAGTGCGATCAGTCCCCTGCCAATCCGGGCGCCAGGCAGCGGGGAGCGGGATCCGAGCAAGCCGCGGATCGCGCTCGGGAGCCGCGTGAACCAGACGATCAGCAGCAGGGCGAGCATCGCCACCGTCAGCCGCCACACGCTCTCCCCGCGCGACAGGACCAACGAGGTATCCCGCCCAAGATAGCGCGCGAGGACGTGGAACGGCTCGGACGGCTTCCAGCTCAAGCTCCCGGTCGCGGGCTTGGCCAGAACGTCGGGGCAGCCCTCGACATCGCCTGCGGGCTTGGTGCTATCTCTGCGCAGCCAGCCGCAATCACTCTCCGAGAAGAGCGGTATTTTCTCGCGCGCCGCAATTCGTACCGACGCGACGCGCGTGCGTCCCTGCCCGGCAATGGTCGTGGTCACTGCATAGGACGCGCGGCCCGCAACGAAGCCGGTCACCGCACCGTGTCCCAACTCATCCGGCGCATCGAGACGCCAGCTCAGGCCGCCGAAGCCGGCCGCGTGCCCCTGCGGTCCGTCGAACGCGATCAACAAATGGTTGCGGCGGCGCGCCTCGACCGGAACCAGATAGAAACGTTGTTCCCGCCAGCGATAGGTCACGGCCAGTTGACGCCATCCAATCCCCGGTGCCGCCCCGATCTGCCATGTGCGCTGATCGCGGCAGGTGTACTCGCCGCCGATCATCAGCACGCGCCGCTCGTCGGGGCCGAGCCGGGGAAAGATCGGCAAAATCCAGCGCAGCGCGAATTCAGAAATCCGCTCGAGCCCTTCGGGCGCGCGGCAGATGCCCGGCTGGGGCGGCTCGACTGCGCCGGTCTTGACGGCGGCCAGGTTCTCCTCCGCGCCGCTGAGTGAAAGGCGGAATTGCCGCGTCGTTCCGCCTTGGGTCAAGCGGAGATCGAAACCGCTTCGGGTGATGTCCGAAAAGGTCAGCGTCGCGCGCGCGACCGTGACGGTGCTCGTCTTGTCGGGTGCAAGCGGGAAGCGTTCCGCGGCGCCGCTGCTTGGTGCTGCCGTGCCGCGGCCGAACTGCAGCGACAGGCGACGCTCGTCCGCCACGTTTCGTATGAACACGCCACTGGCGCCTTGCGGCAGCGCGCGGTGCTCGATCGCAATGTGCCGCGCCTCCGCGGAGTCGCCGCCGCGCGGCTGCATCAGCGCCACCCGTCCGATCTCGACTGTTTGGCCGATCGGTACCGTCACGGCGAGCTGATCGAGTCCGAATACCTTGTCGTTGTTGTTTGCTTCGAGCGCCTGATGGGCCGTCCACCACCAAAATACGATCACCACGATCGCGCAGCCGATGACCGCACGCACAAGCAATGCCGGAAGGCTCGCGACGCGCTGTAGCCGCGGCCGGCGCGGGTCTGCGCCGAACGGCTTGAGCAGGTAAAGCAGTGTCGAAGCCACGGTGCTTACCTCCCGGGCCGCGGCGGCGCGGGCGCGGAGCTGATCTGCTCGAGAATTTGCCGCACGATCTGCCCGCACGCATCTCCGCCAAATGCGAACGTGTGCGTGACCGTGCAGGCGAACGCGATGCGCCGGTCGAGCATCCCGACTGGCTCGAGCCAGCCGGCGAGCCAGGCGGAATAGAGGTTGGACTCCCTGGTGTTGCGCGGGCAGGGCGGCGCTTCCGGTGCGCTGCCGGGACCGGGCTTGCAAGCCTTTCCGATCGTTGCGGTGCCGGTCTTGGCAAACAGAATCTCGGCGCCGAGCGGGCGCACCAGCGGCGAGCCGGCGAATTGGCCGGTCGCCGTTCCTCCCGGGCGCGCCACCACCCCTGCGAGACCGCGGCGCATCAATTGGAGCAGGTCGTCCCTGAGCGCCGTTTTGCCCGCTGGCACGGCTTCGATCAGCGGCCTTCCCTCGTTTTCGTCCTGAACGCGCTCGCTACGGCCGGCCGCGCGCGGCAGCAGCCGCGGGCGTACGATCCGGCCGCTGCCGAGACTGGCGTAGGCGCTGGCCATCGCGAGCGTCGTTGCCGAAACGGCTTGACCGTAGCCGGCAAGGCCGAGCGCGATCCGGCGCGAATCCCCCGGGCCCGCCGAGGCGGCCGCGCGAAGCAGCATCGGCGTTGCAAGCAAGCGAGGCACGTCCCGGTCGAGCTGGCCGCGCAGCAGGTCGAAGCCGCGCGCCGGGCGCAACGGCCGTTGCGTCGCAGCACTGTTGCTCGGCCGTGGTGTCGGAGGAAACGAGTCCGGAAACAGGCGCCGCGACATGCGCGCCATCGCGAGCTCCGGCAACGCATCAGCCACTTCGATTTCACGTCCGCCGGGGCCGGGCCGCACGAGCTTTGCCCGGTCGAGATAGAGCGCAAGCCCGCCGAAGAAAAGATTGGACGACTTGATCAGGGATTCGCACAGACCGAGCCGCGGCCCGCCGCGCGGGTTGGCTCCCTGACATCCGGAACCTTGCGGGGGCAACAATGCATTCGAGAATGGCGTACGGGCGTTTTCGCTCGCATTGCCGGCACAGAAAAATGAAGTTCCGTTGCGGTTTGGAATCGGGAGCGTGTTGAACTCGTTCGGGTCGCGCGGATTCAAGTTGAAGGTGTCCGGTGTGCAGGGCCGCGCCCGCTTCGGCGTCGCATCGCCTGCATCGTTGCGCCGTGCGGCCAGTTGGAGCATGCGCGCCGCGGCACCGAGATCGAGATCGCCGCGCAGCAGCCGCTCCAGCCGTTCGTCGCCGTTCAGTGAGCTCTCGATCGCCGCCAAACCGGCAACGAGCTTGAAGGAGGAGCCGGGTGTCGCCGAGATGTCCACCGCGCGCCATGGCATCCCGGAAACCGGGCTGCGGGACGGCGCGCCGATCTCGAGCGCCGCGAGATCCCATGCGGGAAGACCGGGACTGACGCTCGGCCAGCCGGCAACCGCCAGCACCTCGCCGCGCCGGGCATCGTCGCTTCCCGCGTCCAGCAGCACGACGGCGGCGCGCAAATCCTCGTGATGATCCGGACACTCGCGCGACGCGCGACGCGCACTGCGGGGCCGCGCAATCGTACGCACTCCACGGCACGGGGCCTCACGGTCGAGCACCTGCTGCACCGTCACCTGCATGCGCATGTCGATCGTCAGGCGGAAATCCTCCGGTGCCTGGCGCGGAAGACCATCCAGCACGGCGACGAGCGACCCGACGTCCTGCGGTGTAAGGCCGACCACCGGTGCAAGCCCGGCATCGAGGGCCGCTTGCGTGACGATGCCGGTTTGCGGTGCCGTAAGCTCCGTCGTGCCGTCGCGCGGCAGGATACGATACGGCTCGCGGGCAGCCGCGCGCTCCACCACCTCGGGCGTGATCCATTGGACGCCACACCCACTATTCGTGCGACCGTTGCCAGGATCGGTGTTCGCGACGGGCGCCCAGTTGCGATCACAGGCGACTTCGAGGTGCGGCGTGCGGCGAAGAACCAACGGCGGTACGTTCGCCACGCGCTCGGCAAGTTCGCGCGGAAAAACACTGATCGGCTCTGCGTCGACTTCGACTTCGGCCTCGCTGCCTGGCCGGCCCGTCAGATTGAACCAGAACGCAAAGGCGACCCCTGCCTCGGGGTCGGGAAATCCGGAACAGTCCTCGATCAACTCGTCCTCGCGCTGCTCGTCGCAGAGAAGCTCATGTTCGATCTGGAACGGGCCGAGGTTGACCGGGCGCTCGGAGTTGAGCTGGCTCGGACGAACGGGATAGGTCTGCCCCCCGATGCGCAGGCGGAGGGGCCGGCCGATAACATCGACGGCCACCGGCTCGGGGCCGAGCTTGATCGTTGTCTTGAGGCGGTAGAACTCGCTCGGCTCGGCTTGGCCGGCCGGCGTAGCCGGTGTGCGCTCCAACGCGGTCGCGACCATCCAGTCGCCAGACCAGTAGCGCCCTTCGGCAGCGACAAACGCAAAATCGCGATAGGGCGGAACGGCGTTCTCCTGCGCTGCGGTCGGAACCGCCACGCCGCCGCGCATGAATTCCGCGCGCCACTCGCTGGGATAGCATCCACTCATGATGACCCGCGAGACGGCGGTCTTGCGGTCGCGGCACAGCCGTTGAAGTGCGCCGCCCACCTGGGCTCTTTGCTGTGGGGCCGTGACGGACTCGCCGTTGATGTCGCGGTTGTCGCGAACCGCGAGAAGCAGGAACGAGCGGTTCCATTGCTCGATCTCGTTGCGGATCAATTCGCCCTGCGGAGCGACGCAGAGCAGTTGAAAGACATCGCGCATCGCTCGCGGGTCCGACCCGGCGGGCATCTCGCTCTCGATCCGCTGCATCGAGTTCTCGCAGGACACATGACGGATTTCGACCGAACGCGGGCCGCGCGCCACCCAGATCAGGTTCTGGTCGATCAGGCGCTGGAAGATGACGTTGGACAGCAGACTGGTCTGGCTGACGCGCACGGTTTCGACCCAGCGCCGATTATCCTCGAGGCGTTCGGCGAACAGACCGGTCAGCCACAGCAGCGCGCCCGCCGCCACCACGAGTGCGAGCGCGGTGAGGATCCTTGCGCGCATGTTGGAACGCACGAGGACGCGGCGAATCAGGCCGACAAGCCAAGTCCGCCATGTTTCGCCATCGCGCATCGCTTACTCCGGTGGAATCCGCAGCATGAGCGGACCCACGATGAACTCCGTTCCCGGCATCCATCCGCCGCGCCAGGCAGACGAGAACGCGTTAGCCCCCGGTGCCCGTGTCAACAAGTCCGCGCCGCCGAACCCGCTCCGCACGTCCTGCAGCCCCGGCATCAAAGTCGCTGGTCCATGTTCGGACGCGTCCTGCGCGAGTCCGCGCGTCGCGCCCGACCAGGTTTCGATGCCGCCGGAGAAGTCCAGCCAATCGAGCGCATATCCGTCGTGCGTCCACCACAGCTCATGGAATACGGCGCGCTGCGACATCTTGGGCGGGACGAGATATCCAAAGGGCATGCCCTCAGGTGCGCGCAAAACCTTCACGTTGCGCCCAAGGACGTTTGTTTCGGCCAGCCGATAAGCGGGCGCACCCTGCACGAACCTCGTGTTCAGCCAATCGTATCGGCTGACCGTATCACCCTCGCACAGGATGCTCGAGGCGCGCCGGCTCCACGCGCCGCCGCGCAGCCGGTCGCGCCTGTCGAGATCGACCCACCAGCGATGAATACTGCGCGCTTCATTCTCGGCGGGAGCAACGATCCCGACGATCTGCAGAGCGGCGGTCCCACGTGCCGGGGCTCCGTGCAAGCGCGATGCGCGCGCGTCGTAGCCGCAGCGGAGCAGGGCCTGCTCATTTTCAAGACCTCTGATCACGAAGCTTGGATCGGCACCGGCCGCCGCATCGCTCTCACGCAAAACCATATAATTGGCGCCGGCCGCGTCGGCCGGTTCGGATCCGGGATGCCAAGTGAGCTCGACTTCCACGCTGCCGTCCTCGGACGGCCCAAGATAGAAAAAAGAATATTCGTCAGGAGACATGACGTCTGAATTCGCCGGCGCCGTGCGAGGATGAAATGTGAATGCGACGCCACCTTGGCCGCGGTAAAATGCCGCCGGAATTTGGGGCGCAAGCATCAGCGGATGCGCCGCGGCCACGCGGCCCTGCGACTCCAGGGTGACGTGGCCGATCGGTTGTTCGCCGGGCCGGGGGACGAAAACGCCGCGACCGAAAAACGCGAGGATTTCGTTTTCCCCCACATTTTCGGCTTCCTGGCAAAGCGTGCGGATGCCGATCAGATCGTCCACGTATCGGCCGAAGTATTTTTCCATCTCGTCGTGGATCTGGCGTCCGGCGGCACGGCCGCGGTCTCCATAGAAACCACCGGACAACAGGACGAGATGGGAGAACGGCACCGCCACGCTCTCAATACCGTCGCGCGTTCCGTAGACGAAGGTGTCGTGCAGCGTGTCGACGAGACTGATCAGCGAAGTCGTTTCGCGGCGGGCGACCCAACTGGCGAGGCCCGGTATCAGCGCGGCGAGCCGCCTGATCCGCCTGCGCGAGCGCGGCGCTTGGAAAACGCGCGCCGACGCGTAGTCACTGATCGCTGCGTGGCCGGCGGGCAGCAAGCCGCGGAAACGCATCAACTGCGGCGTCGCGAGCACGCTTGAGGGGCCGACGAGTTCTCCGACTGACATCTGCGGGCGGCCCGTCAGGCGGTCCAGCCGGCACGGGCGTACGCGACGATCTGGGGCCGCCGCAGCTCGCCGGCCATATGCCATCCGGGGGCAAGACAATCGACGATGAGATACTCGTCCTCGTGAAGCTTGCGCGCCTCGCGCGCGACCACGTCGCGAACCTCCTGAATCTGGCGCAGACCGCGCTGGTCCTCGTATTCAACGTGAGTGCCACGTGCCGCCGTGCTCAGCGGCTGCAACAGCAGCACGATGACCGGCACCTCCGCGAGTGCAAGCTCGATCAGGGCGCCGCATGTCTGATAGGCGGCGCGCAGCGCAATCGCGTCGTCCTCGTTGCCAAAGTAGGCCGTCAGCAGCGGCCCCATGGTCATGACGTGATTGAGCTCGCCGGCGCGCAGAATGTTGGCGAGAGTGACGGCGGCATCGCTCTCGACATTTGCCTTCTGCAGGGCGGCGATCGTCGCCTCGATGTCGCTCGCGAGTTGGAGGCTGGCGTCGAGCCGCTGAACGAGGGACCCGCGCCGGGCGCCCGCGATCATGCGCTGCGTGACCTCCGCAAAAGCGACCGCGGCGGCCACGGCACCGCGGGCGGCAGGCGGCAGCTCAATGCGGCCGGGTCGTTCGACATGGGCCTGCTCTCCGTTCTCAAAAGCGCCGAGAACCGTCTCCACGTCGCGCTTGAGGCGCGCGAGCTCGGCCGGCAGCCGATCGAGCGTGACCGCAGGCCATCCCATGATCTCGGCGACTTGCTCTTCGGTCGCTGCGATGTCGCGTTCAAGCTTCGCGGCGCGGCGCCATTTCGGCACAAACATGGCTGCAAGAACCAAGGCGCCGGCCGCTGCGACGAATGCTCCGATTGTCGGCGCGATGGACCAGACTTCCCAAGGTTCATCGGCGGCCTGCGCCGGCGCGGCCGCGCACAGGGCGGCAGCGGCGGCCACCTGTGTGGCTGCCGCCATGAAGGTGCACCTAATAGTCCCCATAGATCCTCCCGTCGCATTCGATGGGACCGATCCCTAGAACCTCGCCGGCCGCCTCATCCGAGACCTTGATGAATATGTGCCCGCCCTGACGAATCCAGTGGAGCGCATACTGATGCTGCCCGCCGGGCCTGAAATGCGCCGGAAAGACGTCGTCGCCGATGCTCACCCAAGGCTTGATGCCGAGGATCCGGAACAGCTGGATGCGACGGTCGCGCGTTGCCTCCTCGTCGAGACCAGGCAGAGCGCGGACGATAGCAAAGCGGCCGCGCGTCTTCAGCGACAGGCTGCCCTCGTGTCTCTCGGCGGAATCGTTCAAGTAGGTCACCGATCTGATAAGCGGCATGTCGAACCAGCTTTCGGCCGGCCCGGCCTCCCCCGGTCCGCCATAGGTAACGACCGCGAGCGCGTTGAGCACGTCCGTGCCGAGGTCGAGATGCGGCTGCTGGGCCAGTCCGATGGCGCCGAGCAGAACCGCTTCCTTCATCCTGTCGGGATCGAATGGCTTCTCCGGCACCGGGTGCGCGCCGCCGCTGGAACGCACGGCGTTTCGCACCGCTTGATACAGAGGCGGCCAAAGGGCGGCGCGCCCGGTGATGATCCAGCGCGGCGAGGACAGTTGCAGTCGCTTCACCTCCGCCATGGTCATGGCGGGCAGCGCCTCGCCCATCAACTCGACGATCGTGCCGGGATCCTCGCGGCGCATCGAACGCGGCAACTGGAAAACGTCCGGACCGATGCTCAGAATCACCCTGATGCCGTCGCTGCGCTGCTCAATCGTCAGAAACGCATCCTGATCGGGGATCGGGAAGCGCCGATTTGCGCCGAGGCCCAACGCTTCGGAAGTCGCCCGTACCGGCCAGTCTGCCTCGTTGGCGACGCCGACCACAACATCGAGGCGCGGTGCATCCTTGGCCGGCTTCCATTCATAGCGCGGATTTTTCAGCAACTCCTTGGTCAGTTCCTGCTTCGCCATTCTCAGCGCGCGGAGATATTTCTGACCTCGTGCGCGTGCCGTTGCCTGCTGGCTGGCAAGGTCGGTCGCAGACGTCGGCAAGCCGAGATTGAAATCGAAAAGGCGCTGGCCGTACTCGTCCGCCCCGCTCCTGAGCAACTCCAGCACGCGGCTTGCGACCGCGCGATCGAGATCAAGGCCTCCGACAGTCACGCCGAAATGACTGCGAACCCTCCAACGCTCGAGCGCGCCTCCCTGCACATAGGCTTGCACCAAGGTGACGTCATAGGTTCCCGCGCCGATGTCGAGCGCCCCGAAATTATGCTCGCCATCCTTGATGCTTTGGGTGGCGATCGCGTTGTTGATGCCGTAGAGGGCAGCGGCAAGCGCCTCCGGCACCAGCTTCACCCAGCCGCCAGCGGGCTCGGCGCGCCGCGAGCAGCCGGCCGTCATCGCGGCGAGGAAATGCCGCCCGGCCTCTTCGTACATCGCCTTGCAACTGTCCCGCAGCCCACTCGGATGCGTGAGGACGACGCCAAGCTGATCGAGGCCGCTGATCCAGCGGTCGAGCAGCTCGCGCGAGGAGCTTTGACGGGCGCTGTTGGTTTCAAGCCGGACCAGCTCATGCAGCGCGCGCGGGACGATATAGCTTCCGACTTCATTGAAATAATCTTTCATGAGGTCGGAAAGGACAACGTCCGTCGTCAGAATCGGCTCGCGCTCGCCGGCCGCCCGGAACACAGGCGTCAACATTGAAACGACCGGCGAGGAAGCGATGAGCTTGCGCTTGGGGTCAAAAATGATCTTGTCGGCATGCAACGGCATGTCCATGCGCGGGGCGAACGGAATCGAGATATCATAGTGACGATCCAGCGCTGCCAATCGGCGTCCCACGGCGGCGCGATCGTCTCCCGCCAAGGAGAGATTGCCGAGGGACAACGCATCGAAGCGCGCGCGCAGGTTGGCGTTCGACGCAAGCCCGATGTGGCTTGGCATCAGAATCTGCTCCTGGTCCGGACGGTTATCGCTCGACCATTCGTCATGGTCTTTATCGATCCGGTGCAGCCAGGCGCCGAGCGGCAAGGGACTGTTAGGTCCCGAGGATTGTGTGCGTCCGAGCCAGACAGCGGTCGATGATGTTCCGAGGTCGATGCAGGCAAGCCACGTTGGCGCCGCCGTCTCGATCTCCAGGGGCACGACGACAATGGCCCGCGCCGAGACCGGTAGATTTGCCGCTCCCCGGTACGACAGGATGATCTCGAACCTGCCGTGCTTCGGCACCAGTCCACTGACCGGGTCGGGATCGGTCAGGCCAATCTCCTTCAGCCGCTCCCCGAACGATATCTGGACCTCCGCTGCAGCTTCGTTTGGGTGCAGCGGGGGTCGGCTGCGCGCCGCATCGGGTCGCGTTGAGACCGGCAGCGCGACGTCTGCCACCGTCCAGGGCGCGCTCACTCGGGCATCGCAGGACGCCTGCACTTCGATATCGACACGCGGATCCCGGTCGCGAACGTCGGCCGACATCACCAGCGTGAGCTCGGGCTGTATATTGGCCTGAATTCGCGGTATCTTGCGGATCGTCCGCTTGTAAGGCTCGGTCGAGACGCGGCTCGGGGACGCCGGCGATCCAAGCGGCACCGTCACGGCACCGATGCCCTGGATGTCCACGCGCAGCGTCTGGCTCAGGTCCGCGGAGACAGGGATCCTGGCACCAACGTTCTGAGGCGTATCGACTCCATCGGTGCGCCGGAGATTGACCTCGAGCCTGAGGGTACCGTTCCATTGCCCGGCCTCTGCGTCGTTCTCGGCGCCGGGGCGAGCGGAGGCCGGCGAGCTCATCTTGAGCGCTCGGGCAAGGCCCTTGATCTCGTTCGCTTCGATGCCGATTTCAAGTTCTGCGCGGTTTTCCCCCTCTCCACCGTGCGCCGCGAACGGCAGCGGAATATCGCGCGAGCTGCCCCAAAGTCCGACATCCTCGCGGGTCGCTCCCGTGGCTGCGCCATAACGGATCCGCGTCACAACCGCAGCAGGGCGAATCCGCTCGCTCTCCAGCCAAGCCTCGATGTCGATTTGCAGCCCGGTGGGAGCTCCGGAGTAGCGCGCAGCCATCGCGGGCTGCACGAACTCGATCACGCCGACGGCAATGGCATCCTCTTCACCCGATGTGCCCGCCGCGATGAGCCGGAGCATCTCCTTCGGCTCGAGTTTGAATTTGGGCCGCGGCAGCTCACCCGACACGAAGTCCAGCCTGATGGTAAGCCAATCGTCCTTCTGGCGCCTCGTGCCGGGAGCGCGCAGCGCGCGCGTGATGCGGCATTGAATTTCGGCGCTGAGCGGTATCGCGGTGGAGTCGGATCGCGGCTTGTTGCGGGCTACGAGAGGGACAAAATGGTCCGCTGCCACGCGGGCCGATGTCGCGAGGGATCCGTCGACCTCAAATCCGATTTCGACGAGAGGATCGGACAGCTCCACGTCGATAAAGAGGGTCGCCGCATCCGGCGCCGCGGCCGAAACCAAAGCCACAGGTATCAAGCCGCGTTCGTCGACATCGACGAGCACGGGGACCACCGGCGTTCGCCGAAGTTCACCGAAACTGAGCCGGTCGAGTTGGCCGTAGCTCGCGTTGGACAGAAGCATGAAACTTCGACGCACCGAGACGGTCGATCGGCGTTGCCCGGGCAGAAGACGCGCAGTGGTCTAATCTTGCCCCGCCCCAGCCGATCGCAATCGTAAGATTAGACCCGGCGAGGATGCCGGTCGGTATTCGTAAACGCCGCTGGATGCTCCCGCAAGAGTTTATTTGCTGACAGGAGTCGCGTGCTGGTGCTGAAATCTGTTCATGCTTCTCGCCCCAGTACCGACAGCCTGGCGCCAGATCTAGAACGGGTCATCGATATTCGTCAAAAGCCGCGAATAGTAGGCGCGAGCCGCTTCGCTTTCCTGGCGTTGCTCATCCCGTCTGGCGAGTTGGTGAAGCTCAACCGGTCCGCTTGGATGGTCCCACGGGTGGCGGAGCGTTAGATCCTGCTCACTCTCTGCCTCGCGCTGGCGCAATCGTGTACGCGCTGTTATCAATTCGCCCCCGTTTGGGGGCGACACATCGGTAGGAAAGCTGCTTTTCTGGTCGCGGAACGCGGAAGCGAACGCGTTCGATAACTGCCGCACTTCACGATACCCGTCGCGCTTAGCTGTATCGGCGAGGCGTCCTTCGATCAACACCTGCAGTGGCAGGAGGTGTTGAGCTTCAGCCTCAAGCAGGCAATCGAGCTCGTCAGGCCACAAGATTTGCAGCTCGCAGACTTTTTGGAAGAGCGCAAGGCACATTGCCATGCCGAACTTGCTGCCAGCGTCACCGCCGCCTTTGGCGGCGAGCCACGCAACGGGCGCGAAGGACAGCATCTCACGCAGCGAGAAGTGCTTCGACAAGCTATCGCGGCCGTAGAGCGACAACCCCAGCAGCAGGGTGTTCTTCTCCAGCTGCGAGACCTCATCCACCGATCGGTCGAAATCCTCAAAACCGATGTGCGAAAAATGTGGGTGGGCGTCGATCAACGCATTCACAAGCGCTTGCGCTTGCGGGTAATCCGGATTCCGACGGTAGTTACGGAAGGCATTCCTCCAGTCCTCGAACGCCCGGGCGACACCCGGGTCCCGTGCAATTGAGCCGCCAAACTGCGACTCCAGCTGCTTCCGTTGTTGGTGCGGCTTCGGTTCGACCGCGGCACCTTTCGCTTGGTCGCCGAGCGCGACCTCTATCGGCACCGTCTTCACCGGTCCGCCGCCGCTGGCCGTCGAATCGATCGGCCGCGAAACACCCCGGGAATCATCTCTCGCTGGCGTGGGCGACAACCGCTTGAGCATCTCTTGCCAACTGAGCACCGGAGCCGTCGTCGTCTCAGCGGTTTCCAAATAGCGAATCCATCGGCCGTCGCCGGCGGTGCGTAACCCAACCGCCAAGCAGAATTCCGACAGACGGCCCGGCTGGTAGCGCCCCGTCAAGTCGCGTCCTTTGGCCGCGGCGTGCACTAGGTCGAATGCTGCGCCCGCGGCGTGTAGAAACTCTCGCGGGGTCGAAGAATGGTCGCTGCCAAACAGCGAATGCCCCTTATCTTGGTCACTTGCGAGGATACACCCCACGATCCGTGCGATCCGCGACCGCACAGCATCGTCCGTTATCATATCGGCAAGATTTCCCACCGAGGACGCCTTATCCGTGTCGGCCGCGATCAGTTCGCGATCACGCTTGAAGCGTGATGTGCTTGGTTCGTCGGCGCAATCAGGTATGGCGCGAAGGTGGTCCTCTGCATGGGCAAGTACAGTCCCGGCGTTGCGTTGCCACTGGTCACCGGGGACACGCCAAACCGTCGCCTGCAGATGGGGTCGGCCGCCGGCGTTGTCGCCGCCCTCCGGGCGGAAGCGCACGCGCATCAAGGCGACGGAATTCAGGTTCGCCGCGTCGTCGCGCAGGAACAGCCGTCTGACAAACAGCGCTCCACGCGCCCGGGCGGGCACCTCGATCTGCGTCGGGTCAAGGGTACGGTTTTCGAGCAACGTCGAAGGAAGAAGTTGCGATGTATTCTTCAGGTCCTTCGATCGGGCCGTGATCGCATAGCCGGCCGCCGGGTGAACGGGGCCTTTCTCGGTCACGACGAGCTTGCCGTAATTCAAGATGTCAGCCTCGACTTCAGTCACGGCCGCTCTGCGTCTGACCAGAATCACGAATCGCGCACCTCTCCAGCGCGATTCCACATTCGTACCAATGAGCGTTAAGAAGAGGTTTACGCACGCTCACATCCGCAATCCGTCAGATTTCGAAGAAGCTGCTGACGTGCCGGGTGATCCGGTCGAACACGTCGGCCTTTCCGGAACCCGAACGGGTCGCGCGGTCGCTCGGCCGGCGCATGTTCGCATTCGCCGGCAGGTCGCCATAAACCGCCTTGATCCCCATCATGTAGCTGTTTACGTGGCCGGTTGCCGCAAAGATGAAGGGATCGGCGTGCAGAAACGGATAGCGTTCGTATTCCCGCGTATCCGTTGTCACATCCTCATACGACATGAAAGGCGAATTCGCGTCTTTCGCCTCGGCGTCGATATTCGGATTTCCGAAATCGGGCAGAAAACCATATGCGGACGTCGGCACGATGCGGACATCACACCAGCCGCCCCAACTATGGTCGAGTTCGCGCAAGCGAGACATCCATGGCGCGTCGCGCACGCGGGATTTTATCACCGAACGGACGACCTCCGGATGTGTCGCAAGCACCGCGGCATCGCCGCCGAATCCCGTGAACAGCCGCTCGTATTGGCTTAGAGCGATTGCGATGCGCTGAAGCGCAGGCCGCGAACCCGAGGTCTGCACAGGCGTAAGCGCATCGATCACGGTGTCCATTCGCTGATTGAATTTCCGCTGGGCAAGGCGGTAGAGCGGCACGACAATGACGATACCGACGGATTGAGCAACGAGGTCAAGAAACCGGTCTCGCGCGACCGTGATCGGATGTCCGAGCTGGTCGGCCTCGACTTCCAGGGACGTGGGCGCGCGCTCCGGAAAGATGTGCTCGCCAGCGGCGTCCGCTACCACGAAGGTGGTCGGCGCTGTCACTCCCTTCGTGCTACCCCGCCGAAATGAGAGCCGAAATTCGTATTCGGCAGGAGGCGCTTCAGGGTTGGTAGCGGCCAGATGCCCGGCGGCAGCCAGGGTCGCGGGATTGCGCGGGTCGATCCGTCGGCGATCGTCGAGAATGCGTTTTATACGCTCGGCATGCGTCTGAGGACGCTGCAGCCGCTCATCGTTAAATTCGCAGCTGAGTCCCAGCGAAATCGGAAACCCGTGTGACCCGCTCTTCGTGCCGGCCATGAGAGCTGCCAAAAGTTCGGTCTTACCCCCCGTCGTCGGGCCGATCAGGCACACCCGCAGGGGTCCGCCTTGCGCGGGCTCGCTCATGAGCACCTCCTGGTCCGCACACCTTTGCGACCGCCGGTTCCTGATAGTAAGTTGCTTGGGCGGACCTTGACAATCGTCCGGTGTGGCGTGGGCGGCATGATGAGTGGCGATCGGGAAAGCTGGGTCGAGGACCTCTGGCTCGCGTGGGACGGCGGCCCGGCCGTCGTGCTGGGATGCGAGGGGCGTGTCGGCGAGGACGGCGCTGGATTTCCCGGTGAGCTGATTTCGATTTTCGCGGTGAAGGGCGAGGACGGCTGGGAAACAGGCGTCCTGCTCGATGCATTCCGGCTGCCCCGAGATCAGCGTTGGAGCCGGGCGGTGAGCCGGCCCTCAGGATACGACGGGCTCGTCCTGGTTCGCTGCGAGCAACGGGATGTCACAGAGCTGGCCCGGATTTCGCTGATCGAGTCGCTTCCCGACCCGAGCGAGCCGGCGCTCTCCTTCGTTGAAGACCGCATCAGCGCGGAAACAGCGGACGAAGACGAACCGGTGATATTTCGGCATCGCCGCCTGCCTTCGAAAATCAATCCCAAAAATTTCCTTCCACCCAAACCGCCGTTGTGGGCCGTCCTGCTGCCGATGAGCTTCGACAGCGTTTTGGGGCACAGGATCCATGCCGGGCGCGCGACCTCTGTGCTGCCGCGTCGTTCAGCGACCATTTCGGTCGTTCCCGGGCCGTTGGCGCGCTCGCCCGCGCAGACCGCTGGCGAGGATGACGAAACACCGTCCATCCTCAGGATGGTGCACGGCGGGCAGTCCGTCTCGGCTCGATTGGATCTGGAGATTCCGGCACGGCCGGGATCTCTGGCGGACGTAGCATCGGGGATCGTCGTTGGCTTTGTACTTCAGCAGAGCCTCATCCCGATGTCTTCAAATTTGAGCCCGCACCTCGCCATGACGCCACTCTCGCGCGTGGATATCGAAACCTGGCTGGGCCCCGGCACCGTGATCACGGCAACGAGCGAGCAAGCCTGCACCGCGGTCAATCTGGTCGGCGCGCTGGCGGGCAAGGTTGCCGTCCCGGCAGCCATTTCGCTGGCGGTTCTGCCGCGCGCCGTAAACGCGGATCGCCTGACCGTGCGTGTCACGTTCGAGGGTATCGGCCGCGGCGATCTCTTGATTGTCCTCGATGCCGCGGCCGACCGGCTGTCAGGGCCGGCGCGCACACAAGGGCCGACATCGTTTCTGGCGTTCAAGGTCCAGCACGATGAACTGCAGCAGGTTGCCGGCGATCCGAATGAAGAGGTGTTGTCACCCGCCTGGCAGGCAGGAATCGACTTTACCTATGCCGACGATGCATCAGCCCATCGGCCGGGAGGAGAGGTCAGCGAGAGTGGTCTTGCAGCATGGGCTCACTCGCCGATTTTCGGCAATGGGCAGTTGTTCGGACGGTTCAGGAAGTTCGACGGCGGCATCAATCCGCTGCTGATGCGCGCGTTCGAGGAAACGCTGCATGAGGCCGTCGGCGGCGGCGCGATCGCCTGGGGCGACAAGGCGCTGCCGAATTTTCAGCAATTTTTGACCGATCCGGCCGTGGTGCGGATGCTTGTCGGCCATCCCCACCTGGTGGACGTTTTGCGGCCCGGCCGCACCGAGAACGTCCTCACGCCGGAGCTCGCATCCGATCCCCTGCCGCTCGCCAACCGTATTGCGGGCGCCCTCGGCGCGCCCGCACGCTACGACGCCAATGTCGATGGCGCCACGCAGCTCCAGGCCATCCGCACCCTGCTGGACAACAGGGGAATGTTGGCATCGATGCTCACGCAGACGCGGGTGCGTTTTGGGACATCACATGCGACTCTCCAGGAGCTCGCCACGGACATATTGCCCGAACTTCAGTCTGCGATGAGCAACCCCGATCTCGCCGTCATTCTCGACGACTTCGAAGAAGGCGCGGCTGCATCCGATCTGCGCCGGTACGCGAGCGCGCTTCAGGAAGGTAAGGACCTGGACGTGTCGGACGCCATCGGGCTCGCCGGCACTGTGCGTCGGGCCAAGACCATCATCGAGAACGAAACGCCAAGGCCGGTGGCCGCCCCGGCTCCGGCTTCGCGAGGTTTGGGCGAGCGCAGCCTCGAAGCCTTCAAGGCGGAATTCACCGAGCTGATGGAGCAGGCCGGGAAGATCGGCGAACCGAGCGTGATGGACATTGTGTCGAAATACACCGTCGAGCCCGCGGCACGGCGTACGCGCAACTACTACAATAACGCAAACGCGGATCTGCGCGCGGCCATTCGCAAGCCCGCCACGGTAAGGACCGTCGCTAATATTCTGGACCAGCTCGAAACCTGGGCTGCGTTGCCTGCTGGCGATCGCCCGGCCGCAAGCAACGGATATGATGTTCGCCTCGGCGAAATCGCAAAGCTGATTGATCGCGCGAATATCAACCTGGCGGGAAGCGAAGCCCACAACGGCGGCGCGCTCGCTGCGATCCAAACTAATCTCAACAAGGCGGTCACGCACGAGCTTGAGAAATTGATGCCGGCCAGCTCGGTGGAAGCGCTCGTGCGCGACAATATCGCGAGCTATGCGCGCATGCTCACGCTGCATAAGGCATACGTGATGATGCGCGATGCCGTCATTCAGCGAGACTCGCTTTTCGAACCGGCGGAGACTGCACGGCTTGGACGCTTGCTGGCGTTGTGGCCGCACGGAGCCGATCGCGCGTGGGCGGAATACGTGAAGTTGAATGAGAAGTCGGGGCGCGGTCGGGATCTGGAGCGGGCTCTCGCGATCCCTCAATTCGAAAAGCGTGCCGGCTCTCAACGCTCGCCTCAGCGAGAAGCAAACTGACCGTCGCCGAGCGAAGTTGACAGGATGCCTCGCGCGATCGCCTTGACCTTGGCCGGGTCGTTCGCGGTGGTGGCGGCGATCAACCTGCGAACATCGTCGCTGTTGATATCGACCGGATCGATATCGAGCGCCCTTATCAGCTTCATCCAATTTTCCAGCGGCGAACCCCATTCCAGTTTGGCCAGGATAATGCGGTCCTGCTCGAACCGCTCATTGAAATAATAGAGCCAGTTATCCCGCGATAGCCCGCGAATGACCTCGTTGGCGAAAGCTTGAGCACTATATGAGGTACCGTAACCCGTGCCCAATCGAACACAGAGCACGGCTGTGATACAGGTGGCGAGAGCCGATGTGGGAATCGACGTTCCCAGGTTGGCGAGTTCGCGCATCGGCGCCGGCTCGTTATGAAAATTATTCGAGCCCTGATGAGCCGCGATAACCTTGTTGGCGACCTCGACGAAGGTATTCGAGCGCAGATTGTCCGGAACGTAGTCGAACCCTGCGACGGAAACCAATATGCCATGGAGAGCGCGCACGACGTCCTTTCGCCCCTCGCTGAATTCTGTCGCATAGGCTCTGCCGATCTGCCATCGCTCGGGGTCCTTGAGCAGGGGCCAGAAGATGGGAATGATCAGGCGTCCATTCTGCGACACGTGCTCGAACTCGGCGCCCTCACTCGTTCGAAACAGCGCGAGCACAATGCTCACCGTGGTCTTGATGAAAAAATAGGGCGAGGAGCGCAGTCTGGCTACCTCGGGCGATCCTTCGGTGAGGAATACGGTGCCGAGCTTCTGGCGGAATTCCTTGAACTTCTCTGCGGCGCCGATCTTCTCCTGTCCCAAAATCCCCTGGACGCAGACGCGCAGGCAGGAGACGGCTTCCTCCCGCGTCATGGCCTCGGCGGCACCGACGGAAGAATCGTTCTCGACCCCGGAAAAATGCAGGACAATGGCCTGCGACTGAAGCAGGCGCAGCGTCTGCAGCGGGGTCAATATGCCGAGATCCCGGGCCAGCGATATTGCCTCGGCGTCGGATACCTTCACGCCGATGTCGGCGAATTCGTCGATATCCGGCCTCTGCAGCAGCTCGCCGATGAACACGTTTCCGAGCGCGCCAAGTTGCTTCTTGAGCAGCGCCATCGAACGCATCCAGACGAAGCTCGACACGATTTCGAAATTGTCGGCTTCGAAATTCGTGGCAATCTGCACGCGCTCCCGCTCCCGAAGCTGCAGGGCGCGGGAGGCTATCACCTTCGGGTCGGAAAGGCTGTCGGGCACCGACCCAGGTCCCGGGCCCCAAATGTCGACTTGAGCTCCAGTCACCGGAGAGCTCCATTGTGATACAGTGTCAGTCCGTCTTGCGAGCGAAAAATGACCGAGATGAGGTGCTGCCCGACGAGTACCTTGAGACCTTCATATGCGCGGCGGCGTGCTCCGCCCACGATGGGCGCGCTCTGCGCCGAGGTTTCGGGTTTAAAAAAGACCCGGTAGGCGAGGACCCGAGCTTTTACGTCGAATACGACGAGACCGTCGCAGCGCAGGAATCCCGCCAAGAGTTCCTCACAGCGTTGAAGGTTAATCAGCGCGGCTGCGGTGTTGGAGGCTTGGTATTCGCGGAATGCGGTGAATAAATCCAAGGCCGGCCTGACAAGAACGGCGTCCCGCATTGCCGCAATCTGACTGAGGTCGATACCATCGCAGCAGACCAGGATCGTCCCATGCGAACTTGTGAGAGCCGACTCCAGCAGGCGAACGAGATATTCATTAAAAGGCTTGGCCCCCTCGGCGTCGGTGATGGTTTTGCAGCAGTCGGCCGCAAAGGACCGTATTGGCTCTTCTTGTACAAGTGTTTCGCGCGTCGCGGAGAAAATCAAAAACAGGATGTTGCCCCGCGCTCCTCGCATCTCTATCGTGCTGGAGCTTACCTTGCGCATCAAAAGTGCAAAAATACTGCTGTCGATCGTTATACCCTCATGTAACGGGATAGCCGTCGGCAGACGGAAATATGTAAATACACCGTAATTCAGCACCGCCTCGTTGGTGCGCTCAATGAAAACAAACCAGTTCTGATTTGAAAGCGGAGCGCAATCCTTCATGATTTGCGGTCCCGAGGCAGGATCGAGGGGAAGTTGCCCAATCCGATGAGTCAGCGCTCCCGGAAATGACTGGAGTGCCTTGTCGACGTTGTCGCAGAACAACAGGATCGGCGCCAACTCAACCCCCTCCTCGCGGTAGGACAGAAGCGTCCCTGCCAGATAGGCGAGAAGGTTTTGAGATTGGGCGCATACGCGTCCCTCATCCAACAACAGGTCGTTTATCTTGCCTGTTATCTGATCCCGGAAAGTGACCGATTGGGGGCGAGGCATCGTACCCGACATGTCTGAGCTTGCCGAGCTTTACTCAGCCAGCGGGTGCAAGTTCGGCATCGGCATTGTCCGGCATCCAAAGCGGGAAGCAGTTGCGCTCGGACAGGAAATCAGATGCAGGATCCGCGCCTGAGCACGTTGGCGTCCGATTATCAGGCATCTGCGCTGTTCCTCGGCGGCGGAACGCCCAAGCCACAATGTTTCAACTCTACAGATGGGGCGCGTCCGGTCAACCCCGTGAAATTGTGCTCATACGTGTGTGGGCCGGGTTGAAAGCCTAAACGCAACCCATCGTGTCTACTTCTCGAATCCTTTCAGCGACAGCCAGCCTTCCTTCAGCACATACTGCGGGTCGGCGAACGGAACGCTCGGCTTGAGCGGGACGACCGGTTTTATCTGCTCGACCGTGCGGGGGCCGCCGTTCGCGCCTTTGACCGAGAGCCACGACCAGTTGCCGTTCTGCTGCCCGGGCAACGGCAGGGGGAGCGAGATCGACGGCGTGGCGCTTGCGGCCTGCCGCTGCGACGAGGATCGGTGCGGTGAGGAAGGTGACCGCGATGTTGTCGAATGCAGCGCGGAACATCTCGATCGGGATGCGCAGCGACTGCGTCGGCATGTAGCCGGTGGTCGCGTGGATGTCGCAACGCGGATCGATCAGCATCGACAATTCCACCGGTCCGCCGGCGACGCTCACGGTGACGGTGCCGATCGTCCGCGTCGGAATGTCCGCCCCCGCGACAACGATCGAGTGGAACGTGTCGAACGACGAATTGAGATAGAAGCCGAGCAATCCGTCGTCCGCATCTTCGACGCTGCCGACGAGGACGGGGAATCGCACGGCATCGTGGCCGTTCGTGGTGCGCGACGTGGTCGATTTGCCGATCGAGTCCTTCACGTCCTGCTGGAACGCGGCCCAGTTGTTGTTGATCGCGGCAGGAGCCATCAGGTTCAGTTCGAGCCGTGTCCTGACCAAGGCCAGCGGCTGCCCGACCAAGACGGGAAGTTGTGCGGTTTGCGCCTGCTGCAGCGGGTGGATAGAGGAGGACCCCTGGTTGAGCGTATCGAGGAACGGGATGAGGTAGTCCTTCCCCTTCGCGATCAGCGCATTGAGGAAATTGTTCAGATGCCCGTTTTTCGCGGCCGGATCCGTTTCGCCGAAGGCGTTCGGCCGCGTCGGCGCCGCAAGCCACTTGATCTGATCGTCAACCCGCGCCACCGAACCGAGTGCCGCGCCGTCGGCGTCATAAGCCATCAGGCTGACGTCGAGATAATTCGGGACCACCCAGCCGCAGATCGGCGTCGAAGTCGGCTGCGTGCCACTGGTGATGACGTCGCCGTTCGCCGCCAGCCAGTTGAACCGCAACAAGGCCGGCTGCGAAATCCGCGGCGGCATGAACGCGCCGGCGGAGGGACCGGAATACATGCGCTCTGGTTTGATGGCGCGTGCCGGCGAACCCTTGCCCGCATCAATTCAACACATCAAATCGGGCACACTCCGCTCACTGGCTGTGACAACGGCCGCGCGCTCGGAAGCGCTGCCGGATGTGCCGACGGTTGGCGAATTCGCGCCGGGCTACGAGGCGAGCGGGTGGAACGGCCTCTGTGCGCCCAAACGCACGCCCGCCGAGGTCATCGAGACCCTCAATCGCGTGATCAATGCGGGCCTCGGCGATGCAAAGTTGGGAACGCGCTTGGCAGATCTCGGCGCTACAACGCTTTTGGGTTCGTCCGCAGACTTCGGCAATCTCATCAGCAGCGAAACTGAAAAATGGCGTAACGTGATCCGGGCAGCGAACATCACGCTTGGGTAGCGTCCAGCCCTACAGCCCGACAGGTCAGCGCGGGGCAGATGCTGATTCTCGCCTCGGATTGCGGGATGTCTGCATGCGCGGTGCGCTGTCGGATAGCGCATGCAGAGATGCGCACCCAATGCCGACGCAGGGATCAAAGATATAATGAGACCTTCCGCCCGCCTTAAAGCCTTACTTGCCTCCCGTTCCGCGGCAATTTTACCCGGAACGCCGAATGCCCTGTTCGCGCGCGTCATCGCGGCGCATGGGTTCGAGGGCCTCTATGTGACCGGCGCCGGGGTCGCGAACATGAGCTTTGGCATGCCCGACATCGGACTCGTCACGTTGACGGAACTCACCGAACACGTCGCAGCCATTGCGGATGCAGTCGACATTCCGATTCTCGCGGATGCGGATACCGGGTTTGGCAACGCGCTGAACGTGGGACGAACCTTGAGAATGTTCGAACGCGCGGGCGCGGCAGGAATCCAGATCGAGGATCAGGTGTTTCCTAAAAAGTGCGGCCATTTCAGCGGCAAACAGGTGATTGCGTGCGGCGAGATGGTGCAGAAGATCAGGGCCGCCGTTGATGCCCGGACCGACCAGCACGTGCAGATCGTCGCGCGCACCGACGCGCGGGCGATCGAGGGATTGGACGCGGCAATCGCTCGCGCGCAGGCTTATGCGGAGGCCGGCGCCGATGTGACGTTCGTTGAGGCGCCTCTCAACGCAAGCGAGATGCGGCGCATCACGAGCGAGGTTGGAGTGCCACAGATCGCCAACATCGTGTTCGGCGGCCTAACGCCGCTGCTGCCGCAAAGCGAACTCGCAACGCTTGAATTCGGCGCCGTGCTCTATGCCAATGCTGCGCTGCAGGCTGCGCTGAAATCCGTCGGCGACGTGATGGCGGCGCTGAAGCGCGATGGATCGCTCACGCAGGTTGCGGATCGGCTTGCCGGGTTCGAGGAACGCCAGCAGGCGGTCGACAAGGCGCGCTACGACGACCTCGAGCAGCGGTATCGCTGATCAAACTTCGGCAAACCGTCTCTCGAATTCCCACACTTCAGGGAATCCGGTCAGGTCGTGCAGCTGGGCCATCGTGTATGCGGGCACGGGCGAGTTCTCCGTCGAGCCGTGACTCTTCAGATATCCGTAGTTTGCCTCCAGCGCGGCACACACGACGGACATTCCGGCCGATGGGTAGATCGCGATGTTGAAGCCGAAAGCCTTCAATTTCTCAGCCGAGAGCACCGGCGATTTCCCGGTCGGCACCATATTGGCGAGCAGCCAGCAATCGACTTCACCGCCGACTCGCCTGAACTCGTCCTCGCTCTCCGGCGCCTCAACAAATACGATATCGGCGCCGGCTTTGGCGTAGCTTTGGCCGCGCCGGATCGCTTCGTCCAACCCCAGCCCGGTGCGCGAGTCCGTCCGGGCGATGATCAGCGTGTCCGGGCCCGTGCGGGCATCGACCGCGACCTCGATCTTGCGGCACATATCGGCGGCGGAAATGACACGCCGGTTCGGCGTGTGGCCGCATTTCTTCGGCATCTCCTGATCCTCGATCTGGATCGCCTGCACGCCGGCGGCCTCGTATCCGCGCACGGTCTGGCGCACGTTGATCAGGCCGCCAAAGCCGGTGTCGGCATCGGCGATCAGCGGCAAGCTCGTGCCGTCCGCGATCGTGCGCGCGCGCTCCACCATGTCGCGATAGGTGACGAGGCCGGCGTCGGCGACGCCGAGGTACGAGCCGGAAACGCCGTAGCCAGTCATGTACAGCGCGGGGAATCCGATGCGATCGGCGATGCGCGCGGAAAACATGTCGAAGACGCCGGGCGCAATGACGAATTGGCCGCTTTGCAGCACGGTCTTGAGCGATGGCTTGATCATGCTGTCCTCATGAGGCAAGAGCGTGTCGGCGGAGGCGGCGATCGAGTGCAAGCAGTGCCGCGGATGCTGCCGTCGCCAGCACCACGAGCAGCAGCGCGAGCGCCATCACAGTGCCGGTATCGCCGGTTTCCATCGCCTTGACCAGCATGTAGCCGATGCCGCGCTGCGAGGCGAACATTTCGCCGATCAAAGTGCCCAGTAGCGTCAGCGCGAAGCCGACGCGGAACCCGGACACGATTTCCGGCACTGCTGCCGGAACGATAATGGTGCCGGCAGTCTGTGCTGCCGTCAGCCGCATCGCGCGCGCTGAGCGCAGATAAACGGCACAAATATTGCGCACAGCGTTCATGGTGAACAGGATCACCGGGATGATGCCGTGGATCACGCCGAACGCGATCTTGGCCGAGATGCCGAGCCCGAACAGCAGCAGAATGATGGGATAGAGCGTGATCTTGGGGATCGAATAGAGCGCGGTCAGCATCGGTTCGGCCACCTCGCCCGCGAGCCGGTGTGCCCCGAGCGCAAGGCCGATTGCCAAGCCCGCGACGAGCGAAATGACCAGCGCGGTCAGAGACGCGCGGGCCGTTTCCCAGGCGTGACGCGGAAAGTCTTCATCCGCCATGATGCCGGCGAGCTTGCTGACGGTCGCGACCGGCGAGGGCAGTGCTTCGTGCCCCAGCAGGATCGTGCCGACCTGCCACAGCGCCACCAGCCCGCCGATCATCAGCATCGTGTCGAGCGCCGGCGGCACCGCGCGGCGCTCGGCACGCTCGGCGGTGACGAGCGGATCAGCGTCCTGCGCGGCGCGCATAGAGTTTGCGTTCCCATAGCGAGAGAAGCGTGTTGACGCTGCCGACCAGCACGAACAGCAGCACGATCAGCCCGTACATCATGCGATTGTCGAAGGAATTGTAGGCGAACGCGATGGCGTGCCCGATGCCGGCGCCGGAGACCACGAATTCTCCAGCAATCACGCCGATAAAGGAGTATGCGACCGCGAATTTCGCGCCGGTGAAGAACCACGGCGCCGCGGCGGGCAGCACGATGTGCAGGGCATATTGCGAGCGGGTGAGGCGCATCACCGCGGCGGTGCGCACGAAGGCGCGCGGAATGCGGGCGAGTCCGTCGAGCGTGTTGATGATAACCGCGACGACCGCGAACAGGAAGCCGATTGCGACCAGCGGCCAGCGGTTGAGGCCGAACAGGACGATGAACAACGGATAGAATACGAAGGTGGGCACTGCGTAGTAGCTCGCGAGCAGCGGATCGAGGGCGCGGCGAAACCGAGTCGCCTTGTGCAGCATCAGGCCGGCGGCGGTACCAACGATCATCGACAGGATGAGCGACAGCACGACGTTCTGCAGCGTGAGCCAGATGTCGGCGCGCGTTTCATCCGCAGCGATCGCGTTCCACGCGCCCTCGATCATCCTGCTCGGCGGAATGACCGCGTGACGGCTAACCAAACCATGGCGGCATGCCGCCTCGAGCAAGGCAAGCGCGCCGACAATCAGAGCCAGGCGGATCCATCCGGCGCGGGTCATGACGCCATCGCGAGAGCCTTGATCGACTGATCGCGCAACGCGGCCCACAGGCGACCGGTCACGACGCCGAATCCCGCTTCCGCGGCGAGCCGGCTGTCGCGCTCGCGCGCCCATCCGGTCTCCACCAGATCGATGAACACGCCAGGGCGCGCCGACATCACGCCGATGCGGTCGGACAAGAGCGCCGCCTCGTCGAGCGAGTGGGTGATCAGCAGCACGGTCGCGCCGGTTTCGCGCCACAGCTTGAGAAGTTCGTCTCCCATCAGCAACCGGGTCTGCTGGTCGAGCGCGCCGAACGGCTCATCGAGAAGCAGGAGCCGGGGGCGCGTCACCAGCGTGCGGGCGATGCAGAGCCGCTGGCGCATGCCGCCGGAGAGCTGCGCCGGATAGGCTTGCGCAAACGAACTCAAGCCGGTGAAGGCGAGCGTGTGCCGTACGCGCTCGCGCACCTCCGCGTCCGGCACGCCGGCGCGACGCAGCGCAAAAGCGGCATTGTCGAAGACGGTGAGCCAGGGAAAGCTTGCATCCTCCTGGAACACGACGCCAATGCCGTCCGGCACCTCGCCGGTGACCGGTTTTCCTTCGAACAGGATCGTGCCGGCGCTCTGCCTCGCCAAGCCGGCGATCACGTCGAGCAACGTGGACTTGCCGCAGCCGGAAGGCCCGACGACGGAGAAGAATTCCCCCGGCTTGAGCGACAGATCGATCGGCCCGAGCGCATGCACCGCCGCGTGCCCCTCGGTGGCCGGATAGATGCGTGTCACGCCGGTGAGGCAAAGATGCTCGGCGCTCATGCCGGCCACGAGCAATCAGGACTTCGGCTTGTTCTTCAGGACGTCGGGCAGGTAGCTGTCGTCCACGATCTTCGACCAGTCGAAGGGGCCGGGCTCGACGGCTTTGACGAGCTGAAGACCTTTCAGCATCGTGGTCATGCCTTCGTAGTCGAAATCGCCGGCACTCCAGTACACGCCGCCGCCTGAAAGCACATCCTGGATCGCGGTTTTGGCCTCGGCCTCGCTGATCTTGTATTCCTTCGCCATGATCTTCGCGGACTCATCGGGATTCGACTTGATGAACTCAACGGCTCTGCGCCGCGCCTCGATGATCCCGCGGATGAGGGCCGGGTTCTTCTTCAGGAACTCGGTCTTGACCACGCCGACCGTTTGCATCACGCGCGGCGCCCATTCGGGCGAGCGGAACACCAGGCGGAAATTGTCCTTCTCGCGCGCCCATACCGGTTGCGTCACGTAAGTCATGTCGACCGCGCCTTCGCGCAGCGCCGTCAAGCCCGAACCGACGCCGCCGATCGACTTGCGCTCGACCTTCCCGGTCAGGCCGTTCGCGTCGAGCATCATCGAGGTGATCATGTCGGTGACGGACTTAGGGCTCGAATAGCCGAGCTTCTTGCCCTTCAGGTCCTGCACCGTCTTGATGCTGCCGTCGTCCTTGCGCGTGATCCACACCTGATCGGACACACTGGCGACGCCGGCGTGCACGATTGTCAGCTCAAGACCCTGTTGCGCGGCCGCGATGACGGCCGGCACCGCCACTTCGCCATAAGGCAGCTCGGAGGCGAGCACGTTGCGCACCGTTGTGCCGCCCCCGGCCGAGGTGAGAAATCCGGTGACGTCGAGCCCCGCCTCCTTGAAGTAACCCTTCTCCTTCGCGACCGCGTGCGGCACGCCGTACATGCCTGTGCCGAAATGCGTGACATTGAGTTCGACGGCGTCGGATGAAACGGGGTGAAACGCCACGAAGGCGGCCACTGCCGCGGCGGATGCAACGGACAAATGCATGAGCTTGCCTCCGGATTGTTGTCACGGCCTCTGTGGCCGGCGACTTTCGGGCGATGTTAGTGGAGAGACCCTTCGCGCGCCAGTGAACAAGGCTCAATCTCTTAGGCCAATGCCACATCGGCCCTTGCGTCTCAGATTGAAGCCGGCGCGCCGACGCGCTCCCGCCGGAGACACGCGCAACTACGCCTCGATGCCGCTGCGCGTGAGCAGCCGCTCGGCGCTGTCGTTCCACACATCCATCTGCACGATCTTGCCGCCGCGCACGACGAAGCGGTCGACATAGCGATTGCCCTCGAACGGCGTGCCGTCCGGCCATTCGCCATAGAGCGTGCCGATATTGTACACGATCGTCTCGCCGCGCCCGGGCACGACGTCGGAACGCTCCATCGCCTTCTTCACCCACTTGTAGCGTCTGGCGTTGAACGCCGTGCTCTCGCGCGGATGCGAGAATTTGCGTCCTCCCGTGAACGTGAGTTTCAGCGGCTCGGCGATATAGCGTGCCGCAGTTTCCGGGTCCGGCACCATCGAGGCGACAAGGAATTTCTCGACGATCTCGGCCGCCGCGGCGGTCTCGTCGGAAGGAGCGATCACGTCAGCCTTCAGGGCGATTGCGGGCATCGTTGGCTCCTTGTTGTGCTGGCCGCCGACTCGGGCGCGACTTGCGCCAAACTCTCGCCCGGCCGGTTGCATTGGCGCACGTGAAAACTCGTATACAATGGTGCCTGCGATTGGTTCAACTCGCGGCGGACTTGCCTATTTTCCAGTCAAATAGCTTGGCAAAGGACGATCTGCCATGGATTGCTGGCCAGCTCTTGCTGGCATGTCCCTTGCGAACCGAGACCTGGATTCACCCTCAACGAGGTAACGCTATGCCTACGCGAACCCGCATTCCACATGTCACGCGACGCCTGCTCCTCGCCGCGACGGCGGCGACCGTCTTTGCCGTTCCGGCGCTCGCGCAGGACACCCTGAAGCTCGGCCTGGTTGCCGCGATGTCCGGCCAGTCCGCGAAATCCGGGGAGGCGATCGTGCGCGGGCTCTCGATCGCAATCGACGAGATCAACGCCAAGGGCGGTTTGCTCGGCAAGAAGGTCGAGCTGCTGGTGCGCGACGACGAGAGCAATCCGGCGAAGGGCGCGGTCGCGGCACGCGAACTCGTGCAGCGCGAGAAGGTCGTGGCCCTGTTCGGCGGCCTCGATACGCCGGTTTCGATTGCGATCGTTCCGTTCGCCAACCAGAACAAGGTGCCGTTCATGGGCGTGTGGGCGGCCGGAACCCCGATCACGCGTAATGGCGCAGCCGAGAACTACGCCTTCCGCGTCTCGGCGGTGGACGAGCTGGTCGACGTCGCGCTCGTCGAGTACGCGGTGAAGAAATACGGCGCCAAGAACCCCGGTATGATCCTGATCAACAATCCATGGGGCGAATCGAACGAGAAGGGGCTGAAAGCGGCGCTCGAAGCCAGGAAGCTGCCCTATGCGGGCATCGAGAAGTTCGAGACCGGCGACGTCGACGTGGTGCCGCAGCTCAGCCGCCTGAAGCAGGCCGGAGCCGACGTGCTGTTCCTCGTCGCCAACGTCGCGCCGTCCTCGCAGGTGGTCAAATCGCTCGACCGCATGAGCTGGGACGTTCCGATCGTGTCGCATTGGGGGCCCGCCGGCGGCCGGTTCAGCGAGCTCGCCGGCGCGAGCGCCGCCAAGGTCCATTTCATCCAGACCTTCAGCTTTTCCGGCAACGACAGCCCGAAGGCGAAGGCGCTGTTCGAGGCGCTCAGGAAGAAATATCCGGAGATCAAATCGTTCGCCGACGTGACGCCGGCGGTGGGCATCGCGAACGCCTACGACGGGATGCACCTGATTGCGCTCGCAATCGGCAAGGCCGGCTCGACCGAAGGCCCGAAGATCCGCGCGGCGTTGTATGAGATCGACAAGTATGAGGGGTTGATCAAGACTTACGCCAAGCCGTTCACGCCAACCAACCACGACGCTTTGTCGGCTCAGGATTACATTTTCACCTACTTCAAGGGTGACGAGATCCTGCCGCTGACGCAGTAATCCCGCCCTGCAAGCGAGCGGGCGCGGTCGCCGCGCCCGCGCATGCTTTGGAAACGTCATGCTGGTGGTCTCCGCGATCATTTCCGGACTTGGCCTCGGCAGCATGTACGGCCTGATCGCGCTCGGCTTCCACGTCACCTACGTGGTTTCCAACACCGTCAACTTCTCGCAGGGCTCCTCGATGATGCTCGGGGCCGTGCTGGGTTACGTGTTCGGGATACGGCTCGGCTGGCCCATGCCGCTCGCGATCCTGATCGCGCTGATCCTGTGCGCGCTGTTCGGACTCGTGGTCGAGCGCACCCTGGTGCGCCCGTTCGCCGAGCGCGGATCGAACGCCTGGCTGATGGCGACGGTCGCCGGCGGCATCGTGCTCGACAACAGTGTGCTGTTCACCTTCGGCAAAGAGCCGCGTGGTTTTCCTTCCGTCCTGGCGACGAAGCCGATCGACCTGTTCGGCGCCGGGGTCTATCCGCTGCAACTCGTGATCCCACTCGCCGGCCTCGGCATCGCGGTCGCGCTCCACCTCGCGCTGAACCGCACGCGCGTCGGCAAGGCGCTGCTCGCGGTGGTACAGAACAAGGATGCCGCGCAGCTGATGGGCATCAACGTGCGCCTCGCGGTCGCGAGTTCGTTCGCCCTTTCGACCGTGCTCGCCGGCCTCGCCGGTCTGCTGATCGCGCCACTCTACAGCGTGCACTCCGACATGGGCACGCTGTTCGGCATCAAGGCGTTCGCGGTGGCGATCCTCGGCGGCATCACGTCGGCGTGGGGCGTGATGCTCGCCGGCCTCGTCTATGGGCTGCTGGAGGCGCTGGTCACGGCCTTCTTCGGCTCGACTTACACGCAGATCGTGGTGTTCTCGGTCGTGATCGTCGCGTTGACGCTGATGCCGAACGGGCTGCTCGGCCGCGCCGCCGTCAACAAGGTATGACGATGCGCTTCGCGATGCCGCTCACGATCCTGGGGCTGACCGGTGCGGGCATCGCCTTTGCGTTGCTGGCCGGCAGCTACGCGCACTTCATCCTCGCCCTGGTCGCGCTCACCACCGTGGTCGGCGTCGGACTCAACATCCTGGTCGGGCTTGCCGGCCAGGTGTCGCTCGGCCATATCGGCTTCTACGCCATCGGCGCCTACGCGACCGCGATCCTGACCCTCAAGGGCCTGAGTTTCTGGCTCGCCTTGCCCCTTTCCGGCGCGCTCGCCGGCATCATCGGGGCCGCTCTGGCGCTGCCGGCGCTGCGGGTGAGCGGGCCCTATCTGGCGATGATCACCATCGCGTTCGCGTTCATCGTCCAGCATGGCACGATCGAATGGCGCGAGCTGACCGGCGGTCAGAACGGACTGATGGGCATCATGCCGCCCTCGCTCGGCCCGCTCGCCTTTGCCGAGCGCGAGATGGCGATCCTCTCGACCCTGCTCGCCGGTCTCGCGCTCTACTTATTCCATCGCCTGGCAGGGAGCGGCTGGGGCAAGGCGATGCTGGCGGTGCGCGACAGCGAGACTGCGGCGCGCTCGATCGGGCTCAATCCTGTCACCACGAAGACCGTCGCGTTTGCGCTCTCGGCGCTGTTCACGGGGCTCGCCGGCGCGATCTTCGCACCGCTGATGATGTTCGTTGCCCCGGATTCGTTCCCGTTTTCACAGTCGATCCTCTTCCTGCTCGCCGTGATCGTCGGTGGCGCCGGGTGGGTGGTCGGACCGGTGGTCGGCGCGATCGTCACCGTCGTGCTGCCCGAGCTGCTGGCCTGGCTCGCCGAATACCGGCTGCTGCTGTTCGGCGCTCTGCTGCTGGTGACGCTGTGGCTCGCCCCAGCCGGCGTCATCGGTACGCTCGCGCGTCGCATGCCGCGCCGCAAACCTGACGCGGGCAAGCCCGCCGACATCGATCTGCAGTCTTTTCTTGGCCGTGGCGCGAGCAGTGCACTCGATGTGAAAGGCATCGGCATCGCGTTCGGCGGCATCAAGGCCGCGACCGATGTGAGCTTCACCGCGGCACCGGGGCGTATCACCAGTGTCATCGGCCCGAATGGCGCCGGCAAGACCACCGTGCTCAATATGATCGGCGGCTTCTACCGGCCGCAGAGCGGAGAAATCCGCCTCGGTGCCGCCGATCTCGCGGGCGCGCCGGCTTGGCGCGTCGCGCGCGCCGGGATCGCGCGCACCTACCAGACGACGCAGCTGTTCGGCACCATGGGCGCGCTCGACAACGTATTGATCGCGTTGCGCCGCGGGCGGCTCGGCAATCCGGTCAAGGCGCTCGACGCGCCCGCGGATCGCCGCGCGGCCGCCGCACTGCTCGCGTTCGTCGGCTATCGCGGCGCGCCCGATACGGCGGCGGCCGATCTGGCGCACGTCGATCGCCGGCTGGTCGAAATCGCGCGCGCGCTCGCGACCCGCCCGCAGGTCCTGCTGCTCGACGAGCCGGCCGCCGGCCTGATGCGCTCCGACAAGGCGGCCTTGAGCACGCTGCTGCGCCGCATCGCCGACCGCGGCATCGCGGTGATCCTGGTCGAGCATGACATGACGCTGGTCATGGGCATCTCCGACCACGTGGTGGTGCTCGACGCCGGGAGAGTCATCGCGTCTGCGGCGCCGGCAGTCGTGCGCCGCGACCCGCTCGTGCTCGACGCCTATCTGGGCAGCACCGCCTATGCGCGTCCGCGCGCGGCGCCGTGGCAGGGGCCAGGCGACCCGGTGCTCGCCGCCGTGAAACTGCGCGCCGGCTATGGTGCCGCAGCGGTGCTCGACGATGTCGATTTCGCGGTGCGGCCGGGCGAGATGGTGGCCCTCCTCGGCGCCAATGGGGCCGGCAAGTCGACCACCATGCGCGCCGTCACCGGGCTGCTGCGGCCGGTCGCGGGCGCAATCGTGCTTGAGGACCGCGACATCGTGGACCTCGAAGCGCACCGCATCGCCGCGGCCGGCGTTGCGCTTGTGCCTGAAGGCCGTCAGGTGTTCCCCGAGCTGACCGTCCTCGACAACCTCATGCTCGGCGCCAACACGCGGCGCCACGTCGATACCAGCGCCGAGCTGAACGCGCTGCTGACGCGATTTCCGCGCCTGCGCGCCCGACTGGCCAATCGTGCCGGGCTGCTGTCGGGCGGTGAGCAGCAGATGCTGGCGATCGCGCGCGCCCTGATGGCGAAGCCCCGCATCCTGCTGCTCGACGAGCCCTCGCTCGGGCTCGCGCCGGCGATGATCAACGAGCTGTTCGAGGCGCTTGCCGACCTGCGCGACGAAGGCATCACCATCCTGCTGGTCGACCAGATGGCGCGGCTGGCGCTGACCATCGCGGATCGCGGCTATGTACTGGAGTCGGGACGTATCGTGCGCGCCGGTGCGGCTGACGAACTCGCCCACGATCCCGCGCTCGAGGCCGCCTATCTCGGCCACGCGGAAGCCGAGCAGTAGGCCATGTTCGACCTTGTCCTTCGTCATGCGCGTATCGCCGGCCGTGGTCCCGCGACGTTCGACATCGGGATTGCCGCCGGCAGGATCGCCGAAATAGCGGAAAAGATCGCAGCCGACGGACCGGACGAACATGTCGGCGGCCGGCTTGTCACGCCGGGCTTCGTCGAGACGCACATTCATCTCGACAAGTCCTGCATTCTGGATCGCTGCGGCTCGGGCGAAGGCACCTTGCAGGAGGCGATTGCGCAGGTCGCCGCCGCGAAACGCGACTTTACCGAGGAAGACGTCTATGCACGCGGACGCCGCACGCTGGAGAAGGCGATCGTCCACGGGACGGCGCGCATGCGCACGCATGTCGAAGTCGACCCTCGCATCGGCCTGCGAAGTTTCGAAGCGATCCGCCGCCTCAAGCGCGACTATGCCTGGGCGATCGATCTGCAGATCTGCGTGTTTCCGCAGGAAGGGCTGCTGAACGACCCCGGAACGGACGAATTGCTCGTCGCGGCCTGCGAAGCTGGTGCCGATCTGATCGGCGGGTGCCCTTATACCGACACCGATCCGCACGCGCAGATCGCGCGCATTTTCGAGATCGCGCGCCGCTTCGATCTCGATATCGATTTTCATCTGGACTTCGATCTCGATGCGTCACGCATGGACCTCGAGGAGGTCTGCCGCCAGACGCGGGCGTTCCGCTACGGCGGGCGGGTCGCGGTCGGACATGTCACCAAGCTCTCGGCGCTGCCGCCCGACCGGTTGGCCGAAACCGCGCGGCGGCTCGCGGACGCGGGCGTCGCCGTCACAGTGCTGCCCGCGACGGACCTGTTCCTGATGGGTCGCGACCATGATCACAACATTCCGCGCGGCGTCACTCCGGCCCACCGGCTGGTCGAGCAGGGTGTGACCTGCTCGCTCGCGACCAACAACGTCCTCAATCCATTCACACCATTCGGGGATTGCTCGCTCGTGCGAATGGCGAACCTTTACGCCAACATCGCTCAGGCGGGTACACCGAGGGAGCTCGCGACATGCTTCGACATGGTGACGACGCAGCCGGCGAAGCTGATGAATCTTGATGACTACGGAATCGTTGTCGGAAACCCGGCCGATCTGATCGTGCTGGATTCAAGCGATGCAGCCATGGCGGTCGCAGAAGTCGCCTATCCGCTGCTCGGAATCAAGCGCGGTCGCCGCAGCTTTTCCCGCGGCGCGCCTCTTCTGTATCCGCCCCATTGATGTTTTGCCTGGCCTCAGCGGACGTTCAGGCGCGTGCGCATACCCAAGGACATTGGCATGTTGACGCTGGATTTTGCGTCAGTGCATGGTGAACGAGCCCACTGGAGCCGAGAAGTCGATGGACGAAAAGGACGACGGTGCTTCGCACGATCTGCTCGGCGCGCCGCCGCGCGTGATCAACATTGGTCTTGAGATATTCGCGGTGAATCTTGCCAGCCAGGGCGCCGAGGTTGCGCACGTGCGCTGGAGCCCGCCGGCGGGGGGAAATTCTCACCTTGCCGGTCTTCTCGAAAAACTCCAGGGCAGATGAAGTTCCTGAGAAGGCAAACCCTTGAAGACAATCGACCAAGCCAATCAGGAAGCGTTGCGGCGTATTCTCGCCGGTGATCCGGTTTTGGTCGATGTCGTTCCGGCAACGGAGGCCATTCCGGACCTGGCCGACCGCATGATCCTTCATGCCGGACCGCCGATCGGCTGGGATCGGATGTGCGGCCCCATGCGCGGGGCCGTCATGGGAATTGCCGTATTCGAGGGCTGGGCGGAGAACCTCGACGCCGCGGCCAAGGCCGCCGCTGCTTCCTTCGCGTTCCATCCCAATCACCACTTCGGTGCCGTCGGTCCGATGACGGGACTGACCACCCAAAGCCAGCCGCTCATGGTGGTCGAGAACAAGGCTTTCGGTAACCGTGCGTACTGCGCGATCAACGAGGGCCTCGGCAAGGTGATGCGGTTCGGCGGCAACGACGCCGAGGTTCTCAACCGGTTGCGCTGGATCCGGGAGGTCCTGGGCCCCGCCTTGGGACGCGCGATCCGTGAATCCGGCGGCATTGCGTTGAAGCCGCTGATCGCGCGCGGGCTGACCATGGGCGACGAGATGCATCAGCGCAACGTCGCCTGCTCGAGTCTGCTGCTGCGTCAGCTCGCGCCGTTTCTGGCGCGCACCTCGAAAGACGCCGGCGAGCTTGTCGCGTGCCTGGACTTCATCGGCCGCAACGATCAGTTCTTTCTCAATATCGCGATGGCGATGGGAAAGGCGCTCGCCGATCCGGCGCGCGGCATCAAGGCATCCTCGGTCGTCACCGCGATGAGCCGCAACGGCACGGATTTCGGCATTCGCGTCTCGGGCACGGGCGACCGCTGGTTCACCGCACCCGTCGAGATGCCGGTTGGAATCTACTTTCCCGGCTTCAGCGAGAAGGATGCAAACCCCGACATGGGGGATTCCGCCATCGTGGAGACGGTCGGGCTCGGGGCGTTTGCGATGGCGGCGGCGCCTGCCGTGGTGGGATATATCGGCGCGGGGCGCGCCTCGGAGGCGGCGGTCTTCACGCGGTCGATGGCGGAGATTGTCGTTGGTTCGAACCCCGCCTGGACCATTCCGGCGATGGATTTCGCCGGCGTGCCGACCGGCATCGATATCCGTCTGGTCGTCGAGACCGGGCTCGCTCCGACCATCAATACGGGGATCGCGCATCGCGAACCCGGCGTGGGCCAGGTCGGCGCCGGCATCGTGAAGGCACCGCTCAAGTGCTTCCAGGACGCGCTTGTGGCATTCGCCCAGACGATGGGCGTCGAATGAGCGTGATCCTCAACGAGGTGCGCCGCGCAACCTATCTCGACTCCATCGTTCTGATGCGCATTTCCCGGCAGATCGCCGCGCTGCCGGGGATAGAGGAAGCGGGCCTGATCATCGGGACGCCGGCGAACAAGGAGATTCTCCGCGACGCGGGCATTCTCGGTCCGGAGGGCGCGACCGCCGAGCCGGGCGACCTGATCCTCGCGCTCAGGGCGAGCGACGCGCGCGCCGGACAGGCCGCGCTCGCGGCAGCGACGCAGTTGCTCGATCAGCCGAGTGCGTTGGGCACGACGGCGGCCGTCGAGTCGTCGCGCACCATTCGCGCCGCCGTCCAGAGGCTGCCCGCCGCCAATCTGGCGCTGATCTCGGTCCCGGGAGACTTCGCGGTCGCCGAGGCGCGCAAGGCGATGGAGTTCGGGCTCCACGTCATGATTTTCTCCGACAATGTGCCGATCGAGGACGAGGCTGCCCTCAAGCGCGAGGCTCGCGAGCGGCGCCTGTTCGTGATGGGGCCCGATTGCGGAACGGCGATCGTCGCAGGCGGGCCTCTCGGCTTCGCCAACGTCGTTCCACGTGGTGACATCGGCATCATCGGCGCGTCAGGCACCGGAATCCAGGAAGTGTCATGCCTGATCGCGCGCGCCGGCCGCGGCATCAGCCATGCGATCGGCACGGGCGGGCGCGACCTCAAGGCCGAGGTCGGCGCGGTCACGACCCTGATGGCAATCGACGCGCTCGAGGCCGACGACCGCACCAAACATGTCGTGCTGATCTCGAAACCGCCGGCTGCGTCGGTCGCGCGGTCGGTGCTCGATCGTGTCGCGAAAAGCTCCAAGCCTTTCACGATCTGCTTTCTCGGCGCGACGGACTTCGCGTTGCCGGCAAACGCGCGTTCCGCCGCGACCCTCAAGGCGGCGGCTGACAGTGTTCTCGGAGCATCGGCGGCGAGTCCGGTGAAGCCGCCTGTGCGGCGTCTCGATGGCGGCAGACTGGTGCGCGGCCTGTTCGCGGGCGGGACGCTTTGCAGCGAAGCCCAGATCGTCTTCAGGCAGGCCGGGCTGCCCGTGATGTCCAATGTGCCGGTACCGGGCGCATCGGCGATGGCGGGTGTGCATGACGGTCACGTGATGATCGACCTCGGGGACGATGAGTTCACCCGCGGGCGCCCGCACCCCATGTTCGAGCCGGGCGTGCGCGATGCTCCGCTGGCGGAAGCGCTTGCCGATCCCAGCGTCGGACTCGTTCTGCTCGATGTTGTCCTTGGCTATGGCGGCCATCTCGACCCGGCGGGGCATCTGGCGGCGTTCCTTGCCGGGCGGGAGCGCCGGGCGGTCATCGTGGCTTCCGTCACCGGGACCGATGCCGACCCGCAGCCGCGCGATGCGCAGGTCCGGACGCTGGTCGAAGCCGGCGTGGTCGTCGCGGACTCCAACGCGGGCGCGGCCGAGGCCGCCATTGCGGCGCTCGGCGTCTCCTGATCCATGGTCCGCCGATGACACGCGACGCCGTGGTTCCGGTCCTGCGATCAGGCGTGCTGGCGCAGGAGTTCTGCCGAAGCGTTGCGCGCGCGAACGTCGAAGCCGTTTTCGAACGGTGCTTTTATCTTCGCGGCGGCGACGAATTCATCTGTGTCGGCGGGGCCGATATCGGCGATGGTCCTTTGACATTGATTGGAAATCTTGGCCGCCTGTCCGATTTCCAGTTACAGCCCGGATGGCCGGCGGCGGTCTGCGAGCGGCATATCGTCATCGGCAAGTCCATGCGGCTGACCCTGGATGAAACTGAATCGTGGCACTCTCCTGCCTGGCCGATTTGTCTGTCGCCTGCCGGGCTGACCGATACCTGCGCCGCGTTGGCGCGCCGCGCCGCGTTCGAGGCACCAGAAGAAGGCCTTGCGCGCCATGGCGTTGGCGTGCCTGAGACATCAGGACATCACCCGCCGCTGGCGCGCATCGCCCGTCCGCGTATCGCTGTTTTCGAACGCTGGTTGTCCGGCGTGCTCGATGCTGGGCACGCTCGTCTCCAGGATTCCAAGGAAGCCGCGGAAGCCTTGATCGGACTTGGGCCCGGGCTCACTCCGTCGGGAGACGACTTTCTCGTGGGCGCGCTCGCGCTGCTCGATGCAATCGGCGAACGCCATGCGCATGCCGCATTGGCGCGCGCGATCACGGATGCCTTGCCGGGGCTGACCGCTCCGTTGAGCGCCTGTTTGTTGCGGGCGGCAGCCGCCGGACAGGTTGGCGAGGCTCTCCACCGCGCGGTGTCGTCGGTTATCACGGGAGACGTCGACGCGGCGGCCGCGGCCGCAGGACAGATCGGCCACAGTTCCGGCTGGGACATGATGGCCGGGGTCATGACGGCGCTCGGGATCGCCGTCGCGGCGCGGCTGGAAACGCCGCCGACCGCCGCTCAGGCCCTGGCGTTGTCATAGACCCCCTACATGCCAAAGCCGCGGCCTCTTGTCGGCGAACGCACATCCGCCGTGCTGAGGCGAATCTGCCCGATTCAGTCGTTCGACCTGGCCGTCGCGAAATACGCGCGCTCCAGCCGGTTCGGCAGGTCGGCCTCGCCGGTGTTTGCTTCCAGCACGATCGAGCCGCGCGCAAGCGCGTAGACCCGATTGGCGAGCGCCAACGCCTTTTCGATCAATTGCTCGACCAGCAACACGGCCGTCCCGCTCTCGCGCAACCGCCGCACCACGACGAATACACGGTCGACAAGCACCGGCGACAGCCCCGCCGACGGCTCATCCAGCATCAGCAGTTTCGGCCGCCGCACCAGGCCTTGTGCCACTGCGAGCATTTGCTGCTGGCCGCCCGAGAGGGCGACCGCGCGCTCGTGGCGCTTCTCGGCAATCTCGGGGAAATAGTCGAGCGCCTCCTCGACACGCGCTGCGCGCTCGCCGCGCGGCAGGTCATAGGCCCCCAGCAGCAAATTGTCGTAGACGCTCTGCTGCGTGAAGATGCGGTGTCCCTCGATCACGTGCACCAATCCGGCCTTCGCGGCCTCGCGCGGGCCGGCGCCGGACAGATCGCGGCCGTCGAACTGCACGGTTCCAGACCACGGTAGCAGCCCGGAGACCGCGCGCAGCAGCGTGGTCTTGCCGGCGCCGTTCGGTCCGAGCAGGGCAACGACTTCGTTCGGCCCGACCACAAGATCGATGCCACGCAATACGCCGATCTTGCCGTAGCCCGACGACAGGCCGGCGACGCGCAGCAGCGGCTCACCCGCCGAGGTAGGCACTGACCACCTCCCGATGCGAACGGATTTCGGCGGGTGTTCCGGCTGCGAGCTTCTTGCCGAGGTTCAGCACGGTGACATGGTCGCAGATGTCAAAGATGAGGTCGGCATGATGCTCGACCAGCAGCACACCGGTGCCGTTCTTCGCCATCTCGACCACGAGCGCGCCGAGACGCCTGATTTCTTCGACCGACAGGCCGGCCGCCGGCTCGTCAAGCAGCACAAAAGCCGGGCGCAGCATCAAGGCGCGCGCGATCTCGACAAAACGAAGCTCGCTGTGCTGGAGCCGGTCCGCGCGCACTCCGGCAAGCGATTCCAGTCCAACGGCCGACAAAGCCAGCATCGCGGTCTCGTGCAGCTTCTTTTCGTCCTGCCAGTGGCGCGGCAGCGCGAACAGCGATTCGAAGAATGAACCGGTGCCATCGATCGTGCCGCCGATCATCACGTTTTCGATAACCGAGGCCTCGCCGACGATGCGCGGCGTCTGGAACGTGCGCGCGATGCGCAGCTGCGCGCGCCGATGATGCGACAGCTGCGTCAGCACCGCATCCTTCAGCACCGCTCGGCCGCGCTGCGGATTGTAGTAGCCGGAAATCACGTTGAGCGTGGTGGTCTTGCCGCTGCCGTTCGGGCCGATCAGTCCGTGCACCTGACCCGGCAGGATCGTCAGGTCGAGGCCGTCGATCGCACGCACGCCGCCGAAATGGAGCTCGACCTGTTCAAGCGTGAGCGTACCCGGATCGTCGTCCTGCGCGAGCAGCCGCTTGAGCAGCTCGGGGCGGGGAACGAGCGCGCGGTGCGTTTCGAGCGGCTTGCGGTTCTTGAAGTCGAGAAGCTCGGCGATGCCGCCCGGGATCACCAGCACGATCACCAGCAGCAGCACCGCATAGAGGAACGTCGACCAGGCAACCAGCGGCGCGGCGAATTCCGGCAGCACCGTCAGCAGGATCGTGCCGAGCAGCGGCCCGATGATCGAGCCACGCCCCCCGATCAGCACGCCGATGAAGAAAAGGACGGAGAGCTCGGTCGTGAAGGCATCAGGCGTGATGTAGGACTGGAGCGAGGCGAACAGGCCGCCGGCAATCGCCGCGGTCGCGCCGCTGAACAGGAACACCAGGATAAGGAGCCTGGGCTTGGCAATGCCGCTCGCCTCGGCGGCAACTTCGGCGTCGCGGATCGCGGTCAGCGCGCGGCCGAAACGGCTGTTTGCAATATTGACCGTCATCCAGGTGCAGATCGCCGCGAAGCCCAAACAAAGGTAATAAAAGCCCCACTGTGAATCGAAAGGCGGCGGAAAGACCGGGCCGGGAACCCCGACCCCGCCGCCCGTGACACTCGCCCATGCGAGCGCGATCTGCCGCACAATGGTGGCAAAGCCGAGCGTCGTGATCGCGAAGTAAAACGTGCGCAGCCGCAGCGCCGGCAATCCGACGATGACACCGAACAGCGCGCCCGCGATGGCTGCGATCGCGAGAGCCAGGTAGGGGTGAACCTCCGGCAGTACGTTGGCGGCCGAGAGCACGGCCGTGATGTAGGCGCCCAAGGTGAGCAGCGCGACCCAGCCGATCGCGAGCTGCCCGGCAAATCCCACGAGGAGATTAAGCCCGGCAACCAGCACCCAGTAGACGCAGGCGCGCGTTGCGATCACGCCCCAGTAGCCGCTGCCATAGAGCGGGAGCGCAACGGCGATCGCCGCCAGCACAAGCCACGGCAGCGCAGCGGTGATCGCGGGGGAACTCCAGAACGACGCACGCGCGGGACGAGCCCCGCTGGTGAACATGTCCATCAGACGCGGCGCCCCAGCGCCACGCCGGCGAGGCCCTCAGGACGCGCCAGCAGCACCAAAATGAAGGCTGCGAACACCGCGACCGACGAAAAGACTCCGCCGACCAGGAAGTTGGCGGCCTGCTGGAAGAGGCCCAGTACGAGACCGGCGACGACCGCACCCCGGTTGTTGCCCATGCCGCCGAGTGCGACCGGCACGAACCCGTAGAAGGTCAGCAGTGTGGCGTTGTCGAAGAATGCCAGCAGCATTTGTCCGCCGGCAAAGCCCGACAGAGCGCCGATGACGCCGGCAATTGCATAGCTCGCCATGCGCAGATTGCGCTCGGGCAATCCCAGCGCGCGCGCCGCATAATTGTCTTCGGCGATGGCCCGGAACGCGTGGCCGAGCAGCGTCCGGCGATAGAGCACCTCGAGGCCGACGATGGTCACCGCGCAGGCGACCATCGGCAGCCAGAACTGCTGATCGAACGAATTGCGCTCGATGTTCAGCAGACGCGGGAAGGGCTGCGCATCGGTGCCCCATTCGATCGCGGCGAACTGCTGCACGATCAGCGCGAGGGCGAGCGTGGAAAGGACGTAAAGATGCTGGTCGAGGCTTTTCAGTACCGGCCTGACCGCCAGGATCTCGGTGACGACCCCGAGGATGGCGCCGCCGGCAAGCGCGAGAAGAAAGCCTGCCCAGACCGGAAGGCCGAGCTTCAAGATGAACAGGGCGCCGAGAATGCCCCCCGCCATGCCGAGGGTGCCCGCCGTGAAGCTGAACACCCTCGAGGCGGAGAACATCACATTGTAGGCGATGCCGATCAGAGCATAGACGCAGCCGATCGCTACTCCCGACAGGACAATCGATAGGAGCATCGCCTCAGGCGCCGTAACCCGGAGCGAGGTTGAAGGCGCCGTCCTTGAGCGAGTTGGCTTCAACCATCACGACTTGATCGTCGCGATAGCCGTCATGCTTGTCTTTGGTGAACGAGATGTCGCCATAGACGCCAGGGAAGTCCTTGAGCTGGTTCATATAGTCGACAAGCTTCTCCGGTTCGGGACCGACCGCCTTCATCGCCTGGGCAATCATGTTCGGCGAGTCGTAACCGAGCGCGATCCACCACAGAAGAGTATCGCCCATGTCGATCTTGTGGCTCTTCAGGCGGTCGAGGAATGCGACGGTGCGATCCGGCAGCTTGCCGCCCGCGCCGTAGCAAACCGGCCGGAAATTGTTCGGGTAGACCTTCGCCCAGTATTCGGGCTTCTCCAACAGCGCCTTGGTCTGCCCGGAGCCGAGCGTGGTCTGGCCGCAGATCGGCACGTCCCACGCGAGCTGGCCGCGTGTGTTGATAATGCGCGACAGGAATCCCGCATTCACGCTCCACGGCATGATCGCCTCGGCGCCGGCCGACTGCATGCGCAGGATCTCTGGCTTCAGGTCGGGGTTCGCGGCATCGATGCTCGCCTGATAAACGACATCGGCGCCCATCTGCTTGAGCATGGGGACATAGGCGTTGAGCGACGCCGTACCATAGCCGGCGGTGTCGCTGATGACCGCGACCTTTTTCTTCTTCAGCACCTCCACGACATAGCGGTTCGACGCACCGCCGATCTGCTGGTTGGTCGGCGCATTGCGAAAGCACATCGGATATTTCTTGACATCGGTCAGCGTGTCGACCCAGCACGGATGCACCTGCGGGGTATTCGTGCGCGCGAGCAGCGGCACGACCGCGAGCGACTCGCCGGAATTCACGGGCCCGAACACCGCGCTCACCTTCACGCCGCGTGTCAGCTCGGCGGCGCCGTTTACCGCCTTGGTCGGATCGCTCTGCGTATCGCGCGTAATCAGCTCGAGCTGCCGGCCGTCAATGCCGCCGGACTTGTTGATTTCCTCGATGGCGAGCTGGATGCCGCGATTGATGCCGACGCCGGTAGACGAAGACGGGCCGGTGAGCGCCGGCAGATATCCGACAAGGATCGGATTCTTTTGCGCGACAGCCGGCCTGGCAATTCCCGCCGCGGCAACAGCAGCGCCGGCGGACTTCAATGCTTGACGACGAGTGAGTGCCATTTCGAGTCCTCCCGATGATAAGGCGGCCTCTGCGGACCTTGCGCCGACTATACGCTGGGACCGATCGGCGGCAAGCATGGCAAGGCGGGTCCAGCCGGATATATCGGCCGAGAATGGAGGATGCCCGAGGCGCGCGCCTGACCCGTTTGGATTTCCACCGCCGGCCTTGCGGCTGTTCTGCAAGGGAGTGAAGATCACTGCCATGCGGCAAGTTGCCAGGCACGGATCATCGAGGATGACGATCAAAATTCTCGTCGCGCGATGCCGCAGGCATGCCGCCGCCGTTGCGGTGGCCGCCCTGTTCGCAGGCGTCGCAGCTACAGCAGAGCCGGACTTCGCGCCGTCGGCCGAGCTGCTGGCCGCCGCCAGCGGCGCTCCGCGCTGTGCAGCACTCCCTACTGGATCACGATAGCCCCTGTCGGAGCAGTACAAGGCCGCTATCGACAAGTGGAAGAAGTCAACACGTGTGGACGCGCCAGAGTCTACCTTTTATCAAGACATCCCGTGATCAAATTCTGAAGGCTGGCGCGTTTGTCTGCCTTGCCGCCGCCTTCGTATGGTCGATTTAATACGTCTGGGACCTAGCTACTGCGAACTAGCGCGACTCTGAACTCCATGAGGGTCTATTTAGAATTGTTCCCTGGAAGTCATGAACAAGGCTATCGCACGACTAATCGGTAACCCGGCCTCAATTTCAGTCCAAAGATATTGTCCTTCCGGATTGAGTTCAAAAAACACGAATCCCCTCGTAGGAGAGAACCTCATATCTATCGATCCATATATCAGGCCGAATTTTCGGACAAGCGACAGGAGTTTTGCCTTGATGTCAGCTGGAAGCTCTATCGGCGTTACAGCCTTAGATGTTAATCTCGTATCGACACAGATTGGATCATCATAGAAGTCAATACGCGCCGAGAAACATTGCCCTGCGACAATAGTGGCCCGAATGTCGAATTCGCCCTTAACGTTTTCCTGGAAGATACAGGGACATGCTGCGGTCGAGCCAACCTCCGCAAGTTCGGCCTTTTGCATAACTCGCGTAGGATATAGCCCCTCATCGGGAGAAGTAAATAATTTGTAGATTATATTCCCGTTAAAGCGTTCATAAAACGCGCCAACCGCTGACGGATCGTTTGAGACAAGGGTTTCTGGTACCGTTAATCCCACGCTCCGCGCCATCGATAGCTGCGCTATTTTCTGATTGGCAAAACTACTCAGGCCGGGGTGGTTGAAAACTTTATCCACTAAGGTGTTGAGCGAACCAAAAAGCGCCTGCCGCCCTTCATTTAAGGCGAACTTGGAGAAAGATTTTGCAACCAATCCTTCAACATTGGGAGGCTTTGGTCTGCGCCACCATAAGGAGGACACAGCGGAAAGGTCCAGTGTTCGCCCATCATCAAGGCAAAGTTCACCTGAAAAACTCTCAGAGCCAATCTGCGTCCGCAATTTCAAAAAACCAGGAAACTCTTCTGTATCGATAACAATAAACTCGTCATCCAGAGCTGCGGCGGCATGAAGGACGGCGAACGCGTGTACATCAAGCTTTGGAGCAATTACAATACAAGTTTTTCGATCGGATGCCAAATGTACTTCGTCCGCGGCGTGCGTAAATTTGCTTTCTATTCGCTCTAATCGTAGTGATCGACCTTATCAGACTTATTGTCGTCCTTTTGTCCGCCCGAAGTACTGTCAGTGTTCGCCCAAGAGTCCAGCGCAGACATGCGCGTTGCCCCACTAAACGGGTATCCAACCTGCTCTCGCCATATTCTATCGGCGGATGATTGTGAGAAAGGAACTGGTGCCGCAGGTTGTCGCAAGCCGAATGGGATCACAGCCTCAGGCACTTCCGGGGATGCCTCTGCTTGCAGAATAAGTTCAGCGTCGGCCTTGATGCGGATCAATGCACTTCTGCCCTGAATATTATCTCGCGCCGATGTGTTTTCACTTATTTCCAGAAGATTTTCACGAGCAACGGCATATCGCGCTCCGTTGTGCATAAACTGCACCTGCTGAGAGGTCACTCCAATAATTCCCACGGTCATGGTGAGCGCTGTATTTGCAAATTCCCGGACCTTCGACATTCGGCGAACTCCTCGAAGCATCAAGGTGACCAGATTAACTTGCTTAAGATCAGATGCAAGCACCAACTCAAGTTCTTGGCCTCAGAACTCGGAGGTTGTGCGCCTCCTACCACAACACATTGTGGTCACGAGGCTACCCGACACATGGTATGGGGACGAGCGCCAAAGCCCAGTACGGCGGGCATCAGGGCGAGAACCTCCACACCTGCCAGCGACATCCGGTATGCTAACAGAGAATATTGCGTCGAGAGGCACTGGCGGATGGAGCAGTCAGCTGCGAACCAGTCGCGTCGGGTGGATTCCCTGCGAACAGGGAAAGGAACAGGCCGCGAACCGAATAACAGCGATGAGCATGACATTTTTCTCCCGGTGGCGCTGGCGCGCCGCCGTGTCGGCCGCATTCTTCTTCGCGTGCGCCGCGCATGCGGCCGAACCCAGCTTCGCGCCGTCGGCCGAGCTGCTGGCCGCCGCCAGGAAGGAAGGCAAGATCGTCCTGTATACCGCCAACTTCCTCGATACCGAGCAGGCTGTCGTGAAGCGCTTCTCCGAGCGCTTCCCCGGCATTGCGATCGAGATCGTGCGCGCGCCGACCGGCCAACTGATCACGCGCGTCAAGACGGAAGCCGCGGCCAACCGGATGATCGCCGACGTCATCGACTTTACCGACCGGATACAGGCGCGGGGCATGGTCGCGTTGTTCGCGCCCTATGCGCCGCCGAATGCTGCCGACTATCCGGAGATCGCACGCACGACCGATCGGCTGTGGCCGCGCTCCGGCAATGCGTGGACGATCACCTACAACTCCGAACTCGTGACGGACCCGCCAAAGTCGTGGGCCGATCTGGCGAAGCCGGAATTCGGCAAGATGCATCTGGGCCAAACCGTGGTCGCGGCCGGTGGCGGCCCCTTCGCCCGCGCCATGTTCGAGCGCAAGGTCCTCGGCGAGGACTACTGGGCGAGGCAAGCGGCGCTCAAACCTGTGCTGTTTCCGAGCCAGGCGCCCATGGTCGATGCCATGATCCGCGGCGAGATCGGCATTGCGCCGCTGGTCACCGTGCTCGCCATTCCGCTTGCCGCTCAGGGCGCGCCGATCAAATGGTTCTTTGCGCCGGAGGGCGTTCCCGTCACGGTGTTCTGCGCCGGGATCGCCAGGGGCGCCGCGCACCCCAATGCGGCGAAACTGTTTCTCGATTGGGCCCTGTCGCGTGAGGGGCAGACACTGATGGTCGAGCTCGGCTCGTTTGCCTCGATGACGAATGCCCCGATGCCGCCTGGCGTCGACGCCAACGCGATCAAGACCTGGTATCCCGACGACGACGAGATCGAGAAGATTTTCAAGCCTTGGACCGACGACTGGAACAAGGCCTATGGATATCGGCAGTGAGGCGAATGGCGAGTAGCGAGTAGCGAATAGCGAATGGTCGTCATTCGCTCATACGGCTTGCCATTCGCCATTCGCCACTCACTATTCGCCGCTCGTTACCCGCTATTCGCCAAAGGGGAGTCCTCCATTGCTCACCGTCACGCGCGACATGATCTTGCCGACCACCATCACGGGCTCCTATCCGCGGCCGCTGTGGTTCGACCGCAGCCTGGAGGGACGGTCGTTCAAGGCCGCGCTCGGCGATTCACTGTTCCGCGAACAGTATCTCGACGCGGTCGCGAGCATCATCGCCGAACAGGAATCCGCCGGGCTCGACATCGTGACCGACGGCGACAGCCGCTTCGACCTCACCGTCGGCGGCAAATCCTGGTTCTTCTATCCGATCGAGCGGCTCGGCGGCATCACCGGCCATCGCGACACCTCGCGCGGATGGATGGCGCGCCACGGCCTGCGCCCGGGAAAAATCCTCTGGGAGGTGCAGGAGGCGTATCAGCCCGGCGTCGTCGGCGAGAAGCTGACGCGCGGGCCGCTCGAATATGCGGCGATCTGGCAGGTCGCGCAGCGCATGACCGACCGGCCGGTGAAATTTGGCGCGATCTGCGCGCCCTCGATGGCCGGAATGCTGTGGAACGCGTTCTACCGCGACGACAAGGAGATGATGCTCGACCTCTGCGACATCATGAACGCGGAGCTGCGCGACATGGCCGACGCCGGCTGTCCGCTGATCCAGGTCGAAGAGCCGCCGCATCACATGCGAGCGCAACAGAAAGAGTGCACCGACGCCGATCTCGAGTTTCTCACCGAGGCGTTCAACCGCCAGCTCACCGGCGTGAACGCCGAGATCTGGGTGCACACCTGCTGGGGCAATCCGAACCAGCAGCGCGTGCATTACAACGTGCCGAGCTACGAGCGCGCGTTGCCCCATCTGTTGCAGCTCAACGGCGATGTGCTGACGATCGAGTGCGCCAGCTCGGACGGCAAGGACCTGCCGCTATTCAAGCACATCAAGACGAACAAGAAGATCGCGATCGGCGTGGTCAATCACTGCGACACCGTGGTCGAGCCGGCCGAGAAGGTCGCAGGCCTGATCCGCAAGGCGCTCGAATTCATCCCGAAGGAACAGTTGATCATCTCGACCGATTGCGGCTTCGGCCGCGAGGGCCTGTCGCGCCGCATCGCGTTCTACAAATGCGTGGCGCTGGTCGAGGGTACCAACATCGTGCGCCGCGAACTCGGGCTCCCGGAGGCGCGCGTGCGCGCGGCCGATCCGAAGCTGTGGTTCGCTGGGCACGAATCCGTCCGGTGACTATCGCGTCGAGGGGCACTGGCGGAGGCGTGCGACCGGGATCCAACGGTCTCTGAATTTGCAGCATGACTCTTGTTCGGGCGGGGGCGACTGGGGTCGAACTGCCGCGCTGAAAACACGGCAGAAATCGGTCTTGCGGTTCGCGACATACGTCGCTCACGGGAGCGCGACCGGCATCCAGCCCCCTTTACTCCACGCCTTGACCTCAAGGGGAAGGCCGCGGCTCTGTTGTAACAGGAGACTGATCGAGGCACGCTCGAGGCATTGGAAGGAGCTCAAACGGCTCGCCGCCGCGCTCGCCGGTGCCGCCTCGCGCGGAACGGCGGGCTTACTTCGCGGGGACATTGGTATGCTGACGATTCATCATCTGGGAAAGTCGCAGTCGGAGCGAATTGTTTGGCTCTGCGAAGAACTCGCGATCCCCTATGAACTGAAACGCTACGCACGTGCTCCCTTGCTCGCTCCCTCAGACTATAAGGCGCTTCACCCCATTGGGACTGCGCCGGTCATCACCGACGGTGATCTGACGCTGGCCGAGTCTGGCGCCATTGTGCAGTACATCATATCGAGATATGGCGGCGGTTGCCTCGCTTTGACCGTCGACCATCCGGATTTTGCTCACTTTCTCTACTGGTTTCATTTCGCCAACGGCACACTGCAGCCGCTCATGGGGCGTGGCATGATACTAGGCCGTCTGAAGCTGACGGATGACAATCCGGTCCTCGTCGCAGCGAGGGAGCGCCTCGATCGGGCGTTCGATTTCGTCGAGGCGCGGACGCAGTGCGCCGAATACTTCGCGGGCAACGAGTTTACCTCGGCGGACATTATGATGGGATTCTCGCTCACGACGATGCGGTACTTCCTCCCATATGATTTGGCGCGGTTGCCCAACCTCCGAAAATACCTGAGGCGCATAGGCGCGCGGCCTGCGTATCAGGGGGCAATGGAGAAGGGGGATCCCGGGATGACGCTGCTGCTGGACTAACATCGAATTGGCAGGCGTGCGCTGGAGTCGTCATGTGGTCTCACCTACTCATCCTCACCTGCGCCCTGCTGCTGCCCGCCCAAGCCCGGGCAGGGGCCAAGGAGAAGGTCGCGGCGCTCGCTCCGACGGGGCTCGTGCTCGCGATGGACGAAAAGGGCAACGAGCTGCTGGTTCAGAACGCCGACCAGCCCTTTGTCCCTGCCTCCGTCGCCAAGATCGTGACCGCATGGCTGGCGATGGAGGTCCTGGGTGGCGACTACCGCTTCGAGACCCGCTTTTACCTGGACGGCGACCGTGTGCTCTACGTTCGCGGGGGCGGCGATCCCTTTCTGATCTCCGAAGAGCTGGCTCACCTCGCAACGGAGCTGGTCGCCGCCATCGGCAAGAAGCCGCTAAGAGGCATCGTGCTCGACGCGAGCTACTACCCTTCCGACATCCGCATTCCGGGCATCGAGGACACGGACGAGGCCTACGATGCGCTGAACTCCGCGCTCGCGGTGAACTTCAACACGATCTACGCCGTGCGCAAGGGCAAGACGGTCCGCTCCGCCGAGACGCAGACCCCGATCACGCCGCTCGCGATCGGTCAGTTCCGGGCGCGGGGACCCCAAGGTCGCGGTCGCATCAGCCTGACCCAGGACCCTGCGGTGGGCCTGCAATATGCCGGCGAGCTGATCGCCGCTTTCATGGAGCGGGCCGGCGGCAGCATCAATGGCAAGATCTCGACCGGGGCTGTGCCCGGGGGCCTGGAGCCGGTCTACATTCACCGCCAGTCGCGCACCCTTTCGAAGATCCTCGCCGGGTTGCTCCTCGGCTCGAACAACTACGTCGCTAACCAGATCTTCCTGGAGGTCGGCGGGCATCGCCTCGGCGGGCCCGTCAGCCTCGAGAAGTCGCGCCGGGTCGCGAACGAGATGCTCACCAAGCAAGGCCTCGCCGAGTCCATCCATCTTGAGGAAGGCTCGGGCATCAGCCGGGGTAACCGCTTCACGGCACGCGGCCTTGCTCAGTTGCTGCACCTCTTTGAGCCCCATGCCACCCTGCTCCGCCGCGGCGAAGGCGCACTCTTCAAGACCGGCACCATTCCCGGCGTCCGCACCTTGGCGGGCTATGCCGACACCTCCAAGCATGGGCGAGTGCGTTTCGTGATCTCGCTCAGAAGCAACGACGGTGCGATGCGCTTCCGGCTGCTCAAAGCCATCCATTCCGGGCTCTAGCCGGAGGCGCGCGCGCCGAAGCGAAGTGCCTAGCAGACAAGGCCCAGCAAGAACCGCGTGTTCGCTTCTCCCCACTAAGCAGACATCACGTGGCGTCGATCTTGCGTCTGCTTTGGGCCAGAAGGAGACCTTGCCAGGTGCTTTAAATGCCCCAGTCCCGGGGTCGGCTCGATTGGGGGTCTCAAGCGGTGTAGGCTTAACCAATGGCGTCTTCACCCGTCATTGTGCGGCCCGCGTTCGCTTCCCGTGCAGATCGGACTCTTGGAGGGTGCATGAAAAAGCTTCTTCTCATCTTTACGCTCACAGCCATCCTGCCGAGCCTCGCCGAGGCGCAACCAACCTCCGACCCCCGCGTCGCCGACCTCGTGCAGGCAGGCAAAATTCGGGTCGGGATCCACTCTTTCTACACAAAGGATTCCCGAACGGGTGAGCTGAAGCCGGTCTCGGCCGGGATCATTTTCTTCGATATTGCCCGCATGCTGGGAGCGCGGATCGGCGTTGAGGTAGTGCCGGTTTGGCATCCGACTATCCCCGAGATGTTGACGTGCCTTACGGACAGTAAGTGTGACGTGGGGTTCATGGGTCCTGATCCGTCTCGCGCCGGGGTGGACTTCTCGCCTCCCTTTGTCCAATTGGACTACACCTTTCTGGTGCCGGCGGGCTCGTCGATCCAGCGCATTCCTGAGGCGGATCGGCCGAACATCCGCATTGCCGTGGTGCGCGGCCACGCCTCGACCTTGACGTTGAGCCGCATCTTTAAACAGGCGCAATTGATCTACGCCGCGACTCCCGATCCGACGTTCGAACTCCTGCGCGATGGACAGGCAGATGCGTTTGCATCGGTCCGCGGCGTGCTCCTAGGATATGCGCCAAAGCTTCCCGGCTCACGGGTCTTGGAGGACCATTACGGAGCCAACCTCGTCGGGATGGTGGTATCGAAGGATCAAACCGCGCGGCTCGCCTACATCACCGAATTTATCGAACAGGCCAAAGCCTCGGGATTGGTGCAGCAAGCGATCGAACGCTCCGGGTTGCCTGGATACCAAGTGGTCCCAGCAAAAACAAATTGAACGGATTGCGTAATTGCTCCTGAATCCGTTGGTGCTTTTGAGACAGACCCTTGGGGCTGGCCCATGACCGCTTTGGATCAAAAGTAGACTAGCGCTTAGGCTTGGACCCGAGTCCCCTTATCCCCGCTGAGCAGACATCGAGACGGCGCTACTCCCACTTCTGGTAAGGGCCACAGGCGGACATTCTCCCGTTCTCCCGTTGCCCAAACTTTTGATCAAGGATGCTTTCAAACGTGACCTAGGCATTTGGGGGAAATCGCCACTTTGCGTTAGGGATCATCTCCGATCGTGGGTCGAGCGTCAGCCAAGACCGTGGTGGCGCACCCGAAGCGGCGCAATTTTGATTGAGTAGCGTCCGACGCCCGACCCCTCTAAGATCGCGCCAACAACCGCAACATCACCGGGAGGAACAAAATGGCGGGCAAGCTTGGCTGGATTGATCGGCGGCGGCTGGTGCAGCTGCTCGGGGCTGGCGGTGGCGCGATTGCGGCCGGATTGCCGAGCCGTGTGTTCGCACAAACGCGCAAGAATACGCTCGTGCTCGGCATCGACATCAGCGACACCATCACGCTCGATCCCGCCCGGCTTGCGCAATACACATCGCCCATGACGGTGTCGGCGGCCTACGACTCGCTCGTCACTATGAAGCCTGGTGAATACATCAACCTTGCGCCCTCGCTCGCGACCAAATGGGCGCGCACGCCGGACGGCAAGGGCTGGCGCTTCACGCTGCGCGAGGGCGTGAAATTCTCGACCGGCAACGTGATGACGGCCGAGGACGTTAAATGGTCGTTCGATCGCGTCATCAATCTCGGCGATCAACCCTCGCAGTACATCGCACATGTCGATCGTGTGGAGATCGTCGACAAGTCCACCATCGATATCATCCTGAAGGAGCCGGCCGAGCCGCTGCTCACGATCATCGCGGCGCCGGAATTCGTCGTGCTGGAGCGCAAAGTCGCGGAAGCAAACGGCGCGAGTGCCGCCAAGGACGCCAAGACCGCCGACAAGGCGGCGCAGTGGATTAACAGCAATTCCTGCGGCACCGGCGCCTATCGCATTGCCGCGTGGGAGCGCAATCAGCAAATCCAGCTTGTACGCAACGATCACTATTGGGGCGGCAAGCCTCCCTACGAGCGCATCGTGATCCGCCACATCTCGGACGGCGCAGCGCAACTTCTCGCGGTGCGCCGCGGCGACATCGACGCAGCGTTCAATTTGATTCCAGAACAGATCGCGGCGCTCAAGAGCGAGCCGAGCGTTCGCCTCGCGCCGCTCGCCAGCCTCGATTTCGTTTACATGGCGCTGACGCAGGAGCCCGAGTTCAACAAGGCACTGGCTGTGAAGGAGGCGCGTCAGGCGATCGGCTACGCGATCGACTATGACGGCATCGTCAAGTCGATGCTGGGCGGCGCCGCGCTGCGGCCGGCGCACTTTCTTCCCATCGGCGTCAGCGGTTCGACCGAAGAGATCGCGCGTCAGATCGCATTCAAACAAGATCTCGCCAAGGCGAAAGAGCTACTCGCCACGGCCGGGTTCAAGGACGGGTTCGAGTTCGAGATCGCCTATGGCAACGCCGCCGTGCAGGGCGTCACCTATCAGGACCTCGGCTTGAAGATTCAATCCGACGTGGCGCGCGTCGGTATCAAGGTCAATCTGCGTCCTGTCGATCAGGTGAATCTGCGCACCGAATACACGACCGGCAAGTCCAAGGGCGGCGTCCTCACCTTCTGGAATCCGCCGGCGGTGGAGAACCAGCTTTGGGCCGCCGCCGTGGTGCAGCGGGTCGCCAAGCGAGTGCACTGGAATCCGCCGGAGGACATCGTGAAGCTCGTCTCGCAAGCCGCGACCGAGCCCGATCCGAAGAAGCAGGCCGAGCTATGGGTAGAGTGGCAGAAGCGCGTGGTCGATCAGGCCAACCACTTCATCCTGTTCCAGCCGGTCTACCAGATCGCGGTACGCAATACGATCAAGGAGTTCCCGCTCACAGCGGCCGGATGGATGCTCGACCTGCACGGCGTGACGCCGACCGGGTAGGACGGGTGACGGCGAAGGTATTTCGTAACAGACGCAATGCGAGGCGCGCGGTGGTGCGCGCCTTTCGCTTGGTAGGCGCTTGATCCGTGTCGCGTTACATCCTGTCCCGGCTCGTGCTTGCGGTGGTGATGGCGCTGCTTGCGACACTCGTCATCTTTCTGCTGGCCAATACCGTGCCTGGCGATCCCGTGCTGGCGCAGCTTGGCGACCTTGCGGCTTCCAACAAGGAGTTCGTCGCCGAATGGCGCGCCAAATGGGGCCTCGATCTGCCGCTGTGGCAGCGCTATGTGATCTTCCTCCAGCAGCTTCTCCACGGCGATCTCGGCATCTCGATCTCGTCGCAGCGCCCGGTGTTGCAGGATATTCGCGACTTTGCCCCTGCAACGCTGGAGCTCGCCAGCATTGCGTTCTTGCTGTCGCTCGTTGTCGGCATACCGCTCGGCATCATGGCGGCGATGCGGCGGGATAGCTGGATCGATCATCTTGCGCGCCTGATCTCGCTCATCGGCGTCTCGTCGCCGACGTTCTGGCTCGCCTTCATCATGCTGGCCTTGTTCTATGGCGGCCTGCAGATCGCGCCGGGGCCGGGGCGGATCGACGCCATCGCGCTGCCGCCCACGTCCGTCACCGGGCTCTATCTGATCGACAGCGCGCTTGGGGGCGACTGGGACACATTCCGCGACGCGGCGGCACACCTGGTGCTCCCGTCGATCGTGCTCGCGGCGGCCACGCTCGGTCTGATCACCCGCACGACGCGCGCCAGCATGCTCGAAAGCATGCAACAGGACTATGTGCGCGTTGCGCGCGCCAAGGGGATCCGTGAGCGCCGCATCGTGATCGGACACATCCTGCCGAATGCGCTCATTCCCGTCGTGACGCTCGGCGGCCTCGCCTACGCCAATCTGCTGACGGGCGCCGTGCTAACCGAAACGATTTTCTCATGGCCCGGTCTTGGCCGTTACACCTTCCGCAGCGCCGTGACGCTCGACTTTCCTGCCATCATGGGCATCACGCTCATCGTCGCGGTGGTCTATCTGTTCATCAATCTGCTGATCGACATCAGCTACGCGTTGCTCGACCCGCGGGTGGTGCGATGAGCATCGCAAGCGCGCCAGCGCTATCTGCCCGCGCAGTTGCGCCGGTCGCGTCGAAAACGCGGCGTTGGTTGCGCCGCTACGGGCTTCCGGCGCTGGGGGCGCTCGTCATTCTCGCCTGGATCATTGTTGCGCTGAGCGCGCCCGCGCTGTCGCCCTATAATCCGGCGACCGTCGACGTCACGGCGCGGCTGCGGCCGCCATCGTTCCTGCACTGGCTCGGGACCGACGTGCTCGGGCGCGACGTATTTACCCGATTGGTCCACGGCACGCGTGTCTCGCTCACCACCGGCATCGTGGTCGTCCTGGTCGGCGCCATCATCGGCACGCTGGTCGGCGGCATCGCCGCCTATGTGCGCGGACGGCTCGAAGAACTGATCATGCGCCTCACCGACCTCGTACTCTGCTTTCCGCCGATCATCCTCGCGATGGCGATTGCGGCAGCGCTCGGCATCGGCACGACGAATACCATCATCGCCATGCTGATCGTCTGGTGGCCGAAGTTCGCCCGTCTGGCGCGCAGCCTCGTGTTGGTTCAGCGCTCGCAGGAGTATGTCGAGGCCGCGGTGGTGATGGGATTGAGCCCGACGCGTATCTTGTTGCGCCATATCCTGCCCAACTCGATCGGACCGCTGATCGTGCTGGTGACGCTCGACGTCGGGAACGCGATCATCACGTTCGCGGGACTGTCGTTCCTCGGTCTCGGCGTCATCCCACCGACGCCTGAGTGGGGCTCGATGGTGTCGGAAGGCCGCGAGTTGATCGAACAATGGTGGGTCGCGACGTTCCCGGGTGCCGCGATCCTGACCGTCGTGCTGGGCTTCAATTTTCTCGGCGACGGTATCCGCGATTGGCTTGATCCAAGGTCGCGCAGGCGATGATGGCGGATACGCGATCCAGGCTGTCGAGCGTACGCACACCCGCCACGACGGGCACGGCCGTGCTCGACGTGCGCGATTTGCGGACGCAGTTTTTCACCGATGCCGGCATTGTGCGCGCCGTCGATGGCGTCACGTTTTCCGTCGCTGCGGGCGAGACGCTTGGGATCGTTGGCGAGTCCGGTTCGGGCAAGAGCGTCACCGCGCTGTCGCTGATGCGGCTTTTGGATGAGCCCGCCCGGATTGTCGGTGGCGAGGTGCGTTTTCAGGGCCGCGACGTGCTCGCGATGAATCCGGACGAACTGCGCGCGCTGCGCGGCGACGGCGTCGCGATGGTGTTTCAGGACCCGATGACGTCGCTCAATCCGGTGCTGCGCATCGCGCGCCAGCTGGTCGAGACGATGCGGGCGCACGGCCGCTTCAGCGACGAACAGGCGACCGCGCGCGCGATTTCGCTGCTCGGCCGCATGGGGATCACCGCGCCGGAGCGGGCGATCAACTCATATCCGCATCAATTTTCCGGCGGCATGCGCCAGCGCGTCATGCTCGCCATGGGCTTTTCCAACGAGCCCGCGCTGCTGATCGCCGACGAGCCGACCACCGCGCTAGACGTCACCATCCAGGCGCAGATCCTCGACCTGATCGTGGAGCTCAACCGCGATTTCGGCGCGGCGATCATTCTCATTAGCCATGCACTCGGCGTCATCGCGAATGTGTGCCGGCGCGTCATCGTGATGTATGCCGGCGAGGTGGTAGAGGAAGGACCAACCGAACAGGTGCTGGCCGATCCACGCCATCCGTACACATGGGCGCTGATTAACGCGGTGCCGCGCATCGACCGGCATCTTCCCGGCACGCGCCGGTTGACCACGATCGAGGGCGCGCCGCCCGACCCGCTCGGGATTCCGTCCGGTTGCCGTTTCGCCCCACGCTGCCCATTCCGCATCGCCAAGTGCGACGAGCATCCGGCGCTGCTCGACCTCGCGCCGGGGCGCAAGGCGCGCTGCTGGGTGACGCAATCGGGTGAGCCGTTGCCGCCGCCCATGGCCGCACAGACGGCAACGGCTGTCAGCACAGCCGTACCCAAGCCGTCCGAAACCGCAATCGCAGAGCCGCTGTTGAAAGTGCGCGGCCTCGTCAAGCACTTCCCGTTGCCACGTGATGGTCTGTTTGGCCCAAAGAAAGTGGTTCGCGCCGTCGGCGGCGTCGACCTCGACGTGATCGAGGGAGAGACCGTCGGCGTCGTCGGTGAATCCGGCTGCGGCAAGTCGACCTTCGCGCGACTTGTCGTGCGGATCCACGAGCCGACCGCAGGCTCGATCCGCTTCGCCGGCCAGGAGATTGCCGATGCGTCCGCCGCCGTGATCCGCCCGCTGCGGCGGCGCATGCAGATGGTGTTTCAGGACCCCTACGCGTCGCTCAACCCGCGTATGACCGTCGGCGATATCTTAAGCGAACCCATCCGCTTCCACGGCCTGACCGAGTCGGCGCGCGAAACCGCGGAGCGCGTGGAGGAGCTCCTCGCCGCCGTCGGCCTCAATCCGAAAATGGCGATCCGCTATCCCCATGAATTTTCCGGCGGCCAGCGCCAGCGCATTTCGATTGCGCGCGCGCTCGCGCTCAAGCCTGAGTTCATCATCGCCGACGAGCCGATTTCTTCCCTCGACGTGAATATCCAGGCGCAGATCATCAATCTGCTGATCGATCTGCAGGAACGCTTCCGCCTGACTTATCTGTTCATCGCGCATGATCTCGCGGTTGTCCGCCATATCTCGGACCGCATCGCGGTGTTCTACCTCGGCAAGGTCATGGAGATCGCGCCCGCCGAAGATTTGTTCAAGGCTTCGCTCCACCCCTACACGCGTTACCTGATCTCAGCGGTGCCGATCCCCGATGCGGACGCGGAGCGAAGTCGCGCGCGCCTTCCGCTGGCCGGCGAACCACCGAGCGCGATCGACCCGCCATCCGGGTGTTGCTTTCGCACGCGCTGCCCGATCGCCAAGCCGATTTGCGCCGAGGTCACGCCGCCGCTCGCTATGCTACGGAGCGACCATCTCGCCGCCTGTCATTTTCCAGGACAGTTCTGAGCGGCTAAACGGGAAACCGGAGCCCAGCGAAATTTGCAAGCATCAAAGAACCGAACTGCCCGTGAGCCGATTCGAGAATAATGGCCACTTCCGTCGCAAGTTCGGTCGCTCGCCCCATTCTCCTGGTTCGGTTCTCTTGCAAGGAGTGGCTATTTGGCGCGGAAAACGCGTGTTTCGGCTCTCAAAAAATCGCGCGAGACTAGAAAATAAGACTAGCTGGCGGAGGAAGTAGTCGCCTGCGAACCAGTCTGGACGGCCGATTCCCAGCTAACAGGGAAAATATCAGGGAACTTTTTGATTTCGGCCACCAGCATCTGCCCTCACCTTTAACTTCGGCCCACTTCACCGACACTTTGTGAACCAATTCCCTAACCAGCAGAACAGGGAATTTTCTGCGCAGATCAGGGAGTCTCTTGTGTGTATCAGGGGAACGCGGCGCGCAGGTGCGCCGCATCCAACCAGCTTTGCATGCAAACGATCGGTCGAGAGGAAGATTGCGGGACGGCTTCTGACGAAAGAATTGGGTTGCGGCTGCGCCGGGCGAAGCGCCGCTGTTACGAGTTTCGCCGTCATCCGAAGGAACGAACGAAGAATAAAGGCGCGTCAACAGCTGCAGGTTGACAACCACTTTAGCTCAGGTGAAGCTTGAGTGGTATCGGTTGACTGGGGGCACCGTGCATATTCTTGATCTCGTCGATGGCCCTCTGACCGGCCGTCGGCTTCGCACCATTGATGACACAAGCGAGCCCGCGGCTCGACCGATAAGCCGGAGAGCGTTCCTCTCATCTTCCCTGGCTACGTCGGGCGCAGCGCTCGCACCAACCCGAGCATTCGGATTTAGTTCGCCGCTTTTTCGTATTGACGAAACGACCTTTGCTGTCTCGTGGCGCAATCAGGAATGGACAATCGATTGTGCGGCATTTGATGGGAATCCTGTTCTCAACGTCGTGAATGAAGGCTCGGGCTACCGCGGCACTTTACGGCAAGCAAAGTTCGCCTCGACCGGCCTGAGTGCCGATCTGGATTTCGAAATCGCCCGCAGCGGGGCCGGCGAGTTGCATTTGCTGTTGCGCATTCCCGCATTGGGGATCGACGCCAGCTCGAGTCTGGAACACTGGCTTTCGGGCAAGGCATCGTTCCCGGTCACAGACATGCCACAGCAGCTAACCGGAGGCAGCGGTCTTGGCCGGTTTGAGATACGGGCGATGCCTCGCTCCCTCAATCACCTCTGGCGTTTGGATTTCGGCGCCGGTTCGGCAAGGCTCGGCAAACGTGAGTTCACCTCAGACGCGTTCTCACTTTTGGTTTGTACGCAAGACAAGTCCCTTCAAACCCGCAGTGAGATAAATGCCTCACTCGCCAGGCTGACCGATCCTGACGATTGGCTGCGCGCCAAGCAGGGAATCCGGGCTGCACCCGTGCTGGAAAGTGCACTGCGGCTTCGATACCAAATCTCCTCCGCCAAATTCGCCTCTCTCGTGGTTGAGCCGGAATCCGCATCGGATCAGCTCACGGTCCTGATCGCAACGACTGAGCGTGGCTTCGGGCGCATACAAGTCGAAAATTACCGCATCGCCGAAGTGTTCGATGGACGTTCTGTCAAACGAACGCTCGTTGGAGATATCGCACTTGCCGGGTCGCGGCTCGAAGCGGGTGGGCTGCGCTTTGATCTCTCCGGCATTGGGCACACCGGACGCTTTATGGCCGAGACGACGGGCCCTCGGCTCACGCGGCTCGACTGCGCCCCGTCCGCGATCGCATCAAGTGTTCCAGTTGAAGGTGCTCTGACCTCAACATTTCCACTGTCGATTCCCCAGCCCATTCGGTTTGCCGGCCCGCCGGACGACGCGGGCGAAGCAGCGCCGGGTCCGCGCATGCGTCTTGCGCAAGCGCGCTCGTCGCAATCGGACGCACCCGATTTTCTCACGCCCGGTCAGGGTCCAGGTGTCGCGACCGGAAACGTAGTCTGCAGCGGGTGCGCGCTCCCCGGCAAGCCGCAAGAACTTCGTTATTTCTCCACACACGCGATCCGGGCAGAGGATCTATTATGGCTGGGATTTGAGTTCTATAATTTTGAGCTCAAGGCCCCCAAAAAGGGTAAAAAATACCTCGCGCCATTAAAGGTCCCCGGTCCGGCGTTGGTGATCGTACACCTTCCTCCGCAGCACATTCTGGAAGATGCCTTTAACGAGGATATCGGGTGCCCAAAGCCAACTCCAAAGATTTCGTTCCCGATTGACGCCAAATCATCGGGGCCGTCGCGCCTCGTCTTTGAATTCCCCGCCGATGAAGACCGGCTTGACCTCACTTTGGATGCCCTCACCGACTGGCGTCGATGGAAGATCAAGAAAGTACCTGACAGTCGTCATTCGCAGCTGATCCGGGCACCCTTGTGGGACGAGACGGCGATCGAGGCGCCGACCTGCGGGTACATCGCGCCAGCACCGGGCGTATCGATGTCTTCGCCGAATGGGACGAGTATTCGGACGGACCCGGCATGGCCGACTGCCCTCACAAGGAGCGGCGCCAGCATCTTTGCTTCAGCTCGGATATCGATCTGCCGGATCTCACGATCAAACCGGACGAATCGCACTTGACGGTTGATTTTGCGCGTCGCCACGAGTTTCCGACCACAAAGCACTACGCCGTCAAATACCGGATGGTTGCAACAACACGTTATCGGGAATATTACGATCCGAAGTTCGTGGCCAAACCTGAGAACATTACCATCAGGTCCGAGGAGTCCCAGACCTTTCACATTTTGAATACGGTGCCGCCGCCGGCTCCAGACTTCGTCTACGTGCTGCCAATCCTGATTCACGAGCAGGAGGCCGCGGTCGCCGCACTACCATATGGGAAAAAGAAGCCTCCTCCGACCCGGCGCAAGATTCGTCGCGGGCTGCGCGTCTATATGCGCCGAAACTGGTATCTGTCGGGACAGGACGAGAAACTTGCCGTCGTATTTGCGCCGTCCTCGCCGACGCCGGAGACAAAACTTCTCGATGCGGATCCTGAGAACCAGCTGCCGATGACCGAATGGGGGACCAACCCCATTTGGTACACCACACCGATCAAACGTCAGCCAACGGTAGATGACGCGCTCGTCGAAACCGGGATGCGGTTCGACGGGATCAAGATCGCCAAGAAGAGCGTAACCTCGGCCCTGGCCGAACAGCGCGATGCGGCCGCCAACGCTGCGGCCGAGAGCCGCAAAGACGAGAGCGCGCTGCAAAAATTCCGACAGCCGGACCAGCAGGTCGTGCTCGACGCGGACAGTGTTCAGACCGTGGACGTTGCAGCCTTCGCGGTGCACTGCGACCACGACAAGGATCTCGTCTATGCCGACATAGAGTTCAAGGACACAGAATCCTATTCGCTCATGGTGAAGATGTCGCTTGCGCGGTTTCAGCCCTACTCGGCGCCATATGCACACCTTTCGTCGCTGACGAGCTGGGCCTTCCAGGCGATTTCGCCTGAGCGTGCGATCACCTATGTCGTCGTTTCCGAAGTGAACGAGAATTCGCGGCAGGCGACCGAGCAGCTGAAGTTCACCATCAGCGGGACGGCTCCCGGCGATTCGCGTCAGGGATTCCGAGAGAACAGCCTGGAAGTGTTGCTGTTCGACGGCGACCAGCCCGTTTCAGAGTCGCAGGTCCCACTGCGCATCGACAATATGGCGCTCGGCTTCCGCATTCCAATGAAGCTGCTCGACGGTCTCAAGAGGCCGAGCCTGCATATCAAGGAATTCGAGTATGTTGGAAACCGCCACCCACGGCTGGTGCTGGCGGTCCATGTTCCGTTGAATGTATGAGCGCAGACAAAGGAAAGCAGCGCCGGAGATCGGATAGGCGAAACCGTCAACTACACTCAAGCCAAGCCGGGACGTATCGAATGCGCGGTCGACTCGAATTTGTCCTATCCCGATTCCTTCTAGGGATCGTCGCGATCACAATGATGTCCCTCACGGTCCATGCACAGACGGTTGAGTTCTGCGCCAAACCCTGGGCATCGCTGAGCGACGATGACCAATATAAAATCAAGAATATAACCAAGACGCTGATCAACGAAACCGGCCCCCAGACGGCTATCATCAAATTATGGGACACCAGAACGATTCCTTATTATGTGGACAGCGGCCTATCGGCGTCGCTTCTTCCCAAGATCAAAACGGCCACGGAACTCTTGTACGAACGTACGCTGGTCAAGTTTGTAAAATGCAACTTGGGCATTGCAAACGAGAAGGCCGTAAACGGCTTTCTGTACATCGGAAAATTCGATGATTTCTGCCGAAAGCTTCCGAACTCAGGAGCCTGCGCAAGTCACGGCATGAAGGAGAAGAATACACTGAGCGGCTTGGGTTCAAGCAATAGAAAGTCTATCACTTCAGAGAAGGCCGCTTCGGAGAGGGGCTCGACAATGGGCTTGAAGGAGGACAACACCGAGTACACAATACTTCACGAGCTTATTCACAGCCTCGGCTTTGCCCATCAGCAGCAGAATCCGTTTGCTGGGCGCTTTTTCAACAAGATCAACGAAGCCGACGACCAGTGCGTGGCGCGAACCAATGTATTCAAGCACGTTTATTGGATTCCATACTATGACCCGGCTTCTATCATGCATTATTCCCTCGATGCCTGCAAAATCGAGCTGGATTGTGCGGTAAGCGTCGAAAAGGGGAAGGCACCTACTCTGAAGGATTGCAAGGTTGATCAGGTCATTAAGGACCGGTCTCCCTGCTTTTACGCGAAGTCATCCGTTACCGGCGATCAGTGCTTCAAACGGCCACTCCTGCTGGATTCGAAAGGAAAATATACGATAAATGATTTTGGTCAAAAACGATGCTTGTCGATGCTTGATCAAGCTTTGATCTTATCGCGATATTTTACTGTCGATAAGGATACTTACGACCTTGCCGGCTTAACCTCCAAGGGCGTTTGCGAGGCGAACTAGCCGAGCCCCCGCGCGCCGAACCGCTGACTGTCTGACGCTGAGCGGACTTCGAATAGACCCGTGACGAGGCGACGATGTCATTTGGGCAGACCGCGAAGTCCAGCCGCTGCTGTTACGCTTATTTGCCGATGCCAGAATCATTAAAGCAAACGATGGCGCTTCGGCAGCCTTTCGCGAATTTGCTGCTATTCGCACCAGTTACAATTGTGTTGGCAGCGGTTACTTTGGTGCCCGCATTTTCAGCAAGTTTAAAAGTCGACGCACAGCCGTTTTGTGCAAAACCACTTACAACGCCATTGACGCCAAAAGAGCTCGAGATTCTGGATGGTCTTAGCGCTCCTTCAAATGTCAAACGGGGAAATGTTGCCCTGTGGCCAACCTTGTATATTCCCGTGGTCTTCCACCAGTCGCTTAACGCATCGGCGAAGAAGTCGTTCAAATCTGCGGCTAAACACGTCAACGATATCGGCGGGATCAATCTGGTCGAGTGCGATGCCAGTGTGGTCGAGGACAAGCAGGTCGACGGCTACATGGTCATTGCGGAGTTAAAAATCGCGGGCTGCAAGGATCAGGCAGTGGCATGCAGCGTGGGCATGGGGTTCAAAAAGAAAAATCAACTGGGTGGCCTGAAGCCTGCCAACGCACTTTTGGCCGGCGGCCGCCCGGTTGGACTAACGCTGCCCTCAGCTGAGTCGCAAGCAATTGAAGACACCGTAGCTCATGAACTCATGCATGCGTTGGGTGCCAAGCATCAACATCAGCATCCGGCTGCAGGTGACTATATTGAGGTCAACTTCGACGCAAAAAATGAGCGCGCCGCCGGCAATTGCCCAATGGAAGGCGGGTCGAACTCCAACTCAGTTCAGGGCTTGTGGATCAATCGTTACGATCCAGGCTCAATAATGCACTACGAACTCGATAAGCAACGGCAGTGCGGAATAATGCTGAAGGGCTGCAAGCTAACCAAAACAGATGTTAAGGACATCAAGAAAGTATCTGCCTGCAAGGTTGAAGAGATTTTGGCCGAAGGTTACCCCTGTGCATACAAGGGCTCCGCAGGTACCCCGATAAAGGGAACTAAATGCTTCAGGTTACCCACGAGTCTTCGATACGAAGAGCGGTATGGCAGCAGCAGTTACGACGTCAACTCAAAGAACTGTCTCTCCATCGTTGATCAAGCCTGGCTGAGAGCTGCATACAGCAGAATGGACGAGGACAAATTCAAGCTGAAGGACCGGGTCACCGCTGGAACTTGTCGAGCCTTTTAGCAAGGCCAGATTTGGGCATCGATCTTAGGTCAGCGCCACCAACTCCACGCGCCGCGACGGCGGTGCCTGCGTGCTGAGGTTGGCGCGCTCGAAGACGCGTTCCCCGCGCGAGCGGGTGAGCAGCTTGTGGGCCGGATAGCCAAGCGCGACCATGTGCTGCTCCACCGCGATGGCTCGCGCCGTCGTCAGGGTCAGATTCAGCTCTTCGTCTCCAGCTGCATCCGCATATGCGTCGAGAATGATCGTCGGCTGGCCGTGCAAATCCTCAAGCGCCTTCTTAATTCCAGCCTTGGCCGCGGTTCCCAGTTTTGCGGCGCCGCTGGCGAACGCGACCGTATAGAGCACTTTCGTCATCTCGCACCTCCCACGCGCGATAATAGCCGACGCAGCCGAGCTTTCCAAGTTGCTGTCACGGTGATCCACCGTTCGTTGGAGCAGAACATGCGAGGCCAGTTCATCTGGTGTGCACTGACTTGCCTGGATCGGATTGCGTCCGCAGCGAGGGATAACTGCTGATTATTTATGAATGGTTCCGACACGGCACACCCGCGCGTTTCTTCCAAAGGCAAGCGATGATCGAGCTCGTAAGGCGGCATGCTAGAACAGCAGCAATTGATGGATCAGGTCAAGTGCGACGAGGCGCGTGAAATTGGCCCCGGTTTCGGAAAAACCTGATATTTTCTGGGCGTCAGGCTGAATTGTCTCTGATGATGGCGTTAGTACAACAACGGGTATCCAAAGCCAGCGATCGTTTTCGACCACGACGAAGCTGGCCAAATCCCCACGCGATGACGCATCCAGGCCGTCATTTCGACACGGGACATTCCCGTAGGCGGTGGTCGTTGACTTCACCCCCCGCGAGGACCTGCTGCGTGCGTTCGTCTCCTCGGCGACGCGAAGGGTTGCTGGAGGCAGCAGAGGCGCCTAAACTGATTGGGGGCGTGAGTGAAGAAGCCCACCTCGGGGGATCGCATGAGCAGTTATGCGCGAACGATTGGCACGATCGTCATACTCGCTATTTGTTTAGTCACGACGACCTCTAATGCTCAGTTGCCAAATCCGGGCGATATGACGCGGAGCATGGCGAACAGCCGCATCATGATGGGCAAGGCCTATCTCGATGGCGGAAGGTACACCGATGCGGCAGCCGAATTCGAGACGGTTGTCCTGGACTTCGATGACCCCGACCACGAAATCTCCGACCTCCGGGCCACCGCCGGGGTGCTTCTCTGCTTGGCACGTGCAAGGGCAAAGCAAATGGACGCGGCGAGAAAAGCTTGCAATGCGGTCCTTCAGATGCAGGACGCGCCCCAAGAAATCAAGAAGCAGGCTTCCACTTTGCTCAGCAAATTGAACTAGCATACCTCGATGTTATTGCAGTTAAACATCAAGCCCTTGGCCTCCAGTGCAATAGCGTCATTGATCGGTTTCACTTTAATTGCGGTGGGGCCTGCTCGCCCTTCATCCGACGTCGTGCTCGAGGCGTGTCCGGCTGGGATGGCTTTCATCGCGGCTGGCACCTTCCAGATGGGAGAAGCGCCTGGTCATCGCGTCGAGTTGCCTGCCTACTGCATTGACCGTCTCCCCGTAACGAACGCGCAGTACAAACAATTCGTCGATTCAACCAAGCACCCTCCGCCGGAAAGCATCCTGATGAAGTCGAACGCTTTCCCCGATCCGGAGCTGTGGCGGGGTCCTGATTTCCCCACGGCGATCGCCTCGCAGCCCGTCGTCAACGTTTCGTGGATTTCAGCGCAGACATACTGCCATTGGCAGGGCAAGCGTTTGCCGACCGAAGCCGAGTGGGAGAGAGCCGCCCGCGGGACCGACGGCCGACTTTATCCCTGGGGCAATACGCCGCCCGATCCCGCGAGAGCTTGGTTCGGCAAGAGGTGGCAATCGACGACGACGTTGAAGAACGTCGGCTCGTTTCCAAATTCCGCAAGCCCGCAGCGGGTGGAGGATATGGCCGGCAATATTTGGCAATGGACATCTAGTATTGACACGAGCAGTCCATATCAGGAGTCCGACGGTCGGGAAGATGTCGGCAGCCCCGGCGAGCGCGTGTTGCGGGGCGGATCATGGTATTCGCTGGCATCGCAGCTCAAGGCGACGGAGCGCTGGTCCTACCCGCCCCATGGGGCCGAGCCGCTGATCGGTTTTCGCTGCGCTCGCAGGCTCGCCAGCGAGACGACCCCCCATCAGACGCCGGACAAGCTGCTCGCTCTTCGCGCGCCACTGTTCTGGTCGATTGTGGAGCGTAACCGCAAGGACCCCTCGACCAAGGAAACGCGGCTATTCGATATCGTCGGGTTCGTCCACGGCAACCTCGATGTCGCGATCAGCGTCAGAACGATTCCGTCTGAAGGCGACTCGGTGGAAGAATTCCTGGCCGATTACATCGAGAGCGGAAAGGGCAAACCGTACCGTCAGAGTTTCTTCAATCATCGCGACCAAGTTTATTTCTCGGTCGACCGGCCGGTGGGGCCGCTGGAAGCGAAAACCCAGCTCACGGTTGATGGCGAGAAGGCCATCGCGATCACATTTTCACCGAAGTTGGCGCGGCCGCTCGATCTCCCCCCCTTTACGGATCGCGTGAAGGTGAAAGAGGTCATTGCGAAGCACGGCAGCAATCTTGTCATCTTCACGCTGAATGGCGTGCAGGATGAGTTCACCCGCGACGAAGTTCTGTTCGATGACGTGGTCAAGAGCGTCCACTGGCTTCGTTAAGCTCACGACTTGATCCGGTCCGAAGGCACGCTTCGCCCAATATGCACTGATTGTTACCGGCGCACAGGCCGGTCAACCAGCCCGTGGCGTTCCATTTCCCGCTTCACATCGCCGAGCAGCGACGGACTGCGCATGATGGCGTCGGCGAAATCCCGCGTCGCGCCATTCTTGTCCCCGGTCATCGCCCGCACGAGGCCCCTGTTGAAGTACATGCGACCGTCATAGGGCGCCAGCTCGATCGCCTTCGACAAATCTGAAAGCGACTCATTTGCCTTCCTGAGGAAGGCTTGCGCGATGCCGCGGTGGCTGTAGCCGACGGCATCCGAAGGAGCAAGGCTGATGGCGTTCGAGGCGTCATCGATGGCTCCTCCATAGTTATAGTCGAAGGCGCGAAGCTTGCTCCGCGCCGCGTAGGCCGAACCGAGCCGAGGGTTAAGCTCGATGGCGCGGTCGAGATCATCATAGGCGGGCTTCTTGTATTCGTCGAAGAGCGGAGTCCCGGTGGCGACAACCGCCAGCTCCACCTTCATGGCGCCGCGCAGGAGGTAGGCTTCCGCGTTGGCCGGTTCGAGCGCAATCGCCAAGGTGAGATCCTGCTCGGCCTCGACAGTTTTTCTCACCGTGATCCGCGCGAGCGCACGCTTGATGAAAAGGCCTGCGGCACGGGCGCGCGCGGTTGGCGTCGCGTCCGATTGGTTGAACAGGACGGACAGGTCCTGTCCCGATTCGAGACCGATTGCCAATGTCATCGCTGCGACATCATCGTCATCGGGATCGAGGTCGAGAGCTTTTCGGGCGTCGCGCAACGCGCGTCGCTGATTGCCCAGCCCGGCGTTCGCCATGGCGCGGCCGACATATGCTTCAGTCAAGGTCGGATCGGCTTCGATGGCTTGGGAAAAACTGCGGTCCGCTTCCTCGTACTGCCTGCCTTGCAGCTTCTGCGCGCCGAGATCGAGCAATCTTTCGGCCTCGCCGCGCGTGCCGCGCGGCGGAGAAATGACCAGTGAATCCAGGCCCGCATCCAATGTCAGCTGGCCCGATGCAGCCAGCCGAACCGCCGACGCGCGCAAGCTTGCGAGTTGTCGGTCCCGGTAGCGCGCCCACTTGCTCCGTAACGTAACGGTCCTCAGATTGACCCCGCCGACGAGGCCGACCGCATTGCCGTTGCGCCGTTCCACGTGAGTGATTGCCGGAAACGAAGTCGGCAGAGGCGCCTCGCTTGAGCGAATGTCGGCGTCCGCGAGGTCCCGCAGCACTTTTTCGCCGACCCCCGCCTTTCGCAAAATCGAACCGAGGAGAATGATGTCGTTGAGACCCTCCAGCGTGCGAAACACGGGATATTGCGCGGCAATCGCTTGATAGTTGTCAGTGAAGCGGCGGGCGGTCTCCTCGGAAATCGGATCGGTGGAACCGGTGCCGTTGAGACCTCCGCTCGTGAGCTCGAGCGCCTCCGTTAGCACCTGCAGGCGTCCGAGAAAAAGTGCCTCGCGGTTCTCGGGCCCGACCTGGACATCGGACGGACCTGGCTGAGCCGGTGTCAGCCAATATCGACTAAACCCGGCAGCATCAGCGCCGCGTGCCATATAGTCGAGCGCGAGCTGGCTCGCCGAGCGAAAGCTGCCGGCCGAAACCGGCGAGGCACCGAACACGATCTTCTTCATGGCGTAATCGGCCTCGACCATCACGCGCGCGAAGTGCGTCTCGCGAGGAACGCCAATGAGCCTTACCTGTTGCTGCCCCGACAGGTCGGTGGGATCGGGATCAAGCGAAATCATCGGCACGATGCCGTCGCGATAGACCAGCCTGAGCCCGTTCACGAGGTCGTCGGCCCTGATCGGCTGCGCTCCGGCAGTCGCGCTGCCGACGAGAATCACGTCCTTGGCGGCTGGCTCGATCAGGTACCCGTAAATGCGGGTCAGACCGCCAAGCGTACGCGCGGCAGGCTCCATCCGCTCGAGCTGCCCGCCCGCAGTGCGGATCGCTCCGAGCAGCGACTTCAGCGACACCAATCGGATGGGACCGTCGACGCGAAGCAGCGACGTCTCGGCCGCGTCGGAACGGTCGAGCAGGGTTTGGAGCACATCACCGCCATAGGCCAGGCGAACGCCGCCGATGCCCGAAGCGGATTCGACCGCGGTCGCAGCTTCGCGCAAGGGAGTCTCAAACGCGACGATTGATTGCCCGGCCTTTTGCTCCAGCAGCTGAATAGTATTCGCCGTGTGCTGCCATACACGGACCGTCCCGTCGGCTGTGCGCTGGTACACGCGAATGCTGGCGTCGGTGCCGCGCTGATAGAGCGTCCCGGCCTGTTGCTTGGCCCTGTCCAACGCTTCGGCGGCCTTCGCCAGAACCAGCTCCTGGCCCCTGGCGACAACAACGCGACGCGCCAAACCCCTCACCGCCGGGACGGTTGCGAGCAGGACGGCCTTGCTGGAATAGCCCATGGCTTGGTCGACCAGAGCCTGCTTGGCAACAGCGAGAGGATTGGTGCCCTGTGCGGCAGCAATGGACGCGACCGGATTAACAATGCGAAGCTTGGTGCCCCCCGGTCCCGAGATCATCAGTAAGCCGTCGCGGCCCACGCCGTAGGTGAATGCATACTTTCTCGGGTCCACAAGCCCTTCAATGCTCCCTTCGATTGGAAGCACGCCGAGGGTTTCTTTGACACGGCTGAAGGTTTTCCCAATCTCGTTTCTGAGGAATTGTGCCGCACTGTCCGACGCGGTCGGAGTGCGCTCTGTGATGGTTTTCTTTGCGAAGGCCTGCTGCAACTCGCGGCCGGCCTCGGCATACTTGTCCGGAGCGATTCCATAGGCCTTGGCGAGCGCAGAGACGATTTGCGAATAGTAACGGCGGCGTTGCTCCGGCTCGTCCAGCTCGAGGGCGCGCAAGCGGGCGTCGACGTCTATCCGCCGGCCCTTCTCTCCGCCGACTTCGACCGCAGTTTTCTTGAGAATCGAAAAGACGTCGTCGGCGGCTGCCTGGAACTTCACAGAGTTGGCAATCGCTCGATCAGGCAGATGGAGTAGAAGAAAATGTCCGAGAATCGCATCGGCTGGATGAACGTGGCGATCGACGACGAAATGTAGGTACATGCCCGTCAGTACGAGCCGCTCCACCCGATCGCGTGCGGCTGCACCCTTGAGCAGCCTTTGCCACTCGGCGTCGATCGCGCGCCGGGCAGGCTCAGGCCCGAGTGCGTGGTACATCATGCCCTTGGGCGCATGGGCTAAGAGCCCTTCGGTGGAGAAGAGCTGTCTGGCCGCGTCCTCGTCAGAGTGGCTGAGTTTGGCGACGTACCAAATCACGTTGCCGAGGTCGCCGCGCGCCAGATCGAACGCGGTCGTGTCGGGGTTCAGATCGACGCTCCATGAGGCGGAGGCCAGGATGCGCGCGTCGTTGTCATCGAACCCGACCGTGCGGGCGAGGACGTATACAAGGTGATAGTGCTCGGGCTCGTCGCCGGCGAACGCCGGTCGCGACGCAAGTAGCGCGACGGCGGCAGCGGCGACGATGATGCACGTGAACTGCGTCAGAATGCGACGCAACGACAGCTTGCCCATAGTTGTCTCTCGTATCACCGGACTCAGGCCGTGCGGCGCCGCACCCGCTGCAACTCCGCCAAGCTTACGCCGAATGAAGTCTGGGTATCGGCGATCTCACGCCTCAGCATGCTCAATATCACTTGCAATCGTCTCGGCGAACTCCCATCGGATCGCAAAACGCTCAATTTCCCTATCTTCGTAGTTCATTTCAAGCGGTTGAAATCAGTGGGGCGGCAAGAAAAGCGGTCTTCCACTGATCTTAGCCCCAATGCACTCCGTGAATATTCAAGTTCGTGCCGATGCACTCCGCAGGTGGAAAACGATGCTTGATTGGAGAGCATTGTTGGCACTTGGAGCGTCGCACGCAAGATCTTCAGGGGAGAAGCCAGCACTGCTGCGCGCGAGCGAAACATCGCCTCCGTCGAGGGTGTCGTTGCCCTGGCCACCGACTAGTTTGTCGTCGCCCGCCCCACCATGAATGATGTCCTCACCGATGCCACCATCGAGCTTAGTGTCGGAGCCCGCGCGGCCCCAAATTATGTCGTTGCCCGCACCGCCTTTGATGTCGTCGGCCGCTGTGCTTCCGAATACCAGGTCATTGCCGCCGCCCGCGTCCAGCGCTTGTCCGGGTTGAGCTTGGAGTACGTCGTCGCCAGATGTTGCAGTCGCTTTCCATCCCGTCGTCACCGAGTTGAGGCTGTTGGGCGTGCCTCCGGTATCCCCATTATAGCGGCCTGAAAACTCACTCAGCCCCCGACGCGCCAGGGACAAATCTGACTGACCACCGGAAAACCGGACTAGCTGGCGGAGGGAGTGCGACTGGGGTCAAACGTTCTTAGGCGTTTCATTGAGCTTTTTGGTTCATGGAACCGGAAAGGCGTCTCCGCCGCCTCCTTCGAGGGCGGTGGGGATGATGCCGGCGGTCCGCTGCGCTGGAAAGGTGGCCGGCCTCTCTCAGCGAACGGTGGAAGGGCTGGGCGCGGGCGCATGCCACCAGCTCTCGGGCGCTCCAGTTCCAAATTTTGGTTTGGCCTCCGGGCTGTTCAAGGCATTCCAGTACGCAATTCGCGTGCTGCTGGCGAACCACATGGGGACCCAATAGCAGTTAGCACGGAGAACCCGATCAAGCGCTCGACAAACCGCAATCAGCTCCGTGCGATCACGCGCCAGCGCGACGAGATCGACCAAGGCGTCAACAATAGGATCGGCGACGCCCCCGATGTTACCGGATCCTGGCACGTCAGCATTCATTGATCCAAAAAGATATCGCACATCCGTGCCTGGAGTGTTTGAGCCTAATGAAAACCAACTAACCATATCGAAATCGAAGTTAGCTACCCGATATTGATACTGGACCGGGTCCACGCCGCGCCAGGCCGCCTTTATGCCGAGCCTCTTTAGATTTCCAATGAATTGCTCGGTGTGTGCGCGGAGGCCCGATGCAGTGTCAAGAAACTCGATCTCGAACGGACTGCCGTTCGGCAAAGTGAGTTTATCCCCGTGTAGACGACAGCCAGCTGCGCCTAGTAGCGCGTTCGCTGCTCGCAGGAGTGATCGATCTGAGCCACTTCCGTCGGAAACGGGAGGCGTCCAAGGCGAGTCAAGCAACACCGGTGAGATTGTCTGTCCGTGCCGCTCGAGAATTGCTAGCTCCTCTACGCGCGCTGGTCCGCTCGCTTCCATGTCCGTATTCTGGAAATAGGACGAGAGGCGACGGTAGGCGGAGTTCATTATATTCTTGTTCACCCACTCAAAATCAAAGCATAGATTAATCGCCTGTCTTATGCGAATATCGGCGAACTTCTCTCTCCGAAGGTTGAAGTACCAGCCCTGTCTCGGAGGAGCGTTGCCACTGTCGATCTCCACACGTCGAATACGCCCATCGCGAACTGCTGGAATATCGTATTGTGTCGCCCATGAGCGTGCCGAGTTTTCTTCTCGATAGTTCAGAATGCCAAGCTTGAAGGCCTCTAGCGCTACCTCTCGGTCTCGAAAATACTCAAATTTAACACGATCAAAATTATGACGGCCCACGTTGACGGGAAGACGCGCTCCCCAATAGTCGCGAACACGCTCATATTCGACAAACCTACCTTGCTCGAATTGGATCACGCGATACGGCCCGGAGCCTACCAATGGGCGCAACGCGGTCGCATCAAAGGCGGAATCGACGAAGCTCTCTTTCTGAAAGATCGGCATCATCGATATTGCCAAGTGGGCGTCGCGACCGCGACCTCTCTTGAGATGTACTTTGCAAACCTGCTGGCCCTCCGCCACCACTGTCTCCAAGTCCGCCAGAGCCGACTTGAAAGCCGGGTGTCCCATGGATTGCAGGGCCCGGAGAGAGAACGCTACATCATTGGCCGTGATTGGCTTTCCATTGTGGAATCGAGCCTCTTCTCTAAGAAAGAATCGATAGACGAGGTGGTCGTCAGAAGCCGTGACCGTCCGCGCAACGAGCCCATAAACAGCATCGGGCTCATCTCTATTCCGAGTCATCAAGCTGTCAAACGATAGCTCGACGCCAGCGGCCCCATTCCCTTTGAGAACATAGATGTTGAACGTATCAAAGGTCTCGTAGCTCTGATTACCAATGATGTTGATGACTTGTGCCTTTAACTCCCCGCCCTTCGGTGCTGCAGCATTGACGTATCCAAAATGTGCGAAGTCACCTGGTAGCCCTATCCGGCCGAAACTGGAGAGCCCATGACTTTCACGCGAGGCTTCCCGTCCTGCTGCGTTCGAGCAGGTAAGCGACGAGAGCAGCACCCATCCCGATGCAGCGCCGTGCTTGAGAATAGAGCGGCGGCTGAACTGCGCGAGCATAGCACCTGCCCCGCTGCCTCACGCTCGAAAAACAATGGGGTTTCGTGAGGAGCTCAACGGGTGACCAATTCGCGCGCCTGGTGACCAGTGACTGAGCAGAGCGACATTCTGACCGTCGCTGGGCTCTATGATCACAACACCGTTCGGTGCGTACACAATCCCGAAAGCCGCCCTCACGGCGGAGGACGAATTGGCTCCGGCTCGGTGGTAGGTCCATCCGAGATGGTAGCTGACATCACCGGGACTATAGGCGGCCACGTCCTCTTCGAACTGCGCGAAGAAGTTCTCAACGCCGTCTTGATCCATGGCGGCCAACTTCTTTCGCAGGCTCGGCTCAAGACGATGGCTGCCTGCATAGAAGGACAGAGGCCCCATGTCCAAGGCAATTGGTTGCAACGCTACCCAGGCAGTCACGACGTCACTCGATAGCGGAATATGGTACTGGTCAGCGTGGATGGGTGTTGCCTCTGCGCCAGCGTCCTTGAACATCGCCTGATCGTGAGATAGTCGAATCTCCGACACCCCGAGCAGCCTGGCGGCGATCGCCGCCAACCTCCGACTAAGAGTTACTTCTCGAATCTTCTCGTCCGATGTCCACGCATGCATGCAATAGCGGAAAGCTCGCCCGTAGGACCCGTCACGCCTACGGCGGCCCCCAAAACTGACGAGCTGGGACAGCCGCTTCGCCAGGAGTGATGCCGTCGCCGACGAGACCACTCCTGGGAGCCGAATGAAACCTTGCTGGCGAAACTGAGCTTCTTGGACTCCGTCGAGCGGATAGAGCCAAGCGAGATCAGCAGCTACCACCTGGCCCCGCACAAGCTACTTTGTAGTTTCCTGAGTCGAACTGTCGGCGCCAATCTTTGAGCTCCAAATTCAAGTCTGGTCCGAAGCAAAGTTCTAAGGTTTCTACAGTGAACTTCGCGGCCGCCTCGATTTCTGGCCCTGATTCCTCCACGAGGGGATCGTGATGAAAAAAGAAACCGAGGAACTTGTCGCAGAATTGCTTGTACAGTCGTGTGTTAAGAACAAAACAGTGGAAGGCCTCCTCCACGTCTGTCTTGAACATGGTAATCCAGCGATCGCGCGTATTCAGTGGGGCGAGCGATATCCACTGAAGGAAGGCGTCTAGAAGATCGTTGGCGCGTTTCTCTGACATATCGTCGTTGTAACGACTCATGGTCCACACAATTTGCGAATAGTCGAAGTTGTTACGCATCTCATCGTAAAGCGGCTTGCCGTAGACGGTATCGACTTTCAGTGCGGGTTGGGCCATGTCGCAACTCCCCTACAGGTTTGTGCCTCTGACTTTTTGGTGGCCCCCGGTCGAGGCGGCAGTGCGAAGCGCCCTCCGGACTTGTGCAGCCAGCTTAAGTCATCAGTTGTATGCATGCCGAGCGTACAACCAATTGACCCTCACCGTCAATGCACAGTCGCCTGCGAGCGTTTAGCTGGGCGTGCTAATAAGCTCAGGTAGCCTCCCATCTCGTCCAAGCTCGAAGACCTTCGAACCATCCACGCCATAGATGCGAGCGCAAAGGCCATTCCACACGCCAGCTTGAACGAGCGCGTAGGCGCCTGCCGAGCTAATGAAAACCATTGAACCGATCTTGACATCTTGCGGGCCGACGGCCGCCGTAGGCATGCGATCGGCTTCGTAACACCGAGCACCGCAAACCTCATAAGGAGTGTGATGCTGCTCAAACCGCTCACTCTCGAACCAAACGCGGTGATGCATCGCGCCCGCTGAGCGGACAAGGTCGAGACCAGCATCTACGAATACTAAATGCCGACCAGCTCGGGTTTTCCGAGCCATGACTCGGGTCGCCAAGAGTGCGGCTTCTTCAACTAGGCAACGGCCCGGCTCGACAATCATTGTAAGGTCCGTAGGATTGATGTTGTGGTTACGCAAAGTTCTTAACGTGTCCTTCGCAAATGTATCGATTGGAATGATTTTTACATCGCTTGCGCTTCTAGATGGAAAGCCCCCTCCGATATCGAGACTAACCTTACGGCCGGCTGGCGCCTGGGCAAGAAGGCGGTCTAGTAGTGGAGCATTGTCCGATATACTCTGCATGTACTTGGCCGTTGAATTGATATTGGAGCCAAGGTGGAAATGAATTCCATCTGCCGAAAGGCCGGTGTTCTCCAACCGGTCAAGCGCGAGGTGGCACTCATCTGGGAGCAATCCAAAACGAGACCGCTCGCCGGACGCTAGGAGATGCGAGGCTCGGAGCACGATACGAGGTCGACAGTCCACCTGGAGTTTGAATATGAGATCAAGCTCATCGAGCGAATCAATGTGAATGGCAGCATCGGCTTCCATTGCGCGGCGCAGAGCTTCGGTCGATTTCGCCGGTCCATTGAAATGAATTTGGCTGCCGGGATAACCGTCAGCGAGCGCCCATAAAAGCTCCTTTTCACTCACTACCTCCGCCCGCCCACCTTCCTTTCGAAAGATTGTGGTGATAGCGGCAATTGGGTTTGTCTTGTAAGAATAAGCGAGTATGGCTCCTGGAAAATGCGCCCGCCAAACAGCCGCAAAATCGCGTATCCGTTGTCGGATCCCCTCAATATCAAAGAAATAGAATGGCGTTTCGACCCGGCTCGATAGTTCTCTTGCATAATGCAACATCAGCGGATCATCGTCTTTCGTCATACCGTTCTTTCTCGGTTCACAACAGTAAAATACCGCGCGCGCATCGCAGAGACAACTAGCTGATGCCTCCGCGTTGGGAAGTGTCTATAGCCCCAATCGTCGGGCGCGTGTGGTACTTTATCCAGATCAGAAGGTATATATCTCATCAGAATTGTTCGGAACGGGATCGTACATCGGTAGATTCGATAGCGGCACGTTTTTGTATAATGACAGCGCACTCAACGATCTCGAATTCTTCTCAGGGCGATGGTTTGACTCGGCGATTGAAAAGTTAAACCCCCTAGCCTTCTTGCGAGTTACCTACTGCTTCATGAATCGCATCGATGACTGCTCGCATCGCAAATCCGCTTCCGGTGAAGCGGGCACCTGTCTCAGGCGGCACACCGCTGGCGCGCCGCATCATGCTTGCCGTGACTGCGTCTGGTCGACCGGAGCCTTCGATAGGATGAACCCGCGATAGTTGTCAGCGGCAACGCCGTCGCAAATCTGCCGGTACTTGTCGAGGCCCGCCACATAGGGCGTGAACACACGCGGCTTGCCCGGAATGTTCGCCCCGACATACCAGGAGTTGGCGCGTGGATAGAGCGTTGCGTCGGCGACCCTGCCGACGTGATCGACCCACTTATTTTCGGCGGCTTCGTCAGCGTCGATTTGAACGGCGCACTGGTCCCGCATGTGTTGCAGGCATCCGGCAATCCAATCGACGTGCTGCTCGATGGAGGCGACCATGTTGGACTTCACGGACGGGCTTTGTGGCCCCGTGATCATGAAGAGGTTGCGGAAACCGGCCGTCATCAGCCCGAGATAGGTGCGCGGGCCGTTGGCCCATTTGTCGCAGAGGCGAGAACCGCCTTCGACACGAATATCGATGTCGAAAAGCGCACCGGTGATCGCGTCAAAGCCGGTCGTGAAGGCGATGTCGTCGAGTTCGAATTCCCGTGCCTTGGTCCGCAAACCCGTCGGCGTCACCACGACGATGGGGTCGGACTTGATATCGACGAGTGTCACGTTGTCGCGATTGAAGGTCTCGAAGTAGCCGGTATCGAGACAAAGCCGCTTCGTACCGATCGGATGATCTCGCGGCTGTAGCAGTTCGGCGACCTTGGGGTCGTGCACGATGCTGCGGATTTTCGTGCGGACGAATTCTGAGGCGGTCTCGTTCGCCTCCGCATTCACCAGGAGATCGTTGTATGCGTAGAGAAAGCTGATGTTACCCCCGGTGTCCCACTTTGTCTCGTAGTCGCGATTGCGTTCCGCCGGCGTTGCGTCGAGGGCTGACTTGGTGGGAGGCGGATGGCCCGAAATTCCGAACGACGTTTGCTTGGCCTGATCGCGCCAGTACGCGTATCGCTCCTTGTGACGGCGATCGACCTCCGGCGTGAGCGGACGGTTTACAGCCGGGGCGCTGAAGTTCGCGGTACGCTGAAAAATGTGTAGGTGTTTCGCCTGCGCCGCGATAACCGGGATCATCTGGATCCCTGACGATCCCGTGCCGATGATACCGACGCGGCGGCCGGAGAAATCGACGCCGTCCTTTGGCCACAGCCCGCTGTGGTACCAGTTGCCCCTGAAGGTCTCCAAACCCGGCAGGTCCGGCACGCGTGGCAAGGACAGATTGCCCGTTGCCATGATGCAGAACGGTGCCTTGAAGACTTCCCCCCGCGCGGACTCGACGGTCCAGAGGCATGCCACTTTATCGAAGACGGCCGACACGACCCGCGTATCCGTCCGGATGAATGGGCGCAGCCCGAACCGATCGGCCACGTGATTGATGTAGCGCAGGATGTCGGCCTGGGCCGCGAAGCGCTCGGGCCATACCCATTCCTGCTGCAGTTCTTCCGAAAACGAATAGGAGTATTCGAGGCTCTCGACGTCGCAGCGCGCACCTGGATAGCGGTTCCAGAACCATGTCCCGCCGATGTCGCTTCCCGCCTCTAGGACCTGGACGCACAAACCCATCTGCCGGAGCTTGTGGAGCGAGTAAAGACCGGCGAAGCCGGCGCCGACGACAAGGGCATCTAGTCGGCGGACTTCGCTGCTTCGGCCAGACATGCTGCTCGTCCTTTGTGGGTGCGGAGAAATCATTTCGGGGACTCTTTCCGTTCGTGCAAGACGCGGCCCCGAATTTTCCGGGCCGGTGTCATCAGAAGCTCATCGATGATTCCAATCGCAAGCCTGCACCCCGGATGCTCCAACAAGGCGTTCTGGACCTCCAGCGATACAAAAAGGCCGATGGGGTTGACGCCTTGGCGGCTGCCCTCTCTGCGTCCTTGGCATCCTTGGCGGCTACCTTCTCCTCTGCGATTTGGGCCATAAATTTGCGCTAATTGCTAATTCTATAGGCCATCATAACGGGAGGCCGAACTTTGTAACGGCCATGCACGATGCACGACATTCTGACGGAAACTGAGCGCTCATTTCTCGATCGTCACGGTTATCGACCGGACGACGTGTTCGATGCGCGTGGGTACTCTCAAGCCGGTTGGAAGAGGCGCGCCAAGGAGGCGGGTAAGGACATCGTCCTAGGGAGTCCTTGCCGTGCGGAGGGACATCGCCTTCGGACGCGCGGCGGTCACTGCTTTCAATGCGATCCGAAAAAGATTGCTTGGGTGCAGCGCGAGACGGCTCGTGGCCAAGTCTACATCGCGGGCTCGCTGGACGGGCGGCTTATCAAGATTGGCTGTTGCTTCGACTGGGAGCAACGACTCAAGCAGGAATGCGCGGAGCGCTATGGCGGGCATGGTGATTGGCGGCTGCTGGCGTATATCACGATCGAAAACATTCAGACTGTAGAGCGGGCCGCACTAAGTAAGCTCTGGCGATACCAAGTGACGCGGCCCTATTGGAAGGATGGCTCGCGCCAATATGCTGAAGAGTTGTTGACTTGTTCGTACTCACAAGCAGCAGAGGCACTTTTCGGGTCCGCTGAGGGTTCAGGTGCCGATTATGTTTCAGGGCGTACGGCGGATTACGAATTTGAGCCCGTAGACCAACACGAGCTATCGGAACAACTCAGCGCTTAGCTCGGCGTCTATCTGCGCTAGCCTCGCCGTCGTAGTCTTTAACGACGAGCTGCATGAACCCCACAACCGAGCGTGCCATGATGTGCCAGCCCTCGGCGCGCAGTTGCTCGGTCATGGATGTGAACGAGCCTAGTCTCCCTTGGCCGGGTGTTTGGAAAGTTCCTGGGGTCGAAGCTACCCCCTGGCCCACCAGAAAGCGCTCGCACGAGGATTGAGTTCTGTTCTACACTCTCGCAACAAGAGTGTACGGGTACGGCTGGGGTCCTCCTGCGTGGACGAAGTAGCGTTTCAAAAGGCGCGTTGGATACGAGACTTATTGCGGTTCCTGCCCTTGCGCAGTCAGTTTGTTCTCTCGGGCAATGTCAGGGATTTGCAAGCGCATGAGGTCGCGCCCCGAGAAATTGCAGCTGCGCCGTTGATCACGACGCTAAGCGACGAACTGCATAAGTCCGGATATGCCAATGTCGTATCCTTCGATCTGTTGGCGGGCTTTCGCGTCGTGCAGGGCCGCGAAACGACAGCGGCAAATGCGGACGATATCCTTCGCAGGCTAGGTCTGACGCCGGCGGACGGATCGGCACCTGCCGGGCTGGATCTTCTCACTCAGGTATTGGAGCGATTTGTCCCGCTCGACGGTGCACCGACCGCCCTGGTCATCGACTTCGCCTCGCGCCTCATCACCCGTCCCGCCGCGCTCTCGCCGCTAGAGCATCAACTCTTCTCACGTGCGCTAATTCTTTCGCATGCGGCGCGGGCCCGCCCCGCCGGCCCGAACCGTTCTCCGTTCTTCAACACTGTTCTATGGATCGTCGAAAAGGAAGGGGACCTTCCAGATTGGTTCCTTATCGGCAACCCGCGCGTACGGCACATTCCGGTTGCCAAGCCCGATCACATAGCGCGCCGCAGTCTGATCCCTTCGCTGCTCCGGAGCTTGCCCGGAGGCCGCGAAGCCTCCAAGGATGACGCATTGGCCGCGGCGAACGCCTTCGCCGAGGAAACCGAAGGTCTGCTCCTGCTCGACCTCAATGCCATCGCGCAGCTCGCCCGCAGCGAGGCGCTCTCGATCGCGCAAATTTCCGATGCAGTGCGGCGCTACAAGGTCGGCGTTACCGAAGACCCCTGGCGCAAAATCGACCGCGTCAAGATCAGCGAGGGCGAGGCTTTTGTGCAACGGCGCGTGAAAGGGCAGACCCACGCGGTCACGCACATGCTCGATATCGTTAAGCGCGCCGTAACCGGCATCGGCCAGTCGCCGCGCGGAGGACGCCCCCGTGGCGTGGCTTTTCTCGCGGGGCCCACCGGCGTCGGCAAGACCGAACTCGCTAAGACCATCACCAGCCTGCTGTTCGGCGACGAAAGTGCGTATATCCGCTTCGACATGTCGGAGTTTAGCGCCGAGCACGCCGACCAGCGGCTCATCGGCGCACCGCCGGGCTATGTCGGTTATGATGTCGGCGGCGAGCTGACGAACGCGATCCGCGACAAACCCTTCAGTGTTGTGTTATTCGACGAAATTGAGAAAGCGCACCCGCGCATTCTCGACAAGTTCCTGCAAGTTCTCGATGACGGGGTGCTGACCTCGGGCCGCGGCGACCGCGTCTACTTCTCTGAGGCCTTCATCATCTTCACCTCGAACCTGGGCATCTATTCGATTGGCCCATCGGGAACCCGCGTACCGAATGTTTCGCCGGAGGACCCATTCGATACGGTGAAGGCGAGGGTCCGCGGCGAGATCGAGACGCATTTCAAAGTCGTCCTCAACCGACCCGAGATCCTCAACCGCATTGGTGAAAACATCATTGTGTTCGATTTCATCCGCCAGGAGATTGCGGAGCAGATCTTCGATCACATGATCACCACACTCCTAGCTGACGTGAAGGCGACTGGCATCGCGGTGACACTCGGTCTGGCCGCGCGCGCCAAGCTGCGGACCCTCTGCCTTGCCGATCTTTCGAATGGCGGCCGCGGTATCCGCAACCAGGTGGAAGCGCATCTTGTGAACCCGCTCTCGCGGGGGCTGTTCGACCGCGGCGCGAAGGCCGGCGACTCCTTTGACGTTATGGATGTGGACGTCGGCGCAGCAACTACGCTGAGTCTTGGGGCCGCAGGACAGCGCCCATGACCGCGATCGCTATCTCGCGCCTCCACTATCCCGTCACCACGTTGGGGCCTGGCCGGCGCATCGGAATCTGGATGCAAGGCTGCTCGATCCGTTGTCCGGGATGCATTTCAATGGATACCTGGGCCCATGGCCGTGGCATGACCACGGTCGAAGACGTGCTTTGCGCGATAAGCCGGTGGCTTCATCACGACGTGGGGGTGACAATTTCAGGTGGCGAGCCTTTCGATCAGCCGCTAGCGCTCGCTGCCCTCCTTCGCAGCATCCGCACGGCTTCGGCAGCCGATATTCTGGTTTTCACAGGTTATGCGCGCGAGGCCGTCGCGGATGAGCTTCGACGACTGGAGGGTTTGGCTGATGCGCTCATGAGCGACCCCTTCGAGCGCTTCGCTCCGCAGACGCTTGCGTTGCGTGGTAGCGATAATCAGCGGCTCCACTTGCTGACGCCGCTCGGCGTGGAGCGCTTCTCCCCCTATGATCGCGCGGTCAACGCGCGCGAGCAGAACCTCGATCTCATGTTCGACGATGACGGCGCCGTATGGCTCGCCGGCATTCCCAGACCACATGATCTGCGTCGGCTCCAAAGCCTTCTGCGAGCGCAAGGCCACGATCTCGCCGTTTCCGAGGACGCGTGGCCCGACAGATCGCAGTCGGAGGTCGCCGAAGGATGATCCGTCTCTGCCCGAGCTGCCATACGGAAAGATCGATCACCGAAACCTTCTGCGAGGGCACACTCGAGGATGGTTCGATATGCCATTGGGATCTTTCGAACGAAGAGATCCGTTCACCAGGGCGGGCCGCGCCGCCACCACGCGCGCCGACCTCGTTGCTTTGCCCGCAAGGGCACCCTATCGGGCCTGGCGATCTAATCTGCCCCGTTTGCGAGGCGGTGATCGAAGGTTCCGCTCCCTCGCCCGGTCCGCCACCTGGGCCAGGGGAGCCCGAACCTCCCGCGGAGACTGTTGTCGAAGGCTGGCGATTGACCCGCCGTCTGCCTGCTTCGAGCGCGGTGCGCGAGCGCTACGTCGCTGTGGATTCAAACGGGCGCCCAGCGGTGCTGACGCTCTATGAGCCGGGCGCGGAGCCTGATCCGGCAGTTTATGACGCGATCCGAAGACTGCCACGCGAATTTGTGCCGGAGATCATTGCGACTGGCCGCTGGCGCGAACAGGCGTTTGAAGTTGCGGAGGAACTCACCGGTGGCCCGCTCACGGCACTATCCCTCGATTCCAACGATATGCATGCGGTTCGCCAGATCGTGCAGGAAATCGGGCGTGCGCTGCATGCGTTCGCCGAAGCCGGGCTACGCCATCGTGATTTGCGGCCGGGAGCCATTCTTGTTCGTTCCCGCGAACCGCTCGATCTCGTTATCGGCAGTTTTGGGTCGGCAAGATTATCCGAATTTGATCTCGACATTGTCTCTCCCCTGGAAACTACGCGGTACACCGCCCCAGAGGCGGTCGCGGGCGGCGTCGCCGCAGCTTCGGATTGGTGGAGCCTTGGCATCATTCTCTTGGAGCACGTCACGCGCGGCTCCTGCTTCGATGGCATCAACGAACAGGCCTTCCTTATTCATATTCTGACGAACGGCGCGCCCATCCCTGGGGGGCTCGATCCTTCTCTGACTCTCCTGTTGCGCGGCTTGCTTGCACGCGACAGGCGCGAACGCTGGCAATGGAAAGAAGTGCGCGCGTGGCTTGCGGGTGAGCCGGTCGCGGCGCCGGCGGCGGTGACCGCGCCCGACGAACCCGCCACGGGCCCGGCCATCACGCTTACCGGTAGGACCTTCCGGAGTCCAACGGCGTTCGCGCTCGCGGCCGCAGAGGCTCCCCATTGGGAGGAGGCTCGCGAGCTGCTTGTTCGGGGTGTGATCGCGACATGGGCAGCGGATGCCAGCCTCCCGAGGGAGACGCAGGCTGCCGTCCGCCAGATCAGTCATCTTCAAGATGCGTCCGACGATCTGCGGCTGTCCCTGGCCCTCAAAGTGCTCAATCCGGCAATGCCGCTCATCGTGCGCGGCAACATATTGACGCCGGGATGGCTGCTCGATCATCCGGCGGATGGATACGAAATCATTACGGGGTCGGTCCCCGAATTCTTACGCAAGCTTGACGTTGAACCATGGCTCTCGCGTCTGAAGACCCGCGCGGTCGCGGTGCGCGCACGCGCCCAACAGCTAGAGATCGCGGTCGCCGAAGAAGAGCTTCGTGTTCATCTACTCTCGACCTCGATGGCGCGACTGGCCGCCCTTTGGGACGAGCGGCGCCGGTTGCTGCCTGATGCCGAACATCCCGGCCTAGCTTCCCTAATGGATCGGCGCCAGGTGGCGGAGGAAGACCTCATTCTGCTACTTGGCGCGTCTATCGAACAATTTCGTTCGACCGACGACCTCATCGAGGAGGCAGCGAGTGAGGCGCAGCGTGCTGATATCGCGCCTTTCGATCCGGACACGGCCACGACGCAACTCGCATCGCCGCGGCGCGACATTTATCGGACGCTCGATACGCGTATCGAAAACTTCGCGCGCTGCGGCATCGCGATGGCGGATGAGTGGGCTGATCAGTTGCGCCTCGACCGGCGCTTGCCGCTGGCGCGGGTTCTGGCACTGCTAGCCATCCCGGCCACGAGCTGGAAGCCGCTACCTAAGCAGGGCTACGTCTCGACGCTTCTCGACTTCTTTGCCAAGAAGATCGTCGGTGGCGTCTTGCGCGGGCCGCTGGCGCGCATGACGATCGGCCGCGCAACAGCTCGTGTCGACCTCACAGAGCTTGGCACCAGCCGCACACCAGCCGCTGATATTCTCTCGCAGCTGCTTGCGCGAACGGCAAACACAATCAACCTCGACCCTGGCGCCTTTGCTGAGAATGAAACGCTTGAACGCCGCCTCCGATCGCTACATTCGCACGCCCTTCTCTACCGGCGGGACACTGGTATTGACGGTCTTTATCTGGGATTTCCCTTCCTGCTGATGCGCGACCAGCGCGGAGTTACGCTGCCCCGCATCGCGCCGGTTCTGCTCTGGCCCATCCGCATCAATCCCCAAATCGGCAACCGCGGACACGTAGCGATAGCTTTTGGACATGAGCACGACAGCGATCGCGAAGCCGATCAGGTCATTCTCAATCCGGCTCTTGAAGGTCTGATGGGCGTAGAGGCCGTGCGCGAATGGGAGGAAGCTCGTCGGGACGTTCTTGCGCGCTCAACAATTTCGCTCGCAGATGTGATGCAGGCCTTCGAAGGGCTCGCCGCGCCGCGCGGCACCTCACTAGCGACCCTTCCTGGCAAGGACGCGAAGCCCAAGCTCTATGAAAAGGAGTTGTCGCCCTCGGCGGTGCTGTTTCACCTGGCTTATATGGGACAGGCGATCGTCAAGGACTTGGAGTTCATCAAGAACCGCCCGCCAAACGGGACGGGCCTCGAAACAGCGCTCCGTTTGGTCGAGATGACCGAGGCGCCTACTCGCACCGAAAGCGTGCGCGAACTCGACCGGTATTTCACAGCCGCGAGTGACCCGTCGCAGGAAGCGGCGGTCATCGATGCGCGTCTAGCTCCGGGCCTCCTCGTAGAGGGGCCGCCCGGCACAGGCAAAAGCCAAACCATTGTGAACATGATCGCGGATGCTATCGGGCGCCAGAAAACCCTTTTGGTCATCTGCCAGAAGCAGGCCGCACTTGACGTAGTGCGCAAGCGCCTCAGCAAAGAAAACCTCGACACCCGCGTCATGATTGTAACCGATATGACCCGCGACCGCGCGCCCATCATTAAGGCGATCCGCGATCAAGTCACCGCGCTGCACGATCGTCCTGCGGGCGGCGCGCCCTCATGGCGCCGCGAACGCGAACGTCTTGCTGCGCGAATTGACATGCTTGAAGGAGAGCTCGATCGCCATCAGGCAGCGTTCCATCGCGTTGATGAGCTGAGCGGCCTAACCTATCGGGCTTTGCTCGCTGAGTTGGTGGGGCTAGAAGGCGCAGTACCACGGCCACTAGACATCCCGGCGCTTCGCTCGCATCTAGCTTCGCTTGGCCCTGCAGAGGTGACGACGCTCGAGGAAGTATGCGGTCCGCTCGCCGCTTACTGGCTTCCTTCGGGCTTCGAAGAAAGCTCGCTACACCCCATCAAAGCTTTCGGACCCGATGGCGGGACAATTGCGCTGTTCATCGAAGCCCTAAAGGCGTTCGTAAGCGCAGAAGCGCATCGAGAGCGCGTCAAGGCCGAGCAGGGTACGTTCTTTGAAATCGACGCGTCGGCCCCGCTGCGCGACTGGCTTGACGAGTGCAAAGCCGATCTCCTGGCCCTAAGCCCCACGATGCGCGCCAACCTCGCCCGGTGGATACCGCTCTTTCGTCCGCACGGCGGGGGTGCGCCGGGCGTTGCATTACTGCTGACGCTCGCGGATCTTTCACGCCAGCTTCAGTTGCTCGATGGCTCCGCGCATATTCCTGCGACCTCGCGGCGATTGCGTTCCGCGCCGTCCGAGCAGCTCAATCAGGTGGTCGCGCTCGCTCTTAGTCTGCTCACGCCACAGTCTTGGATCAGCCGGCTTATCCCGCTGCTATGGCTTCGGCGACGCCGGCTTGGCCGCCTTCTCATGCAGCTGCAGATCAGTGGTGAAGGACTAACCTTGGAGGCGCTTGCCAGGGCGGGACAGCTTGAGCAAGCGTTGCGTCCGCTTCGGCTGCGACTTTTCGCAGCGATCGACACGCTGTTTAGCCGCCAGCCTGATCCGGACCTTGCTCCAACAGCCTTCGCTGGCCTCGCGACGAATGTTGGTTCCATCTTTTCGCGCGCCGCGGACATGATCCAGGCCATCGACACCTGCCCAGTGCTCGCAGAGGCCGAGGAGGCTGTGCGCAGCGGATCAGCGGAGGCGCTCGAAGAGTTCTTTGAGACTGCGGCCTATTCGGTGAAACGCGCGGAAGGCCGCGAGAGAAGTCACAGGGTTCTCGACGGGCTATCGCTCTATATGGACGAAGCCTGGATTGCGGCGCGGCGCGCTGCCATCCACCGAGAGGAAGCCAATGTCGACGCCATGACAGCGATCTACGGCGCGCTTCCAACGCTCTCCGCCTATCAAGAGTTTCGAATGCGAGCCTCGCAGCTCGGTCCTTTGGAGATCGCTGTCTTCAGGACTTTGCGGAGCAAGGAAACTGAACTCCGGCAGATCACCGCGCCTGAACTCGATGAATGTGTCCGCCGCACAATTGCTCGCGAGGCGCGCCTCGTGTGGAAGATGCACATCGAAGGCGAGAACCCCTCTGTGCGCCTCGATGCCAGCGAAATCAACGCAAAGATCAAGGCGCTTACGCAAGCGGACCGCGACATACGTCGTTGCAACCGCGACCTGTTGATGGACGGCATCGACGTGAGCCGCATCAAGCCAGCCCGCGAATGGGATGCCATCACTCGCCTTACCGGACCACGATCCCAACGTCTGCGCGGATTCATCGAGCGCGGCTGGGAGCTTGGACTTGGAGCGCTCCGTCCGGTCTGGCTGATGACACCCGATGTCGCGAGCCGCATCCTTCAGCCCAAGCCGGGCATGTTCGACACCGTGATCTATGACGAGGCGTCGCAAATGCCGGTTGAATATGCGCTGCCGACGCTTTTCCGCGGCAAGATCATCGTGGTGAGCGGCGATGAAAAGCAAATGCCGCCGACGTCCTTCTTTACAAGCAAGGTTGAGAACGATGAAGCGACCCTATTTGACGGCGAGGAGCCGGACGAGGATGCGAGCGACCAGGAGCGCGAGACTTTTACCGAGACCTGGAATCGGCGCGAGATCAAGGACTGTCCCGACCTCCTTCACCTCGCGCGGGTCGCACTTCCAACGAAGACGCTTCAAGTCCATTACCGGTCTGCGTACCGGGAGTTAATCGCATTCTCGAATGCGTCCTTCTACGGCGATCGGCTCAGCGTTCCAGTGCGCCACCCGGATGAGGTTGTCCGCACCCACCGACCGATCGAGGTCATTCGATCCAACGGGACGTACACAAGTCAGACCAATCCCAAGGAGGCTGAAGATGTTGTCTCCTACCTTGCAAAGATTTGGCAAAGCCGCACGCCCCCTTCGGTCGGCGTTGTGACTTTCAATCGCAAGCAGGCGGACCTAATCGAAGAGAAGCTGGAAGAATGTGCCGAGGACAACGCGGCGTTTCGGCAGGCTCTAACCCGGGAGAGGGAACGCGCCGAGGATGGCGAAGACATGGGTTTCTTCGTCAAGAACGTCGAGAACGTGCAGGGAGACGAGCGGGATGTCGTGATCTTCTCCTCGACCTTTGGTCCGAACGCGCAGAAAACGTTCCGGCGTAACTTTGGCGTCCTCGGTCAGGCGGGCGGTGAGCGACGGCTGAACGTCGCCGTGACACGCGCCCGCCAAAAGGTCGTCATGGTGACCTCGATGCCTGTCGATGAAATCTCCGACATGCTCACGACACGCAGGCAGCCCTCGCTACCGCGCGACTATCTGCAGATCTATCTCGAGTATGCGCGCATGGTGTCGTCCGGCGAGGTGGATGAGGGGCGCACCCTGTTGTCCCGCATGATCACCGAGCGCGCTCCTGCGTCCGAGTCAAGTGCGCGGGACGTCGACGGCTTTGTGTGTGCCGTGGAGTCTTTTCTGCGCGAATGGGGGTGGAAACCGGCCCCAGCAAAAGACGGCGCGTTCGGACTAGATTTTGCGATTGAGGACCCGCGGACGGGTCTTTACGGCGTTGGCATTGAATGCGACGCGCCACGCCATCGCATCCTGACTACGGCGCGCGCACGCGAGGTATGGCGGCCCCGCGTCCTGAAGCAAGCCATCCCGCATGTTCACCGTGTGTCGTCCTATGGCTGGGTACACGGCGGCGATGCGGAGCGGCAGCGCTTGAAATCCGCCGTCGAGCATGCGCTGCAAACTGGGGGAGCGCGCTCATGAGCGGCCCAAAGGTCTTCCGCGTCGTGACGCGCGAGGAAATCATCGCTATTTGCCAGGGCCACCTGGCTCGGGTCGACGCCGCTGCAGGTGAATGGATGCAGGCGGCGCAGCTGCGGGGTGCCGCATCACTAGGGGACATGGAGGCGGTACGGAATCGGCAGAAGGCCTTGCATCGCCTTCTTGCCGAAGATCGCTTTACCGAATTGCAGAAGCAGGCCCCGTTAGAAGTCACGTTTCTGCAGTCAGACGCGCAGGCCCGACGCGATCGGGCTGCCGCGGCGGAAGTAGAAGCACGTCAAGCAAAAAGGCGGGCAAGCCGCACCGCCGAAATGTTGCTGCAAGAGCTCAGCAAAGCCAGCCGCGCCATACCCGATGATCTGCGTCGGGCGCTGAAATCCGGCGATCTCGATATGCTCAATCCCGCAATAAATCGGGCGTTAAAACTACTATCTGACAGTGCTGCAACGACAGGCACTACGGAGAGGCAGCGCTTTCTTGCCGAGCAACTCGGGCGGGGCGAAGCCCGTACGACGCTCGTCGAATGGATGGCCCGGCAGCCCTCCGCTCCCGACGAACGGAATGTCCTGCAGATCGACCAGCACCTGGCGGTGTTAGCCACACTGAATATTGATTCGGCGCCATTCGAGCGGCGCGCCGCGGAGATTCCGCAGGAGCAATCGCTTTCGCGCCGCGCGCTTCTCGCCGACAGTCTCATCATCGACCTTGCCGCCGCGGTCAAAACCGGCCGTGAGCGTGAGATTACCTTTGCGAAGCTTCGTGAGCGAAAGATCGAGCTGTCACGCATGAGCTCGCCGGAAGCACAAGCGCTGGCGGCGGGCATTGATCAAGCGTTCCACGCCAACGACGCCGCATTTGCCTCCGACCTACACAAACAAGCTGATGAACTTATTGCAGGTTACATGCGGACGATGGCGGCAGACGCTCGAAGGCGCGCCATTTTACGAGGCCTCTCTAGCCTCGGCTACGAAGTAACCGAGGGTATGGCAACTGCATGGGTCCAAAACGGGCGCGTCGTTCTGCGCAAAGCGGCCAGCCCAGATTATGGCGTGGAACTTGGCGGAGGCAGTCAGTCGAGCCGCCTGCAGGTGCGAGCCGTGGCCTTCGGAAGCGCCAGCGCCGCCCGCAACCCACGACGGGACCGCGATATGGAAACCATCTGGTGTGGCGAATTTGATCAGCTTCGAGAAATTATCAATCGCGAAAGCGGCAGCGTGGAATTAGAGACGGCGCTGCCAGTCGGTGCCGTACCCCTGAAAGTGGTGAAGGCTGAAGCGATCGAAGATGTCGAACTGCCCATAGCTCGGACTTTGAACCAGTAATCGAGTGTGTGGCGGAGTGATTGCTCCCGGCATGGAGCCGGGCTTGCAGTTGAGCTGACGGCCTAGATGCAGGTCGTGCCTTTCTCCTCGGCGTCATTTTTTGTTCTATTGGCGAGAAGCATGTTTTTCCAGAACACTTCTAACGGAAGCGGATAAGCCTCTGTGCACAAGCCCACATGCCTAGCTATCTCCTCTCGTGAGAGAAACCTTGGGGCGTTGTTGCTAATCAACAACGGCCCGCAGATCGCTTCTAGGAGAGCGACGCGGCAAGAGACTTCATCAATATTCTCATCCGTGATCTCACTGATCCCAATAATCGATGTATAGTTTATGAGCGCAGCGGTGATGGAATTGAGTACTTTTTCTCCGTCTTCGTTCACAACAAATAACTGATGCCGTTCTTTAACTCCTTCGGCAGACCAACGTGGGACTACAAGCATCCGAAACCCCTTGGAATGCCGAGATTCGTACGCGGACCGACTGCCAGGAGCAATCGAGAATCCGTGACCCGGTGTCCATCTATAGCCGTGACTATATCATGCAAGAATGCGATGGTCAGGCCACAATGGGATGCAGGAATTCAATCGGGGCAACTAATCAATGAGGATGATTGGGGCATCGTTTGAGCTAACCGCGACTGACTTGGTCGGCCACCTGCTGTGCCGTCATCTCACATCCCTGAATCGTGAAGTGGCCGAAGGTACCCTACCGAAACCAAGGGTATGGAATGATCCTCTGCTGGAGGTCCTGTTCGAGCGGGGTGCTGCACACGAACAGAATTATATCGAGCATCTGACTAAGATAGGTGTGGACGTCACCCGGATCGATGGAATCGAGGTCACAAGCGAAGCAGCAGCGGAGACGCGCGCCGCCATGCAGCGTGGAGTGCCCATCATTGTTCAGGGAGCATTGAGGACGGGTTTTGGAATGGGCGTGCGGATGTCTTGCGCCGCGTTGAGCTGCCAAGCGAGCTTGGTAGCTGGTCCTACGAGGCAGTCGACGCGAAGCTCGCCCGCGAAACAAAGGCCGGAGCAGTCCTCCAGCTCTGTCTCTATTCCGACATGCTGGGCACCGCGCAAGGGCTCGCGCCTGAGTATATGTACGTCGTTGCGCCATGGTCGGAGTTTGAGCCGCAGCGATATCGGTTCGCCGACTACGCTGCCTATTTCCGGAAGGTTGGGCGCGCCCTGCGCGCCGTCGTGTCAAGCCCGGCCGCACACGATACCTATCCAGATCCCATCGAGCATTGCGGCATCTGTCAGTGGCGGGAAGCCTGTGACGCTCGCCGCCGAGATGACGATCACCTTTGCCTCGTGGCAGGAATTTCGAGGCTTCAAATTAATGAACTGAAGGCGAACGGCGTTCCGACAGTTGGAGCCTTGGCCAGCATGCCATTGCCGCTCAGCTGGAAACCTGATCGGGGTTCGGCTGATTCCTATGTTCGCATTCGCGAGCAGGCCCGCATTATGGTGGAGGCCCGCGCGGCAGGCACCGGCAAGTTCGAGTTGCTTCCGGTGGAGACCGGCTTCGGACTCACCCGCCTACCCGAGCCGTCTGATGGCGACCTTTTTCTCGACCTCGAAGGCGATCCCTTCGTCGGCGAGCATGGTCTTGAATATCTGTTCGGTTATCTCATCAAGGACGCGCAGGGCACAATAACCTATCAGGCAAGCTGGGCCTTTTCGCGCAGTGATGAGAAGCGTGCTTTCGAAACGTTCGTCGATTTCGTGATGGCACGGTGGGCGCAATTTCCGGGCTTGCACATCTATCACTACGCTCCTTACGAGCCTTCCGCCTTCAAGCGTCTGATGGGCCGCTACGCAACGAGAGAGGAAGAGATAGATCAAATGCTCCGCGCAGGGCTATTCGTCGATCTCTATCAGATTGTGCGACATGGCTTGCGCGCAAGCGTAGAGAGCTACTCGATCAAGCGGCTGGAGCCGTTCTACAACTTTGACCGTGGGGCACCACTTGCCGATGCGAATGTCGCCTTAGCTAATCTCCAGGCCAATCTTGAGCTCGGAGATGCTTCATCAGTCTCAAACGAAACGAAGGCGACGGTGCGCGCCTACAATGAAGATGACTGTCGGTCCACCTTAGCGTTACGCGATTGGCTTGAATTGCAGCGTACTACGCTGATCGATAGTGGCGTGGAAATACCTCGCCCGCAGCCGGGCGATGGTGCGCCCAACGAAAAGATCACGGACTGGCTCGTCAGGATTAATGGGCTCATCGCCGGGCTGACAGCAGATGTCCCTGCCGATCTCGCCGAACGAACCGCGGAACAACAAGCTCGTTGGATTCTGGCGAATGTGCTCGACTGGCACCGCCGGGAGGAAAAGGCGGCTTGGTGGGAGTATTTCCGACTGGCCGCTCTGTCTGCGGAGGAACTGCTAGAGGAGCGCGCTGGACTGTCCGAGCTCGTCTTTGTCGACATCGTGGGTGGGACCGCAAAGGCACCCATCCACCGCTACCGTTTCCCGCCGCAAGAAGCTGAAGTTCGCGGCGGTGAGGAACTCCGCAATATCGGCGGTGCCAGACTAGGTAAAGTCGAGGCAATCTCATTCGCGGATAACACAATCTGCATCAAGAAGCGACAGGATACCGCTAGCCTTCATCCGCGAGGCGTCTTCGCACATAGCTACGTCAGCGGCCAGGTGATGGCCGAAGCGTTAGTACGGATCGGGGAATATGTGGCCGACTACGGCCCGACCGGTGACGGGCCCTATCAAGCCGCGCGTGATCTCCTGCAGAAACGGCGACCGCGCGTTGGTGCTGAGACACTGCATCGCGAGGGGGAGACAACCGTCGAGGCTGCCGTTCGGCTCTGCGGGCATCTCACGGGCGGCATCCTGCCGATTCAGGGACCGCCAGGCGCAGGTAAGACCTTCACGGGCGCCCACATGATCTGCGAGTTAGTCCGCCGCGGCAAGAAGGTCGGCATCACAGCCAACAGCCACAAAGTTATCCGCAACTTGATCAACGCGACGATCAAGGCGGCCGATGAATACGGTAGCGAGTTACAATGCTGCCAGAAGACTGATGGCGTCGAAGACACACAGCACCGTCTTTCCTTCGCGAAAAGTAATGAGGAGCTGTTCGCTGCGCTAAGGGGCGACGCCTCGGTCGGTGGCGGCACGGCCTGGCTGTGGTCGCGGCCGGACGCATTCGAAACTGTCGATGTTCTGTTCGTTGATGAAGCGGCGCAGATGTCGCTAGCCAACGTGCTTGCGGTGTCGCAGGCGGCGAAGACTGTTGTGCTGATCGGTGATCCACAGCAACTCGACCAACCGATGCAAGGCAGTCATCCGGAGGGCACCGACGTGTCGGCGTTTGACCACATCTTAGGCGGCGAACGGACCGTTGGTCGGGATCAAGGATTGTTCCTAGAAGAAACTTGGCGACTACACCCATCTATCTGTGCCTTCACGTCCGAACTCTTTTATGACGGCAAGCTACGTTCAAAGGAAGCGCTCGAACAATTAGCTGTTAAGGGTACAGGGTTTCTAGATGGGGCCGGCCTCTATCTTCTGCCTGTCAGGCACGACGGCAACCAAAATTGCTCTCCCGAAGAAGCACAATCGGTGGCCAAGCTTTTGCGCGCAATCCTCGCCGAGGGCGCGACTTGGATCGATCATGAAGGGAACGAACGGCGAATTACCCTCGACGACATCGTCATCATCACGCCCTACAACGCGCAGGTCTTCGAGATTCAGCAATGCCTGCCCGGTGCGCGGGTCGGCACGGTGGATAAGTTTCAGGGACAGGAAGCAGCAATCGCCATCTACTCGACCGCGACGTCCAGCCATGCGGATGCTCCGCGCGGAATGGAGTTTCTGTACAGTCTAAACCGGCTCAATGTTGCGACATCACGGGCCAAGTGCGCGTCTATCCTCGTTAGTTCATTAAATCTCTTTGAGGCGGAGTGCCGCACCCCGCGACAGATTCAATTGGCAAATGCCTTCTGTCGATTTTTCGAGATGGCCAAGCATCTGTCGTTTGATAGCGCCACTGGCATGGACTGGGCCTGAAGGTGTATTGGCGGCTTATGGCCAAACACGATCGACTTGAATGGTTTCGTGGGAAAGTCGCGTTCGCGAACCGACAAAGTTCCGATCTATCCAAAGTGGGGGTGGGGCAATGCTGGGGCATAGTAAACGCGAAGCGAATAGGCGCAAGAAACTATGACGCCCTACAAAGGGTGCTGGAAGCGCGTTGACGTTTACACGGTTCCTGCTTCCGCGGGTCCGCTTTGGAGAAGTCGATTTAGCGATGCTGATGGCGCGCAGCTTTTCTGTCGCGAGTATCCTCATTCGGAAGGAAAAGTGGCGGGAGGCCTACTCATCTCATCAACCTCGATAATTTGGGCCGAGATAATCTCCCAAATAAAGAGAGATTGGAGGCTGGCATATGCGCTACGCCCTGAGCAGTGGGAGGAGATTGTTGCCGGCGCGTTTAAGGATGCTGGATCGGCCGTGACTTGATCGCCGTAGGGAAGGGTATTGGCTGTGTGAAGGTGATTGGGTCCGTGAAAGCATACGCTCCTGATCATCTCGTGAAGCATGATGATGTTCGCGCGTTACTCGGAGTTCTTAGCGGAGAGAGTAACGCCTCGAAGGGAATTCTAACGACTACATCCGATTTTGCGCCACGTATCAAACCAGACCCATTCATAAAGCCCTTCCTGCCAACGCGGTTGGAACTCGTGAATGAAGTAGAATTGCACGAATGGCTTAGCCGCTTGTCACAAAAGAGTTCGATTTGGAAAACCGCGTCCTCACCACCTTCAGAATAGTAGCGACTAAAGCTAGGTCACATGGCGTGTCCTGCGCGTAATTCGCTTCAAATGGCGACACGCCACAACCTTGTCGACAGCGCGAGGCGCATCTCATGCGCTCCTTAAGCGCGAGTTTCCCAGTCGCCGGATCGCAGTCAACCTATTGCTGCGCAACGCAGGAAGCGGCGTCACCGCTCACTCGCCATTTTCATGGTCGTTTCTCCTTTGGGTTGACGCGCACTGTGGTTGCAGCCGAGATAGCGGTTTGGGGCAAATGCTATGTCGATGTTCACCTGGGTCGATTTTGCGGAGGATGACCGCCGCAAGATGGCCGATGTGATCGCGCTCTTCAGCGAGAAAGAGACACGCGACGAGTTAGGAATCGGCGGCATTCGCGACACGTTTGCCGACTTGCTGTTTCCGGCAACGAGCACCATCCAGACCCGGGCGCGTTATTTCTTGTTCATCCCATGGATTTACCAAGAGCTTGAACGCCGCCGCACGCTGCCGGCCGACATTGAACGGCTAGCCCGGCGCGACGAGATTCGCCTAATCCGCGCGCTCGAGAATGGCGGCGAGACCGACGGTATCATCGGTACGCTTGCCCGGGATAAGTTAGCGCGTTTGCCAAGCAGCATCTATTGGGCCGGTCTCGGCAGGCTCGGCATCCGCCGGTTCGCAGGATCACAGGAGCAGTATCATCGGGAGTTTGCGACTTTTTACCCCACATCATTGCGCCGTCTAGTCGCCGAGGACGAAGGCACGGCGGGGCCCGCCGCATGGAGTACGAGCCTCCCGTCCGCTCCTAGCGGCTTTCTCGAAAAGGCGGCGTTCGGCCTGTCGAAGCGTGAAGCCAAATACCTTGCGGAGCGGATCTGGGAATTCGGCCCCACTGTCTTCGGTTCGCTCTTGGGCAGCGCCGACGCAGAGATCGACAGCGCCTTCGTCTGGGACACGACCTTTGCCGCCAACCTCGGGCCATCGCTCAGGAGCCAGATCGCGCATGCGCAAAATTTTTCCGAGCTGATGCACGGCGCGGCGCTGCTTTACAATTTCATGTTGGCCTGCGAGGCGAACCGCAAGAGCTTGCAGGACGAGTACCGCGAGGAACTTGCCACCTGGGCCGAATTGATCGAGGCTGCCGAGCCTCGCTATCTGTCCTGGGATCGCAAACTGTTCTGGACGGTCGTTAGGGAGTCCATGCATGCCGTATCGCCGGCGGCCCACAAGTTCGTGGACCGCTGGATCGATCATACGCTTCGTAGCGCGAAGCTGACCCGTATCGCCGACGATGCGGCAGCGCAATCGCTCGTCGTGGCGCGCGAGGCGCAGGTCAAGCGCACGCGCAAACGCATCGGAAATGCCCGCGCGCTCGAACGCTGGAACGAAGCGTCCGGCGCAGGACAGATCGATTATCGCTGGTTCAGGGTCAAGATCATCGCCGACGACATCCGGCAGGGGCTTGGCTGACGCATGCTGCCGCCCAACCGGCGCGAGCTTTACCTTAGTGCTCTTCGGCCGCCGTCGGGCTTTCAGCTCGACCGCGCGATCGGCACGACCTATTCGCTCGATCTCATGACAATGCTGTCGCTTCCGCTCAGCTTCGCTTTGCTCGACCTGACAGATCCAGACGGCAGGCTTCGACGCGACCCGGTCGCCTTGCTTCACGCGCTTCGCGCTTATGCAAACCGGTTGACGATCTTTTGCCAAGCCGGCGGCATTGCCGTGCCAGCACAGCGGCATCCTCTCTATGCGCATCTGGAAGAGGCGATCGTCCCGGTGCGAAAGAAAGGTGGCACGTTTCACCCTAAAATCTGGGCTTTGCGCTTCACCTCGCCCGGCGAGCCCGTTCGCTACCGTTTCTTATGCCTCTCGCGCAATATCACGGGCGATCCGTCGTGGGACACGCTGCTGGCCCTCGACGGCGAGGTCGTTGAACGCCAACGCGCATTTGCGAAGAACCATCCTCTGGCGGAGTTTCTTGTCGCGCTTCCCGGTCTTGCTACTGATCAACTCCATGAGCGGCACGGTCAAGCCGTGAAGCTCCTCGCCGACGAATTGCGCCGCGTGCGCTTTGAACTCCCGGAGCCCTTCGACGATTACGAATTCTGTCCGATGGGCCTTCCCGGTTTCCGCGTGCCGGACTTGCCCGAAGGCACTCGCAGGCTCCTGGTGGTTTCGCCATTCGTGACCGCGTCCTTTCTCAAGGACCTCGCGGAGGAGGCGCCCGCAATCCTGATTTCCCGCGAAGAGAGTCTCGATGCCCTTGATGCCGCCACCTTAGCGAAGTTTCAGCAGGTCTTCGCCATCGAGGATTCAGCCTCCGGCAATGATGAAGCAACCGAAACTCCGGAGACGCCCGCGCCGTCTCTGAATCCATCCGACGAGGCCGCGGCTCAAACCGCCCCGCAGGGGCTGCACGCCAAGCTTTATCTCGCCGACGCTGGATGGGACTCCGATCTTTGGACAGGCTCGGCCAACGCCACATCAGCTGGCTTCCACCACAATGTCGAATTTCTCACCCGCCTCACGGGAAAAAAGAGCAAGATCGGAATCGACGTCTTCCTGAACGGCGTTTCGGGCTCTAAGGGATTTTCGCAATTCCTGCTGCCTTACCAGATTCCGAAAAGCCCGCCCGTCGTAAATGAGGTTGCCGAGCAAAACGCGAAGCTGGCCGAGGAGCTGCGCACCCTGATCGTAGCTTTGCCTTTACGCTTCGAGGTCGCCCGCGAGGAGAAGCTCTATCGATTGGCGTTGCGAACGCTCGCACCCCCCTCTGCCCAGATCAACGCGACCGCGATCGCTTGGCCGGTCACTCTCCCACAAAGTGCCGCGCAACCTATGGCGCCACTGTTTTCCAGCAACGATCTCGTTTTCGACAATCTCTCATCTCAGGGCCTCACGGCTTTCCTTGCCGTGATCGTTACAGCCGGACGAGGGGAAAACGCGGTCGAGCTTCGCTTTGTCCTCAAGCTTCCGCTCGTGGGCGTACCCGAAGACCGGTTCGAGAATCTTCTCCATCATGTCCTTAGCGACCAGGCCAACGTGCTGCGCTATCTCCTATTCCTCATTCACCACGACGGCCTGCAATCTGGCCGGATCACCGACCTCGTCACACCAGTGCTCGACCCCGCCAAGCGCCGAGGCGCAAACAGCGTGGCATCGATCCCGCTCTTGGAGGAATTGAGCCGCGCCCTCGCGACGCAGCCGGAACTTCTAGACGGCGTGCAGTCCTTGGTTGCCGACCTGCGCAAGACGGTGGAGGGAGCGGCGCTTCTGCCAAGAAATTTTGATTCGGTGTGGGCGCCGATCTGGCGTGCGCGGGAGGCGCTGCGACGATGACCATTCCTCCCAAACCCGATGCGGAGGAAGTCTGCCGATCGCTGCGCGACTTTCAGCGTGGGACCGTACAGTACGCCTATCGGCGTCTTTATCTCGATAGCGACCGCGTCGATCGCTTCCTCGTCGCTGACGAGGTTGGGCTCGGCAAGACATGGGTTGCGAAAGGCGTCATCGCGCAGGCAGTTGCGCACTTGTGGGACACGAAAAAACGCATCGACGTGCTCTACATTTGTTCCAATGCCGAGATCGCCCGTCAGAACATCAATCGCCTGAATCTTGGAGAGTCGAAGGATCAAGCCTTCGCGTCGCGTCTAACGCTGCTGCCCCTCCATTTGCGCGACCTCAATAAGCGCAAAGTCAACTTCATCTCCTTCACGCCGGGTACGTCGCTGGATTTTGGCACCAGCAGCGGCGCACGGCGCGAACGTGCCGTGCTTTATTGGCTCCTGGCCGGCATTTGGGACTTACGCGGCACAGCCGCCAAGAACCTCCTCCAGGCCAACGCCGGCACGGAAAACTGGCGAAACTTGCTCGATGAGGTGAAGTCCAAAATCGACGAGCAAAACGGTTTTGAACAGGCGGTGGTTGTGCGCTTCAAGGAGACGCTGGACGCTAATCCGTCGCTTGCCGCCGATTTCGCGGTGCAATTGGAATCTTTTGGACGCGCACGCAAACGTCTTGCTCCTTACGAGCAGAGGCATGCCCGCAATCAACTCATCGCTCGTCTGAGGCGCGCTCTAGCGCGCAGTTGCCTCGCGGTCTTCGAACCCGACCTCATTATCCTTGACGAGTTCCAGCGCTTCCGCAATTTGCTTCAGACCGGCGACACGAAAGACGAGGCGGCACAGCTCGCTCAGCGGCTTTTTGAATCCGCAGGCTCAAAGATTCTTCTTCTGTCCGCTACGCCTTATAAAATGTATACGGTCAGCGCCGAGACGGATGGCGACGACCACCACCGCGATTTTCTCGAAACGTCTCGCTTCCTCCTTGCGAAGAAGCCAGAGGACGTTCACCAGCTCGAAAAGAACCTTGTCACGTACCGCAAGGCCATCTGCGGCCAAGATGTCGGCATCCCCGTGCAAGACGTGTCGCACGCTATCGAAATATGCCTGCGCAAGGTTATGTGCCGAACCGAGCGTCTTGCCTCCACCGCCGACCGCAACGGCATGCTCAAGGAAGTCCAGGCGCCGCTCGTTCCGATGGTGGCCCAGGATTTTCTCGAATACCGGCTGCTCTCCAAGCTTGCGCATCAGGTCGAAGCCGACGATCCGATCGAACTGTGGAAGTCGAGCCCTTATCTCATCAACATCATGGAGGAAACCTACCGACTCAAGAGTTTGCTGCACGAGGCAATCCAGAGTCAGGACCTGCCTATCATGGGCGCGCTGCGTGACCTTCTGCCGTGGCAGCTACCTGCGAAGGCCATCGAAGCGTATCAGCCCATCGATCCGAAAAACCCGCGACTTCGAACGCTCATCGAGGATCTCGCGCAGAGTGAGATATGGAAGCTACTGTGGCTTCCGGCTGACCTGCCCTATTACGAAGCGGGGGGCACCTTCGCCGACACCGAGGACCATTCCCATACCAAACAATTGATCTTCTCGTCATGGAAGGTGGTGCCACGGTCCATCGCGATGCTGGTGAGCTACGCGATGGAACGGCTTATGGTACTCACAGGCGATGCCGCGCCCAGCTACAGCGAAGTGCGGGAAAAACACAGACCGCTGCTGCGATGGTCCGAGGAGGACGGGCGCCTGGGCGGAATGCCGCTGCTTGCCCTGTTCTATCCCTGCATGACGCTGGCCAAACGGATCGATCCGCTTGCGCACGCGCAGGTGCAAGACGGGCGGTTGGCAAGGGCCGAGCTGGATCAACGCGTCGCCAAGGAAGTATCGGAACTGCTTTCAGCGCTTGTCCGCGGCCATGAAGACAAGAGCGCGCGGCCGGATCAGCGCTGGTACTGGGCGGCGCCGCTTCTGCTCGACAAGCAGCACTCCCCATCGGTTCGCGAATGGATGATGGAGGAGGACGACGAATGGTCATGGGGCTCGCCCGAGGATGAGGAGCGAAGTCTCTTTCAGAAGCACATCACCGAGGCTTCCGAGCTCTTGGACGGGCCGAGCCGGCTCGGTCGGCCGCCCGATGATCTTGCGGCGGTGCTTGCTAAGATTGCTATCGGAGCGCCGGCCACTGCCATCTTGCGCGCCCTTTTGCGACATGCTTCCGAGAGTGAGGAGCGCGCCGCGTGGCAGTCGGCCGCGTCGGCAGCTCTCGGTTTCCGGACACTCTTCAATGTGCCGGAGAGCATCCTGCTCCTTCGGGGGCTCTTCGGCCGCGAACACCCTTACTGGGACCAAGCCCTGAGCTACTGCTGCGACGGCAATCTCCAGGCGGTCATTGACGAATATGTTCATATTCTGATCGACCTACTGAGCGTCGATGCTGGCACTGGGAAGGGTTTGCATGCCCTCGGCGAGGCTATCGGCAACGCCGTGAGCCTGAAAACGACATCGCTCGCCTATGACCATTACCGGACATCGTCAGGCGGCGGTGTGTCCGTCAAGCTGCAACGCATCCGCTGCCGGTTTGCACAGCGCTTCGGCGAATCCGACTCGGAAGACGGTTCGGAAAAGACGCGCGAGGGTGCATTACGCGATGCCTTCAACTCCCCCTTCCGTCCTTTCGTTTTGGCCTCGACCTCGATCGGCCAGGAAGGTCTTGATTTCCATCCTTACTGCCATGCGTTGGTGCATTGGAATTTGCCGACTAACCCTGTTGACCTTGAGCAGCGCGAGGGGCGCGTTCACCGGTATAAGGGGCATTTCATCCGGAAGAACCTCGCGCGAGCCTTCGGCATCGCAGGCACCAGAGGCGGGCGCGATCCTTGGAGGTCGCTCTTCCGTACCGCCGTGGACGGGCGTGCGGACGCTCAAAACGACATGGTGCCGTTCTGGATATTCGATGGCCTATCGAAGATCGAGCGGCGATTGCCGATGCTGCCGCTGTCCCGCGAGATAACGCGCGTGGACGACCTCAAGGAATCGCTTGCGCTCTATCGCCTTACGTTCGGACAGCCGCGGCAGGAAGAGCTCTTGGAGTTTCTGAAGCGGAATGCTGAATCGACAGGCAATTTCGCATCGGACGGATACATTGATCTTAGGCCGGCCCGTAATTGCTCGGAGTAGCTTCGCGTCGAGCCAGTGTGTGTTCTCCCCACAGATCCAAATACGATGTGGACTCGTTTCGGCATAACATCGGATGGCTTCGTTGATTTGGTTAGCGAGCCTCTTTTCGGGATATCGCGACTTGGTCCCAAGTCTTCTCACCGACCGCGAGGCACGCAGTTTTCTTGGTGAAACTCTCCCACCTCTTCACCGCGACATCGATGTAGCGAGGCTCAAGCTCCATGACGAGCGCGCGCCGCCCGAGCGCTTCGGCTGCGATAATCGTGGTCCCACTTCCCGAGAAGGGGTCGTAGACGTAGTCGCCGGGTGTGGTGATGTTCCCGATGCACTGCTCGAAAAGGGCGACTGGTTTAGGCGTCGGGTGGCCTTCCCGATCGACGGATTGCGGCTTCGGATAATCCCAAACCGTCCCTTGATCGCGGCCGCCGTACCACGCGTGTGACCCACCCTTGTTGCAATACCAGCAGACCTCATGCTGCCAATGATGATCGCCGCGTCCCATCAGGAAGGAAGATTTCCGCCAGACGATCTGGCTCTGTACATTGAAGCCGGCCCGCTCGACGCCGGCAAAGGTGGCGTAACCCTCCCGCAGAGGGGCTGACCACACGTAAGCTGATATGCCAACTGCTTCGGCAAAAGCTGCCCGCAACGCAGCGCATACGAACGCTGCCAGCTGTTCTCCTTGCAGATCATCATTCGCAATCGGTGCAAATGTGTTGGGAGTAGCCTGATCACGTCCAATAAACTTGCCCCGCTCAAACGAAATCCCATAGGGCGGATCAGTCACACAGGCGCGGGGCATATCGCCCGCCATAAGACAGGCGACGTGATCCGGATTGGTGGCGTCGCCGCACATAATCCGGTGTTCGCCAAGCATCCAAATGTCCCCCAGGCGCGAGACGGCCTCGGCGGGAGCCTCCGGCACTACATCGGCGTTAGGTCCGCCGTTGCCGGGTTGCTCGCCTACTCCTGTCAGTAACTTGTTGAGCGTGGCTGGCTTGAATCCAAGATTGAGTATGTCCGGAAACTTTATACCCTTGATGTCGGCGACTCTCATTGCTTTGAGGTCGGCGAGTTCGATACCCAAACGAGGCTTGTCCCAACTCGATAGCTCAGCCAGCGCATTATCCCGCAACATGAACGCGCGCTGCTGCTCGTCGCTCCAACCACGCGTCACCACCACCGGAACTTCTATATCGCCATGCAGATGCAGCAGTGAGTCACGGGAGCCGTGGCCTGCTAAGATTTGCCCAGCCTCGTTGATGACCATGGGTCGGACGGCTCCGTGCTCGGCGAACGACTGATCCAGCTGCTTGAGCTGACTGACGGGGTGAATGCGGACGTTTCGCGGGTGATCGCTCAGTTCGCTGATGCGCCTTTTCTCCACAATCCAAGCCGGCCATTGCTCCGGCGCCACCATCTCACTGGGCTTTCGTCGCGCCGCTTTCTCCTGCCTGTTCGCTCCTCGTTTTTTCATGGTGTCGTCCTGCTAGGGTGAAAAAAAATATTTCGGAATTTCGCGGAAAAGACGGGAGGGTTAACCATCCGGTCCGGCGCGAAAAGTTTCTGACTTTTGACCCCCCCGGGGGGGGCCGTTTATTGGGAGCGTGTTTCGTGGTCGGCTGCAGGAAGTAAGGGAAGCGCTTAGACTCTTCACTGGGGCAAACGCTCCCAACGCTCCAAGGCATGGCCGATCTCTCGATCGCGCCCACGATCTAGAAGGGGTCATCATCGTCATCAGGCCTGGCAACGGGTTTCGATGCCGCAGAGCTTGGAAGCGACGGCTCAAAATCGGACTCACTCTTGATCAGATGAATGTCCATCCAGAAGTGCGTGCCTGATTTCGTGCTGCGATAACCCCGATCGCCCATCGCTTTGCCAAAGCCCGTTTGCTTCCAAAGTGGAGCGCCGGTTGCTTTGGCCCAGGCCGCGTACACCAGATAGAGACGAGTGGCTGGCTCAGCCGAACCGAGGGCATGCCGCACACATTCCGACAGAAACCGACCGAGGTGATCTGAGGATTCGCGGTAATCGGCCGTCGCGCCCATGATCTGCTCTGGCATGTCGAGCCCGCGGGATAGCCATGACAGCGTCCCTTGGACCATACGGTTGAGAATGCCTGAGCCTTCGGCTGTGAGCTTATCGACGAGATGAGGATCGCATTGCTCGTCACTGATCGTGACTTCCCACGGCACCAACACAACGCGGCGCCAGATGCCATCATCGGTGCCCGTGATGATGGGTTTGTAATTGCCGGAAACAAAGAGCTTGAACTGCGGCGACAACTCAAAGAACGCTCGATTGAGATGCCGCGTCAGTATCCTCTCGCCTGAGGTCGCGAGTTTGATTGTCGACTCTGCAAGCCGGGCGTTTCTCTCGGGCTCCGAGGTGCGCAACAACCGAACTGCGTGAAGACGCGCTAGGTCGGGAGAGGGTTTCGAAGCATCGACTGATTGCCGTGTTTGGAGGAACCGCTCAATTGGGATTGTGGTGGCATAGTCGTTGAGAACGCGCGCCCACGTTTCCATGAACGTCGATTTGCCGTTTCGGCCCGCTCCATAGAAGAAGAATACCTTCTGCTCGCTGATGTCGCCGGTGCACGCGTAGCCCACGACCCGATGAAGAAACGATCGGATGATGGGGTCAGGCTGTACCAGCGAGAGTGCGGCATCGTAAGTCGGACAGATTGCCTTGGCGTCATATCTGACTGAGCAGGCCTTGGTGATGAGGTCCTTCGGGTCGTGGGGGTAGAGACGAACACCCCAAACACCCGCCGTTTTTGCGAAGACAAGAGTGCCGTTTTTCAGGTTCAGCTTGAGGGGCTGCCGATCAAGCTCGCTGATGTCCACCTTGAGGTAAGGCTTTGCGTGTTCCGCGATGACACGCATGCGCGGGGCCGCTTGCGAGCGATAAGCCCAGCTCCTGAGCTGTTGTGAGCGCCTCATAATTGATCTCCTTCATTTGAATGTTCCTCACGCGCCACCACATCCGCTTCGCGATTGAGAGCCTCCACCACGTCATGGGCGGAGCTAAGCACTGCGAGCCCGTCACCATCGAGGGTCCATCGGGTCTCGTCCCATCGCAGCCAACCCTCTGAAGGGCAGTAGGCAAGCTTGTCTTTGTTTCGCGCTTCAAAGCGCATTGCATTCCCGCGATCGGTGAGCGGTAAGCGGGAAAGCTCGCGATCGAAGTTGGCTCGGCCGCCAGATTGCGATTTCGTCATCCGTCTCTGTGAGGTCAGGATGGGAGAACCGCCACTTCTCGACACACGCGGATGTTCCCGGCCGGCTTCAAGGCCTGACGAGATGGTGCGCCTCACGGATGCGAAACCATCCTCAGCGGTTAGACCGGACGCTGCTGCTGCTCCTTCCAACGCGGCGCGGACCTCAGTTTGTTCGAGCGCGCCGGAAGCAACGAGTTGGCCGAGCCGAAAAGCCGATTGATTGAGTTGATCGTTGCGATGCCCGGGCCCGGCACCGCTGACTCGACGTGCCTCGTCGAGCAGAGCTGAATGCCCGTAGTTGAGAGGCGGCTGCAGGCGTGCCGGAGCACGCGGCGCGTTGGCTGTCTCGGCTTTTCGGGCAACGAGGTCTAGGAGGACCTCAGGTGCGATTGCCGGTGCGATTTGATTCGGCGAGGTCTCCCAAGCGTAGGCCTTGCCATCGATGCGCCGGGAAGGTGGCACAATGACGTAACCACCTTCTCCTCGAACATCGACCCTTGGGATGACGCCTGCGCGATTGCGAATGCTTTTTGAAGGCGGCAAAGCGAAGTACAGGTGACGCCCACCCCGCGGCGTCGAAGCACAAGATGTCCGTGGAAGATCATGACCTAACGTTGCCTGCAGCTCACGCTGTAGCTGGTCGCAGTCAAATGTTTCACCTGTCTCTTCATCAACCCCGGCGTCGAGATCGAGGACGAAGGCGCCCATCGCAGCGCCTGTCGGTGCACCAATCATGGCCTTCGGCCAGCGCGACCACCAACATTGAACTATGCTGGTGTCGGTTGAGGCATCTCGATATCCGTTGGTCGTGAGCGGGCGCTTTGTTCGCGGATGGCAGGGAAACACGGGCCATTGCCGCGCGGTGTATTGAAGGGCGTGATTGACCACGTCGTCGGAATCCGAGTTCCGAGCCATTGGGCTATCGCGCTTCGGTGCTCGCAACCGAGCTCCCGCCGACCGTGTTGGCATCGATCCACGCGCACAGGTCACGGCGCCGGTAGCGCACCGCTCGGCCGGCCTGAATGAAAGCGGGACCGGCATGGCGCAAGCGCCAGGCCTGCAACGTGCGAGTGGAAAGATTTAAGATCTCCGACGCCTGAAGCTCGGTCAGGAGAGCGTCTAGATTATCCTGAGTTCGGTCCAACATCGTCGCGCGTTCCCTTTGAACCGCGACGAAGCTGCAGCGACCACGACCGAATTGCACGAGACATCTTAGACATGTCCATCGCGTCTATAGGGGAGCAGCAGCAACTATAATTTACTCGGCTGATCGATTGTTTTCGTAGTGCCTCTGAATGGCTTTCTCGAGTGCGGTCTGTGTGGCCGGAGGTTTTTTCAGCTTCGGATAGATTATCTTTGCGATCTCTTTCCACGAGAAAGCACTTGGATCGCTTGCAAGACCGCACTCTCGCAACGCTCGCGCAACTTCCTCCGCAACTGGCCTGCGCCGTTTGCGCTTCCCCATCGTAAATGATCGCAGCCCATCGTTGCCGGTCGGTTTCACATGAAACAAGTTGCCGCTACGCACGCCCGACGAGCCTGAATCAATTCGGGCCTTTTGATGCACTGAAGCTTGTGGCTTCTCCAACAAGATGCCCGTGTATCGGCGCGCTAACCAGTCGTGAGGAGGGATGAGGGTTTCTTTGCTTTCGAAAAGGCTATTGTCCTGCAGATTGAAATAGAAACGGGGTTGTCGCCAAAGCGAGCGAAGGATTTTGGAAGGGTAATTTTGCTCTGCGGGCAAAGCCTCGCTGTCGATCTCTCCCCTTAGCAACGTCTTCAGCAGGCTGTCCCATCGATGACTAAGCGCCGCGACGGCCTCAATAACTTCCAACGGGTCAGGCTCGGTACTCAAGAAGCCGAGAGGACCACGCTTCGTCCAATCTGGATGAACTACCCCTACGACATCATCTGCACTGAAAACAAAAGGCCACTCGGCCACACCGTGCGGATGACACCACCCACTGTGGAAAACTGTCGCATATCCAGGCGATTTCGCGATCGCTCGTTTGGCAAGTAGCTCGACCTCCGGGTCATGGAGTACGAATTTCCACATGCCTTCGGAAAGCAACAGGTCTGAGAGGATGTCGGCTCGACAAGGGGCCACTACCGCAGGAAAGATCCGAATATTATAGAAGCGGGTATTTTCTACCTGTAGGACGTTGTCTCGCCAACTAGCCGACACGGCGCCCGCAAACATTTCAGGGCCGAGTAAGAACGGCTTGCCGCTCAGCTGCTCGGCCGCTCCGTATGCAACGAGTTTCCACGTCAAGAACAAACTGAAAAAATCAGGCTCCTGGCTTCGTTCTCGTTCAGTCGCCTGACTGCGGGCGCGTTCGTCACGAAGAGGTGGGCTTGCATCAGACGCAATTGTGCGCCGGCGCGCCTCCGCCAGTGTGCACCCTGCCGCGGGCCAATGCGAATAGACCACCTGTCGCTCCGAATCAGGACGACGATTTTTGCACGACATGCAAGCCCACGCAGTCCCTGTCACGGGCTGTATGGACGATCAGCTACGATAGTCTGCGATGGAGTCCATCTTCGCTAAATGACGTTGGACTTTTGTGGCTGGCTGTCGAAGCTCGCGCCATGCTGCGCCTTGAGAATGTATCGAGCGAAGAACGGCTTCGCGAAATCGCGGAGATCCTCGCCGCCGGCCTTCAGCGTCTTCTTGCCCGACAGTCAACTCAGAAATCTGCCGACTGTGGAGAAAGTTCGCTCGACTTCCCGCCCCAGCAGAGCGGTCATCCTGAGGATTCGGCCTCGGAGAATGCCTGATGAGCGATACGGTTCTGACTCGCGTGGTAGCGTTAAAAACCCTGCCCATCCCGCAACTCAAACAGCAATGGCGTGACCTCTTCGACAGCGAGCCGCCGCCCTACAACCGGCGCTTCCTCGAACATCGGCTCGCCTACCGCATTCAGGAGTTGGCGTACGGCGGCTTGAAGCCGGCGACGGTCAAGCGGCTGCGCGAACTCGCCCAAGAGCTGGACGGCGGCAATCCGTTGAACCGCCGTCGGCATCATCAGGACCGTCCGATGGCAGGGACGCGGCTCATCCGCGAGTGGCAGGGCCTTGAGCATTGCGTGACGGTCCGTGAGAACGATTTCGAATATCAGGGCCGGCCCTTCCAATCCCTATCCGCAGTAGCGCGCGCGATAACCGGCACGCAATGGAATGGCTGGACATTCTTTGGCCTCAAGAACCGGGGCAGGGGATGAAATCGCTCGTTCGGAAGCTGCGTTGCGCGGTCTACACGCGCAAATCCAGCGAGGAAGGCCTCGAACAAGAGTTCAACTCGCTCGATGCGCAGCGCGAGGCCTGCGAGGCATACATCGCGAGCCAAAAGTCCGAAGGCTGGATGCTCGTTCCCGATCGCTACGACGATGGCGGCATCTCCGGCGCGACCCTCGAGCGTCCCGCGCTCAAGCGCCTGCTCGCCGACATCGAGGCGCGACGGGTTGACGTGGTGGTCGTCTACAAGATCGACCGGCTCAGCCGGGCTCTGATGGATTTCTCGAAGCTGGTCGAGGTGTTCGATCGCAACAACGTCACCTTCGTCAGCGTCACGCAGTCATTCAACACCACCACCTCCATGGGTCGGCTGACGCTCAACATCCTCCTGTCATTCGCGCAGTTCGAGCGCGAGGTAATCGGCGAGCGCATCCGCGACAAGTTTGCTGCTTCCCGCAAGAAGGGGATGTGGATGGGCGGCTTCGTGCCACTCGGCTACGACGTGAAGGACCGCAAGCTGGTGGTCAATGAGGAGGAAGCCGGGACGGTCCGGCGTATCTTCGAGCGGTTCACCAAACTTGGCTCCGTCACCGAACTGGTCCGGGAAATGAGAGAGAAGGGCGTGCGCGGCAAGCGCGGACGCCTGATCGACAAGGGCTACGTCTATCAGCTGTTCCGCAACCGCACCTACATCGGCGAGGCGGTTCACAAGGGCGTCTCCTATCCCGGTGAGCACAAGGCGATCGTCAGCAAAGAGCTGTGGGATCGCGTGTATGAGGTGCTCTCTGTCGGCCCGCGGCGGCGCGCGGCGGCAACCCGAGCCCAAACGCCGGCCCTGCTAAAAGGCCTGATCTTCGGTCCGACCGGCTGCGCCATGACGCCAACGCACACGCGTAAGGCCGGGCGGCTCTACCGGTACTACATAGCCACAGACCTCCTGAAACACGACGCCCCAGAATGCACGGTCCGGCGCGTGCCGGCGGCGGAGATCGAAGGCGCGGTCATCGATCAGGTGCGCGGCCTTCTGCGATCGCCCGACATGATCGTACGTACTTGGCGCGCCGGAAAGCAGTTAGTCGTCGGTCTGCGAGAGTCCACCGTGCGGGCAGCCTTGCAGCGGCTCGATCCCATCTGGGAGGAGCTGTTCCCCGCCGAGCAGGCGCGGGTGATCCAGCTATTGGTCGACCGCATCGATGTCAGTGCAGATGGCATCGACATCCGCCTTCGAACCGAAGGCCTCGCAAACCTCACGCTCGAACTCAATGCGATCAGGCCTGAACAGGAGGCCGCGTGATGGCAAAGCTGAGGATCAAAAGCGACAGCCGCACAATCACGGTGCGCGTGCCGATTTTGATAAGGAAGCGAGGCGGTAGGAAACTCGTACTCGCGCCGGAAGGTCTGCAGCATGACGCACGAATGCTGCGCTGTCAGCAGGTCGACAGTGCGATGGTGAAGGCCCTCGCGCGAGCGTTTCGCTGGCGCGAGTTGTTGGAGAACGGCATGTACTCGACCATCAAAGAGATCGCGGACGGCGAGAAAATCGCCGAAACATACATCGGACGAGTTCTGAGACTGAATTTGTTGGCACCCGACATCATTGAGCTGATACTGATCGGTCCGCACCCGCCTAGCCTGACGTTACCCGCGCTGATGAAGAAACGCTTTCCAGCTACGTGGAGCGATCAACGCAAGGTCTTCGGAACGCAACCTTTCAGGAAGCGAGCTTCCGTCTAAGAAGGCTTCGCTGTCCCGTTGAGCTACGCGACCGTTCCACTCGAAACTCTCGCATCAAAAGTTCTCGTCAAATTTCGAAAATTGGAAGCAATAGCTTTTTCGGCGTCGGTTGTTGAAACTGACCAGAGTTTTGCGAAGCCCGCTGCCGCATCTGCAGCTTGCCACGGCATAAGTGAGGTGTGTCCGATCCTGGCAAACGGGCCGTCGGACTCCGTGAGAATACGATTGCGCGGCATCTTCGCCGCTAGCGCACGGCCTTTTTGAGATGCAAGCATTGCCGGTCCGACGCTGAACCAGCAGCCTAGCGAGATCGCCCGCTCCAGGTCCGACATGCTGCCGGAGAACCAGTGAAGGATCGGAGTGCCCGAGCCCGGCGAACTCTCAAGCCGGTCGAGAACCTCTTTTGCGGCGCGCCTGCTGTGGATGGAGAGGACTCGTCCGCCAGCCTGCTGGCATTCGCGGAGAACGTGCTCAAACACGGCAACCTGTGCCTTCCAGTGCGGGCGCAGCTCAGGCGAGCCGTCGAGTCCTACTTCCCCGACATACCGCGTGGCGGCCAGTATCCTATCGAAAAGTTGCAACTCGCTTTGGCGCTCGTGCGCGAGCTGGGGATGCAGGCCGAGAGCGGTCCTGATCCGGTCGGTTCCATTTGAGAGAGCTTGGGTGCCGTTCCAAGCGCTTGGAGTGGTCGTAACGGAGAGGACATAGATTCCTTGGCGGCGGCATTCCTCGGCGACCTTGTGAGGGTCGGGATAGAGATCGAGGTGGCAGTGGAAGTCGATCACTTCACCCCCTGGTCGGCGAGAAAGTCTCCGACTTCAGCCAGCCCACGTTTGGCTATCTGCTTGTAGGGCCGCGACTTGTCGAGAAGCGGCGAGCTGAGGCTCGCGCCCAACACATCATCGATACCGTCTGATTTCAGCGCAGCGACGGCCACCGCAGCCGAGCGCACATCGTCGAATCTTGCGTGTTCGTCGTCGTCCTTTCCGAGAGTTTCGTAAACGTATTTCGTATTGTCCTTATGTCCCCACGCAAGAAAGGCTGCGCGCCGGATCATACACGGAACGCAACGTCCGCAGTGCTTGAAGCCGAACGTGCCGTAACGGCCGCAGCTCGTGGACGTATGCGCGAACTTGCGGAGAAAATCCTGATCCGCGCAATTTTTCAACATCTCGCCTTTGGTTTTGAACTGATAGGGATTCTCGATCCGAACGCGGAGCCCAGCCGCGTCTAGGAGCTGCTGAAGCATGGCTATGAATATCGGGTGGGTCGTACGCGTACTGAGGCTGCCAAGGCGCGCGGGAGTCAACGGCGGATTGATGGAGATCAGGCCATTCTCTGAAGCATAGAGCGGGATCACGTCACCTTTCTCGTGCCGAGCAAGCGCGCTGGCCGCCAGAATGGCGTAGGCGTAGAAGATGATTGACCGTGATCGTTGCGACCGTTCGTTTGCGCCTGGACAATTAGCATTGTGATTGAGCTGGAGATGGGTAAGTCCGCCGCCGGTCTTCGTCGCAAAATATTTCTGGTTCTGCTTGTCGCCCGTCGCCACCTGGCTGACGAGAAAAGGCTTGGTGCCCGCGGCGGCAAGATCAAGCGCGCCGACAAGACTGTCCAGGCCGCCTGAAAGAAGGGCAACGCAACTCTCCGCGGGCCTGTTTAGAACTTTCGGAGGGGCGGGCAGCATTCCGCCGCCCGTAAATTCGAGCGTCCAGACATCCGTGGTCAAGAACCGGAGCATCTTCTCCGCAAGCGCGGTGTGCGCCGTCCAGAATGCCGGGTCGTTAACGGCGACGCGGAGTGCAATCGTGCGCGTCCAGCCGTCCACGCATTTGGCACGTGAAATGCCGCCATCGGCGGCGACAACCGACAATGCGAGCGAGAGGAAGTCCCATGCCTTCGGAGCTACTTGCAATCCGCGCCGACGGATTTGGTTGAAAGTGGACGCTCCTGCGGATCCTTGCCCGTGCCTCTTGGGCTGGTCGTACAACACGACACCTATGTCGCGGACCTTGCCCTTAAGGTCAGGGTGATCCGCAGGAGCGCATACGAGCCTCATGTTGCGTCGACCTCAAAGACCTGAAACGCCTCGCGCAACGCATCGCGGGCGAGCCCCCCGACTTTGCGTGGGCTGAGGGTCTCCCCCAATGTCCGCAACCGTCGGAATTGCGCTGCGACCGTCTCCCGAATGTAGTCAGCAATATCTTTCATTCTCGAAAGCGCGGATGCTGCGCTTGCCGCGTTCTTCATGAACGACTTGCCGAGATCCAGCCAAGCCCGGTTGAAAACATCGCGCGCCAGATAGCGCTCGACGGCGAATAGTCGCTCTTCCTCGGTCAGATCGAGAAGATCGGCATTTGGATACTGGTCAAGAAGGGCCGCAAGCGCGCGTTGCATCGCATCGCGCGCAGCCTCCGCGTCTTGCGTCCCGTCCACTGGACGCGCGGCCTCGATAATCGCGTCCATAACTTCCTGCGCGGATTTCCCGGCTAGAAGGTTTCTGTCGAGCGGGCTGCCCGTCTGCGCTCCGCCCGAAGCGATGGTCGAGAGGGCGTTATAGAACGAGCCGGCAGTTTGGGTCGTTCCTCCGAAGCGGTGAACCGCATTCGCCGAGCCTTGCAGACCCTTGTTCACGTAGTGGCCCAGGCCGCGCCGCATGTTGCTGTTTGATCCGGTGCTCGCAAACTGGCCCACATGATATCGCGCGGACCCGAAGCGCCCTTGCGGCGCGATCGGTCCTAGTGCCGGAGCCGCCGGCGGCTGCGGCGGCCGATGCTGGCCTTCATTCGCGTCATCGCCGTTGCCGGCGGCCTGATCGCCGTCGTCCCGGTTTCCGTCATCCTGATCCCCATCAGCGGGATCGGGCGGCAGCGGCGGCGGAGTCCACGGCGGAAAGAGCGGCACGTCGATGGCGAGCCGTTGCTGGAGCTAGATGTTCCCACCGGCGGCCCTCGCTTTGATGGCTCTCTTGACCGACGTTGCAACGTCCGGCTTTTGCCAAGCTGTGAAGACTTCGCTGGACCAGGGTTGGTCCGCGATTTTGGGAACAATGCTCGGTTTGATGGCCGATCCCGGCAGGGTGCTCAGGAAAACGGCCAGCCTGCGTCCTTGAGCGGGGTCGATCGCTCCGGCTGTCAGGGCTGCATCAAGGATCGGCGGCACACCCCATTCCGTCTCCCGCCGTGACCGATCAACAATCCGGTCCATGATGATCCCAAGTTCAGGACGCGGCAAAAGCGCAAGACGGTCGCGCAGCTTGTCCGCCATCTCTGGGCTTTCGATGACCGCCGTAAGCAGTTCCGCTCCCTCGGACGAAAGCCGGTCTTCCGGCGTGATCAACGGCGCGTGTTCCCGGCTCACGTAGAGGATGCCACGAAGTTCGTGTGTCCCGAGATGCGGTGGCAAGGCCAGCCATTCGAGAAGGAAGGCGTCATCCCATGGCGGCTTCACCTCAGGCTTTTCGCCCGCGTCGATCTGATCTTCCCAAGGCTTGAGAAATTCCGGAATTCCATCTTCGCTGGCAGTAACCGCCTTGATCACCGCATCATACGCGGCCGGCGGGGCGCACCTCTCGAACAACAGCATCTTAGTCAGCGCGGATTCATCCACGGTGACGTGATGTTGCCGCGCAATCGTCATGCGTATCGAAAGCGCATTCAGAAACCGTTTGATCAGCCGCGGATTACCGGCGATCTGCGTCGCCTTCGTCATGAGCGGCGCGATCCGGTCCGCGGTCTCGAACCGAGCAACAAGGTCGGCTGGATAATCAGCGTGAAGCGTCATCATGAACGCCCGATCGACGCGCTGGCGTTTCCAAGCTTGCCCGAGCTGCAAGCAGACCTTTTTTCGTATCGTTTCCTTGTCGGGTTCCGGAAGCGAGCTGTTTTCCACGAACACAAGCATGAGATACGCGCGCACCTCCTGCGTGCCGAGCGGCGGAACGCGGATAGGCACCTGGATGAGCTTGTCGAAATAGTTGGTGACGAGCGTTTCATCGACGCCGTCGAAGTGGCGGCGGACGGCGTGCTTGATCATCGTCTCGTCGGCGGCGATCACAAAGGCGGTGTGCTCAAGGAACAGAAAAAGCCGGATCGCTTCGAGCGTCGAGATGGTGGTGGGCGGCAGACAGCGGTCGAGGTCGTCGATTAACACGACCAGCGTGACGTTCATTTCCTTGAGCGCTGCCTCGAAGGAATCGCGGATCGCTTGGATTTCCTTCGGCGGCGAAGTGTCGGCAGCAGGCTTGAGCAAGCCGCCCGCGGCACCCGCGATCTCTCCGCCTTTTTCTCCCAGTTTGGCCAGCTCGCCGCCGCCCCCGCCGCCGGTTACGGCCTTCTTCCCGAGTTCGAAGATTTCGCCGACAAGTCCTGCGGGAGGAAGTCCGAGGGCGAGAGCCAGGGCAGATGGCGCGACGAGCTTTGCCGCGCGCAGCCAGTCCACGCGCTTGAGAAGGTCCTGCGCTTTGTCGATTCCGGTTTTGCGCTTTTCAGCTTCGGTCACCAGCGTTGTAGCGATCACGTCGAGAAGGGCGGCTCGCGCGTCGTCATAGCCTTGATAGAGCCAGGCGTTGAACTCGACGAAAATGAAATTCTCGGCTCGTCCTTCCGTCCGACCTGTGAGGCCGCGACGGATAAGGCGAATCATCGACGATTTGCCCATACCCCAAGCGCCGGACACGCCGATCGAGATCGGCTTTCCGCTTGCCTGCACGATGATCTCTGCCACCGTGTCGGCGACGCCGGTGAAATTCAGGAAGTCGCGATCGGTATCGTTGTCAGCCCACATCTGTTGCCGTGCGCCTTTCCTTGGGACTTACAGGGGAGAACGTAACAGAAACAGACTATCGCCACAAACGGACTCTTATCTTTCTTTCCACGAAACAAAGGATTTTGCGGCGTTTTGGTCTCTTCTTGTAAAGCCCACTTTTGATGATATAGTTGTTAGCATAACAAAGGAAAACACTGTGTTTTGCGAAAGATAAGAAATGGACTTTGCCGTTAGGTCGTTGTCGTCTCAGGAGAGCAAGGTGGTGCTCGCGCTCAGCGAGCAAGGCCGCCGCGCGATTACGCGAACTGAAATTATAGAGCTCCTTGGCACCTCTCCCCAAGCTGCCGACCACATCATCCGCTCGCTTCGCCGCAAGGGCTGGCTGGAGCGCGGCGGCTGGGGACGATATCTACTAATTCCCCCGGATCAGGGGTGGCAGGCGCTCGGCGAGTCAAATCTTCTCGCGCTCGCAAGCAGCATTGCTAACCCGTATTACTTCGGCTTCGCCACGGCGGCAGCCCATTACGGGCTGACGACGCAGACCCGCAGCACGATCTTTCTTGTGACGCCCCGACATGTCCGCCCTAAGGAAATCCAGGGGACCAAAGTGCGGATCATCAAGCTTGCGCCAAAGCGCTTCTTCGGCTTTGGCGAGGTCGATGCCCTTGGCTATTCGGTCATGATGTCGGATCGCGAGAAAACCGTGCTGGACTGCATTGACCGGCCGCAGCTTGGCGGCGGGATCGGCGAGGCGGCGACAATATTTGCTGCCGCGGCGCGCCGCTTCGATTGGGAAAAAGCTGTCTCGTACTTGAAGCGGATTGGCTCCGTCTCGCTCGTGCGCCGCGTCGGCTGGCTCGCCGGCTACACGGGCGCGGATATTCCAGATTCGATTCTGACGCAGATGCGCAGCATGACCGACCGGCCCGGCCTTTCGTTTATCGGTCCCCGCAAGCCGTCTGACGAAGCGATTGGCTACGCGCGTGACTGGCATCTGATGGTGAATGTCGCACCGTCCGCGGTTGCCGAGGCCGCGGGGCGCGCGAAACGCCGCAAGATCGGCAGCGGAGCTTAGCCATGCTGACAAAGCCGCAAGTCCAGCGCTACGCGGCAGAGTCCAGTCTTCGTGACATCATGATCGCGGAGAAAGAGATTGTACTGACATTCCTTTTGCAGCTTCTTGCCGAGCGCGGGCCACTCAAACGCCTCGCCTTCAAGGGCGGCACCTGTCTTCGGAAGATATTTATCGGCAGCCAAGGCCGTTTCTCGACTGACCTTGATTTCACCGGGACTGAGGAACACGACCATGAGGACGTGATCCTCGACATGATGGGAGCGTTTGCAGAACCGTTTCATGGCATCCAGTTTTCAATTCCGGACAAAAGCTACTATGAGGCGGATGATGGCGTGTCTTGGGGCGTCAATCCCGTTTACATCCATGATTGGAACAAGAGCGGCGAAAGCGAAATCAAGTTTCAGGTCAGCCGGCGCGAAACACCTACGCTTCTTACCGAGCGACGCGCACAGATCAAGCAGAGCTACTTTGCATCGCTGCCGTTCCCGCCGACAGACATACATTGCCTCGCCCTCCCGGAGGTTCTCGCCGAGAAAATACGTGCATGTTATCAGCGCAACAAAGCACGCGACGTATATGATCTCGCGATCTTCGCGACTCGTCCCTTGAATCAGCCGCTGATCCGCAGGCTCGTGGTCCTCAAGCTCTGGCAAGTCCGAGATGCCTTCGATCCCCGACGCTTCGCCGCGAAGCTGAAAGACGGCAAAGCTTTCGATTGGGACGATCTTGCACAGCTAACGCGGCACGGCCACCCGCCGAACAAGGAGACCATGATTACGGATTGCGTCAAGGGATATGCGTTTCTGTCGGCTCTGACAGATCAAGAGTTTGCTTTAGTGAAAGACTCGCATCAACGGGAACGTGAGTTGTACGCGGCCCTCAAAGCTTCCTGTCTGGATTTGGTTCAAAGCGCCTGAGCGTCCGCTCTGTGGAGGCGCGCTTTCTAGCCCCAAGATCGCGCACCACGGTCATTTCAGAACTCGGTCCGAATTTCGAGGCCCGTTGCACTTGCCCGCCGCCTAGACTTTCGAAAAGAGCAAACCTCACGCAACTAGGATGAAAATAAAATCAGCAGGTTAGGAGCTGCGCACTAGAATTGGCGAAGTGCGGAGGTTCAGAGATTATCGGATGAATAGAGAGGATTGCGAGATGTTCCCGGATGAGCCGAGTGCGTAGGTCTGCGTGAGAATCCTTGGCATAACTGGGCCCCATACGCTTCAGAGCACCCACCAGAGACTTTCCGCGCTGGGCCAGCTGGCGGAGGGAGTGGGATTCGAACCCACGATACGGTTTCCCGTATACACGCTTTCCAAGCGAGCGCCTTCAGCCACTCGGCCATCCCTCCGGCGGGCGTGTTTTGAAGCCTTGCCGGGCGCATTGCAAGCTGGCTAACCGGCGCTCCGGCGTCCCGTTCGCGGCTTGCAGGGTGGCCGAACGGCGAGGCTGGGGTTTGCCGCGCGCGCAATTGAACGGGACGCCGCGCCGGAGTAAGCGGATGTCCGCCGGTTCCGGCGGCCGACCAAAGAGTACCCGACATGATCCGCTTTGTGTTCCGCTTCATCGGCCTGTGGATTCTGGCGGCCGGGTTCGTCGCGCTGGTGCGCGACGGCACCAAATCGATCGCCGGCAATGCGGTGTTCATCACCAAGCTGGGCGAGGACTGGAACAACATCCATTCCACCAGCCTGCAGTTGCTTCAGCCGGCAATCGAGCGCCACGTCGCGATCTGGCTCTGGGATCCGGTCACGCTGACCATTCTGACCGCGCCGACCTGGCTGGTGCTCGGCATTCTGGGCTCGCTCTTTATCCTGATCGGCCGCAAGAGAAAGCCACTGATCGGCTACGGGCGGGATTGACGTCAGCAGGCGCGGCTCGCTCGCGGCTGCGTGATCGGACAGCGGCCCGCCGCTGCGGCCTTGTGATGCCCGTTGGCCGTGCGGAACCTGCCCGCTGCGCTTATATTGGCGTCGCGAGATGTCAGGGAGACCGCGATGTTCATGTTCAGGAAAAAGCTCGAAATGCCGTCTGTCGCCGACGCCCTGCCGGGCCGTCCGAATCCGATCCCGACGGCGGCTACCCAATACGTGCTGAAGCGTCCGCTGAAAGGCCCGTATCCGGCCGGTTTCGAGACCGCAATCTTTGGGCTCGGCTGCTTCTGGGGCGCGGAGCGCGTGTTCTGGAAACTGGGCGACGGCATCCACACGACCGCGGTGGGCTATGCCGGGGGCGTCACGCCGAACCCGACCTACGAGGAGGTGTGCTCCGGCCGCACCGGGCATAACGAGGTGGTGCTGGTGGTCTATGATCCGAGCAAGATCTCATACGAGAAGCTGTTGAAGGCCTTTTGGGAGAACCATGATCCGACCCAGGGCATGCGCCAGGGCAACGACGTCGGCACCCAATACCGTTCGGGCATCTATGTGACGACGCCCGCGCAGCGCAAAGCTGCCGAAGCCTCCAAGGCGGTGTATGAAAAAGCGCTCGCGGCCGACCGCTATGGTCCGATCACGACGGAAATCGCCGATGCGGGCGAATTCTACTTCGCCGAGGACTATCACCAGCAGTATCTCGCCAAGAATCCGGCCGGCTACTGCGGCCTCGGCGGCACCGGCGTGAGCTGCCCGATCGGGACAGGTGTGGCGGCCTAGCCTCGAACAATCTCCGCTCATTCCCGCGAAAGCGGGAATCCAGCTTTTTGCTCTGGGTCCCCGCTTGCGCGGGGACGAGCGGAAGAAGGCTTATTCCTTCGCGCGCTCGACGTAGCTCCCGTCCGCCGTCATCACGACGATGCGCGTGCCCGTCGTGATGAAGGGCGGCACCGCCGTGCGCACGCCGTTCGACAGCACGGCCGGCTTGTAGGATGACGACGCGGTCTGCCCCTTGGTGGTCGGCTCGGTCTCGGTGACCTCCAACACCACCTTCTGCGGTAGCACGATCGAGATCGGCGTGCCTTCGTGCATGCTCAGCATCACCTTCATCTCGGGATGCAGATAGGCGGCCTGATCGCCGATGACGTCGGACTGCATGGTGAGCTGGTCGTAGTTCTCCATGTTCATGAAATGGAAGCCGTCGCCGTCCTGATAGAGGAACTGGTGCTCGCGCTCCTCCACAGTCGCGCGCTCCACCTGCTCGGTCGTCTTGTAGCGCTGCTGCGTCTTTACGCCGTCGCTGATCCGGCGCATGTCAACCTGGGTGGTGGGCGTGCCCTTGCCGGGGTGAAAGCTCTCGGCGTTGAGCACCACGTAGAGCTGACCGTCGAGGTCGAGGATGTTGCCCTTGCGCAGCGATGAAGCGATGACTCTCATTGTTCCTCGATGGATGGGGCCGAAACGGCCGGATTTGTCGGGCCGCACCATACTGATCTTGCGCCCATATGCCAGCCATTTTGTCGGGTTCGGGCGGGCCGGCGCATGATTGCGTCTCCGTGGTGGGCGCCGCACGTTTACGCCGACCGGCGGCCGTTTCTGCTTGCGCGCTCGCGCATCACGGCGGCGGTGCGGGCCTGGTTTGGATCCCGGGATTTCGTCGAGGTGGAAACTGCGATTTTGCAGGCCTCGCCCGGCAATGAGGCGCACCTGCATGCGTTCGCGACTGATTTGATTTCGCCGGATGCCTCGAAAACGCGACTATATCTGCACACGTCCCCGGAATTCGCCGCGAAGAAACTGCTTGCGGCCGGCGAGAAGCGGCTGTTCACCTTCGCGCGCGCTTTCCGCAACCGCGAGCGCGGCGCGCTGCATCATCCCGAGTTCACCTTGCTCGAATGGTACCGGGCTGATGAACCATACGGCGCGCTGATCGACGATTGCGCCGCACTGCTGGCGGCGGCCGCGGAGGCGGCGGGGGCGAAGCGCTTCGGCTTTCGCGGGCGCGAGGCCGATCCCTTTGCACCTCCGGAGCGGCTGACGGTGCGGGAGGCCTTTCGGCGCTATGCGGACATCGATTTGCCGGCGGCGCTTGATGATCGCGACGCGCTCGCCGCCGCGGCGAAAGGGCAGGGCATCCGCGTCGCCGATGACGACACCTGGGCGGATGTGTTCAGCCGCGTGCTTTCCGAGCGCATCGAGCCGAAGCTTGGGGTCGGGCGCGCAACGATCCTCGACGAATACCCGGTATCGGAGGCCGCGCTGGCACGGCCGACCACGCACGATCCGTGCGTCGCGGAGCGTTTCGAGCTTTATGTCTGCGGCGTTGAAATCGCCAATGCGTTCGGCGAGCTCACCGATCCCGCCGAGCAGCGCCGCCGCTTCCAAGCCGAGATGGCGGAGAAACAGCGCGTCCACGGCGAGCGTTATCCGCTCGACGAGGATTTCCTCGCCGCGCTCGGAGAGATGCCGCCGGCCTCCGGCATCGCGCTCGGCTTCGACCGGCTGGTGATGCTGGCAACCGGCGCGCAGCGTATCGAGCAGGTGCTGTGGACGCCGGTTATCGATCCGAAGTAGACACCTCTCCGCTCATTCCCGCGAAAGCGGGCCCCTCCCTTTATCCCTCCCCCGCTTGCGGGGGAGGGTAGGGTGGGGGTTGGGTCCCCGCTTTCGCGGGGACGAGCGGAATGGAGAAAAGCACCGCGCATGACCATCCGCCTGCCATCGGAACTTGTCGCGGCCGGCCTGGCGCCGCCCGAGCAGCTCGCCGATCTGGCGCGTGTGGCCGATCGCTACGCCATCGCGATCACCCCCGAGATCGCAGCGCTGATCGATCGTGCCGATCCGAACGATCCGATCGCGCGGCAGTTCGTGCCGGATATCGCCGAACTGGCAACGACGCCGGATGAACGCGCCGATCCGATCGGTGATGACGCGCATGCGCGGGTCGCGGGCATCGTGCATCGTTATCCGGACCGCGTGCTGCTCAAGCTCGTGAATGTCTGTGCGGTCTATTGCCGCTTCTGTTTCCGCCGCGAGACGATCGGGCCGGGCAAGCAGATGCTGACGCCCGCGGAGCTCGATGGTGCGCTCGCCTACATCCGCGCGCATCCGGACATCTGGGAGGTGATCCTCACGGGCGGCGATCCGCTGGTGCTCTCCGCGCGACGGCTCGGCGAGCTCATGCGGTGCATCGCGCCGATCGGGCACGTGAAGATCATCCGCATTCATACGCGTGTTCCGGTGGCGTCGCCCGAGCGCGTCACATCGTCATTGGTCCGCGCGCTGAAGGCTTCCGGCAAGACCACATATGTCGCGCTGCACGCCAATCATCCGCGCGAGCTGACGCCTGCCGTCCGCGCGGCCTGCGCGCGCATCGTCGATGCCGGCATTCCGATGGTGAGCCAGTCGGTGCTGCTGCGCGGCGTGAACGACGACGCGAAGACGCTTGAGGAACTGATGCGCGCGTTCGTCGAATGCCGCATCAAGCCGTACTACCTGCATCATGCGGATCTCGCGCCCGGGACGAGTCATTTCCGCACGAGCATCGCGGACGGCCAAGCGCTGATGCGCGCTCTGCGCGGGCGCGTGTCAGGTCTCGCGCAGCCGACTTACGTGCTCGATATCCCGGGCGGCCACGGCAAGGTGCCGGTGGGGCCGGGATATATCGATATGTGCGCGGACGCGGGCGCAGTGGTGGAGGATATCAACGGCGTGAAGCGCGAGTATTGAGCGCCGCGAGTCACACCAACACCGTGCTGCGCGCCCTTGCACCCTGCGGGATCGTCGGCGGCGCCGAGTTCAGCTTGTCGATCGCAAAGCCCGCGGCCGCCTTGTAGCCCGCCATGAATTCCGCACGCTCATTCGGCGGGATGACATCGTCGATATTGTCGAACGTGCCACCGCAGCGTTCGTCGACCATGTTGAGCAGCCCGAACGGCCCGGCGCCACGATTGCGCAGGATCAGCTGGGAGATCGGGCCGCACAGCTTTTCGTCGAACGCCGCAAGCGCCTCGGGCGTGACGCCACGTTCGACGATTGCTGCGCCGAGGATGCGCGCGTCGACGATCGCCTGACTGCCGCCGTTGGAGCCGGTTGGATACATTGCGTGCGCGGCATCGCCGAGAAGCGCCACCGCGCCGTCACGCCACGTCGGCACCGGATCGCGGTCGATCATCGGATTCTCGAAAACCGTGTTCGCCTGCCCGATCAGCGCCGGCACATCGAGCCAGTCCCAGATCCAGTCGGCAAAATGATGCTTGAACTCGTCGGTGTGCACCTGCCGGAACCAGCCGCTCTGCTTCCAGCCCTCGGAATTGTCCATCGTGACTTCGGCGATCCAGTTGATCGTCGCGAGGCCGGTCTGCAGGTCGGGATGGGAGATCGGATAAAACACCATCCGCTGGCGATGCGTGCCGAGGCCAACGAACGACGAGCCTGAGCGGATCGGCTTCGCGACCGTCGTACCGCGCCACATGATCGCGCCACCCCAGTGGATCGGCGGCTGGGTCGGATGCATCTGCGCGCGGATCGCCGAATGGATGCCGTCGGCACCAATCAGCAGCGCGCCACGCGCTTCTGATTTCGTACCGTTAGCGTTCTCGACAAACGCGCTCACGCCGCCGTCTGAATGATTGCGATAGCCGGTCATGCGGCTGCCCAGCCGCACGACATCAGGCCCCATCCGCTCCACCACCTTATCGTGCAGCAGCATATGGAAGTGGCCGCGATGAACCGCGTACTGCGGCCAGTTGTAACCGGCGAGATGCCCACGGGGCTCGGAGTAGATGTCGTTGCCGTTGAGCCCGACCAGCGCCCATTCGCGCGCAGGCAGGCCGACGCGATCGAGATCGGCCTCGCTGATCCCGAGATCGTAGAGTTCGCGCACCGCGTTCGGCTGCATGTTGATGCCGACGCCGAGCGGGCGCATCTCGCGCACCGATTCGTAGACGACGCACGGCACGCCGATCTGATGCAGCGTGAGAGCTGTCGCCAGACCGCCGATGCCGCCGCCCGCGATGATTACGATGTTTTCGGTCATGCGTGAAACCCGGTGCGCAAACGCATAGAACGTCTCTAGCGTCCGGCTCGCGTGCTGAGCAAGCGTGTGACGGTGATTGGGAAAAGTTAAGCGACCGCCGGCGCTTCAGCCGGCGCGCTCGCGGCGCGCTCCTTCACCAGTTTCGCCACACCGACCATATCGATCTTGCCGGTGCCGAGCACCGGCAGCTTGTCGAGGTAGACCACTTCGGCCGGCACCATCAGGTCGGACGCGCCCTTCTGTTTGGCGAACGCCTGGAATTCCCCTCGCGTCGCCCCCTTCTGTTGCGTCATCAGCACCAGCCGCTCGCCCTTGCGCGGATCGGGTGCGGTGGCGACCGCTGAGAGCACATCGGGCCAAAGCTGCGCCGCGAGCGCCTCGACCGCCGCAAGCGAGATCATCTCGCCGCCGATCTTGGCGAATCGTTTCGCGCGGCCCCTGATGGTGACGAAGCCCTGCGCGTCGATCGTCACGATATCGCCGGTGTCGTGCCAGCCCTCGTGCGGCGGCTCGATTACGCCGGGATTGTCGGCCTTGAGATAACCCAGCATCACGTTGGGGCCGCGCACAAAAAGCCGCCCACCTTCGTCGACGCCCGGCACAGGCTCGAGCCGCGGCTCGGTGCCCGGCATCAACCGGCCGACGGTACCGAACCTGTTGAACATCGGCGTGTTGAGCGCGAGCACCGGCGCGGTCTCGGTCACGCCGTAGCCTTCGAGAATGCGCAGGCCGAATTTTTCCATGTAGGTGCGCCGCGTCGACTCGCGCACCGGTTCGGCGCCCGCCAGGATGTAGCGCAGCGAGCGGAAGTCGTAGGGATGCGCAGCGCGCGCATAACCGGCAAGGAACGTGTCGGTACCGAACACGATCGTCGCGTTCACGCCGTAGATGAGTTCGGGAATGGTGCGGTAGTGCAGGGGCGAGGGATAAAGATAGATCGGCACGCCCGAGACGAGCGGAAGCACGGTGCCGGCGGTGAAACCGAAGGAGTGAAACACCGGCAGCACGTTGAACAGCTTGTCGCCGCGGCCGAAGTCGATGCGGGCCGCCGCCTGCGCGCAGTTCGCCAGAATATTGCGATGGGAGAGCACCACGCCCTTCGGCGATCCTTCCGAGCCGGAGGTGAACAGAATCACGGCCGGATCGTCCGGCTTGCGCGCGGTGAGCGGCCGCCTGTATGCGAACAGCCCACGCAGCTTGTCGGACGCGCCCACCGTGGCGCGCACGTCCTCGAGGTAGACGATGGTCATCGCCTGCGCGAGCTGCTCCACCACGGCGCCGAGCTTTCCCTTGTCGATGAACGCGCGCGACGTGACGATGGTGGTCACTTCGGCGGCCTTGCAGGCGGAGAGAATATTCGCCGCACCTGCCGTGAAGTTGATCATCGCCGGCACGCGCCCGGCCGACATCACGCCGAGGATCGTCACCACGGCGCCGTTCGCGTTCGGCAGCATCACGCCGAGCGCCTTGCCCTCCGCGGCAAGCGGCATCAGCTTGCGGCCGAGCACGGCAGCGCCGAGCAGCGTGCGCTTGTAGCTGAGCGAGCCGGTCACCGGATCTTCCACGGCGACGCGCTTCCAGCCATGCACCTCGGCCGCCTCGACCACCGCCTCGAACACGGTGCGGTCGGTCGGCGTGGTGCGAAACACCAGGTCGGACATGATCTCATAGAGCGCGGCGCCCGCAGCCTGGCGGCGGTTGCGCCCTTTCAGCTCCGGCGCAATCGCGAGCTTCACCGGCGGCAGCACCGTGATGGTCACCTTGGGGAACCAGCGCCGGTGCACCTGGTGGCGCGACAGCCGCGAGAAGGGCGTCGCTTCCAGTCCGTCGATCTTCACCGGCACGACCAGCGCGCCGGACTTGTCGGCGATCAGGCCGACGCCGTCATAGACCTTCATCAGGCTGCCGGTGACGGTGATGCGCCCCTCGGGAAAGATCACCAGCGGCTCACCCGCCTTCACCGCGTTGATCAGCGTGCGCGTCGCCATCGGTTTGGAGGGATCGAGCGGCATCGCGCGCGTGAGTTTCAGGAACGGCTTCACCCACCAGCGCTGCGCGATGTTGTAATCAATCGCGAACACCGGCTCCTTGTCCATCAGCGAGAGCGCGACCGCGGCGTCGAGGAAACTCACGTGATTGAGCGCGACGATCGGATTCGGCCCGGCATTGTCGAAGTTTTCCGCGCCCTTCACCTCCATGCGGTAGAACGCGCGCAGCATGGTGGTGAGGAAGTCGCGCAGGCCATTCGCCGGCATCGTGCGTGTGATCACGATCAGCGCCACGAAGTTGGCGATGCCCATCAACAGGAAGAGTTGCGGCAGCGTGACGCCGAAGCGTTGCAGCGCGGCGACGATGATCGTGCCGCCGACGATGAACAGTGCGTTGAGCACGTTCACGGCAGCAACCACGCGCGCGCGCTTGTCGGCGCCGGCCCAGGACTGGACTGCCGAGAAGGCCGGGACGATGAACAGGCCGCCCGCGATCGCAAGCCCTGCGAGATCGATCGCGATATGAATGCCGCGCCAGGACGAGAACACCTGCGCGATACCGGCACCCGGCGTCGCCGTCACGCCGTAGGTCGCAAAGCCGAGATCGAGCGCGAACACTGCAAGGAAGAATGCGCCGACGAGCGTCGGGAACAGCGCGATGCGGCCATGCGAGAGCCATGCCGCAAGCAGCGAGCCGACCGCGATCGCGATCGAGAACACCGCGAGATAGGCGGTGACGACTTCCTCAGTCGCGCCGAGCACAAGCTTGACCAGCGGCGGCATCAGCGAGAGCGCGACCGCGCCGACGAGCCAGAACCAGCTCGTCACCAGCGAGCCCCACCACAGCCGCTTGTCGATCCACAGGTCGCGCAGCAGCGCGCCGGTCGAGCGCGCGATGTTGGGATCGACGTAAAGGTTGGGCGCGCCCTGGCCGGTGCGCGGAATGAGCAGGCTCGCGCCCCAGCAGAGAAACGAGAACACCACGATCATCGCGCTGAAATAGGCCGGGTGGTTGCCCTCTTTCGCCGCCAGCCCGCCGACGATGGTGCCGAGCAGGATCGCCATGAAGGTCGCGCCTTCGACCAGCGCGTTGCCGGCGGGCAGCTCTTCCTTCTTCAGGTGGTCGGGCAGGATGCCGTACTTCACCGGCCCGAACAGCGTCGCGATGATGCCGAACAGGAACAGCGTGACGAACATGATCGGGATCGAGTGCAGCCAGAAGCCGACGACGCCGAGCGCCGCGACCGCGATCTCGACCAGCTTGACGTAGCGCGCGACGATCGCCTTGTCGAAGCGGTCGGCCATCTGCCCGCCGAGGCCGGAGAGGAAGAAGAACGGCCCGATGAACACCGCGGCGGTGAGCGTGATCAGCGCTTCGCGATTTTCCACGCCGGGCGCGAACAGGATCAGGAACACCAGCGCGTTCTTGAGGAAGTTGTCGTTGAACGCCGAGAAGAACTGGCACCAGAATAGCGGCGCGAACCGCCGGGACGTCATCAGGTTGTCGGACATCAGTGATTCCCCTCAAGGCGCGAATGGTAGCGGTTCTTTGATTGCAGGGCTGTGAAATTCTGTGTTTGCGGCCATCTTGCGAGACGCTCGGCTTCGCCTCGCTCCTCAGGATGAGGCCTCACCCTGAGGAGCCTGCCGACGCGTCAGCGGCGGCAGGCGTCTCGAAGGGCGAGGCCGGAGGCTCACTCCTTGCCGCGCTCGATGCCCATCAGCAGGCGTTCGGCGCGGGCATCCTCGATGCGGTTCACCAGCTTGGTCCCTTCGTGCACATCGCGCAGCGTCTTGGTCATGGTAATGCACGACTGGATGAGCAGCGCGGCGCCCATGGCAAGATAGGCCTTGATCCACACGTCGACCGGCGCGAACAGCACGCCGATGGCGACCATGCCGACGGAGGCGCAGAACGAGACGTAGGTGAAGAAGATCCAGGCCGGCGAATGCGGGCTGGCTTGCGTGACTTGCGGGTTCATGACGCTTTCCTTTTTCCTGTGTCGGGGGGTTCAGTCGGGTTCAGGCGGCAGCTGCCGATGTTTTCTGCTTCAGCCGCTCCAGCACGCTGGCAGCGGTCGGGCGGGTGCGCTGGCCGAAGCCCGCGGCTTCGAGCTTTTCGGCGATGCCTGCCGGATCGGCGTCGAGGGTCTCGTAGGCCGTGTCGGCCCCGGCCTCTTCCGCCTGCCGCGCGCGCAAGCGGCGCAAGGTCGCTTCGGCGTCCGCGAGCGCGGTCGCGCCGCTCGGGCTGGCGAACCCGTGGCCGCTCTTGAGCCGCCGCACCGACTCGGCCGCGAGCGCAATGCGGCGCCCGCGTTCCAGCTCGGCGAGCCGCTGGCCGGATCGGCGCACCGTCGTCTTGAGCCCGGCGATCTCGCGCGCAAAGGTCGCGCGCGCCTCGCGGATCGCATCGCGATCCGCCTCCATGACGGCGATCGCTTCCGCCGCCTCCGTGGCGAGTTCGTCGCTGCCGCCGCCCAGTGCTGCGACGGCGCGCTCCTCAAGGTCGGCGATGCGGGCCAGGGTCGTCTCGAGGCGCTTTCCTTCCGCTTCGTCCTGCGCGATCGCGACCGCGAGCGCCCGCTTGGCACGCTCGATGGCCGCGGCCGAGTCGCGGATCTGCTGGTCGAGGATCAGCAGTGCGCTGCGATCCGCGAATTCCTCCTCGGCACGGAAGGCCGCGCCGCGGAACAGGGTCACAATGGTCTTGAGCATGGCTATCTCCGGTGTTATGAACAACGTTCACAATTGGTTTGTATCCTGAGGGTGAACAAGGTTCAAGGAAATTTTGAACGTTGTTCAAGACTATGGTTAATCAATGGTTTACGAGACGAAAGCGGTTGTCCGCCGCCGGACATTGAGGGACGCGCTGATCGCGGCCGCCGAGCGCGCGATCGAAAAAGAGGGCTTGCGCGGCATGAAGGCGCGCGAACTCGCCCACACGGTCGGCTGCGCGGTCGGGGCGATCTACAACGTCTTCACCGATCTCGACGACCTGATCTTCGCGGTGAATGCGCTCACTCTCGAGCAGCTCGAAAAGACCCTCACTGTCGCGGGCGGCGATACGGCCGACCCCCACGCGGACGCGATCAAGGCGCTTGTCCATCTGGGCCTTGCCTATACGGACTACGCGACCGCGAATACACGGCGCTGGCGCGTGCTGTTCGACCATCGTCTTCCGGACGGCAAGCAGGTTCCCACGTGGTACACGGCAAACCTCGCGCGCCTGTTCGTCTATATCGAGGAGCCGTTGCGCAAGCTCGCCCCGGCGCTTTCGCCGGCCCGCCGCGCGCTGCTCGCGCGCTCGCTGTTCTCGGCCGTGCACGGCATCGTGCTGGTGGGGCTTGAGGAGAAGCTGCAGCATCTGCCGCTGCCCGTGCTGCGCGAGCAGGTGACCGTGATGGTCGAGGCGATGGCCAAAGGGCTGGCGCAAGACTCGAAATGAAAATGCCCGGCCGTCAGGGCGTTCACGCCCGTCTTCGACGGGCTATGCCGGGCATTCTCAACTCTGGAATTGGGGCGAGCTTAGCGCTGCTGCACCGGCGCTTGAACCGGCGCGGCCGAGGCTGTCGCGGGAGGCGAACCCGGCAGCACGACAACGCGCGTCCCGACCTGCACACGGCTGTAGAGGTCCTGGATGTCGTCGTTGGTGAGCCGGATGCAGCCCGACGACACGTACTTGCCGATCGTCGAGGGCTGGTTCGTGCCGTGGATGCGATAGAGCGTCTTGCCGAGATAGAGCGCGCGCGCGCCGAGCGGATTGCCTTCGCCGCCCGCCATGAAGCGCGGCAGATAGGGCTGGCGCTCGATCATTTCCGCAGGCGGGTGCCAGTCCGGCCACTCGGACATTTTCGACACGCGCTCGGCGCCCGCCCAGGTGAAGCCCTCGCGGCCGACGCCGATGCCGTAGCGCATCGCCTGCCCGTTGCCGAGAACGAGATAAAGGTAGGTGTTCGCCGTATCGATCACGATCGTACCGGCGGGCTCGGATGACTGGAACGTCACCAGCTGGCGCTTGAACTGCTGCGGCAGTTCAGCCTTGCCGGTCTCGGGCTGATCCTCGGGCGGCAGCATCGCAACGGAATTGGGCCGCACGGTGCCGGTGGCGTCGCGGCCGGCAATGTCGGCAGGCGGGCGGGCGCCCGGGCCAAGCTGCATCGGGCCCCCGTCCTGCGCGGCTGGCGGCGCGCCGTAGGGCGAGTAGGGCTGCGGCACGGCGGCCTGGTTCGGCGCGTAGCCCGGCGGCGGGGCGGCGCCATAGGATTCCGGCTGTCCGCTGCCGACCGGGCCGCGGCCGTAAGCAGGCGGCGGGTAGGCTGGCGGATAGGATTGCGCGGCGGGCTGGTCGCCATAGACCACGGCGGGCGGGCGATTGCCGTAAGTGGGCACGCCCTGCGGACCCGGTGCCGGCAGTGCCTCGCGCTGCATGCCGCCCGGAGCCGGACGGGCCGCGCGCGGATCGTCGGGGAACACGTAACCGCCGGGCGGAGGCGGATAACTGCCCGGCGCGGCGCGCAAATGCGGCGGCAGGTCGTCGTCGTCATCGTCCGCCGCCATCGGGGCGGGGGCGCGGTAGGGCGGGTAGGCCTGGGCGCCGCCGGGCGGATAATAGGTCGGGAAGGGCTGCGCCTGCGCGGCGCCGAACGCGAAACCGGCCGCCAGCACGCCCAACGCAAAGCGCAAATTCATCTAGGAACTCCCCGAACCACGGTTCCAACCGCGCCGCATTTATGCGGGTCAGTTGGGGCAGGATGAAGGCGTTTACACCATACGAACTTGGTTCACGATCGGTAAACGATGTCGCACGCCGCAGGTGCTCGGAGAAGGGGCGATGCCCGGGGGCCGGGGTCGCAATCCGGTTTTTCACAGCGAACGTCGGCCCGCCGATACGCTCAGCTCAATGCGCCGGCTTTGCCTTCGTCATCGCCGTCGACGCATCGAACTTCTGCACCATCAGCATGGTGAAGTTCTTGCCGGCGACGGCCTTGATCAGCACGACCGGATGCCGCTTGCGGATTTTCCAGCGCCCCATCATCGTCGGGCCGAGCGTCATGATCTGGCCTTCGAGATCGAGCGTCTTCTCCATCGCTTCGAGATCGGCGCGCTCGACCGGGCTGTGGATGTTGACGTCGCACGACCAGTCTTTTCCGTCGGTGAAGGTCGTGGACGTGGCGCCGACCGTCCGGCTGACCGGCGGATTGCCTGGCGGCGCGCGGTAGAACTGCATCGTCGACTTTCCAAGCGTCATCGACATTCCAGCCGATCCGCTCACGTCCTGCACGCCGAGCGCAGCGGCCTTGGCGTGCAGGTCGGGCACGCCGTCCCACAGCGCGAGACAGAAGGAGACATAGTCGGCGAGCGCCGCCGGTTTGGCGTCCTGCGCAAACACGACCGTCGGAAACAGGAGCGCGGCTGCGAGGGCGAGGAAGATGCGCATCGTCAGAGTTCCCGGAACGCGCGGATCGTCGATGGTGCGTTGAACGTCCATGCCAACGTAGGGGAGAGACCTTGCGCGGTTGTATTCAAGATGCCGAAATTTTTAGAATTCGAGGGCGTCGATGCGAGCGCCCTGCCCGCGTCGATGCGGCGGGTACGCTTCGCCCCGCTTTCGCGCGGGCAAGCTTTGCCCGCGCTCCATCGCCCGGCTTGTTGCGTCGGCCGCGCTGTTGTCGAATACTCTCCGCGCCGCAATCCCAAAAAAGGTTGGACCGATGTCATTCTATCGAGGCATGACTTGCGAGAACGTGACGCTCACGGGCGACGGCGGAACACCGATCACCGCCTACACGGCGAAGCCCGAGGGAGCCGGACCGTTTCCGGGCGTGGTGCTGATCCATCATCTGCCGGGCTGGAGCGAGTTCTACATCGAGACGACGCGACGCTTCGCGCATCACGGCTACCTGGCGATCTGCGCCAACCTTTATCAGCGCGCCGGCGACGGCAATCCGGACGATGTCGCCGCCAAGGTGCGCGCCGAAGGCGGGATCCCGGATGCGCAGATGGTCGGCGACACCGCGGCCGCGGTCGCGTGGATGCGCGCGAATTCGAGCAGCAACGGCAAGGTCGCCGTCTTCGGCTCCTGCTCGGGCGGGCGGCACGCCTTCATCTATGCGTGCCAGAAGAAGGATGTCGATGCTTGCGCGGATCTGTGGGGCGGCCGCGTCGTGATGGGCAAGGAGGAGCTCAACGCCAAGACGCCGGTCGCGCCGATCGACATGACCAAGGATCTCTCGTGCCCGCTGATCGGCATCTTCGGCAACGACGACCGTGCGCCGAGCCCGGAGCAGGTGAACGAGCACGAGGCTGCGCTCAAGAAGCACGGCAAGAGTTACGAGTTCTACCGCTACGACGGCGCCGGCCACGGCATCTGGTATTGGCACCGCCCGCTCTACCGGCCGGAAGCCGCGATGGACGGATGGGCGAAGGTGCTGGCCTTCTTCGGCAAGCACTTGGCGAAGTAAATGGAGACCGGGAAGTTAATTAGCTTCGTCATGCCCGGCCGTAGCCCGTCGAAGACGGGCGTAAACGCCCTGATGGACGGGCATCCACGTCTCGCTTCTGTAGACGCGACGAAAGGCGTGGATGGCCGGGACAAGCCCGGCCATGACGGCAGATAAAGGAGGCTCACATGTGCACATCGATCATCGAGATTGCGCGCGCCGAAGGCATGGCCAAGCGCGGGGACGAATGGTTTCCCCTCACCCAGGCGGTGGTCGCCTATGACCACGCGCGCCACGCGCCGCTCGGCGACGTCATCACGCTCGACTTCATCAACACGGCTCTGGAGCCGGGCGCGCGCGCCGGCATCGAGCTCACGTTGCAAAGCGCGAAGGAATTGCGCGCCGCGCTCGACCGCGCGATCGCAGCCGCAGACTTCGAGGAGGCGGAGGTGCGCGGCAAGGGCGCGGTGGCGAGCCTCGTGCGGGCGGCGTAGGCGCAGCTCTCTCCTCCGCTCGTCCCCGCCCCGGACCCCGATCCGGGGCGGGAATGAGCGGAAGATAGAGAACGGCTCACTTCCCGGCGTAGTGGACTTTCGCGCTCTTGTTGGCCGCCGCAAGTGCTTTGCGCTTCTTCGCGAGCGCGGCGAGACGCCTGGCGCGCTCGGCGCGCGCTTTCGCGAGCCGCTTCTTTGCTTCCAGTGCGGCTTTGTAGCGCTGGCATTCGACCGGGTCGCTGTTCCTCAGGTCGACACGCTCGAACTCGGTCGGCTCGCGGAAGAACTGGTGCCGCCCCGCTTCCAGCACCGGCACGAACTCCTTGCGGAAGCGGCAGGCGTTGCGGTCGGATGTCAGCGCCGGATTCATGTAGTAGCGGATGGTCTCTTCACGCACGCCGCCACGGCCTTCCATCTCGTCTTTCGCAATCGCGACGGCCTGCTCCCACGCGGCGCCGCCGCGCGGGGTGCGGCGTGCGAGCGGCAGGCAGGCGAAGGAGAACTGGCACACGCCGGTGCGCTTGTAGAACACCACGTCGCACAGATTCGAGCCGCCCCACTTGTTCATGTTGGCGCGCGCGCGTTCGACCACGACGCGGGCGATGTGGCGCTGCCCCTCTTCGGTTTCGAACGTCGAGCCGCCCTCGAAGTAGACCGCGAGCGCGACGCAATGCAGCTCGGTCTCGGCAAGAATGTCGCGCGGCGCGACCTCGTCGGCCTCTTCATCGCCCAGCGGCATGAAAGCCGCGTAGACGGATCCGAGCACGGCGACCGCAAGAACGGCGCCCAGTCCAACGCTGAACCGCAAGCTCGAAAGCTTCATCCCCGACCCCCGTCTCTGTTCCGCCTCCCGCTGATTCTTGTTTTGGCTTGAGCTTTCGGCGGCGAGTCGGCCGAGTAAATACGGGGAATGGCGTATGCGGCCTTTCCGTGATCGCGCGTGCCAATTGTGCAACAGAATGGAACTATGAACGTCGATTCAGCTTCGCCATGCGTGTCCCGGATTCGCTAACGCGCAGAGGCATTCCCCAATCGGAACGCGCGCGCCAGCAGCTCATAGGAGTGCTTGCGCGCCGCATGGTCGAACACCATCGTGGTGATCATCACTTCGTCGGCCTTGGTAACCTCGGTCAGCTCCGTGATGCGCGCCTGCACCTGCGCCGGCGTGCCGACGATCAGCCGCTTGCGGTTATGCGCGATGCGCTGCCGGTCGATCGGCGTGTACGGATAAGCGCCGGCCTCGTCGGGGCTCGCGAGCGGACCGTATTGACCGAGCGCGCGGCGCGCGAAATGCAGGTCCGCGCTGGTCGCCATGCGATCGGCCTCGGCTTCCGTGTCGGCCGCGATCGCCGCGACACCGAGAATGGCGTGAGGCGTCTGGCGCCATGCCGATGGCTTGAATTGATCGCGATAGGCCAGCATCGGAATCTCGGGCGGAAAGTCCGAGAAGTGATAGGCGAAGGAAAATCCCGCGCCGACCTGCGCGGCGAGCTGCGCGGAATAATCGCTCGAACCGAGCAGCCAGATCGGCGGCAGCGGCACGCCGGTCGGCATCGCGGAAACCTTCGAGAACGGATGATTTGGAGGAAATCCATTGTTCTCGAACAGGATCATTTCCTGGAAGCGGTCGAGGAAGTCGTCCTGCTCGTTCGCGGTATCCTGGCGGCGGCGCAGTGCCAATGACGTGATCTGGTCGGTGCCGGGCGCCCGGCCGAGGCCGAGATCGATGCGGCCGGGAAACAGCGCTTCCAGCACCTTGAAACGCTCCATCACCATCAGCGGCGCATGGTTCGGCAGCATCACGCCGCCCGAGCCGATGCGCATGTTCTTCGTCACCGCCGCGACCTGCCCGATCATGATGTCGGGCGCCGAGCTTGCGATGGTCGGCAGGTTGTGATGCTCGGCGAGCCAGTAACGCGTGTAGCCGAGCGTGTCGGCAAAGCGCGCAAGGTCGAGCGTGTTGTTCAGCGCCGCGGCGGGCGGCGTTGCGGTGGTGACGGGGGAGAGGTCGAGGATCGAGAGCGCAGGCATCACGCAGAGGTAACCGTTCGGCGCGGCTTCGCCAACCGCTTCCATCGGGGCCGTGGTTCATGGCAGGTTGCCCGCATGGGACGCGTGCTGATGCTCGGATTGCTGCTGGCGCTCGCGGGCTGCGCGAGCGGCGAGCGCGACTACACCGGCCCCGAGACGACCCTCGGCGGCGTCAGCGTGAACGTCTTCCCGGAAAACTACCGGGCCGAGATCCTCGCCTATCAGCGCAGCTACCTCAACGACCCGAGCGGCATCCGCTCGGCCGGCATCACGCAGCCGGGCTTGCGCAAGATCGGCGGCGTCGAGCGCTATGTCGCGTGCGTGCGCTTCAATGCCAAGGCCGCGGGCGGCGCCTATACCGGCGTGCGCGAGCATGTCGCGATCTTCCTTGCCGGCAAGCTCGACCAGATGGCGGTGACCCGCGAGGAGTGCAAGGACGCGGCGTACGGGCCGTTTCCCGAGCTGGAAGGGTTGAGGCGGTAGGCGGGTGAGGTAGCGCTTACTGAATGCGCTTCCACACAACGGTCGACGTCCCGCCCATTGTCGAACTCACCTCGTATTTGAGCTCGTCACCCGTAACCGTCAGCTTTCTCCTTTGCACCTCGCCGTCCCAATTCGGATAGCTGCTCTTCTCGAGATGAAAGATGATGTGGCCATCCGCCACCGTGTAGGTCCCGAGATGGACGAAGCTCCCCAAAGCGACGGCTTTGTACTCCTCCGCTGTGCCGGTGACGCGGTTGTTCGATACGAACTTGGGCAAGTCGGGGCGCATCAGGACAACCACATATCGGCCGCTGGCGTCGAGCCGCATGAGGCCCTGCGGATGCGGGCCATAGAGTTCCGTTTTCTTCTCTCCTTGAACGTTCCAGAACGACTTGACCGCGTAGGTTCCGACTAGGTCCTGTGCGGATTGCGCCATTGCTTCGTTCGACGGCATGGCGGGCCATCCGAGCAGGACGGATGCGATGGAAACGACAAGTACTCTGCTTTGACCCATGGCGGGCTCCCTGGCGCGACGTTGCCGGTCCTTGCGGCATAGACCGGGAACGATATAAGTAGAACTGCCAAAAAAGTTTAATCGTACAAAGTTTTCGCTAATGTCAAAGATCGTCGATTGGGATCGCCACATCGGACGTCATCTCAAGCTGCGCGACCTGCACATTTTCTTCCGGGTGGTGCAGCTGGGAAGCATGGCGAAGGCCGCGGCCCACTTCCGCGTGACCCAACCCGCCGTTTCGCAAGTCATTGCCGACCTCGAACACGCCCTTGGCGCAAAGCTGCTGGACCGGAGTCCGCGCGGCGTCGAACCGACTGTCTATGGTCACGCGCTGCTCAAAGGCGGCGCGGCCGCGTTCGATGAGCTGAAGCAAACGATCCGGGAAATCGAATTCCTGTCGGAATCGCCGAGCGGGGAAATCAGGATCGGATGTCCGGAGACGATCGCAGCGATACTGCCGCCAATCATCGAGAGTCTGTCTCAACGCTATCCGGGGATCGCTCTCCATGTGACGGATGTCGTGGCTCCGACGCTTGATCTGCCGCAGATCCGCGATCGGAGTCTCGACGTCGCGCTGGTGCGAATTACCGGCGCGCCCGCGCGGCATCGGTTTGGCGACGACTTGGACATTGAAGTTCTGTTCAACGACGAGACCCTGGTTGTCGCAGACGCAGAAAGCCCCTGGGCGCGCCGCCGGAAAATCGACCTCGCCGAACTGGCCGATGAACACTGGGTTCTTCCGCCGGCAAGCACGACCAACGGAATGGTCGTCATGGAAGCATTTCGGGCGCGCGGACTAAAGCCACCGAAGGTGAGCCTGGTGACGTTCTCGGTGACGCTGCGGACAAATTTGCTGACGAGCGGCCGGCACCTCACGGTTTTTCCAAGGTCGATGATGAATCTCTACGCGGCCCGCATGTCACTGAAGGTCCTGCCGGTGAAGCTTCCAGCGCCGCAATGGCCGACCGTCATGGTAACGCTGAAGAACCGGACGCTGAGCCCCGCTGTAAAGCTATTCGTTGATCAGGTGCGAACGCAGTTTGCGTCGCTCGATGCGCGGGCGCCACAACCGCCGCGCGGCTAGGCGCGCCAAAACCTCCGTTTGCGCCGGCCTTGCCGTCACGCCAGATGCTTCTTGAAGAACGCGATCGTCCGCTCCCACGCGAGCTTGGCCGACGCTTCCTGATAGCGCGGCGTCGAGTTGTTGTGGAAGCCGTGCTGCGTCCCGGGATAGATGTGCATCTCGTGCGCCACGTTGTTGGCCTTGAGCGCCGCCTCGTAGGCCGGCCACATGGCGTTGATGCGCTCGTCGTTCTCGGCGTATTGCACGAGCAGCGCCGCCTTGATCGCCGGCACGGACGCGGTCTCGGCCGCCGCGCCGTAGAACGGCACGCCTGCCTTCATCTCCGGCCCGAGCGTCGCGGCAAGGAAATTGGTCGTGCTGCCGCCCCAGCAGAAGCCGGTCACGCCGAGCTTGCCGGCCGAGAGTTCGTGGCTCTTGAGGTAGCGCGCGCTGTTGACCATGTCGGTGCGCAGCTTCTCCGGGTCGAGGCTCGCCTGCAGGCTGCGGCCATCGTCGTCATTGCCCGGGTAGCCGCCGACCGGCGACAGGCCGTCGGGCGCGAGCGCGAGGAATCCTTCCGTTGCGAGGCGGCGCGCCACGTCTTCGATGTACGGGTTCAGTCCGCGGTTCTCGTGGATCACCAGCACGGCGGAGTAGGGCGGCGGCGTGGTCGGCTGCACGAGGTAGCCGCGCATGGTGCCGGACGTGCCGCCGGGCGACGGATGGCTCACGTAACGCGCCTTGATGCGCGGATCGGTGAACGAGATCGTCTGCGCCTGCGCGTAGCGCGGCAGCAGCGCCTGCGCCATCGCGAGCCCGCCGACCGTCACGGCGGCGGCGCGCAGCAGGAATTCGCGCCGGTCGATCTCGCCGTGGCAGTACTCGTCGTAGAGATCGAACACGCGCTGATCGATCTCGAGCTGCGTCAGCGGCGCCGGCGCATCGCGCTCACGCGCCGGTGCTGCGGCGATTTGTGCGTTCATCGTCTCCTCCAGTTACTTCGCCGGCGACCAGCCGTAGGCCTTGGCGCAGGCGCCGCCCATCAGCATGGTGCGCTCGGCCTCGCTCAGGCGCTTCGTCTCCAGGAAGGGCTTCACGCCCTGCTCGTAGTTCACCACCGCGAACGCGCGCGTCCAGTCGGTGCCCCACAGGCAGCGCTCGAAGCCCCACGCATCGAAGATGCGCGCAAGCGGGCCCCAGATGTCGTTGTAGGGATACGGCTCCTGCGAGAGCGTGCAGGCGCCGCTCACCTTGATCACCACGTTCTTGCGCTTGGCGAGTTCCAGCACCTTCGGCAGGTCGGCCCACGGATGAGGCGGGGCAGGCGGCACACGCGGCTGCAGGATGCCGAGATGGTCGATGATGAAGCGCGTGTCGGGATGGCGGTCGATCAGCGCCGTGCCGTTGTCGAGGTTGGCCCAGCACAGCAGGTTGACCGGCAGGTCGTACTTGACGGCCGCGCGCGCGATCCGGTCGAACCCCGGGTCGTCCGGCGCGCGCTTGTGCTCCGCCGTGTACATGATGCGGACGCCGACCGCGCCCGGTGTCTTCTTCCAGTCGGCAACCACATCGGCGACGCCGGTATCATCCGGATCGACCGGCTTGACGATCGCCATGCGGCCCGGATGCGCGCGCTGCACCTGCTTCGCGTAGCTGTCGTCGTAGCGGTACATCGAGAAAGCCGAGATGAAGATCGCGCCGTCGACGCCGACCTTGTCCATCGCCGCCACCATCTCGTCTCCGGTGACGTGCGGCGGCCAGTTCGGCACGCTCGCCCACGGGCGCTGCGGCGTGTTTGCCTCATAGGCGTGGACCTGGGAATCGATGATCGGCATCGGGCGCTCCTCTGTGCCGGGGGAGTGTGGTTGTCGCGGCGGGGTCGTGTCCAGAGGGGTGTGGCACCCTCAGCGCGCCGGGCCGCTGTGCCACCGCACCTGATTGCCCCGCGCGTTTACCGCCGGCCCAACACGGAGCGGCGATATCCGCTTCTGCGCGCCTCGTTGCGGCATACAAAGGTACCCGTTCTGCCTTGAGCATAGAGCCGCTGACCGGCTGTGTAATAAACACGCTTTTGAAAGTCCGCCCAAACGACGGTGTCGTTCGGGCAGTGCTGCTTCGCCTGCACTTCCGTTTGAAACAAGCTCAGCTGAGCTGACGCGGCGTTCGCCTGACATGCGATTGCCAAAGCGGCGACGAGCCGGATCGAGGCCCGAGCGGGAACATGCGTCGGCATCCGGATTCTCCTTCAAACAGAAGCTGCCGCTCGCGATCGGGGGAGACACGGGCGGCTGACGAAGGAGGCGCACCTCACCCGGCCTTCATCCCCTTCATGTAGGTCGAGGGCTGCACGCTCTTGACCGACTGCGCGCGCTTGCCGAGCCAATAGGCCTGCGGCGGCGGCACCGAGGCGAAATCCTTGTCCACGCCGAGCTTCTGTGCGGCATCCATCGGCCAATTCGGATTGTAGAGGAGCTCGCGCGCGAGCGCGATCAGGTCGGCGCGGCCCTCCTGCAGGATCTGCTCGGCCTGATCGCAATGCACGATCAGCCCGACCGCCATGCTCATGATCCCGGCGTCGCGCCGCAGCCGCTCCGCGTACGGCACCTGATAGCCGTAGGTGACGGGACCTGCGCTCACCACCGGTGAGCCGCGCATGCCGCCGGACGAGCAGTCGATCACGTCGACGCCCTTCGGCTTGACGAGCTTTGCCAGCGCGACGCTCTGGTCCGGCCCCCAGCCGGCATCGTCCTGCACCGAGAGGCGCAGGAACAGCGGCTTGCCCGCCGGCCAATGCGCGCGCACGCTCTCGACCACCTCGATCGCGAAGCGCATGCGATTGAGTTCGCTGCCGCCGTATTCGTCGTTGCGCACATTCGAGAACGGCGAGAGGAATTGATGGATGAGGTAGCCGTGCGCGCCGTGGATATCGAGCACGTCGAAGCCGGCTTCATGCGCGCGCCGCGCCGCCTGTCCCCACCGCTCGACCACTTGCGGGATCTCGTCGCGCGTCAGCATGCGCGGCGTCGGATCGGTGTCGGGCGAATTGATCGCGCTCGACGACACCAGCTCCCACGCGTGCCAGTCGTCGATCTCAGGGCTCGGCTTGAGCGGTGCGCCGCCTTCCCAGGGCCGGAAGCGCCGCGCCTTGCGGCCGGAATGGCCGAGCTGGATGCCCGGCACCGCGTTGTGCTGGCGGATGAAGTCGACGCAGCGCTTCAGGCCGGGAATAAACGCATCGTCCCACAAGCCGAGATCGCCGACCGTGCCGCAGCCGCGCCGCTCCACCTTGGTCGATTCCATGAACACGAGCCCGGCGCCGCCCGCCGCATAGCGCCCGACATTCATCAGGTGCCAGTCGGTCGCGAAGCCCTTTACGGCCGAATACTGGTGCATCGGCGCGACCACGACGCGGTTTTTCAGCGTGACGTCGCGGAGGCAAATCGGTTCGAACAGCATCGGGCCGGGCATGCGAGAAGCTCCTTGGCGGCCGGACTTTACGGACCGCGCACGCGCATGTGAATGGGGTCCGGCGCGCGTGTGCTTTTTCAATCCGGCGCGGCCCGCTAAGCTCTCCGGCAAAACCGGAGGATGCCCATGAAGATCGTATTCGCCGCGCTTGGCCTCGGCCTGACGATCGGCGCCGCGCAGGCCCAGCAGACGACGGCGCCGCCCGCGCCGCCACTGATCGACTGGGAGAAGGTCCAGATCCAGACCATCGATCTCGGCAACAATACCTACATGCTGGCAGGGCAGGGTGGGAACATCACGATCGCGGTCGGCAGCGATGGCATCATCATGGTGGACAGCCAGTTCGCGCCGCTCTCCGACAAGATCAAGGCCGCGATCAAGGCAATCTCACCGCTGCCGGTGAAATATCTGGTCAACACGCATTTCCACGGCGACCACACGGGCGGCAACACAAACTTCGCCAAAGACGGCGCGACGGTTGTGGCGCACGACAATATCCGCGTGCGGCTCGCGGCCGGCACCGTCTCGGGACTGACTGGTCAAATGGTGCCGCCGGTGCCGGCCGAAGGGCTGCCGAAGCAGACCTACTATGGCGGCTCGGTCACGCTCGAGGCCGGCGGCCGCAAGGCGCAACTCACCCATGTCGCAAACGCCCACACCGACGGGGACACCTGGGTCTACTTCGCCGACGCCAACGTGCTCGCCACCGGCGACACGGTGAACAATCTCAAGCGCTACCAGACGATCGACTACCGCAACGGCGGCGACGTGCGCGGCATGATCCGCGTCGCCGACGCGTATTTGAAAGTGGCCAACGACGCCACCAAGGTGGTGGTCGGCCACGGACCGCTCGCGGCCAAGAAGGACATCGAGGAATTCCGCGCCATGCTGGTGACCTCACACGACCGCATCAAGAAACTGTTCGACGAAGGCAAGAGCGAGGAGGAAGTTCTTGCACTCAAGCCGCTCGCGGATCTCGATGCCACCTGGGCCAACAACCCGCAGCACGCCGCCGCGCACACGCGCAACGTCTACAATTCGTTCAAGCGGTTCTGAGGCAGGGTCCCGAAAATGCGCGCGCTGTCGCGCAATTGCCTGCGGCATGGGAGCCGTTTTCGGACGAGATCATGCTCGAACGAAAGGAGCTCAACCTCGATCCGATTCGATTGAGGCAGATCGAGTCTCGTCGCGTGTATTCAAAAGCCGGTCGCCGTTCAAAGGTGGACATTGAGTGCGGCAGTCCACAGGTGCGCTAAGGGCCATTGGCGACTAATGCAGTGCAGCAAATAGCGTTTCGATCACTCTTCGGCGCGGGCCGAAGTTTTGCCGGATCGTATGTCCACACCCCGGCGACCCGATGCCGGCGTTCCTCAGCGGCCCAGGCCCGCACCCGACGCCCACGCCAGCCTGCTGAAGCTGCCACCCCCTCAAATTATTTTTTGGGCCGCGACCCCGGCGCCGGGTTTGCGCCCTCTTGTCTGGGTGAATGCGCCATAGGGGCGCGTCACGAACCGGAGCAAAGAACCATGTGGTATAGGAAGAACGTCGGCGGGTGGGAGCGCGCGGCCAGGCTGATCGGCGGAGGCTTGATGCTCATCTGCGGCGTGGTTGCGCTGCACGCTTCGCCGCTCGGGCTACTGCTCAGCGGTGCGGGTGTCGTGACGCTGGTCACCGGCGTGTTCGGCTATTGCCCCGCCTGCGCCATCACCGGGCGCGAGCCACTGACGGGGTGACCGCCTTGGCGCGCGTATCAGACGATCTCCTGCTCGCCGCACAGTCGGGCGACCGGCACGCGCTCACACAGCTCTTGGTGGCGCTGCAGCCGGACATTCGACGCTACGCCCGGCGCCTTTGCCACCGCGCCTCGGTCATCGAAGATGTGGTGCAAGAAGTCCTCATCGTCGTGTACCGGCGCGTGGGTACGGTCCGCAGCCCGGCCGCACTCGTCGGCTGGCTGCTGACCGTCATCGCCCGCCTTTGCATGCTGCCGGCGCTGATGCTGATGCGCGGAGTCGAGGAGCTCACGAGCCTGGAAGAGTCACGCGAGCTCGCAAAGGTCCCGCCGGACGAGTTACGCATGGACCTGGTCAATGCGATCGAGTCGCTTTCGCCGTCCCATCGCGAAGTGCTGCTGCTGCGAGATCTCGAAGACCTGACGATCTGGGAAATCGCCGGGCGGCTCGGCGTGACGCGCGAAGCGGCCAAAAGCCGCCTGCGCCGCGCCCGCGCTTTGGTGCGCGAATATCTGCTCGGCACAAAGGACAGCGGACGAGAGAGCACATGAATTACCTTCGTGGAGTCGGCATGTTCGGGAGCGCCTTCCTGGGCGCACACCTGATGCGCGGCGCGGCTGCGGTGGCGCTACTCGCTTGGGCCATCGTCCACCAGACCGCGCACCCTTGGCTATCCTTCGGCGCGGGCGTTGCCGCCCTCGTCGCGCTACGCGGATGCCCGATGTGCTGGACTGTGGGCTTGGTCGAGACGCTTTCCGCAGGGTCGTCGCGATGCAACGATCTAGATAGTTGTTGGCGTGCGTGAGCCGGCGCCTCGATGTCGGGGCTGGCGCGCCACGGTCGATGACGACGGGAACCATGAGGGGGGGTGGAATGAGCTCGCAGCGAGTGTCGGGAACCGCCGTGCAACGAACCATTGCCGTCCTGGGCTCGGCGGTTTTCTTCGCGGTCGCCCCATGTACGCTGGCGGGGCTCGTTCCATGGTCGATCACGGGTTGGCAACTCCAGCCGCCGTTCCTTGGTCTGGAGCTGACGCGCGGCATTGGCGCGATAATGATTCTCGCAGGCGTGCCTGGGCTCGTTGACGCATTTGCGCGTTTCGCGCTGCAGGGTCTCGGCACCCCCGCGCCCATCGCGCCGACCCGGATTCTCGTGGTGACCGGTCTCTACCGTTATGTGCGTAATCCAATATACGTCGCGGTCGTTGCCATCATCCTGGGTCAAGCGGTGCTGATGGGCGATTGGCGCCTCATCGTCTACGGCGCGCTGCTCTGGCTCTTCTTCCACGTCTTCGTCGTGGCGTACGAAGAACCCACGCTCGAGCAGACGTTTGGGAGAGAGTATGAGGCGTTCCGCGCCGCCGTCCCGCGCTGGATACCGCGGATGACCCCATGGCGGTCGAAATGATCGGTGGCCTGCGGTTGTGCGAGCCGCTGCTCGCGACCGGTCTCGGACGCTTCACCGGCGCCGCGAGCAGGCACGTCAACGGCCCTCGGAAAAGGGCCCCCGTCAGCGCGTCAACACAATAAAGTCCGTGCCTTTGCCGGTCTCATAGCTGTAGGCGAGGTCGGAGACGATCAGCGAGGCGCCCGCCGACATCAGCTCGGTGATGCGCGCGAGCGCGGCGTCGGGAATCGTGATGCGCTCGAGCGCCTCGTTCGGATTTCCGGGCGGCATCACCTGATACTCGGGCGACACCAGTTCCTTGCGCAGCTTCTCGCCGCGCGCCGTATAGGTCGTCAGGTACTTGCCCGGCTTCACGGTGCGCTCGGCCGCGAGCGAGGCGACGTTCCAGCGCAACTGCGCGTCCTTGCCGTCGAGCGCGGTGAACACATGCGTGCCGAGGGGCCGGTCGGGCTGCGCGATCGTGACCGGCATATCGAACACCTCGTCGCCTCCCTTGCGCAGATAGAGCCGGCCGGTCTTGCGGCTGACGAAGATCGAGATCGGGCCGGGACGCAGCAACGGGTCCTTCGGGCTCAGGTCCGGCTCCGGCTTTTCCGGCGCCGGCGCGGCGTGGTCCTGCTCGTTGGAGGACAGCGGCTCGGCGGCGGCCATTCCGGCCTGCACCATCCGGTCGATCGCGCTTTCGATCCGCGCCTCGTCGCGCGCGTCGATCGAGCCTTTCAGCGGCGCATCCGAGATGCTTTCGACCGTGGCGTAGCGGACCTTCGCGCCTGGCGCCTCGCTTACCTTCGCGGCGGGCGCGAGCGCGGCGAGGCGCGGGTTGTTGATTTCGGCGAGCGGCACGTCGTCCTGCGCGATGATCACGCGCACGCCGATCCTGGTCAGGCTCCAGAGCCGCTTGGCGAATGCCGCCGGGAGGCGGATGCAGCCGTGCGATGCCGGATGGTTCGGCACGACACCCTGATGCATCGCCACGCCGGACCAGGTGATGCGCTGCATGTAGGGCATCGGCGCCGAGCTGTAGAGGTTGGACTCGTGATAGATCTGCTTCTGGATGATGCTGAAGACGCCCTGCGGCGTCGGGTGCCCCGGCACGCCGGTCGAGACCTGCGAATGCGCGACCGGCACCCCGCCGGCATAGAGCGTCAGCTGCTGCTTGCGGATCGAGATCACGATCTGCTGGGGGCCGGGCGGCAGCTTCTCCGGCACCTTGATCTGGTCGGCGATGTATTTGCGCGCCTTGTCCCGCTTGCTCGGACGCCGCATCGGCGCATACGACGGCTCGGGCTGGACGGCTGGCCCGAACAGACCCCAGCCCTGATAGGCAGCAGCCGGCGTCGCTGCCGTCATGAAGGAAGCAGCAGCACACCCTGCAATCAGCGCGTGAGTGGCACGAAGTCGCAACGCAATCTCCTCCGAGGGCGCTCAGAATCCCACGTCGTGTTTTCGCGCGTCCTGGCGCGCCCGATCAAGTCATCCGACCAAGCGTCCAACACGTGACTGCCCGCCGTGGTTTCACGGCAACATGGGGCCGGGCGGCAGCGGTTTTGGGGCCAAAGCCGGCTGATGAACGCCCCATGAACACCAAGTCCCGGACATTAAAGGGGGAAAATCTCACTGAACCGTGAACCGACTCCGAGGGGCAAGGCGACCAATAGCCGAACGACAGACAACGCTCACATAGCGAACCCCCAAAGGAGACAGTCATGTTCAAGATCCGTAACACCGTGCTGGCGCTGGCGGCGATCACCTCGCTCGGCATTGCTTCACTCGCGACCACAACCTCGGCGGATGCGCGCGGCTTCGGCGGCGGCGGTTTCAGCCGCGGCGGCGGCAGCCATAGCTCGATGCGCATGGGCGGCGGCGCACGGATGGGCGGCATGCACCGCATGGGCGGGCGCCACATCGGTATCCGTCACGTCGGTATCCGCCACGTTGGCCACCGTCACCCGAACTGGTGCCGCTTCCACGGCCGCTGCCATGTCCATGTCCGCTGGCACCGCCCCTGGATCTACGGCAGCACCGGCGTCGTGGCGACGAGCTACGCGGTTGCCCCCGTCGCGGCTGCGCCGCGGCCCTGCACCTGCCTGACCAAGGAATACACGCCGGACAATCTTGTGGTGTTCAAGGACGTGTGCACCAAGGAAGTCGCGTCGGCGCCGATCGGCAACACGCAAGTGCAGCTGCAGCTGCCGCAGCAGCAGGAGCAGCAGGTTCCGCAGCAGCAGTAAGTGCAGCGACCGGATGCGCACGAGAGCCCCGGCTTCGGCCGGGGCTTTTCGCTTGCTCAGCGCGTCCCGAAGCCGTCGCGCACGGCGCGCATGTGCGGCAGCACCTTCTCCCATTGATCGAGCCGCGCGATGCCGAACATCTGCACCACGCCGGGGCTGAATCGCAGCCACTGCACCATCGCAAGCTCGTCGCCGGTCTGCTCGTCCTTGCCGATCGCGACGATCTGATAGCCCGGTGCGCCGCCGATGCGAAGCGGCTCGGCGTTCACGACGCGTACATTGGGCCGGCTGAGAAATTCCGCGAGCATGCGCTGCGCGAGGCTTTCGCGTTCGGCCGGCTGCGGAGGCGAGACGGCACGCGGCGCAATCATGAAGTAGGGCTGCTGCACGGGCAGTGTCGTATCGTTGGGGCCCAGCGTCATCACCGCGGTGCCGTCCGGGGTCGTGCGCAACAGCCGGAAGCCGCCGAGGTCGTCGAGCCGGTACGGCAGGACGGCAAGCATCTCCTCGGACGTGAGCCTGGCGCGGACGACCACGCTTGCGAACGCGGCGCGCATCGCGGCATCCGGATAGGCCTCGCGCGCCGACCCGGGCACGACGGCGATCACGATCACCGTCAGGTCCTCGGTGCGCGAGAGCAGCGCCCATTTGCGCAGCGCCGTCTCGTTCTCGCCTTGCCGCGTGACGACCAGCACCCCTTCGCCCGAGGCAAGCCGCAGGGTCTCGCGCGAAATCTCCTCCATGCCGCTCGCGCGGATGACGTCCGGCGTGAAATCGCGCGCGACCTTGTCGTAGGTCTGCGCCGAGACCTCGGTGACCAGCAGCACCACCCGGTTCGCGCGATCCTCGAAGCCCTGGAACGATGTGCTCGCCGTCATGCCGGTCGGCGGCACCAGCCCGATGCGCGAGCCCGGTGGAAAAACCGTCTCGGCCAGAGCCGCGGAGACGAACAGCGTGAAGGCGAGCGCGAGCAGGGAGCGAAACCTCATGCCGCCATCATAGCGCGGCGAACGCAGCGATCGCATCCGCGATGCCGATCACTTTCGCGACAGGTCTCAGGCCCTCGATCGCGGTGTCATGCACCGCGCGCGAAAACGCCGCGCAACCGTCGGCGATCAGCGTGCAATGGAACTCGCGCACATGTGCATCGCGCACCGTGGAGGCGACGCCGCCATTGGTGACGATGCCGGTGAAATACAGGTGCTCGATGCCGCATTTGCGCAAGACCCATTCGAGGCGCGAGGCGTGGAACGCCGAATACGCGATCTTTTCTACATGGATGTCGGCCGGCGCGAGCTCGTCGACGAGCTGCTGCCCCCAGCCTCCCGGCGCGAAGTCGCCCGTCCGCAGGAACGGCCGCAAGCTTCTCAGATGGGCTGAGACGATCGGCTCGCCGCCGCGGCCGGGCACCAAAGTGAACAGCGTCGCGACGGTGAGAATGCCGTTCTCGCGTGCGGCGCGCACCAGCGGCGCGAGGCGCGCTGGCAGGGCGGCGATGTCGTCCGCTCTCTGGCCCGCGCGGCCATAGGCGCCGTTGGGGTGCAGGAAGTCGTTCTGCAGATCGCCGAGGATCAGCGCCGTGGTTTGCCTGCTCATGCGGGTTCAACGATAACATTGCCGAGCGCGTCGACGCGCCCGACATGGCCAGGCTCGATGACGGTGGTAGCATCGGGCTGTTCGAGGATGGCGGGGCCTTCGATCGCGGCACCGGCCGGAAGTGCGAGGCGCGACCAGACGCTGGTGTCGCGCCAGCCGCCGTCGAACCAGACTTTGCGCGTGCCGGCTTTCGCTCGCTCCAGCGATGCCGACGCATCGGGCCTGAATACCGAGAAGTCGAACGCAGGCCGCCGCCCGATCGCCGCAACGCGCAGCGACACGATACGTACGGCAAGGCCCGGCAATAGGCGGCTGAAAGAGGCCAAATAGGAAGATTCGAATGCCTTGCGCACAAGCGCCTCGCTCAAGCCGCTCGCGTCGGCGTCGACAGGCAGCGGCACCGACACGGTGTGGGTCTGCCCGAGATAATGCATGTCGAGCTCGTAGATCACGTCGGTGCGCTCGACCGGAATGCCGGCGGCGGTGATCACGGCGCTCGCTTGCCTGCCGGCAGCGCCCATACGCGTGGCCAGCGCGTCCGCCTGCAAGCCGTCGAGCATCAGGTTCACGGTCTGCACCATGTCGTGGCGCGGATCCGCGAGCACGCAGCCGAGCGCCGACGTGATGCCGGGAAAGCGCGGCACCACCGCGCAGCGCAAGCCGATCTCGCGGATCAGCGCGCCGACGTGCAGCGCGCCGCCGCCGCCGAACGGCATGGCGACGAATTTCTGCGGATCGTGTCCGCGCTCGATCGAGACGAGCCGGATCGCGCCCGCCATGCGGGCATCCGCGACGCGCACGATCGCGGCTGCGGCGTTGTCGGGCGCAAGTCCGAGCGGCGTGCCGACATGCTCGTCGATGGCGCGCCGCGCGGCTTCGACATCGAGCGATTTCAACTCGCCGCCGAGCGGGCGGGCCGCATTGATGCGGCCGAGCACCACCTGCGCGTCGGTCAGCGTCGGGCGCGTGTTGCCCTGGCCGTAACAGGCGGGCCCGGGCACCGAGCCGGCGCTTTCCGGCCCGACCTGCAGCAGCCCGCCGCGATCGACCCAGGCGATCGAGCCGCCGCCCGCCCCGATGGTGGTGATCTCGACCATGGGAGTGCGGATCACCAGGCCGAACTCGATCGTGGTCTGGGCGGCTACCGCCGCCTTGCCGTTCGCGATCACCGACACGTCGAACGAGGTGCCGCCGAGATCGCAGGTGATGAGGTTGTCGAAGCCCGCGGCCTTCGCCAGCGCCGCGCCCGCCACGACGCCTGCCGCCGGGCCGGAGAGGGCCGTGCGCACCGGCAGGCGGCGGGCGGTCGCGGTCGACATGATGCCGCCGTTCGACTGCACGATATGGAGTTTGCTTTGGCCGGCGAGCGCCGCTTCGAGCTTGGCGACGTATGACGCAACGACCGGCTGGAGATAGGCGTTGATCGCCGCCGTCGAGGCGCGCTCGAACTCGCGGATTTCCGACAGCACTTCGTGTGACGCCGTCACGTAATCGTTCGGCCAGACATCGCGCACCGCGGCAAGCGCGCGGCGCTCGTTCTCGGCATTCGCAAAGGCGTTGATGAAGATGACCGCGACGGCCTGTGCGCCTTGCCGGATCAGTTGCCGCGCAGCCGCGCGAACGGCGTCCTCGTCGACCGGGGCGCGTATCGTGCCGTCGCTGAGGGTCCGCTCGGCCACCTCCAGCCGCATGTCGCGGTCGGCGATCGGGACGAAATCCCCCCACAGGCCCCAGGTGCGGCGGCGGTCGCGGCGGCGCATCTCGAGCACGTCGCGGAAACCGCGCGTCGTGATCACCCCGATTGCCGGCCCCCGCCGTTCCAGCAGCGTGTTGGTGCCGACCGTGGTGCCGTGCACGATCGAGCCTTGCGCAGCGCCGCCGACGGCGGCGAGGCCGTTAAGAAAGCCCTGCGCCTCATCGCCGCGCCGCGACGGGACTTTTGCGGTGGTGAAGGTGCGCGCCTCTGCATCGAGGCGGAACAGGTCGGTGAACGTGCCGCCGACGTCGATCCCGACGATCGCGCTCATGCGGCTAACCACTTCCGCTCATGCCCGCGAAAGCGGGCATCCAGTTCTTGGCCCTGGGTCCCCGCTTTCGCGGGGACGAGCGGAACCGGGACGGCACTCATGACTCTGCCTTGTAGTCGCGCGCGGCCGCCTCCGCCGTCACGTAGCCGAGCCGCACGTCGCGCGCGATGCGCTCTGGATCGCGCGTTGCCGGATCGCCGAAGCCGCCGCCGCCGGGCGTTTCCAGCCGCACCTTCTGGCCGCGGCGGATTTTCACGTCGGTCACTTTCGAGACCAGCGGCGGTATTGCTTCGCCATCGTCTGTCTCAAATACGAACCGGTTCAGCGCAGCCGGCCCGCCGCCATTCGCTCCCGGCGGCGGATACTTGCCGCGCTCGCCGAGCAGGAACACGTCCGTAGCCCCGTCGGCCAGCGCTTCGATCTCGTAGATCGCGCCCAAGCCTCCGCGATGCTTTCCCGGCCCGCCGCTATCGGGTCGCAGCGCCCATTGGGTGAACATCACCGGATAGAGCGATTCGAGAATCTCCAGCGGCGGAATGGTCGCGGTCGAGATCGGGTTGTTGCCGTGGTTGAGTCCGTCGCCTTCCGGATTGCCGCCGAGCCCGCCGCCGAAGAAGCAGAACATCACCCAGCGCTTGCCGTGCTCGCGCCAGCCGGCGAGCGACAGCGCGTTGATGGTGGCGAACGGGCTGCCGTTGGCGCGCTCCGGTGCGGCTTTGGCGAACGCGCCGAAGATCGTGTCGATCACGCGCAGGATCGTCTCGGTATAGCCGCCGACCGGGCGCGGCGCCGAGACGCCGAGCAGCGTCGTGTCGGGAATGACGAAGTCGATCGGCGCGAGGCAGCCGGCATTCGCCGGCACGTCGGTGAACAGGTGCTTGAGCGCGACATAGCAGCACGCAACCGTGGTGGAGCGCGCAATGTTGAGCGGACCGTCGCACGGCGGCGCCGAGCGCGAGAAGTCGAGCGTCATGCGGTCGCCGGCGATCGTCAGGTCGAGCGCGATCTTGAGCGGCCGGTCGGTGACGCCGTCATTGTCGAGGAAGTCGTCGCAGCGGTAGGTGCCATCCGGCAGCGCCGCGATGTTGGCGCGCATCAATGCCTCGGCGCGCGCGGAGAGCGCCGCGAGCGCGGCGTGAATCGTCTCGTCGCCGTATTCGTCGAGCAGCGCGCCGAGCCGCCGCTCGCCGAGGTCGAGCGCATTGAGCTGCCCGTTGAGGTCGCCCCAGTTCGACTGCGGCACGCGCGAATTCGCCGCCAGGATATCGATGATGTCCTGCTGCATGACGCCGTGGCGGATCAGCTTCACCGGCGGAATGCGGAAGCCTTCCTGGAAGCTTTCGGTGGCCTTGGCGTTGAAATTGCCCGGCACGTTGCCGCCGACGTCGAGCCAGTGCCCGACCGAAGCGAGCCAGGCGAAGACGTTTCCACCGCGCATCAGCGGGCGCACCAGCCGCACGTCGTTGAGATGCGTACCGCCGTCATAAGGGTCGTTGAACAGATAGGTATCGCCCGCCGCGAGGTCGCCGTCGCGCGCCACCTTGTCGATCACGGCCTTTACGGCGAACGCCATCGCGCCGACGAAGATTGGCAGGCCCGAGGTGCCCTGCACCAGCGTGGCGCCGGTCTGCGCGTGATAGAGCCCGTGGCAGGCGTCGTGCGCCTCCGCGATGATCGGGTTGAACGCCGAGCGGTAGAGGGTCGCGTCCATCTCGTCGGCGATCTGCACCAGACGGCCGTTGAGCACCGCGAGCGTGACCGGATCGAGCGGCGTCATTTCGACTCGTAGCGCTTGCCGAGCGCGATCATCTCGGGTGTGCCGACCACGCGGTTGATCTCCTCGAAGCCGAGCATGCGGTTGCGGAACGGATCGGTGGTGCCGTTGCTGGCGAGCGAGCCGTAGTACTCGGCGGCGAGAAAGCCGAGCGCGCGCACGATGCCGCCCGGAAAGATCACCAGCGCGAAGCCGATCGCTTCGAGCTCCGCGGCGGGGAGGATCGGGGTCCTGCCGCCTTCCACCATGTTGGCCATCAGCGGCACACCGGGCAGCGCCTCGGTGATGCGCGCAAGGTCGTCCCGCGACTTCGGCGCCTCGACGAACAGCATGTCGGCGCCAGCTTCCTGATAAAGGACAGCCCGCTCGATCGCGCGCTCGAAGCCCTCGACCGCGACCGCATCGGTGCGCGCGATGATCAGCGTGTCGGCGGACGTGCGCGTGTCGAGCGCGGCTTTGAGCTTGCCGACCATCTCGTCGGCCGGGATCAGCGCCTTGCCGTCGAGGTGACCGCAACGCTTCGGGAAATCCTGGTCCTCGAGCTGGATCCCGGTCGCACCGGCGCGTTCGAAGATGCGCACGGTACGCACGACGTTGAGCGCGTTGCCGTAGCCGGTGTCGGCGTCAACGATGAGATGCGCGCCGACCCGGTCGCGGATCAGCGTCACGGTGTCGGCGACCTCGCTCATGCTGACCAGGCCGATGTCGGGCCTTCCGAGTTTCGTGTACGCGATGGCGGCGCCGGACACATAGAGAGTCTCGAAGCCGGCCTGTGTGGCGGTGAGCGCGGTGAATGCGTCGTACACGCCGGGCGCGACCACGATCGGATTCCGGGTCAGGCGAGCGCGCAGCGTTGCTTCAGCCATTTCACATTCCAAGGTAGGCGCGCTTCAGGTCCGGGTCGTCGCGCACGTCGGCCGCGCTTCCCTGTAGCACAATCGCGCCGTTGTCGAGCACGTAGGCGCGGCGCGCGACCTCCAGGCTCTGCATCACGTTCTGCTCCACCAGCAGGAGCGCGATGCCCTGCGCGTTGATGCGCTGGATCAGCGCGAACAGCTCCTCGACCAGCTTGGGCGACAGACCGAGCGAGGGCTCGTCGAGGATCAACAGCTTCGGCTCGGCCATCAGGCCGCGCCCGATGGCGAGCATCTGCTGTTCGCCGCCCGACAATGTGCCGGCGCTTTGCGCCTGCCGCTCGGCGAGGCGCGGGAAAATGCCGAACACGCGCGCGCGGTTTTCCGCACGGCGTGCGCGCGCGCGGGCGTAGCAGCCGAGATCGAGGTTCTCGGCGACGGTCATGTTGGGGAAGATGCGGCGGCCTTCCGGCACGTGGATCAGGCCTTGCGCGACGATCGCGGACGGGCGCGCGCGCTCGATGGCTTTGCCCTCGAAGCGGATCGTGCCGCGCCATGGCGGCAGCACGCCCGAGATTGCGCGGTTGAGCGTGGACTTGCCGGCGCCGTTGGAACCGAGCACCGCGACGATCTCGTTTTCGTTCACCGCGAGGTCGATGCCGCGCAGAATCTCGGTCGCGCCGTAGCCGGCCTGCAGGCCCTCAATGGCGAGCAGCTCAGCCATGCTGGCGCATCCGTTCCGCGGCGCCGTGGCCGAGATAAGCCTCGATCACGCGCGGGTCGGCGGCGATCTCGCGCGGCGCGCCGTGGGCGATGATGCGCCCTTCGGCCAGCACGAACACCCCTTCGGCAAGGCTCATCACCGCCTGCATCACGTGCTCGATCATCAGGATGGTGATGCCGCGCTGGGCGATCGCCCGGATCACCGGCACCATGTCGCGCAATTCGGACGGGTTGAGACCGGCCAGCACCTCGTCGAGCAGCAGCAGCTGCGGCTCGATCGCGAGCGCGCGCGCAAGCTCCAGCCGCTTGCGCCCCGCCACGGTGAGGCTCGCGGCCGGTCGATCCAGCGCCGGCGTGAGGCCGACCGCCTGCGCCACGTCCTCGGCGGCCGCGAGCGCATCGGCGCGGGCGGGCCGCGACAGATGCGCTCCGACCGCGATATTTTCGCGCACGGTCAGGCCGGCGAACGGCTGCGCGATCTGGAAGGTGCGTGCGATGCCGCGCCGCGCGAGCAGATGCGGCGGCATGCCGGTGATCTCGGCGCCCCGGTAGAACACGCGGCCATCGGTGGGCTTGAGGAAACCGGTGACGATCGAGAACAGCGTGGTCTTGCCGGCGCCGTTCGGCCCGACCAGCGCGACGATCTGGCCTTCGGTCACCGTCAGCGCGGCGCGGTCGAGCGCCAGCAGTCCGCCGAAGCGGCGCGAGACGTTCTCGACGCGCAGGATCTCGCTCATGCGCGCCGCCTCAGCAATCCGGCGATGCCCTGCGGCGCGAACGCCACCACGAGGATCAGCACGCAGCCGTAAATGACGAGGTCGAGGCCCGGCGCGTCGCCGGTCGCGAGCTTGGTGACTTCGCCGAGCGTCTTGACCACCAGCGCGCCGAGCAGCGGGCCGTACACCGTGCCGATGCCGCCGATGATCGGCGCCAGCAGCGCCTCGACCGAGATCCACGGGCCGTACGCGATGCCGGCGTCGAGGAAGAGAAAATACTGCGCGTAGAAGCAGCCGCCCGCGGCCGTGATCGCGGCCGACAAGGTCATCGCGGCGAGCTTCACGCGCAACACGTCGATGCCGACGGCTTTCGCCGCGTCCTCGTTCTCGCGCACCGCGACCAGATACGCGCCGAAGCGGCTGCCCTCCATCAGCTTCACCAGCACCAGCGACGCCGCGACGAACGCCAGGATGATCCAGTAGAACGGCGCGCGGCTCTGGAACTGGAATGTCTCCCAGCGCAAATCGAGCTTGATCAAGGTGCCCACGCCCGCGCCCGTGATCGGCGCGACGCTCGCGACGATGCGCAGCACCTCGGCGAACGCGAGCGTCACCAGCGCGAAGTAGGAGCCGCGCAGCCCGGAGCGGAAACTGAGCGCGCCGGTGATCGCCCCGATGAGCGCGCCGGCCGCGATGCCGATGACGAGACCGAGCCACGCATTGAGGCCGTAATGCACCTGCAGGATCGCCGTGACATAGGCGCCGGTGCCGAAGAACGCCGCGTGGCCGAACGAATATTGCCCGCCGTAGCCGCCGAGCACGTTCCAGCCCTGGCCGACCAGCGCGATCAACAGCGCGACGACCATGAAGTTGAGCGCGACATTCGACGCTGTGAGCAGCGGCACGCAGGCGAGCAGCGCGACAACGGCGGCGATGCTCGCGTACGATTTCACGCGCGCTCTCCGAACAGTCCGCTCGGACGGAACAGCAGCACCAGGATGAAGATGATGAAAATGCCGACCTGGCCGAGCGATTCGCCGAGATAAAGGCCTGACAGCGATTCAACAACGCCGATGATCAATCCGCCCAAGAGCGCGCCCGCGACCGAGCCCATGCCGCCGAGCACCACGATGGTGAAGGCGATCAGCACGAACGCGTTGCCGGCGTGCGGATTGACGTAATAGGTCGGCAGCAACAGGCACGCGGCGATCGCGAGGCAGGCGGTGCCGAGGCCGAAGGTGACGGCGTAGATGTGCGCGACGTCGATGCCGGACAGTTCCGCGCCGAGTTTTTCCCTGGCGACGGCGCGGATCGCCTTCCCGGTATCGGTGAAGCGCATGATCAGCCACAGCGCGAGCGCCACCGCGATGACGACGCCGAAGCCGATCACGCGCGGCACGCTGAGGAAGGCGGGGCCGACTTCGACGACGTCGAAGCCGTACGGCAGGTTGATGGTGCGCGTGTCGGCGCGGAACGCATAGAGCAGCGCGTTCTCGATCACGACCGCGAGGCCGAGCGTGACCAGCAGGATGTTGCGGTCCTCGCCATGCGCCGCCGGGCCGATGACGAAGCGCTGCAGCCCGTAGCCGAGGCAGAAAAACACCGGAGTGAGCCCGAGCGCCGCCAGATACGGGTCAAGCCCGAGCAGCCTGTGCGCGAAGAACGCCGCGAACATCGCGCAGGTGAGCAGCGCGCCGTGCGCGAAGTTGATGATGTGCAGGACGCCGTAGATCAGCGTGAGGCCGAGCGCGACGAGCGCATAGACCGCGCCGGTCAAGAGCCCGTTGAGGACGGCGGGGACGAGGATGATGGGGGAGAGCATGGTCCCGCCCGAAAGCCGCTCATGCCCGCGAAAGCGGGCATCCAGAGCCAAAGGACTGGGTCCCCGCTTTCGCGGGGACGAGCGGCATGTGGAGGGTCACGCTCACGCCTTCGGCATCGGGTACACCGGCTTCGCGGAGGCGAATTGCGCCGGGAAGATCACCTGGATGTCGTTGCCGAGCACCTGGGTGTTGACCGGCGCGGCGCCCTGGTTCTGCCCGTTGACGAATTTGGTCGGCCCGTAGGGCATCACATGGCCCGAGAAGGTCGAACTCTCCAGTGCCGCGATGATCTTCGCGCGGTCGGCGCTCGCGGCGCGCTCGAGCGCATCGGCGAGCAGGAGCACCGCCGAGTAGTTCATGTAGACCTCGTAGGTGAAGAACTCGCCCTTCGCTTCGACCTTCTTCTTCAGCTCGAGCGCCTTCGGGTTCTTCGGGTCGAACCAGTGATTGCAGTCCATGATGTACTGCGCGGCCTCGGGGAATTCCTTGACGAACTTGTAGGACGAGGCCGCGCCGCCGAGCACCGAATAGATCGCTTTCGGCCGCACCTTCTGCTGCTGCATCGTGCGCGCCAGCAGGACGTATTCGTTGTAGTAGTCGGCCGGGATCACGATGTCGGGATTCGACGCGCGGATCTTCGTCACCACGTTGTTGAAATCGCGCGTCGGCGTCGGGTGCGGGATCGTTTCGATCACCTGGAAGCCTTTCTCGGGAAGCTGCGTGTTGAGCAGCTTGGCGAGACCGGAGCCGAAGGCCGAATCCTCGTGGATGATCATCACCGTCTTGGCGATCTTGCCCGCCGCATCGTTGAGCGTGATCAGATTGTCGATCGCCGTCTTGGCGAGCACGCCGAACCCGGGGCCGAGGCGGAAGGTGTTCTTCAGGCCGCGCGTCACGATCGAGTCGGCAACGCCGACGTCCACGATGTACGGCAGGTCGTAGCGCGCCGCGGTCTGGCTCGCCGCGAGGCAGATCGACGACACGTAGCCGCCGACCACCGCCGCGCAGCCGGCCGAATTCATCTTCTCGACCTCGGCATTGCCGCCTTCGGGCGTCGATTGCGCGTCGCCGAACACCGGCTCGATCTTGGCGCCGCCGAGCGACTTGATGCCGCTCGCGTTGATTTCTTCCAGCGCGAGCGTCGCGCCGATGCGTCCCTGCTGGCCTGAATACGACATTGCGCCCGACACCGGCTGCAGGATGCCGACCTTCACGGGCTGCCCTTGCGCGCGCAGCACCGCGGGCGCGGCGAACGTCGCGGCCGCGCCGAGCGCGGTCGATTGCAGAAAGCGGCGGCGGTTCAGCGATTGCAGCGACATTTGTTGTTTCTCCCCTTGGTATCAGGCAAGCTTAGCACTGGTATCCGTGCTGTTTCCACACACGCTCCGCTCATTCCCGCGAAAGCGGGAATCCAGGGGCCAAGAACTGGACCCCCGCTTTCGCGGGGGTGAGCGGAGGCTGTTCTACGGCTTGATCTTAGCCAGCTCCGCGTCGTCGGGCGTGACATCGAGGCGCGCCACGATGCCGGCGAGCTCGGGCGAGGGCGGCGGATAGAATTTCATCACCAGCGGATCGTGTCCCGGCACGATGTGCTGCGGCGTGGGCGCGCTCGCGCGCAGCGTATCGTAGGCCTCCAGCATCAGCCCGATGTGGAATGCGGTGGTGAACGGGCGGCCGGTCATCATGTTCTCGTAGAAATGCGTGGTGTCGGAGGCGACCACGACCCAGCCGCGCCGCGTGTGCATGCGCACGAATTGCAGCCCCATCGAGTGCCCGCCGACCGGGTGCAGCGTGATGCCGGGCGCGAGCTCGGCGCCGCCGTTATGGAAGGTGACGCGGTGCGCGAAGTTCAGCCGCACCACGCCGACGATGTCTTCCACCTCGAACGAATGCGACAGCCGCGGGTACTGCATATAGCGGCCGGTCGCGTAGTGGATCTCGGGCTCCTGCAGATGGAAGCGCGCCACCGGGAAGCGGTGGAAATTGCCGACGTGATCGTAATGCAGGTGCGTCAGGATCACGTCCTGCACGGTGGCGCCGTCGAGGCCGATCAGCTTCAGCGCCTCGATCGGATCGCGCAGGAACGTGCGTTTGCGCTTCTGCGCGGTCTCTGCGGTGAAACCGCAGTCGATCACGAACGCGCGCTCCGGCCCCTTCGCCACCCAGACGAAGTAGTCCATCGGCATCGGACCGTCGTGCGGATCGCCGCCGATGAAATGATCCGCGCGCCGCGCCTCGCGCGTGGCGTAGCGGATGGCGAAGAGTTCGTATTCGGGGAGGGGGTCAGTCATGTTCCAACTCTCACTCCGCTCATGCCCGCGGAAGCGGGCATCCAGCGCTTTGCAAAGAACTGGGTCCCCGCTTTCGCGGGGACGAGCGGACAATACTATGTCTTCCTCGCCGCGCGTTCCCTGATCGCCTCGTGAATCGCAAGCAGTTCCTGCGCCCGCAGCACCACGGGCACGTCGATCATCTTGCCGTCGACCGAAATCGACCCGCGTCCTGCCGCGACCGCCTCGTCGTAGGCCGCGACGATCTTGCGCGCGGAGGCGACATCCCCGGCGCTCGGGGAAAACTCCTCGTTCAGGATCGGAACCTGCGCCGGGTGAATGACCGACGCGCCGCGAAAGCCGAGCTTGCGCGAGCGCCGCACCGTCTCGCGGAACGCATCGAGGTCCTGGTAGTCCGCGACGGTGCCGATGAAGCCGAGCGGCAGGATGCCGGCGGCGCGCGCCGCGATCGCGAGCTGCTGCTTCGGCATGAACAGCGCCTCGGCGTTCGGCAGCATGCCCATGGTGAGCGCGAAGTCCTCGCCGCCGAGCGTGAGCGCGACGATGCGCTTATCGGCTTGCGCGATCTCCGGCATCCTGAACCACGCGGCGGGCGTCTCGATCATCGCGATGAACTGCGTCGTGCCGACCGCCATGCCGCGCTCGGCTTCCAGCTCGCTCACCACTTCGGCGATCAGCCGGATGTGGTCCGTGCTGTCCACCTTGGTGACCGCAAGCGCGCCCACGCGCGGCGATATTGCGGCTTCCAGGTCGAGCATGGTCTGCCGCCACGGGCGATTGATGCGCACGATGACGTCGGCGCCTCCGCGCGAAACGCTTTCGGCGGTCGCAGCCAGATCGCGCCGCGCGGCGGCCCGCTCGGTGATCGGCACGCTATCTTCCAGATCGACGATAATCGCGTCGGCGCCGCGCTTGTGCGCGCCCTCGATGAAGCGCGGCACGTTCGCCGGCACGTACAGTGCCGAGCGCCAGACGGGGAGCTTGCGGTCGCTTGCGTCGCTCATATCACCTTCCGTTGGCGCAAATCGGCGAGCGCTTCCGCGCTAAGCCCGAGGCCGCCCAGTATCGCATCATTATGCTCGCCGAGTGCGGGGGCGGGGGTGCGGATTTCGCCCGGCGTCCCGGAGAGCCGTGGCACGACTGCGTGCATCGGCACGCTGCCCATTTGCGCGTCGGGTAACTCCGTCACGATTTGCCGCGCCTGCACGTGCGGGTCGGCGATGAACTGGTCGATGTCGTAGACCGGGGCGGCGGTCACCTCGGCCGCTTCGAAGACGCTGAGGTTCTCGGCCAGCGTGCGCGCCCTGATGAACTCGGCGACCGGCCGGTCGGCCTCGTCGATATTCTTCACCCGGTCGGTGTTGGTGGCAAAGCGCGGGTCGTCGATCATGTCGGCGCGCCCGATCGCGCGATAGAGCCGCTCGGCCATGCTCTGGATCGAGGCCGAGATCGCGATGAAGCGGCCGTCGCTGGTCTCATAGACGTTGCGCGGCGCGGTATTGTTGGAGCGGCTGCCGACGCGCGGCTCGATCTTCTTCGTAAGCTGGTAAAGCGCGGCCTCGGGGCCGAGGATCGAGAAGATCGGGTCGAGCAGCGGCAGGTCGATCACCTGTCCCTTGCCGCCGTTGTGCTCGATCTCGCGCAGCGCGATCAGCACGGCGTTCGAGCCGTAGAGTCCTGCGATCATGTCGGCGAGCGCGAGCGGCGGCAGCACCGGCGGGCGGTCGGCGAACCCGTTTTTCGCGGCGAAGCCCGACATGCCCTCGACCAGGCTGCCGAAGCCGGGCTTGAGGCGATACGGCCCGTCCTGGCCCCAGCCGGAGACGCGCACGACGATCAGCTTCGGATTGATCGCGAGCAGCGCGGCGGGGCCGGTCCCCATTTCCTCGAGCGTGCCGGGGCGGAAGTTCTCGACGAAGACCTGCGCGGTCGCGACAAGCTTGCGCAACAGGTCGAGCCCATCCGGCGCGCGCAGGTTCAGGGTCACGCTCTTCTTGTTGCGCGCGTAGACCTTCCAGTGGACGCTGATGTTGTCGGTGCGCCAGTCGCGCAACGGATCGCCCTTGCGCGGGTCCTCGATCTTGATCACCTCGGCGCCGAAGTCGGCAAGCTGCAGGCTCAGCATGTTGCCGGCGACGAGGCGCGAGAGGTCCAGCACGCGAACGCCGTCGAGCGGGCAGGGAGCTTCGGGGCGGAAGGGACGCATGAACTCTCAACGCGCTCGGTGTGCTCCCTCCCCCTGAAAGGGGGAGGGTTGGGGTGGGGGTCGAAGTTGAACCCCACCCGGCTTGCTTCGCAAGCCGACCTCCCCTTTTCAAGGGGAGGTTCGCACCGAGTTTGCGGCTCGCATGTCGCGCTTCATCGCGAATGGCACGCCACAAGCTGTCCCGGCCGCACCTCGCGCAGCTTCGGGTCCTCCACCTTGCAGCGGTCGAACGCGTAGGGGCAACGCGTGTGGAAATGGCAGCCGGGCGGCGGCTTCACCGGGCTCGGCACGTCGCCCTGCAGCACGATCTTCTTGCGCCTGATCGAGGGGTCGGGCACCGGCACGGCGGCGAGCAGGGACTCCGTGTACGGGTGCAGCGGCGCGGTGAACAGCGTGCGCTTGTCGGTGTATTCGACGATGCGGCCGAGATACATCACGGCGATGTGGTGGCTGACGTGCTCGACCACCGCGAGATTGTGCGAGATGAACAGGTAGGTGAGGCCGAACTCATCCTGCAGGTCCATCACGAGATTGAGGATCTGCGCCTGGATGGACACATCGAGCGCCGACACCGGCTCGTCGCCGATGATCAGGTTCGGCTCGAGCGCGAGCGCGCGCGCGATCCCGATACGCTGGCGCTGCCCGCCGGAGAATTGATGCGGGTAGTTGTCGACATGCTCGGCGCGCAGGCCCACGCGCTTGAAGATGTCGGCGACGCGCGCGCGGCGTTCCCTGGCATTGCCGACGCCGTGCACGCGCAGCGGCTCGCCGACGATCTCGCCGGCCGACATGCGCGGATCGAGCGAGGAGAACGGGTCCTGGAAGATGATCTGCATCTGGCGGCGGTAGGGCCGCAGCTCCGCCTTGTTGAGATGGGTGATGTCGGTGCCGTTGATCCTGATCTCGCCCGCGGTCGGCTCGGTGAGGCGCAGGACGGTGCGGCCGACGGTGGATTTGCCGCAGCCGGACTCGCCGACCAGCGCCAGCGTCTGGCCGGCGCGGATCGAGAGCGACACGCCGTCGACGGCGTAGACGTAGCCGGCGGTGCGGCGCAGCAGGCCCTTTTTGATCGGGAAATGCTTCTTGAGGTCTTTCACCTCGAGTACGAGCCGGTTGGCCTCAGGCATGGCCAGCCCCGTAGATTTCGTGGCTGCGCCAGCACGCCGCCCAATGGCCGGGGCGTTTTTCCTCATAGGGCGGAAACTCGCGCCGGCACTTGTCGATCGCGAACGGACAGCGCGGCGCGAACGAGCAGCCGGGCGGCAGGTTAGTTAGCGCCGGCACGATGCCCCTGATTTCCTCCAGCCGGCGTTTCGTCGCGCCGCCGCTGCCGCCGCGCATCAGCTCGAGCCGCGGGATCGAGGCCATCAGCCCGTGCGTATAGGGATGCAGCGGCGCTGCGAACAGCTCGCCGACCGGCGCTTCCTCGACCTTGCGGCCGGCGTACATCACGATCACGCGCTGCGCGGTCTCGGCGACCACGCCGAGGTCGTGGGTGATGAGGATGACCGCGGTGCCGAGCTTCTTCTGCAGGTCGAGGATGATGTCGAGGATCTGCGCCTGGATGGTGACGTCGAGCGCGGTGGTCGGCTCGTCGGCGAGCAGCACCTTCGGATTGCAGGCGAGCGCCATCGCGATCATCACGCGCTGGCGCATGCCGCCGGAGAGCTGGTGCGGATATTCCTTCAGCCGCTGCTCGGGTTCGGGGATGCGCACCAGTTTCAGGATTTCGACCGCGCGCCTGAGCGCGTCGCGCCGGGAGAGGCCCTCGTGCAGCAGCAGCGCCTCGGCGATCTGGTTGCCGGCGGTCATCACCGGATTGAGCGACGTCATCGGCTCCTGGAAGATCATCGAGATGTCTTTGCCGCGCACCTGCCGCATCGCAGGCTCGTTGAGCGCGAGCAGGTCGCGGCCGTCGAGCTTCACCGAGCCCGCGACGATCCTGCCGGGCGGATCGGGGATCAGCCGCATCAGCGACAGTGCGGTCATCGACTTGCCGCAGCCGGACTCGCCGACGATCGCGAGCGTCTCGTGCGGTTTGAGCGCGAAGCTCACCCCGTCCACCGCCTTCAGGATGCCGCCGCGCAGGAAGAAATAGGTGCGCAGGTCCGCGACCTCGAGCAGCGTCGCGGCCTCGGTCTGCGGAGCGGCTTGCGGCTGCAGCATGATCAGTCGCGCTGGCGCGGATCGAGGATGTCGCGCAGCGCATCGCCCAAGAGGTTGGTGCCGAACACCGCGAGCGAAATCGCCGCGCCGGGAAAAATAACCAGCCACGGCGCGACGCGCACATACTCGGCCGCGGATTCGGAGAGCATCCGTCCCCACGAGGGATGCGGCTCGGGGACGCCGAGGCCGAGAAAGGAGAGCGCGGCCTCGACCAGAATGGTCGAGCCGAGCTGCGCGGTCGCGAGCACGATCAGCGGCGCCAATGTATTGGGCAGCACGTGGCGCAGCGCGATCGAGAGCTCGTTCATGCCGACCGCGCGCGCCGCCTCGATGAACGGCATCTCGCGCAGCATCAGCGTATTCGAGCGGATCACGCGCGCGACCGTCGGGATGAGCGGGATCGATATCGCGATGATGGTGTTCTCGAGCGACGGCCCGAGCGCAGCCGTCATCACCAGCGCCATGACCAGCAGCGGCAGCGACTGCATCATGTCCATCACGCGCTGCACGATGAGGTCGTACCAGCCCCCGAAATAGCCCGAGGTGAGCCCGATCGTGACGCCGAACAGTGCGCCGAGCCCGGTGGAGCCCAGTCCCACCGCAAGCGAAATGCGCGCGCCGTAGACGATGCGGCTCCACATGTCGCGACCGAGGAAGTCGGCGCCCAGCGGATGCTCGCTGCTTGGGAAGGCGAGCGAGATGCGCGGGTTGGTGGCGGTCGGGTCGACCTGGGTGATCCAGGGCGCAAAGATCGCCATCAGCACGAAGATCGCGGCGATCGCCGCGCCGGCCGCGCCGAGCGGATAGCGCCGCGCGTAAAAGCGGAACGTCGCAAGCCGGCTTTCGCGGCGCGGTCCGGCTTCGATGGTCTCAATCGCCGCCATCTATTTCTCGTACGCGATGCGCGGGTCGAGCGCGAGGTAGGCCATGTCGATCAGGAAATTGATCGACACCACGCAGACCGCGATGAACATCACGAGGTTCTGCACGATCGGATAGTCGCGCGAGCGGATCGCCTCGACCAGGAAACGTGCGACGCCCGGAATGTTGAACACGGTTTCGGTGACGATCAGCCCGCCGACCAGGAACGCCGCCTCGATTCCCACGATGGTGACGATCGGCAGCACCGCGTTGCGCAGCGCGTGCACGAAATTCACCTTGGCGTAGGACGCGCCTTTGGCGCGCGCGGTGCGGATGTAGTCCTGCCGCAGCACTTCCAGCATCGAGGAGCGGGTGAGCCGCATCATCAGCGCGGAGGAGCGGAAGCCGACCGCGGCCGCCGGAATGGCGAACAGCAGAAGCTCGTTCCACCAGGTCTTGGGCGGCTCGGTGTAGATCGGGATCCAGCCGAAATAGCGCACGCAGACCATCAGGATCAGCAGCCCAAGCCAGAACGACGGCAATGACAGGCCGGACAGGCTGACGACGCGCAGGACGTAATCGAGCGGCGTGTTCTGGCGCACCGCCGAGATCACGCCGAGCGGAATGCCGAACAGCACCGCGAAGGCGAGCGCCATGCCGGCAAGTTTCGCCGAGATCGGCAGCCGCGGGGCGATCTCGTCCAGGGTCGGTTTCTCGGAAATGTAGGAATAGCCCAGATCGCCGCGGACGAGCCCGCCGATCCATTGCGCGTATTGAACGACGATCGGCTGATCGAGGCCGAGGTCCTTCTCGATCTGCGCCTTGTCGGCCGGATTGATCATCCCGGCGGAGGAAAACAGGATGTCGGCGATGTTGCCGGGCACGATGCGCAACAGCGCGAAGATCACGATCGAGATGCCGAACAGCGTCAGCAGCATCAGGAGAAAGCGCCGGATCAGATAGGCGGCCACGGTGTGCCCTCCCGACCCTCGTGCCGCGCGTCCCCGCGAAAGCGGGGACCCAGTTCTTCTCTAAGCTGGATGCCCGCTTTCGCGGGCATGAGCGGAACGCATCGCATGGCGATGCCTCCGCTCACTTATCCATCCACACGTCTTCGTAGCGGAAGCCGTTGTAGGACGAGTTGGTCATGATGGTGACGTTCTTCACGTAGGGCGCCCAGCAGGTGCCCTGATCGGAGAAATAGAGGATCGGGCGCGCCACGTCTTCCTGCAGCTTTTTGTCGATCTCCCAGGCGAGCTGCTTGCGCTTGGCCGGATCCGTCTCCTGCGACTGCGCGTCGAACTGCTGCTGCAGGTCCTTGTTGCAATAGTTGGTGTAATTGCGCTCCGAGCCGCAGCCGAAGTTCTCGTAGAAGGTCTGGTCCGGATCGTCGATGCCCGCGCCGGTGAGGTTGAGCCCGACCGAATACTCCTTGCGGGCGATCTTGGCGAACCAGATGCCGCTCTCGACCACGTCAAGCTCGCCGTCGATATAGATGTCTTTCAACTGGTCGATCAGGATCACGGCCGGGTCGCGATAGACCGCGAGATTGCGCGTCGAGACTTTCAGCGCGAGATGCTTGTTCGGCCCGTAGCCCGCCTTTTCCATCAGCTTGCGGGCTTCCTCGCGGTTCTTTTTCACGTCGCCGTAGCCGATCACGTTTTTCAGCTCTGCCGGCGGCAATCCCCACACGCCGTTCGGCGGCGGCAGCAGCGCGCCGCCGATCACGGACTTGCCCTCGAACAGGGTGTCGAGGAAGGCTTGGCGGTCGAGCGCCAACGCCAGCGCGCGGCGGACATTTTCGTCGTTGAAGGGCGGCGCATCGCGATTCATGATCAGATTGGTGGCGACGTTGGTCTGCGCCAGGACGCACACCGCGTCCGGCTTCTGCGACTTCACGTCCTTCATCAGCGGAATCGAGACTTCGGTCGGGAAGGTCATGTCGAACTTGCCCGCCACAAAGCCGAGGATCGCAGTCGAGCGATTGGGAATGATCGTGTATTCGATCCCGTCGAGATACGGCAACCCCTTCTTCCAGTAGTCGGAATCCCTGGTCAGCTTGATCGATTCGTTCTGCTTCAGCTCGACGAACTTGAACGGTCCGGTGCCGATCGGATTGGTGCGCATCTGCGCTGCCGTGACGTGGCACGGATAGATCGGCGTATAGCCGGAGGCGAGCATGGCGAGAACCGCCGGTTGCGGGCGCTTGAGGTGGAAGGTCGCCTGCATCGGGTTGTCGGCCGTCACGTCCTCGACGTTGAAGTACCAGTCCTTGCGCGGGTCCTTGCGAAACCTGTTCTGCGACTTGCCCATCAGCATGTCGAAGGTGCACTTCACGTCGGCGCTCGTGAACGGCTTGCCGTCATGCCATTTCACGCCTTCGCGCAGCTTGAACGTGAGCGCCTTCTTGTCCGCGCTCCATGACCACTCGGTGGCGAGTTCGGGCGTGAGCGCATCGATGCTGTTCTGCGCCTTGTGCTGATCGTAAACCACGAGGTTGTTGAAGATCGGCATCGAGGAGATGTTGACAGAATAGGTCGCTTCCTCGTGGATAGACATGCTGGGTGAGTTCTCGCGGTGATACATGCGCAAGATTCCGCCGGATTACGGCTGTTGCGCGTCTGCGGCCGCAGTGGCGGCAAGCGCAATGGCGACCGCCAAGCAGAAAAGCCTGGTCATCTCACTTCCTCCCAGTTTCGCGGGGCAGGTCGCCCACCGTCCCGCTCTTTATTCTTGGGCCGCACGCTAATCGCTGCGCTCAATCGGGGCAACCCGGACGAAGGGTGAAAAGGTGCGGCGTAAGTGCACCGATGAGAGGGTCAATGCCGGAATGGCAGGTCCTCGCGCCGCAGTCTTGGCTTGGGCCAACCGTTGCGGCAAGGTGACCCGGGCCTAAAGACAATGAAACAGGAAACGCCGTGAGCGAGAGCGGGTCGATCGTTGCCGAGACGGCGGCGCGGATTTTTGCGGATCTGGCCGACCCGCAGGAGGTCAACCGCGCCCGGGATGGCGCCTGGAAGGGCAGGCTGTGGCAGGCGCTCGCCGATGCCGGGCTGACGCTCGCCTGGGTGCCCGAGGAGAATGGCGGGAGCGGGGCGGAACTCGCCGACGGGTTTGCCATCCTCGGTGTCGCTGGGCGCTACGCGGCCGCGGTGCCGCTCGCCGAAACGCTGCTCGCGGGCTGGCTCCTGTCGCGCGCGGGTTTGCGCGCGCCGGAGGGCGCGATGTCGCTCGCGCCGGCGCGGCCGGAGGACAGGCTCGTGCTGAATGCCGATGGCACGCTGAGCGGACAGGCGCGCGGCGTGCCGTTCGCGAAGGAGGCCAGACATCTCGCGGCGCTCGCGGGGTCATCCGTCGCACTGGTCGAGACCGCGGCATGCCGGCTGAACGAAGGCGTGAGCCTCGCGGGCGAGCCGTCGAACACCGTCACGTTCGATAGCGTGAAGCCGGTCGCCGTCGCGCCGGCACCGGCCGGCCTCAATCAACCTGCGCTGATGCTGATGGGCTGCGTCGTGCGCAGCGTCGAGACCGCCGGCGCGCTCGAGGCGATCCTGGAGATGACGGTGCGCTACGCGAACGAGCGCGTCGCGTTCGAGCGGCCGATCGCGAAATTCCAGGCGGTGCAGCACAATCTCGCGCGGCTTGCCGGCGAAGTCTCCGCCGCGATGACGGCCGCGTATTCGGCCGCCGACGCGATCGCGCGTGCCGACACGTTCGACGATGTGATCTTCCTTGAAGCGACCGCGGCGAAAATCCGCTCGGCCGAGGCCGCGCAGGAGGGCGCCGCGATCGCGCATCAGGTGCACGGCGCGATCGGCTTCACCAACGAGCACATCCTGCACCGCTACACGCTGCGCATGCTGTCGTGGCGCGACGACTTCGGCAACGAGAGTTACTGGGCCGCCGCGCTCGGCAACCACGTTGCGGCGCGCGGCGCGGACGAATTCTGGCCGCTCGTTGCCGCCTGCTAGATCCGGAAAACGCCGATGACCGCGAGCCTCGCCTTCGACCAGATCCGCCTGCCGCCCGAGTGCGACGAACTGCGCCGCGAAGTGCGCGCGTTCCTCATCGCCGAGATCGCCGCCGGCACATTCGACCCGCATCACCCCGGCCACGGCGACGCGCACAGCAAGGAATTCTCCCGCCGCGTCGGCGCAAAAGGCTGGATCGGCATGACCTGGCCGAAAAAGTACGGCGGACGTGAGCGCAATTTCCTCGAGCGTTATGTCGTCACCGAGGAATTCCGCGTCGCCAATGCGCCGGTTCGGCTGCATTTCGTCGCCGACCGCCAGAGCGGGCCGATCCTCATCAAATACGCGCCCGAGCATGTGAAGATGGACATCTTGCCGCGCATTTGCGCCGGCGAGGTGTGCTTCGCGATCGGCATGAGCGAGCCGGGCTCGGGCTCCGACCTGTTCGCGGCGAAGACGAAAGCGACGAAAACGAAGGGCGGCTGGCTGATCAACGGCACCAAGATCTGGACCAGCAACGCGCACATCGCCGACTACATGCTGGCGCTGTTCCGCACCTCGCCCCCGACGAAAGAAAACCGCCGCCACGGGCTGACCCAGTTTCTCGTCGACATGAAGACGCCCGGCATCAAAGTGAACCCGGTTTATCAGCTCACCGGCGCGCACGACTTCAACGAGGTGGTGTTCGAGGACGCCTTCATGCCGGACGATCACGTGCTCGGCGAGATCGACGGCGCGTGGAAGCAGGCGACCAGCGAGCTCGCCTACGAGCGCTCGGGGCCGGAGCGGTTTCTCGAAACGTTCTATGTGCTGAGCGGGCTGGTGCGCGCGCTCGGCGACAAGCCCGACATCCGCAGCGCCGAGGGGCTCGGGCGCCTCGTCGCGCAGCTGCACACGCTGCGGCGCATGTCGGTCTCGGTCAACGGCATGCTGCAGGCCGGCAAGGAGCCGGTGGTCGAAGGCTCGATCGTGAAGGACATGGGCACCGTGTGGGAGCAGAAGCTGCCCAACCGCGTGCGCGAGCTGGCGGCCTTCATCGAAGAGGAAGAGGGCAATCGCGCGACGTTAGAGGAACAGCTGCGCTTCGCCACCATGATCGCGCCGAAGCTCACCATCCAGGGCGGAACGACCGAAGTGCTGCGCGGCATCATCGCGCGTGGGCTGGGTCTGCGCTGATGAGGTGGCCTCTCCCTCCGCTCGTCCCCGCGCAAGCGGGGACCCAGGAGCCGAAGAACTGGATGCCCGCTTTCGCGGGCATGAGCGGAGTGTGTGTTGCCTGACATTCGGAAATTGCTCTGGCCCAAGTCTGTCGCCGTCGTCGGCGCCTCGTCGGACACGCGCGGCTTGCGCGGCCGCATCGTGCAGATCATGCGCAGCCACCCGTATGCCGGCGCTCTCTACCCGGTGAGCCGCAGCGAGACGGAGGTGCAGGGGCTGAAAGCCTACAAGTCGGTCGCCGAACTGCCGCCGACCGACCTCGCCGCGATGATCATCCCGGCGAAGTTCGTGCCGCAGGAATTGGAGAATTGCGGCAAGGCCGGCATCAAGGCGGCGATCATCCTCTCCTCCGGCTTTGCCGAGGAGAAAGGCGAGGCCGGTCCGGCACTGCAGCGGCAAGTGCAGGCGATCGCCGAAAAATACGACATGGCGGTGAGCGGACCGAACGGCGAGGGGTTCGCCAACACCGCCGCCTCGCTCTGCCCGACCTTCAGCCCCGCGATGGACGCCGGCGACGTGCCGCTGCTGCCGCCGGCCGAGCGCACGCGCGGGCAGGTCGCGGTGATCTCGCAAAGCGGCGGCATGGGCTTTGCGTTTTTCGATCACGGGCGGCCGAAGGAATTGTCGTTCCGCTACATCATCACGACCGGCAACGAAGCGTGCCTGACGGCGAGCGACTTCGCCGAATTTGTCGTCGACGAGGGAAAGACCGCCGCGATCCTGATGCTGATCGAGGACATCAAGAACCTGGCGACGTTCGAGCGCGCCGCCGGGAAGGCACTGCGTGCAGGCGTGCCGCTGATCGTCAACCGGCTCGGCGCCTCGGACGCAGGCGCGCGCGCGATTGCGGCGCATACGGCCGCGCGCGGCAACGATTCCGAATACCGCGCGCTGTTCAAAAAATACGGCGTGATCGAGAGCAACGACCTCGACGAGATGGTCGATATCGCGGCGGCGTTCGTCGGCATGGGCGCGCGGCTGCCTGCCGGAACACGCGTCGCGATCGCATCGTCGTCCGGCGGTGGCGGCGCGTGGGTGGCGGATGCCTGCGCGCTCGCGGGCCTCGAGATGCCGATCCTCGATGATGCCGTGCGGGCAAAGATCGACGCATACCTGCCGCCCTACGGCACCTCGCAGAACCCGGTCGATGTCACGGCGCAGGCCATCCATGAGCGCGGCTATGCGGAATTCGCGCGGCTGGCCGCCGAATCGCCGAATGTCGACGGCGTCATTCTGGTCGTCACCGGGCGCCATCCGCGCTTTCTGCTGGAAGACCGCGATCATCTGATCGCGCTCGGCCGCGACTCGCAAAAGCCGGTGCTGATCTGGAGCTACACGCGGCCGGCCGCGGTGTGCGTCGAGCTGTTGAGCGAGGCGGGTTTGCCGCTGTTCACCAATGTGCACAATTGCGCGCGTGCGATGCGCGTGATGGCCGACTACCGCGCGGCGCGCGAAACAATCCGGAAGGGATAGGCGATGGCGCAATACCAGGACATCGGCGTGGAACTGTCCGGCCACGTGGCGACGATCGAGATCCAGCGGCCGCCGAACAACTTCTTCGACATCGTGCTGATCAATTCGATCGCCGATGCGCTCGAAGCGCTCGACGCCGACGCGGGCTGCCGCGCCGTGGTGCTGGCCGCGCAGGGAAAATCGTTCTGTGCCGGCGCCAACTTCGGCGACGGCTCGACGCTCGACAAATCCGGCCAGCGTCCGGGCGAGCAGGCTGCGCCGGTCGACCATCTCTACATGCAGGCGGTGCGGCTGTTCCGCTCGAACAAGCCGATCGTCGGCGCGATCCATGGCGCGGCGGTCGGCGGCGGGCTTGGGCTCGCGCTGGTGCCGGATTTTCGCGTCGCGTGCCCGGAGACGCGCTTTGCGGCGAACTTCACGCGGCTCGGCTTTCATCCGGGTTTCGGGCTGACCGAGACGCTGCCCGCCGTGATCGGCAGGCAGAACGCCGCGATGATGTTCTATTCGAGCCGCCGCATCGGCGGCGAGGAAGCGCTTCGCCTCGGGCTCGCCGACCTGCTGGTGCCGCAGGCAGACGTGCGCGCGGCGGCGCAGAAGCTTGCCGCCGAGATCGCCGAAAATGCGCCGCTCGCGATTCTCGCAACGCGCCTCACGATGCGCCGTGGCCTTGCCGACCGCGTGAAAGCCGCGACCGAGCACGAACTGGAGGAGCAGAAACGCCTGCGCGCCACCGAGGACTTCAAGGAAGGCGTCAAGGCGATGGCCGAGCGCCGCGTGCCGAATTTCGCCGGGCGGTAACAGTCACCCGGAACGCAGAACGCGTCCCGTTGGCCACGGAACGTGCTCCTGTTGGCGGCCCCGATCAGGCGGCGCCTTCACTTTGATCAAGTCTGCTCCGGCCCTAGTGCTCTGTCGGAGCCTCGATGACGGTTCCGGACATCGGCTCGATCCACACCAGGTGATCCTCGACTTTCTTCACGCCGGGAAGGTTCTCGGCGGCGACGCGTAGCGCATGGCGCTGGCGCTCGTCGAAGATCGCGCCCGACAAACTGACGACACCCTCCGCCACGACGACGTCGATCCCCGCCAGCGGCGCCCAAGACTGCTGCTCCAACTCCGCCACCAAGGCTTCACGAATGGCCGCGTCGCCGGCGGATGCCGGCGCCGTTGCGTGCGACAGGCCTGCCAGTGCGCGCAGCAGGTTCGAGCGCGTGATGATGCCGACGAGCTTGCCTCCGCGCATCACCGGCACGCGTTTGATGCGGCGGCGCTCCATCGTATCCACGATTTCCGTCAGTGGCGTGTCTTCGCCAGCCGAGTAAACTTCGCCGGTCATCACGTCGTGCACGTTGCGCCCTTTGGCATGTACGTAGTCGCTGGCCATCCGGCCGGGGCCAGCCAGAAACTCCCACCAGCGCGGCGCGTGCCGCTCCGTGCCGAGCTCGGCACGACGCATGAAATCGCCTTCCGTGAGCATGCCGACCAGTGCACCAGATGCATCGACCACCGGCAGGCCGCTGATCCTTCGCTGCAGCATCAGCCGGATGGCTTCCAGCACCGAGGCATCCGGGGCCACGGTTATGACGTCCCGCGTCATCACGTCTCTGGCTTTCATGACCGGTCTCCCTTTGCACGCGCTGCACCAGCTAACGCCAGGCCGGAGTTCAGGTCATTGAGCCAGATCAATCAGAGCCGCTTGGAGCCGGTTCGGACCATGATAAATGCGCGGTGGCTTCGCCGCCGGGCGGCGCGTATTCTGCGGCGGTCGGGAGATCACGGAAAATCCATGGCAGGCGTCACAAGGTTGCACGAGGCAGCGGCGCGGCCACGACGAGCGGACGTTCGTGCCGATGCGGGCGCGGGCGATCCAACCTCGATTGACCTGGGCAATGTCGTTCCGTTCGCGCGTCCACGTGCAACGCGCCAGGCGCCGGAAGTTACACTGCCCTCCGATGCGGCGCGCCCGGCAATCGCGGGCCACATGCGCGATCGCTTCCGCCTGCTCGCCTTCGCCGCCCTCGCGCTGACCGCGCATGCCAGCCTGTTGCTGGCGCTCTCGCGCGAGCCGGCGCCGCTGGCGAGCGTCGGCGAGCAGGTCATCTCGCTCGAGATCATAGTGGGTGCGACCGCGCCCGCCGGCGTCGCACAGACGCCGGGCGAACAGGCGGTGCAGGCTGCATCGGCGCCCGAGCCGCCGCAGCCCGAGCCGCAGCGCGCGCCGCAGGAAAAAACGACCGAGCAGCCGCAAACCGTCCAGGTCGCGCCCGAGGAAAAAGCGCAGCAGCAAACCGCAAAGGCCGAAACGCCGGTCGAACCTGAAATCGCGACGCAAACAGCGAAGCCTCAAGAAGAAACCCCGCGCGAGGTCGCGCCCGATACCGAAGTCGCCATCGTGCCGCCCGAGGAGAAGCCTGCCGAGCCGCGGGCACAGCCGCCGAAGCCGGTGCAGCGCGCCGTGCCCGCAAGAGAGCGCCGCCGCATCGCGGCGCCGACGAACGAACACGCCGCGAAGCAGGCGAACGCCCCCACGCCGTCGAGCGCGGCGAACAATGTGGGCGTCGGCCGCTCCGACGCGAACAGCAACTATGCGGGCCTCGTCTCGGCGCATCTGCGCCGCCATCAACAGTATCCGGCGGATGCGCGCAGCCGCGGCGAGCAGGGCACCGCGACCGTGAGCTTCGGCCTCGACGGCGGCGGGCGTGTCACCTCCGCGCGGCTTGTGCGCGGCTCCGGCATCGCGAGCATCGATGCCGAAGTGCAGGCAATGGTACGCCGCGCGTCGCCGTTTCCGCCACCGCCGTCAGGACGCGGCGTCAGCTTCGCGGTGCCGGTGCGATTCCGGTTGGATTGAGTGAACCATATTGTCCGCTCGTCCCCGCGAAAGCGGGGACCCAGAGCCAAAGGAAAAGCTGGATTCCCGCTTTCGCGGGAATGAGCGGAGAGGTGTTCAGATGCCCGAGCTCTTATAACGAGCGGTAACAAGCAACTCGTACACCTCGTACAGCCGCGTGAAATCCTCCGCGGCCATTCCTTTCTCCAGCGCCCGCTTGAGAATCTCCGCCGTCAGCGCCGTGTAGGCGTTCGCCGCGCCGAATTCGTTGGCGAAAGCGTCCGCCATCGCCAAATCCTTCGCGAGGTTCGACACGGTGGAGCGGCCGTCGAATTTTCCCGACAGAATATGGTTGGGAAACCGCTGCTCGGTGATGTAGCTGCGCGCATTGCCGGCGTTGAACACCTCGATCGCGGTCGCGAGCGGAATGCCGGCGCGCTCGGCGAGGCGCCCGGCCTCGGCGACGACCATGAAGTTCGCGTGGCAGACCATGTTGTGCAGGAGTTTGATCGCGTGCCCGGTCGCGCTGGCGCCGACATGCGTGACAGTGCCGGCGATCGTGTCGAAGAGCGGCCGGCACGCCGCGACCGCATCGTCGGCGCCGCCGACCATCAGCGCCATTTTTCCCGAATCCGCCCCCATCGCGCCGCCCGACATGCCGCAGTCGACATAGGCGCGCCCCGCCGCGCGCGCCTTCTCGGCCAGCGCCTTGGTCTTGGCCGGATGCGAGGTGGTGAGGTCGATCAGCGTCTCGCCATCGTGCGGCCGTGCCAGCAGTGCGGCCAGCATCTCCTCGATTTGTGCCGAGCCGGGCACGACGAACAGGATGAAGCCGAGCCGGCCGAATTGGCTCGGCGGCACCAATGCGACCTCGGGGGAGAGTGCCGCATTCGTCCGTGCGTCTTCGGCGATATCCCACGCGGCGGCAAGCCGTCCCGCGCGATCGAGATTGCGCGCAATCCCGCGTCCCATGTTGCCGAGGCCGATGACGGCGGTGTCGCGTGACATTTGATCTCTCCGTCATTCCGGGGCGCGCCGAAGGCGCGAGCCCGCAATCCATAACCACGATCCGGGAGATTGAAACACTGATCGGGCGACACGGACAGGATTGTGGCTATGGATTCCAGGCTCCTCGCTTCGCGAGGCCCCGGAATGACAGCCACCGCGCTATTTCCCGCTCATGTGCGCCGGCAGCCATAGCGCCAGCTCCGGCCAGAAGATCACCATCGCCAGCACCACGAACATGATCAGGTGAAACGGAATGGTGCCGTAGACCACTTCGGAGAGCTTGCCGTCCCAGATGCTCTGGATCACGAACAGGTTGATGCCGATCGGGGGCGAGATCTGCCCAAGCTCGATGTAGATCACCAGCACGACGCCGAACAGGATCGGATCGATGCCGTAGCGGCCGAGGATCGGGAACAGCAGCGGCACCGTGATGACGATCATGCCGAGGCTCTCGATCAGGCAGCCGAGCACCGTGAACAGGCAGAACAGCACCAGATAGAACTGCAAGGTCGTCAGCTTCATGCCGACGATGAACTCGGTGAGCTTCTCGCCGATGCCCGCGAAGCTGATCGCGTAGGAGAACACATAAGCCGCAAAGATCAGGAACAGGATGTTGCCGGTGAAGTTCACCGTCGAGTGCATCGCCTCGATCAGTTTCTTCAGCGTGAGATCGCCGAACATGAAGCCCAGCAGGATCGAGAGGAAACAGCCGATCACCGCGGCTTCGGTCGTCGTCACCACGCCGAAGTAAAGCCCGCCGAGCGTGCCGGCAATCAGCACGACGAACGGCGCGATGTCGGCGAGCGCGCGCAGCAATTCGCGCACGTTGCGCGCGCCTTGCTCGCGCGGCGCGACACCGGGCACGATCAGCGCATGAATGCCGATGTAGATCATGAACAGCAGCGTCATGATCAGGCCGGGGATCACGCCGGCGATGAACAGCTTCGGCACCGAAGTTTCGGTGAAGGTGCCGTAGATGATCATCGGAAAGCTCGGCGGGATGAGAATGCCGAGCGTGCCGCCGGCCGCAAGCGAGCCGGCGGCGAGCGCGCGGTTATAGCTGCGGCCCGTCAGTTGCGGCAGCGCGACCCCGCCGATCGAGGCCGCGGTCGCGATGCTCGATCCGCTGACCGAGGCAAAGATCGCGCAGCCCGCGATGTTGGTTTGCAGCAGTCCGCCGGGCAGCGGCGCGACGAGCTTGGCGAGTCCGTTGTAGATGCGGTTGGAGAGGCCGCTGACGCTCAGCACATCCGCCATGAACATGAACAGCGGCACCGCGGTGAGGGCGAACGTGTTCATGCTGCCCCAGCTCATCAGGCCGAGGCCGCTGAGGGCCGTGAAGCCGCCCTGCATCAAGAGATAGATGACGGCCGGGACCGCGATCGCGAACGGGACCGCCATCCCGGCCGTGAGCAGGCCGAGAAACAGAACCGTGACGATCAGAATCTGAAGCTCAGGACCCAGCATGTTGATGAATTCTTGCTCCGCTCATTCCCGCGTAAGCGGGAATCCAGGGCCAAAAGGAAGAAAGAACTGGGTCCCCGCTTTCGCGGGGACGAGCGGAAGAGCGTGGGAGCGGGTCATGCTCGATAACTGCGGAAACGCCGCACATGGGCGAGGAAGGTGCGCACGATCGAGAAGCACAGCGCCGCCGCGCCGATCGCCATCGCGAGCCGCGGAATCCACAACGGCGTCTCGAGCAAGGTCGGCGCGCGTTCGCCGAAGCGATACGACGACAGTTCCAGCCGGATGAAATGCCACAGCAGGATCGCCGCGAGCCCGAACGACAGCACGTCGAAGATCGCCGCCGACAGCGCGCGCCCGCGCGGGGTTAGCCGCGCCTGGATGAGCTCGACCTGATGAAACGCGCCGTTGACCTGGCAGACCGAGAGGCTGACGAACGTCATCACCACCAGCATGTAGCCGCCGAGCTCGTCGGCGATCTCGAACGAGAAGTTGAGGAGATAGCGTGTGAAGATGTCCGCGCCGATCACCACCAGCATGATGGTCAGCGCGGCCTCGCTTAGCATCTTGCACGCGAACTCCACCGGCCCTTCGCCGGCCGGCGGCTCCAGATGCGCCGCCGGCATGCCGTCGGCAGCGTCGGGCAGCGAACTCATTGTCACCGGTTAAGTGCCGCGCGCACCTTGCCGAGCGCTTCGACCACCACCGGGCCGCGCGACTTCGCCCATTCGTCCCAGTACGGCTTCATGGTGTCGGCAACCCTGGCGGCTTCCTCAGGCGTTGCGGTGGTCATGACGTAGCCGGCGTCGGTCAACACTTTCACGGATGCGGCCTCTTCGGTCTGCATCGTGTCCTGATTCCACTTCGCGGCGTCCTGCGCGGCCTTGCGCAGCTTGCCCTGCAGGTCGGGCGAGAGCTTGTTGAAAGCCTCGGCGTTGGCGAGGATGTAGGAGTTGTTCCAGTTCACCGGGATCAGGTAGCCGTATTTGAGCAGGTCCTTCCACAGCACCGCGCCGACCCCTGCGGTGAAGATGCCGTCGACCACGCCGCGGTCGAGCGCGGACGGGACTTCCGGCGCCGAGATCGTCACCGACGTGCCGCCGAAGCGCCGCACCATCTCGCCCTGCTCCGGCTGCGCGACGCGCAGCTTCATGCCCTTGAAGTCGTCGAGCGAGGTGAGCTTCTTCTTTCCCCATACGACTTGCAGCGGATAGGTATAGTCCGCCAGCATGACGATGCCTTTCTCGGCGAAGGCTTTTTCCAGATAGGGCCGCAGCACGTCCGCGGTTTTGCGGAATTCGTCGAGCGTGCGGACAAGTCCGGGCAGGCGCGGAATGCCGGCGACCGGGATGTTGCCCGAGTTGAACAGGTCGTCGGCAAGCTGCACCACGCCTTCGGCAACGGCCGGCGTGATGTTGTTCGGCGCGATCTGCAAGGTGCCCGAGAGATGCAGGCGCGCCTTCAATTCGCCGTTGGTGTCCTTCTCGATTTGCTCGCTCAGCATCTTGGCGCCGCGCGAGGTCGCGAACAGCGGAGCGGACTGGTGATGATAGAAATTCCAGTCGACGGCGAGCGCCGGTGTGGCGAACGCGAGCGAGGCGGCGGCCGCCGCGACAAATTTAGCCTTCATGTGAATCCTCCCGAAGTTTTGTGCCTTGCATTTTCGTCAGCAGCCGCTCGTCCCCGCGGAAGCGGGGACCCAGTGTTTTGCCAAGAACTGGATGCCCGCTTTCGCGGGCATGAGCGGAAGAAACCCCACTAGAACAACCTCTCCGACGCGAGCCGCGCGCCCTCGGCCATCGACTTGAATTTCGCCCACACGACATCCTCGGCGACGCGGCCGCGTCCCGCGATCGTCTCGAAGCCGCAATCGCTCCCCGCCATCACGCGCTGCGGATCGCCGATCGTGCCGGCGACGTTCTCGAGCCGCTCGGCGATCACCTCCGGATGCTCGACGAAGTTGGTGGTGGAGTCGATCACGCCCGCCACGATGATCTGGTCCTTGCCGATCAGGTCCTTGAGGTAGCGGTATTCGTGCGCATGGCGCGGGTTGGCGAACGGCAGCACGAAGCCGCCGACCTTGGCGCGCCGGAGGAACGGGATGATCTTGTCGAGCTCGACATCGAGATCGTGCGGGCCTTCGTAATTGCCCCAGCACACGTGCAGCCGCACGCGCTCGGGCGCAATGTCGTGGATCGCCGCATTGATCGCGTCGATGACGCGATTGCCGAACGCGATGAAGTCGGCGAGCGGCCGGTCCGCGAAGGTATTGTGCTTCTCGCGCGCGAGATCCGGGCAATCGAGCTGCAGCAGAAAGCCCGCATCGACGATCGCCCTGTATTCGACGCGCAAGGCGCCGCCGAGCGCGGCGAGAAATTCCTCTTCGGTCTTGTAGTGCTCATTCTTCACGATCGCCGACACCATGCCGGGGGAGGGCGCGGTGAGGAACGGTTCGACGAACGGGTTGCCGGTTGCGTCGAGCGCGGCGCGGAAATCCGCGCACTCCGCCTGCACCGCGCCGGCGTCCGGATAACCGATGTCGCCGATCGCCTTCGGCAGACCGCGGATGTCGTCGACCGACTCCTTCTTGAGCGACGCCTCGTAGGACTCCTTCATGAAGATCGGATAGCGCTCGACGTCCGCGCGCTGGCGCCGCTGCCACGAGCCGCCCAGCCCGCTCAGCCGGTCGCGGATGTAGAACAGGAACGAATCGCGCTGCTGCTCGCCGTTGTTGCCGATATCGACGCCGGCTTCGGCCTGCTTCGCCACGATGGCTTTCATCGCGGCGCGCCCGGCCGCCTGCAGTTCGGCCGCATCGACCGGCTCGCCGCGCGCGCGGCGCGCGTAAAGCTGCGTCAGCGCGAGCGGACGCGGCAGGCTGCCGGTGTGCGTGGTGAGAATCCGGTTGTCGCTCCGGCGCAATTTCCGCCCCATGCCCCGCCGATCGGATTGCCGGCGCTTCAATCCCAGCATCGTGTCCGAGCGCTTCGAGTCAAGGCAAATCGGGTTTGCGGCCCACGGCTGCCCACGCTCAGCGCTCATCCTGAGGAGCGGAGCGCAGCGAGGCGCTTCGCGCTCCTCAGGATGAGATCTTGGATCCGCGCCGCCGGATCTCCTCGATCACCGCCGCGTTGTCGCGCTCGCCTTCGCCGTGCTTCACGCAGGCCTCGAGCACGGCCGCATTGAGCGCCGCGAGCGGCATCTCCTGCCCGCGGCTCGCCGCCAACGCGAGGATCAGCCGGAAATCCTTCAGCGATTGATGGATGAAGCCCTGCGGGGTGTAGTCGCCGCTCACCATCTTGCCGCCCTTGATGTCCATCACCTGCGAGTAGGCGGCGGACTGGCGCGCGACATCGAGAAAGCTCTGCGCATCGAGCCCGAGCCGCTCGGCGAACACGAGGCCCTCGGCGAGCACGAGCCGGTTGAGACCGAGGATGTGGTTGATCGCGAGCTTGGCGCGCCCGCCGTTGCCGGCGGCGCCCATGTGGAACCATTTCGGATATAGCGCATCGAGGATGTCGGCGACGCTGTCGACGGTGTCGCGGTCGCCGCCGATCAGGCCGACGCCGTCGCCGTTGCGTACCTGCACGCTCGAGCCCGAAACGGGCGCCTCGATCATGCGCAATTGCGGCGCGACCTGGCCGATCAGCGCCGCGATGCGGTCCGGATCGCAGGTCGAGGCGACGAGCACGGTCTTCGGCGCGCCGGCCGCGGCCGGCAGCAGCGCCTGCCGCACCACGTCCTCGACCTGGTCGGTGTCGAACACGGCGAGCAGCACGACATCGCAGCGCGCGACCTCGTCCAGCGTGGCCGCAACGCCGCCCGCCTGCCCGAACGCCGCCACCTTGGCGGCATCGATGTCGTATCCCTTCGGGTCGAAGCCGGCGCCGATCAGCCGGTGCGCCAACGCGCTGCCGAGCAGGCCGATGCCGCCGATGCCGACAAGACGCGCCGCCGTCATGCGCCCGCGATCCCGCCGAGAATGTTCGCCAGCACCTCGGGCACGGTGATGTGCGGATTGTGGCTGGCGTCGATCTCGTATGTGCGCCAGCCCTCGCGTTTGGCGCGTTCGAGGAACTGGCGGAAGTTGTCGTCGCGCCGCGCGCGCTTGCAATAGACGTAGGTGCGCGGCGCGGACGGCTCGGCGGAAAGCTTCAGCTTCGTCTCGAACGTCATGATCGGCTGCGGCTTGCGCCGCGGTGTTGCCCACGCGACATCCTCCGGCGCGGTGTCGGGCGGCATCGGTCCGGTCGGAATGCGCCAGCCGTCGCCGCTTGTCGCCGCGCCGCCCCGCATGCGCGCCAGCGCTTCCGGCTGCTGCAGGTCGAATACCGACTGGCCGTCCTTGGGCGCAAATGCGTCGAGGTAGATGAGATGCCGGATGCGCGCGCGGGCGCGGTCGGCGACGCCGGTCGCGACCATGCCGCCATAAGAGTGGCCGATCAGGTAGACGCCGCTCAGGTCCTCGGCTTCGAGCACGGCGAGAATGTCCTGGATGTGCGTGTCGAGGCCGACGTCGGGTCTGGCAAGATGCGCCCTTTCGCCGAGCCCCGTATAGGTTGGCGTCCAGAACTCATGCCCGGCCGCGCGCATCAGCGGGCGCATCTTCTTCCACGCCCAGCCCGCCGACCACGCGCCATGCGCGACGACAAAGGTTGCCATTCCTGCGCCCCAGTTCCTTCACGTCTCAGCCAGATATACCGTGCGCCCGCAATCGGCAAAACCCGCAAAGGGAACGGGTGTGCGGGTTAACGCTGGCCGAAGAATCGCCCGCGGCGACGAACCGCACGCTGGCAATTTGCCGCGGGCGGGCGCATAGGTGAGTGATGCTGAAGGATTTCGACCAGACCGACTATTCCATCGTGGTCAAGAGCCGTGCGCCGCTGCCGAAGCCGTGGCGCTGGGAGATCTATTGCGCCGGCAAGCGCCAGCCGATCCAGCGCTCGGATGTTTTCTTCGAGTCGCGCGAGAGGGCGAGCGCGACAGGCAAGGAAGCCTTGGCGCGGCTGCTGGAGAAGCTGACTTCCTGAACCGCTATGCGGTCCCCTCGGGCGCCTGATGCACTTCGATCACGTTGCCGTCGGGATCGTAGAAGAAGATCTGGTGCCAGCCGCTCATCGCCCAGCCGCCGTAGTCGGAATACTTGATGCCTTTCTCGTCGAGCCGCTGCTTGAACGCCGCAATGTCGTCGGTGCGGAACGCGATGTGGCCGCGGTCGACCGGGTTGACGACCTGGCCGGTGCGGAAGCCCGTGCCCATGTCCTTCTCGGCGATGTGAAACTGCGTCGCGCCGTCGGTAATGAAGGCGACGTCGCCCGCATACCCTTGCGTCTTGATGCGCTGGCGCGCGAGCGACGGCTCGGTCCGCAGGTCGAGAACGTCGCGGTAGAATTCATCCATCGCCGAAACGTTCTTGGTCGTGAGATTAAGGTGATGCAGTTTGAGTTTCATCGGCATGTGTTCCTGTCCTGACTCCCGCTCGTCCCCGCGAAAGCGGGGACCCAGTTCTTTGGCGAAGAACTGGATGCCCGCTTTCGCGGGCATGAGCGGATCAACCTAGCCCCCGCGTCGCCTCGTCGAACAGTTCATCCATCCTGAACACGCGCGGTGTGATCTTCTGCTCCACCGAATAGCGCATGATCATCGCCAGTGGCTTCTCCAGCGCGGCGACGCCGAACGGATGAAAGTCGATTCCGTCCGCTGACGGCGGCATCGCGGCCTTGCTCTCCTTCAGCATGCGGTAGATTTCCGCGATCACGTCCGGGCGCGCGTCCGCCAGATCCCTGTCGACGCAGAACAGGTGATTGACCGGCACGGTGTTGTACTTGCGGTGCCACGCGAGCGCCGCCGCCTTCGGATCCGGAATGAGCGGCGCGACGCGCGGGTCGTCGATATTCTCGACGCCGAGAATGCCGCCGTCGATCTCGCCGTCGAGCAGCATCTGGTCGACCTTCTTCGCCCCGGGCGGCGTGCGCTCGACGTTCGGCGGGTCCCTGAACTCGGCGAGATGGCCGTCGTCGTTGCACACCCAGGTCACCTTGTTCAGGTCGACGCCGTACTCGTGCTGGAAGATGCCACGCACCCAGATGCCGGTGGTCTGCGTGTAGGAGCGGATGCCGATGCGCTTGCCCTCGATCGCGCTTGGCCCGAATGCCGGGCGCGCCGTCGAGCGCAGCGTATGGCCGTGCTGGAAACGCCCCATCACCACGGCGGGCAGCATCGCGATTGGCTTGCCGTAAGTCCTCGCCTCGAGGAATGTGCCGATCGCAAGCTCGCCCGCGTCGAACGCGCGCTCGCGCACCATCTGCTTGAAGCCCTGGTTCGCGACCTTCGGCCCGCAGAAATCGAACGTCACCAGTTCGGATGTGATGGCGCCGGACTTGAGCGCCCTGGTCATCGGATAGTCGGCGAGATTTGTCCGCAGCGTGACCGGGCCGGATTTCGGATACGCGGGCATTCGCTATTTCACCCCCGCGGCGGCGCGCGCCTTGTCGAGGTGGGCGTAGGAGCGCGTCGGCGCGCACATCAGGAAGCGGTAGCCCTCACTGAGGATGCGCTCGCAATTGCCCGCTTCGACATGCGGGTGGCCGCACACCACGTTGTGCTTGCGGCAGGTGTCCACCACCTGCGCCATATGACGCAGCAATTCCGGATGCTCGTATTGGCGCGGGAAGCCAAGCTCCTGGCCGAGATCGCCTTCGCCGATGAGAATTGCGCCGATGCCCTTCACCTCGCGCAGCATCGCGTCGAGATTTTCCACGCCGCGCGTATCCTCGATTTGCAGGATGACGAAGATCTCGCCGTTCGGATCGAGCGGCCAAACGTCGGCCTTCTGGTAGTACTCCTGCTGGGTGAGGCCCCAGTAGCGCACCGCGCCGCCCGGCCCGTCGCCGCGGATACCGGCTGGCTCGAAATTCTTCGCGCTCTTCAGCCGTGGATAGCGGCACGCCGCGACCGCGTTGTAGGCCTCTTCCACCGTCGAGATGTGCGGCCACACGATCCCGTAACAACCGAGGTCGAGCGACTGCTTGGCCTGCCACTGGCCTTTCTCGACGCCGTTCACCGGGATGCGCACCATCGGCGTTACCGCAGGGCTGAGCGAGCCGGATTTCACGATCTGCGCGCGGTTGAGGAGATACTGCAAGCCGTCGCGCAGCGCCTTCCCGTCCCACGGATTGTGTTCCATCTCGAATACGACGCCGTCGAATTTCGACGTGCTGATCGCGTATGCGGAATCGATTTCCGCAGGCTGGAAACATGTGAACGCCGGCCGTCCGGCTTCGAGCGCGCGGATCACACCATTCAGACGCGGCAGGTCGGCCATTCCACTCCCCATGTGTCGTGATTTAGGCTAAGGACCGTACCAGAACCGCAATGACCCTCACAATCACCGCCGGCGAGACCTCATGATCATCGACTGCCACGGCCATTACACGACCGAGCCGAAGGACCTGCATCGGTTTCGCAAGGAACAGACCGAGGCGGTGAAGAACAAGAACGCAATGCCGCCGCGCGCCGGCCTGAAAATGTCGGATGACGAGATCCGCGAGAGCCTGGAGCAGAACCAGATCCGGCTGCAGAGGGAGCGCGGCACGGACGTGACGATCTTCTCGCCGCGCGCCTCCGGCATGGGCCACCACGTCGGCGACGAGAGCGTCTCGATCGAGTGGACGCAGATCTGCAACGACCTGATCCACCGCTGCGTCACGCTGTTCCCGAAGAACTTCATCGGCGTCTGCCAGCTGCCGCAGTCGCTCAACGTACCGCCAAAGAACTCCGCACGAGAGCTGGAGCGCTGCGTCAATGAGCTCGGCTTTGTCGGCTGCAATCTCAATCCGGATCCGTCCGGGGGCTATTTCAATTCGCCGCCGCTGACCGACAAGTGGTGGTATCCGCTTTACGAGAAGATGGTCGAGCTCGACGTGCCTGGCATGGTGCACGTGTCGGGCTGCGCCAACCCGGCGATGCACACGACCGGCTCGTACTACCTCAACGCCGACACCATGGCGTTCATGCAGTTCATCCTGTCCGACCTGTTCAAGGATTTTCCCAAGCTGCGGCTGATCATCCCGCACGGCGGCGGCGCAATTCCGTTCCACTGGGGCCGCTTCCGCGGGCTTGCGCTCAACAACAACAAGCCGGAGCTGACCGAGATCATGGGCAGCAACATCTTCTTCGACACCTGCGTCTATCACCAGCCGGGCATCGACCTGTTGTTCAAGGTCGTGCCGGTCGACAACATCCTGTTTGCCTCCGAGATGGTCGGCGCGGTGCGCGGCAACGATCCGAAGACCGGTTTCGGGTTCGACGACACCAAGCGCTATGTCGAAGGCACGAGCCTGTCGGCTGCCGACAAGGCCAAGGTGTTCGAGGGCAACGCCCGCAAGGTCTATCCGCGCATCAACAAGAAGCTTGCGGGCTGAGCGCGTCTAGTACGCCGCGAACATTCGCGGCCACAGCTCCGGAGCGGCAACCACCAGCAGAGCGAGCGACAGCGCGATCAGCCCGAATCCGCGCGCCAGGATCGCGGTCTCGTCGGCCCGCGCAGCGTCGGTGCGAATGACACCGACCGACGCCGCGCGGCCGAGAGCGTCGCCATTGTTGTTGTTGTTGTTGTTGTTGGGCGACATACTTTTACCCTCACTTCGGGATGACGACTGTCAGGTAGGGGTCGGTCGGCGCCTCGCCGGGGCCGCGGATCTGCGGCGCCTTGTTGCGGATCGGCTTGAGGCTTTTCAGGTAAGCCGCCAGCGCGCTGGCATCGGCGTCGGTGAGGCGGCCGTAATTGTGGTACGGCATCACCGGAACCAGCACTCGCCCGTCCGGCCGCGCGCCCGTGCGCACCGCCGTCACGATGTCGCTTTCGCTCCAGGTGCCGAGACCGGTCTCGGGATCGGATGTGAGGTTGGGCGGATAGAAGATGCCGAGATCCGGTATCTGGAACCCGATCCACGATCCCGCCAGGCTCCGCCTCTTGTCCGGGTTGCCGGCGAGCGCACCGGGCGTGTGGCAACCGGAGCAGTCCATGATGGTGGCGAGGTACTCGCCGCGGCGGACCTTGTCCTGCGCCGCCGCCCGGTGCGACATCGTGGAGGCTGCGACAATCGCGCACAGCGCGTAGGCCGCCGCGTTGACAATCGTGTTGCGCATCGGGTTAAGCTCCTGTCTCGTCGAACACCACGCCGATCTAGATCGCGAATCTTTCCGCGCCTATCGCCGGAGTTTTCCGGTTCTTTCCGGAAGGAGCTTGAGGTGCGCCGGGATTACGCGGGCACAAAGTGGTCATGGATGACAGAAAGCGGATCACGGCCGAGATCAGGGACTATCTGGCGCGTGCGCGCATTTCACGCGAGCAATTCGCGTTTCAGACCAAGCTCGGAAAATCGACCGTCGACAAACTGCTGACCGGGCTGTTCTCCGACCGCACCCTCGTCATCGTCGAGAGCCACACCGGGCTGAAGCTGCGGCGCGCCGCGGCGGAAAGTCCGCCGGCCGCCGCCAGCCCGCAGGCGCCGCGCCGGCCCGACAAGCCTTCCATCGCGGTGCTGCCGTTCGCCAATATGGGCGGCAATCCGGAGCATGAGTTCCTGGCGGACGGGCTCACCGAGGACATCATCACGGCGCTTGCCCGCCTGCGCTGGCTGTTCGTCATCGCGCGCAATTCCAGCTTCGTCTACAAGGGCCGCGCCGTGGACGTGCGGCAGGTCTCGCGCGAGCTCGGCGTGCGCTACGCGCTGGAAGGCAGCGTGCGCGCCGCCGCCGAGCGCATCCGCATCAGCGCGCAGCTCGTCGACGCGGAGAGCGGCGAGCATATCTGGGCGGAGAGATACGACTGCGAGCTGCGCGATGTGTTTGCCGTGCAGGACGAGATCACCGAGCAGGTGGTGGCTGCGGTCGAGCCGCACCTCTACGCCGAGGAAGGGTTCCGTGCGGCGGGCAAGCCGCCCGACAGCATCGACGCCTGGGGGCTGGTCGTCCGAGCGCTCAGCCTCACCAGCAAGATCGACCGCGCGCAAAACGAGGAGGCGCAGAAGCTCCTGCGCCAGGCGATCGCGATGGACCCGGCCTATGCGCGCGCGCATGCGCTGTTGAGCTGGACGCTGTGGTGGGCGGCCTATTGTTATTGGCTTCCCGACCGGGCGGCCGGCTACGCCGAGGCGGGGAGCCAAGCCGAGCAGGCCGTGCTGCTCGATGCCAACGATCCGTGGGCGCGGATGACCTGCGGCCTCTCGCTGAGCCAGGCGGCGCAGCACGATCGTGCGCTCGCCGAGCTGCGCGCCGCGCTTCAGCTCAACCCGAGCTTTGCGCTCGGCCACATGGTGTTCGGCTGGGCGCTCTGTCGCGCCGGTCATTCCGAAGACGCCGTCACCGAGACCGCGCGCGCGTTGCGCATGAGCCCGCTCGACAGCTTCTCCGGTTTCTACACGTCGATCCACGGCCTCGCGCTGCTGTCGGCGCACCGTTTTGAGGAAGCCCTGCCGTATCTGCGCGCGTCGGTTGCGGCGCTGGCGAACTTTCCCGGGCACTACAACACGCTGATCAGCTGTTGCGGCCATCTCGGCCTCGCCAGGGAGGCGCAGGGGTTCATCGCGACCCGCGAGCGCATGGGGCCTCCGCTGCGGGTCGGCGTCTTGCGCGGCCACATCGACGCGAAGTTCGCCAACCGGGATCTGTTGCTCGAAGGCTTGCGCAAGGCGGGCGTGCCCGAGTAGTGCGGAGATCGGCCTGCCGGGCGGGGGCCACAACTTCTTCGGAGAATCTCATGAAAGCCGGAGTGTCGTCCCCGAACGGGCTTGAGTTGCGCGACATTGCGCAGCCGGTGCCGAAGCCGAACGAAGTGCTCACGCGCGTGAAGGCGTGCGGGCTCAATCGCGCGGACCTTTCCGCCGCGAAGGCCTCGTTCGGCCATGGCGTGATGGGCGCGGCGCTCGGTCTCGAGTGGGCCGGCGAGGTCGTCGCCGTCGGCGCGGAGGTGAAGGAGTTCAAGCCGGGCGATCGCGTGGTGGCGTCGGGCAGCGGCGGCTATGCCGAATACGCGGTGTCCGACTACGGCCGCACGATCCCATTGCCCGCAGGCTTCTCGTTCGAGCAGGCCGCGGTGCTGCCTGTCGCGCTGCACACGCTGCACAACGCGCTGATCACCGCGGGCCGCCTCAAAGCAGGCGAGAGCGTGCTGATCCAGGGTGCAAGCTCAGGCGTCGGGCTGATGGGTTTGCAGATCGCGAAGATGAAAGGCGCAAAGCCGGTGTTCGGCTCGGCGACGAACGACATGCGCCGCGCCCGGCTGACGCAGTTCGGCGCCGACATCGCGATCGACACGCGCGACGACAAGTGGCCCGATCAGGTGCTGGAGGCGACCGGCGGCAAGGGCGTGAACCTCACCGTCGATATGGTGTCCGGGCCTCAGGTCAACCGGATCATGAAGGCGACTGCGGTACTCGGCCGTATCGTCAATGTCGGGCGGCTCGGCGGCGTGAAGGCCGAGTTCGACTTCGACCTGCATGCGATGAAGCGCATCGACTATATCGGCGTGACGTTCCGCACCCGCTCGCTTGATGAAGTGCGCGAGATCGTGCGCCTGATGCGCGCGGACCTGTGGGATGCGGTCATTGCCGGCAAGCTCAAGCTGCCGATCGACCGCACGTTCCCGCTCGATGAATGCGTCGCCGCGCAGGCGCACATGCGGGCGAACCAGCATTTCGGCAAGATCGCGCTGGTGATGTGAGGTTCGTCATGGCCGGGCCAAGGCCGGGCATGACGGTTCCGCAGCGCGGCAATCCGCCCCGGCAACATTGCACTTTGGTAATGTGCCGCCCCGGTTTGTTCTGTGCTACGCAAAGGGCAACACGAGCCGCCCGCCTCAAGGCGCGGCCGTCATGAGGGGAGACGCGTGACCGCGGAAACCGCCGCACTGGTCGCACCGCGCGAGGCCGGCCGCCGCATCTCGTTCGGGTGGCTGTGGTCCGGCGCGCTGCTGGTGCTGCTCACGTTTCTGGTGATCTACCCCGTCGCGATGCTCGTGCTCGGCGCGTTGACCAACACCAATCCGGTGGTCGACGGCTTCGGCATCTATGATCTCTCGCTGAAGAACTTCATCACTGTTCTCGGCAACCCCAACGTCCACTTCGCGCTCGCCAATTCGCTGATCGCGTGCGGCGGCGGCACGCTGCTCGCGGTGATCATCGGTCTGACTTTTTCGTGGGTGGTGGTGCGCACAAATACGCCGTGCAAGCGCTTCATCGCGGCGGTGAGCATGATCCCGCTGTTCGTGCCGCCGCTGGTCGCGGCGGTCGCATGGTCGATCCTCGCCTCGCCCAAGACCGGCCTGCTCAACACCATGATCAAATGGGTCGGGATCGATTTCCGCTTCGACGTCTACACGATGGGCGGGCTGATCGCGATCTTCGGCATCTATTATGCGCCCTACGTCTACATGTTTACCGCGTCGGCGCTGCGCAACATGGACCCGGCGCTCGAGGAGGCGGCGGAGATTTCCGGTGCCACGCCGGTGCGCATCCTGTTTACCGTGACGTTCCCGCTGATCGCGCCCGCGATCATCTCCGGCATGCTGCTGTCGTTCATCGTCATGCTCGGCATCTACGGCATCCCGGCGGTGCTCGGCGCGCCCGGCGACATTCCGGTGCTCACCACCTACATCTTCAAGCTCACCAACTGGTCGCCGCCGCTCTATTCGACCGCTGCTTCGGTGGCGATCATCCTGATGATCGTCACCGGCTTCCTCGTCTTCCTGCAGCAGAAGGTGGTGAGCGGGCGCAGCTACATCACCGTCGCCGGCAAGGCGTTCCGCCCGGGCGTGATGAATCTCGGGCCATGGCGCTATCTCACCCTCAGCCTCGCGGTGATCTATCTCATCGTCGTGGTCGTGCTGCCGACCCTGGCGCTCATCGTCGCGGCATTTCGAAAATTCCTGTTCATCCGCAGCGTCGAGAGCCTGTTCGATCTGAAGCAATACTCGCTCATCCACTTCGAACGGCTGTTCGACAATCCGCTCGCGGTGCGCTCGATCTGGAACACGATGGAGGTGGGCCTGATCACTGCGGTCTTCGGCGGCATCCTGGCATTCGCGATCGGCTACACGGTGCACCGCACGAACGCTGCCGGCCGCCGCAGCATCGACGTGATCTCGACCCTGCCGGTCGCGATTCCGGGCCTCGTGATCGGCGTCGCGTATCTCTGGGCCTGGATCGGTCTGCCGGGCGGGCTCTACGGCACCATCTGGATCCTCGCGCTCGCCTTCATCGCGCGCTTCATGCCCGATACCATCAAGGCGCTGTCGACGTCGCTGCTGCAGATCCACAAGGAGCTGGAGGAGGCCTCGTGGATCTGCGGCAAGGGTCTTCTCGGCACCATCCGCACCATCGTGCTGCCGCTCGCGCGCCCGGGCGTGATTGCCGCGATGACCTTGCTGTTCATCCTGGCGATCCGCGAGCTCGGCTCCTCGCTGTTCCTCTACACCTCGAACACCATGGTGATGGCGGTGCTGCTGCTCGACTACTACGAGGGCGGCAACGTCGGCATCACCTCCGCATTCAGCCTGGTGCAGACATTGCTGCTCGCAGTGCTGATCGGCATTGCGCATTTCCTGTCGCGCGGCGGGGCGGATACCTCCGTCGGTCGCGCCGGATAAGAAACCAAGAAGGAGAAGCCTCATGGCCAACATCACTCGCCGACAGTTCACCGCCGGTGCGGCGGCAGCCGGCGCGGCCTCATTCAGCATCACGAATGCCGAGGCGCAGAATTTCGGCGGCAACGAGCTGATCGAGGCGGCCAGGAAGGAAGGCAAGTTCGTCTACTACACCGCCGACTTCACCGAGCCGGAGCAGGAAGTCATCAAGGCGTTCAACAAGCGCTTTCCGTTTGTCAGGGTCGAGCTGGTGCGTGCGCCCGGCGGACAGCTGATCACGCGCATCAAGACCGAGGCGGCCGCCGGCAAGCTGTCCGCGGACGCCGTCAACCATTCCGATCGCGGGCTGATGCAGGGTATCGCCGACCTGTTCCAGGACTATACGCCGCCGAACGCGAAGGATTATCGCGACGACGTGCTGGTCTCGCCGAAGCTGTGGCCGCGCTCCACGCTCGGCTGGTCGATCGCCTACAACACGGAGCTCGAGAAAAATCCGCCGAAATCCTGGATGGACTTGTGCAAGCCCGAGTACGGTCCGAAGAAGATTGGGCAGGTGATCGCGCCGTCCGGCGGCACCACCTGGACCCGCATCATGTTCGAGCGTCAGGTGCTCGGGGAGGATTACTGGGAGAAACAGGCCAAGACGCAGCCGGTGCTGTTTCCCTCGGGTGCGCCGACGTCCGACGCGATGGTGCGTGGCGAAATCTCGATCGCGGTGGTGCTCTACAACATCGCCTACATCAAGAAGCGCGACGGCGCGCCGGTCGAGGCGATTTTTCCGCCCGAGGGCGTGCCGCTGAACTACTATGCGGCGGGTGTCGCCAAGACAGCGGCCAATCCGAACGCCGCCAAGCTGTTCCTCAACTGGTGCATGTCGGACGAGGGCCAGGCTTTCCAGATCAAGGAGCTCGGCTATCTCACCGCGCTGAAAAAGCCGCCGCTCAATCCGCCCGGCTGGGACCCGAAAGTGATCAAGACCTGGGCGCCGAACTTCGAGCAGTACGTCAAGCTGCGCGACCAATGGATCGAGGAGTGGAACAAGGTCTATGGGTATCGGCAGTGATCAACATACTTCGCTCATTCGCGCATAAGCGGGAATCCAGTTCGTTCTTTTCTTGGCTCTGGGTCCCCGCTTTCGCGGGGACGAGCGGGCTGGTGGCGCTCGCGCTCGGCGCATGGCTCGCGCCCGCCGCCGCGCAGTTCGGCCCGCTCGAGCTGATCGAGGCGGCGCGCCAGGAGGGCAAGCTCGTCTTCTACAGCGCCAACGTGGCGGAAAGCGAAACGCCGGTTCTCAACGCGTTCAACAAGCGCTTCCCTTTCGTGAAGATCGAGTTCCTGCGCGCGCCGGGCAATCAACTTCTCCAGCGCGTGAAGACCGAGGCCGCTGCCGGCAAGCTGCTCGCCGACGTGATCGATCACTCCGACCGCGCGCTGATGCGCGAGATCGAGAATATTTTCCAGGATTACGCGCCGCCGAACGCCACCGACTATATCCCGGAGACTTTGGTCTCGCCGAAGCTATGGCCGCGCTCCACCGTGGTGTGGTCGATCGCGTACAATTCCGAGCTCCTGAAGAACCCGCCGAAGTCGTGGCTCGACCTGACCAAGCCGGAATACGCCAACAAGCAGATCGGCCAGGTGATCGCGCCGTCGGGCGGCACGACCTGGACGCGCGCGATGTTCGAACGCCAGGTTGTCGATCCCAATTACTGGAAGAAACAGGCGGCGACCGCGCCGGTGCTGTTTCCCTCCAACGCGCCGACTTCGGACGCGCTGGTGCGCGGCGAGATCGTGATCGCGCCGCTGCTGTACAACGCGATCTTTCCGAAATTGCGCGACGGCGCGCCCGTGAAGGTGTTCTTCGCGCCGGAAGGGGCGCCGGTGACGCCGTTCGCGGCCGGCATCCCGAAGACCGCCGCGCATCCGAACGCCGCGAAGCTGTTTCTCAACTGGTGTCTGTCGGAGGAAGGCCAGGCGATGATGATCCGCGAGATCGGCAATCTCACGTCGCTGAAAGTCGCGCCGCTCTATCCGGAAGGCTTCGATCCGAAGATCGTGAAGGTGTGGGTGCCGAACTACGAGCAGTTCGTGGAGCTGCAGCGCGAATGGCTCGACGAGTGGAATAAAACGTACGGGTATCGGCAGTAGCGCACGCACCGCTCATGCCCGCGAAAGCGGGCATCCAGAGCCAAAGCTGGGTCCCCGCTTTCGCGGGGAGGAGCGGAAGTGAGGAGGAGAGCATGAAGCGGAAGGGACTGACCAGGCGCAAGCTCCTCGCGTCGGCCGCCGGCATCGGCAGCTTCGCGATCATCGGGCGCGCGCGCGCCGCTGCGCCCTACAAGCCCTCCGACAGCCTGCTGGACGCGGCGCGCCGGGAGGGCAAGTTCACGCTCTATACCGCGACCTTCACGGAAGTCGAGCAGGAGGTCATCAACGAATTCCGCAAGAAATTTCCGTTTGTCCGCGTCGAGATGATCCGTGCGCCGGGGGGGCAGCTGATCCAGCGCGTCAAGACCGAAGCGGCGGCCGGCAAGCTCGCGGCCGATCTCGTGCTGCATTCCGACCGCGGCTTGATGAAGGCGCTCGAACCTCTGTTCGCCGACTATGAGCCGCCGAATGCGCAGGACTACCTGCCCGAGTCGCTCGTCTCCCCCAAGCTGTGGCCGAACCTCACGGCGGGCTGGTGCATCGCGTATCACACCGAGCTCGTGAAGAACCCGCCGAAGAGCTGGATGGATCTGACCAAGCCCGAATACGGCGACGGCCAGATCGCGCAGGTGATCGCGCAGTCCGGCGGCACGACCTGGACGCGCATCATGTTCGAGCGCCAGGTGCTCGGCGAGGATTACTGGGCGAAGCAGGCCGCGACCAAGCCGAAGCTTTACCCCTCCGGCGCGCCGCTCTCGGATTCGCTGGTGCGCGGCGAGGTCACGATCGCACCGCTGGTCTACAACATCATCTATCCGAAGGAGCGCGACGGCGCGCCGGTGAAGACCTTCTTCCCGCCCGAGGGCGTGCCGATCGTGCCGTACGGCTCGGGCATCCCGAAGACCGCGCAGAACCCGAATGCGGCACGCCTCTACCTCGAATGGCAGCTGTCCGAAGAGGGGCAGGCCTTCGGCATCAAGCAGCACGGCAATCTCACCTCGCTGAAAGTGCCGCCGCTGCTGCCAGCGGGATTCAGCAAGGACACGAAAGTCTGGGTGCCGAAATTCGCGGAGTTCGAGGCGCTGTACGGCAAGTGGATCGAAGAGTGGAACAAGGTTTACGGGTACCGGCAGTGAGTTTTTTCCGCTCATGCCCGCGAAAGCGGGCATCCAGTTCTTGGCCAAAGAACTGGGTCCCCGCTTTCGCGGGGACGAGCGGTGCATGGGAAAGAAGTAGATGTCCGCCGAACTGATCGTCTCGCACTTACGCAAGCAATTCGCGGTCGGTCGCCCGGCGGTCGATGACGTCAGCTTCCGCGTCGCGGCGGGCGAGATCGTCGTGCTGCTCGGGCCGTCGGGCTGCGGCAAGACCACGACGTTGCGCTGCATCGCCGGGCTGGAACAGCCGACCGCCGGCACGATCTCGATCGGCGGCGACGAGGTGGCGGCACCCGAGCGCGGCGTGCATGTGCCGCCGCGCCTGCGCAACATCGGCATGGTGTTTCAGTCGTACGCGGTGTGGCCGCACATGACGGTGCGCCAGAACGTCAATTACCCGCTGCGCCATCGCAAGGTGCCGCGTGATGAGGCCGAGCGGAAGGTCGACCGCGTGCTCGAACTGGTGGGTTTGAGCGAATACGCCGAGCGGCCGGTAACGCAGCTTTCCGGCGGGCAGATGCAGCGCGTTGCGCTCGCGCGCGCTCTCGTTTACGAGCCGCGCATCCTGCTGCTCGACGAGCCCCTGTCGAACCTCGACGCCAAGCTGCGGCTGCGCCTGCGCGACGAGCTGCGCCGCATCATCAAGGAGGCCAAGGTCACCGCGCTCTACGTGACGCACGACCAGGCGGAAGCCGTGGTGCTCGGTGACCGCATCGGCGTGATGGAAAACGGCAAGCTGATGCAGATGAGCGCGCCCGTCGAGCTCTACAACAAGCCGGAGAACTTGTTCGTGGCGAACTTCACCGGCGTCTCCAACCTGATCAAGGGCGAGATCAGCGCGCCGGGCGCTGTCAGGCTCTCGACCGGCGAGACGCTGCGCATCACGGCCCCGCGCGGCAAGACCGGCGATGCGGTGCTGGTCGCGATCCGGCCGGAGAACATTCAACTGCGGCCAAATGGCGAGGGGGCCGACACGAACAGCTTTCCGGCGCGCGTGATCGAGGGCCACTTCCACGGCACGCAGACGACCTACGCGCTCGAAACGCTCGGCCATCGTATCGAGGCGATCGAGCTCGGCACGGTGCCGCGCTTTTCCGCGCACGACACGATCCGCGTCGTCATCCCGCCGGATCATTCGTGGGTATTTCCGCAGTGACGAGTGCTTGTTGTCATCCGCGAAAATCCGTGGTGGCCTGCACATTGAATAAGAGACCCTCGGGGAGGCCGGAATGATCAAGGGTTGCAGGCTCGCCGCGTTCGCGCTCGCATGCGCGCTGCCGCTCGCCGCGCATGCGGAAGAGATCGTGATCAGCAATTACGGCGTCACCACCAACGGCATGCCGTATGCCGTGGCGCTGGCAAAAGGCTTCTTCAAGCAGCAGGGCGCCGACGTGACCGGCATCCTCACCTCCGACGGCGGCGGCACCACGGTGCGCACGATGCTCGGCGGCAACCTCGCCTACGGCGAGATCAATCCGACCGCGACCGTGATCGCGATCCAGCAGGGCGCTGACCTCAAGATCGTCAGCGACAATGTGCAGACCGTCGCGGAATTCATCTGGGCGGTGAAGCCGGATTCGCCGATCAAGACTGCAACGGATCTCAAGGGCAAGAAGATCGGCTACACCAATCCGCGCTCGACCAGCCAGGCCCTCGCGATCCTCGTGCTGGAGAAAGCCGGGCTGAAGCCGAGCGACGCCGAACTGGTCAAGACCGGCGGCTTCGGCGAGGGCATCGTGGCGCTCGATCTCGGCGCAGTCGACATCACGCCGATCCCCGAGCCGCTCTGGTCGAAGAACAAGGACAAATATCGCGCCGTGGTGCGCGCAAGCGAGCTGTTGCCGCCGCTCGACAATGTCGTGGGCGTCACGACCGGCAAGGCGGCTGCGGCGCGCGGCGATTTCATCCGCGCGGTGATCCGCGCGCGGCGCCAGGCGGTAGATTTCATGTATGCCAATCCGGACGAGTCCGCCGGCATCATCGCCCAGGCCTACAATCTGGAACCCGCGGTGGCGCTCAGCGCGCTGAAGAACCTGCTCGGCAGCCACGAGAAATCCGGGGTGCGCTACTGGAGCGGCGGGGAGATCAATCTCAAGGCCATGAACGAGATGATGCGCGCGCAAAAGATCGTCGGCGCGCTGAAGGACGATCCGGACTGGAGCAAGATCATCGATGAGAGCTTTCTTCCCGACGATTTGAAGAAGAAAACCAACTGACCGTGAGCGAGGTCCACGTCGCGCTGCGCGGCGTCACGCGGGTTTTTCCCGCGACCGCGGCGCAACGCGAAGTGAGAGCGCTCGGGCCGATCGATCTTGACCTGATGCGCGGCGAGTTCTTCGTTGTGGTCGGGCCGTCCGGCTGTGGCAAGTCCACGCTGCTCGAAATCATAGCCGGCCTGAACCGCCCGACCGAAGGCGCCGTCACGCTCGAAGGAAACCCGGTCGCAGGCGAAGTGCCCGAGGGCATCGGCGTTGTGTTTCAGGAGGACGCGAGCTTTCCCTGGCTCACCGTCACCGACAACATCGCATTCGGGCTGCGTCAGACCGCACTCGACAAGGCCGAGATCGCGACGCGTGTCGATCACGCGCTGCGTCTCATGGGCCTCACCGATTTCGCCGCGGCCTATCCGGTGCAGCTTTCCGGCGGCATGCGCCAGCGCGTCTGCTTGGCGCGCACCTTGGTGCAGCGCCCGCGCGTGATCCTCCTCGACGAGCCGTTCGGCGCGCTCGACCAGCAGACGCGCTTCCTGATGGGCGACGAATTGCTGCGCCTGTGGCGTGACTCGGGGGCGACCGTAATGCTGATCACGCATTCGCTCGACGAGGCAGGCATGCTGGCGGACCGCATCGGCGTGATGTCGGCGCGGCCCGGCCGGATGCTGGAGATCATCGAGACCCGCTGGGGCGAAGAGCGCGGCAGCAGAGTTGTGGCGACGCCCCGCTTCGGTGAGATCACGGCGCGGCTGTGGCAATTGCTGCGCGATGAATCGCAGCGCGCGATGGCGGGCGCATGACAGCCGGCCGCCTCAGGTTCGCGCTCGCGCTCGCGCTGGTGTTGCTGCTCGAAGCCTTGAGCCGCTTCGGCGTGATCGACCGTTTCGCCATGATCCCGCCGAGCGAAATCCTCTGGCACCTCGGCAAAATCCTCTCTGGCGGCGAGATGTGGCCGGCGATCGGCAAGACGCTGACGAACGTCGCTATGGCCTGCATCGCCGCCATCATCGTCGGCGTGATCCTCGGCACGCTGATCCACGGCTGGCGGAGTTTACGCGAGACGCTCGATCCGCTGTTTGCCGCGTATTACGCGATCCCGGTCTATGCGTTCTACCCGCTGTTCATCGTGATCTTCGGGCTCGGCGATGTCCCGCAGGTGTTGATCGGCTTCATGCTCGCCCTCGTCGCCGTGATCGTGAACACGCTCAACGGCCTCGACCGCGTACCGCGCGTGCTGATCAAGACCGCGCGCATCCAGCGTCTCGGGCCGCTCGCGACCGCGCTGAAAATCACGCTGCCCTATGCGGTGCCGTACATCTTCACCGGGGTGAAGCTCGCGGTCGCGTATTCGTTCATCGGCGTGATCGGCGCGGAGCTGATCATGTCGCGCACCGGCCTCGGCTACGAGATCGGCTTTGCCTACAACAATTTCGACAACGCCGTGATGTATCCGCTGATCGTGCTGGTGCTGGCAATCGCCGCGACCGTCAATACGATGTTCTTCCTGTGGGAAAAGAAGATGCTGGCGAGGCGGCGCAAATGAGAACCCTGCGCGCCGCGATCCTGATCGCCTGCGTGCTGGCGGCATGGCAGGCGCTGTTCGCCTTCGCGGGCGCGAGCGCGCTGACCTCGCCGCGCGACACGATCGCCTATGCCGCGGAGCTTCTCTCGTCGCCGGGTTTCTATCCGCACCTGATCGAAACCGCACAAGCCTTCGCGGTCGCGCTCGCCATCGCGATTTCGTGCGGCATCCTGATCGGCTTCACGCTCGGGCTTTATCGGTTCGCGGCGGATGTCGGCGAGCCCGTGCTGGTCGCGCTCTATTCGATCCCGAAGATCACGCTCTATCCGATCGTGCTGCTCGCCTTCGGCATCGGCATGCCGGCCAAGATCGCGTTCGGCGCGATCCACGGCATCATGCCGATCGCGATCTTCGCGCTCGGCGCGGCCCGCAACCTCAATCCGGTGTACCTGAAGGCGGCGCGCGTGATGCGGCTCCCGCCGTCGCGCATCGCCGCCCGCGTGCTGCTGCCGGCCGCGATCCCGGAAATCTTCACCGGCATCCGCATCGGCTTCTCACTCACCCTGATCGGCACGCTGCTGGGCGAGATGTTCGCCTCGCAGCGCGGCATCGGCCACCTGCTGATCCAGGCGATCGGCCTGCACAACGTGCGCATGATCATGGCGCTGACTTTGCTGCTGGTCGTTGTCGCGGTGACCGCGAGCGCGCTGTTGCTGGCGGTCGACCGGCGGCTGCGGCGGCATATGTTCGGCGCGCCCTAGTCCCTCCGCTCCACATTATCCCGCACCCGCGCGCGCAACGCCGCGTCGTCGATCTGGTGCACGCTGCCGGCACCGCTAAGATCGAGCGCGTGCGCTGCCGCAGCCCCCATCGCGATGCACGGCCCCATCACGCGCACGCTCGAGAGTGCCGCGACGTCGCCGTCGATGTTGCGGCCGGCCGCGACCATGTTGTCGCACTCGGGCGACACCAGGCTGCCCATCGGCACGTAATGCAGATGATCGTCGCCGAACGGCTCCCACACATGGCCCTGCGGGGTGTCGTGCAGCTCGATCGGCCAGCCGGTGCGCGCGACCGCGTCGGGGAAATTACGGCCCGCGCGCACGTCGTCCACGGTGAGCTGCTGGCGGCCGACGATCCAGCGGGTCTGGCGGATGCCGAGCGCACCGTAGGTGCGGATGCGCGCCCTGCCGAATGCCGCCGGATACTCGCCGCGCAGGAACGCGACCGCGCGATCCGCCTGCTCCTTCCCCTCGAGGGACTTCTGCGTCATCGCGACGGGATCGAGCGGGGTCTCGACATGCGTCATGTTGACCAACGCTATGCTCTTGCCCGGGAACACGAACGCAAAGCCGCTCTCGCGCGTCAGGCCGTAATCCTTGGCTTTTTGCTTCAGCCGCGCCGCGACGTTGGGCCGGTCCGGCTGATGCGCCTCGTCGATCCCTTCGATGACGACCATCTGGGTGCCATAGATCGGCCCGTCCGCGGCCTCGCGGCAGGCGAGCCCGGCGTTCCATGCCAGCGCCGCATCGCCGGTTGCGTCGACGAACCCGGTGGCCGCAACGCTCACATCGCCATAGCGCGTCGCCAACTCGATTGACCGGATGCGCCGGCCGTCGCGCTCCGCCTGCCGCAGCACCGCGCCGAGCAGCACCGTGATGCCGGCCGCAGCGATCGCCCGCTCGATCCAGCGTGCCAGCGCCACCTCGTCGTACTGCACCACGATCGTGTTCGACGGCCCGCCGTGGCGGTAATGCAGCGCGCCCTGCGCACCGAGGTCGCGCAAGATTCCGTCCGCGATGCCGTGCACGGTCTGGTAGCCGCTGTGGCCGTTGGAGAAGAACCCGCAGAACGTGCCGATCACGGAATTCACCGCCTGCCCGCCGAGTGCGTGCAGCCCATCGACCAGCACGACTTTCCGTCCAAGCCGCACCGCCTCCAGCGCCGCCGAGATGCCCGCAATGCCGGCGCCGACGACGCAGATCTCGGCGTCGATCCGCCGTGCCGCGGCGCCGTCGCGCCGCACCGTGCGCGTCGCCGTCATGATCGGAGTTGGCGAAGCCATCGCACCTGTCCTTTTCCCACCGCGTTCTGTAACGTTCCAGCAAATCGCCGGGAAGGGAAGCATGGCGCCGCGCAGCACTGAACGTTTCCTCACGACGCATACCGGCAGCCTGCCGCGCCCGGACGACCTCATTCGCATGATGTACGCCAAGGAAGAGGGCGTACCGGTCGATCCGGAGGCGCTCGCGATGCGCGTGCGGCGGGCGGTCGCCGACGTCGTGCAGAAGCAGGCGGAGGCCGGGATCGACGTCATCAATGACGGCGAACTGTCGAAGCCGAGCTACGCGACCTACATCAAGGATCGCCTCGCGGGCTTCGGCGGCACCGGCAACACCTTCGTCTACAAGGATCTCGCGGATTTTCCCAAGCTGCAGCAGCGCGTGTTCGGCGATCCCGGCCGCTCGCGGCGCAAGACGCCGGCCTGCAACGCGCCGATCTCCGTGCGCGACCCGCAGGCGGCGGTTGCGGACGTGGACAATCTCAAATCCGCACTCGGCGCCGCCAAGGCAGCCGGCGGCTTCATGAGCGCCGCCTCGCCCGGCGTGATCGCGGTGTTCTTCCGCAACGATCATTACCCCGGCCAGGAGGCGTACCTCCACGCCGTCGCCGACGCGATGCGCGCCGAATACGAGGCGGTCGCGCAGGCGGGCTTCGTGCTGCAGCTCGACTGTCCCGATCTCGCGATGGGCCGCCACATCCAGTTCCACGACGCCGACCTCAAGACTTTCCGCCAGGCCGCGGCGCTGAACATCGAGGTGATGAACCACGCGACGGCGAACATTCCCGCCGAGCAACTGCGCATCCACGTGTGCTGGGGCAATTACGAAGGCCCGCACCACTACGACGTGCCGCTCGCCGAGGTGATCGATTTGGTGTTCCGGGCGCGCGCGACCTACATCTCGTTCGAGGCCGCGAACCCGCGCCACGCACACGAATGGACACTGTTCGAGACGGTGAAGCTGCCGGAGGGCAAGGTGCTGATACCGGGCGTGATCGAGTCGAAGTCGAACTTCATCGAGCATCCCGAGCTGATCGCGCAGCGCATCGGCCGCTATGCGAAGCTGGTCGGGCGCGAGAATGTGATGGCGGGCAGCGACTGCGGCTACGGCACCTGGGTCGGGCAGGCGGCCGTCGATGCGGACGTGGTGTGGGCAAAGCTCGCGGCGCTCGCCGAAGGCGCGCGCATCGCTTCAAAGCAATTCTGGAAGTAACGAGTCACACACTCCGCTCGTCCCGCGGAAGCGGGAATCCCACTCCCTTTATCCCTCCCCCGCTTGCGGGGGAGGGTAGGGTGGGGGCTCTAGGTGCCCGCTTTCGCGGGCATGAGCGGAAAAGGGAGGGCATATTGCAAGTCGGCTTCATCGGCCTCGGCGCCATGGGCGCGCTGATCGTTCCGCGCCTGATGGCGGCGGGGCATCGCGTGACCGGCTGGAACCGTTCGCGCGACAAGGCGGCGCCGCTGATCGATGGCGGAATGACATGGGCGGACAGCCCGCGCGCGGTCGCCGAGCGAAGCGAGATCGTGCTCTCGATCGTGACCGACGGCGCGGCGGTGCGCGCGGTCGCGCTCAGCGATGACGGCGTCCTCGCAGGCCTCCAGGCCAACGGCATTTATGCCGACATGAGCACGATCAATCCGGATGATTCCCGCGCGGTGGCGGCGGAGTTCGCCAAGGCCGGCCGTCACATGCTGGATGCGCCGATCTCGGGCAGTCCCGTCACCGTGGTCGGCGGCAATGCCTCCGTGATGGTCGGCGGCGATGCGGCCGCTTTCGAGCGCGCGAAACCCGTGCTGCTCGCGATCGGCCCGAAGGTGACGCACATCGGCGCCAACGGCCTTGCCTGCCAGATGAAGATTGCCGTCAATCTGCTCCTGATGGTCGAGGTGATCGCGTTCGGCGAGGCGGTGGCGCTCGCCGAGAAGGGCGGCGTGGCGCGCGCTGTCGCGGTCGACGCGATCCTGAAAAGCGTCGCGGCCTCGCCGGTGCTCGGCTATCGCGGGCCGTTCATTCTCGAGGGCAAGATGCCGGACGTGCCGCTCGCCGACGTGACGTTGCAGCAGAAGGACATGCTGCTCGCGCTCGATCTCGGCCGCAGGCTCGGCAGCCCGGTGCCGCTTGCGGCGGCCGCGAACGAGATGATGAATGCTTGCCGCGGGCTCGGCATCGACCACAAGGATTTTGTCGCCGCGCACGAAGTGTACCGCCGCCTCGGAGGACAGTCATGACATCGAAGGCCGAACTGTTCGGCGCCGCCCTGGGCAAGGCGTTCCGCAAGACCGCCGAGAAGCTGAAAGAGGACGCGCCGCCCGCGAAGATGTACCGCACCAATCTGCGCGACGTGCCGAAGGTCGAGGGCCTGCCGCGCGACGACGGCTGGGTCGACATGCAGGTGCAGTTTCTGATCGATAAGAAAACCGCGGGCGCCAATCATGTGGTCGGCTGGACCGTGCTCAAGCCCGGCGCGCGCCACGAGAATCATCGCCATCGCAATTGCGACGAGTTCTTCATCGTGCTCAAGGGCCAGGGCCATATTTACACGGACGAAGGCCAGAAGCCGTCGGTTGAGGGTGACGTCGTCTATTCGCCGCGTGGCTGCTGGCATGGGTTCAACAACACGTCCGATCATGACGTAGTGCTGGTGTGGGGCTGGATGGGTGCGGGCTCGATCGAGGCCTCGGGGTATGAGGTGGGGGCGGAGCAGCATAAGTAGCAACACACTCCGTCATGCCCGGCCACAGCCCGTCGAAGACGGGCGTAAACGCCCTGATGGCCGGGCATCCATGTCTTGCTTGTCGTGATGAAGTCGTGAATGCCCGGGATAAGCCCGGCCATGACGAATCGATAGGTTGGAGTTTGCGAATGAACGCCTGGGACGATCCGCGCATCGCGCGCGGCATGGAGAAACAGCTGGCAGCGCGCCGCGCCCGGATCGCGGCGGGTGAGGCGCCGCTCGGCTGGAAGGTCGGCCTCGGCGCGCCGCCCGCGATGGAGCGGCTGAAGATCAAAGCGCCGCTGGTCGGCTTTATGATGCAGAACTCGCTCGTGCCGAACGGCGGCACCGTGTCGTTCGCGGGCTGGACCAAGCCCGTGGCCGAGCCGGAAATCGCCGTGCACATGGGCCAGGATCTGCCCGGCGGTGCGGATCGGGCCACCACGATTGCGGCGATCGCGGCGCTCGGCCCGGCGATCGAGCTCGCCGATCTCAACCCGCCGCCGGATGACGTTGAGGTAACCCTCGCCGGCAATATCTTCCATCGCCATGTCGTCCTCGGCCCACCCGATCCCACGCGGGCCGGCGCCAAGCTCGATGGGCTGGTGGGCCACGTTTTCCGCCGCGGTGCGCTGGCGGCCAAGCAGGACAACGTCGAAGCGCTGATCGGCGAGATGATCGGCATCGTGCAGCACGTCGCGGGCACGCTTGGCGCCCACGGCGAGAGGCTGCGCGCGGGCGAGGTCATCATCACCGGCTCGCTCGTCCCGCCACCGATCATCGAGCCGGACGAGACCGAGTTCGCCTATGCGCTCGAGCCGATCGGCGGGCTGCGGGTCAGCTTCTCGCGTTAGGGATCAACCAGGAAGCGGCAATCCGGCAAATTGACGTGCGCCGCCGGGATGCCTACGGTCGGGCAAAAGATACGGCACCTTCAGGGAGGGAAACTCATGCGTAAGGCACTCGTTGCGGCGGCCATTTTCGCCGCGCTCGGTAGCGGCACCGCAAGCGCGCAGGGCACCATCAAGATCGGCATCATCCTGCCCTATTCGGGCCAGTTCGCCGACGGCGCGGCGCAGATGGACAACGCCATCAAGCTTTACGTGCAGCAGAACGGCGACACCGTCGCCGGCAAGAAGCTGGAGTTCATCCGCAAGGACACCGGCGGCATCGCGCCTGACGTCGCCAAGCGTCTCGCGCAGGAGCTGATCGTCCGCGACAAGGTCGACATCCTGGCGGGCTTCCTGCTGACCCCGAACGCGCTCTCGGCCGGCGACGTCTCGGCCGAGGCGAAGAAGTTCATGGTCGTGATGAACGCCGCGACCTCGATCATCACCACCAAGTCGCCCTACATGGTGCGCACTTCGCTCACCACGCCGCAGGTCAACGCCTCGCTCGGCACCTGGGCCTACAAGAACGGCATCCGCAAGGCCTACACGATGCACTCCGACTACGGTCCGGGCATCGATGCCGAGGGCGCCTTCAGCAAGGCCTTCAAGGAGGCGGGCGGCGAGATCATCGGAACGGTCAAGATGGCGGTCGCCAATCCGGATTTCTCCGCCTACGTGCAGCGCGCCAAGGACCTCAATCCGGAATCGATCTACGTGTTCGTGCCCGGCGGCGCGCAGCCGGCGGCGTTCGGCAAGGCGCTCGCGGAGCGCGGCATCGATCCGCAGAAGATCAAGGTGATGGGGCAGGGCGAGATCACCGATGACTCGGCGCTGAAAAGCATGGGTGATGGCGCGCTCGGCATCATCACGGCGTTCCACTATGATCCCAATCATCAGTCGGCGATGAACAAGAAATTCGTCGCCGACTTCAACGCCGCCTACGGGCGCAATCCGGACTTCTTCTCGATGGGCGGCTGGGACGGCATGCATGCGATCTACGCCGTGCTGAAGAAGACCAACGGCGACGCCGATGGCGAGAAACTGATCAGCGCGGTCAAGGGAATGGCGTGGGAGAGCCCGCGCGGCCCGATCTCGATCGACCCCGAGACGCGCGACATCATCCAGACGGTGTACATCCGCCGCGTCGAGAAGGCCGGCGGCAAGCTCGTCAATGTCGAGTTCGACAAGGTCGAGAACGTCAAGGACCCGGTGAAGGCCGCGATGAAGAAATAGCCGTCCCGCTCACGGGCGGCCCCCATGATCGCTCCGGTGATCGGCGTCCTGTTCGACGGCTTCGCCTATGGGATGCTGCTGTTCCTGCTGTCGGTCGGCCTGTCGGTCACGCTGGGAATGATGAATTTCGTCAACCTGGCGCATTGCGCGTTCGCGATGCTCGGCGGCTACGTCACCGTCACCTTGATGAACCGCCTCGGCTGGCCGTTCTTCGCGAGCCTGCCGTTCGCGTTCCTGCTCGCCGCACTGGTGAGCGTCGTGTTCGAGCGCACGCTGTACCGCCGGCTCTATCGGGCAAGCGAGCTCGACCAGGTGTTGCTCACCATCGGGCTTGCCTTCGTCTCGGTCGCAGCCGCGGCCTACGTCTACGGCACGGTGCAGCAGCCCGTGCAGATGCCGTCCTACCTGCGCGGCTCGGTGACGGTCCTGGGGGTGAGCTTCGGCGTGTACCGGCTGTTCCTGATCGGCACCGCGCTGGCGATCACGCTGCTGCTCGTCGGCGCGCTCGAATATACCCGCTTCGGCGCGCAGGTGCGTGCCGCGGTGGACAATCAGCGCATGGCGCGCGGGCTGGGCATCAATGTCGAGGGTGCCTTTGCCTTCACCTTCGCGCTCGGCTCCGGGCTCGCGGGTCTCGGCGGCGGGCTGGCGATCGACATTGTCGGCCTCGATCCGTCTTTCGCGTTCACCTACCTGATTTATGTGCTGATCGTCGTCTCGGTCGGCGGGCTGGGTTCGATCGGCGGATCGTTCGCCGCTGCAACCTTGATCGGCATCAGCGATGTCGCGGGAAAATATTACGTCCCTGAGCTCGGCGCGTTCCTGATCTATCTGGTCATGATCGTGCTGCTGATGTGGCGGCCCGCCGGGCTGTTCGGACGTCGGTGATGACTGCCGCCGCTGCTGCCACCTCGCCGCACGCCTGGCTGCAGGCGCAGGCCCGCTGGAACCGGACCGAAATCGCGTTCTGGCTCGCGACCCTGCTGCCGTTCTGGCTCTTTCCGGACTATCTCGTGCTGGCAAGCCAGATCGCCATCACGGCGCTGTTTGCGCTCTCGCTCGATCTCATCCTCGGCTATGCCGGCATCGTGTCGCTTGGCCATGCGGCATTCTTCGGGCTCGGCGCCTATACGGCGGGACTTGCCGCGAAGTACGGCTGGGGCGAGCCGCTCACCGGACTGATGCTCGGCGCGCTCGCCGCCGGCATCGTCGGCTATGCGGCAAGCTTCATCATCGCGCGCTTTCGCCATCTGGCGCTGATCATGATCACGCTCGGCATGGGACTGCTGCTTGCAGAGCTTGCCAACAGCCTGCACTGGCTTACCGGCGGCACCGACGGGCTGCAGGGCGTGAAGATGTGGCCGATCTTCAACAAGTTCCGCTTCGACCTCTACGGCACCACCGCCTACAGCTATTCGCTGATCGTGCTGTTCCTCTGCTTCCTGGTCGCGCGGCGCATCATCAACTCGCCGTTCGGGCTCTCGCTGCGCGGCATCCGCGAGAACCCGCTGCGCATGCCGGCGCTCGGCGCCTCGAGCCGCGCGCACCTGCGCAAGATCTACACGATCTCCGCCGTGCTCGCCGGCATTGCGGGCGCGCTGCTGGCGCAGACCACCGAAACCGTGTCGCTCGAAGTGCTCGGCTTCCAGCGCTCCGCCGACGTGCTGGTGATCCTGATCCTCGGCGGCGCGGGACGGCTCTACGGCGGGCTCGTCGGCGCGATCATCTTCATGGTGGCGCGCGATCAGTTCTCCGGCAACACGCCGCAATTCTGGTATTTCTGGATCGGCGCGCTGCTGATCGCCGTGGTGATGTTCCTGCCGAACGGAATCCTCGGCGGGCTCGCGAAACTGTCCTCTGCCTGGCGGAGCAGGGCGTGAGCGCGGCCCTTGCGACACGCGGGCTCGACAAGCGTTTCGGCTCGCTCGTGGTCGCGCGCGGCATCGAGTTCAGCCTGCCGCTGGGCGCGCGTTACGCGCTGATCGGCCCGAACGGCGCGGGCAAGACCACGCTGATCAACCTGATGACCGGGATGCTGCGGCCGGATGCGGGCGAGATCCTGCTCGGTGACGAGCCGATCGCCGCGCTCCCGCCGGAACGGCGCGTCGCGCGCGGGCTGGTGCGCACGTTCCAGATCAACACGCTGTTCCCCCATCTCACCCCGCTCGAAGCGGTCACGCTTGCGGTGTGCGAGCGCGAGGGGGTGGCGCGCACGTGGTGGCGGCGCGTTTCCGCCTATTCGGGCGTGGTCGATGAGGCGCACGCGATTCTGTCGTCGCTGATGCTCGGCGCCGACTGCTATCGCCCGACGCGCGAACTGCCCTACGGCCGCCAGCGCCTGTTGGAAATCGCGCTCGCGCTGGCGACGCGGCCGAAGGTGCTGCTGCTCGACGAGCCCGCCGCGGGCGTGCCGCGCGACGAGAGCGCGGAGCTGTTCGCCGCGATTGCGAACCTGTCGCGCGACATCACGGTGCTGTTCATCGAGCACGACATGAATTTCGTGTTCCGCTTTGCCAGCCGCATCATCGTGATGGTCGGCGGACGCATCCTCCTCGAAGGGACGCCGGAAGAGGTGTCGGCCGACCCGCGCGTGCGCGAAGTTTATCTCGGCAAATCGCATCGCACCGGTGTGCATCATGGCTGAGCCGCTTTTGGCCCTACACGACATCCGTGCCGGCTATGGCGATGCGGTCGTACTCGACGGAATTTCGCTGGACGTGCCCGAGCACGGCAGTCTCGCGGTGCTCGGGCGCAACGGCGTCGGCAAATCGACTTTGCTGCTCACCGTCATGGGCGGGACCAACGTTTCGCGCGGCTCTCTGCGCTGGCGCGGCGAAGAGATCACGGGCAAGTCGATGCACCGGCGCGCGCGTGCCGGGCTGGGCTGGGTCGCACAGGAGCGCGAGATTTTCCCCTCGCTCTCGGTCGAGGAAAATCTCGACGTCGCCTCGCGGCCCGGCCGCTGGGATTTGGCCGCGGTGTACGGCCTGTTCCCGCGGCTCTCCGAGCGGCGCGCCAACATGGGCAACCAGCTCTCCGGCGGCGAGCAGCAGATGCTGGCGATCGCGCGCGCGCTGATGACCAATCCGGCGCTGTTGCTGCTCGACGAGCCGCTCGAAGGCCTCGCGCCGATCATCGTCGAGGAGCTTGCCGCCGCGCTCGCCCGCATGATCCGGCAAGAGGGCACCGCGGTCGTTTTGGTGGAGCAGCACGCGGAGGTGGCGCTGTCATTGACTCAGGATGCGGTCGTGATGGAGCGCGGCGTGATCGTGCACCGCGCACCCTCGCGCGTGTTGCTCGACGATGCCGCGACGCTGGATCGGTTGATCGGGTTGCGGATCGAGGCTTGAGTCAAGCTCCGCTCGTCCCCGCGAAAGCGGGGACCCAGGGCCAAGTGAAGAAAGAACTGGATTCCCGCTTTCGCGGGAATGAGCGGAGGCGAGGCTACACCGCCAGCCGCACCACCGCGCTGTCGTAGGCCTTCGCGCCCAGGTCATTGCCCTCGAAGATGCCGCGCTCGCGGATCCAGTCGCGCGATTCCTCGAAGATGTCCTGCGAGTAGGGCTCGAACACGATGCGCTCGCCGGGCCCCCAGCGGCGCGTATCCATCCGGTCGTGGTAGCGCTTGGGAAACTCGTTTTTGTAGAAGTGCGTGTAGAGCTCGGGCCGCAGGTCGATGTCGCGCTGCGCGCGCTTGAGCGCGCGGAAGAACTTGCGCACGTCGTCCGGCTCGGGCTCGCCGGTGATCATCGTCGCCATCATGAAGGTGCAGTCGATCACCTTGCGGAAGCCGAGTTGCTCGGCGAAATAATACGGGCCCGAGAACAGCGTGCAGGCCGGAATCTGGCCGGCGAACAGCATGTCCATGCGGGCGAACAGCATGCCCTCCTTGTAGGAGAGGTTGATTTGATCGAGCGGCATGTACTGCTCGAGCGCCTGGATGGTCGCGTAGTGGCTGCCCGACTGGTAGCCGACCGAGATGGGCACGCCGGCAAGTTGCTCGGGCGACGTGATCTTCGAATCCCGCGGGACGAAAATCCCGCACGGCGAAACCGAATAGGCATCGCCGTAAAGCTTGCCGTGTCCCTTGGCGGCCGCGACGTTCACGGTCCAGTGGCAGGCGCAGGAAATGTCGGACTCGCGGCCCTTCTCGAACGACTGCATCGCACCGACCTTGTCGCCCTGCGCGTGCACCTTGCCGTCGGTCGACTGCACGGTCTCCTGGAAGTCGTAGTCGAGCCCTTCGGCGGCGAAGTAGCCCTTCTCCTCGGCGACCCATTCGTGCAGGCGGAAGTGCGGCTGGATCAGGAATTTGTGCTTGGCCATGGCGTTCTCCTTGTCGTTTTCGTTCAACAGCAGTGATCGGTCTCGTCATGCGCGTGCTCTGCGACGCGCCGCGCGCGGATCATTTTCACGTGCTCGTCCATCAGCCGCCGCGCGCCGGCGGCATCGCGCATCTCGATCAGACGGCCGAGCTCGCGGTGCACGGCGAGCACGCGGCGCGCGATTTCGGGCGTGAGCGTGCGGTTCTCCGACGGCCACGAGACATGCTGCAGCGAGATGAGCTGCGTCACCAGCACGCGGTTGTGGGAAGCCTCGGCGACGCCAAGATGGAAGTCGCGGCACGAGCGCGTATAGGCCGGCGCATCGTCGATCGCGGCCTCGGCCTCGGCCAGCAGGCGCTTGAGCCTGGCATGGTCCGCCGCGGTCGCGTGCTCGGCCGCAAGCTCGGCGGCGAGCGTCTCGATCGCGCGTTGCGCGTCCATGATCTCCGCCGCGCTGACGCCGGTGAGGTCGAGTTGCACGGCGAGCGCCTCGGCGAACAGGCGCGGATTGCCGCGCGACACGCGCGCGCCGCCGCCTTTGCCCATCCGGATGTCGGCGATGCCGAGCGCCTGCAAGGTGCGCAACGCATCGCGCGCCACGATGCGGCTCACGCCGAAGCGCGCCGCGAGATCCTTCTCGGTGCCGAGGAAATCGCCCGGCTTGAGTTTCTTGGCAAACAGCGCATCGCGCACTTGCGTGACGATCTGCGAGGACAGCGAGGCCGAGCGGCCGCCGAGGAAGATCGGCGCGGTTTCGCGCGCGGAGGGTTGGCGGATCGCCGGATGGACGGACATCGGGGATGTGGCCCGGTTAAGGTAGTAAAGATGATATCTTATGGGATGATGGAAATCAAATGGGGAAAAACTGGGCGAAATAAGCAAAGCAGCCGAGAGGGTTGGCGGGCGCTTGCCTCAATGGAAATTCCGCCCCTTGGGCATCACCTCGGCGGTCTGCGCGGCCAATTCGCCGAGATCGGGCGCGTCCTTCAGCAGCGTCACCAGCGAGTCGCCGGCACGCGGATGGCGGTGGCGTTCGATAATCGGGCGGCGCGCCTGGTCGGCATGCGCGCGGATGTCCACCGCGCCGTGCGCGTCGGAGAGCCGCCGCAGCAGCGGGGTCAGGTCCTCGATCCGCTCCATCACCACATGGATCACGCCGGACGCGCTCTGTAACGGGCCGGTGACGGCGACGAGGCGCGCGCCGATCACGATCGGCCGGAAGGTCTCGAACATGCGTTGCCACACGATCGTGTTGGCGATGCCGGTCTCGTCCTCCAGCGTCATGAAGATCACGCCCTTGGCGGTGCCGGGACGCTGGCGCACCAGCACCAGCCCGGCGACGGTGACGCGCGCGCCGTTGCGCATCGCCGGCAACAGTTCATGCCGCACGATGCCGCGCGCGTCGAGGTCGCGCCGCAGAAACGAGACGGGATGCGCCTTGAGCGAGAGATGCAGGTGGCGATAGTCCTCGACCACCTGCTCGCCCGGCGGCATCGGCGGCAACGCAACATCCGGCTCCATCTCCGGCATCGCGACGCGGCGGAACAGCGGCAGGTCATCCTTGTCGCCGGCGCGCTGCAGCGCGCGCACCGCCCACAAGGCATCGCGGCGCGAAAGCCCGAGCGAGCCGAACGCGTCGGCATTGGCGAGACGTTCGAGAGCGGACGGCGGCAGCCGCGTGCGCAGCCAGAGATCGCGCACCGAGTCGAAGCCGCGCCCGCGCACCGATTCGATGCGCTGCGCCTGGTCCTCGGCGAAGCCGCTGATCTGGCGCAGGCCGAGGCGGAGCGCATGCGTGGTGCGGATGTCGGGTTGCATGGAGGTGTGGCGGGGGTGAATTTCTCCGCCGTCATTCCGGGGCCGAGCGAAGCGAGGAGCCCGGAATCCATAACCTCCATTCGTGGTTATGGATTCCGGGCCCAGCCCTCCGGGCCGTCCCGGAATGACGGGCGGAGAAAGCGGCTCCAGCGTGCAATCCCAATCGGAATGATTCACGTCGATCGGGCGCACGTCCACGCCGTGCTCGCGCGCGTCGCGCACGATCTGCGCCGGCGCGTAGAAGCCCATCGGCTGGCTGTTGAGCAACGCGGCGGCGAACACGTCGGGGTAATAGCACTTCATCCAGCACGACACGTAGACCAGGTTGGCGAAGCTCGCCGCGTGGCTTTCGGGGAAGCCGTATTCGCCGAAGCCGCTGATCTGGCGGAAGCAGTTCGCCGCGAAAGCGGGATCGTAGCCGCGCACCACCATGCCGTTGATGAACTTGTCGTGGAAAAACTTGATGGTGCCGACGCGCTTGAAGGTCGCCATCGCGCGGCGCAGTTTGTCGGCCTCGGCCGGTTCGAACTTCGCCGCCACGATCGCGATGCGCATCGCCTGTTCCTGAAACAGCGGCACGCCCATCGTCTTGTGCAGGATGGCCTTCAATTCGTCCGGCGGGCCGTATTCGGGCGCGGGCGCCGGGTAGGCCGGTTCCACGCCGGTATCGCGGAATTTCTCGCGCGCCAGCAGATAGGGATGCACCATGCGGCCCTGGATCGGCCCCGGCCGCACGATCGCCACCTCGATGACGAGATCGTAGAATTTCTCCGGCCGCAGCCGCGGCAGCATCGACATCTGCGCGCGGCTCTCGATCTGGAAGGTGCCGATCGTGTCGGCGCGCTGGATCATGCGGTAGACCGGCCTGCGTTGTTCCTCGTCCGCGTGCTCTTGCCTCAGCAGCGACGCGAGCGTGGGCGTGATGCGGTAATGCATGCGCAGGTAATCGAGCCCGCGCCGCAGGCACGACAGCATGCCGAGCGCGAGCACGTCGACCTTGAGCAGCCGCAGCGTTTCGAGATCGTTCTTCTCCCACTCGATGACGGTGCGCTCGTCCATCGCGGCGTTCTCGACCGGCACCACTTCGTCGATGCGCGAGCGCGTGATCAGAAAACCGCCGGGGTGCTGCGAGAGATGGCGCGGAAAATCGATCAGCTCGTCGGAGAGCCGCATCACCTGATTGAGCCGCGCATCGGACGGATCGAGCCCCGCGCGGCGCACCTCGTCCTCCTTCACGCCCTGCGCCGACCAGCCCCACAGCATGCCGGCGAGCGCGCCGACGGTGTCGTCGGACAGGCCGAACGCCTTGCCGACCTGGCGGATCGCGCTGCGGCCGCGATAGCGGATCACGGTCGCGGTCAGGTTCGCGTGATGGCGGCCGTATTTGTTGTAGATGTACTGGATCACCTCCTCGCGCCGGTCGTGCTCGAAATCGACGTCGATGTCGGGCGGCTCCTTGCGCTCCTCGGAGACGAAGCGCTCGAACAGGAGATCGACGCGCTCGGGGTCGACCTCGGTGATGCCGAGGCAATAGCAGATGACCGAATTGGCGGCCGAGCCGCGCCCCTGGCACAGGATGCCCTTGGAATTCGCGAAGGCGACGATATCGTAGACGGTGAGAAAATATTTCGCGTAATTCAGCTTCAGCGTCATTTCGAGCTCGCGCTCGAGCGCGAGGCGCACTTTCGGGTGCGCGCCCTCCGGATAGCGGCGCGCAAAGCCCTGATTGGCGAGCGCCACAAGTGCCTCCTGCGGCGTCGCATGGCCAAGGCGGTTCTCGTCCGGGTATTCGGTCTTTTCCAGTTCGCCGAGCGAGAAGTTGCAGCGCTCAAGGAAGCGCAGCGAACGGTCGACCGCCTCCGGCGCAGGGCGGAACAGCCGCGCGATTTCCTGGCCGGATTTAAGGTGCCGCTCCGCATTGGCTTCGAGCAGCCGGCCGGCCGTGTCGATGGTGACGTGCTCGCGGATGCAGGTGATGACGTCCTGCAGCGGCCGGCGTTCGGGCGCGTGATAGAGCACGTCGTTCACGGCGATCAGCGGGACGCGCGCGGTGTCGGCGATGGCCGCGAGCCGCCGGAGCCTGCGCGTATCGTCGCCGCGATACAGCATGCTGGCGCCAAGCCAGACGTGGCGGGGGGACGCGGATCGTAAATGCGTCAGCATTTTCTCAAATTCGCGGGCATGAGCGGACGGAGAGGGCATCACGATCAGATTGAGCCCCGCGATATGCTCGATCAGGTCATCGAGAAACAAAATGCACTCGGCCTTTTCGCCGCGGCTCTTGCCGACGGTGAGCAGCCGCGTCAGGCGTCCCCACGCGCTGCGGTTCTGCGGATAGGCGAGGATGTCGGGCGTGCCGTCGGCGAACGTGAGCCGCGCGCCGACCGCGAGTTTCAATTCCGGCGCGTTGGCCCGATGCGTCTCGTTCAGCGCGCGGATCGTCTCGTTGAGCTGCCCGACCGCCGCATAGGCCTGCACCACGCCCGCGACGCTGTTGCGGTCTGCAATGCCGATGCCGGCGAGGCCCAGCGCTGCTGCCTGGCGCGCCAGCTCTTCCGGGTGCGACGCGCCGCGCAGGAAGGAGAAGTTCGTGGTGACGGCAAGCTCCGCATAAGCGACCGCCGGCAACGGTGCCGTCGCGCTCTCGGCTCCGCCGGGAAATTCGACGACATTGCTCATGCGAACACGCCATGCAGGAACCAGCGCGTCGGTTCGCGGCTGCGCACCAGGCCCTCGCGATAGAGCCAGACGCGCACGCCCTCGCGGCTCTCGACGCGGAAATAATCGCGCGTCAGCGCACGGTTCTCCTCGTCGCGCCACCACTCCATCGCGATCCGCTCGGGCCCTTCGGCGCGTGCGACCACATGGCGCATGCGCCGCCAGGTAAACTGCACCGGCGGCCCGTCCGGCACTTCGGCGAGCGCCTCGACCGGCTCGGGCCGCGCGAACAGGCGGATCGGGCGGGTGGGGGCGGCGGAGTCTTGGTTTAACTCCGCTCGTCCCCGCGAAAGCGGGGACCCAGCCCCCACCCTACCCTCCCCCGCAAGCGGGGGAGGGATAAAGGGAGGGGGCCCGCTTACGCGGGAATGAGCGGAAAATGCAGAGTCCCCTACCGCTGCCGCTCCCACCGCCATCACGGCGAACTCCGGGATATGCGTGTCCTGCGGCACCATGCGCGTGACGCGGCGCAGGCCGAAGCGCGCGCCGAGCCGGTCGATCAGGTGCGCGAGCTCCACCGCATGATCCGGTGCGGCAAGCCCGGTCTGCGCCGGCTCGTGACGCTCGGTGACGAGCGCGGCGAGGCGCAGCATGTCGAAACCGAAGCCCGGATCGAACTCGTCGCCGATCACGCCGAGCCGGTCGGCGAACAGATGGCGGATGCGGGACGGATCGCGCAGCGGCTCTGAGGTGCCGACTTCGATGCGGAGGACCTTTCCATCGGTGCGGAACAGCGCCGCCTGCACCAGCCGCGCGCCTTCGCCGCGCCGCTCCATCAGGGCGCCGAGCTTTTCGGCAAGCTTCTCGATGGTGCCGAGCACGTCGCGTTCGAGCGCAATCGGATCGGCGAAGCGCTGCTCCGCGATCGCGGCGGGGACCGGCAGACGCGGCGCGATCGGCTCGTCCTCGCGGCCAAGCGCCTGATCGAGGCGGCGCACGAATGCCGCGCCGAAGCGCGCGGCGAGCGGCGCCCGCGGGCGTTCGAGCACATCGGCGATGCGTTTGAGGCCGAGCTGCGACAGCGCCGCGATGGTTTCGGGAGCAAGGCGCAAGGCGGCGAGGGGGAGGGGAGCGAGAACTTCTCTCTCGTTTCCGGAACGGACGAGCCAGTGGTCACCTCCCCCTGAAAGGGGGAGGTCGGCGAGCGGAGCGAGCCGGGTGGGGGTCTGATCGTGCGGCATGACCCCCACCCGACGCACTTCGTGCGTCGACCTCCCCCTTTCAGGGGGAGGTAAAGAAGAAAAGAATCGCGCCGCCCCCCATGCACATCCGACCGTATCGGCGACTGCGACACGCGCCTGATAACCCTGCGCCTTGAGCCGGCGCACCAGATCATCGGCAAGCGCCGCCTCGCCGCCGAACAGATGCGCGCAGCCGGTGACGTCGAGCATCAATCCGTCGGGCGGATCGAGCCCGGCCAGCGGCGTGTAGCGGTCGCACCAGTCGGCGATCGCCTCGAGCAGCGCGAAGTCCGCATGTTCGTCCGCATCCGCGACCGCGATCTGCGGATACATCGCGCGCGCGTCGGCAAGCGCCATGCCCCCCTTGAGGCCGAGCGCGGCCGCGGCGTCGTTGACGGCGGTGAGCCGCAACGCGCCCTTGACCGGGCTGGCTACGACCAGCGCTTCAGGCGGAGAGCGCCTGATCCGGTCGGTCGGGAGCCTCCGCAGCCACACCGACAGATAGCGCCGAGAAGACGCGTTCATGGTGATCCCAGGTGAGTGTCCACGTGCCGCAGGGGCCGCGGCGATTGCGTACGAGAGAAAGCCGGAAAGCCGTGCGGCCGAGGCCGCCGAGTTCGTCGGGCACGCTTGGTGCAGCGGCGACGTCCCAGCGCGTGCGCGCCGCACTTGGGCTGCCCGACGGCATGTGGCGCAAGAGCACACCGAGCGCGCCACCCGCGCGCGCCGCGAGCGAGAGCCGCCGCGTCGCCGTCAGATCGACTTCGTTATTGATTTCGGCGATAACGGTTGAAAGCGCGCGGCACTTCAGCGCCTCCTCCATGGCGAACAGCGCATCGACCGGCCGCGCGACGCGCGCGACCAGCAGCCGTGAGGAATCGAGCCCGATCAGATCGAGACCGGGGCCATAAAGCGCGCCGGTTTCTTGGCTGCCGAAATCGGTCGCGATCCAGAGTGCCTGCTTGGCTTTTTCCGGCGCGCGTGCGGCGAGCGTGAGCGCAAAACCCGCAGCGGTACCGAGATGCATCGGCGCGGCGCTCAGGTCATGCAGCGCCGCACAGGCAAGTCCGCCGCCGAGCGCCGCATCGATGTCCGGTACGCCGAGCGCACGCGAACACGGCTCATCCCCCAGCGCTTCGCTGGTTTGCGCGATCGCGCGGCGCAGGCGCGCAAGGTGTTGCTCCATCGGTTCGGCAGGGAGCATGGCAGGGCCTTGTTCATGATTTGTTCTATAATTCTGCGGAGGCCATGCAGAGTCAAGCGAAAGCGCGCAGGTGTCATCATCCGCGAAAACGGATGATCCAGTAAACACAACAGAATGTAGCTCGCTTGGCGTGATGCCAACCAAATGCGGTGTTTACTGGCTGCCCCGCCTTCGCGGGGCATGACAACGTCAATCCGCCCGCACCGCGGTCACCTCCACCTCGACCTTGAATTCAGCCCGCGTGAACCCCGAGACGATCACCAAGGTGGAGGCGAACGCATTGCCCGTCACGTAGCGGCTGCGCACCGCGCCATAGACCGGGAAATAGGCGCGGTCGGTGACGTAAGCCGTGAAGCGCACGACGTCCGCGAAGGTCATGTTCGCCTCGGCCAGAATCGCCTTGATGTTCTCGAAGCACAGCACCGCCTGCGCCTCGGCATCCTCCGGCACCTTGTCGTCAGGCGACACGCCAAGCTGGCCCGAGGCGAACAGCATGCGCCCGGCCGCCACCTCGACCGCGTGGCTGTATTGCGCGAACGGCGCGCGGATCGCGGCGGGATTGATCGGCCGTTTCATGGCGTCTTCATTACCACACTCTCGTCGTCACCGGGCCGACGCGAAGCGGCGAGTCCCGGGGACCCCGATAGAAATGACGTCGACTAAGCGGGATGGCCGGGACAAGCCCGGCCATGACGAAGTAGAAACGTTGGATGCCCGCCCACTTCCTGACCATTCCCCCTTCCCTCACGCACTTCCGCCTCGCCAACGCGCGCGTGCCGGTGTGCCTTATTGCCGAGGCCGCGCAACTCGGGCCCGACCCGGACGGCCTCGCACCCTGCGATATCGTGATCGAGAAAGACCGCATCGCGGCCATCTCACCCGCGACCGCTGCGAGCGACGGACTGCCAAATTTGGCTCTCGATCGCGGCATCGTGCTGCCGCGCCTCGTCGACATGCACACCCATATCGACAAGGGCCATATCTGGGCGCGCGCGCAGAACCCCGACGGCACGCACATGGGCGCGCGCATGGCCGTGATGGCGGATCGCGATGCGAACTGGTCGCGCGAGGA
>VBAH01000077.1 GCA_005884685.1 Alphaproteobacteria bacterium
GCGCGCGTTCGAAGGCGTGACGCCGGACCTCGACCTGCATTGCGCGCGCGTGAACGACTCCGCGCCAAAGCTTTTCTTGAAGCCGCTGGTCGCGCAAGAGACCTGGATGGGTCTGGTCGCGGACGGCATGAAGCGCTTCGAGAGGGATACGCCGCTCTATATCCGCCCGATGTACTGGGCCGAGCACGGCGGCACGCTGACCGGCGTCTCGCCCGATCCGGAATCGACGCGCTGGTGCTTGTGCCTTTATGAGACCGCGATGCCGCCAGTGTCCGCCGGGCTCTCGATCACGCTGTCGCCGTTCCGCCGTCCGACCATCGAGTGCATGCCGGTCGATGCCAAGGCCGGATGTCTTTATCCGAACAATGGGCGCGCGCTGGCAGAAGCGGGCACACGCGGCTTCGACAATTGCCTCCTCTGCGACATGCTCGGCAATGTTGCGGAGCTCGCCACCGCGAATATCTTCTTCGCCAAGGACGGCGTGGTCCACACGCCGGCGGCGAACGGCACGTTCCTCAGCGGGATCACGCGCCACCGCACGATCAAGCTCTTGCGCGATGCCGGCGTGACCGTCGTGGAGGGCTCGTTCCGCTATTCGGATTTCCAGAGCGCGGACGAGATCTTCTCCACCGGCAATTACTCGAAGCTGATGCCTGTCATCCGCATCGACGAGCGCTCGCTGCAGCCGGGTCCGTTCTATCGCAAGGCGCGCGCGCTCTATTGGGACTTCGCGCACGGCTAAGGGCGTGTCATGAACGTGCGCCCGTGCGCGAATGTGGATGAAATGCTCGCGGCCTTTGCGCCGATCTGGCACTATTTCGGCCAGAACCCGCCTGCGGGCGACGCCATCTCGCACTTCCGGCGCGTGCTTCCCATCGAGCGCGTGCATGCCGGCTTCGACGGCGACCGGATCGTCGCAGGCTCGGGCTCGTTTGCCTTCGATCTCACGATACCCGGCGGCCACGTCAAAGCGGCCGGCGTCACCGTCACCGGTGTGCTCCCGACGCACCGCCGCCGCGGCTATTTGCGCGCGATGCAGCGTTCGTTGATTGATGCCGCCCATGCTCGCGGCGAGGCGGTCGCAGTGCTGTGGGCGACCGAGGACACGATCTACGGCCAGTTCGGTTACGGCATGGCCTCGATGGCCGCGGAGATCGATGTACCGCGCGACCGCGCCACGCCGTTTGCCCGGGCAGATGCGGGCGGGGAGATGCGGCTCGTTCCGCTGGGCGAGGCCGAGCGCTTGATCGCGCCGGTCTATGAGCGTGTCGCGCGCGTCAGGCCCGGAATGTTCGCGCGCACCTCCGAGTGGTGGAAGGACCGCGTGCTCAATGACATGGAGTGGAAGCGCCGCGGCGGCGGCTACCTGCAATGCCTGGTGCTCGAAACCGCCGGCGAACCTGCGGCCTATGCGCTGTATCGCATGAACGTCGCATTCGAGCGCGGCGTGCAGACCGGCAGCATCTTCGTCGTCGAGGCGATGGGCTGCTCTCCCGAAGGCGAGAATGCCATCTGGCGATTTCTGTTCGAGATCGACTGGCTCGCGCGTGTGAGGGCGACCTTCCTGCCGCTCGACCATTCCTTGCTGCTGTCGCTTGCAGATCCGCGACGGTTGAACTTTCTCGTGCGCGAGGGGCTATGGGTCCGGTTGATCGACGTCGGCGCGGCGCTTGCGGCGCGCGGCTACGCATCGGACGATTCAATCGTGATCGACGTGACCGACGAGTTCTGTCCATGGAATGCGGGGCGCTGGCGCGTATCGCGCGGCCGCGCCGAAAGGGCCAGCGAGAAGGCTGATCTCGCCTGCGACGTCGCCTCGCTCGGCTGCGTCTATCTCGGCGGCTTCACGTTTGCGCAGCTTGCGCGCGCATTGCGGATGAGGGAGTTAGGGGCTGGTGCCATCGCGCGGGCGGACACGATGTTTCGCAGTGATCGCGCGCCGTGGTGTCCTGAGGTATTCTGATCCTGATGACTGACCAGCCCCCCGACCGACTGTCCACCGATCCCGACAGCCCGCATTACGACGCCGCGTTGCTGGAGCGCGGCATCGGCATCCGCTTTGCGGGGCAGGAGAAAACCAACGTGGAGGAATACTGCGTCAGCGAGGGCTGGATCCGGGTCGCAGCCGGCAAGGCGCTCGACCGCAGGGGCAAGCCGCTGACGATCAAGCTGAAGGGGCCGGTCGAGCCGTATTTCCGGGACGAGAAGTAGCCGTGTCCCGCCCGCAGCGCAGCAGCTGTAGGGCGCAATAAGCGGCGCGAAGCGGAGCGCGTTGCGCCGCGCGAGATGGGCGGCGCAGTGCGCCATCGCGCGCCGAAGACGCGCGTAAACGCGCTTGAGGCTGACTGCGCCCTACGAGATCTGCTGCGGCCGGGACAAAGTCTCCCTGCCCGCTCGCAGCGCAGCAGCTGTAGGGCGCAATAAGCGGCGCGAAGCGGAGCGCATTGCGCCGCGGGAGATGGGCGGCGCAGTGCGCTTCTCTTACTGCGCCCTACGAGATCCGCTGCAGCCGGGATAAAGTCTCCCTAGCCCGCCCGCAGCACAGCAGCTGTAGGGCGCAATAAGCGGCGCGAAGCGGAGCGCATTGCGCCGCGGGAGATGGGCGGCGCAGTGCGCTTCTCTTACTGCGCCCTACGAGATCCGCTGCAGCCGGGATAAAGTCTCCCTGCCCGCTCGCAGCGCAGCAGCTGTAGGGCGCAATAAGCGGCGCGAAGCGGAGCGCATTGCGCCGCGGGAGATGGACGGCGCAGTGCGCCATCGCGCGTCGAGGACGCGCGTAAACGCGCTTGAGGCTTACTGCGCCCTACGAGATCTGCTGCGGCCGGGACAAAGTCTCCCTAGCCCGCGCGCGCGAGCTGCTGGTCGACCTCTTCCCAGTTGATCAGGTGATCCCAGAACGCCTCGAGGTACTTCGGCCGCGCGTTGCGGTAGTCGATGTAATAGGAGTGTTCCCAGACGTCGCAGCCGAGGATCGGCGTGGCGCCCTTCACCAGCGGGCTTTCGCCGTTCGGCGTCTTGTCGATCGTGAGCTTGCCGTCCTTCACGGCGATCCAGCACCAGCCCGAACCGAACTGGCCGACGCCGGCCGCGATGAAATCCGCCTTCGCCTTGGCGAGCCCGCCGAGGTCCCGCTCGACCGCATTCTTCAGCTTGCCCGGCAGCTTGTCGCCGCCGCCGCCCGGCTTCATCCATTTCCAGAACAGCATGTGATTGTAGTGTTGGCCGGCGTTGTTGAACACGGCGGGGTTCTTGCCGAACGAGCCCTTGACGATCTCTTCGAGGTCCTTGTTCTCCCACTGGGTGCCCTTCAGCGCATTGTTGCCATTGGTGACATAGGCCTGGTGGTGCTTGTCGTGGTGATATTCGAGCGTCTCTTTCGACATGAAGGGCGCGAGCGCGTCATGAGAATACGGGAGGTCGGGTAGCGTGAAGGCCATGATCGACTCCTTGGGGGGCGGGAAGAGAACGGTAACCCTCGCCACGGAAAGGGGGGCGAGTTCCGCCACTAGATAGGCCGGGGCGGCGCGCGCGGCAACGCTGTTGTTTGCCGGCCACGGCGTGTCGCCGCTGCAACGGTCGGCACCTATCATGTTGCAAACACTTGCCCCGCCGCGCCGGTTCCGGGATTGTGGCTGCAGGGGGCGATGTTGATGCACTTGCTGCTTCTGCTGTTGTGCGCCGTGCTGGCTGCCGCCGGCACCGCCATGCTGCGCTATGCCGTGCCGGTTGAGGATGTGGCAGGCGCGGCACTGTTCACGTCGGGCGTGGTGGCGATCGTCGGCGCATTGATTTTGGCTGGCCTCGCCGCGGCGGTGCGCAGCCTCGCGCGGATCGCCGAGCGGCTGCACATTCAGCCGCTGCCCGTGCCGCCGGTCGCGGCGGTCGAGCGGGACGACCCGGCGCCGCGGCCGGCACGCACGGCATCGGCGGCATCGGCGGCACGCCCGTCGCTGCTCGGCTGGCTCGGCCGCGCAAACCCGCCCGCGCCCGCGCGCGTTGCGCCCGCAGCCCCGCTCGTCACGCCGGAGGCGCAACCCGCAACGCCGCCGGTCGACCTCGCGCCGCTCGCGCGCATTCCGGAGGCGCCGCCGCCGCCGCCACCCATGCCGCCGCCTTTGCGTGCGCCGCCGAAACCTGCGCCCACACCGAACAGCCCGGCCACCACGGTGTATCGCTCCGGCGTGATCGACGGCATGGCCTATTCGCTGTTCATGGATGGTTCGATCGAAGCCGAGCTGCCGACCGGCCGGGTCAAGTTCGCCACGATCGACGAGCTGCAACAATATCTGGTGAGCAGGAAATCCTGAGCTCACACCGTCTGGGGCGCGCCGACCAGATCAATTGCAAAGGCGTAAGAGAGCGCCACCTCCTTCAGCCGGTCGAAGCGCCCGGCCGCACCCCCATGCCCCGCGTCCATGTTGGTGCGCAGCGCGATCAGGCTCCCGCTCGTGTTGAGGCTGCGCAGCTTCGCGACCCACTTCGCAGGTTCCCAATAGGTGACGCGCGGATCGGTCAGTCCGGCCAGCGCGAGAATCGCCGGATAGTTCTGCGCCCGGACATTGTCGTACGGCGAATAGCCCAGCATCGTGCGGAACGCGCGGGCGTCCTCGATCGGATTTCCCCATTCCTGCCATTCGGGCGGTGTCAGCGGCAGGCTGTCGTCGAGCATGGTGTTGATCACATCGACGAAAGGCACTTCGGCGACGATGCCGCCGAACAGGTCGGGCCGCATATTGGCGACCGCGCCCATCAGCAATCCGCCAGCCGAACCGCCATGGGCGACGATCCTGCCGGGCGCCGCATAGCCTTGCGCGCGCAGAAATTCCGCCGCCGCGATGAAGTCCGTGAAGGTATTCGGTTTCTTGAGCAGTTTGCCGTCTTGGTACCAGTGCCAGCCCTTTTCGGTCCCGCCACGGATATGCGCGATCGCGTAGACGAAGCCGCGATCGACCAGCGACAGCCGCCCGGTCGCAAAGGATGCCGGCATCGCGTAGCCATAGGAGCCGTAGCCGTAGAGCAGCAGCGGTGCCGAGCCGTCAGGCTTCACGTCGCGGCGATGCAGGATCGAGATCGGCACGGTCTCGCCGTCCGGTGCCGTCGCGCGCAAGCGGTGCGTCACATAGGCCGCCGGATCGTGCCCGCTCGGCACCTCCTGACGCTTGCGCAGGGTCCGTGCGCGCGTCTTGAGATCGTAGTCCCACACTTCGTTCGGCGTCGTCATCGACGAATAGTGGAAGCGCAATTGGCCGGTTGCGAACTCGTAGCCGCCATCCGCGCCGAGCGAGTAGGCCTCCTCGGCAAATGCGATCGCGTGCTCTTCGCCGCTTGCGAGATGGCGCACCACGATGCGCGGCAGCGAATCCTCGCGCTCGAGCCGGATCAGCCACTCGGCGAACAGCGTGACGCTCAGCAGGTACACGCCGCGCCGATGCGGAATGAGGTCGCGCCAATTCTCGCGCTGGGTTCTCGCAAGCGGCGTGACGGCGATCTTGAAGTCCTCGGCGCCGCCCGCGTTGGTGCGCACCACGAGCACGTCCTCGCCATCCCAGTCCGGATGATGCTCCACATCGTATTGCACCGACGTTTCGCGCGCCGCGACGAGCCGCGGCGCTGCGTCGGGATCGGTGAGATCGATCAGCCAGGTTTCCGATGTCTCGTGGTCGTGCACGGAAATGTCGGCGAAGCGGCCTGATTGCGCGCGCCCGAGCGAGACGAAGAAACGGCTGTCCTGCTCTTCGTAAACGAGGACGTCCTCACCGGCAGCCGTCCCGAGCCGGTGGCGATAGATGCGCGACGGCCGGTGATTGTCATCGAGACGCACGTAGTAGAACGCCGATGAATCGTCGATCCATACCGGCGAGCCGGAGACCTCGGGCAGAATATCGGGCAGGTCCTCACCGCTGCCGAGATCACGCACGCGCAGCGTGTCGATTTCCGATCCCTTGTCGTCCGCCGACCAGGCGAGGAGCCGGTGGTCGGGCGAATGCGCCATGCCGCCGAGCTGGAAAAACGGCTTGCCGACGGCAAGCGCATCGCCGTCGAGCATGACCTGTTCGGTGCCGCCTTCGCGCGGCTGACGGCAGACGACCGGATGCTGGCCGCCTTCGCGATATCGAATGTAGTAGGCGAGCGGACCGTCCGGGCTTGGCACCGTGGAGTCATCCTCCTTGATGCGGCCTTTCATCTCGGTGAACAGCGTTTGCTGCAGCGCTTCGGTGTGACCGAGCGCAGCCTTGGTGTAATCGTTCTCCTGCGCCAGATACGCGCCGATTTTCGGCTCGAGCTTTGACGGATCGCGCATCACCTCGCGCCAGTTCTCCGCGCGCAGCCACGCGTAGTCGTCGGTCAGCGTTATGCCGTGCCAGGTCGAGGACCGGGGATGGCGCTCGGCGCGCGGGGCGGGCGGCAAACGGGATGTGCGCTCGAGCATCGTTTCTCCGGGGCGACTGGCCGGTCGATATGGACCGTTGCGAGCGAGCTAGGAAGCGCCCGCCGCAGAGGCAAGCCACGTTGCCGCAATTCGCCGGCAGCGGCTATCGACTTGCTTCCGCGCCGCGCCGATCAAGTTGCGACATGATTACGCGGGACGATTGCTCAAGAAATCGCAATACCGTGATGGATATGCTGGTATGACAGTTCGGTTCAACTTGAATAGACGGTCGGCCAATACTATAGCTTGTTGTAATTGGGCCTGCCCCCGAGTCGTAATCGGGCGTGGCCTTGGATAGGCGACCTTGGCGGCGGGAACGTCCATGAACAACGACACGAGCGGCAGCTTCATCGAACTCACGGCCGACATCGTATCAGCCTATGTCAGCAACAACTCGGTCTCCGCGGGCGAAATCCCGAGCCTGATCAATCAGGTGCATGCGGCGCTCGTGCGCGTCTCGGCGGGCCAAAGCGATGCCCAGCCTGAGCCGCTCAAGCCCGCCATCTCGGTGAAGAAATCGATTACGCCCGACTACCTGGTCTGCCTCGAAGACGGCAAGAAGTTCAAATCCCTCAAACGGCACCTGCGCACGCAGTACAACATGACTCCGGAGGCCTACCGCGAGAAGTGGGCCTTGCCGCCGGATTATCCGATGGTGGCGCCGAACTACGCCGCCGCCCGTTCGCAACTCGCCAAGCAGATGGGCCTCGGCCAGCAGCGTCGGCGCCGGTCGAAATGACCTGACGAGGGACTGCCTGCGCGCACCTTTCGCGCTCGCGTTGGTCTTTCACCGCCTTCCGGTTGTGCTGCAGAATTTGATCCCAGCACGGTTCCATCCTTCGCTGAATCCTCAAAAACCTCGCCATACCAGCGCATTAGCTGGCATGACGTTAGGACAACTATCTCGCGCCTGTGGAGAACATATCAAGAGGCGAGAAAAAAGTTACGCACGCAGCCGCGGGTTGGTGCAAGTATTCAGGGAAAAGGTCCTACAGGAGGATTTTGATGACCCTTCCCTGCGCACGAGCCTGGCAAGACGAGAATCCGGCGAGCGGCGACCTGGTTGCCGCCGCCCGCCACCGTATCAGTGCCGCGGTCGCTGCCGCCTTCATGGTGCCGGTCGGAGAGATCCAGGCGACGTCGCGCCGCACTGCCTCCGTCGCCCTCGCGCGTCAAAGCGCAATGTATCTCGCCCACGTGGCGGTCGGCTTGAACTTCACTGACGCGGGACGTGCGTTCGGACGCGTTCGCACCACCGCCGCCCGCGCGTGCCGAATGATCGAGGATCGCCGCAGCAAGCCCGGACTGGATACAACCCTTGCCGAACTTGAGCACGCGCTGCGCCGCGATCTGCGTACGATGTCCGGAGCCGTGTCATGAGCAACGGCAACCGCGACCTGCCCGGGTCCGTGCGTCCGGCGTTAGCGGATGCCGACATCGATCCGTTCCGCGCACAGCACTTGAGCGTTGTGCGGCGGCTGGTCGCTGCGCCGGACGGCCAGGCCGAGGTCGCTTACGACGAGACGGAAAGCCCGCTCGCCTGGCTCGCGCGGCGCAAGGGCCGCAACGGCCGGCCGCTGATCGAGGGCGTGCAATTCCAGGCCGGCGAGCGCCTGCGCGGCGATTTCACCCGCGCCAACCTGATGCCGCGCGTCACGTCGAACTGGGATGCATCGCTGCCGCATGGCCGCCGCGGGCAGGGCGGCGCCGGCGCTTTTACCGATGTGATGGTTGCAGCCCGCGAGCAGGTGCGCCGCGCGCTGGATGCGGTCGGGCCGGAATTCGCCGGGCTGCTGCTCGACGTGTGCTGCTTCCTCAAGGGGCTTGAGGACATCGAGCGCGAACGGCGCTGGCCGCCACGCTCCGGCAAGGTCGTGCTGCAACTGGGCCTCGACCGCCTCGCGCGCCATTACGGGCTTGCCGCAGAGACGCGCGGCCCTGCGCGCGCGCCGATCCGGACCTGGCTCGATGCCGGCAGCGAGTTCGTGGTCGAGCTCTAGGCCGCGTGCGCGAGCGCGGCGCGCGCATCCGACCTGATGCGCTCGACCATCGAGCGGAAGCCGTTCGAGCGCTGCGGGGTCAGGTGCTCGCGCAAGCCGAGCCGGTTGAACAGCGCGACGGCATCGGTGTCGAGGATTTCCGGCGCGGGCTTGCCCGAGTACAGCGCGAACAGGATCGCGATCAGCCCGCGCACGATGTGCGCGTCGCTGTCGCCGACGAATGCCAGCGTCGGTCCCGCGGCGCCGTCCGGCTGCACCTTGGTGCCGAGCCACACCTGGCTCGCGCAGCCCTGCACCTTGTTCTGTTCGGTGCGCAGCTCTTCGGGCAGCGGCGAAAGCGTGCGGCCAAGCTCGATCACATAGCGATAGCGGTCGTCCCACTCGTCGAGCAGGGCGAAGTTCTCGATGATCTCGTCAATCGTCGCCGTCATGAACGCTCGCGCCGTTGCACGCGCAGGATATAGGCGCGCGGCGCGAGCAGGGATAGCCCCGATCCGAATGAGTTCCGGCTATTGCGAACGGCGCGCCTCGGCCTGGCGCTGCGGCTGCGCACCGCGCCAGGCAGGCGCGGTATCGGCCTGGGTCAGCGTGTTCTGCGAGTCGGTTTCGGCCAGCGCCTTGGCCGGGGCGGCGGCGGGGTGCTCGGTCTTTGCGGCGAACTTCTCGTAGAGCCACTTCGTGCTCGCGATTGCCTTATTCCCAAGATACGTCAGGGCGTGCGAGCCGACCTGACACGCCTCAGGTTGACGCGTGCAGAACTGGCTCATGTCGGAGACGGTGGCGGAGGCCGCGGTCACGGCCTGTGCTGCGCCGATGCCCGGCTCCGGCGTCTTCATCGAGTCCGGCGTCGGCAGCAGCAGAATGACGATGCTGAGCCAGAACGCCGTGCGCATCAGGAAAAACATCACTCGGCCTCTCGTCCTCCACGGCGTTTTCACCGCGGTTGGTGACACGCTAGCAGAGGCCGTTGAAGGCGAGGTTGGTTCAGTGCGGTCGATTTTGCGCATGTTCGAGCCAAGTTTTCGGCGAGTTTTCCTAAAATTTGAACGATTTTCATCGTTAAGAAAATGATGCCCTTTTTGCTGCGGCGTCTCTTGCGCGTGCCGTGCCCAGGACGGAGCGTGCGTATCCTATTGGCGGCGCGCGTGCCGTGCCTTCATGCCGCCGTCATTCAGCAACCGCGCGTTCACCATTCGAGACGAAACCGAGCGCGCCTGCGCCGGTATTGCCCGCAGCGGCGCGGCGCGCGGCTTCATGGCCGGGTTCCCTTAGCGTTCGTTTAAGCGGCCTCTGACACGATCCCCCGCATGTGGGGAGCGCGTCCCGTCGGGCGTGTCTGTCAGTGAGCCTGTTCGCGCAAATCCGCGATTACATCGATTCGCTGGTGCATGCCTCGGCGCGGCCCGATCCGCTCGCCGCGGCGCGCCACCGCGCGTTCATCGCGCCGCGTCTCGTCGGCGGTTTGTTTGCGCTCACCGCGCTGCCGATTCATCTCGCGATCGGCGGCAGGCCGGGCATGCTCGAGATCCTGTTCTATGCCTGGCTCGCCACGCCGATCCTGGTCGCGTGCTACCTCTCGCGCACCGGCCGTTACGAGCGGGAGCAACTGACGTCGTCCGTCTCGCTCGCCGCGCTGGTTTCTGCCGTCGCCATGGCGACGGGCGGGATCACATCATTCGCCGCAGTCTGGCTGGTGGTGGTTCCGCTGGAAGCCGCGCTCTCGGCCTCGCGCCGCGTGGTGACGGCGGCTTCCGCCGTCGCGCTTGCCGCCGCCGGCCTGCTCTATCTCATCGGACCGCAGGCGCTGGCTGCATTCACGCCGTCACCGGTCCTGACGACCTTCGGCATCATCTCCGCCGCACTTTACGCCACCGGCCTTGCGCTCGGCAGCGCGTCGCTTGCGCGCACCGGCTCGCGCCTGTTGATGGTGGAGGAAGACCGTTACCGCCTGCTCGCGCGCAACATTACTGACGTGATCACGCGCCATCGCCGCAACGGCACGGTGCGCTTTGCGTCGCCCGCTGCCGAAAGCCTGTTCGGCGTGCCCGCAAGGGCGCTGCTCGGTCATGGCCTGTTCGATCGCGTCCATGTCGGCGACCGGCCGGCCTACCTCAAGGCGCTGGCCGATGCCGCCACGCAACTCGACAGCAGTTCGGTCGAATTCCGCATCCGCCGCGAAACGCCGCCGGACAGCGACCGCCCGGCTCCGTTCATCTGGGTCGAGATGCGCTGCCGCGCGCTCGATCGCGCCGAGGGCGAGAGCGCGCAGACCGAACGCGAGGTCGTTGCCGTGATGCGCGACGTCACCGATCGCAAGGCCCAGGAGCATGCGGTCGAGGACGCGCGCGAGGAAGCCGAGCGCGCGAACGCGGCGAAGAGCCGGTTCCTCGCGACCATGAGCCACGAACTGCGCACGCCGCTCAATGCGATCATCGGTTTCTCCGAAATGCTCGCGAACGAAGAGCCGATGCAGCTCGATAAATCGCGGCGGCACGAATACGCAACGCTGATCGGCGAGTCCGGCCAGCACCTTCTGTCGGTCGTGAACGGCATCCTCGACATGTCGAAGATCGAGTCCGGCAATTTCGAGATCACGCCGGAGCCGTTCGCGCCTGCGCCGGTGATCGGGACCTGCTGCGACCTGATGGCGCTGCGCGCGCGCGAGGCCGGCATCGACCTCGTGTGCCGGGTGCCGGCCGACCTGCCGGACATCGTTGCCGACAAGCGCGCCGTGAAGCAGATCCTGATCAATCTTTTGTCCAACGCGATCAAGTTCACGCAACGCGGCGGGCGGGTTTCGGTTCGCGGCGAGCTCAGCGGCGCGGAAGTCGTCTTCACCGTGGAGGATACCGGCGTCGGCATCGGCGAGGACGATCTGCGTCACGTCGGCGATCCCTTCTTCCAGGTGCGCACGGCCTATGACCGCCCGCACGACGGGACCGGTCTCGGCCTCTCGATCGTCAAGGGGCTGATCGAGCTGCATGGCGGCGAGCTGTCGATGCGCAGCCGGCTCGGTTCCGGCACCAGCGTATCCGTGCGGCTGCCGATCGATTGCGAGCAGGGGCGCGTCGTCGACGCGCCGTCAAACGTCGAGCGGCTGCCGCTTCCCGAACCGGTCGTGCTGCCGGCAGAGACCAGGGTGAGGAAACGTGCCTGAGCGAGCGATAGCGGTCGATAGCGCGGAGTTCGACAACGAGGGAGGCGTGCGCGCGCTGTTGCGCCGCGCGCTCGGGCGCAATCCGCTCGATGCCATCGGAATATTCGTGCTGGTGCTCGCGACTGGCGCGATCCTGGTCAACGCGCTCTATCGCCAGCCCGGTCCGCACCCGGCGCCGATCTTCTCGATCAAGCCGCGCCCGGTTGCGGGCGAGCCGGCCGGCGGCGTCGTGCCGGCGCTCCCGCGCGCGCGGCCGGAGGGCCTTGTCATCGCCAAACCGCAGGCCAGGACCGAGGCCGCCGCGCCGAAGGCGCCCGCGCGCCCCGATCCGATCGCCGAACTGATTACCGGCCCCTCGCAGCGCGTGATCGCGGTGCAGCGTGCGCTCAATGACTTCGGCTATGGCCCGGTCAAGGCCACCGGCATCCATGGATCCGAGACGGTGTCGGCGATCCAGAAATTCGAGCGCGACCGCAAACTCCTGGTCAGCGGCCAGATCTCGCCGCGCCTGCTGCGCGAGCTTGCCGCGCTCACCGGACGGCCGCTGGAGTAGAGCTCCCGCGTCGATCAATTATCGATTGTATTACTTGCGAAGAGATGATCGAGGGCGTATACAGCCTAAGGCTTTATTCTGCACTAAGTAGCACGAGTTCGATCGGCGTCCGGACCCCATGACACCGGGAAGCCTCGACATGGCGATCGCCCTCTTTGAACGCGGCTCGACGGTGCCTTGGTGCCGGCCGTTTCGTCCGCGCCCGCGCGGCGCCTGCTGCGTCACGGTGTCGAAACCTCCGGAGCGGCCCGACCCGGCGATCTACAGCCAAAATCAGCAAATCCAGGCTGGCCAGATTCCGACCTGGGACAGCCCGGATATCGTGACCAATAGGTTCGTCCCGTGGACGCTGCACGCCGAAACCGAAGTGACGGTGCGCAACCTGTCGCCCCTGGTGGCGGCGGTGAATACGCAGGTGCAGCTCTCGGTGTCGGCGTTCGGCATCGGGCTTTCCGAAACGCCGCTCTCGGCGCAGATCGTGACGCTGGCGCCCGCGGCGGCCATGACGCTCAAATTCCCGCTCACCCAGGATATCCTAAAGGGCGACCAGAGCATCGCGGTGTTCGTCGACCTCTACCACCCGAATGACCTGGTGGCGATCAACAGCCACGGCGCGCAGGCGATCTCGGGCTTCGACACCAAGAGCGCGGGACGTCATGTCACGCGCCACTTTCCCGTCGCCAATCCGACCGGTGCGGCGCAGCTCATCAGTCTGGCGGCGCTGCCGAACAATCTGGCCGCAACGGTTGCGCCGGCGTCGCACACCTTTGCGCCGTTCGAACAGATCTCGGCGTCCCTGACCGTGACGGTTCCGGCGGGCATGCACAACGCCGAGGAACGCGTCACGGTCATCGCCCACGGTGCCGGCGGCAGCGTCGTGGGGGGCGTCACCTTCGTCGTAACGGTGAACGACTGATGCAGCCCTTCCTCCTCATCGGCCAGTTGCTGTTCGGCAAGCTGCCTTTCTGTTCGCTCATCGGCGGAACGGTCGGTGTGATCGCCGGCTCGTTTCTCGGGCTGACGATGGACGCGATCATGGCGGGTCCACTGTCCTGGGTTCAGATCGTGGAAATCGGCCTCATCCTGGCGCTGGTCGGATGGATCACGGTGCTGATCGTCTTCGGACTTTGGCTGCGCTACGGCCTGGCGCAGCTCTGGCTGCCGGCGGCGATCAATGCGCTGCTCACCGCCATTCTCACCGTCTGGGTCAACGAACTGGTTCACATCACGGTCCTGGCTCCGATCATCGGATTGGTGATCGGCCTGTTGATCGGAATCATCCTGTGCTGGTTCTGCCCGCCCTTCGTGCGGCTCGGAGGCTGGAGTATTACCCATGCCCGGTAATCCTCCCGCCTGTCCCCCGCATCCGCCGATCGGCCCGACCGGCGACTCGACCGATGACATCGGCAAGACCTTCCTCGCCATTTTGGGGGTGCTCGGCACGATCGGGACCGTGGTCGGCGCCGCTATCGAAGGGACCAAGACGGGTACGATCGCGATTCTCGGTGTCGCCGGCGACGGCGTCGGCGCGATCGGCTTGAGTGCCGTGGCGGCGGCCGTCGCGGTGGCGACAACCGTTCTCGCCTTCTGGATCGACCGCTGTCTGAGCAATCCGACCGGCGAGGAAGCCTGCTCGGCCGGCGTGATCGACACCATCGTGCCGTCGTTCAACGATGCGACCAGCTACTTCTTCCCGTTCAGCGCGCAGCACGACCTGGTGAGCGTTGTCACCCAGTGCCAATACTGGCCGCTGATCCAGCAGAATGCCGGGTTCATCCATGTCAACGCGACCGACAACTCGCCGGCGATCCATTGCTATTTCAAGAGCAAGCCGGTGTGCACCGCGGCGGGCGGCGCGTTCGTCGGCGCGGTGGTCGGGGGTGTCGCCGGCATCGTCGTCGGGATCATCGCCGGGGCGGCGCTCGGCTGCGCCGCGAGCGGGCCGTTCTATATTCTCTGCCTGCTGCTCGCCTGCCTGATCGCGGCGCTCATTGCCGCCGCGTGCGCCCTGTTCGGCGCTTTTCTCGGAGGCAGCATCGGCCACGCCATCGGGGGCAGCGGATTCCTCACGGTCGACAGTGGCGCGGAGCCCTTTGTCGGCGACTACATCACCACCTGCGGCAATACCATCATTTACGGCAACGACGAGCATGCCAGGGTGTACTGGTTCGTCGAGCATTCGGCGCTGCACGGCGCTTCGATGGCGCCGGCGGGGCAGCAATGGATCCACGCCGATCCCGACCAGAACCTGCCGCTCGACACATGCCAGAGCCTCTGCCCGGGTAATTTCACCGGCATCCAGGACCCGCCGGGCGGCGGGGATGGACCAGCCGGTGGACCGCCGCGGTGAAACGCCGGCCGGGTGAGCCGGCCATCACGGCGGACACTCTGTTGCTTTGCTCTCAGGCCATGCGGCATTCCCTGGCCCGCGCATGACGGGTAAACATACGCATGCGCCTGAAATCCGGCATCTGGGTCGCCGCCTACCTGCGCCGCTGCCAGATCGAGGGCGCGGCGGCGGTGCTGCGCCGGCGCGGCGCCGAGGAGGCCGGCGCGATCTTCATCAAGGTAAGCCGGCTCGACGGCACGGCCGATCTCTACGGCCCGGCGCCGCAATCGGCTTTCGACGAGGCGCGCCCGAGCGAGCGCGCCTTCAGTCCGGCGTTGAAGAATCTCCCATTGCCGGAAGCCGATGTGGAAAACTATCTGACGCGCCAGCTGCGCTTCGATCCCGATCTCTGGATCGTCGAGGTCGAGGATCGCGCCGGCCGGCACTTCCTCGATCAAATCGTGCGCTGACGCACGCCGGTCTCCGGGCGCGCGGGTGCCTGCGGCTCCGCGGCGGCCGGGCGGCGCGTGGTTGCGCCACGGCGCGAACGCGCCGCCTCGTCGTCGTAGTACATCGGGCGATGCGCCGGCCGGCGTGTGCGCACCGGCTCGTGGCCGCGCAGGCTTGCGATGATCTTGTGCGCGGCGTCGGCGCTGATCCGCTCGTAGAGGCCGGCGAGGTCGAACACGCGCTGCACGGATTCACCGATTGCCGGATCGATGAACATCAGGATGCGCTGCAGCGCGACGGACGGCATCGCCAGCGCCTTGGCGGCAATCAGCAGCGGCTCGCCGGACGGATCGCCGACGATACGCTCGGCCTGCTCGTGCGAGATCCCGAGCGCGCCCTGCAGCAGTTTGTTGAAGCCGGCACGGTCGCGCCGGAGCGCTGCGGCTTCGAGCGCGCGGTTGGTCTCGACCGGCTGCACACTCTGCGGCGTCTCGGATTCGACCGAGCCGAGGCTCATCAGCAGCGCGCGGCGCGCGCCCGGCTCTGCGGAGAAAAACAGCTCGGCGAGCCCGATATCGGAATCCTTGCGCGCATTCTGCGTCGCGGCGGTGGGCGCATGCTGCCGGGCCGCCGGTGCCGCGATGGCAGGAATTGATGCGCGCCGCTCGGCGACGATCGCCGCATGGCCCGCGCCGAAGTCGCGCACGATCGCATCGAGATCGGCTGCGGTGAGCGAACGCGAATGCCGCAGGACCGGCTCGGCAACCTCGATCACGTCGCGCGCCAACCGCCGCACCACCGCATGGGGCGCGCCCGCGTAGGCGGCGAGCTTCTTCGCAATCGTCGCGCGCGTCGCGAGATCGACCGAGTCGACCAGCCGCAATGCGAGCTCGGTGTAGTGCCGCTCCTCTTCAGCCCCATGCGAGGACTTCTGCACATAGAGATCCGTCAGCACGCGCAGGAGCGTCGGGCGGATGTCGACGCCGTCGCGCCGTGCCAGGCTGTCGAGGCCTTCCAGCTTGGGGAACATCGCAGTGATCCTTCCGCATGCGCGGGCGAGAATTGATCGGGAGCAGCTTAGCTCTGCCGCGTTAGCGGAGCGTTAACCTTGTGGGTCACTTAATCATGTGAACCGATCCGGCGGACCGTTGTCGCCGGGGGAGGGGGGACATGGGAATTGTGATCGCATTCCCGGCGGAGAGATGCTCTGTCGGTTCCGGCCTGATCGAGGCGCGCGACGACAGCGGCAGCGTCGTCATCCTGCCGGTGATCCGCGTCGAGCGGCACGGAGATAATCCCACGGACGGTCTTGCGCCGAACTCGTCTTCGCCGCGCGGCAAGCGCCGCAAGCGGTGATGCTCGCTACTCCGCGCGTCCCCGTCCCCGATCGAGCCGGGGATAAACTGGCGGGGACCCAGCGCCGAAAGCTGGATGCCCGCGTCGCCGGGATTGAGCGGATCAAAAGATTGCTTTCACGGCTCGCATTCTGCATCGCCGTTGCGACTGCAGCGCCGGCCTCCGCACAAGCCGGCGATTTCGGGCGGCCGAAGCCGTCGTTCTTCGATGGACTGTTCCCGCCGCAATTCTGGAGGGGGCCGGTCGTCGGTTATTCCGCCTATCCGCTGACCGACCTCGAACTGGAATTGCGCGACCGCTCCTACGTGCTGATCCGGCCGAACGAGCCGCGCGGCAACTGGAATATCTACATCGCGGGCTTTGGCATCGCGCATCTCTTCCCGCCCGCCTACACCTATTACGACTACACCGAATACGCGCGCATGCTGCTGTGGACGCCCGCGCGCTCGGAAGCCTCCTCATACAACCGGCTGATCGAGGACATGGACGGCGACGGCCGGCTGGTCGGTCCCTTTGTCCAGGTCGCCTGCGCGGTCGCCGATCTCGATCTCAAGCGCGAGCGCAGCCTCGCTTATGTCGGCGATCTGGTGGAGGGCGAGGTTGCCAACGCGTTCGGGCGCATTTGGGAGAACCGTCTGGTGACCGCATGGGTGCACCGTGCGCTGCATTGGCGGCTCGCATCCTATCGCTACGCGCTCGAGCGGCTGGTGATCGCCGTGCCGTCGGGTCGCGCGGTCGAGGTGGAGCGGGCGCTCACGCGCTTCCAGGCGATCGTAACGCAAGTCGACCCGGCACTCGCGCGCTGTGCCGGCGCGGAGTTCGCGCTGCCGGCCGAGCTCGCTGCGCCGCTCGCCCCGATCGTCACGAAATAGCGCAGGCTGCGCTCAGCTTTGCGTGCCGCAGCGCGCGGCAGCGAGCGCACGTTGCGCCATCGGCATCAGGCCGGGCTCCGGCCCGAAGGTGCGCACCAAAATCAGGCCCGTCGGTGTCGGGGACTCCACGATCAGCCGGTCGGCGGCGGTGACTTCCTCATCCTCCGGGACGTCGGCGCGCTGCGCCGTGGTCATCAGGTCGAGCTCGATGATGCGGCGGCCCGCCGCGCGATCGTTGATCGCGTAATAGGCGACGCCCGCACGGGTATAGAACGAGACCGACGTGTAGGCCTGGCTCACCGGCACGCGCAGCTTGAGTGGACCGTCGGCGAGATCGTAGCGGCACACCGCGGTGGCGAACGCCGGGTCCATGAACGGCAGCACGGCGTCATCCGGCGTCGGTGCGGGGAGGGGCACGATGCTGTTCGCGGGCGCTGTCGCGGAAAGGCGCGTGTAGGCGTCCTGCGTGGCGGTACGCGGCAGCAGCAGCACCGTCGCGAGATGCACGATGCCGCCGAGCAGCAAGCCGCCGAGCAGCCATAACAGCCAGCGGATCATGTACACGCTCCGCTGGCGACCGCGGGCATCGGCGCATCCTTCGCGGTCCGCGTCGCGACGCCGACCGGCGTGTCGTAAAGGCGCAGCACCACGACATAGCGGTCGATGCCTCCGGTCGGCAGCCAATTGCCCGGCCGCGCGCGCGGCGCGAGCGCGATCTCGAAGCTGCCGTCGGCGCGTCGCGCGATCTCCTGGCTGGTAAAGCCGTAACGGTCCGCGGCGTTGGGAACGAGGCGGCCGTCGAGGTCGTACAGCGTCATCGTCCAGAAACGCGCTGCGGGTGTGGTCCCGGTGATGGTGACCGCGCAGCGTCCGTCGAGCGGGCGGCCGGTGTCATCGGACGACGCAAAGAACGCGACACCGTCGCCCGAGCCGATCGGCAATTCGCCGCTGCGCGCGATCGCGGCGCGCGCATAAGGGTCGATATCGGCGGTGCCGGTCTTCGGCCACGCGGTCCAGGCGCCGATGGTGATCGCACCGAACGCGGTGCCGCGCGTCAGCGCGAACTGCGTCAGCCCAAGACCGAACGCGGCCGCGACCGCAAAGGTAAACAGGAATCCGATGAGCAGGCGCATCGCTCAGGCCTTCGGCGGCATCAATTGCCGCGCGCGCCGCTTGCGGCCGATGCGAGCGTGTCGGGAGCGCCCAGTGCCGCGCCTTGCTGTGTGTCGGGCGCGCCCGCGAGCGCGCGCGTCGCGTTATCCATCAGGCGCTCGACGCGCAGCAGCACGTCGATGGAGCGCTTGGTCAGCATGGTCGGGCGCATCGCGGCCTCGGCGTTGCTCGGCGCGGCCGCGGCGACCTGCGGCGAGGCCGGCGTCGGGCCGGCCGGGACGCCCGGGATGTTCTTGATCTCGATGCCCTGGTGCGCGTAGGCCATGATCTGGCGCCACGTCATCGCCGGGAGCGAGCCGCCGGTCATGCGGTTGGTCGGCGCATAGTCGTCATTGCCGAACCACACGCCGCAGACATAATTGCCGGTGAAGCCGACATACCACGCATCGCGGTAGGCGTTGGTGGTGCCGGTCTTGCCGGCCGACTTGATGCCTTCGAGGATCGAGCGCCGCGCGGTGCCTTCCTCGACCACCTTGTTCATCATGAAGTTCATGTCCATCGCGACCTGCGGCCGGATCACCTGCTCGGGCTTCTTGCCGTCGCGGTCGAAGCGCCACACCACCTCGCCATTGCCGCTGCGCACCTCGAGGATCGCATGCGGCGCGACCGCGCGGCCGAGATTGGGGAACGTCGCATAGCCGGCGGTGTGGTCGAGCACGGTGACTTCCGCCGCGCCGATCGGCAGCGAGGAGGAATCCGGCAGCGGCGAGCGGATGCCCATCTTCTGCGCGGTCTGGATGATCTTGGCGCGGCCGATCTTCGGATTGCCGTCGCCGAGCATCACCGAGAGGCGCACCGGAATGACGTTGATCGAGCGCGTGATCGCCTGCGTCAGGGTCATCGAGCCGGAGAACGAGTGCGAGTAGTTCTGCGGGCACCAGTTGCCGAGGCAGATCGGCGCATCGACCACGATCGAGGTCGGCTTGAACCCGTTCGCGAGCGCGGTTGCGTAGACATACGGCTTGAACGAGGAGCCGGGCTGGCGCAGCGCGTCGGTCGCGCGGTTGAACTGACTCTGGCCGTAGTCGCGCCCGCCGACCATCGCGCGCACCGCGCCGTCGAGGTCGAGCACGACGGCGGCCGCCTGGCGCGCCTTGTAGTCGTTGCCGTACTGGCGGATCATCGACTCGACCGTGTTCTCCGCCTCGCGCTGCAGGTTGACGTCGAGGCCGGTGCGCACCACGAACACGCGCTCGTGCAGCGACTTCGGGAAGGTCGCGACCAGCTTCTTCATCTCGTCGAAGGCGAAGTCGAGATAGTAATTGGCGATGTGCTCGTCGCGGCGGTCGAGCGCGGTCGCGGGATTGCGCCGCGCGCCGAACACCTGGCCCTCGGTCATCATTCCGGCTTCGACCAGATTGTCCAACACCACGTTGGCGCGGGCTCTTGCGGCCGGCAGGTTGACGTGCGGCGCGAACCGCGTCGGCGCCTTGAACAGCCCGGCCAGCATCGCGGCTTCGCTCAAGGTCACGTCGCGCGCCGACTTGTTGAAGTAGTACTGCGCCGCCGCATCCACGCCGAATGCGCCGCCGCCCATGTAGGCGCGGTCGAGGTAGAGCTTGAGGATCTCGTTCTTGGTCAGCCGCGTCTCGAGCCAGATCGCGAGGAACGCCTCTTTCACCTTCCGCTCGATCGTCCGCTCGTTGCTCAGGAACAGGTTCTTGGCGAGCTGCTGGGTGATCGAGGAGCCGCCCTGCACCACGCCGCCGGCGCGCGCGTTGGCGCTGAAGGCGCGCGCGAGCCCCGACGGGTCGATGCCGAAATGCTCGTAGAAGCGCCGGTCCTCGGTCGCCAGCACCGCCTTGATCAGGTGGTCCGGATAGTCCTCGAGCGGAATGGCGTCGTTGTGGCGGATGCCGCGCGAGCCGACCTCGTTGCCGAAGCGGTCGAGGAAGGTGACGGCGAGCTCGGACTTCTTCAGCCAGTCGTCGTCGGAGGTTTCGCGGAACGCCGGGATCGCGAGCGCCAGCATCACCATCAGGCCGCCGAGGCCGATGGTCGCCCCTTCCGAGAGCGGCTCGACCAGCACCCAGCGGCGCCAGCCCGCGACATGGAAGCGGTCCATGAAGGCGGAGAAGCGCTCGTAGTATTCGCGCAGCCAGCGCGCGGTGAGGAACACGGTGGAGTCGAGCCGCGAGTCGAAGTCGAGCAGGAAGCGCCTGAGCTTCGGCTTGAACCCGCGGGGCTTGAGGTCGCGCAACGCTCGTTCTCCGGCAAGGCGGGGTATGGCGGCGGCACGCCTGCGCGCACGCGCGCCGCGAATCCGCCGACCCTGTCAATTTGTTCACCTCTAGCCCGTTCCCGGCCCCGCGCCAATGGCGGAAACGTAAACTGGTGAAGGCACGCACCGCATTGTGTGCGCCATTGCGGTGAAACGGTGGCTCGCGCGGCAGGCCGGCGCCGCGCGCCGTCCGGGAGCCATGGCGCCGGGCCGGGAGATATCCGGATGGGTCGGGATTTTGCACGGCGCGCGGGCATGCGCGCGGCGGGGCTCCCGTCCTCTGCGCTGTCAAGCGAATAAAACGGTACACCCCGCTGCAAAAATAGCGACAACGAAGTGCGAACGGAGCACGTACGCCTCGGGCACGAAGCATCGGCCGCGCGCGCCGCCGGGAGAACATTTTGCGTCCGTGCCGGCGGCAGGTTAATCGGACGCAGCGGCCGGCGCGCAAGCACGCAGCGTGGTGTATCGTTCCTGCAGCAGGCCGGTGCGGAAATGTCGCTTGACCCGGCGCTGCGTTGCCCGCCCGACAGGCGGAGAGGGAGCTTGCAATGGCCGCCTTGCGCAAGTGGACAAAGGCCGAAGTCGAAGTGGCGGCTGAGTATATCAACGCGCAGCGCGAGTTCTGGGACGAGGTGCACCGGGTCGAGCGCGAGGGCGAGAGCCTGGATCCTGATGCGGGTCTTGAAGAAGACAGCCTCGCCGTGCTGGTGTTTCGCCACCTCGCCCGGCTGCATCCGGAGGTATCGCTGGTCGAATTCGCGGCCCTGATGCGGGATGTGTGTCTCCGCTTGCGCGGGCATCTCCTCGGAACGCGGCCGCTGCACAAAACGAGGCCGTCGCGCAAAAGCAAAACAAGGCCGATGCACCACTAGTGCCGCCTCGGACCGCCGGGCTGGCGGGCGCGGGCGTTTCGTTTTTGCCGGCGACCGTTGCGGAAGTCTCGGTCGCCGCGGCGGCCGATGGTGGCGTGAGCGCGTCCTCGTTTTGGAAACGAGTCACTGCAAAACAGAAACGTCCTGCGGCTGATGGAGGGCGCGGGCGCGATCAACGGCACCGGCAACGGCCTCGGCAACTGGATCATCGGCAATTCGGCGAGCAACTAGGCCTTCGGGCTCGGCTGCGACGATGCGTTCAGCTATGGCGGCGGCAGCCTCGATTTCTTCGACGGCGGCGCGGGCAACGACACCGTCGATTTCGGCAGCTTCGGCCGGGCGGTGTCGGTCGCGCGGCGACGCCGGGCCAGCGCAGGGCGACGGCGTCAAGAGAAATTTCCGCAACGGGTCACTGCAAAAACGCAACGGGGTGTCGGCTTGCGGGCGGCCGCGTAACGCATTGACCTTGGGACAGCGGGCGCGGCGTGGAGACGGTGCCGGAACCGCCACTGGTTCCTTGTGGATAACGCAACCAGAAGTCGGGAGAAGGTTCGATCCAAGGTTTGCGGATCGATTGTGGTGCGCTAGCGGTGCAACTCGGCAAGGCGGGCATCGCGAACATGACACTACGGCCCGATCACTGCGTCGAGGCCGCGCGTCCCACACCTTACTATGTAATGTTTGTCTCAACCGGGAGCAGCGTTAATCTGAGCGACGCCGAACCAAGAAGGAGTCTTCCTATTCTTTTGGGACGTATTAGGGGCCGAAACCGCGGGGGCGCAGTGTTATTATTGCTCGCTCTTTTCATTATCGTTGGGCTTGCCGTCGGGTTGTTTTTCTTCGCTGAAACCGATTTATCATTATCGAAGATCTCCTGGCGCCATCGGTTCGAACATGATCTGAAGGAGAAGGGCGAGGTAAGGTTGGGAGAATTGGTCACGTTCAATTGGAACAAAATATATTTTATCGAATCCTATAGTCCCTTAAATTCCCAGCAAGAAGCAGAGCTGTTTCCGCGAGAAAACCTGCTTGACCCGTTCTGGTGGTCGTACGACAGGCGGTACTGGACCATCGCCTATCAAAGGCCGGGCAGGGCGCCGTTCTTGATTAGGGTTCGGAACGATGAATTATATCTGAGGAAGCGAACGAATTTATCGACAACTGATCCGGAGGCCAAATTACGACTGGTCCCGCCCAATACGATTGAAACCACCTACTGCACGCGTCGGCGCGGTCTGTGCCTCGGCCTCGACGATTTTAGAAGCAAAATCCCCACCACGCCGCCTGATTAGGAAAAAACGAAACGAGACGAATTATGGCATCATTCCTTCAAAACATTGAAAAGCAGCTTTACAGCTCCGCAACCGGCGGTGTGTCGGATTTGGCAATCGGGTATGCCTTGGCCAGCCAGTTACCTGGGCGTGGTTTTGGTGGCCCGGCGGACGCGCTGCGCCACCTCGTGCTCGGCGCCGAACTGGCCCGAAGATTTGGCGTCGAGACGGCCGCCAACATCCTCGCCGCGCATGAGTTCCAAGATACGAATCCTGATCCTGCCGATACGAAGCAGGACGCGTATGTGAACTCGATAGCGCTCGCAGTCGGCAAATTGGTGGGCGATGCGGGGGGCACTACTCAAGATGTTTTGAACATATCAACGAAAATCCTCGAACAATCTTTGACCGGATATTCCTGGCATGACATGGGGCCAGGCGGAAATTGGATACTCACAGCGGACGGATTTTATGTGCCACCTACTCTCAGCGTTGAATTCGATTTTCATGGAGCGGCCTACAATGTGAAGCCAATCGGGCTCACCAGCAACAGCACATGGCAGGGTAATCCGATCGACGCCAACGACGTCCAACTCTCGAACGATCAAAGCAATTGGCCCGGGGCGAATTTCACCAATCAATTTGTTTACGAGCCGGGAAACAAAGCGCTGACTTATTCCGACAACATTCACGCCAGCACGACCTTGCAAGCGCTTGCTGCGGGCGCGGGTGGGGTGGTTGGAGGTACCCAAACTGCTGTCCTGACGATGGCTGTTGATCCTAGTGCCGTTACCAATCTCCTCGGGCGACCATTTGACGGAACGATGGCCGACGCAGCCCGGATCATCGACGGTATTGCGGGCGGCCAACTACAGATCAGCGGCGGCTTTGTGGATGGGCAGACAAATGAACGGTACAACGCTCCGTTTGACGATGCGCCGGACAAAGTTGTTGTATCTGTCGGTGACTCCAGCTTGGCCGTTGCAACCGTTTCCGCCGGCTTCCTGCAGCACATCACGAGTCTTCCTCTGAGCGGTGTGCAGATCGACACTGGATTTGCCCCCGACGGCAGCCAAACGGAGACGACCAAAGACTTATCCAATCAATACACCTGGGCCGAAAAGATCGTCAGCAAGGACCCCGGCGGCGCGGATGCCGCGAAGGTCGAGGTCGAGGACAACGGCACGGTCAGCGACCCGGCGTTGAGCGGCACGACGCTCGCTGGCGACATCGGCTCCATCTTCGGCTCGAACCTCGGCCGCCTGCTTGGCGGCAATTCGCTGATCGGGCAGGTCGCGGCGGGCACCGTGATCAGTACCATCGGCAAGGAGGTCGGCAGTGCGCTGTTCGCGAGCGGGACGTTCACGCTCGACCTCGCCGTCAAGGATGCGTTCGGCACGCTCGGCGGCGGCTCGGGCGTCGGCGCGCTGCCGAGCGGCGCCATCGCGACGGTTTCCTCGCTGCTGATGTCCGAGCTTGCCGACGCGCTCAATCTCCATGGTTTCGAAGGCGGCCTGTTCCAGACCGCCGGCACCACCATCACGACGCAGCTCGTCACCAACGCCTATGGCATGATGACTGGCGCGACCGTCAACGGCCTGCCGGTCACGATGTTCACCGGCTTCGATTCCGGTGCGATCTTCACCCAGCTCGAGGGCGCGGTCGCGGGCTATCTCGGCTCGACGCTCGCCGCGCATATCGCGATGCCGCATTATCCGGAGGGCGCGGTCGGCGAGCAGATCGGCTCCTCGGTCGACGGCACGATCGGCGCGTTCCTGCTCACGCCGCTGCCCGTCGTCGGCCCGATCCTCGGCTCGCTGGTCGGCGGTATCGCGGGCTCGATCCTCGGCGACCTCGCCGGCAACGATCCGGAGTCGCACGGCCGGCTCACGTTCCAGGGCGGTTATTTCTTTCCCGACCCGCACTCGTTCACGGGCGCCAACGGCGCCAACGGCGACACGTTCGCGAACATCGCGGTGTACACCGGCAACGTGATCAACGGGCTGGCGAACTTCGCCGGTGTGCACATGATCCTGCCGCCGCCGCCGGGCGGCGTGGTGTACACGGGCGGCGGGCCGGGGCTGTCGCTGCTCTACACCCAGGACGACCACGACTTCTTCGTCAACGAGAACGGCCACCCGGCCTTCGTCTGGCTGCAGAACGTGCAGAATTCCGACGACCTCAGTCCGCCCGTCGATGCCGGCGTCATGGACCTGCTACACCATATCGATGTTGCGGGGGGCGACCCGCTGGTGCGGCTCGCCTGGAAGAACTCGCAGGCGACCAATGCGTCCGCCTTCGCCTTCGACCTGCAGGTCGCGAAGCGCCGCCGAGGCACTGCGCGGCAACGGCGTCAAGGGAAATTTCTGCAACGGGTCAGTGCAAAAACGGAACGGCGGAAGCGGCAGTCCGCGATGGCTGCGTAGGATTGGGTATCACCTCCGGTAACGAAGGCCGGGCGTCATACACGCCAAGCCTGTGGATAACCTAAACCAAAAGTTGGGCGCCATTTGCGGTGCAATAGCAGGCAGGCTAACTGTACAACCCTAGCGTCGGTGTTCTTCACGAAGAGACGAGGGCTGTTCTTGCGCCGGTTGAAGAAAGCAGGGAGAAGTGCCCGGTTTTGCGGACTGCTGGCAGTCTGTCTGGCCGCGTTGATTGAAGTACCTGCGCAATCATTGATCTTGCGCGATTCGGTAGCACTCGGCCAGGCGAGCGGACAAGGGCAGGCTCACTCGCGGGCACGGTCGGTGGTCAGCCGGGTGGCATTTCGGTACATCGTCGGCTCCGTGATTGATCTTCCTCTGACGCTGCGGCCTTGCCCGACAGCAGAAGAGCGAGATGCGGCCTATGACATCGTAAGAAAAATAATCGCTGGCGAGCGGGCTGATCGGGCGATGCAAAAGGCGCTGTGCCATCCGCATTTTGGTCAGTCGCTATTTACGAATGCAGATGCGGGCAGCTTAACCTTCGATCTGCCGTCCAAATATTGCGCCGAGATAAAAAGTTCAATCGATACAATTTTGGAGAATCGATCAGAAAAGAGCTACACCCAAATTCTCGACCGCCCCAAGCAAGGAGAAATCCGCCGCGTCTTCGATATGATCACGCTTTATGGTGGACGTCATATTTTTCCGAATTCGACTGACACGGGGCACTCGAAGTATTTCGCGTTTCTTCCGCAAGACTGTGTGATTAAAGGTGAACGCGCACAATTTGTTATCCTAATGCACAGGCGCAAGCGCGCCAAAGAGGAGCAAAACGATACCCTGTCGGTCAGCGTCGGGGGCCGCTTATGATTTTCTCTAACTACTTTGTTCGACCGCTTCTAATCGTCGTCTATTTGACGTGTCCTTCCGTCCCTCTGGACGCAGCGACGCGCCTTGATAGCGCCGAGTGGCGAGCTGTTGCTTCAATGAGGGTCCTCATCGGCTTGTTGCAGAGCAAATTCCTGTACGGGACAATGGTGAGTTTTTCCGACCCAAGAACATTTTGCCGCTCCTCAAGAGAAGAAGAGTTATCCGAAGCTGAAATACGGCGTAAGTTAGAGGAACGCGCGGACAGAGTAGATCCGACAAAGGTTTGCTTTCACCGAATTGTGGGGTTCAGCACGAAGCTATCGATGTGGCGTAAAGCGTATGCAATAAAGTTAAAGACGTATCGTAACTGTGAGGAGATATCGAATTATCTGTTGAGAGTTCTCAATGACAGGTCAAAAATACAATCCATGGGTCTAGATAAGCATGTTCTTATTCATCCGAACGGTGAGTTAGAGGCTTCACGAGAAGATATTTCGATCCGAATTGCGTTAGCCACGAACTATTTTGAGTTTGGGGCGGTTAAGGCTCGCTGTGCAACCGCTGAAAGTGAGTTGTTAATTGGCATTCCGGTCCAGCCTTAACTTTCAACTTCTTTCGACGATGGCTTCGGAGGACACATGAGCACATATGAAGTCAAGTACAACGTTTTCAACGGCGGAGATGCGACATCGAGCGTACAAGATACGGGCCACATCAACGTCTCGCTAATAAAGGACGGAGAGGTCGTCAAAACGGTCGGCGCTACGACTTACTGGGAGAATTTTATTCTGAACGGTAATCTGTTTTTTCCAGGAATTGGTTTGATAAAGGACGGAATTGTCCAAGATGAGACTGCGACGTTGCTGAATTCTGCTGGGCATTTTGATGAAAGCGAGATTGACGCCTCTGCGCGGTTTGTCATCTCCGAAGAAAAATTCTCCCATGCACTTGATTATCTTAATGGCATAGATGGGAAGATGTTTGACTATCACGTCACTTCATGCAGTTGCGCTACATTTGTGAGTTTCTTTAACAGTGAGATTCTTAAAGAAGCGGGCTCTTTGGCTGACAAGTTTTCTACTACCGAATTGCAAGATGTAGTTGGGCCAATCCGTAACGGCATATTGATGCCCTACGAGAAGGCAAATTTCTGGAAGGCACAAGGGTACGTTTGTGGCTTTGACAAGGACGCTGACGGAAACAATCTGCTCTCAAGTGCGGCGCCGGCCGTCTCGGTACAAGGCGAAACTACGACTGTAAATTTTGGTAGCGGCGACGTCGTGACAACTTCATTCAATCAAGCTACCGGCGCGCTTTCTGCGACGGAGACTTACAACAATGCAATTTTGTACACAGCCGATTGGAATCCCACCATAGCTACAGTGTCTACGTTCTCTAGCGGCTTTCTCGAGCACATCACCGCGTTTCCCGCCAATGGCATGCAGATCGACACGGCGTTCGCGCCGGACGGCAGCAAAATCGAAACCACCACGGATTTATCCAACCAACATAGCTGGGACAAGGAGATCGTCAGCAAAGACGCGTCCGGCGCGGATGCCGCAAAGATCGACGTCAACGACAACGGGACGGTCAGCGACCCCGCGCTGGCCAGCACGTCGCTCGCGGGCGATTTAGGCTCACTGTTCGGCTCCAAGCTCGGGCTCCTGATCGGCGGCAATTCGCTGGCCGGGCAGCTTGCCGCCGGCACCGTGATGGGCGCGATCGGCAAGGAGGTCGGCAACGCGCTGTTCGCGAGCGGCAGCTTCTCGCTCGACCTCGTCGTCGAGCACGCGTTCGGCTCGCTTGCGGGCGGCTCCGGCGTCGGCTCGCTGCCGAGCGGGGCGATCGCGACGGTCTCCTCGCTGCTGATGGCGGAGCTTGCCGACGCGCTCAATCTCCATGGTTTCGAAGGCGGCCTGTTCCAGACCGCCGGCACCACCATCACGACGCAGCTCGTCACCAACGCCTATGGCATGATGACTGGCGCGACCGTCAACGGCCTGCCGAACGGCCCGGCGTACACCATGTTCACCGGCTTCGATTCCGGCGCGATCTTCCTGAATCTCTCGGGTGCGGTCGCCGGCTATCTCGGCTCGACGCTCGCCGCGCACATCGCGACGCCGCATTACGCCGAAGGCGCGCTCGGCCAGCAGATCGGCTCTTCGGTCGGCGGCCTGATCGGGGTCTGGTTCGGCGGCCCGGTCGGCGCGTTCCTCGGCTCGTTCGTCGGCGGGGTGGCGGGCTCGATCCTCGGCGACCTCGCCGGCAACGATCCGGAGTCGCACGGCCGGCTCACGTTCCAGAGCGGCTACTTCTTCCCCGACCCGCACTCGTTCTGGGGCGACCACGGCGCCAACGGCGCGACGTTCATGAACATCGCGACCTACACCGGCAATGTGGTCAACGGGCTGGCGGATTTCGCCGGTGTGCACATGACCCTCCCGCCGCTGCCGGGCGGCGCCGTGATACCCGGCGGGCAAACGCTGGACCTGCTCTACACCCAGTACGACCACGACTTCTTCATCAACGAGAACGGCCACCCGGCCTTCGTGTGGCTGCACAACGTGCAGCACGCCGACGACCTCGCGCCGCTGGTGACCACCGGCGTGATGGACCTGGTGCACCACGTCGACGTCGCGGGCGGCGACCCGCTGGTGGGGCTCGCCTGGAAGAACTCGCACGCCGACAACCCGAGCGCCTTCGCGCTCGACCTGCAGGTGGCGTAGGTCTACCGCACCTGGCTGGACGACAAGTACACCGTCAACGCGCTGATGGCGGCGGAGCCGGAGAGCGCCTTCACGGCGGGCTGGGTGCTCGCCTTGCTCAAGGCGCACGAGCTCGGGCTCGATGCCGCGCCGGCCACGCAGGATTTCCGCGCCGGCAACGAGTTGTTCAACGGCACGCCGTATGCCGACCTGCTGATCGGCGGGCCGGGCAACGACGCGCTCAACGGCGCAGACGGCAACGACCGGCTCGATCCCGGGCCGGGCACCAACACCGTCGACGGCGGCGGCGGCACCGACCTCGCGGTGTTCCATGGGCCGGCGGCGAACTACCTGCGCTTTGCCTATAACGGGCAGATCTATGTCGGCACCGCCGACGGCACCGAGCGCGACGTGCTGAGCAACGTCGAGTATCTGCAATTCTCCGACCAGGCGGTCGCGAGCGCGAGCGTGCCGGTGTTCAACGCCAACGCGGTCGACTGGCTCGACTACATCGCGTCGTACCCGGACCTGATGGCGGCCTACCACACCGACTGGACCGCCGGGCTGAACCACTATCTCAACGCCGGCTTCTTCGAGGGGCGCCACGTCAGCTTCGACGGGCTCAACTACATCGCCTCCTACCCGGACCTGATGGCGGCCTTCGGCCTCGACCACGACGCCGGCACGCGCCACTACATCAACGGCGGCTACGCCGCCGAAGGCCGCCATGTCACGTTCGATCCGGCCGCCTACATGGCCGCCAATCCGGGGTTGCAGCCGTTCTCGTTCATCCCGAACTTCGCGGCGAGCTACTACATCACCGACGGCCACCGCGCCTCGCTCGCGAGCAGCGAGACGCTCGCCGGCACCGCGGGCGGAGACTTCCTGTTCGGCGGTCCCGGCAACGACACCTTCATCGTCAACCATCCGGCCGACACCGTGGTGGAGAACCCCGGGGAGGGCTACGACACGGTCCTCTCCTCGCTCACCTTCACGTTGGGAACCGACGTCGAGAGCTTGTGGCTCGCGCAAGGGGCCGGGGCGATCAACGGCACCGGCAACGCGCTGAACAACTGGATCATCGGCAATGCGGCCAACAACTGGGCCTTCGGGCTCGGTGGCGACGACGCCTACAGCTACACCGGCGGGCTCGACTTCTTCGACGGCGGCACGGGGAGCGACACGCTCGATTTCGGCAGCTTCGCCGGCGCGGTGCTGGTCGATCTCACCGTCGACTATGCGCCCGAGGTATGGACGCGCGATACCCACGATCTCGACACCGGGCTGTGGCGCACGGCCGTCGATGTCGTGAGCGTGGAGAACGTGATCGGCAGCATCGGGAACGACCGGGTTTTCGGCGATGGCGGCGCCAATATTTATTACTATAACGGCGGGCTCGATACCTTCGATGGCCGCGGTGGTGCCGACACGGTGGATTTCTCGCGCTTCGGCAGCGCGGTGTCGGTCGACCTCACCGTCGATTACGCGCCGGAGGCCTGGACGCAGGACCGCCCGGACCTCACCTCCGGGACCTGGCGCGCGGCGGTCGACCTCGCGAGCGTCGAGAACATGACGGGCAGCCCCTGGGCCGACCGCCTCTTCGGCGATGCCAACGCCAACGCGATCCGCGGCGGCGCCGGCAACGACACCCTGATGGGCCGGGGCGGGGCCGACGCGTTCTATTTCGGCGCGGGCGACGGCAGCGACACGATCACGGATTTCACGCCCGGCGCGGACTCGATCTGGCTCACCGGCACCGGCCTGCATTCCTTCGCCGAGGTGCAGGCGGCCGCGACCTACAACGCGGCGACCGGCGCGACCACGATCGCCTACAGCGGCGGCGCGCTCACGCTTCCCGCGATCACGCCCGCGCAGCTCGCCGCTGCGGATTTTCATGTCGCGTGAGGGGGGCGGCCGCGGATTTTCCCTCGCGCCGGCGCGCCGGCCGGCGTATTGAGCGGCCATGGCCGACGACGCCCCGTTCTGGAAAACGAAGTCCCTCGCCGACATGACGGATGGGGAGTGGGAATCGCTGTGCGACGGCTGCGGCCGCTGCTGCCTGGTCAAGCTCGAGGACGAGGATGACGGCGCGATCCACTACACCGACATCGGCTGCCGCCTGCTCGACGGGGAGGCCTGCCGCTGCCGCGACTATGCGAACCGCACCGCGCGGGTCGACGACTGCGTGCGCCTGACCGCGCAAAACCTCGCCGACCTGACCTGGCTCCCGCCGACCTGCGCCTACCGCCTGGTCGCGGCCGGGCACGACCTCTACTGGTGGCACCCGCTGGTCTCGCACGACCCGGAGAGTGTGCACGCCGCCGGCGTCTCGGTGCGCGCGCGGGTTTCCGCCGACGAGGATGCGTTGCCGGAGGAGCAGCTCGGCGACCACATCGTGTCCTGGCCGGGCAAATGGCCGAAGGGCGCCAAGGCTGCCATGGCGCCCGCGCGGCCCCCGGTGCGCCCGAAAAAAAGAATCGGCGTTCCTTAACTTTTTGCGGAACACAGCCGCGGGGTCCGCGTTGTCTGGCCGAGGCGGCGACCCCCGTGCCCCCCGTCCCCGACGCCGCCTTAATTTCTGCCCCGGTCAGACATTCCTCCCGAAGTCTGGCCGGGGCCGCTTTTTGTCCGCAACCGGGCCCCCAGGCCGGCCCAAGGCGTTGCGGGAACCGGCGCCGCCAAGCCGGCGTTACCCTTGGAACACGAACATCCGGAACACGGACATCCGGACCACGGACATCCGGAACACGAACATCATGAGGAGCGGGCACATGGCGCAACAGGTCGGCGCGGATGCGAACTGGAACCGGGACCGCGCGCCGGAATATCCGCCGTCCGCCGGCGCCAAGTTTTCGACCGACGCCCACCCGGCGACCGAGACCGCGACGGAGGCGCGCGCCGGCGTCACCGGCCATGGCGTGAACATCGTTCTGGTCGCGAGCACGGCCGCCGTGATCGTGGCGTTCGTGGTGATCTACGTGGCGTTCTTCGCGCACTGACGCGGCCGCAAGCTCAGTGGGCTCCCTCTCCCGGCGGGAGAGGGTTGGGGTGAGGAGGCTCGCTCCCCCGATAAATTGTAACCCCTCGCCCGGCAAGCTTCGCTTGCCGACCTCTCCCTATGGGAGAGGTGAAGCGCCCCCTAGACCAGCGGCACGTCATCGTATCCGCCGACTCCTGCAGCACCAGGAAGGCCATCGCGCCCGCATTGGTCACCCACATGCGGGCGGCCGGGGCCAGCGTAACACTGGCCGGTGCGGGCGCGATCCTGGAGATGCGATGCGTCTTTCAGACTTTGCTTTTGGTGAGGAGCGGGCATGGGCACCCCCGCTGTGTCTCAAAACGCCTTCGGCAGCCCGGCCTGTCGGAGGATGGCATTCGCCGTGTGCCGGCTCGGGATCCCGACCGGGATGGCGAAATTGCGCTTGGTGATCGGGCTGTACCAGATCTCATGACTGCCCTTGCCTTGCCGGACCAATGCGCAGCCTGCCTTGTGCAACAGATCGCGCAACGGCCGGTCGAATTGCGGCGCCATTCACGCCGCCGCGGGCTCGGCTTCGCGCAGCGCCGTGATTTGCAGGAACAACGATGCCGGATCGACGGTGGGATGATTGTCGGGCAACAGGTCGAGCGCCATCGCGGAAATTTTCGCCAGCAATTCATCCAGCGTCCGTGCGTCGGCTGCTGCCGGAATGTCGTCGCAGTGTCCGCTCCACACCGCGGCTTCATCGTCCCATGCGGCGGATATCGTGAAGATCACAGGCTTGGACATGAAGGCTCCAGTTGCCGGGGGTGCGGTCGCAAGGATGGCAGGGACTATACCATATGCCGGGAGCTGCGGTCCGTAGGTGAGGGTGCAGCGGCCGCTCGCAGTGGCGCGCGCGCCGCTCGACCTCATAGAGGTGCGAGGCACCGGTCAGGGCGGATTTGCGGAAAGGGACGGCATGGGGATTCCGGTTCATCGCTTCTCGGTTCGCATCAATTCAACGATCTTCATGGTCTCGACACTCACGCTCGTGACGCGTTTCAGCAGATCGATCACTTTCTCCTTATGGTCGGCGAAGCGGTAGGTGTTGAATTTCTCGCGGATGGTCGGGTCTTTCGGGGTCTTTTCCTTGTACTGGTCGAGGATCCATTCGAGCGCCGAGCGGTTGCCGAGCCGGTAGGTCCAGGCTTCCGGCGGCACGCCGGTCAGCTGCGTCTCACTGTCAAGCCGGATGTTGCCGTTCTCCTTATCGGCCTTGAGCGCGGTTTTCGGCGCGAGCCCAGCCTTGCGCGATTTCTCGTCCGGCGCGTCGAGGCGCTCCAGCGGCCATGGCTCGACCGTCTCGTAGCCGATGTGCAGCGCCATCAACCTTTCGCCCCAGTCGGTCCATTTCCAGAAGTCGGAATAGAAGGGGATGCGCGGCAACTCGCGCTTCAGATTTTGCCCATACTTTTCGCGATACGTGGGATCATGCAGAACTCCATAGACGTAGTGAAAAATCGCATCCTTAGTGATCTTCCGATCAGACGTCTTTCCCTTCTCAAATTGACCACTAAATTGTTCAATCGCCCAATCGGTGATGTTTTCGACGCGCTCGCCATCTTTGCCAAAACGGTATCTAGCAAAATTGATAGCTCCTGCGGCTGCACCGACCAGATGCAGGTCGGGCACCGCATCCGCAGCCAACACCATCCAAGGCTTTTGCGCTGTAGGATCAGTTACAGTGATGAAATGATTATGGTTACCGCTCAAGCCAACCGGAAAGAAAGCAGGTATTTGACAAAGGGACCAATTCAATTCGTGCGCATAATAATACCATTGTTTTGCGAACGGCCGATACATCGCAGAAACGATCGCGCCAGAGTCAAACTTAATCGCCTCATTACGAGTCAGCTTTTTTCTTGTGTCTTGAGGCCATTTTATCGAATAATTGATCAACGACTCCCAGTTTTTTGGGAGCGGTCGAGGAAGGTTTATTCTTTCCTCATTATAAGCATCTATATAATAATTCACCTTCGAGGTAAGCGCTTCACTATTGCAATCATATACCCAGCCGTCTCTTTGAGATATGACGCCAAACGAACTTAGATGGAAAACCGCATTTAGATCGCTGGATGATCTCTTTCCGCTGAGCTTTGGCAACCCAAGTGGCAAAAAGCTGGCGTACTCGTTCTTCTCTGCCTCAACCCAGTTTGCATTCTTGTCCGGCCGCACCCGCTCAAACTGTACGCTGGAAACGCTCGTGCCACTAAGGTAGGCAAGTTTGTCTTCTGCCGTATCGAACTCCGGCCGACGCGCATAGTAGATTTCGCAGGCCCGTCTCTTGCGTGTCTTTACGAAGAAAGAGACCGCCACTCCAATCTGAATGCCGAACACATTATGTTTGGTGCCAGAGAGCTTCGGATTGTTGCGTACATCGCCGCCAAGATCGATTATGTATATACTGCTAAAATCTTGCGCCGCCGCGCGACGAAATCCATCGAACGTTCGGCTTTCAATAAACGAGCGGTTGGTGACAAAAGCGATGACGCCATCCTCTTCCACTCGGTCTGAAGCCCAGCGGAAGAACCGCGCATACATATCGTAGAGTTTGGTCTTGTGCGCATGCGATTGCTTGATGTAGGTCTGCTTTATTAGGCCATCGATGCGATCATATTTCCGATTTTTGTTGTTATCGTTCTCATTGATCTGGTTCGCATTGTAAGGTGGATTGCCAATTACGACTGATATTTTACGTTCGTTTTGTCGCTTTATTCTCTCGATATTCTCATCACTCAACCCACCCAGAAGATCGCCGTAGTGCTGTCCTTTGGCAACTCGCAACGCCGCTGTATTGTCGAGCGTGTCCACGAAGCACAGGTTCGGATATTCCTCGTATCCGTTGATCGCCGCGTAGGTCGCCTCGATGTTCAGGTTGGCGACGTAGTACGGAAGAATCGCCACCTCGTTGGCGTGCAGTTCCTCCATATACTTGTAGCGCAGCTTCTGCGGCTGCCCGCGGAAGTGCTCGATCAGTTCGGTGATGAACGTGCCGGTGCCGGCGGCGGGATCGAGGATTTCCACGCCCTTGTCGATCAGCGACTTGCCGAAGTGTTTGTTACACAGCCAGTCGGCGCTCTCGATCATGAAGCGCACGATCTCGTTCGGCGTGTAGACGACGCCAAGCCGGTCGGCGGCCTTCTTGTTGTAGACCTTGTAGAAATTCTCGTAGATCGTCTTGAGAAAATTCTGCTTCTCATGATGTGTGGGGACCAGTGCGGCGGCGCTCTTGATCGCGGCGTAGTAGTGCCGCAAGCCAGCCAAGGTGTCGTGCTTGACCTTGCCGGTGAAGAAGGTGTTTTCCAGCGCATAGAGTTCCTTCGCCACGTTGTTCTGGCGATGGAAATTCGAGTCGTCGTACACCTGCGAAAAAATTTCCTCCGTCAGGATGTGCTGGATCAGCATCTCGCGCACGTCGGCGGCGGTGACGCTTGGATTGATCGTATCCTGCGCGTGCTTGAGGAAGCGCAGCGAAGCCTTGCGAAATTTGTCGTTTTCCTTCTCGGCGGCGTCGATCATATCGCGCAACGCCGAGAGCACCGCCGGTAGATCGGTCTTGAACTGCTCGACCGCCTTACGGAAATCGATGATGACCTCGGGCTCGTAACCGAAAAAAAGCTCCAGCAGCTTTTGCAGCGCGGGCTGGTCGACCCCGCAACGCATCACCTCTTGCTTGTTCTGGATCAGAACCGCTTCGCGCGAGTCCTCGAAAATGATGTTGTCCTGCGGATAGCCCTTGCGGAATTTCTTCTCGATCTCCTTGTCGAGGTCGTCCTCCTCGTCCTTGGCCTCCCAATAGCCGAGTGGGACGCGCAACGCGTAGAGCAGCGCGCCATCGGCATAGACGCGGGTCTTTTGCAGCGTCGTGAATTCGAATTCGGGAATGAAGATGAGGTCGCGCGACTTGCCCCAATCCTTGAGTAACGTCTTGAACGCCTCGCGCACGACGGACTCACGCGACGTGCCGGACACGCGGCGCAGCGTCTGCAACTCATTCAAATAGTGCTGAATCAGAAGCTGGCTCATAGGCCTCCGTGAGTCGGACGCTACTGATCGTCATCCGAGCCGGCAAGGTTTTCAGCCCGGTAGATTTTCGTTGACCACTAAGGGGATTTATGAGACTGTTCACGATCCGTTCTAATCGGAGGCCGTTATGGCAACCAATCCGCCCAAGGGCGACAACCACCGCCAAGGCGCAGTGCGCGATCGCTCGCAGACCTACAACACCAAAATCGAGCAATGGGTGAAGCGCGATACCGACAGCGGGCGCTTCCTCGACGTGAAGCAGGACGGCGCGAAGTTCAAAGGCGTACGCCGCGAGCATCCGGGCCGGGGTAATCGCTGAGTTGACGAATGTTTCTGGTTGAGAACGAGCGTACCAAATTGACTGCGAGCTGGCTCAACACGCTTGCGACCGCAATCATTGCGGCTGGTGCGTTTGCGCCCGCAATAGCGATCCTGGTCGGCGTGTCGCCGATGCCGATTGAGTCTGCCCGTGTTATTGTGCTCGCGATCGCTTGTGTCGTGGTTGGCAACTCCATACATCTCGGGGCGCGCTACCTTCTCGGGAGCTTGCGCGAATGAGCTTCGAGACATTTGCACTTATCTGGCCGTTCATCGCCGTCGGTGCCTCGATCGGCATCGTGTTCCTTGGCATCTGGTTCGAGAAGCGGCCGAGGCAACACAAGGCAAGGTGAGGCGAGGGCGGGGCGTCCCCCTGTCGCCTCGCCCTCACGGACACTCCCCAACCCGCTCCCCCTCGATCGTCACCCGCGAACTCACCGTCTGCCCCACGATCGTCATCTGCGTGCGGACCTCGGCGACGTAGCGCTGCGGCGTTTCGAACTTGAACGCGCCGGCAACCTCCATCGTGACCTGCCCGGTGCAGGCAAGCCGCCAGGTCAGGCTGTCCGGCGTCAGCGCATGCTCGACGCGCTCGCAGGTCGCATTGATGGTGTTGGCCTGCGGCGAGAACGTCTGGCCGAGGTCGGCGGTCTCGGCCGGGCTCATGCAGCGCATTTTCTCCTGCGGCGGCGCCGGCGCGCCGTTGACCTCCGGCGTGCTGGTGATCTTCCAGTAGCCGGGCTGCAGGCCGTCGGCAGCGGCCGGGCAGGGCGCTCCGGCGACAGCCAGCGCCAGCACGGCGAGGCGCGCGGCGCCAAGCGCAAAGTTTTTCGCAATCATCGGACACCTTTTTTTTCCGCGGCCAGCAGTGAACCCTTTTCGGTTTTCTGCCAACCCGCGACAACAAAACAGGATTCTGCGCGCTCACATTATTTTCCTCCGCTAGGATTTTCCGCTTGACAGCGAGTCGGTCCTCGGGTATGAAAGGCGCACGCTCCACAATTGGGTCTGGATAGCCGGCGCCGCGGAAAACCGCGCAGCGCCGCTTTGCCATGTCCGCACCGTCCTGCATCACGATCATGCCGCCGCGAGGAGGGCTGATGCCTGTTCCGTCCCGCCCGATATCGCCCGAACAGATGGCCGAGGGCCGCCGTCTTTACGAACAGACCCGCATGCCGGTCGCCGACATCGCCGCCATGATGGGCATCGGGGCGCGCACGTTCTTCACGCGCGTGCGCCAATGGGGATGGAGACGACGCATGAGCCGCATTCCGCTGACGGATTCGCCGCGCACCCCCGCCGACGCGGCGCCGGCGCCGCCGTCGCCTTCGTTCGATGCCGTGGCCACGCCGAAGACAACGGTGGCGCTCGCCGAGCGGATCGAACGGCTGGTCGAGCGCGAGTTGACCGCGATCGAGAGCGTCATCGTCCGCCATGGGCTCGACAACGAACACACCGAACAGGTCGAGCGCTCCGCGCGCGTGCTCGCAAGTCTTGCGCGCACGCTGCAGGAGGTGAAGCGCCTCGACGCCACCGACGCACGCCGCAAGGACGACAATGACCGAGGCCCGGACGATCCCGACGTCTTTTTTCAAGGCCTTCTGCGCCGCCTTGAAGAGTTTGCCGCCCGCGACGAGGAGCCGCTTCCTGGCCTGCATGGGCCGGGCGGAGCGTGACCACGTCGCAAAATACTGGGACGGCTTTGCCCACCCGCATCAGCGCCCGCCCGCGTTCGCCAACAACGGCAAGCCGTGGACCACGTGGCTCATCCTCGGCGGCCGCGGCGCCGGCAAGACGCGCGCCGGCGCCGAATGGGTGCGCGCGATCGCGCAGGCCGACGGCGCCGCGCGCATCGCGCTGATCGGCGAGACCGCGCACGACGCGCGCGAAGTGATGGTCGAGGGCGTCTCCGGCCTGCTCGCCGTGCATGAGGATTGCGCGCGGCCGGAGTGGATTTCCTCGCGCGGCCGCGTGGAGTGGCCGAGCGGCGCGGTGGCCCAATGCTTCTCCGCCGACGATCCCGACAGTTTGCGCGGGCCGCAGTTCTCCGCGGCCTGGTGCGATGAGCTCGCCAAGTGGCGCCATGCTGAAGCAACGTTCGACATGCTGCAGTTCGGGCTGCGCCTTGGCGTGCGGCCGCGGCAGGTGATCACCACCACGCCGCGGCCGCTTTCCTTGATCAAGCGGCTGATCGCCGACCCCGCGACCGCGCTGAGCCGCGCCGGCACCGCGGCGAATGCCTGGCATCTCGCGCCGGCGTTCCTCGAGACGATCGTTAAGCGCTACCAGGGCACGCAACTCGGCCGCCAGGAGCTGTTGGGCGAAGTGGTCGAGGAGCGCGCCGATGCGCTGTGGTCGCGCGCGCTGATCGAGTCATGCCGCGTGGAGGCGGCGCCGGCCTGCGCCCGCATCGTGGTGGCGGTCGATCCGCCGGCGAGCGCGACCAAGGACTCCGCCGCCTGCGGCCTGGTCGCGGCGGGCCGCGCCGGCGATCTCGTCTACGTGCTGGCCGACGAGACCGTCAGCGGTCTTTCGCCCGCCGGCTGGGCGCGCAAGGCCATTGCGCTGTGGCGGCGCTACCAGGCCGACTGCCTCGTGGTCGAGGTGAACCAGGGCGGCGACATGGTGCGCGCGGTGATCCGCGCAGAGGACGCGAGCGTGCCGGTCACGCCGGTGCGCGCGTATCGCGGCAAGTATCTGCGCGCCGAGCCGGTCGCCGCGCTGTACGAGCAGGGCCGCGTCAAGCACGCCGGCACGTTCGAAGCGCTGGAGGACGAGATGTGCGACTTCGGCCCGGACGGGCTTTCCGCCGGCCGCTCGCCCGACCGGCTCGATGCCATGGTGTGGGCGGTGAGCGCGCTGACCTTCGCGCGCGCCGAGCCGCGCATCCGCGCGCTGTGAGCGCTATTTCTTCTTCTTCGCCGTCCCGGCTTTCCTTGCGCTCTTCTTCGCCTTCGGCTTCGCGGCCTTGAGCGCGACGACGACCTCGCCCGACACCGGATCGGTGACCCCGAGCCCGCCGCCGAGATCCTCGAGCGTGTCGCGGAACGTATCGAGCAGGCCGATCATCTGCGCCCGCGCACCGGCGAGCCTCTGCATGCTCGGCCATTCGCCGATGATGCAGAAGGTGCGCTCGCCGGTCTTGATCAGCGCGCCGCCGCGCCAGCCTTTGAAGGCCGGCTTCGCCCGCTTGTGCGCATCGATGAACGCCTGCTCGCGGCCCGGTTTCACGCGAAATCGCACGACGTTGTACGCGGTCATGTGCCCCTCCGTTGCGCGCGGCGGGTCGCCGCAGCGAGCCGACAGCGTGCGACGGCTCACCGGCGTGCGCAAGAGCGGCCGGGGATCGCCCACGGAATGACGCCATGGACGCGCAGGATCTCGCACGCATCGCGCATCACCGCCGCTACAGTCGGCCCGACTGGCGCGGCTTCGTGCGCCCGGACTGGGTCATGGACGGCAACACGCGAACTCCGTCTGGAGGACGAGGTCCACGAGGCGGTGGGGGCGGGTTCTTCGGTGGCGGCGGTCGCTTCGGCGGAGGCGGAGGGCCAGCCCGATTGTTGCCGCCTTGGTTCTAACGCTGTCGTCGCAGGTGGCTCGTCAAAAAGGGACGCCGAATGGACAAATCCGGAATCAGCGTTTGGCTCGGTACACTATCGCCAATCGAGAAAGTAACAGTGTTTCTCGGCGTCATGCATGAGCTTACAATCGTTGTGCGATCCGTCTTCCATGATTATTCGGATGACTGCGCGGCGAGATCCAGACTCGCGTATAAAATCTCGGAACTAAATCACATGCTGACGTCTGCCGCATTGGCGACGATACAAAATAAAACGACTTATCCTGATGAGGTCCTGGTCGAAATACTATCTGATCAATCCAATTATCCCGAGCTTACGCCTTACTTTCCGTTTGTTCTGGAAAGAGTCGCCCAGCAATTCCAGAACCGCGCGAAATAAAGTTCGCGTCTCGCAGCAGCCAACCGGCAACGGCTCGAAGGTACCAATGCCCCTTTTTGCCATTCGCTCGAGCGCTCACCTTTGGAGTGGCCCCCTTAGTAACCATCCATGCATGCGCCTGAAAAACCTCGTCCGCAGGCAGCCTTCGCTCTGCCTCGGCCGATGCCAACAAAATGTCATCCTATCGTAGGAATTTGCGCTTGACAGCGAGTCGGTCCTGCGCTATGAATGGCGCACGCTCCATAATTGGGTTTTGACAACGCCGCGCCCGCGCCCGCGGGGTTTTCGTTTTCAACGCAGCGCTCGCCCTTCTTTTCAGGCAGACGCCATGGACGCGCAGGACCTCGCACGCATCGCGCATCACCGCCGCTACAGTCGGCCCGACTGGCGCCGCTTCGTGCGCCCGGACTGGGAGTACCGCGTCCATCCGGCGGGACGTGAGGCGATGCGCAAGGACTTCGCGCTGCGCGACCGCGCGTTCGAGACGCCGATGGCGCGGCGCTGGCGCGAGGAGAAAGAGCAGCGCGAGCGCGAAGAGCAGGAACGTCTCGACGCGGAGCAGCGGGAACAGATCGAACACGAAGCGCTCGAGCTCAAGGCCGAGCTCGCCGAATTGCGCTTCGAGCTGATGATGCGGCGCATGGCGTGGGAAGCCAAGTGCGCCGAGCACAAGCGGTGGGCGGACGCCGCGTGGAAGCGCGTGATGGCGGCGTTCATGCGCGGCGACTTCGCGCCGCGCCAGAAGGCGAACTTCAACCCGGACCAGCCGCGCGTGCCGGCGGGCAATCCCGACGGCGGGCAGTGGAGCAGTGATGGAGGGGGTACGCAAAGCAGCTCCGGCTCTGGTCAGAGTCGCCCCACTGACCCCAACGATCCGCGCATTCTATCCGACGAAACACCCGACAACTTGTTCACGCCGGGCGCGCGGCTGGCACAAAATGAGACGCAACGACGTTATTCTGTCGATTTGAATGAGGAGGAGGCCCGCGGCGGACATACGCTGCGTAATCACGTCGGGAAGACCGACGATGAATTGCTGACCAAAGTTCGCGGCGACCGTGGATCGGTCGGGTTTATTGGGTACGCGCGCAAGCGCGAAGGCTCGTTCGAGTCTCGCGAGTCGGCGAACGACTTCGTGAACAGAACGCTCGAACGAAATTCGGTCACAGTCGATCAAGTCGCTGATGGAAAATCGGACCGGACATTCCTCAACACGAGGTTCGGATACCGCACCGGCCGCGAAGCATTCAGGCCGAGTATTGATTCGGAGCCTTATCTTCGCGATACCTATGACGTGGGCGTCGAGATCAGGCACGATCCGCGTAGTGCGCGGGGTTATCGGGTTCACACCGCGTATCCGATGAACGAGGCTCCCCGATAGGAGAGGACGATGCTGGTGCCCCCCGCGTTCAACAAGCTGTGCCGCAATTTCCATGCGGATATCGGCGAGGACAAAGAGTCTCCGGAAGAATGGATTGATTCTGCCAAGCAGCATTTGGACGAAAATGAAAAATTGATCGTCGTTCGGTTTCTGGACGAGTTGCTGGATGGAGGTCACGATGGAGCCGAACTCCAGCGGATATGGTTTGCCAGCAGTGCTGACATCTATTTTCCGGAGGAGGAGCATCTGCGTGGTTTCCTGGGGCTGATCAGAGACAGGCTTCATTAGATGTCTTGATGACCGCCATGCAGATACCAGACGAGTTTTTCGACTTTTGCCTATATCTGCATCAGGATTTTTTTTTATGTGTACGGGACCGACCCCAAGGACATCGCTGCGGGGGCGATAAAACACATGTCCAAGGTGCAGAAGCAGACGCTTGCAGCTTTTCTCGAGGAGCTTTTGACCGGCGACTATTCTGAGGACCAGCTTCAGGAAATCTACCGCAGGGGCGACCCCGAAATAAGCTTCTCGCCCCTGCGCTATTTTTTCGGGCTTGTCCGCGACGCGCTCAATCGAGACCTTTAAGCGCTTTTCGATCGATTCCTGCACCTGAGTGCCGCCCGCGCCCTCTAACGCGCCACAGGACACCCATGCTCAACGCACTGAAATCTCTCCTCCTTCCCCCGGAGCAAAAGGCCTCGCGCACCGCGCAACTGATCGCATTCGAGTCGGGTGGGCGCGCGCGCTGGACGCCGCGCGATTACGCGGCGCTCGCGCGCGAGGGCTACGTGAAAAACGCGATCGTTTATCGCGCCGTGAAGCTGGTCGCCGAGAATGTCGGCGGCTGTGTCTATCTGGTGGAGGAGGGCGCCGAGACGCGCGACCGCCATCCGTTGCTCGACCTGATCGCGCGGCCGAACCCGCGCCAGGACGGTGCGCAATTCCTGGAAAACGTCGCCACGCACCTGATGATCGCCGGCAACGCCTATGTCGAGGCGGTCGCGGTCGACGGCAGCCCGCGCGAGCTGCACGTGCTGCGCCCGGACCGCATGAAGCTGGTGCCCGGTCCCGACGGCTGGCCCGAAGCGTATGAATACACCGTCGCGGGCCGCACCGTGCGCTTCGAGCAGAGCGCCACCCTGCCGCCGATCCTGCATCTCACCTTGCTGCACCCGCTCGACGATCATTACGGCCTTGCGCCGCTCGAAGCGGCGTCCGTGGCGGTCGACACCCACAACGCCGCGGCGACGTGGAACAAGGCGCTGCTCGACAACGCGGCGCGCCCGTCCGGCGCGCTGGTGTTCGAAGGCGCCGAGGGCGCGGTGATGTCCGACGGGCAGTTCGAGCGCCTCAAGCGCGAACTTGGCGAGGAGTACCAGGGCGCGCGCAATGCCGGCCGCCCGCTGCTGCTCGAAGGCGGGCTCGACTGGAAGGCGATGTCGCTCTCGCCGAAGGACATGGACTTCATGGAGGCGAAGCACGCTGCCGCGCGCGAGATCGCGCTCGCCTTCGGCGTGCCGCCGCAGCTGCTCGGCATTCCGGGCGACAATACCTATTCGAATTTCCAGGAAGCGAACCGCGTGTTCTTCCGCGCGACCGTGCTGCCGTTTGCCAACCGCATCGGCGCGGCGCTCAGCGGCTGGCTCGCCGGTGCGTTCGGCAACGTGCGCCTCACCGCCGACGCCGACCGGATCGACGCGCTTTCGTCCGACCGCGCGGCGCTGTGGAGCCGCATCACCGAGGCGCCGTTCCTCACGCTGAACGAGAAGCGCGCCGTGGTGGGTTATGCGCCGCTCGAGGGCGGCGACCGGCTGGGGTAGGCGCGCCAGTGAGCTTCGTCATGCCCGGCGAATGCGGGGCATCCAGTAATCACCATCGACATTTTCGTTTACTGGATCGCCCGCCTTCGCGGGCGATGACGGCGAAGGCATGTCCGATCTCATCCGCACATTCTCCGAGCGCGGCGATCTTGCGCATCTCGCGCTGTTCCTGTGGGCGGCATCGTCGAGCGGGCTGTTGCTGTTCGCGCTGCGCGAGCTTGCCGCCGCGACGCGGCGCTTCGACGATTTCGTGCGCGAGCTCTCGCGCTTCAACGAACGGCATGTGACACGAACCGGAGGCCGACGCTGATGGACACTTTGCACAAGGTGCTGCGCTCGATTCACCGCGAGACGAAGTCGAAGCCGGATCATTTGAGCGTGTTCCGCGAATTCCTCGGTCACCTCGATCGCGCCGCCAAGCGCGTCAGGCGCGCGCCCGCGCGCAAGGCGAAGGCAAAGCGGCGCGTCAAAGGTTAGCCACAGACGGCGCCGCGAACTCGGCGCCAACCCTCCCCATAGCCCGTCGAAGACGGGCGTAAACGCCCTTTTGGGGGGAGGGTCGACCCTCGCGCCAGCGAGCGGCGGGGTGGGGTGCTGAACCTCACCCCTGACTCCAAATTCGCCAATTCACCGTCACCCCACCCCGGATCGCATCGCTTCGCGATGCTCACCGACCCTCCCCCTCCAGGGGAGCGCGAAGGATCACGCATGCTCTCACCCCACCAGCAACTCGCCGCGCAAGTCTTCCGCCCGCGCACCACGATCGAGCCGGACGGCACGGTGGAAGGCTACGCCAGCCTGTTCGGCGAGCTCGACGCGGCGCGCGACATGGTGATGCCCGGTGCGTTTGCCCGCACGTTGAAGCTGCGCGGCGTGCGCCGCGTGCCGATGCTGTTCCAGCACGATCCGGCTGAGCCGGTCGGCGTGTGGCTCGAGCTGACGGAAGATTTCCGCGGCTTACGCGCGCGCGGCAAGCTCATCCCCGAAGTCGCGCGCGCGCGCGAACTGTTCGCGCTGGTCAGGTCCGGCGCGGTCGACGGGCTCTCGATCGGCTTTCGCACCGTGAAGGGGCGCGTCGATCCCGCAAGTCGCGTGCGAAAAATCATCGATCTCGACCTGTGGGAGATTTCCATCGTCACGTTCCCGCTGCTCGCGGGAGCGCGCGTCCGCGCGGTCGAGGGCACGGTTTCCTCCCCGCCGCAGCTCTCATACGCGCGGGCGCGCGCCGAGCGGGAATGGAGCGCGGTGCGCGGCGGCGTAGCGCGCGCTGTACCGGCCGGTGAGCTCGCCGGACGCGCCAGCCGCCGCGTTGCCGAAGCGCGCCCGATCACACCTCGGGCGACGTGCAGGTCCGCGCGAACAGGTTGAACGGGAACAGGCCGCCGCCGCCGGTGGTGCAGCCGTGCGCACCGATGCCCGCACTGCACGGCCAGAACAGGAAGCAGAACCCGATGTACACGCCATCCTCGCAGCGGAACTCGGAGAAGAATCCGCATTTGGTGAAGCACGTGCGCGGCGCGCCGGGTACGCTGCCGCCGCCGCCCGAGGTGGCGAGGGAGCCCAAGCTGGCCGCCAGGTAAGCCAACGCGAGCAAGATCGCACCGATGATCCAGGGCATGTGAATCCTCCCGAGGCTGAGAACCGTTGAGGCGTTCTTATCGTAGTTGCAATAGAAAAAACATACAAGCTTGGGCCGATCCGGCCGCCGCCCGCTTTTGCCGGCGCGCGATGCGACCTGCGGGTCGGCCGCCGGCCGGGTGCGCGACACGCCCGTCGGGTGAATTGAGCGTAGCCCGGCTTGAGCGGAGCGAAAGCCGGGATCGTCGCCTCCATCGAGTTGGCCCCTGATTTCGCTCCGCTCAATCCAGGCTACACACCAACTGAGACCTTCATGTCCTACGCCCATCCGATCTGGCTTGCAGGCCGGCGCAAATACTGGACGCAGCCCGACGCCTGGCGCTTCGCAGCCCCCGGCTCGCCCGAGGCGAAGATGCCGGGCTGGCTCGACCCGTGGATGACGCGCGTGCGTGCGAAGGAGGCCGCCGAGGAGGAGGCACGCGCGCATGCGGCGGCGGAGCAGGAGGAATTCGAGCGCGAGGTATTGGCCCTGCGCCACGACTTCGCGAAGCTCAAGCTTGAACACGAGCTGTGGTGTTGCGAGCAGAAATACAGCCCCAGCCAGCCGCGCGTGCCGGCGGGCAATCCCGATGGCGGGCAGTGGACGAGCGGCGCGCGCGCCGTTGGCGCGGCGGCGGCAGCCAGCCCACTCGCCGATGCGGCGGAGCAGACGGTGCTGAGCGACGCGACACCCGATCCGATCGTGCCCGGTGTGCAATCGGCCAACGTCATTCGAATCTGCATGGCCGGCACAAGATCGATTAGCTCGGATCGATGGGGCAACACCACAAACTGGTGGGTCGAGTACACCTGCGCTGATGGTTTCTCATTTAAGCGGTATGGATTCGGTGGTAAGATTGACCCGTTCGTCACCGATCCACGGTACTAACTTTATGCCGGAAGACAATTGTTGATGACGGGAGGCGCGGATGTTCGACGGCAAGAACCTTCTTAAAACCGAATATGTGGCGCCCGGCGCGGTCAAGCTATCAGCAGCAGCCCTGCAATACGCGCGTGATTTTATAAGGACCGTGGCCGCAGTGCACGGCGATAATTACGTGGCTGCATTCGATTGGGCGCAGTCTGTTACCATTCGACGCTCGCCCGACACGACACCTGAACCGATCGAGGATTGTCTGATGCTCGGCGCATCTGAGCGGAGTGATGTGCCGCCAGAATCGATTCATAGGGTCGATGGAGTGGAATTCGTGATCGAGTTGCCCAGTGAGATCTTGCGCGCGAGCACTCAACGAGTCATCGATTTTGACACGAGCGTCATGTTCAAACTTGTCCTGCGTTGAGGCTGTAGGCGCAATGTGAGAAGCCTCTCACGTGATCCGATGCGAGATCATCAGCGTTTTTCGAATTGAAATCTATCAGGATGGCGTCGTATTGGGCGTGCGAGTGCGTGGGAAGAAGAAATATCTAATGTACAAGGCGTTCCTGAATGAGTTGGAGGCTCGCCATTATCATCCCGCGATGCTCCCACGCCCGGTCCCCGATCCTGGTCACGACATGTACATGCTGAGCAAGGAGCAGCTGGCCGCCTTCGGGAGATTCACGCAAAATGCCTCGCGGCTCGCGCGTGGGTTTCCTGTCAAGAATAGCAAGCGTAGCCCGGCTTGAGCGGAGCGAAAGCCGGGAAGACGGCAACCTTCGGCAACACTGCCCCCGCATTTCGCTGACGCTCAATGCGGGCTACGGGCTGCGCGCTGTTGAAGCCGCATCCGCCGAAAAACAACCTGACGAATCCGACGAATTTCCGCGTCGCTTGTCGCGCCGCGCACTCACGCACGTCCAACGCAAAGGAGAAAACACGATGGACATGGAAATCTTGAACCGCGCGCCGGAGCAGAAGGCCGGCGTGCCCGCCGAGCCCTACTGCACGCATGAGGACGTGCAACGCATCTTCGAGTCTTACAAGCAGGAGAACGAGACGCGCCTTGCCGAGATCACAAAAGGCAAGCGCGATCCCCTGACGGAAGAGAAGATGGCGCGGATGGACGCGCGCATCGACAGCCTGACGGTCAAATCCGCCCGTCCGGCACTCGCCTCCGAGCGCAAGGACTCAGCCGAGGCGCGTGAGCACAAGGCTGCGTTCGACGACTACGTGCGCCACGGCGAGAGCGCCAACCTGCGCGCGCTCGAGGTGAAGGCGATGTCGGTCGGCTCGAATCCGGACGGCGGCTACACGGTGCCGTTCGAGACGGAGAGGACGATCAGCGAGCGTCTCACCTTGATCTCGCCGATCCGCGGCATCGCCGGCGTGCGACAGATCTCGGGGAACGTGTACAAGAAGCCGTTCATGACCGCGGGCCCGGCGGCCGGCTGGGTTGGCGAGACCGACGTGCGCGCGCAGACCGCGTCGGCGACGCTTGCCGAGCTGCAATTCCCCGCGATGGAGCTCTACGCCCAGCCGGCCGCGACCGCGACCCTGCTGGAGGACTCCGCCGTCAACATCGACGATTGGCTCGCCCAGGAGGTCGAGCAGGTGTTCGCCACGCAGGAGGGCGCCGCCTTCGTCAACGGCGACGGCACCAACAAGCCGAAGGGCTTCCTGCAGTACACGACCGTGGCCGAGGCCTCGTGGGCCTGGACCAAGATCGGCTACGTCGCAACCGGGACGGCCGGCGCCTTCGATGCCGATGCACCGATCGATGCGGTGATCGATCTCGTCTATGCGCTCAAGGCCGGCTACCGCCAGAACGCCACCTTCGTGATGAACCGCAAGACGCAGGCTGCGGTTCGCAAGCTCAAGGACGCCGACGGGCAGTATCTCTGGCAGCCGCCGACGCAGCAGGATGGCCGCGCGACGTTGCTCACGTATCCGTTGGTCGAGGCGGAGGACATGCCGGATATCGCCGCGAACGCGTTCGCCATCGCGTTCGGCGATTTCAAGCGCGGCTATCTGGTGGTCGACCGGCAGGGCGTGCGCGTGCTGCGCGATCCGTTCACCGCCAAGCCCTACGTCCTGTTCTACACGACCAAGCGGGTCGGCGGCGGCGTGCAGGACTTCGACGCGATCAAGCTCTTGAAGTTCGCGGCGAGCTAGGCGCACCGCTGTTCCTTCGTCATGCCCGCGCTTGTCGCGGGCATCCACGACTTGCTTTCTCATTGTGGGCCAAGACGTGGATGGCCGGGTCAAGCCCGGCCATGACGGGGACCGGTGAGCGCGAGGGCGGACACGCTTCGCCCCCGCTTCGCGGGGGGCATGCTTTGCCCGCCCGACATTTTCCTTCCGTGCCGGACTATTCCCATGGACCCGACGAATCCGGTTTGGCGGCGTCACGACCGGCACCGCTTCATCCGCCACGACGCGCATCGTTTTTTCACGCCGCTCGGCAACGCGAAACGGCGCGCAGTCGAAGCGAGCGAAGCCGCACGGAAGGCTCAGGAAGTCGAAGCGGCGGAGCAGGCAGCGTTCGAGCGCGAGCTGGCAGCGCTGCGCGACGATTTCGCGGAGCGAAAGCTTGAATACGAACTGCGCCGCTTTCAGCAGAAGTATAGCCCCGAGCAGCCGCGCGCGCCCAAAGGGAATCCCGACGGCGGGCAGTGGACGCGCGACGCCGGCAAGGTCGGGAGCGAGGCGGCGTTCCGCCCGGGCGAGCCCGGCTGGCATGACTATCAGGCCGGCCCCAATCTCGTGTGCGCAGGCGGGTGCTCGCGCGAGGAAATGGTTGATCAGTTCGCGCGCTTCTCGTTGCCCGGGGCCGATCCCTCGATGCTGATCGAGGACGGCGCAACATATCGGGTCCACATCCCCGGCACCGACCGCTATGTCGGCGACATTCGGACGCGGGTCGAGAACGACGGGTTGACCATTGAGAACCGGACGGTGCCGGGCCATATCTTCTTCGACGGCATGGTCACACGGCAGCTTACGCAAACGCGCGATGGTGCCTGGTATGTGACGACGCGCGGTCTGGGGAATAATGTCGAACCCGGAATTAACATCGTAAATCAGCTGGTTGGTCCGGAGGTCTTCAATGAGCTCGACCGGCAAATGCGCGCGAACATCGAGCGGCATCACGGGAAAGGGATTTTGGATCTGGCAAGCAATCGCATGGACGGCGGTCGCCGCCCTTGCCAGCGCAATGCTGCTTTGGGAGAGCGGGATGAAGTTCGTTAGGTACGAATCCATTTCCCCGATACGTTTTTTCGACCTCCGCATCGAGCGGAGCGCACGCGATCAGGTTGTTGCGCAGATGTGGGGGTATGGCGAGGCCTTCGGTTTCAGGATGCTCGTCAAGAACTACAGGGCTAAGCCGGACGACATGTTCTTCCAGATGTGGCGCCCTGATGTTGATCTGCTTGCCTCGAACGACTCCGACACCGGGGCGAGGGATATCAAGATTGGAATTGGCTTCTATCCAAAGCGCGGCCAGCGGCCGCCATCCCCAGAGAATGTTACGCCGTTAGTTGAGGGCCTGCGGCAGTTTCTCGACAAGGTCCCGGGCGCGGCGATCACCGAGGTCACCGCGCAGCGGTAAGTGACGGCGCACATCGTGCGAATCGGAGAATCAAAACCCGGCGCGGATCGCTCCGCGCCGTTTTGTCCTGACCTCCGACGAATTGGTTAATGCGCTTCTGCGCGATCCGTTCACCGCCAAGCCCTACGTGCTGTTCTACACCACCAAGCGGGTTGGCGGCGGCGTGCAGGACTTCGACGCGATCAAGCTGTTGAAGTTCGCAGCGAGCTGAACGACTGCTGGTCTTTCGTCATGCCCGGCCGTAGCCCGTCGAAGACGGGCGTGAACGCCCTTATGGCCGGGCATCCACGGCTTACTTTCTCCTCGCGCCAAGACGTGGATGGCCGGGTCAAGCCCGGCCATGACGAATTCGCGAGAATCCCCCATGGACCCGACGAATCCGGTTTGGCGGCGTCACGACCGGCACCGCTTCATCCGCCACGACGCGCATCGTTTTTTTTCACGCCGCTCGGCAACGCGAAAAGGCGCGCCGCCCAAGCGGCGGAAGCGGCGCGGCACGAGCAGCAAGCCGAAGCGGCTAGGCAGGACGCATTTGACCGCGAGCTCTTCGCGCTGCGCCGCGAGTTGAAGCAGCTGCTGTCCGACTACGAACGCCAGCGCTTCGAGGACAAGTATCGGCCTGATCAGCCGCGCGATAGTCTCGGTCGTTGGACTGATGGCAGCAGTGCCGGCGGTCGAAACGATCCTATCTCGGACGCGACACCGGATAACGGCAATTCCCGGCGCGCAATACGCGCAGGGCCGCACCCGCGGTGCCGTAACCGTTCGAGTCGGAGGGCGAACGTTCGAGGTCGAGCCTGGGCAAGCCGCAAGGCTTGTTGAAGCGCAGACAAGAGCTGATGACGCAATCTCGCGCGTTCGAGAGTTGATCCAAATTGGCGTCCGACACCAAGTTTCAAGGAAACCGTCGAGGGCAGTATCCGCTCCTACGAGGCCGAAGCCCAAGAGGCGCAGGCGCGCGCGAGCGAACTTTCGCGTAAGGGCATTGGCCCCGGTCCTTTTGCGGGCGAATCCATCCCGGCCCGAGGGCCCGAGCGCAGCTTCACTACATCTGAACACGACGAGATCAATCGCATTGGTGCTGAAACGGGCTGTCACACCTGTGGTACCAAGAGCGGAGGAACTCCCCTCGGCAACTTTGTAGTTGATCACCAGCCTCCAAGCGCGTTGAATTCGTTGGGCCGTTCTCAACAGCTTTATCCGCAATGTTTGACCTGCAGCCTGCGTCAAGGCGGCTGGATCACCGGTCGGAGACCATGGCGATGAAATCGATTAGCGTCCCTATTCTAAACTCGCTCATTTTCATTCGCGATTCAAAGCTTGAGAATTTGCCGGAAATAGACGGCTTGACCGCTTATTGGGCGACGGAATCCTGCGTTGCAGTAAGCTGCCTTCCGGACTCTGAGGGAAACACGACGATCACTATCGGTAGCGGAGCAGAAGTTGGACAGACGAAAAGCCCGTTGTTGGATCAAAAAATTGAAACTCCGAGTCATATGATCCTTGTCGAAACCGTTGTCGCGAACGCACTTTTCAGTGCAAAGGTACCCAGTCCCCGGACACGTTTGAGAATCTGGACAAACGGTCACCGCGCGACCGATAGCGTCATCATAGCTCTAGATTAGGGTTTTCGGAGGATGCGTCACGCGCCGTGCTTGAGCCCTACGTGCTGTTCTATACGACCAAGCGTGTCGGCGGCGGCGTGCAGGACTTGGATGCGATCAAGCTCTTGAAGTTCGCGGCGAGCTAAGCGGGGCGAGTAGGGCGGGCAAAGCAGGATGCTTACGACCGGTTCATCGTGCAAATGCGGGAATTCGGTACGGCATTCGGTTTCAGGATGGTGATCAAGCCGAGCAACCCTCGGCCATATGATATGTATTTTCAGATGTGGCGTCCGGACGTCGAGGTCTCGTCGGCAAACATCTCCGGCACCGGTGCGACTGATTTGAAATTGATGTGCTCTTCTATCCCAAGCGGGATCAGCCGCCGCCGCCGCCGCCGCCGGAGAATGTTGCGCTGTTGGTCGAGGGCCTGCGGCAGTTTCTCGACAAGGTGCCGGGTGCTGCGATCACGGAAAAAGGCAGTTCGCGGTAGAGTCGCCGGGGCGGGCCGCGCGGACCACACGAATCAAAACGGCGCGGATTTCTCCGCGCCGTTTTGCCCTGACCCCCGACGAATTCGTGTTAGTGCGCGGCCGCCCAGTGCTTGCGCTTGCCGGCATAGCGGCGCGGCGCGCGCGGCTCGGAGGCCTGGCGCGTCTCGCCCGCGGGCGCGGAGGCGTAACTCGCGCCGCCGCCCACCGCCGAGAAGTGCGTGAGGAAGCCGCAGGCGCCGACGCCCGCATAGTTCGACACGCGCTCCACGATGCCGACCAGCACGTAGCGCGTGCCGTCGAACTTCGCGACCGGGCCGCCCGAATCGCCCATGCAGGCGCTGGCGCTGATCGCGCCGCGGCGGTGCGGATCGACCAGCGCGCCGTAGCGCGCATCGGCGACGAGGCGCGCCTCGCGCAGGCCGGCGGAGCGCATGCGCGCGGCTTCCTGCGCGGTGCCATAGCCCGCGATGGTATAGCTGCCGCCGCCGCCGGCAGAGCCGGTCGCGATCGGGATGTAATTTGCCGGGAGCGGGCTTCCGAGCGTGAGCAGCGTGGTCTGCCCTTGCGAGGAATGGCCGGTCACCGGAATGCGGCTGCCGCCGGCGACGACGAAGAACGGCCCGCCGTTCTCGACGCAATGGTTGGCGGTGAGCAGCTGCTGGCGCCCGATCACCGTTGCGGAGCACAGCAGATTGTGGCCGACCAGCTTGACCACGTGGCGGCTGATGGCGCCCGCACCCTGGCCGCGCATGACTGCGTGGGCGTCGGTGCTGGCATAAAGAAACGCAGCCGAAGCCGCGAGGAGAGCGAGCGCGCGAAGTGGAACTTGCTTCGCGGTGTCCGCGAAGCGCATCGTCTGCCGCATGGAGGACCCCTCGTACAGGTGTTCTAGACCAACGTGCAATTGCGTTGTTGTGTTTGACCCCGCAGTGCACACAATCCCCGTTCATCACGGCGTAATCAAGATCAAAATCACGGGGTCCGTAGTTTTCGGTAATCTTCGATCCAGTTGCGGTAGAGAAATAGGGGTGTGACGCCGGTCAGGCCCCCGCAGCCGGCCGAGTTCCCCGCTCCGGTAGACCAGCTTACCACTCCGACCAGGGCGGCTACGCCGTTGGTCGTAAAAACCGGCGCACCTGAGTCGCCGGTGCAGGCGCCGAGGCCGGCGCGTTCGCCCTTGGTCGCAGGATCGACCAGGCGGATCTGCAGCGTGCCGGGCTTGCCGGTCGCGATCAGGGCGGCGGCGCGCACCGTTCCGCCCGTTTTGCCGTCGCCGCGAATCGACACGCCGTAGCCCGCCACCGTCAGCGCATCGCCCGGCGCCACGGTGAGGGGAGGAGCAAGAGTCGCGGGCGCAACGCTTGCAAGCGGCGCGGCAAGCTGGAGCAGCGCCACGTCCGCGGTTGCGCGGTGGGCCTGCAGGGCTTTCGCGTCGAATTTCGGATGCGCGGTGACGCGCGCGACATCGCGTAACTGCGGCTGCCGCGCCGCATCGAACTCGACGATCTTGTACTCGGCGCCGGGCAGCACGCAATGCGCCGCCGTGAGGATGAGATCGGGCGCGAGCGCGACACCCGAACAGGAATTGCCGCGCGAGCCGACGATCAGCACGACCGAACGCGCGATCCCTTCCGGCGGCGCGCCGGCGCCGCCGACCATCGCGGCGGCGGGCAGGGACGAGATCACGAGACACATGAGGGCAAGGGCGCGCCGCATCGCGCGCATCAGCCCGCGCGCCGAACGATTGTCAACGGAAAGAGCGACCATGCCCTCCATCCTCCTGTCCGGTCCCGCGGTCGAGCCGATCACGCTTGCCGAGGCGAAGCAGTTCATCCGCGTCGAGCATGACGATGACGACGACATCATCGCGGCGCTGATCGCCGGCTCGCGCATTCACGTCGAGACACAGACGCGCCGCGCGCTCATCACGCAGAGCTGGCGGCTCACGCGCGACGTCTGGCCGGAGATCGGCTGCGTGCCGGTGCTGCCGGTGCCGTTGCGCACGCTCGATGCGGCGCGCGTCTACAAATCCGACGGCAGTACGCTGGCGATCGACCTCGCGGCGTTCGCGGTCGACAAGGCCGCGGCACCGGCGCGGCTCTCGTTCATGCGCGGTGCGCTGCCGGCGCCGGAGCGGCGCGTCGCGGGCATCGAGATCGACGTGACCTGCGGTTACGGGGCTGCCCCGGCGAACGTGCCCGAGCCGCTGCGCCAGGCGATCCGGTTGCTGGTCGCGCACTGGTACGAGAACCGCGGGCTGGTCGCGGTCGGCCATGAGATCGCGGTGCTGCCGCACACCGCCGCGGCGCTGATCGCGCCCTACCGGGTGCTCGCGCTATGACGCCCGGCGAGCTCAACCGCCGCCTCGTGCTCGAGGCGCCGGTCGAAAGCGCAGACGGCGCAGGCGGCGTCGCGCGCACTTACGCAGAAGTGATGACGCTGTGGGCGAGCGTCGAGCCGGTGTCGGCGCGCGGCGCGGTCGTGGCCGACGCGCCCGGCGCGACGGTGACACACCGGATCGTCACGCGCAGGCGCACCGGCGTCACCACGCGGCATCGCTTTGTCGAAGGCGCGATCGTCTACCGCATCGTCACGCTGCGCGACGATGCCACGCGCCGCTTCCTCGTGATCGGCGCCGAAGCGCGCGCGGACTAACTCGGAGAGCACCCATGTCCACTGCCGCCGTGGCGCTGCGCGCCGCGATACACGATGCATTGGTCGCGGACGGCGCGCTTGCCGCACTGCTCGGCGGCCCGAAAGTCTACGACGAGCCGCCACAAGGCGCGGCGTTTCCGTATGTGACCATCGGCGACGCGCGCATTGGCGATTTCTCCGCCGGCAGCGATCCCGGAGAGGAGCATCGCCTCACCCTGCATGCGTGGTCGCGCCAGGGCGGGCACAAAGAGGCGCACATGATCGCGGGCGCGCTGCTGGCCGCGCTCGACGACGCGCCGCTCGCGCCCGCCGGGCACCACCTCGTCAATTTGCGCTTCTCCGTCGCCGACATCCGCCGCGAGGCCGACGGGCGCACCTATCACGCGCTGGTGCGCTTCCGCGCGGTCACCGAACCAAGCGAATAGCGAATGGCGAGTAGCGAATAGGGACTGCCGCCCCACCATTCGCCACTCGCTATTCGCCATTCGCCTGCTTGAAAGGACACATCCATGGCTGCCCAAAAGGGAAAAGACCTGCTCGTCAAGATCGCCGACGGCGCGAGCTTCGTCACCGTCGCGGGCCTGCGCGCGCGCAGGCTCTCGTTCAACGCCGAGACCGTCGACATCACGCACGCCGAATCCGCCGGGCGCTGGCGCGAGCTGCTCGACGGCGCCGGCATCAAGCGCGCCGCGGTCGCGGGACGCGGCCTGTTCAAGGACGCATCGTCCGACGCCTTGATGCGCCAGACTTTCTTCGACGGCGCGGTGAAGAGTTTCCAGATCGTGATCCCGGACTTCGGCACCGTGCAGGGGCTGTTCCAGATCACCTCGCTCGAATTCGCCGGCGAGCACGACGGCGAGGTGACGACCGAGCTCGCGCTCGAGTCGGCGGGCGAGCTGACGTTTACCGGCGCGTGAGCGCGGCCTCGCGATTATCACAGCGGGATTCTTCCGATGTCCTACGCCAATCCGATCTGGCTCGAAGGCCGGCGCAAGTACTGGACGCGGCCCGACGCCTACCGCTTCGCGCCGCCCGGCTCGCCCGAGGCGAAGATGCCGGGGTGGATCGATCCGTGGATGACACGCGTGCGGGCGAAAGAAGCCGCCGAGGACGCGGCGGCCGAACAGGAGGAATTTGAGCGCGAGGTGTTAGCCCTGCGCCACGACTTCGCGAAGCTCAAGCTCGAATACGAGCTGCGCTGCTTCCAGCGAAAATACAGTCCCGATCAGCAGCGCTCGCCGAAGGGTAATCCCGATGGCGGGCAGTGGACGAGCGGGAGCGGAGGCTCACATCCTGCGAATGGCGATGCTTCTCAAAGCGGTGAGGGACTGGCCCAAGATCGGCGGTCCATGATTGCGCCGGGGTCCGGCCAAGAGCCTCGCCGTGATTTGTTGGACTTGGATGCAATCGCAAAGGATCCGCGGATTCGCGCGCGCATCGATGAGGCATGGGCTGCCTCTGACCCAAATGGTTTTGGCCGAGAGCATGGCTTTTGGATTTCTCGCAACGATGCGACGGGTGAGCTCTTCACGCGGCCGTTTTTCAATCCAGGAGGCCCGGCAACCATCGTTCCAGGTGCACCTCCAAGTGACGCAATCGCGTCTTTTCACACGCACCCAGCGCGCCCCGAGTTTGGAGGATACCCGGGTCCCAGTTTGGAAGATGAGCAGTACGCTGCGCGTACGGGCCTGCCAGGACTGCTTCAATCCCATATCGGAATGTACTATTTTGGCCCGTTGCTTCGACCGCGCCGATCCCCTTGAGGCGGGTTCGAAAATGAGAGGCCTTCGTGTTCAAAGCACTGATATTGGTCGCAGCGCTCCAACTGACGGTAGATGAAGCCATGTCGCAGCCGAATTGTGATGTTGTCAAAATTGCCGCGGACTACGCCCGGACCCGGTGGCCGGTCGACCTCACCACTGATCGGCGTGTGATCCGCTCGTTTGACGGCAATGTTTGGAAAGTTCGGTTCAGCCTGCCAGACAATACCCTTGGTTATGTCCCGGAGATCGGCATCGATCAGAGGACCTGCCAGGTCGTCAGCGCCGTCCTCTGGCAATAACGCCGTGAGTGAAGAGTTCGATCATGAACAGCGGCGCCAAAGAAATCGTCGGCGTTCTCATGCAAGTCCTCGGCGGGGCCGAAATATCGCACGATCAACTGACGGAATTGAGTTTTGAAGCCGACGGCGAACTTCAGCGCGCTCTCAATGAGGCTTACATCAAGATTATGGAGTTCGCCTACGATAGCGAGCTGAGGGTTCGTGATCCGGTGCTCGATCGCGCGATAGTCCAAGCAATTCTTGCCGCAATGCAAATGATCGGTGCTGAGTTGTACACCAGCGATCATCACAAAGCAGGATACCTGATGTGGCACGAGCCGGGCTGCGGCTACGGCTTTCCGGTCACGCAGAACCCGCGCGACCTGCTCATCGGCGACGACGCCAAATATCTCTAGCAGGATGACCCCATGCCCAATCTCCACCGCGGCGAGATCGAAGCCGAGATCGGCGGCGCGCGGCGGCGCCTGGTGCTGACGCTCGGCGCGCTTGCCGAACTCGAGGCGGCGTTCGGCGCCGACGACCTGACCGCGCTCGCCGAGCGCTTCGGCGCGGGCCGGCTCAAGGCAATCGATCTCGCGCGCATCATCGGCGCGGGCCTGCGCGGCGCCGGCGAGGCGATCAGCGACGAGGAGGTCGCGCGCCTCTCGGTCGACGGCGGCGTGCCGGGCTTTGTGCGCATCGCGGGCGCGTTGCTCGCCGCGACCTTCGGAGTCGACGAACGCCCTTTGGGGGAGCAGGCGGGCGCGTGAGGCGCGCGCCGTTTCCCTGGAAGGAAGCGATGGGCTTCGGGTTCGGCGTGTTGCGTCTTTCACCGGAGTCATTCTGGCGCATGACGCCGCGCGAACTGGCCGCCGCCATGGAAGCCGTGCTCGGGACGCGCGAGGCCGCACTCGACCGTGCGTCATTCGCGGAGCTCAGCGCGCGGTTTCCCGACGCACCGTCAAGCTGATCCCAAGAGGATTCCCCGTTCTCGAATCGTACTCTGCGCGTGGAACTTTCGTTCATGCGGAGAAACACGTATGGCTGATGACTCAGGCGATTCCAACGACCTCGGAACTGATGCGCTCGCGAGCGGCATCGAAGGCGTGCGCACGCGCACGCGCGATCTGACCGCGAGCTCGAATGCGTTCGCGCGCGCGATCACTTCAGCTTTCGCGCAAGGAGCGACCGGCGCGAAAGGCTTCGATTCCGTTCTGAAGTCGCTCGCGCTGCGGCTTTCGACTCTGTCGCTCAATCTTGCACTCAAGCCGGTGACCGGCGCGCTGACCAGTGGCCTCACGAATCTGTTCAGCGGCTTGACGGGGTCCGCCGGCAACAGCGCGGCGAACGAAGGCCCGGTGCAGCCGTTCGCCAAAGGCGGCGTGATCGCCGCGCCGAGCTTCTTTCCGCTTGGCGCAAGCCGCGTCGGGCTCGCAGGTGAAGCCGGTCCCGAGGCGATCATGCCACTCGCGCGCGGACCGGACGGGCGGCTCGGCGTCGCGGCGTCCGGCACGCCGGGCAACGTCACCATCAACATCGCGACCCCGGATGCCGAGAGCTTCCGCCGCTCGGAAACCTATCTCACCGGTCTCATCGCCCGCGCGGTCGCGCGTGGACAAAGGGGACTCTGAAGATGCCGTTCCACGAAATCCTGTTTCCGCTCGACATCGCGCTCAAGAGCGCCGGCGGGCCGGAGCGCAAGACCGAGATCGTCGCGCTCGGCTCCGGCGCCGAGGAGCGCAACGCGCGCTGGGCGCATTCGCGCCGCCGCTATGACGCGGGTTACGGCGTGAAGACGCTCGACGCGCTGTCGCAGGTGGTCGCGTTCTTCGAGGAGCGGCGCGGCCGGCTGCACGGCTTCCGCTGGCGCGACCGGCTCGATCATTCCTCTGCGGCGCCGGGCGCGAGCGTGGCGCCGCTCGACCAGGTGCTCGGCACGGGCGACGGGGCGCGCACGGCGTTTCCATTGCTCAAGCTCTATGGCGGCGCGCATGCGCCCTACCAGCGGCCGATCGCCAAGCCGGCCGCGGGCTCGGTGCGCGTTTCGGTCGGCGGTGTCGAGCAGAGCGACGGTACGGCATTCACGTGCGACACGACGAGCGGCGTCGTGACGTTTCTGCCGGGGCACGTTCCCGGCGCCGGAGCGCTCGTGCGCGCGGGATTCCTGTTCGACGTGCCGGTGCGCTTCGACACAGACTACCTCGAAGTGGACCTGTCCGCCTTTGCGGCCGGCAGCGTGCCGCGCATTCCGCTGATGGAGATCAGACTGTGAGATCGATTCCCCCCGCCCTGCAGGCGAAGCTCGATAGCGGCGTGACCACGCTCGCGCGCTGCTGGATCATCACGCGGCGCGACGGCGTCGTGATGGGCTTCACCGACCACGACGCGGACCTGACCGTTGCGGGCACGCTGTGCCACGCCGGCACCGGGCTCACGGCGTCCGAGGCGACAGCGCGGCTCGGCCTGCAGGTCGACGGCTCGGAGATCGCCGGCGCGCTCGCGGACGATTCGCTCGCCGAGTCCGATTTGGCGGCGGGACGCTATGACGCCGCCAGCATCGAACTGCATCTGGTCGACTGGAGCGAGCCCGCGCTCAACGTGCTGCTGGCGAAAGGCGCGCTCGGCGAGGTGCGGCGCGAGGGCGCGGCGTTCACCGCGGAATTCCGCTCGCTCGCGCATCGGCTCAACGAGGAGAACGGGCGGCTTTACACCGCGACCTGCTCGGCCGATCTCGGCGACGCGCACTGCACGGTCGATCTCGGCGATCCGGCCTTTCACGCGGGCGGCACGGTGGCGGGGCTCGCCGGCGCGTCGGCGTTTCACGCATCGGGCCTGGATGGCTTCGCGGATGGGCTCTTCATTGGCGGCAAGCTGAGCTTCACCGGCGGCGCGAACGCGGGCTTTGCCGTCGAGGTGAAGACGCATCGCGTCGCGCTCGACGGCGTGCTGATCGAGCTGTGGCAGAAGCCGCCCGAGCCGATCGCGGTGTCGGACGCATTCACCGTCACGGCGGGCTGCGACAAGCGCTTCGCCACCTGCCGCGACCGCTTCGCCAACGCGGTCAACTTCCGCGGCTTCCCGCACATCCCGGGCAACGATTTCGTCATCAGCTATCCGGTGCCGGGGAAGGTTGCGGGTGGGCGGACGGGCTGAGTTTGTCTCAACCGAAATAGTCGTGATTCCAAACGGGACGCCACATGGCCTGGATCGACTCTCGTTACCTCGACCAGCAGCGCAAGCTTGAGCGGGAAATCCTTCAGCTACGCCGCGAATGGGACGAGCTGAAGCTCGAAATCGTTGCGGGGCGCACCGCCGCGCGGCGGGAGGCCAAGGCAGCGCGCATTGCCTTCGAAAAGCTTTGCCATGATCTGCAGAACTCCGCCGAGCAAAAGGCCGGCTTCAATCCGGATCAGCCGCGCGATGATCTCGGCAAGTGGACCGACAGCGGGCGGAGCGGCGATGCCGGCAAGGATGGCGACGAGAAACCGGAGCGAATTCGCCTTGCCGGCGACATAACCGGCTTCACCAAGCATGGCATAAACCAGACAATCAATCGCGGAGTGTCGCCTTCAGCCATGCATGACGCGGTAACGAACCCGATTCAGATCTTGCCCCAATCGAACGGTACGACACAGTATGTCGGGCGTGGCGCCGCAGTCGTGCTCAACCCGCTCGGACAAGTCGTTACAACTTGGCGGCAGTAGGCAACAGTCGAGCTTGCCGACGCAACAGAGGCCACATGGAAACAGATCGCGTCACGCACAGGGTTCGAACGATCCTTCTCAACGATTGGGATCCGATCGGCATTGCCGGGGTTCCGCAAGCCGCCGACGAATACGATCGTTACGTCGGGCACCTCGCGCAGATGGTTGTCGCCGGGAATTCAATTTTAGACCTTTCCGAGCATCTCGTCCGCATCGAGGTCGACGACATGGGCCTGAGAGGTAATCATGATCGTGCGCGCTCGGTGGCAGCAAAGCTAAAGAGTATTGCGAGCGAGACATCGACGCGAGGTTGATTGGCTGCGCGAAGTGCATCGGACAAGATGCCGATATGACTACTTGGCGCTCCGCTCTCGTTGTCTCTTTTGCCCTCGCAGGGGCGCAGGTTCCGGTGAGCGCCGATGAAGGCTCTTTGTCGTTCATCCATCGGACTGAGCGAATCGACGTTCCGGCAAGCGCAATCCACCGCATCAAGGCTCATGCAACTCGGACGTTCATGTTCGAGACCGGGCCGGTCGAATATCCATTTGCGGACGTCGAAGTATGCTACGCGAGGAAAATCCAAAGACGGATATGCGAACTCACGCGCCGCATCGTCGGTGAGCCAATGGATGTCGTGATTGGTTGCGAGGTGGTCGCCCGGCCCGTCATACGGGAGCGGCTTTGTGGCTTTTGCATCTCGATCTCAGCGGCCGATGGGGCGGAAGCGGAGCGGCTCGCCGAGAAGCTTCGAAGCGAAAAGGTCAAGACCTGTCCTGCCACGTCCTGAAGTAGCGACGGCACGCCATTTGATCGCGCGCACCCTACTGACGTTCCTATCGAGCTCTGCAAATGCCCCCCACCCGCACCCGCACCCGCATCGTCGCGGAGGCGCGTGCCTTCATTGGCACGCCCTATCGCCATCAGGCCTCGCTGCAAGGCGCCGGCTGCGACTGCCTCGGCCTCGTGCGCGGGGTGTGGCGCGCGCTGCATGGTGCAGAGCCGGAAGCCACGCCCGCCTACACGCGCGACTGGGCGGAAGCGTCGGGTATTGAATCGCTCGCCGAAGCTGCGCGGCGGCATCTCGACGAGCTCGCCGATCCACACGCGTTCGCGCCGGGCGATGTGCTGCTGTTTCGCTACGCCAGCCGCTATCCCGCCAAGCACGCCGCGATCGCGACCGCGCCCGACCTGATGGTGCACGCGCATGACGGCGCCGCCGTTGCGGAGGTCGCCATCGCGCCGTGGTGGCGGCGCAGGCTCGCGTTTGCGTTTCGGTTTCGGGATGTGGGCGACTGAGCGAGCCGCGCGCTCCGCTCGTACCCTCCCCTGAAGGGGGAGGGTCGGCAAGCAGCGAAGCTGCGAGCCGGGGTGGGGTGAATCTTCGCGAGCAAGTCACCCCACCCCGACGCTCATTTCATTCGCGTCGACCCTCCCCCTTCAGGGGAGGGTGACGGAGCGCGTTGCACTGTCCTCGTGACTAGAAGGTCACACCATGGCCGCACTTGTTCTCTCCGTCGCGGGTGGCGCGGTCGGCGGCGCCGTATTCGGCCCGGCCGGCGCGATCGCCGGGCGTCTCGTCGGCGCGATCGGCGGCAATCTGATCGACCGCGCGTTGTTCGCGACGCATGAGGAGCGCAACGTCGAAGGCCCGCGCCTCGCCGATCTCGACGTGATGGCCTCGACCGAGGGCGCGCCGATCCCGCGGGTCTATGGCCGCGCGCGGCTTGCCGGCCAGGTGATCTGGGCGACCAGGATCGAGGAGGTCGTGTCGGTCAACCATGAGACCGAGGGCGGCAAGGGCGGCGGCAACACCGTCACCACCAGCACGACGACCTATACGTACTTTGCGAATTTCGCGGTCGGCCTGTGCGCGGGACCGATCGGACGCATCGGGCGGATCTGGGCCGACGGCAAGCCGCTCGATCTGGTCGGGCTGACGGTGCGCAGCTACACCGGCAGCGAAGACCAGACACCGGATGCGCTGATCGTGGCGCGCGAAGGCGCCGGGAACGCGCCGGCCTATCGCGGCCTCGCCTACGTGGTGTTCGAGCGGCTGCCGCTCGCCGATTTCGGCAACCGCATTCCGCAGCTCTCGTTCGAGCTGATGCGCCCGCTCGGGCGGCTGGAGAAGATGGTGCGCGCCGTCACGCTGATCCCCGGCACCACCGAGTTCGGCTACGAGCCGGGCACCGTCGTGCGGCTGATGGGGCCGGGGCAATTCGCGGCCGAGAACCGCCACACCGCGCACGCGGCTTCCGATGTGGAAGCCGCGCTCGACGATCTCCAGGGCGCGTGCCCGAACCTCGAGCGCGTTGCACTCGTCGTCGCGTGGTTCGGCAGCGATCTGCGCGCGGAATTCTTCTCGCTGTTCCCCAAGGTGGATTCGCACCTGAAGATCACCCATCCGGCGGAATGGTCGGTCGCAGGCGTTGCGCGCGCCGAGGCGCAGAGTGTTTCGACGGTCGCGGGACGCCCGGCGTTCGGCGGCACGCCGTCGGACGAGAGCGTGACCCATTTGATACAGGAGCTGCGCGCGCGCGGCCTGAAGGTGACGCTGTATCCGTTCGTCATGATGGATATTCCGGCCGACAACATGCTGAACGACCCGTGGCGGACGGATGGCGGTTTCCAGCCGGCGTACCCCTGGCGCGGGCGGATCACCTGCAATCCGGCGCCCGGCATACCCGGCTCGCCGGACGGTACCGCGACGGCGGCGACGCAGATCGATGCGTTCTTCGGCACCGGCGTCTCCGACTGGCGCTATCGCCGCATGGTGCTGCACTACGCGCAGCTTGCCGCGGATGCGGGCGGCGTCGATACCTTCCTGATCGGGTCGGAACTGCGCGGGCTGACGCGCGTGCGTTCGGCCTCCGGCGTTTATCCGGCGGTGAGCCGGCTCATCGCGTTGGCGGCCGACGTGAAGGCGATCGTCGGCACGGGCACGGCCGTCACGTACGGCGCGGACTGGACCGAGTATGGGGCGCATGTGGCGGATGCGGGCGCGAGCGAAGTGCGCTTTCCGCTCGATCCGCTGTGGGCGTCGGCAGCGATCGACGCGGTCGGCATCGATTATTACGCGCCGCTCGCCGACTGGCGCGACGGCACCGCGCATCTCGACCGCCAGGTCGCAGGATCGATCTACAATCTCGATTATCTCGCGGGAAACTTGCGCGGCGGCGATGCCTACGACTGGTACTACGCGGACGGTGCGACGCGTGCGGCGCAGACGCGCACGCCGATCACCGACGGGCTCGGCAAGCCCTGGGTGTTTCGCGTCAAGGATATCTGGAATTGGTGGAGCAACCCGCATTACGAGCGCGTCGGAGGCAGCGAGCTCGGGAGCCCGACCGGCTGGGTGCCGCAGAGCAAGCCGATCTGGCTCACCGAGATTGGCTGCGGGGCGGTCGACAAGGGCGCAAACCAGCCGAGCGTATTTCCCGACCCGAAGTCGGCCGAGTCCGGCGTGCCGTATTTCTCGAGCGGCAAGCGCGATGATTTGATCCAGCGCCGCATGCTCGAAGCCGCGCTACAGACATTCGATCCGGCATATGGCGCGACGCTCGTGAGCAATCCGGTCTCGCCGGTCTATGGCGGGCGCATGCTGGAACCGTCCGCGATTCATCTATGGACCTGGGACGCGCGGCCCTATCCGTTCTTTCCCGCCGCGCTCGACGTATGGAGCGACGGCCCGAACTGGGATACGGGGCACTGGCTCACCGGCCGGCTTGGCGGCGCGCCGCTCGATGCGCTGATCGCCGCGATCCTCGACGATGCCGGCATCGGCGGTTACGACACGGCCGCCCTGGGCGAGGGGCCTGACGGCTACGTCATCGATCGGCCGATGTCGCCGCGCGCCGCGATCGAGCCGCTCACGCTTGCCTACGCGTTCGAGGCGGCCGAGGAGGGCGCGGTCATCCGTTTCCGCCCGCGCGGCGGCGACCCGGTCATCGCGCTGACCGAGGACGATCTCGTGCTGCCGGAGGATGCGGCACCCTTGCGCCTCACGCGCACGCAGGAAACCGAACTGCCGCGCGAGGTCTCGATCGGCTTCACCGACGCCGGGTCGGATTATCGCCGCTCGGCCGTGACCTCGCGCCGCCTCGTCGGCGGCGCGGCGCGCGCCTCACACGTGGACCTGAGCGTCATCACCAGCGATGCGGCGGCCGAGCGCCGCGCCGACATCTGGCTGCAGGATCTCTGGGCCGGGCGCGAGAGCGCGGAGTTCGCGCTGCCGCCGAGCGCGCTTGCGCTCACGCCGGGGGACGTGATCACGCTCGATGCCGGCGGGCGCGAACGAACCCTCGAGTTGCGCGCGACCGTCGATACCGAGCAGCGCCGCATCAGCGCGCGCTCGATCGATCTCGACGTGTTCGCGTTTGTCCCCGAGATGCCACGCCGTCCGCCGCCCGCGATGCCGCCGCCGCTCGGGCCCGTGCACGCGGCGCTGCTCGCATTGCCGATGCTGCCGGGCGACAATGCCGCCGTGACGGCCCATCTCGCGGTCTACGCCGATCCGTGGCCGGGAGCGGTCGCAGTCTGGCGCTCGCTGGACGACGGGGCGAGCTATCAACCGTTCGCGATCGTGAGCGCGCCCGCAATCATGGGCGAGACGCTCGACGACCTGCCGGCAGGTCCGGCGAGCCGCTGGGACAAGGTCGCGCGCACGCGCGTGCAGCTTTACGGCGGGGCCCTTGCCTCGGCATCCGACTTGCGCGTGCTGAGCGGGGCGAACGCGGCGGCGGTGCGGCGCCCGGACGGCGTGTGGGAGATCCTGCAGTTTGCCAATGCGGTGCTCACCGGCGAGCGCACCTACGACCTCTCGCGCCTGTTGCGCGGCGAACTCGGGACCGAAGCCGCGATCGGCGCGCCGCTGCCCGCGGGCGCGCCGTTCGTGGTGCTCGACCCGCATGTCGTTCCGATTGCGCGCGGCCTCGAGACGATCGGACGGCGCATGCGCCTGCGTGTCGTCGCGGCGAGCCGCGATCACGGCGACCCGAGCGCGGTCGAAATCGATCTGCGGCCGGGCGCGCTCGCATTCCAGCCGCTGGCGCCGGTGCATCTGAAGGCGCGGCGCGAGGCCGGCGGCGTGCGCTTCTCGTGGCGTGCGCGCAAGCGCGGGCTTGCCGGCGTGACCTTCGCGACGCGGCCCGACTTGGGTGAGGTGAGCGAAGCCTACGAGCTTGAGATTCTCTCCGGGTCGACTGTCGTGCGCACGCTGTCAGCGATCTCACCCGCGGCCCTCTATGCCGCGAGCGACGAGATGCTCGACTTCGGGGCCACGCAATCGAGCTTCGGCGTGCGCCTTTATCAGATCTCCGCCGCCGTCGGCCGCGGCCTTCCTGCCACCGCCACCCTCATTCCTTAAACCGATCTCCGCTCCTCCCCGCGAAAGCGGGTACCCAGACCAAAGAACGGGATGCCCGCTTTCGCGGGCATGAGCGGAATACCGTGAGCACAGCCCATGAGCGCCTCAGCCAATCTTGCGCTGCCTTTCATCGAAGGCGACGAGCTTCTCCCCGACGTGACCTTGAACGAAACGCTGCGCCTGATCGACACGCTGGTGCAGCTTGCGATCGTCGACCGCGATCTCAACGCGCCGCCCGGCGCGCCCGCCGAAGGCCAGCGCTGGATCGTGAAGGCGAGCCCGAGCCCGACCGGCGCTTGGGCCGGGCATGGCAATCACATCGCCGCGTGGCAGGACGGCGATTGGGTGTTCTGCGCGCCGAAGGTTGGATGGTTCGCTTACGTGATCGACGAGGGCGCGCTGATTGCGTGGAATGGCAGCGCCTGGATCGCCGCGCTCGCGATGCTGGCGAGCCTGCAAAACCTCTCGCTGCTCGGTCTCGGCACGACAGCCGACTCGACCAATCCGTTCAGCGCCAAGCTCAACAATGCGCTCTGGGTCGCCAGGACCGTGGCGGAAGGCGGCGACGGCAATCTGCGCTACAAGATGAGCAAGGAGAGCGCCGCGAAGACGCTTTCGCTCCTCTTTCAGGACAATTTCTCCGGCCGCGCCGAGGTCGGACTGACCGGCGACGACGACTTTCATTTCAAGGTGTCGGCCGACGGCTCGAGCTGGCTCGATGCGATCACGATCGACCGCACGACCGGAAAGCTCGCCGTCAACCAGGGTTTCGCCGTTCCGGTCGTGACGCGTGGGCAACTCTATGCCGCGCCATTCGACGCACTCGCCTTCAACGGCATGCAACTGAATGGCGGCATGGAAGTCAGCCAGGAGAACGGCACGTCCAGCGTGACGCTCACCGCGACAGGTTCATTGCAAACGAAATATCTCGTTGATGGCGTGATGGCAGCCTATCGCGGCACGTTCGTCGCCGCCGGACAGCAGGTGACTGACGCGCCCGCGGGCTATCGCAATTCGCTCAAGTTCACCGTCTCGACCGCGCAGAGCTCGCTCGGCGCGAATGATGAGCTGTCGGTGCTCATCCCGATCGAGGGCGTGCGTTGCGCACGGCTTGTGTTTGGCGCCGCCGCGGCGGCCGCGATCTCGTTCGGCTTCTGGGTCAAGGCGCACCGCACCGGCAGCTATTCCGGCTCGCTGCGCAACAGCAGCAAGGCGCGCTCCTGGCCGTTCACGTTCGCGATCAACAGCGCCGACACGTGGGAGTTCAAGACGGTCACGGTCGCGGGTGATACCTCCGGCACGTGGCTGACCGACACCGGCGTCGGCCTCTATCTCGCGATCTGCATTGGCGGGGGCTCCTCGCGGGTCGGGACCGCGGGCGCATGGGCCGCGGCCGACTACAGCGGTGTGACCTCGACCACCAACGCGGTGGCGGCGACCAGCGACACGTTCCAGTTCACCGGACTGATCGTGCTGCCCGGGATCGAGCTGCCGGCCTACGACCGTGCGCCATTCCTCGTGCGGTCGTTCGATCAGGAACAGCCGTTGTGCCAGCGCTACCTCGAACTCGGCGGTACGGGCATCTTCGGCACGTGGGAGAGCGCCAGCAAGGTGCAGCTCGGTTGGCAGTACAAGGTGCAGAAGCGCGTGGCCGGCACGATCACGCTTTTGACGACCAGCCCGACGATCACGGATGTCGGGATCGCGGATCGGACCGGCTCGGGTTCGACATTGACGCTGGGCGACGGCGGCCCGCTCGGCACGCGCGCAATCATCGACGGCTTCTCCGGAGCGACCGCGCAGCACGGCGCGATCGTCACGAACTCGACGCCGGCGATTCTGAAGTCGGATGCGAGACTCTGACCGCCGCTGATTTCAGCCGCAGCGTCACGCTCTCTGAAGGACAATCTCCATGTGGTGGCTTTTGGCCGCGCTGGCGTTCGCCGGCGCGCTTTGCTCACACGCGCCCGCGCGCGCCGGCGAGGCCATCCAGGTCGCGCAGATGTCGCGCGATGTGACCGACGCAGTGCGCCGGCAGCGCGCTCACGGCCAACGGCTGCCGCGCGTAGATCACCACAAGCGCGAGGACAGGCGATGAGCGCCGATTGCTATGCCGAGTCGATCCGCCGTCTGCTCGCGAGCGAGGGCGGCTACGTCAACCACCCGTCCGATCCCGGCGGCCCGACCAATTTCGGCATCACGTTGCGCGACTACCGCCGCTACGTGAAGGCCGACGCGACCGCGGCCGACGTGCGCGCCATGCGCGTGGAGGAAGCAAAGGCGATCTATCGCGAGAAATACTGGAATGCGATGTG
>VBAH01000078.1 GCA_005884685.1 Alphaproteobacteria bacterium
TCTATAGCGCCGAGGAGATCTACCGCCTCGTCGGGTTTGTGGGCTACGACGTCGAGCTCATCTTCGAGCCAGGCGAGCGCTTCACCGGCAAAGCTGGCGGGGACCTCGAGGGCATTGCGATCGAGGCCTTTGAGAACCATGTGCACATCAAGCCGCGCGCGGCGGTCGTCGCAACCAATCTCGTGATCTATACCGATCGTCGTGCCTATCGCTTCGATTACTCGGCCTCCGCGCGTCGTCCGAATCGCGTCTCGGATGAAGTCATCTACGCCGTGCGCTTTACGTACCCCGCGAGCGAGAGCACGAGTGGGCAGGCTGGCCGAGTCGATCGGGAACTGTCCTCGGGGAAAAACGCGCGAGCGGTGAATGCCGACTACTGGTTCTGCGGTAATCGCGCCGTCAAGCCCATCGCGGCCTCCGATGATGGGGTGCAAACCCGCTTGACCTTCGGCTCACGCGCGGAAATTCCCGCGATTTTCGTGCGCAATGCGGATGACTCCGAGTCGCTCTTGAACTTCTCGATGGATGCGGGTGACGTGGTCATTCATCGCGTGGCCCCAAAGTTCATCATTCGGCGGGGGTCCCTGACCGGCTGCATCGTCAACAAGGCTTATCAGGGGGCGGGTGAGCGGCTCGAGACCGAAACCGTATCGCCGCTGGTGGATCGCGAGCGCAAGGCCGCGCGCCCATGAGGATTTTTCGCCGCTTGACTCGCACCACGACGGGGGAGCCTCGCGGAGACGATGGGCAAACTGCCGCAGCGGTTGACGGCGAGCCCGATACGATCGTCGGCGAGCGCACCATCACCTCCGTGAATCGGGCCGCCTCGCTCCAGACGCGCTTGAGCAACCTCCTGGCGCTGGCGCTCGTGAGTTCCCTCGCAGTCGGCTTCTTGGGTTGGTACTACACCCGAATCTTATCCGCCCGAACGCAGCCCGAAAAAACCGCGCGCGCGGCGAGAGAGAGCACCGCGCAGGGCGAGATGAAACTGCCGCCGTTGGGTCGGGTCGAGCCTCGGCCGCCCGCGGCCGCCTCACTCATCGATCGGGCGCTCGGGGGGCCGCCGCCCGCACCGCCACCCCCGCAGGGGCCATCGAGCCTGGTTGCTCGAGGCGACGGTGCGCCCCCTCCCGGGGGGAAATCGAAGGCGGAGCTCGCGCTCGAGCGGCGCCTCTCAGGCCCAGTCTTTTCCGGCCCGACGAATAGCGCACCGGCGCCTGCACCGGCGAGCGATGCACGAGGCGTTCAAGCACCCGTCGGATCGACTCCCGTGGATCACCGCGAGGGGGCGGGTGAGATCGCCGGGTTGCTTAGACCGGCGGTCACGCCAGCGGCGCTCGCGCAGGTACTCCCCACGCAGCGACTGCTGTTGCCGAAGGGCGCTTTTCTCGATTGCACCCTTGAGACCGCCATCGACTCGACACTCCCTGGCATGACGACCTGCGTACTCGCGACCGACACCTTCGGCGTCGACGGCTCGGTGGTGCTCCTCGAGCGCGGCACGAAGTTGGTGGGCGAGACGCGGGGTCAAGTGCGCCAGGGCACCGCACGCATCTTCGTGCTCTGGACCGAGGCGCGCACGCCCACGGGCGTCATCGTGCCGCTTGCCTCCCCGGGGACGGACGAGCTCGGCCGCTCCGGACTCCCGGGCGAAGTGGATCGGCATTTCTGGGACCGATTTGGCGCCGCGATCTTGGTGAGCGTGATCGATGGCGCTGTGCAGGCGGCGGTCGCGTCGCGCTCAACCAACGGGGGCGCGCTGATCGTCAACCCTTCCGGCTCCCGCGATGTGATGACGGAAGTGCTGAAATCGACGATCGATATTCCTCCGACCGTCACCAAGGCGAACGGCGATCGCATCCAGGTGTTCGTTGCCCGGGATCTGGACTTCCGGAGCGTGTATGAACTGCGCGCCGGCGAGCGTTAAGTACGACGCACCGAGCGACGCCCCTGCAGAGGGGGTCGCAACCTTACCCGTGAGCGAGGCGTCGGCGCTTGAACTCACGCTCCGCTCGCTCCGTCCGCTGCTTGACGATCGCTCCGTCACCGAGCTGTGCATCAACCGGCCAGGCGAGGCCTATGTTGAAAGCTGCGCAGGTTGGCGAAAGCTACCGCTCCCCTTCGCCACCTTTCAGTGGGGACTCGCCCTCGCCAAGCTCGTCGCGAACTCGACCCGTCAGCGGATTGACGCCGAGTCGCCGCTTCTTTCGGCCTCCCTCCCAGGCGGGGAGCGCATTCAGATCGTCCTGCCGCCCGCGACGACCCCGGGGACGGTGGCGATCACGATTCGCCGACCGGCCGATGCGCTCTGGTCGATCGGAGAGCTCGCGAGCCGGGGGCTCTTTCGCGAAGCCCATCCAGCGACCACCGATCTCGACGAGACCGAGACCGAGCTGCAGCGCCTCTTGAATGCGGGAGAGCACGAAGCGTTCATGCGCTTCGCGGTGCGAAGTCGCCGCAACATCTTGGTGTCGGGCCCCACCGGCTCCGGCAAGACGACCTTCACCAAGGCGTTGATCCGCGAGATCCCCGAAGACGAGCGCTTGATCACCATCGAGGATGCCAAGGAGCTCATTCTCGATGGGCACCCCAATCACGTGCGGCTCTTCTACTCGAAGGATGACCAGGGACTCTCTCACGTGACGCCGAAGCAGCTTCTCGAGAGCTGTCTTCGGATGAAGCCCGATCGGATACTCCTCGCCGAGCTCCGGGGCGAGGAGGCGTTCGACTACCTGCGCAACGTCAATAGCGGTCACCCAGGCTCGATCACCAGCATCCACGCCGCGAGCGCCGAGCTCGCCTTCGAGCAGCTCGTGCTCCTCGTCAAGCAGAGCCGCGCGGGCCAGGAGCTCGCCCGCGCGGACATCAAGCACCTCTTGTACCTCCTGATCGATGTCATCGTGCAGTTCGGGATCCGTGGACGCACCCGATTCATTCGCGAGCTTTGGTATGACCCTGCCCGCAAGCGCCGCGCCCTGGCCGCAGGCGGCTAAGACATTTCCCGCTGGCCCGACGCTCGTGATCGCGGGCGTCGCCGTGGGCGCGCTGCTCGTCGCGCTCTATCTCGCGGGCTTCGCCTTCCTAGTGCTGATCAAGGCCGATCCGCGTGGCGCGACGCTGCTGACACTCCCTCGCTATGCCCATTACTACGGCGAGCGCGAGGACATCCGGCGGCGGCTCTGGGTGAGTGCGGGGGTGGGAGTGGCCTTGACACTCGCGCCCGGGGTCGCGCTCCTCCTCCCGAAGCGCCGCTCGTTGCACGGCGATGCTCGCTTTGCGACGCGACGCGAGATCGCGCGCGCCGGGCTCTTAGGGGATGACGGCATCATCTTAGGACGGTTAGGCAGACGCTGCTTGATGCTCCCGGGTCAGCAGGGCGTCGCGCTCGCCGCGCCCCCTCGAGCCGGCAAGGGCACCGGCGTCGTGATTCCCAATGCGCTCAACTGGCCGGGCTCGCTGGTGTGCGTCGACATCAAGAAAGAGAACTGGACGATCACCGCGGGGTTTCGCGCGGAAGCGGGCCAAGCGGTGTATCTCTTCGACCCCTTCGCCGAAGATCGTCGTACTGCCCGCTGGAATCCCTTGAGTTATGTGTCGGACACCTTAGCGCTTCGGGTCAATGGCCTGCAGCGCATCGCGGACATGTTCTATCCGGAAGCCCCCGGGGTTGATCCCTTTTGGATCGCCTCGGCCCGCACCCTCTTCTTAGGGATCGCGCTCTACGTGTTTGAAACACCCTCGCTGCCGAAGACCATCGGCGAGATCTTGCGCCTGGGCATGGCCTCAGGCGATGAAGGGTTCGCGCAGCATTGGAAGCGTCTGATCGAGGGCCGGCGGGCCGGCAAGTTCCCGCTGTCGCCCGAGTGCGTGCGCGCTCTCTGCGATGTGATCGATCTCGCGCCCGTGACCGCAAGCTCGATCCGCAAGACTTTCACGAGCCGCTTGGACCTGTGGCTGAACCCGATCCTCGATTGGGCGACCGCCGAGAACGACTTTGACCTTCGGGAGCTCCGTGCGAAGCCGATGTCCATCTACGTCGGGGTCAATCCTGATGACCTGCATCGGCTTCGGCCCGTGCTCTCGCTCTTTTTTCAGCAGGCCATCGGCCTTCAAACGCGAACGCTGCCCGAACATGACCCGAAGTTGAAGTTGCAGGTCCTGATGCTGCTCGATGAATGCGCAGCCTTAGGCCGCATCCCGATTCTGGCCGAGTCGTTGAGCTACCTGCCCGGCTACAACGTGCGCGTGGCCTTGGTGATTCACACCGCGGCGCAGCTTCGGGAGATTTACGGCGCGAATGCCGCCGAGACCATGTTGAAAAGCTTGGGCGCCCGGATCGTCTTTGCCGCCAAGGATTACGCCGACGCCAAGGAGATCTCGGACGAGCTCGGTACGACGACCGTGACGGTCCGGTCGATCTCCCAGCCCCTGAGCAGTCCGTTCAATGGCCGTCGGCACAAGGCGCGGAGCGTCACGATCAGCGAGCAACGCCGGCCGCTTCTCTTGCCGCAGGAGGTTCAGGCGTTGGGCGGGAACGATGCGATCGTCTTCTACGAAGGCCTGCCGCCGATACGCTGCAAGAAGCTGCGGTACTTCAAGGACACCCGCTTTCGGGCGCGGCTCCGCCCGGCCCCGCAGTGCGCAGCGCCCAACCGCCCGAGCGTGCCGTCGTGGCGCGCCGCGCGCGCCTCGGTCGACGAGTCCATGCCCTCAGAGTCGGAAACCCGCGACGCCACGGCGGCCGACTTCGAGCGGATCGAAGAGCTGACGCTCGAGGACCTTGGGGTCAAGGTTGCCCCGCTCGCCGTCCCCGGGAACGATGCCCCCATGACGGAAGAGGAATTGGATGCGGCGGTCAACGCGTTTATTGCGTCGTTCAAGGCTTCGCCTGACGTCGGCCGAGGGCCCTCGGAATGACCCCCAACGAGACGAGCCAGGAGCCAAAGGCCACCGCACGACGGGCCCGGAAACCTGGCGCCACCGAGCGAGAGGAGGAAGCAGTCCTCAACAGCATCGAGCGGGTGAGAGGGCTGACCGATGCGACTACGAGGCGCGCGGCGCCGAGCAAAGCCGCCCCAAAGCCATCGCCCTCGCCGACCGAGCCGAACGTTCCAGCGGGCTCTGAAGAGCGAGCGCGAGCCGTCCCGAAGGAGATTCGGGAGCGCTTCATCGGGATTGGCGGGAAGTACTACTTTCCCGACGGGGCGGCGGCCTTCACCGATCATGGAGAGAAGCTCACCACCCGCTCCGAGAACTCCGAAGTCATTCGAAGCCTCATCGCCATTGCGCAGGCGCGCGACTGGGTCCAGGTCAAGGTGACGGGCACCGAACGCTTTCGCAAGGAAGCGTGGTTTGCTGCGGGGCTGGTCGGGATCGAGGTCCGGGGCTACAAACCGACCGCATTCGAGGAGGAACGCATGGCACGGGCGATTTCCCGACGGCAGGCCGGCGCAGCCGGCCGAGGCCCCGATGAGTCCGGAAACGAGAAGTCTTCGCGCAGCCTCGGGGCTGCGCGGGGAGAGCCGACAGCCTCGCCGCGCGACTCGGGCCCCATCACGGGCCGCCTGGTCGATCATGGTCGAGCGAACTATCGGCACGATCCGCAGGAGCCGATGTCCTACTACGTCCGGATCGAGACGACGCAAGGCGATCGGGAGATCTGGGGCGTCGACCTCGAGCGGGCGTTCCGCGAATCCTTGAGCCGACCTACGATCGGCGATGAAGTCACCGTCCGGAGTGATGTGCGAGAGCCCGTGACCGTGACCAGCGCCGAGCGGGATGCTGACGGGCGCGTCGTGGGTCAGAGAGAAATCTCCACGCATCGCAATCGCTGGATCATCGAGCGCAACGATTTTCTCGCCGAGCGGACGCAGGCCGCCCGAACCTTCCGCGACACTGCGATCAGCGCAGCACAAGGCGTCAAGGCGCATCCAGAGCTCGAGGGCTCGTACCTGCAGCTGCAGGCCGCGAAGCTCGGCTCGGAGCGCGACATCCGCAACCCGGCGGATCGGGCGCGATTCGTGGAGCGCGTGCGCTGGGCGATCGCCGCGGCGATCGAGCGGGGCGAGCCGCTCGAGCCTGTGCGGCTGCGGGAGCGGCCGCGAGAGCCTGAGCGGGTACTCGAGCCGGGGCGCACCTCCGGTCGCGAAGACCCGACACGCTGAAGTTCTTGAGCCGATCGGGCAGATCGAAACCTGGACCGAAGGCCTCAAAGATCCGGAGAAGAAGAAGTCAGAGGGCGGCATTGCCCTGTGTCCTCCAATTCTGTCGCGCCTTAGGTTTGATCCCGCATTGTTCAGAGGGAGCGATGCCGGTGCAGCAGCTGCCCGAGCAAACCTAACTTTAGGTCGGCGTCGAATGGCTACCCGCGCACTATTCAATTTGCATCGGAGT
>VBAH01000079.1:0-3664 GCA_005884685.1 Alphaproteobacteria bacterium
GACCCGCCCATAGTGCCGCGCGAAATCGCGCCGCACATCGGCGATCGTCGCGCCCTGCGCGCCGATGCCGGGCACCAGCAGCAAGGAATGCGGCAGGCGCTTGGCAAGCTCGGCGGCTTCCGCGCCTTGGGTCGCGCCGAGCACCGCACCGATGCAGCCGAGCTCATCCGAGGATGCGGCTGCATTCGCCACGGTGATCTCGTCCGCGAGGCATTCGGCGACCGAACGTCCATCCGGCAGCCGAGCCCGCTGCAATTCGGAGCCTTCCGGGTTCGAGGAGCGGATGACGACAAACACTCCCGCCCCCTCGCGCCGGGCAATCTCGAAGATCGGCGCGAGCGAGCCCAAGCCGAGATAGGCGCTCAGCGTCATCGCATCGCCGCGAAACGGGCTCCGCGGCCCGAGGAAGGCCTCGCCATAGGCGACCGCGGTCGAGCCGATGTCGCCGCGCTTCGCGTCGACGATGACGAGCGTACCATGGGCTGTCGCCGCCTCGACGGTCTGCCGCAGCACCTCCAGCCCGGCCGGCCCATGCCGCTCAAAAAACGCCGACTGCGGCTTCACGGACGCGACCAGCGGTGCGCAGGTCTCGACAAGGCCCTGGCAAAAGGCGCGCAGCCCCGCCGCGTCGTCCGGCAACCCCCAGCCCTTGAGCGCCTCGGCCGAGGGGTCGATGCCGACGCAGAGCGGTGAGCGCTCTTTCGCGAGTGCCAGAAACCGCTGTGAAAACGGCAAGGTCATCGCCGTTCTATAACAGACCGCCCGGGATCGAGGAATGCCGACGCGGGCACGCCGCGGTGCGGAAAACAGGTGGGTGTAGCGGGCCATACCGGCCGTTTTTGCGCCTGTCCTCGCGCCATTCGCCGTGTTCGGTAATAGCAATAAGTGTTACAATTTTCAACTTGACAATCCGGATATAATATGATCTAATCCGGCAAGCTCGAAGGAATTGGGCTTCCCTTCGCTCCGGCGGCGTCCTCAGAGGCGCCGTTGTTCGTTTGGTCTCGGGGCTATCCATACCGGACCGTCGGCGTCTCGCCGCATGCCGCCGCGAGGCCGGCGTTCCGGTGAATTAGACCGGACGATCTCAGACGGTTCTCCACCGCCCGTTCCGCTCGCATGTAGACAAGGTCCAGGCGGTTGCTGCCCGGCGTCGGTTGGGCTGCGCTCGCTCAGATCCGGCCCGGGCCCGGGCGGCCGCCTTTTTGCGCGCATGCGCAAGATTTCTTGCGTCCAACCTCAGGCTGAGCACCCTCTTGCCGTAATTCAGCCAAGCTACCGCCGGCCATTTGACAGATTAACCAAGGTACCCTTGGTCTTTTCTGACGAATACAGAATAGATCGCAGTTAATATTTCCTGAATACGAGAGGGGAAGATTTTGTCCGGAATTAATTGATCTATACCGGACTTGGCGCTGGTCGAGAATTTGACATACCTGCGGGTTGACAGTCTCGGAACTAGCTGACTACAGTCGGTTTGCATTTCCCCCGTCCGACCCGGGCGCTCAAGATCCGGGACGACGTCCACCGCAAACTGTCCTTCCGACCTTCCAAGGCGGCGCGCATCGCGGGTCCGCTGCGCTGTGCGATGTTGCAACAACATGGAGACGCATGCGGATGCGAATGCAACGAGCCCTTGGCGTGTCCTTCGCCGCTCTCGTGCTCTCGACCGGAGCCTTCACCCAGGAGGCCCAATCGGGCGACCAACACGGCAACACGCCCAACCGGGGTAGCGCCGGCTTCGGCAGCCCTGACCAGTACATTGCGCCGGCATCCCGGCAGCCGGCGACGTTCCAGGTCGTCGGCCGGCGCGAAGTCGGCCGGGCATCCTGGTACGGCAATTGGCACGTCGGCCGGCTGACCGCCACCGGCGAGCGCCTCGACACGGCGCATCCGACGGCGGCGCATCGCAGTCTGCCGATGCATTCCCTTGTTAAGGTAACCAACCTGAAGAACGGTCGCTCGGTCGTCGTGACGATCAACGACCGCGGCCCGGTCAGCCCTCGGCTTTCAATCGATCTCTCGCCGCGCGCCGCTGACGAGCTCTCGATGCGGCATGACGGCGTCGTCCCCGTGACGATCGAGCAAGTCGCCGTCGCTCGCACACAGCAGTAACGCTCTCACTCTCCGACTGACCTTCTAGTCCGGCCGCCGTCATCCTCGTGACGGCGGCCGAACGATTTCGAAACCTGCGGTTTCACAGCTTGTCACCTTTTTGCCACTGTGGCTCAAAGGGCACATCACTCGTGAAAAGCCCACCTTCCCTGCGGGCTAGATTGACTCGGATTCGGCGCTCGATTGTATTCTCGCAACGGCTTGAGCGCGGGGCGAGCGCTGCGAATTGGGGGCCGTTTCCGCAGGAGTGCGGACGCGACAAGTGGGGGAGCCGTGGACGAATTGTCCGATAGCACGAACGTCGTAGCCTTTCCGCTGAGGTTCCGGAGCAAGCCGGCGGCGGATTCGGGGAGGGCGTCGGGACCAGCCCTTTACGAGTTCACCGACCGGGAGCTGGATGCGCTGTGCCGCTGGTTCTCGGCAATGAAATACGCCTTCCCCGGGACCGAGGGCGTCATGGTGGTCAGCCATCAGCAGAGCTACTCCGCCGTTGGCCTCTATAACCCGGCAGGCGGCGCGCCGAATTGCCTGGTCGCCAAGCACGAGGTCGGCGGCGCGACGCGCTTTTTCTGGTCGACCGAGGGCGACTCGCCGCGCGTCATCAATGATCTGTCCGAGATCACCGATGCGCATATCCGCGCGATCGAGCCGCCACGCAACGAGAAGGGTTGGCTCGACCCGACGGGGTGGATGGGGGTCTATGCGACCCGTCTGATTGCGACAGCTGTACAAGTCGTTTGACTACCAGAAGGCGAACCGGCACGGTATCGCCGCTACGGCCGGCGGGCGCGCGATAAGACCGCGTCCGGCGCCGTGTCGTGGCAAGGGGGATATACAACAAGCGGGCAACGCCGATGCGGTCGGTGAGTGGAGGTCACAGGGCGGCCTCCGGCGGAAAATCGCGCAACAGTGCCCCGGTATCTGATCGTCACTCATCTGATCGTCACGCATCCGATCGTCAGGCACCGTGATCGTCAGGCCGGGTTTAGCAGAGGTCCGCAGATGAAAGCGCTCGCCGTCATCGGCGTTTGCGCCGGCTTTCTTGTCGCCGCTTGCTCCTCGCTCCCGACGTCCGGCCCGACCGCGAGCGACGTCAAACACCAGGAGACCAGGGACAGCGAGGTCCGCTTCGATCTTGTCGACATCGACGACAATGTCGTAGCGGCCCTGCTCGCCGCGCCGCATGAAAGCTTCCAGGCGCGCTTCAAGAAATACGGCAAGCCGCCGCAGCCGAGGATCGGCGTCGGCGACGCGATCGTGGTCTCGATCTGGGAGGCCGCCGGCGGCGGTCTCTTCGGCCCCTCGGCGACCGAACACGTCTCGGCAGGCTCGCGCAACGTCACGATTCCGGAGCAGCTGGTCGGCCAGGATGGCGGCATCAGCATCCCGTTCGCCGGCCGCGTGCCGGCCGCAGGGCGGCTCCCCGTTGAGGTGCAGCGGGAGATCGAGCGCCGTCTCCAAGAAAAAGCCATCGAGCCGCAGGTCATCCTGACGGTGACCCGCAGCGTCACCAACAGCGTCACGGTCGCGGGCGAGGTTGTGCAAGGGG
>VBAH01000079.1:3757-5688 GCA_005884685.1 Alphaproteobacteria bacterium
TACGCCTATCCCGGGGACGTGTTGACGCTCGTACGGCTGCCGCAATCCTTCACGGTGTTCGGCGCGACCGGGCTCAACACACAGGTCAATTTCACAGCCGAGCGGATGACGTTGGTGGAGGCGCTCGCCAAGTCGGGCGGTCTGCAGGATCTGCGCTCGGACCCGGCCGGCGTGTATCTGTTCCGCTTCGAACCGCCGCCTATCGTGAAGACGCTCGGGCGGCCGCAGCTCGGCACCGGACCAGAAGGCTCCTCGCCGATGGTCTATCGCCTCGATCTGAGCGACGCCAAATCTTATTTCCTGGCGCAGCGCTTCCCGATCCACGACAAAGACATCATCTACGTCGCCAACGCCGACTTTAACGAACTGCAGAAATTCTTCTCAGTCCTGAACACGCTGACGGGACCGGTCATCACGGGCATCGTCGTCAAGAACGCCGTCCCGTAACCGGCGCACGCTTCATCGCTGGCTGCAGCATCGGCTTCCCTTCCGCACGGCGATGATCGTTCTCGACCTATCGCGGCTGTTGTCGCGCGCCGGGCGCGAGACGCCGACCGGGATCGACCGGGTTGAATTGGCCTATGCCGAGCATCTGATCGCCACCGACCCAGCGGCCCTCTTTGCCACGACGACGCTCGCCGGCGGGCTGGGCCTTGTGCCGCGGCGCATATCGGAAGGTTTTGTCGCGGCGATTGGCGCGGCGTGGCGCAGCAGCATCGATACCGCCGGCGATCAGCGCAAAGTCCGGCGTCTCGGATGGCGCGGCCGCCTCGCCGCGCTCGCCGGCGGCGAGGCGCGTCTGTTCGCCGGTCTGCGTCAAAGCGGTGAGCGACCAGTCTATGTCCTGGTGTCGCACCACCATCTCGAGAAACCCGCGATTTTCGCACGCCTGCGAGCGCGCGGCCGGGCGCGCTTCGTCTGCCTGATCCACGACCTGATCCCGATGGAGTTTCCGGAGTACGCCAAGCCCGGCCAGGCGAACAACCATCGCCGCCGCATTGAGACAGCGATCCGTTTCGCGGACGCGTTGATCGTCAATTCCGCGGTGACGCGCGACGCGTTATTGCCGCATCTCCACCAGGCCGGGCGCCGGACGCCGGTTCTCGTCGCGCCGCTCGGCCTTGATCTGCCGCAGGAACCAAACGACGCACCGCCGCCGCTGCAGCAGCCGTATTTTGTCTATATCGGCACCATCGAAGCGCGCAAAAACCATCTACTGTTGCTCAATTTGTGGCGCCAGCTCGCGGCCGACCTTGGCGGCACGGCGCCGCTTCTCGTGCTGATCGGGCAGCGCGGCTGGGAGACCGAAAACGTCGTCGATATGCTCGAGCGCTGCCCCGGCCTGCACGGCACGGTCATCGAGCACAACACGCTGCCCGATTCCGAGATGGTGCGGCTGCTGAAAGGCGCCCGCGCGCTGCTGTTGCCGTCTTTTGCCGAAGGCTTTGGCTTTCCGCTGATCGAAGCCTTCGGGGTCGGCGTCCCCGCGTTGTGCAGCGACATCCCGGCCCTGCGCGAGACCGGCGGCGCCGTCCCGGAATATCTCGACCCGCTCGACGGACCGGGCTGGCGCACCGCGATCCTCGATTACGCCGCGCCCGACTCACCGCGGCGGGCAGCGCAGCTCGGGCGGCTGCACGGCTGGCGTCCGCCGACGTGGCAGGAGCACTTTGCAAACGTCGACCGCCTGATCGCGGAGACCGCCGCGGCGCCGGATCCGAATTGACCGGGGCGCTATCTCGCCGAGGACAATAGTTTTCCGAGGTGGCGCATGACCCCGGCCAGATCGGTCGGTTCGGCGGCGACCGCCTGCGCTTCCTCACAGAGGATCGCGACCGCTCGGCGCACCTGCTCGTCGGTGTGCTCCGCGGTCAGGAAAAAGCGCAACCGCGCCGCCCCCTCGGGAACCGCGGGGTAGAGGATCGGCTGCA
>VBAH01000080.1 GCA_005884685.1 Alphaproteobacteria bacterium
CGGCGGCTACAAGGGCAGTGGGTTGGCGGTGATGCTCGGATTTCTCGCCGGGCCGCTCAACCGTGCGGTGTTCGGCCGCGACGTGATCGATTTCAATGCCGACGATGCGAGCGAGACCAACACCGGCCATTTCATCATTGCGCTCGACGTGGCGCGCTTCCTGCCGCTCGCCGAATATACGGCCGAGATCGACCGGCATCTCCGCGAACTGAAGCAGTCCGGGCGGCTCCCCGGCGTCGATGAAATTCGCATGCCGGGGGAACGGCGGCGTGCGTGTCGTGAAGATCGTGCGCGCAACGGCGTGCCGCTGGCCCCCGCCTTGGTGGCGCAGCTTGACAGGATGGCGGGGGAGCTTTCGATGAAGCCTCTCGTTGCGCGCCAATAATTCCGCTCGTCCCCGCGAAAGCGGGGACCCAGTGCTTTGGCCCAAGAACTGGATGCCCGCTTTCGCGGGCATGAGCGGAAAGAACTAAGCCTCCAGCGGCAGCTGCACCGGCTGCTTCGTCTTCGCCGAGAGATCCAGCGCCTTGGTCAGCATCAGGTTCTTGTGCGCTTCCTCGACCGTCGCGGAGGGCGTCGGCAAGCCCAGCGCCACACGATTGAGCCAGGCGACCGTCTCGTCCGCCATCGGGCCGCGCAATTCGCCGAGCGCCATGTCGCCCGGCGGATAAGAGCCGAGGAAGTCGACCAGCCGGCTGTTGTCGGGGTTGTAGCCCTCGCCCTGCGGCTTGCTCACGGCCAGCACCATGTCGCGATGGGTGTCGTCGATCGTCAGCACGCCCTCGGTGCCGGTGATGCCGACCTCGAGCGAATAGACCGCGCCCGGCCAAGTCACCGGCAGCGCCCAGGAAATATTGAGGTGGTAGATCGTGCCGTCGCTCATCATGATCATGCCGGCGGTGGCGTCGATGCCCTGGTAGAGCGGGCCCAGCACCTTGTCGATCGAGCGCGCGTAGCATTCGACCGGCGTTTTCTTTTCGAGGTACCACATGCACATGTCGAGCGCGTGCGTGCCGGAGATCACCATCGGCGAGATCGTCGAAGGGTCGTCGGTGCGCTTGTAGTTGTCGATCGCGACCAGCCGGTTCATGAACGCGCGCGAAGTGACGAGCGTGACGTCGCCGAGCGCGCCGGAGCGCACCTTCTCCTTGCCGGTAAGCCACTTGCGGCGGAAGCGCTGCGTATAGCCGACCACGGCGTCGATCTTGGCGTCCTTGATGATCTTCAGCACCTTCGCGGACTGCGCGAGATCGGTCGCAAGCGGCTTCTCGATCAGCAGCGGAATGCCGCGCTCGGCCGCCGCGAGGATCGGTTCGACATGCAGGTGCTCGTCGGTCGCGATGATGGCGCAGGTCACCTCGGGACGATTCAACAACTCCACATGGCTTTGCGTGACGAATTCCGCCCCGACCCGGGGCGCGACCTCGCCCGCGCGGTTCGGGTTTTTCTCGGCGAGCCCGATCCATTTCACCGCGGGATGACGGTTCGCGACCTCGCCGCGAAAGAGGCCGACGCGCCCCCCGCCGATGATGGCCACGCCCAGTTCTTTGGGATGGGGCCTGCTCATCGGCATACCCGCGGGCGCGGTGCGTGTTGCTGTGCCCTCTCCCCACCGGGTCGCGCCGCTGGCGCGGCCCGCCCGGTGGCAGGCTCTTGTGGGAGAGGGCGGCTCGGAGTTTCAGCGCCGAAGAATGGGTGAGGGGTAAGCAAGGGACCCCTCACCCAATCCAGATTGTTGAAACTGCGGTCATGCCCTCTCCCACAAGGGGAGAGGGCGAAAATGGCGGACATCGCGCTCGCGGGTGGCATGTTCAATTGTTCAGCCCCGCGCGGATCTTCTGCTTGAACTCGGCGATCTGCGAGATCGTCTGGTTGGTCAGCGGCAGGTCGACCGGCTCGTTCAGGTCCGCCGAAAGGTCGGCGGCCGAATAGGTTTCCATCACGCGGCGCGCGCTTTCCGGCGTCACCATCACGGGCGTGTCGCGGATGCAGGCTTCGAGGAAATGGATCGTCTCCGGTCCCATGCCGCCGGCGAACACTTCGCCGACCTGCTCGCCCGGCATGGTCGACATCGCGAATTCCTGGCCCCTGTCCACGGTGTTCAGCCAGTGATCGCGCGCCGTGTCGTCGAGGATCAGCGCGCCGTCGGTGCCGGTGATCTCGATCCAGCTGCCGCAATAGTTCGGATAGCTGGGCGGGAGATTCCAGCCGCCGCCGATCATCACCACGGTGCCGTTGTCCATCGTGACGATCGAGAACATCACGTCGTGCGAGCCGTTGACCGGCTGCATGTAGCCGTAGGCGCCCTGCGAATAGACGCGGACCGGTTTTGCGGGTTCGAGCAGCCAGAACACGAAGTCGAGATCGTGCGTCGACTCCATCACCACGGGCGAGAGCCGCACGCGGCTAGCGATCTTCTTGCCGAGCGAGCGCGACAGATGCCGGCTGACCAGCACAGAGACGACCTTGCCGAGCGTGCCGTCGGTGATCTTCTTCTTGGCGTACGCGATCTTGGTGTTGAAGCGCTGCGAATAGCCGATGGTGAATTTCAGGTTGTTGCGCTTGGCGAGCATGATCAGTTCGTCGGCTTCCCACAGCTCCAGCGCGATCGGCTTTTCCAGCATCACGTTCTTGCCGTTGCGCAGGCAGTCGCGGCAGATCGGATAGTGGTTCGATTCCGGCGTGGTCGAGATGTAGACGACCGAGATGTCCGGATTGTTGATGATGTCGTTGTAATCGAGCGTCGTGGTCGCGGGTTTGTACAGCGCCTTCACCTCGGCGAGGCGGTCGGGGCGGATCTCGCACAGATGCAGCCTGTCGACCAGCGCCGTGCGCGAAAGCGCCTCGGCGCGTGTTCCGCCGACCCAACCGACGCCGATGACTGCTGCCTCGACCTGCTTCACCCGCTCTCCTCCTGCTTCAATTCGCATCATACCGAGCATGGCGGCGCCTTCGAAACAAGTCGGATTGCCCGTGCGGCTCCGGGCTGGCACGATGGGCGCGAAGAATTTCAGCATGTGGGAGACGCCGATGGGAACCGGATGGCGCATACCGTGCGCACTGGCGCTGGCGCTTGGCGCCACGCCGGCGGCGGCGCAGAAGGTATGGCGCCACGCCATCATCGAGGCCAAGAGCGATGCGGGCTTCGCCATGATGGTGACGCGCGGCTTTGCCGAGAAGCAGGGGCTGAAGCTCGAAATCCAGCAGATCAAGGCCGACCAGATCGGGCTGAAGGCGCTGCTCGCGGGCGAGCTCGATAGCTATGAAGGCGGGCCGGGTGGCGCGATCGTGGCGGCTGCGCGCGGCGCCGACCTGAAGATCCTCGGCTGCCACTGGCCCGGGCTGGTGCACGGCTTGTTCGCGCGCGAGAGCGTTGCCAAGGTCGAGGACCTGCGCGGCAAGAACATCGCGATCTCGTCGCCCGGCGCGCTGCCCGACCTCCTGATCCGCGCGGTGCTGGAGAAACAGGGTATTGCGCCGACCGAGGTGAAGTTCGCCAACATGGGCAGCGATACCGACCGCTACAAGGCGCTGACCGTCGGCGTGGTCGATGCCGCGATCGTCTCGACCGAGTACCTGCCGATCGCGCCGAAAACCGTGACGTTGCTCGCGACCGGGCGCGAAGCGCTGCCGAGCTTCATGCGCGTGTGCATGATTACCAGCGGCAAGGCACTCGCCGACAAGCCGGACGAGGTGGTGCGCTTCCTCGCGGCGGAAATGTCCGCGTTGCGCCACGCCGTGGCGAACCGCGCCGAGGAGATCGATCTCACACGCGAGATCACCAAGGCGAAGCCGGATGACCCGCGGCCCGGGTTCATCTTCGATGAGGCGACGCGCCACAAGGACATCGATCCGGAGATCAGCCTGCCGATGGAAAAGCTCGCCTGGATGCAGGAGATGTTGATCAAGAACGGCAGCCTGCCGAAGCCGGTCGACCTTGCGAAGGTCGTCGCACCGGGCGTGCGCGCGAAGGCGCTGGAGCTTGCCAAGTGAGATGGAGTTTAGAACTTTCCTCCGCTCGTCCCCGCGAAAGCGGGGACCCAGTTCTTGGCCCTGGATTCCCGCTTGCGCGGGAATGAGCGGAGATTGCCTATGGGCTCGGTAGAACTCATCGATGTCTCGAAAACTTTTATGCTGCGCGTCGATGGTGCGCAGCAGACGGTGCGCGCGCTGGAAAATCTCAGCTTCAGCGTGAGCGACGGCGAGATCGTCGCGCTGATCGGCCCGAGCGGCTGCGGCAAGACCACGGCGCTGCGCATCGCGATGGGACTCGACGCCGCGAGCGGCGGCAAGGTTGCGGTGGACGGCGTGACCGTGATCGGCTGCGGGCATGACCGGGGCATGGTGTTCCAGCATGCCGAGCTGCTGCCTTGGCTTACCGCCCTGGAAAACGTGATGTTCGGCCTGGAGATGAAAGGCATGCGGGGCGCGCAATTGCGCGAGACCGCGCAGCGCTATCTCGCGCTGGTTGGCCTGCAAGACTCCGGCAACCGCCGGCCGTACCAGCTCTCCGGCGGCATGCAGCAGCGCGTCGGGATCGCGCGCGCGCTGGCGATCGACCCCAAGGTGCTGCTGATGGACGAGCCGTTCGGCGCCCTCGACGCGCAGACGCGCGAGACCATGCAGGCCGAGCTGATCGACATCCACGCCCGCACGGGCAAGACCATCCTGTTCGTCACCCACGATCTCGACGAGGCGGTGCTGCTCGCCGACCGCGTGGTGGTGATGCAGCATGGGGCCGTGCAGGAGATCATGAATGTCCCCCTGCCACGCCCGCGTGGTGATCTCGAGGCGTTGCGCGGCAGCGCGGCCTTCACCGAGACGCGCTACCGCCTCTGGCGCGCCATCAACGCGACGGATCACTGAATGCCGCGCTGGGCCATCACGCTCATTTCGCTCGCCGTGCTGATCGGTGCGTGGGAGTTTTTTGGGCGCGATATCAATCCGGTGTTCGGCTCGTATCCCAGCGCGATCGCGGTCGCGTTCGTCGAACTCGTGCGCACCGGCCAGCTTGGCGCGGCGCTGTATGAAAGCCTGCGGCCGTTCGTGGTCGGCTATGGGCTCGCCATCATGGTCGGCGTGCCGCTCGGGCTCATCATCGGGCGTTTCCGCGTGGTCGAGGCGGCGCTCGGCATCTACGTCACGGCCGGATATGCAATGCCGCTGGTCGCGCTGGTGCCGCTGCTGATCCTCTGGCTCGGCCTCGGCTTCGCGGTGAAAGCGTCTGTGGTGTTCTTGATGTCGCTGTTCCCGATCTGCATCAACACCTGGCTCGGCGTCACCGCGGTGCCGAAAAGCCTGATCGAGGTCGGGCGCGCATTCGTTGCCCCGGATTCCGTGATCCTGCGCCGCATCGTGCTGCCCGCCACGTTGCCGTACATCATGGCGGGCATCCGACTGGCGGTCGGGCGCGCGGTTGTCGCGATGGTGATCGCGGAGTTCTTCACCACCATCTCCGGCCTCGGTGCGATCATCATCAACTCGGCCAACAACTTCGACACCGCCACCATGTTCGTGCCGATCGTCGTGCTGATGGTGCTGGCGATCGGTCTCAACGGCCTGATCGGCTGGGTCGAGCACCGCGTCGCGCCATGGCAGGCGGAAATCGCCGGGCGGGACGAATGACTGGCCGGGCGCCGGACGATTTGCAATATTGATCTGCAATATTGACGCCAAGCGGACCGCGATCCGCGAACCGGGAGGGCGGCTTGAAACCTGCGCCATTCGCCTATGCGAAAGCGCGCTCGCTCGAGGATGCGATCGCGCAGCTTTCGGCGCATCCCGGCGAGGCGAAGCTGCTGGCGGGCGGACAGAGCCTGATCGCCACCTTGAACATGCGGCTGTCCAGTCCGTCACTGCTCGTTGATATCAATGGTGTCGAGGGCCTCGACGGGATCATTTTCACGGACGGCATGGTCGAGATCGGGGCGCTGGCACGCCACGTCACCCTGGAGCACTCCGACGTTATCGCCGGCCAGGCACCCCTGATTTGCCTCGCGATGCCGCACATTGCGCATCCGGCGATCCGCAATCGCGGCACTCTGGGCGGCTCGCTCGCCTACGCGGATCCGGCCGCGGAACTGCCCGCCTGCCTGGTGGCGCTCGATGGCGACATCGACATCGTCGGGCCGGAGGGCAAGCGCAGCGTGAGGGCCGCGGATTTCCACAAGGGCCTGTTCGAGACGGCCCTCGGACCACACGATGTGCTCACCGCGATCCGTTTTCCCGCGGCCACGGCCGACACCCGCGTCGGCTTTGCCGAACTGGCGCGGCGCCACGGCGACTATGCGATGGTCGGATTGGCAGCTGCCGCGAAAGCGGGCAGCAAGGGCCTGAGCGATGTGCGGCTCTGTTATTTCGGCGTGGGCGCGACGCCGGTTCGCGCGCGCGGGGCCGAAGCCGCGTTGACGGGCGGCTCCGTCGATGATGCGGTTGCCGCCCTCGACCTCGATCCGGGAGACGACATCCAGGCTACGGCTGCGGTGAAAAAGCATCTCGCCGGCGTCCTGTTGCGCCGCGTCGCGAAGCAACTCGCGGAGCCACGCGCATGAACGTGGACATCCGCCTCACGGTGAACGGCGAGGCCGTCGCCGAATCCGTTGAGCCGCGCACCACGCTGGTCGATTTCCTGCGCGAGACGCTCGGCCTCACTGGCAGTCACGTCGGCTGCGAGCATGGCGTGTGCGGCGCCTGCACGGTGCGCCTGGACGACACGATCGTGCGCGGCTGCCTCACGCTCGCGGCGCAGTGCGACGGCGCGCGCGTCGAGACGATCGAAGGCATGTCCGACTCCGGCACCATCGCCGACCTGCAGGAGGCGTTCCGCCGGCGCAACGCGCTGCAATGCGGCTTTTGCACACCGGCCATGCTGCTCGCCGCGCAGGAGCTTCTTTCGCGCGGGGGGGTGCCGAGCCGTGATACGATCCGCGAATATCTCGCCGGGAACTACTGCCGCTGCACCGGCTATCAGGCGATCGTCGATGCCGTCGAATCCGTCGCGCAAGAACGTGCTGAAAACCTGCGCGCCACGAAAGGATAGGCCATGAACCAGCACACCAACCCGCAGAGCATCGCGCAGCAGGCCGATCACCTCGAAGAAGAGATGATGCACGAACTCGAGCGCGTCGTGTCGAAATCGACCTTGCACTATCTCGCCGACGGTGAGGTCAAAATGGACACCAGCGCCGGCCTGTGGGCAAAGCATCCGGGCGCCGTCTTCAACATGGGGCCGGATCCGCGCCTGCCGCCGATGCCCGCGAAGCCGACCCTGATCGACTACTTCAAGTGCCGCTTCGCCCAGCACGCGCACCTGCTGCAAAGCGCGACGCATGCGCTCAAGGCCGGCCACGACGAGAAGATTATTCTCGCCTGCCTGCTGCACGACATCGGCGTGGTGAGCTTCATCCGCTGCGACCACGGCTATTGGGGCGCGCAGATGATCGAGCCCTACGTCGACGAGGAAGTGAGCTGGGCGGTGCGCACGCACCAGGCGCTGCGCTTCTTTCCGGACGAGGCGGCCGGGTACAAATATCCCGAGATGTACATCAAGCTGTTCGGCGACGACTACAAGCCAGAGCCCTATATCGTTGCCGAATACGAGCGCGCGCGGAATCACAAGTGGTACATGACGTCGCGGCTCATTTGCGTGAATGACATCTATTCGTTCGATCCGAACATGAAGGTGAACCTCGACGATTTCGTCGACATCGTCGGGCGCAACTTCCGCCAGCCGGAGGAGGGGCTCGGACTCGACAGCTCGCCGTCGGCGCACATGTGGCGCACCATGATGTGGCCGAACCGGTTTTTGTGAGCTGGGGCGTGATTTCTGCGCGTGAGGCGCTCGCCGTTTTTGCCCTCTCCCCTTGTGGGAGAGGGCATCGCAGAAGGATCGACACGCTCGGTCGGGTGAGGGGTCCGGGCTTTACCGCTCACCCAACCTTCATTGTTGAAACTCCGAGCTGCCCTCTCCCACAAGGGGAGAGGGCACATCGACGTGCTCTGCACCCGCGGCACCGCCCATGAAAATCGCCGAAGACAATCCCTCCGTCCTTACCGCGCTCGACCGGCCGAATTCCTACATCGGCCGCTCCGTGCCGCGGCCGAACCTCACGCGCCTCACCGAAGGGCGCGGCCAATATGTCAGCGACGTGACGCTGCCGCGCATGGCGCATGTCGCCTACCTGCGCTCGCCGCACGCGCATGCGCGCATCGCGACGATTGAAACGACAGCGGCGAAGCAGGCAGCGGGCGTCATCGCGGTCGTCACCGGCGCGGAGCTTGCGAAGGTGATCACGCCGTGGGTCGGCGTGCTCACCCATCTCAAGGGCATCAAGTCGGCGCCGCAATATGCGATCGCGGTCGAGCGCGCCTGCTGGCAGGGCGAGGCGGTGTGCGCCGTAGTGGCGAAAACGCGCGCGCAGGCCGAAGATGCCTGCGAACTGGTCGAGGTCGGTTACCAGGAATTGCCCGCCGTCACCGATGCCGAAACTGCGCTCGATGCCGCAACGCCCGTCATCCATCCGGAGCTTGGCGACAATCTCTGCTTCGAGCGCAAGCACGAGGCGGGCGAACCGGACAAGGCCTTCGCGGACGCTGACGAAGTCGTCGAAGCGACGTTCCTGATCGGCCGCCACACCGGCGTATGCAACGAGCCGCGCGCCTGCGTGGCCGACTGGAACCCCGGCGAACAGCGCCTGACCGTCTATCACGGCACGCAGGCGCCGCACATGATGCAGAACCTGTTCGCCAAGCATCTCGGGCTGGAAGAGCAACAGGTGCGCGTGGTCACCAAGGATGTCGGCGGCTCGTTCGGCATCAAGGTGCACACCTATGCGGACGAGATGGCGACGGTCGCGCTGTCGAAGCTGCTGCGGCGCCCGGTGAAGTTCGTGGCGGATCGGCTGGAGAGCTTCATCACCGACATCCATGCGCGCGATCATCGCGTCAAAGCCAAAGTCGGCGTGAAGCGCGACGGCACGATCACCGCGTGGGAGATCGACGATCTTACCGGCATCGGGCCGTATTCGGTCTATCCGCGCACGTCGGGCATCGAGGCCAATCAGGTCGTCAATCTTGTCGGCGGGCCATACACCTGTCCGAATTACCGCGCCCGCGCCCGCGTCGTGTTCCAGAACAAGAATGTGATGTGCCAGTACCGCGCGGTCGGCCATCCGATCGCGACCGCCGTCACCGAAGGGCTGGTCGATCTCGCCGCGATGAAGATCGGCATGGACCCGCTCGAAATCCGGCGGCGCAACCTCATTCCGGACGATGCGTATCCCGCGACAGGAGCGTCCGGCATCAAGTTCGAAAAGCTCTCGCATCACGAGACTCTGGCGCACCTCGACGCGATGATGAACTACGCCGGCCTGCGCGCCGAGCAGGAGCGCCTGCGTCGGCAGGGCATCTATCGCGGCATCGGCTTTGCGTCGTTCATCGAAGTGACCAATCCGTCGGCGGCGTTCTACGGCGTCGGCGGGGCGAAGATCTCCTCGCAGGACGGCGCGACGATGAAGCTCGACGCGCAGGGCAACGTCTCGGTGCATTCCGGCGTGACCGAGCAGGGGCAGGGCGCCGAAGCCGTCATGGCGCAGGTCGCGGCCTCGTCGTTCGGCGTGCCGATCGAACGCGTGCGCGTCGTCACCGGCGACACCGACAACGTGCCGTACGGCGGGGGCACCTGGGCGTCGCGCGCGGCCGGCATCGGCGGCGAAGCCGCATGGCAGGCCGGCAAGGCGCTGCGCGCCAATGTGCTCGCCGTCGCCGGCAGTATTTTGCAGACGACACCAAATGCGCTCGACATTCGCAGTGGTGTCGTTGTCGATGCCGACACCGGGCGCGAGCGCCTCGGCCTCGATGAGGTCGCGCGCATCGCCTACTTCCGCCCCGACACGCTGCCGCCCGGCTTCCAGGCCGAGCTGATGGTGACGCGGCATTACGTGCCGCGCGCCTGGGCTTTCGCGTTCACCAACGGCGCGCAAGCGAGCTGGCTCGAAGTCGATACCGACACCGGCTTCGTCAAGCTGTTGCGGCACTGGTGCGTGGAGGACTGCGGCACGGTGATCAATCCGCAACTGGTCGACGAACAGGTGCGCGGCGGCGTGGTGCAGGGCTTGGGGGCGGCGCTGTTCGAGCACTGCCTCTATGACGAGCGCGGCCAGATGCTCAACGGCAACATGGCGGACTATCTGGTGCCGATGGCGGCCGAGATGCCGGACATCGAGGTCGGCCACGTGGTGACGCCGACGGCGGATTCCGAGCTCGGCGCCAAGGGCGCGGGCGAAGCCGGCACGGCGGGCGCGCCGGCTGCCGTCATGAATGCCGTCAACGATGCGCTGGCGCCGCTGGGGGCACGGCTGATCACCGAAATGCCGATCACGCCAACGGTCGTTCTGAAGGCGCTCGGTAAAGTGTGAGCGTAGGGCGCAATAAGCGACGCGAAGCGGAGCGCATTGCGCCGGAACGGATGTGGCGCAGTGCGCTTCGCTTACTGCGCCCTACAGCGCTGGGCCCTGGTATGCGCTGCTTCACCTTGACGATATCATAAGCTAGCTTATTATATGCTTGTCGCAATCGACCTGAAGAAGCCATGCGCCCGCGCAATCCCAGACGTGAATTTGCTTTTGTTCTCAACGATGTAGCTCGCATGCTGCGCACCTATGCGGACCAGCGCGCGCGCCGCCTTGGCATTACCCGCGCCCAGTGGGCCGTGATGGCGCGGCTCGAGCACGCCGAGGGGCTGAAGCAGTCGGAACTCGCCGAAATGCTCGACCTGCAGCCGATCACACTGACGCGCCTGGTCGACCGGCTCTGCGCCAATGGCATGATCGAACGCCGTCCCGATCCGAACGACCGGCGCGCCAAGCGCCTGCATCTGACGCCGCTCGCGCGACCGCTGATGGACCGGCTTGCCGAGCTTGGGCAGGACATGATGGGGACGGTGCTCGAGGGGTTCGACCTTGCGACGATCGAGCGCATGATCGGCGAACTCGCACGCACCAAGGAGAACCTGAAGACCGCCATTGCCAGGAAACCCGCGGAGAAGACCGCGGCGGCCGCGTGAGGGCGCCATGGCCGACAAAGTCGTCGAACTCAGGAAGACACAAGAGGAGCAGCAGGCAGCGCCTGCCGTCGCCACGAAGCCTGCGCGCTCGCGCAGGTCGTTGCGCCTCGTGCTGCTTGTCGTCATTCCGCTGATCGCGCTCGCCGTCGGCGGCTACTTCTATCTCGGCTCCGGCCGCTACATCTCGACCGACAATGCGTACGTCGGCGCGCAGAAGGTGCTGATCACGCCGGACATCTCCGGCAAAATCGCCAAGGTCAGCGTGACGGAGGGCCAGCGTGTCAACGCCGGCGATGCCCTGCTCGAAATCGATTCCGAGCCGTTCCGCATCAACGTGACGCAAGCCGAGGCGCGGCTTGCCTCGGTGCGCACCGACTTCGCAAACCTCAAAACTAACCTCGCCTCGGCCACGCGAAGGATCGCGCTTGCGCGCGAGACGCTCGACCTCAAGCAGCGCGACGTGGAGCGCAAGAACACGTTGCTCGCCAATCGCACCGGCTCGCAGGTCGACATGGACAACGCCCTTAACGCCGTCGTAACCGCGAAGACTCAGCTTGAAATGCTCGAGCAGCAGCAGCAGGGCATCCTCAATCAGCTGCTCGGCGAGGCGGACCTGCCGATCGAGAAATATCCGCCTTACGCGCAGGCGGCGGCCGCGCTCGACCAGGCCAGGCGCGATCTCGACCACACGGTGCTGCGCGCGCCGATTGCCGGGATGGCGACGCAGGTCGCGAGCATCCAGCTCGGCCGCTATGTCACGGCCGGCACGCCGGTGTTCAGCCTGATCGACGATACCAAGCCGTGGATCGACGCGAATCCGAAGGAAACCGACATCACGCATTTGCGCCTCGGCCAGCCGGTGTCGATCTCGGTCGACACGTTCCCCGGCCGCACCTTCCACGGCAGGGTCGCCGCGGTGAGCCCGGGCACGGGCGCGCAGTTCGCGATCCTGCCGCCGCAGAACGCGAGCGGGAACTGGGTGAAGGTGGTGCAGCGGGTGCCGGTGCGCATCGAGTTCTCGCCGAATGAGGACGTGCGCGACCTGCGCGCCGGCATGAGCGTGACCGTCGACATCGACACCGGCCGCCAGAACACCGTGCTGTCTTCGCTCGGCCTTTCCAGCAGGGCAGCGGAACCACGCAAATGACTGGCGCGGCTGCCGCGCTGTCGCCCGGCGCGCGCCGCGCGCTGCTGACCATCTGCACTATGACGGCGACGATCATGCAGGCGCTCGACACCACGATCGCCAACGTCGCGCTCCCTTACATGCAGGGCTCGCTCTCGGCGTCACTCGACCAGATCAGCTGGGTGCTCACCTCCTACATCGTGGCGGCCGCCGTGATGACCGCGCCGGTCGGCTGGCTCTCCGACCGCTTCGGCCGCAAGAAGCTGTTCATCGTGTGCGTCGGCGGTTTTACCGTCGCTTCGCTGCTCTGCGCGCTGTCGCAGAACATCGAGCAGATCGTCGCGTTCCGGCTGCTGCAGGGGATGTGCGGCGCCGCGCTGGTGCCGCTGTCGCAGGCCGTGATGCTCGACGCCTACCCGATCGAGCAGCGCGGGCAGGCGATGGGCATCTGGGGCGTCGGCGTGATGCTTGGACCGATCATGGGCCCGACGCTCGGCGGGTGGCTGACGGAAAACTATTCCTGGCACTGGGTATTTCTGGTCAACCTGCCGGTCGGCGTGCTCACCGTTCTCGGGCTGCTCGTCTTCATGGACGAGACCAGGCGCCAGGCGCACCTCAAGTTCGACTGGTTCGGCTTTCTCGCGCTCGCAGCCGGCATCGGCGGCATGCAGCTGATGCTCGACCGCGGCGAGCAGCTCGGGTGGTTCGGGTCGCCGGAGATCGTCGCCGAGCTGATCATCTCGATCGTCGGCTTCTATTACTTCTTCGCCCACGCGCTGACGACGCCGGAGCCGTTCGTGCGCTTCGCGATCTTTCGCGATCGCAACTTTCTGATTGGCTGCTTCTTCATGCTCGTCATGGGGCTGATGCTGTTCTCCTCGATGGCGCTATCGGCGCCGTTCATCCAGAACGTACTGGGCTATCCGATCGAAACGACCGGCTGGGTGCTCGCCTCGCGCGGCCTCGGCACGCTGTTCGGCATGCTGCTGATTGGACGGCTATTGCGCCTCTTCGAGGCGCGCTGGCTGATCCTGATCGGTCTCACGCTGACCGCAGCGACCATGTACCAGATGACAGGATTCACCACCGACACCTCGGCGCGCACGATCGTGATCATCGGGCTCGTTCAGGGCTTCGGCATGGGCTTCGTGTTCATCCCGCTCTCAACGGTCGCGTTCCTGACGCTCGAGCCGCGCTACCGCACGGACGGCACGTCAATGCTGACGCTGGTGCGCAACGTCGCGAGTTCGGCGGGCATTTCGGTGGTGATCGCGAACCTCACCAATATGACCACGACGTTCCGCAGTCAGCTCGCCGAGCACATCTCGCCCTTCAACGACGCCCTGCAGCAGATGGATGTCGCGCGCTGGCTCGATCTCGCGACCGATCAGGGCCGCGCGCTCGCCGACCAGATGATCACGCTGCAGGCGGTGATCATGGCCTATGCCAACGACTTCATGCTGCTGACGCTGATCTGCGTGCTGTCGATCCCGTTCGTGCTCGCGATCGGCTCGACCGCCTCGCTGCGCGGCGGGCGGGTCTCGGTGCGCGAGCACGCACCCGCGATGGAGTGACCCTAACCGAACTCCCGCCGCACCTTTTCGGTATGCTCGCCGAGCGCCGGCACGCGCCCGTAACGCCGCGCCTGATCGCGGATCGGCGCCGGGGCCGGATAGGACACCGGCCCGCTCGGCGTCTCGACCTCGATGCGTCGCAGATGCGGGTGCCGAATGAGGCCCGCCACGTCGTTCACCCGTCCAAACGCAATGCCGGCGGCTTCCAATTTCCGCGCCAGCGTCGCGGCGTCCAGCGCGGCGAATGCTGCGGCGACCTTGCCGTCGGTCTCGGGCCGGATCTTCACGCGCTCGGCCACCGTCGCAAAGCGCGGGTCAGCGGCAAGCGCCGCATTGCCCATCACGTCCTTGGCGAGAATGCGCCACTCGCGGTCGTTCTGGATCGAGATCAGGATGTCGGCGCCGTCCCGTGTCTTGAACACGCCGTAGGGCGAGATCGAGGGATGCGACAGGCCGAGCCGCTTCGGCGACTGGCCGCCCTCGTGGTGCAGCAGCGGCACCGTCATCCAGTCCGCCATGGCGCCGAACAGCGACACGCTGATCGCCGCACCCGCGCCGCTGCGCTCGCGCGCAATGAGTGCTTCCAGCGCTGCCTCGTAGGCGTTCATGCCGGACGCGACGTCGGTGACCGAGACGCCGACGCGCGAGGGCGCCTCCGGCCCGCCGGTGACCGAGGCGAGCCCGCTTTCGGCCTGCACCAGCAGGTCGTACGACTTGCGCGTCGCGTAAGGGCCATTCTCGCCGAAGCCCGAGATCGAAACGCAGATCAGCCTCGGGTAGTCGCGGCGCAGCCGCTCGATCGCGAAGCCGAGCTTGGCGATCGCGCCGGGCTTGAGATTCTGGATGAACACGTCGGCCTTGGCGAGCAGCTTTTCCAGCAGCGCCTTGTCGTCCTCCTGGGTGAGATCGAGGACGACCGACTCCTTGCCGCGATTGAGCCAGACGAAATAGGCGCTCTCGCCGCGCGCGAGCGAGTCATAGCCGCGCGCGAAATCGCCCTCCGGTCGCTCGATCTTGATGACGCGCGCGCCGGCGTCGGCGAGGCGGCACGAGCAGGTCGGCGCCGCGACCGCCTGTTCGAGCGAAACGACGAGCAGGCCTTCCAGCGGCAGCATTCAGTACGACCTCGGCAAGCCGAGCACATGCTCGGCGAGATACGACAGGATCAGGTTGGTCGAGATCGGCGCCACCGAATAAAGCCGCGTTTCGCGGAACTTGCGCTCGATGTCGAACTCCTCCGCGAAGCCGAATCCGCCGTGCGTCTGCACACACATGTCGGCCGCGGCCCACGAGGCATCGGCGGCGAGCATTTTCGCCATGTTGGCTTCGGCGCCGCAATCCTTGCCCTGCTCGTAGAGCGACGCCGCCTCGTGCACCATCAGTTCGGCGGCGCGCATCTGCGCGTAGGCGCGCGCGATCGGGAACTGGATGCCCTGGTTCTGCCCGATCGGCCGGCCGAACACGGACCGTTCCCTGGCGTACTTGCTCGCCCGCTCGATGAACCATTTGCAGTCGCCAACGCACTCGGCCGCGATCAGGATGCGCTCGGCGTTCATGCCGGAGAGGATGTAGCGGAAGCCCTGGCCTTCCTCGCCGACCAGGTTCTCGGCCGGCACGCGCAGGTCGTCGAAGAAGACCTCGGTGGTGGCATGATTCATCATGGTGCGGATCGGGTTGATCTTCAGGCTCTCGCCCGCCGCCTTCATGTCGACCAGGAACACCGAGAGACCCTCGGTGCGCTTCTTCACTTGCTCGCGCGGGGTCGTACGCCCCAACAGCAGCATCAGGTCGGAATATTCGGCGCGCGAGGTCCAGATCTTCTGCCCGTTGATGACATAGGAGTCGTTGCCGTCGCGTACCGCGGTGGTGCGCAGCGCGAGCGTATCGGTCCCCGAGGTCGGCTCGGTGACGCCGAAAGCCTGCAGCCGCAACTCGCCGGTCGCGATCTTCGGGAGATAGCGCTGCTTCTGGTCCGCGTTGCCATGGCGCAGCACGGTGCCCATCACATACATCTGCGCATGGCACGCCGCGCCGTTGCAGCCCGCGGCGTGAATTTCCTCCATGATGGCAACCGCGGAGGAGATCGTCAGTCCGCTGCCGCCGTATTCCTCCGGGATGAGCGCCGCGAGAAACCCCGCCTCGGTCAAGGCCGCGACGAACTCGGCCGGATAGGCGCGCTCGCGGTCAAGTTCGCGCCAATATTCGCCGGGGAATCGTTCGCACAGTGCACGCACCGCGGCGCGGATGCCGGCGATTTCCTCGGAGTCACGCGTCCCTGCCATCATCGGTCTCAAGCCCGCTCGTCCCCGCGAAAGCAGGGACCCAGGGCCAAGAACTGGATTCCCGCTTGCGCGGGAATAAGCGGAGAGTGTTGTGCCGCTTGCTCGTTCATACTGCTGCTTGAACTGCTGCTTGAATCTCAGCCCGCCCATTATTGAGCACAATCACATCCCGCTCCACCAGCCGTGCGCGGAAGCTCACGATCGCCCCATCGCGCCACATCTCGGTGCGGACGGTCTCGCCCGGATAGACCGGCGAGGAGAACCGCCCGGCGATCGACTTGAAGCGCGCCGGATCGTAGCCGCACATGGTTTTCAGGATCGCATGACCGGCAACACCGAACGTCGCGAGCCCGTGCAGGATCGGACGCGGGTAGCCGGCCGCCTTGGCGATCACCGGATCGGCATGCAGCGGGTTCATGTCGGCGTTCCAGCGGTAGAGCAGGGCCATTTCGGGCCGCGTCGGCAGGTTGCAGGCGACGTCCGGCGCGCGGTCGGGGAGCGCGTGCGGCGCGGGCGTTGGCCGCTGCGGGCCGCCGAAGCCGCCGTCGCCGCGGACAAAGCTCGTCTGGTTGATGGTCGCGTACAGGTCGCCGGTCGCCCTGTCGTGCAGCTTGCGTTCGGAAAAGATCAGCGCGCCCTTGCCAGGCCCCTTGTCGACGATCTCGACGATGCGCGAATACCCGATCAGCGCACCCTTCGGCGGCAACGGCTTGTGCAGCTCGACGCGATGCTCGCCGTGCACGCCCTTGACCCAGTCGATGCCGGTGTCGAGATCGCGCGCCCAAAATCCGGGATGGGCGACGACGCAGGGAAACGTCGGCAGAACCTTGAGGTCCTTCTCGTAGACGAAGCGCAACTCATTCTCGTCGACCGGATTCTGCCCGAGGCCGAGGCTGAGCGCATAGAAGATCGCATCGCCGGCCGTATAGGTCTGCTCGGAGTCCGGGATCTTCAGCGCCATGAGCTTGTCGTAGACGATCGCCATTTATTCGGACTCCGTCATTCCGGGGCCGAGCGCAGCGAGGAGCCCGGAATCCATAACCACAGAAGGATCGAACTGGGCAACATTGGTGTCATGATCAAACAGTGGTGGTTATGGATTCCGGGCTCGCGCCTTCGGCGCGCCCCGGAACGACCGTGGAGAGTCACACCGGATCCCAGTTGAGCACGTCGCCGGAGCGCTCGAGCGGCGTGAACGATTGCTTGAACGCATTCTTGAGCTGGGCGTCGAGTTTCTCGACCGTCCAGCCGTCGGAGCGGTGCAGCACGCGGAGCGGGCGCGGCTGCGAGTAGAGGAAAATCTCGTTGTTGCGCACCCCGATGATCTGCCCGCTGATGCCGTCGGCCTTGTCGGAGCAGAGATAGACCGCGAGCGGCGCGATCTTGTCCGGCGTCATCTGCTTCAAGCGCTCGACACGCTGCTTTTCGGCGTCGGTTTCGGTCGGGATCGAGCCGATCATGCGGCTCCAGGCGGAGGGCGAGATGCAGTTCGAGCGCACGTTATAGCGCGCCATGTCGAGCGCAATGCCGCGCGCGAGGCCATGAATGCCGAGCTTCGCCGCCATGTAGTTGGCCTGGCCGAAATTGCCGATCAGGCCCGAGGTGGAGGTCATGTGCACCATCGCGCCGCTTTCCTGTTCGCGGAAATGACCGGCGACGGCGCGCGCCATGTTGAACGAGCCGTTGAGATGCACGTTGATGACGTCGTGCCAGTCCGACCAGCTCATGCGGTGGAAGATGCGGTCGCGCAGGATGCCGGCGTTGTTGACCAGGATATCGACGCGGCCGAACGTGTCGATCGCGGACTTCACGATGGCTTCCGCGTTCTGCGGCTCGGTGATCGAGAGCGCCGAGGCGACGGCCTTGCCGCCGGCCTGCTTGATCTCGTTCACCACCTCCTGTGCCGGCCCCTGATCGCTGCCCGAGCCGTCGAGCGCCGCGCCGACGTCGACCACCACGACGCTCGCGCCTTCCTTCGCCATCAGCAGCGCGATGGCGCGACCGATGCCGCGTCCGCCGCCGGTGACGATCGCGACCTTGCCAGAGACATATCCAGCCATGCGTTTCGCCCCTCAATTTCGTCGTGCCCGGGCTTGTCCCGGGCACCCACGTCTTCTTGTTCAATTAAAGCAAGGCGTGGATGGCCGGGACAAGCCCGGCCATGACGGTGAGGGAGCTATCCCCACACCTCGTCCGCCAGCTCGACGATCATCCGCAGCTTGGCCCATTGCTCGTCCTCGCTCAACAGATTGCCTTCCTCGGTCGAGGCGAAGCCGCATTGCGGCGAGAGACAGAGCTGCTCTGGCGCTGCGTATTTTGCCGCTTCATCGATGCGCCGCTTGATGGCGTCCTTGTCCTCCAGCGCGCCGATCTTGGACGACACGAGCCCAAGCACGATCTGCTTGTCGCCCTTTGGCACGAAGCGCAGCGGCTCGAAGCCGCCGGCGCGCTCGGTATCGTATTCAAGAAAGAAGCCGTCGTAGTTGATTGCGAACAGCGTCTCGGCGACCGGCTCGTAGCCGCCCTCGGAAATCCAGGTGGAGCGGAAATTGCCGCGGCAGACATGCGTGGTGATCGTCATCTCGGCGGGCTTTGCGGCCAGCGCCTGGTTGATCATGCGCGCGTATTTCGCCGGGAGCTCGTCCGGATTGTCGCCGCGCTGGCGCGACTGCGCCCGCTCCTTCTCGGAGCAAAGGAAGGCCCAGATCGTGTCGTCGAACTGCAGGTAGCGGCAGCCGGCGTCGTAGAAGGCCTTCACGGCCTGCGCGTAGGTTTTGCCGAGGTCGTCGAAGAACTCGTCGAGATCGGGATAGAGCGTCCTGGAAATGGAGGCGCGCCCGAAACGGAAATGCATCAGCGTCGGCGAGGGGACCGTCATCTTCGCCGTGGCGCGCGTGTTCGCCGCGAGGAATCGGAAGTGCTCGATCATCGGATGACCGGAGAAGCCGATCCTGCCGATGATGTCCGGACGCTCCGCTTTGGTCTGCACGCCGGCAAACTGGATACCGTGCTCGATCTGCTTCATCTCGACGCCATCGAGGCCGCAGAGGAAATCAAAGTGCCACCAGGAGCGGCGAAACTCGCCGTCGGTGGCGAGCCTGAGGCCGCATTTTTCCTGCTCGGCGATGATCTTCCTGATCTCGGCGTCCTCGACCGCCTTCAGTTGCCCGGCCGTGATCTCGCCCTTCTCCCGCTTCGCCCGCGCGCTCTTGATCGGCGCCGTGCGCAGGAACGAGCCGACATGATCGGCGCGGAACGGTGGTTTGGTGCGCTGCATGTGACTCGCTTCTCTTTCATTTCGTCATGGCCGGGCATAGCACGTCGAAGACGGGCGTAATCGCCCTGGTGCCCGGCCATCCCGCTTAGTAAGGCACGGTAGTGCCTGCTCTATCGGAGTCGCCGGGACTCGCCGCTGCGCGGCGGCCCGGTGATGACGACCGAATTTGTGCCGCCTATCCCCACACGTCCTGCGCCACCTCGACGATGCGCACGAGCTTGGCCCATTGCTCATCCTCGGTCAGCACATTGCCTTCCTCGGTCGAGGCAAAGCCGCACTGGCCCGAGATGCAGAGCTGATCGAGGGCTACGAACTTCGCGGCCTCGTCGATGCGGCGTTTGAGATCGTCCTTGCTTTCGAGCTTGCCGGTCTTCGTCGTCACGATGCCGAGCACTACCTGCTTGCCTGCGGGCAGCATGCGCAACGGCTCGAACCCGCCCGAGCGCGCATCGTCGTATTCCATGAAATAGCCGTGCACGTTGACCCTGTTGAACAGGATTTCCTGCACGGTGTCGTAGCCGCCCGCGCCCATGAAGGTGGATTTGTAGTTGCCGCGGCACATGTGCATCGTGATCGTCATGTCGGCCGGAATATCCGACATCGCCACGTTGATCAGATCGCCGTAGAGCTCGCCGAGCT
>VBAH01000081.1 GCA_005884685.1 Alphaproteobacteria bacterium
CCGGCGGCAAGGCCAAGATCGAAGTCTATCCGAACTCCTCGCTCTACAAGGACAAGGAAGAGATCGAAGCGCTGCAGCTCGGCGCCGTGCAGATGCTCGGTCCCTCGACCGCGAAGTTCGCCCCGCTCGGCGCGAAGGAATTCGAGGCGATGGACCTGCCGTTCGCCTTCGCGGATGACGCGCAGTTCCAGAAGACCATCAAGGGCGACCTCAGCAAGTTCCTGTTCGACAAGCTGGAGCCCAAAGGTATCAAGGGCCTGGCGTTCTGGGACAACGGCTTCCACATGGTGTCGGCGAACAAGCCGATCATCACGCCGGCCGACTTCCAGGGTCTGAAGATCCGCATCTCCGGCTCGAAGGTGGCGGATCAGTATTTCCGCAAGCTCGGCTCGATCCCGCAGATTTTGGCGTTCTCGGAAGTCTATCAGGCGCTGCAAACCGGCGTCGTCGACGGCTGCGAAAACACGCCGTCGAACTACCTGTCGCAGAAATTCCATGAGGTGCAAAAGCACATCACGGTGTCGTATCACGCGCACCTGCAATACGCCGTGATCGTGAACTCGAAATACTGGACCGCATTGCCGGCGGATATCCGAGGGCCCCTCGACAAGGCGATGGCGGAGGCGACCGATTACACCAACGAGATCGCCGCGAAGGAAAACGAAGACGCGCTCGCCGAGATCAAGAAATCCGGCAAGTCCGAACTGCACTATCTGACGCCCGAGCAGAAGAAGGCTTGGCAGGTAGCCATGCAGCCGACCTGGCAGTGGGCGGAAGGTCGCGTCGGCAAGGAAGTCCTCGCCGTGATGCAGAAGTCGACGGGCAGCTGAAACGGACTCGGAGTAAGGTAGCTTGTTCGCAATGGCCGGGAGCACAGGTTCCCGGCCATTCTTGTAAGACGTAGATGAGATGGGACCCGGGGGCGTCATGTTTCACAAGATTCTCGATCATCTGGAAGAGTGGCTGATCTCCGCGCTCATCGCCGGCGCCACGCTGCTGATCTTCTTCGCGGTCGTGCACCGCTATGGCACGGGCCTGTCGATCGATTTCTCGAAATGGGCTGCCGCGCACGGCTTCAGCACACTTGCCGCCATCTCATTGAGCATCTTCGAGTGGTTCAGCGCCTGGGACGTCTCGTGGGCGCAGGAACTCTGCATCATCATGTTCGTCTGGATGGCGAAGTTCGGCGCCGCCTACGGGGTGCGCACCGGCGTCCATGTCGGCGTCGACGTCGCGATCAATCAGCTCGAGCCCGGCTCGCGGCGCAAGGTGGTGCTGTTCGGCCTCGCCTGCGGCGCGTTCTTCACCTTCATCATCGGCTCGTTCGGGTTCCGTTTTGTGCTGCACATGTACGAGACCGGGCAGCAGTCGAACGATCTCGAAGCCCCGATGTGGATCGTCTATCTGGCGATCCCGCTCGGCAGCTATTTGATGTGCTTCCGGTTCCTGCAGGTCGCGTTCGCGTTCTATCGCACCGGTGAACTGCCGCACACCGACGAGAGCCACGTGGAGGGAATCGAACCGATTCCCGGAGACGTGATGACCGAAGCAGGCTTGAAACCTCGACCGGCTCCGGTGGCTGGAGGTGTGCGATGAGCACCGCCACCATCACCCACCCGGTCGCCCCAAAACCCGGCAACGAAGGCATCGGCCGCGGTGGCCTGATCATCATAGGGATGCCGGTGCTGATCGTATGCCTGTGCTTCGCCAATTATTTCGGCCTGATCGCGATCCCGCCCGGACCGCGTGTCGTCATGATCTTCGTCCTGCTCATCTCGATGATGACGACCGGCATGCCGATTTCGATCGCGCTCGGCCTCACCGTGCTGATCTTCATCTTCACCATGACCGAGGTGCCGATCGACGCGGTGGCGCTCAAGCTGTTCACCGGCATCGAGAAGTTCGAGATCATGGCGATCCCGTTCTTCATCCTGGCGGGCAACTTCCTCACCCATGGCGGCGTCGCGCGCCGCATGATCGATTTCGCCACCTCGCTGATCGGCCACCTGCACGGCGGTCTCGCGCTGGCCGGCATCGTTGCCTGCGCGATGTTCGCGCTGGTGTGCGGATCGAGCGTCGCGACCGTGGTGGCGATCGGGTCGATCCTGCTGCCCGCGATGGTCAAGGCCGGTTATCCGATGCGCTTCGGCGCGGGCGTGATCACGGTTGCGGGCTCGCTCGGCATCCTGATGCTGCCGTCGATCCCGAAGGTGATTTACGCCGTCTCGACCAACACCTCGATCGGCGCGCTGTTCGTCGCCGGCCTGCTGCCCGGCACTCTGCTCACCATCATGCTGTGCACCGTCACCTGGTATCTCGCCCGCAAGCACGATTATCCACGCATGCCGAGGGCGAGTTGGACGCAGAGCGCGCGCGCGTTCCGCGACAGCATCTGGGGCCTGATGCTGGTGGTGATCATCATCGGCGGCATCTATTCGGGCATCTTCACCGCGACCGAGGCCGCGGCGGTGAGCGCCGTCTACGCGTTCTTCGTCGCCGTCTACGTCTATGGCGAAATCGGGCTCAAGGACGTGCCGCGCGTGCTCCTGCGTTCGGCCAACCTGAGCGCGATGCTGCTCTACATCATCACCAACGCGGTGCTGTTCTCCTTCGTGCTCGCCAACGAGAACATCCCGAACGCGCTGGCCGACTGGATGCTTGCGCTCAATCTCGGGCCGTGGGGGTTCCTGCTGGTGGTCAATCTGCTGCTGCTGGTCGCCGGCAACTTCATGGAGCCGTCCTCGATCATCCTGATCATGGCACCGATCCTGTTCCCGACCGCGATGCGGCTCGGCATCGATCCGGTGCATTTCGGCATCCTGATCGACGTCAACATGGAGGTCGGCCTCTGCCATCCGCCGGTCGGCCTCAATCTCTACGTGGCGTCGGGCATATCCGGGCTCGGCATTACCGAGCTGACCAAGGCCGTGATGCCGTGGCTGCTCACGATGGTGGTGTTCCTCGTTATCGTAACCTACTGGCCGTGGCTCACTTTGGTCGTGCCGCGCGCGATGGGGATGCTTTAGCGGGAGCCCGCCGCCACGGCGGCTGGCTAAAGCGCGCCGCCATTGACTTGATGGCATTGACTTGGCGGCGTCGCGGCGCGATTTGAACGCCGGACGATTCAGGACGGCGAAATGAGCGATCTGGTCGGCATCCCGGTCATTTTCATGCGCGGCGGCACCTCGCGCGGGCCCTATTTCAAGGCCGAAGACCTGCCGCAGGACGTAGCCGCGCGCGACCGCGTGCTCCTGGCCGCGATGGGTTCGCCCGACCCGCGCCAGATCGACGGGCTCGGCGGCGCCGATACGCTCACCAGCAAGGTCGCGATCGTGTCGAAGTCGACACGCCCCGGCGTGGACGTCGACTATCTCTTCGCCCAGGTCGACATCGGCAGGCCGATCGTCGACACCGCGCCCTCCTGCGGCAACATGCTGGCCGGTGTCGCGCCGTTCGCGATCGAAACCGGCATGATTCCGGCTAAGGACGGCGAAACGCACGTGATGATCTACAACGTCAATACCGGGGCGCGCATCGAGGCGATTGTGCAGACGCCCGGCCGCGAGATGATCTACACCGGTAATGCGCGCATCGACGGCGTGCCCGGCACGGCGGCGCCGATCGTGCTCAACTTCATGGACGTGGTCGGCTCCGTGTCGGGTATGATGCTGCCGACCGGCAACGTGCGCGACGTGATCGACGGCATCGATGTTTCATGCATCGACGTCGCAATGCCGATGATCATGATGCGTGCGACGGACTTTGGGTTGACTGGCACCGAAAGCCGCGCCGAGATCAACGCCAACAAGGCGCTGTTTGCGAAGATCGAGCCGATCCGGCTCGAAGCCGGGCGCCGCATGGGCTTCGGCGATGTGTCCGACAAGGTGATTCCGAAAGTGGGCCTGCTCTCAGCCCCGCGCCAGGGCGGCACCATCACGTCGCGTTATCTGACGCCGCACGCGCTGCACGCCGCGCACGCGGTGACCGGCGCGGTGTGCGTCGCGACCGCCTGCGCGCTCGAGGGCACGATCGCTTACGAACTCGCCACGCCCGACAACTCCAACCCGCGCACGATCTGGATCGAGCACCCGTCCGGCATGGTCGACGTGCGGCTTGAGACCAGGGGCAAAGGTCCCGACATGGAGGTCGTGGCCGGGACGTTGCGCACCGCGCGCCCGATCATGAAGGGCGAGGTGCTGGTGCCAAGGAAAATCTTGACCTCATCCTGAGGAGGGCGCCATAGCGCGTCGCAGACGCGCGTACACGCGCTTTTCGCGCCCGTCTCGAAGGATGGCCACGAGCTCCGAGTTTGCCGCCATCGTTCGAGACGCCACGCTTCGCGTGGCTCCTCAGGATGAGGGCTAATTGGATAGCGCCCCGATCTTTTTCAGCAGCTCCCGCGTCGGATGCCCATCCGGCACCATCCCGTGCGTCATCTGCTCGCGCCGGATTTCATCGCGCAGGTCGAAATCGATCCGACCCTCGAGATCGTTCACCGGATGGCCGAGTTCTTTGAGCCGCTTCTGCAGCGCGATGCGCTGATCGCGCGAGAGCTGCGGATCGGCCGCGGGCCAAGCGGTGCGCAGCGGACCGCGCCCGCGCGCGCGGTCCGCAAGATGCCCGGCCGCAAGCGCGAACACATCCGAATTGTTGTAGCGCTTGATGACCTCGAAGTTCTCGCCCACGAGGAACGCCGGGCCGGCCGCGCCGCTCGGGAACAAGAGGATCGCGTTGCCGTCATCCGGCAGCGGCGCGCCGTCCGCGCGCATGACACCGAGCGCGGCCCACTCGGAATAGCCGGCGCGGCTGCGCGCGTGGTCGAAGCCTTGCGGAATGGTAACCTCATAAGCCCAGTGCGCGCCGGGCTTCCAGCCCCAGTGCTTGAGGAAATTCGCGATCGACGCCAGCACGTCGGGCACGCTACCCCAGATATCCTTGCGGCCGTCGCGATCGAAATCGACTGCGAGCGTGAGGAAGTTCGACGGCATGAACTGCGGCTGGCCCATGGCGCCGGCCCAGGAGCCTTGCATTGTGGCGCGCGCGACATGGCCCTGCTGGAGAATGGTCAGCGCCGCGAGCAGTTCGTCACGGAAATAATCCGGGCGATAGTCGCTCAGCGCCAGCGTCGCGAGCGAGCGGATCACGTCGAAACCGCCGGTGTTGCTGCCGAACGACGTCTCGATCCCCCACAGCGCGACGACGATCCAGCGGTCGACGCCGTATTGTGCCTCGATCGCATCGAGCGTGCGCGCCCATTCGGCAGCCTTGCGCATCGCGTTCGCGATGCGCGCCGGTGACGCCATGCGATCGATATAGCGGCCGACCGGCGCGCCGTATTCGGGCTGGCGCCGCGTGGTCGCCGCAACGCGCGGGTCGGGCGTCAGGCCGGCGAAGGCGGCGTCGAAGGTCTTGCGCGTTACTCCGCGCGCGGCGGCCTCCGGCCAGAGCGTCCCAAGCAACGGCGCGAAGCTCGACGGCGCACTGGGCTTCTCTTGCGCGAGTGCCGGCGCAATCGGGAATAACGCCGCAACGAGCGCGACCCACGCAAGACAGCAAATTGATCGCCAGTGAATCGCTTGAGCCATGATCGGCTTCACGTCTAGTCTGCGTGCCGCCGGAGGGTCAAATGCCGATTACCACGCGCCTTACCGAACTACTCCGCGTCGAGCACCCGATTCTGCTTGCCCCAATGGATGTTGTGGCCGACGGCAAGCTCGCCGCGACGGTCAGCCGCGCGGGCGGTTTCGGCATCATCGGCGGCGGCTACGGCAACGAGGCTTGGCTCGCTCGCGAGCTCGATGCCGCCGGCGACGCGCGCATCGGCGTCGGCTTCATCACCTGGAGCATGGCGAAGAACCCGCGCCTGCTCGATCTCGCGCTGGAGCGAAAGCCGGCCGCGATCATGTTGTCGTTCGGCGACGTGAAGCCGCATGCCGAGAAGATCAAGCGTGCCGGCGCGCTGATGATCTGTCAAATCCAGACCGTGGAGCAGGCGAAGGACGCGGTCGCGAAAGGCGCAGATGCGCTGGTGGCGCAGGGTGCAGAGGGTGGCGGCCACGGCGTTTCGCGCGGCACATTCGCGCTGGTGCCTGCGGTGGCCGATGCGGCGCGCGGCGTTCCGGTCGCCGCTGCGGGCGGCGTTGCGGACGGGCGGGGCCTTGCCGCCGCATTGATGCTCGGCGCCGACGGCGTGCTGGTGGGCACGCGTTTCTATGCGACGCAGGAGGCGATGGGGCCGCTGGCCGCGAAGGAGCGCATCGTTACGGCGAGCGGCGACAAGACGATCCGCAGCATCCTGTTCGACATCGCCCGGCGCAATGTGTGGCCGGCGCCCTATACGGGCCGCGTGCTGCGCAACGAGTTCGCGGAGCGCTGGCGCGGACGCGAGGCCGAGCTGATGCAGCATCAGGCCGGGGAAGCCGCGCGCTACGAGCGTGCACGCGATGCAGGCGATTTCGACACCGCGGCGGTGATCGCCGGCGAAGCGGTCGACCTGATCGCGGATATCCCGCCTGCCGCCGAAGTGGTCGAGCGCATCGCGAAGGAGGCGAGCGCGCTGCTCGCGGGCTCGAACCGCTATCGCGTGGCGTGATTACTTTTCCGCCAGCGCCGCCTTGAGTTTCTCCGGCTCCACCGCGACCGAGACGCCGGCGCGCTCCTGGCTCAGCAGCATCACCGAGCGCGAATCGCGATTGCCCCAGCCGCGCGCCATAGCCTCGGTCATTTCGGCGAGCGTGAGATTGCAGATGCGCATCGGCAGGCCGAGTTCGCGGCCGAGCTGATTGGCCAGCGACACGTCCTTGTGCGCGAGCTTGAGTGCGAAGGCGGGCGGATCGTAGTTGTTCGGCAGGAACTGATCGATCACCACGTCGAAGGTCTGGCGCCGCCCCGCCGCGCCCTGGCGCACCGCGTTCCACAATGCGAGCGGTTCGACGCCTGCCTTGATGCCGAGCGCGAAGGTTTCGGCGATCGCGCAGGTGACCGCGTAACTCGACATGTTGTGTACCAGCTTCGCGATGGTCGCGGCGCCGATCGGCCCGATGTAGGCGGCCTTGTCGCCCATCGCGTCGAGCACGGCCTTGAACCTGTCGAACGCCACGCGCTCGCCGCCGACCCAGATCGCAAGCTTGCCGGATGCCGCGCCCGCCGGGCCGCCGCTAACCGGGGCGTCGAGCATGTGCGCGCCCTTTTCGGCGAACGCGGCGTTGAGCTTCTTCACCACGCTCGGCGAGTTGGTCGAGAGGTCGAACCACGCCGCGCCCTTGGCGATGCCGGCGAGCAGGCCGTCGTCGCCGGCCGCGACCGCCTCCACGTCCGCCGGCTCGGGCAGCGAGGTGAACACCACATCGCATTGCTCGGCGAGCGCGCGCGGCGAGTCCGCCCACACCGCGCCGGCATTGAGATGATGGCTCGCGGCCTGCCGATGCAAATCGTGCACCACGAGCCGGTAGCCCGCCTTCTGCAGGTTGGCGGCCATCTTGGCCCCCATCGTGCCGAGCCCGATAAAGCCCACCGACACAGCCTCTTTTGCCATCGTCATCCCCGCGGCGCTCAGCGCCCTTTGAAGTTCGGCTTGCGCTTCTCGTTGAAGGCACGCACGCCTTCGAGACGGTCCTCGGTGGCGACCATCTTGTTGTAGACATCGATCTCGAAGAACAGCGCGGAGCGCAGATCCATCTGCATGCCGTAATGGATCGAGCGCTTCGCCTGGCGCGTCGCGATCGGTGCGTTATTGGCGATCGCCTGAGCGGTCGCGACCGTCTCTTCCATCAGTCTGCCGGGCGCGCACAGCCTGTTGACCACGCCCCAGGCGAGCGCGTCTTCGGCGCTGAACGGCTTCCCTGTGAGTACGATCTCTTTTGCGCGGCGCACGCCCGCTGTGCGCGGAAGAAACTGGGTGCCGCCGGCGCCCGGCATGATGCCGAGCGTGATCTCCGGCAGGCCGAAGCGCGCGGTGGTGCTGGCGTAGGCAAAGTCGCAGGTGAGGATCATCTCGCAGCCGCCGCCGAATGCCGCGCCGTTGACCGCGCCGATCAGCGGGATCGGGCAATCGAGCAGCGACAGCGTCATGCGCTCGAACAGCGCGTGCTGCTTCATCCACTGCGCGTCGCTCATGCCGTTGCGCTCCTTCAGGTCGCCGCCGGCGCAGAACGCCTTGTCGCCGGTGCCGGTGAGGATCACGCAACGATAGTCGCCGGTGTCGTTGACCAGCCGGGTGAACACGTCGTGCAGGTCAGCGCCGACCTGCGTCGAGATCGCGTTGCGCACCTCGGGGCGGTTGATGCGCACGGTGAGCACATGCTCACCCGGCTCCTCGAGCACGAGGGTTTGGTACTTGAGGTCCATCATGAGGCGGCTTTCTCGGGCGCGATCGGTTCGGAGAGAAGGTCGTTGTGCTGGCCGAGCGCCGGCGCGGAATGGCGGTAGCGCGGGCGCACGCCGTCGAATTCGAGCGGCAGGCCGGCGAGCGTCAGGTCGAGGTCGGGCGCCTGCTGCAAAATGCCGAGCGCCGCCGTCTGCGGCGAGGCGAGGACCTGCGCGACGTTCTCGATCGGCGCGGCCGGAACGCCCGCGGCATCGAGGCGCGACTGCCATTCGGCGCTCGCGTGCACGCGAAAAATGTCTTCCAGCAGCGGGATCAACGTGCGGCGGTTTTCCACGCGATTCGAGTTGGTGGCGAAGCGCGCATCGGCGGCGAAGTCATGCCCGATCGCGCCGCACAGCGCGCGGAACAGGTTGTCGTTGCCGGCGGCCACCATGATGTAGCCGTCGCTGGTCGGGAACGCCTGGTGCGGCACGATCTCGGTCACGCCGGAGCCGAGCGGGCGGCGCATCGCGCCGCCGGAGAGATAGCCGCCGATGTGCGGCGACATCCACGCGATCGCCGTCTCGAACAGTGAGGTCGACACATGGCTGCCTTGGCCGGTGACGTGGCGCTTGTTGAGCGCGGCGAGAATGCCCATGGCGGCCCACATGCCGGCACCCTGGTCGACGATCGAGACGCCGACGCGCACCGGCTCGCCGCCCTCGATGCCGGTCACGCTCATGATCCCGCCATGCGCCTGCATCAGCGGATCGTAGCCGGGCCGGTCCTTGAGCGGGCCGCTGCGGCCGTAGGCGCCGAGATCGCAGGTGATCAGCGCGGGCTTCCGCGCGCGCAACGCCGCGGCGCCGAGGCCAAGCTTGTCGATCGCGCCGGGGCGCATGTTCTGCAGCACGACGTCGGCATGATCGAGGATGAAGCCGAGCAGGCGCTCGCAAGTGACGCGGTCGCGCAGGTCGAGCGCCAGCCCGCGCTTGTTGTGGTTGAGCACATGAAACAGCGTCGAGGTGCCGTGCGCGAACGGCGGGCCCCAGTCGCGCGCGTAATCACCCGTGCCGGGCGCCTCGACCTTGATCACGTCGGCGCCGAGATCGGCGAGGATCGAGCCCGCGTAAGGCCCGGCGACGCTGTGGCACAATTCGACGACGGTGACGCCCGCGAGCGGCAGGCCGTCTGTGGCGTTTTCTTCCATGGGCGTGACGCTAGCGAACCCGGTCCGGGGCGTCAAAGATCGCGGATCTTCGCGCCGTTGAGATCGGCGATCAGGCCGGGCAGCACGGGGAGAAAGCGGTCGCCATGGCCGCGCGTGTTGAACAGGTGTAGCGTCTGGTTCACGGCCTGCGCGATGAAGGCGGCTGCCGGCGCGGCTTCCGCGAGCCGCGTGTAGAAGCGCATGTCCTTGCCGGCAATGCGCAATGGTCCCTTCAGGTGACTGTCGTCGCCCTCGAGCACCCACGGCATCATCATCTGGAACATCTTGCTGTTCGCGCCGCCGGCCGAGATCACCTCGTAGAACTTGCGCATGTCGACGCCGACCTTGGCGGCGGTCGCTGCGGCCTCGGAGATGACCGCGCAGGTGCCGATCGAAATGAAGTTGTTGATGAGCTTGAGCGTATGGCCCATGCCTAGCGGGCCGACGTGGATCACGGTGTCCGCATAGGTGTCGAACACCGGCTTCACTGCCGCGAAGGTCGCGTCGTCGCCGCCGACATAGGTCGAGAGCTTGCCTTCTTCCGCCTCCTTCGGCGTGCGGCCGAGCGGCGCGTCGAGCATGCGCGCGCCTTTCTTCTTGAGGTCTTCGGCGATGCGCCGCGTCGAGTTCGGATCGGCCGTGGTCGAGTCGACCACGATCAAGCCGGCATGCGCGCCTTCGAGCACGCCGCCCACGCCATACACCGTCGCCTCGACCTCGATCGAGGATGGGAGGCACAGGAACAGAATGTCATTTCCCCGCGCGATCTCGGCCGCGCTCTTTGCTTCCTTGGCGCCGCGCTTGAGCAAATCCTCGACCGGCGCTCGGTTGCGATGACCCATCACGGTGAGGGGATGGCCCTTCTCCAGGATGTTCTTCGCCGCGCCGTGGCCCATCAGCCCGACCCCGATGTAACCGATTTTTGCTTTGCTCATTCTTCTTCTCCTATTTCCGGCGGCCCATGACGTTCTCGACGCGGAATCGCTTTTCCAGATGCTGGGCCCACACCGAGAGCGGCCAGCACAGCGAGAGGTAAAGAACGGCGACGATCGGATAGACGATCATCGGCTGGAACGTCGCGTTGGTCATCAGCTGTCCGGCGCGTGTCAATTCGACGAAGCCGATAATGGAGGCGACCGCTGTCGCCTTCACGAGTTGCACCAGGAAGCCGACGGTCGGCGGGATCGCGATGCGCACCGCCTGCGGCATGATGACGAGGAAGAGCTGATGCGCATAGCCGAGCGCGAGCGCGCGCGAGGCCTCCCATTGCTCCTTCGGGATCGCCTGGATGCAGCCGCGCCAGATGTCGCCGAGGAATGCCGCCGCATAGATGGTGTAGGCGATGGTGACGGCGGTCCAGGCATCGAGCCGCAGGCCGAACAGGCTCAAGCCGTAATAGATGAGGAAGAGCTGCATCAGGAGCGGTGTGCCCTGAAACAGCTGCACGTAGCTGGCCGCGGCGAGCCTCACGGCTGAGAACCGCGAGATGCGCAACACCGCAATGACAGCGCCGAGCAGTCCGCCAAGCGCGAAGGCGAGCAGCGACAACAGGATCGTCCAGCGCGTCGCCGACAGGATGAACAGGAAATCGTTGAGTCCGAACAGGCGCATTACCGCTCTCGCCCGCGCACGAATACGCACCAGTAGAGGGCGGCGAAAAGTCCGCGGAACGCGACCGCGATCGCGAGGTACATCAACGTCACCACGATGTAGACCTCGAAAGCGCGGAAGGTGGTCGATTGCAGCGTGTTGGCGATTGCCGTGAGCTCGTTCGCCGAGATCGCCGAGACCACCGAGGAGCCGAGGAGGAGCAAAATAAACTGGCTCGCGAGCGCCGGAAATACCGCCTTGATCGCGGGGAACAGCACGATAAAGCGGTAGATCTGCAGGCGCTTGAGGCCCAGCGCGAGACCGACTTCGATCTGCCCGGCCGGCACCGACTGCACGCCGGCGCGCACGATCTCGGTCGCGTATGCGCCGAAGTTGATCACCATCCCGACGAGCGCTGCCTGGTTGGCGTCCATGCGGATGCCCATTCCCGGCAGCGAGAAAAAGATAATGTAAAGCTGCACCAGGAACGGCGTGTTGCGGATGCCCTCTACGTAGGCGCCAACCAGCACGCGGAGCGGCTTCGGGCCGGACATGCGCAGATAGGCGCAGGTCACCGCGACGATCAGCCCGAGCACCAGCGCCATCGCGGCAAGCCGGATGGTAAGCAACGCGCCTTCGAGCAGCTCCGGGAAACGATCGAAGACGATGCCGAACTGGAAAACGTAGGTCACGCATTGCCTCGCGCGCAGGCGTGCTCCCTCCCCCTGAAAGGGGGAGGGTTGGGGAGGGGGTCAAAGGGCGAGTTGATCCCCACCCGGTTTGCTGCGCAAACCGACCTCCCCTTTTCAAGGGGAGGTACAGAAGGAGAGAGCATCACTCCTACAACGCCGGCAGATCGACGAGATCGACGCCGGTGTGCTCCTTGTAGATCTTCGCGAGCACGCCGTTCTGCTTGTTCACGAACACCCAAGTGTTGACCCACTGCAGCAGGTCGTAGTTCCCCGGCTTCACGGCAATCCCGTAGAACGCCGTCATCACGGTGAACTTCGACTCGATGCCCTTGTCGGGGTTGCGCTTGGCGAGCTCGTTGATCAGGAACGCCGCGCCGCCGATCGCATCGACCTGACCCGAAAGCAGCGCCTGCTGCGTCGCCGAGTGCTCGTCGAAAAACACGATGTTTGTGCCCGGAGGTGCGACCTTCGGCACCACCTGCTCTTCGAGCGTTGCGCGCGTCATGCCGATCTTCTTGCCGGCGAGGTCGGCCGCACTCTTGATGTTCACGTTCTTGCCCGCACCGATGACGATCGAGAGCGCGCCGTGCGGGCTGGAGAACCAAACCGACTTTGCGCGTTCCGTCGTGATCGAGAGCGACGAGATCGCGAGGTCGGCGCGGTCCGACTGCAGCGCCGGAATGCGCTGCGGGCCGGTCACTTGCACCAGTTCAAGCTCGACGCCGAGGTCCTTCGCGAGCTGGCGCGCGGTCTCGATTTCGGAACCGGTCGGCTTGTTGTCCTTGTCGAGGATGCCGAACGGCGGCGACGTGACCTCGGCGGTGATGCGGATTTTCTTGTCCTTGAGAATCCGGTCGAGCGCCTGCGCGCCGGCCGTCTGCACGCCGATGGCGAGCGCGAACAGCGCCGCGCCGGCAGCCACGAGAAATCGCAATTTGGTTGTCATGGTGTCTCCTCCGGTTTTGGTTCTTGAGCCGGATCGTACGCCCGGTTCACCGTGAACCGTATCGCCCGCCGGTTGTTTGTCGGCGCGTCATCAGCCTGTGCGCCCGCGAAGCCCATCGATCCCCGCCTTGAGCGCGCCCTGAAACACGCCGGTGTCCGTGCCGTAGGCGAGAATGCGGAAGCCCCAGTCGAGATATCGCCGCCCCGTCTTCACATCGCCGCAGAGGAAGCCAGCGGCCTTCCCGTTGCGCTCGCACGCGCGCACCAGCGCCTTGGCCGCGGCCTTGTAGCGCGGGTGCTCGAACGCTCCGTCGATGCCGAGGGCGTTGGTGAGGTCGAAGTGCCCGAGCCAGCCCACATCGATGCCGGGCGTCGCCATGATGGCCTCGACGTTCTCGATGCCGGCCGCGGTCTCGATCAGCGCGATCACCAGCGTGCGCTCGTTTGCGGCCTTCATCGCCTTGATGTGGTCGCCGCCCAGATAATCGTCATGCGCCATGCCGAACGCGAGCCCGCGCACGCCCTGCGGCCGGTAGCGGCACCACTTCGCGATGTCGGCGGCCTGCTCGGCGCTCTCGACCATCGGCACCATGATGCCCATCATGCCGGCGTCGAGCACCGGCGCGATCAGGTGGTAATGCGATCCCGGCACGCGCGCCATCGGCACAAGGGCGGTGCCGCGCGCGAATGCGGCCTGTGCTTTAAGCGTTTCGATGCCTGCGCCCGAATGCTCGGTGTCGAAGATGCAGAACTCTGCGCCGGCGTTGGCCATGATCTGGCTGAGACCCGGCGTGAAGAACTCGAACGCCATGTGGCCGAATGCCCTGCCGCCCTTACGCAGCCTGGCGCGAACCGGATTGCCCCGCATGGTCCCCCCATTTTGCCGCAGGGTCGCCCAGGCGGCGCTTCGAATCAACGGCGCGCGCACGCGGAGCCGCCATGCGGGCCAAGCCCCTCGTGCTTTGCCGCCTCGTTTGCGACAATCGGGCAATCAGCGGGGAGGGTGAGTTATGTCGGTCGTTCTGGGCTCGGGCGAATATCGTTACCGCGTGGTGGAGAACTGGGCGAAGTTGCCGGACGGCTGGAATCTGACGGACGTTGCGGCGGTCGCGGTCGATTCGAAGGACCGCGTCTATGTGTTCAATCGCGGCGAGCACCCGATGGTGGTGCTCAATCGCGACGGCTCGTTCGTCAGGAGCTGGGGCGAGGGGCTGTTTCGCCGCGCACACGGCCTGCACATCGATTCCGACGACAATCTCTACTGCACCGACGACGGCGACCACACGGTGCGCAAGTGCACACCGGAGGGCAAGGTGCTGCTCACCATCGGCATTCCGGACAAGCCCGCGCCGTTCATGAGCAACGAGCCGTTCAACCGCTGCACCCATACGGCGCTCTCGCCGCGCGGCGACATCTACGTGTCGGACGGCTACGGCAATGCCTGCGTGCACAAGTTCACGCCGGAGGGAAAGCTGATCAAGACCTGGGGCGAGCCGGGCACCGATCCCGGCCAGTTCAACCTCGTGCACAACATCGTCACCGACGTTGATGGCTGGGTCTATGTCGCCGACCGCGAGAACCATCGCGTGCAGGTATTCGACGGCAACGGCAAGTACGAGACGCAGTGGAATAACCTGCACCGTCCCTGCGCGCTGTGCTGCTGCGGCGGCAAGAAACCCAACTTCATCATCGGCGAGCTCGGCTCCGGCATGCCGGTGAACCGCGCCTACAAGAACATCGGCCCGCGCCTTACCATCGTGGACTCGCAAGGGCGCAAGGTCGGGCGGCTGGGCGGCGAGGAGGGGCCCGGCCTGGAAACCGGCAAGTTCCTCGCGCCGCACGGGCTCGCGCTGGACTCGAAAGGCGACATCTACCTGGGCGAAGTCGGCGTCACCAACTGGAAGACGAGCTTCCCGGATACGCCGATGCCGCAGATCGTGCGCTGCCTGCAGAAGCTCGAGCGGGTGATATAGCCGCTACGCGGCTTCCCGCTCCGGCATCGTCTGGCGCATCAGCAGGTCGCGATAGAGCCCGTCGTGCCGCATCAGCCGGCCGGGCGGGCCGTCCTGCACGACCTTGCCGGCGTGCAGGACGACGATGCGGTCGAAGGTCTGCACCGTCGACAGGCGATGCGCGATCGCGATCACGGTGCGGTCGCGCGTGAGCAGACCGAGCGCCTGGCGGATCGCTTCCTCGGATTCGCTGTCGAGCGCCGAGGTCGCTTCATCCAGCAGCAACAGTGGTGCGTCCTTCAGGAATGCGCGCGCAATCGCGATGCGCTGGCGCTGGCCGCCGGACAGTTTGACGCCGCGGTCGCCGACGAGCGTCGCCATGCCGTTCGGCAGCGCCTCGATGAAGTCGCAGCGCGCGGCTTGCGCGGCGGCGAGCACCTCCTGGCAGGAGGCGCCCGGTCGCCCGTAGCGGATGTTCTCCATGATCGAGCGATGGAACAGGGACACGTCCTGCGGCACGACAGCGATCGCGGCGCGCAGGCTTTCCTGCGTCACGCGTGCGATGTCCTGCTGGTCGATCAGGATGCGTCCGTGCTGCACGTCATAGAAGCGCTGGAGCAACGCAAACAGGGTCGACTTCCCGGCACCCGAGGGCCCGACCAGCCCGACACGCTGGCCCGCCTCGATGCGCAGATCGAGATCGGCGAAGACATGGCGCCCACCGGGATGCTGGAACGCGACCTTGTCCAGCTCAACGCGTGCGCCGAAGCGGAGCAGCGGCGCGGCTTGCGGATGGTCGCGCAAATCATGGCGAACGAGCAGGGTTTCAAGCGCTTCGGTCAAGCGCGCCACGTGCTGGATCACGTCGACGAGCGCGACCGCCAGGTCCCGCGTCGCGTGCAGGACGGAGAGTCCGAGCGTGCATGCCAGCACCACATCGCCGGTGGTGATCTCGCCGCGCTGCCAGAGCGCGATGGCCCACGCGAGCAATCCGATCGTCAACACGACCGTCACCACGGCATGCAGGATGCGCAGCCGCTCCAGATAGCGCAGGCTGCGCTGGCGTGCGGTGATCTCGCGATCGATTGTGACGTCGAACCGGCGGTACTCGTGGCCGAAGCCGCAAAATGCCCGGACCAGTGACATATTGCCGATGACGTCGACCATCTCGCCGTCGACCGCGGCGGTCTTGTCGGCAAACTCGTGGTGCAGCGGCCGCCCGGCCGCCGCAAGGCGGAACATGCCGAACACCACGATCCCGCCGACGACGGTCAGAACCGCTGCCATGAGCGTGCTCACCGTCATGACGAACGCGATGGCCGCCAATGTCGCAATGCATGGCGGCAGCACGTTCCACGCGAACATGTTCTCGGCCGTGAACACCGCGTTCGAGGTGGCGGTGATCCGGCTCGACAGCATGCCGGGTAGGCGGTCGGCGAAATAGCTCGGCGAGTGGCCGGTCAGATAACGGAACAGATCGCGCCGCAGATCGCCGGTGACCCGCACGAACGTGAAGCTCGCGACCCAGCCGGCGAGCCGCCACAGCAGATTGTCCGCGGCGATGAGGCAAACCAGAAACAGGAATGCCAGCCAAATGGCCGGTGCGGCGGCGGAACCGCCGGCAAGCGTATCAACAAGATATTTCACGCCGTATTGCGTCGTGACCGAGCAGCCGACCGCCGCAAGGACAGCAGCGAGGATGACGGCGTGACCGATCGGACGCCGCCGCACATAGCGAAAAATAAACGCAAACGGACGATCGACGTAGCTTGGCGTCTCGTCCATCATTTCTCCGCCGTGCTGTTGCCCCAGCCTCGCGCCACCCGATTATCGTGACGCCTTACCTCTGCCGCGATGGCGTTGCGAACGCGCCACAAAGTGAGTTTGGCAAAAGTGAGTTTGGCAGGTGCATAGCGATGCAAAATCTCGTCATCGCGTAACGGTTCCCTCACGCTCGAAAAATTGTTTCCTTGTAGAATTGACAGGCAATCGGGCATGCTGCGTGTGCGGACGCAACGGACGGAGGGGGTTCTCCCATGGGTTTCGCGAGGAGGCTCCTTCATGCGGATTGCGCAAATCGCTCCATTGACCGAAGCGATACCCCCCAGACTGTACGGCGGTACCGAACGGGTCGTTCATTGGCTCGTTGAGGAACTGGTCGCGCTCGGGCACGATGTCACGCTGTTCGCCAGCGGCGACTCCTGCACTTCGGCCAAGCTCGAGGCGTTCTGGCCGCGGGCGCTGCGCCTCGACGGTTCGATCCGGGATCCGAACGCCCTGCACATGGCGATGCTGGAACAGGTGCGGCGGCAGGCGGACGACTTTGAGCTGCTGCATTTCCACCTCGATTACTATCCGTTTTCGCTGTTTTCCCGGCAGGCGACGCCTTTCGTCACCACCCTGCACGGCCGGCTCGACCTGCCCGAACTTCAGCCGGCGTTCGACACATTCTCCTCCATTCCGGTGGTCTCGATCTCGAACGCGCAACGCCGGCCGCTGCCGCAGGCGCACTGGATGAAGACCGTCCATCACGGCCTGCCCGAGAAGCTGCTCATGCCGATGCCGGCCAAGCCGTCCTACTTCGCCTTCCTCGGACGCATCGCGCCCGAGAAGCGCGTGGATCGTGCGATCCGGATTGCCGAGCATTGCGGCATTCCGCTCAAGATCGCCGCCAAGGTCGACCGGGCGGATATCGATTACTACGAGCAGGAAATCCGCCCGATGCTCGCCTCGCCGAACGTCGAGTACATCGGCGAGATCGGCGACAAGGATAAGCCGGAATTTCTCAGCGGTGCGCTTGCCCTGCTGGTGCCGATCGATTGGCCCGAGCCGTTCGGTCTGGTCATGATCGAGGCGATGGCCTGCGGCACGCCGGTGATTGCCTTCAACCGCGGCTCGGTGCCGGAGATCATCGACGAGGGTGTCACGGGCTTCATCGTCGAGGACGAGACCGGCGCGATCGGGGCGGTCGATCGCCTCTCCCACGTCTCGCGCGCGGGCGTGCGGAAACGTTTCGAGGAGCGCTTCACGGCGCGGCGCATGGCGCTCGACTATCTCTCGGTCTACCGCAGCCTTACCGTAGTGCACGCACCGCACCTGCGGCTGGTGTCGGAAGAAGACGTGCCGGTGGCGGCGGCTTCGGGGTCTTGAGCCGGACTGCATGCGCCGTCTCCGTCCGGCGGGGACGGCGCGCTCAATCCTGCGGCCGCGTTTCCGGCATCAGCAGCCAGACGCCCGCAAGGCCGACCGATGCGATTCCGGCGAGCCCGAGAAACGCAACGCTGGCGCTGAAATAATCGGTGAGATAACCCGAGAGTGTCGGCGAGATCGACGCGCCGATCCCGACCGCCGTGCCGACGATGCCCTGGGCCAGATTGAACCGGCCGGTGCCGCGCGTGATATCTGCGACCATCAGCGGCACCATGATGCCGAGTGCCGACGCCGTGATGCCGTCGAGCGCCTGGATGGCCAGCACGAAGGCGGGGTCGCTCACGGTTGCAAACAGCAGCGCCCGCAGCAGCAGCGCCATGAATGCCAGCAGCAGGAACGGCCGCCGTCCCCAGACCTGCGCGTGATGGCCGACCCACGGCGAGACCGCCGCCACGATGATCTCCGGCACCACGATGCATCCGGCGATCAGCATGGTGGCCCATTCGGCGCTGCGCATGGTCAGCACGCTGCCCATCAGCGGCAGCATCGAGGCGTTCGCGAGATGGAATAGCAGGGCGCAGCCGGCGAGGATGAGGAGTTCGCGCTTGCGGATGACCGTGCGTACGGCGACCGGCGCATGATCCGGGGTGCTCTCGACCGGACCGCCGTGCGCGCGCTCGGGATCGACTTCGACGGGGCGGATGCGGCTGAGCGCGATCATCGCGGGGATCAGCAGGAGTGCCGTGACGATGAATACCCAGCGCGGCGACAGCAGATATCCGACGCCGCCCATCACGGCGGCCGCAACGCCGTTCCCGATCGAGGCGAAGCGCGCGTTGCGCCCAAGCCGCTCGCCGATGGCCATATGGCCGACCAACCCAAGGCTCATCGCCACGATGCATGGGCCGAGCACGCAGCTCGCACCCGCATGCAGGACAGCGGCGGCTGCGATGACGGGGAATATCGGCAGCAGCGCATAGGACAGCGCGGCCGCGCCGATGCCGCCGAGCGCAAATGCCGCAACCAGCCGCTCCGAGCGCGCCGCGTCGACCAGCGCGCCGCCGGGCATTTGGGCGAACAGCGCGACGATGCCGCTGATTGACAGCACGAGGCCGATCTCGACCTGCGTCCATTTCTGCGAGGTGAGATAGACCGCGACGAACGGGCCGAATCCGGTCTGCACGTCGGCGAGGAAGAAGATGAACCAGTCGAGCCCGCGAAGACTGGAACGCGACGGGTGAGGCGGCTCACCGCTGGCGGGCGGGGGCGGGACCAGCGACAGCTCACGCCGCCGCACCGGGGCAGGATCGGCGCTTGCGCGCTCGGGCTGTTCGATCGGGCGTGGCGCTGCTTTCCCGGGCAGATCGTTTCTCCCCACTGACTACCAATCCGGCATCGACTGCAAGCCGCCTGCGCCAAGCACAACGACGGACTGCTTGTCCTTGTATTCGGGCGCGGCTTTCACCTGATCGCGGGTCAGCTCAAGGGTGACGACATCGCGCTTGGTGGTATCGCGATCGAAGCTCAATGCGTTCCAGTCGACCGCGATCTTGCGGCTGCCGACCCCGAGAAATCCGCCGAAGTCGATCACCGCCGCGCGCACGCGCCCGGAGCGGTCCACGATCACGTCGACGATGCGCCCCATGTTCTCGCCGGCGCTGCTGCGCACGTCCCTGCCGAGCACGCTCTGCGCCTGCCGCGAGCCGAGGACGGTTACTGACGGTTCCGTGGCTTCGGTGGTCTGCACGCGCGCAAGCGACGGCGGTTCACTCGGTGTTCGCGGGATGCTGGTTTCCTGTGCGAGCGCGCCGGCCGCGAGGCAAAGCGTCACGCCAATTCCCGAGATTGTCCCGATGCGCATACCACGACCCCATGTCGTCGGAATAAGGTTGTCAACGCGCGCATCCGGGCGGGAGTTCCGCGATTGGATCGGGAACTTGGCTTGTCGCGTGTCGGCCGCTTGCGATAGGCTTGACGGACCTGCCGGGCGGAATCTCAAAGGGGAAGTTGGATGAAAACGCACGTGTTTCTGGCGGCGGCAATGCTGCTCGCCGCCGCACCGCTCGCCGCGCAGGAGGGCACGCCCCTCAAGACGGCGGTCGACGGTACGTTCGCACCGCACGCGATGCCCAAGCTTGGGGGCGGTTACGAGGGATTCAACATCGATCTCGCCGAGGAAATCGCCAAGCGGCTCAAGCGCAAGCCAGTGATCGACGCCATGCAGTTTTCCGGCATCGTGCCGGCGCTGCAGGCCGGCACCTATGACTACGTGGCGGCGCCGACGACGGTGACCAAGGAGCGCGCCGAAAACATGCTCTTCACGGAAGGCTACCTCAATACCGACTTCCAGTTCCTGATCAAGAAAGGCGCGCCCAAGGTCGAGAAGCTCGAAGACCTCAAGGGCAAGATCGTCTCGGTGAACAAGGGTTCGGCCTATGACTCCTGGGCGCGCGAGCTCGAATCAAAGATCGGCTGGAAGGTGGAATCCTTCGGCACGCAGACCGACGCCGTGCAGGCCGTGCTCGCCGGCCGCGCCGACGCGAACGTTGCCGGCAACACGGTGATCGCCTGGGCGGTGAAGAACAATCCGCAGCTCGAACTGTCGTATCTGCATTCGACCGGCTTGGTGTGGGGGGCGGCGTTTCGCAAGGATTCAGCCGAGCTGCGCAAGTCGGTCGAAAACGCCGTCGAATGCATGAAGCTCGATGGCACGATCGCGAAAATGCACGAGAAATGGTTCGGCGTGAAACCGGCGCCCGGCTCCGCCGCCGTCACGGTGTTTCCCGGCTACGGCGTGCCCGGCATGGCGGGATACGATCCGACCGAGCACAAGCCGCAGTGCGATTAGCACTACGTCCCGCACGCGATGCAGCGCCGCTTAGCGGTGCATCGCAGATGCGGGGCCGCCCGAAGCTCAGTTCTTGGCGGTCCCGGGTCTGCGCCGCATCATTTCATGCTGCGCTGCGCCCGGGACACCTGACATGATCGCCCCCATCCTTCAGGTCCGCGGCCTGCACAAGAGTTTCGGCCACACGGAAGTCCTGTGCGGCATCGATCTCTCGGTCGCGCCGCAGGAGCTGGTTTTCATCATCGGCCCGTCCGGCTCGGGTAAGAGCACGCTGTTGCGCTGCTGCAATCGCCTCGAAGAGCCGACCAGCGGCGCGATCATCGTGGATGGCGTCAACCTGATGGCGCGCACAACCGACATCAACGCGATGCGGCGCAAGATCGGCATGGTGTTCCAATCCTTCAATCTTTACCCGCACATGACCGCGCTCGCCAACGTGACGCTGGCGCTGCGCAAGGTCGTGGGCAAATCGCGCGTGGAGGCGGATGCCGCCGGCATGGCGGCGCTCGACCGCGTCGGGCTCGCGGCGAAGGCGAAGTCGTACCCAGGCGAGCTCTCAGGCGGCCAGCAACAGCGCGTCGCCATCGCGCGCGCGCTCGCGCTCGAGCCGGCCATCATGCTGTTCGACGAGCCGACCTCGGCGCTCGATCCCGAACTGGTCGGCAGCGTGCTCGCCGTGATGCGCGAACTCAAGACCGCCGGCATGACCATGCTCGTCGTCAGCCACGAGATGCGTTTTGCGCGCGACGCCGCCGACCGCGTGATCTTCATGGATCACGGGCTGATCGTCGAGGAAGGCCCGCCCGCGCAGATCTTCGGCGCGCCGAAGGAGCCGAGGGCGAAGGCGTTCATCGCGGAGCTGACACGGTGACCCTCCATTGAACGCCTTCCTCGAAACCTTCTTCAAGCCGAACATCATCGCGCAATACCTGCCGTCGATCTTGCAGGGCGTCGTCACCACGATCGAAATCGCGCTCGCCGTCGTCATCACCGGGCTGGCGCTCGGACTCGCGCTCGCAGTCATGCGCTCATTCCAGATCAGGCCGCTCAACGCGCTGATCGTGATATTCGTCGACGTGTTCCGCGCGCTGCCGCCGCTGGTGATCGTGCTCATCGTCTATTTCGGGCTGCCCAATGTCGGCATCAGCATTCCATCGTTTGCCGTGCTGTGGCTGGTGCTGTCGCTGGTGCTGGCCGCCTTTGCGGAGGAGATCTTCTGGGCCGGCATCCTGTCGGTGCCGAAAGGCCAGTGGGAGGCTTCGCGCTCGACCGGGCTGACGTTCGTCGGCACGCTCGGCTCCATCGTGCTGCCGCAGGCGGTGCGGCTCACCGTGCCGCCGATCACCAACCGCACCCTTGCGATCACCAAGAACACCGCGCTCGGCATGGTCATCGGGGTGCCCGAAATCCTCAATCAGGCGACCACCGCGCAATCCTTCTCGGCCAATGCCACGCCGCTGATGATGGGTGCGCTCGCCTACATCGTCCTGTTCATCCCGGTGGTGGCGCTCGGCCGCTTCCTCGAAACGCGCTTCGCGTGGCGGAGAAGTTGATGGACGCGCGCCGCATGACTGCCGCTCGTCCCCGCGAAAGC
>VBAH01000082.1 GCA_005884685.1 Alphaproteobacteria bacterium
GGGGAGGCCGCGCGCGCGGCGCATTCGCACAGCGGAGCGCTCGCCGGGTCGGATGCCGTGTACGACGCGGCGCTACGTCGCGCGGGGATTCTGCGAGTCGACACGACACGACAGCTTTTCGATGCGGCCGAGGTGCTCTCGCGCCTCAAGCCGTACGCTGGTCCGCGCCTTGCGATCGTGAGCAACGGCGGGGGTCCGGGGGTGATGGCGACGGATGCGCTGATCAACGGTGGGGGCGAGCTCGCCGTACTCGGTGACGATACCCGGGGCAGGCTCGAATCGCTGCTGCCGCCGTCGGGCTCGCACGGGAATCCGCTCGATATCGGCGGGGATGCCCTCCCGGAGCGCTACCTGGCGGCGCTCGAGGTGGTGCTCGGAGACTGCAACACGGACGCCGTGCTCGTCGTCCATGCGCCGACCGCCGTCGCGTCGGCGGAGGATGTGGCGGCGGCCTGCGGGCCGCGGCTGGCCGCGGCTCGCTGTCCGGCGCTCACATGCTGGCTGGGCGGTGACTACGCCGCCAACCAGACTCCGGACGGCGCCGTTGTGCCCGCCTATTCCACGCCCGAGGAAGCCGTCGGCGCCTTTCTCTATGTCGTCCGCCATTACGAGAGGCAGGCGCTGCTCACGGAGGTGCCGGCGTCGATCCCCGAGGCATTCCGGGCCGACCCGCCGGCCGCGCGGGCCATCGTCACCAGGGCGCTCGCCGAGGGCCGCAGCATCCTCACCGAGCCCGAAGCCAAGGACGTGCTGGCTGCGTACGGTGTCCCGGTGGTCGAGACGCGCATCGTGCGCGAGGTCGCGGACCTGTCTCCGGCTGCCACCGCCATCGGCTACCCCGTGGCGCTCAAGATTCTCTCGCCCGACATATCGCACAAGTCCGACGTGGGCGGCGTGGCCCTGGATCTCGGGGATGACGAGCAGCTGCAGCAGGCTGCACGCGCCATGCTCGCGCGCTGTCGGGCGCTCAAGCCGCAGGCCGCGATCGAGGGCTTCACGGTTCAGAAGATGATCCGGCGCGGCGGAGCGCACGAGCTCATCGTCGGCGTAGCGGCCGATGCGACCTTCGGGCCCACGATCCTCTTCGGGCAGGGGGGCACGGCCGTCGAGCTCGTCGGCGATCGTGCGCTCGGACTCCCACCGCTCAACGCGACGCTGGCCCGCGACCTGATGTCGCAGACCCGCGTGTACCGCCTGCTGCGCGGCTACCGGGACCGCGTGGCGGTCGATTTGGAGGCCGTCGAGCTCGCCCTGATGAAGCTCGCACAGCTGGCGGCCGACGTGCCGGAGATCGTCGAGCTCGATGTCAATCCTCTGCTCGCGAGCGAGCGCGGTGTGCTCGCGCTTGATGCGCGCATGCGGGTCGAGGCGAGCCCGGCCGGTGCCCTCGAGCGCCTCGCTATACGGCCGTATCCCGTCGAGCTGGAGGAGTACGTCGAGCTGCATGGGCGCAGGCTCCTGTTGCGGCCGATCCGGCCGGAGGACTTCGCGCAGCACCAGAGCTTTCTCGCCCGGATCACGCCGGAGGACCTGCGCACGCGATTCTTCGCCGCCATCCGCGAGCTGCCCGAGCGCGATCTCGCCCATCTGACTCAGATCGACTACGAGCGGGAAATGGCCTTCATCGCGGTCGCGGCCGGCGAGGGCGCAGACTACGAGACCCTCGGCGTGGCGCGCGCGCACACCGACCCGGATAACGTCGAGGCCGAATTCGCCGTGCTGGTGCGCTCGGATCTCAAGGGGCAGGGCCTGGGAGCGGTGCTGCTCGCGAAGCTGATCCGCTATTGCCGCGGGCGCGGAACCCGACGCATGACCGGCGAGGTGCTACCCGACAACACGCGGATGCTGAAGTTGGCGCGGCACTTCGGATTTCGTCTCGAGCCAGCCCGTGAGGGCGTGGTGCGGATTTCCCTCGTAATACAGGATCGTTGAGTGAGGACTCAGAGCCAGGGGGACAGCGTGGGGTGGAATGCGTGCCAGACGCAATTCCTTGGCGGTGATCGAGTGACGTCGGTTGGGCGTGAGGGGAGGCGCTGTGGTGCGGGCATTCTCCTGCTGGTGACGGCGCTGGCACCTTTATGCGCCGTTCGCGGCCTGGCTGCGGCGGATGAGAACGTAAGCACTGCGATCGAGCACGTCCTCGAGCAATCAGACTCGACGCGTTCGTCGCTCGAGGAGCGCGGCCTACAAACGGCGTTACGTGCCGTGTATGCGCGTCGCAACGATGCTGCCCTGTGGAGGAAAGACGGCCGGCCAACGCCCCAGGCCATCGCCCTCCGCGACGAGCTCGGCGCCGCCGATGCGCGGGGGCTCGACCCGTCGGACTACCCGTCGGAGGCAAGCCCGGTGGGGGGCGGTGAGCTTGCGGCAGGTGATGCCTGGGCGCGCCAGGACTTGCGACTGTCGGCCGCGGTGCTGCGCTTTCTGGTCGATGTGCACTACGGTCGCGTGGACCCGGTCAAGGCCGGCTTTCGCCTGTACGCCCCGCGGCCCCCGCTGGATCTCGTCGCGACGCTCGAGAAGCTATCGGTGGCGGGCGATGTGGGTGCCGCGATCGATGGCGTGGAGCCGCAGTTCTACCACTATCGCCTGCTCGAACGGAGCCTGAGGCAATATCGCCGCCTGGCGCAGCTGCAGGCCGACTTGCCGGCCTTGCTGAGAGCACCCGATCATCCTGTGCAAAGTGGTGAGAGTTTCGCAGGCGTTCCGGGGGTGCGAGCGCTGCTGCGCCTGCTCGGTGACCTGCCCGCAGGTGCGGCGCCAGCCGACGGCAGCCCCACGCTCGATCCAGCGGTGGTTGCCGCGTTGAAGCGCTTCCAGAGCCGGCACGGGCTGCCGGTTGACGGGGTGATCGGCCGCGCGACTTACGCGGCACTGGCGACCCCCTTGACTCGCCGGGTGCAGCAGATCGAGCTCACTCTCGAGCGCTGGCGCTGGTTGCCGGCCTTCGAGACTCCACCCATCATCGTCAACATCCCGCAGTTCCGGTTGTTCGCGTTCCGATCAACGGCAGATCTCAAGGCGGACATTCTGCAGATGGACGTGATCGTCGGCCGGACCTACCCGGGCATGCAGACCCCGGTCTTCTCCGCCGATCTGTATCATGTAATCTTCAGGCCCTACTGGGATGTTCCGTACAGCATTGCGCGACGCGAGCTGGTGCCGGCCATCCGGCGCGACCCACGGTACCTGAGCTCCCAACACCTGGAGATCGTACCGGGGAGCGATGGTTCGGGGGCGCCACTGCCGGCGACCGCGGAGAATCTGGCCGCAGTGGCTGCCGGCAGGCTGCGCCTGCGGCAGCAGCCCGGACCGGACAACGCGCTGGGCCCGATCAAGTTCGTGCTGCCGAACGCTTACGACGTCTATCTGCACGCAACGCCCGCGCACCGGCTCTTCAAGGAGTCGCGGCGGGCCTTCAGTCACGGCTGTATTCGGGTCAGCGATCCCGTCGCCCTGGCCGTGCACGTCTTGCGGGACACGCCGGGTGACTGGACGCCGGAGCGCGTGCGGACTGCGATGGAAGCGACCGATACGCGACGCGTCGATCTGGCGCGGCCCATCCGGGTGATGATTCTCTACGGTACCGCCCTGGCGCTCGAATCAGGCGAGACGCTGTTCTTCGAGGATATCTACGGTCACGACCGGAGACTCGAGGCGCTGCTGCGCGCCGCAGCGGGCCACGCGGGCGCGGCAGCGGCGCCGCGCTGATCCTTCTGACGAGACCGCTACCAGAATCGCGCCGGACCGTTGTCCAGATGGACGAAGTCCGAGCGCGCGTAGAAGCCGACCCCACCGCGCTGCAGGCCGAGGGCGAGCTCGCGGAGCCTGCGGGTGGCAAAGCCGGGCAAACGCACGTCTATCGCCCGGCCCTGCAAGTGCAGGCTGTGCTCCGCGACCCCATGCGAGCGCCGGCGCAGCGCCGTGTTGGTCTGCGGCGAGCGGTAGCCGCTGATGACCTCGAACGGACGCTCGTGTTCGGCGAGCGTCTGCAGGTCGAACAGGATGTCGAGCAGGGTGGGGTCGATCGGGTGCACCTGCTCGGTGCGGAAATCGCGCAATAGATGGTTGACGCGCTCGAGAGCCGAGGGGTCGTAGGCGCCCTCCCGGAAGTAGTCGACGCTGAGGCTCTCACCGGTATGGGTATGAACGAAGGACAGGAAGCGCCGTTCGCGCCCAGGCCGCGCCCAGGCCGCGCCCAGGGGCAACAGCGTGACTAAAGCGGCGCCGGTGGCGCAGAGAAACCGGCGCCGGCCGCCCTGAAAGGCAGAGCCCTCAGGAGCCCCCCGCAAGATGGCGCTGTGAGGAGTCTTCCGGTCCATCCTGCTGATGATAGCGAGTCCGCAGGCAGCAGGCTGGACCGGGTTCACAGCCCGGCCTGGGGCTCGAACAGCGCAATCGGCAGCGCAGAACTACGGACGCAACCGCGCAGAGCCCGGCCCTACTATGCGCTCGAAGGGGGTCGCTCCAGGAAAAGCGGGGTGCCTGAATGAGACCAGTCAATTCCATACTGATCGTTTTGTCGCGCGAAGGCGACCCCTCGGAGGTAATCCAGAGGGGAGTAAGGCTCGCACGCTGCTTCAAGGCTCACATCGAGCTCTTTCTGTGCGAGGCCGAGTGCGCTTATGTGCTCGAACACCAGTACCACGCGGGGGGGATCGACGCGGCGCGGCGCGCGAGCCTTGCCAAGTCCCGCGCCTGACTCGAGCGCCTCTGGAGATCGCTCGATGTCAACGACCTGTCCGTCAGCATGGAAGCGGTCTGCGAGACCCCGCAATACGAGGCGGTCAGACGCAAGGTCGAGCGCAGCAGGCCGGACCTGGTGATCCGTGGAATCGGCAGGGGAAGCGACTGTACGTTCAGCGCGTCGGACTCGGATCTCGTGCGCACCTGCCCGGCTCCCCTGCTGCTGACACGCGGCAGGCCCTGGAAGTCCAGACCCACGGTGGCGGCGGCGCTCGACATCTCGGGGGCAGACTCGCCGGAGCTGATTCGAACCATCCTGCTCGCGGCGG
>VBAH01000016.1 GCA_005884685.1 Alphaproteobacteria bacterium
CAGCAGTACCAGCTCCGATGGCAATACCGCCGTGGGGCAGGATGCGCTTTACTACAATACCACTGGCGCTTTCAACACTGCAGTGGGCAGACTGGCCGGAGTATCGAGCGACACGGGTTCGTTCAATACGTACTTGGGCTTCAATGCGGGAGCCGCTAACGTCGCCGGCAGCGACAACATTTACCTGGGCCATTACGCCGGGGTTCAGCAGACCGGCAGCAACAACATCTCGATCGGCGCCTTCGCCCGGGGCCCGTCTCTCTCGGGCGATAATCAGCTCAGCTTGGGAAACATTATCTTTGGCAATTTAGTGACGGGAACGGTGCTGATCGATACGCGGCAGGACAACGGCACTGATAGGCTGCAGGTCGGAGGATCAGTGATCGCTACACAGTTCAAACTTTCCGCCTTGCAAACTCCGCCCGCGAGCTCCGCGGATGCCTGCGCGGCGGGAGAGATCCGAGTCGCGCCGGACAGCATCTATGTATGCGTCGTCGCCGACACATGGCGCAAGGCACCGCTGATGAATTTCTGACGCTGAATGCTTGGTCAGGGTTCGAGCCCGCCGTGGCTTAGGATGTCCCCGTACCCGTATGTTCCCGCGCGCATGCCGAAGCGCGTGCAGCCGCTAAGCCTTCGGCCCAGTCTTGAGTGCTCGCCACACGATACTTCTCGGCCGCTGACAAACCTGCGCATGGTCGATGAGCACGAACCGGACCGTTATGCGTTCACCGTCGTGCGCGAGGGATCGCGTACCGGCCCCTACTATCAGCGCGACGATGGTGGACGTAATCTGGGACCCTGACCGCGAGAACGGAACGACATTGCACATCCGAGTCCCTTCGAATTGGAACTCGTCCCGGGCCGCGGACCGGGGTGGTTGGGGTAGTCTGTCAAGATCCTGGATGCAGAGGTGACTTCATGCGCTCTCATCGGCGAGTGACATGGCAGGTGTGCGCTTTCGCGCTCATTGGAACGGCATCAGTTTGCGATGCCGCTTCCTGGAATGTCATCTCTTGGGCTGGCAACACACCTGAGTGGAATCGGAGCCTGAGTGTCCAGGAGCTGCGGCTTGGCTGTTCCAGCATGCCCACGGGATGTCTACAGGGACTGGATAGGGCAGCGCGCGCCGACGGAGTGGCGCAGGTCTCTCTTGCAATCACTCGGGACGCGGACAAGATCGCCGCCTACGCGCTTGAATTCAGCGCTGCAAGCCTCAAGGAGCATCGCTTGCGCGGCATTGGCCTGGACGATGCGTTGAGCGTGTTCCTGGAGTGGCAGAAACAGGGACACAATCCAGGCACCTTGCTCCAAGAGGTGATCGCCAATACCAAGGCAAAGAACCCCCGCCTCGAGTTCGGAATCACACTTTACGAAGATCAGCTAGAACACCCCCTGCTGCGCGGCCTGCCGGCCAATGTCAGGACGGCAGTCGATCGGGTGCACTTGTATGTTCACCATCGAAAGAACGGGCCTCGGTTTGGAGACTATGTGCAGCAAGTCAAACAGCTCTTCCCGAACGCCGCAGTCGTAGCGGGAGTCTATCCGTACGACCGCGTCGACTATTTGCCGTGCTCGATCACAGCGAAAGCTCCCTGCACGCTCGCAGAGGAGAAGCAGCTGTTCGAAGAGACCTTGAGACTTCAGGTCTCGATGATGGTCAGGGGCGACGTTGCAGCAATTGAGTTCTATCCAGGCAATTTCGGAACTGAAGACAACTGGGTAGGTTGGCAGCGATCCAACATATGTCAGGCACCCCGCGTTCAAAGCTGTACCAAAACGACTAAGGAGATGCATGCAACGACGCAGCAGGTGCTGGACAGCATTAGGAGTGAAAGCCACATTCCGTAACGGACACCACAATGCATAGGCGCGCGATCGCTCCTCACGTCGTGGTCTATCGGTCTGTCCCCGCCTGCGGAACCGCGCCGGATTCGGTCTCTGAGGCGTGGAGCCTAACGGTCCACTCTCATTTGCTTGTCCCTCTGGCCGGTACACCGACAACGGTGACATCGTCCGCCACGTTTTCCACCACGACTGCGCCCGCACCAACTGTCACACCATGTCCGATGACGATACCCTGACGCACTGACGCACCAATTCCCACCCAAGTGCAATCACCTACACGGACCGAACCGGCGAGATGCACTCCTGGGCAGATGTGGACCCCCTCGCCCAAGACGCAATCATGATCAACTGTTGCGCCTGTATTGACGATACATCCCCGGCCAAGTCTGCTATCTACATTGATCGCTGCCTGTGCAAGTACTAAGCAGCCGGGCGCGAGTGATGCAAAGCGGCTTACGAACGCCGTTGGATGGATGATCGATACAACCTCGAGGCCGGCGGCAAGGCACTCCTCCTGCAGTAACAGCCGGCGCCGTGCGTTTCCGAGAGCGACTACTGCGGCAGAAAACTTGCCAGCGTGCGCCTGCAACTCGCTAACTGCGCCGAGAATCGGTAACCCTGCTGGAGACCCTAGAGCTTGCCCCCGATCGTCAAGAAAGGCGACGTGTGACCAGCCACTCGACATCGCTGCATCGGCAACCACTTTGCCATGTCCGCCGCCGCCGATGATCAGCAGTCCACTCAGCTGCATCTAGCCCCTCCGTCGTGCATCATCGGATCATCGCTGCACTATCTTGCCGCGCGCGCTAGCACTGACGTAATCACGGCAGCCACGTGCATTACATCCGCGTGCTCGAGCGTCGGATGGACCAGCAGAGCGAGACTGGTCTCACCCAGCTCGCGAGCCGTTGACAACGGCGCCTCGAGTCCAATGTCGATACCCTTGAATGCAGCCTCGCGATAGATTTCCGAACAAGAGCCTGCGGAGCACGGCACGCCAGCAGACCGGACCTCTGCGAGTATCCTGTCACGGGACCACCCTGCCCTGAGCGCATCCGGTCTCACAAACAAATAGAATCGGTAGTACGCGTGTCCGCTGTGGCGCGGTGGGTCTGGAATCCGTATAGCGCTACAGCTCGAGAGGATATTGCGCAACGTCGCGGCATTTCTGTGCCGTGCCTCGACCCAGTCCTGCAGCTTGCGCAATTGAAGGCGGCCAATTGCGGCCTGCATTTCCGTGAGACGCCAATTCGTTCCGATACTCTCGTGAAGCCAGCGAAACCCCGGTGCATGCTCGCGCTCGTGCACCGCCTCCCAACTTTTGCCGTGATCCTTGAAGGCCCATGCTGCGCGCCACAAGCCCTCATCGTTCGTTGCGAGCAACCCCCCTTCGCCCCCAGTTGTGATGATCTTGTCCTGACAAAAAGAAAACGCGGCCGCGTCGCCGAACGACCCTACAGGTCGCCCGTGATACGTCGCACCGTGCGCTTGGGCGCAATCTTCGAGCACCTTGATGCCGCGCTCCTTCGCAACCGCCATGATCGGATCCATTTCGCACGGCCAACCGGCCAGATGCACGACAATGATCGCGCGCGTGCGCGGTGTCAGCGCGCGGGCGATCGTGTTGGCAGTGATGTTCTGGCTGTCCACGTCTACGTCCACAAAGACTGGGCGTGCCCCAAGGAGAGCCACGCAACTCGCCGAGGCAATGAATGACCGAGGCGTCACGATGACTTCATCTCCGGGCCCAATGCCCCACATCCTCAGGGGCAACTCGAGGGCCACTGTGCCGTTCGCAAGTCCAATCGCATGGGCCACGCCGAGCGAGCTGGCGTATTCCTTCTCGAACCGTCGGCCCTCCTCCCCAGTCCAATAGTTCACACGTCCGCTGTCGAGCACTGCCCGGACGGCCTCGATCTCGTCAGGTCCAAAGCTTGGCCAAGAGGGCAGCACGCGAGCAGAGATGAGGCTAGCCGTGGGGGCTTCGGCGCGAATATTCATTTTGGAGAAGTCCAGAGGCGAGTGCAGCTGGCTAGCGATCATACGCTGAAAGCGCGTGGTCACGCTCAAGGCTTTGGCGTCTTCGGGCAGGTCCCGCGAAACACGGGCATGGTTGCTTCACCGGGATGACTGACCCCCCTCGCCGTGAACACGCCCACTACGGTCAGGGCGATTATCCTGAGATCGAGCCAGAATGATTGGTTTTCGATGTACCAGACATCCATCCGGAACCGCTCCTCCCAGGACACCGCATTACGGCCGTTGACCTGCGCCCAGCCGGTGATGCCTGGACGTACCTCGTGCCGCCGCGCCTGTTCAGCAGTGTAGAGTGGCAGATACTCGAGCAACAGCGGCCTGGGGCCGACGAGGCTCATGTCACCTCTGATGACATTTATGAGCTCCGGCAGCTCATCTGGTACGGAACTTCAGGAGGCAGAACGCGCGCCCCCCAAAACCGGGCCGCATCTGTCGAAACAACACGGGGCGGCCAAGCGTTGCTGCCACTGCGAGGGCACAAACGAGAATGAGCGGCGACATCAGTATGAGCGCAAGCGATGCCACGACGACATCGAGAACGCGCTTGCCTATGGCGTTCACGGTGCTCTCTCCAGTCGCGTCGGTGTGCCATCGGCCCGCACTACACCTTCCAGCACCCGTGCCAGATCTGCTGCCAGGAAATCGCGATCAAAGCGAGTGCGGGCTAAGTCACTTGCCGCACGGCTCGCGGCTTCTAACCATTTAGCATCGCGCAGATGTTTGGCCAATGTGCGCGCCGCCGAGCAAGTGTCATGCGCGTCCAGAATCAGCCCAGCGCCAGCTTCCACCGCGATTTTCGCCTGCCAGCCAGGAAAGTTGTTCGCAACGGGCCGGCCTGCCGCCAACGAGTCAAAAAACTTGTTCTGCACGGCATCGCGCCACACGATCTCCGGGCCTGTGAACAAGGCGATCGTCATCTGAGCAGTGCGGACCCAAGCGGCCACCTCTTTTTTTGGGACGCGGCCCAGCATGAAGAAGTTCTGGTCGAGCACAGCCAACTGCGCGGCGAGCCGGTGCACTGCCTCAAACTCGCGACCGTGACCCAAAGCAACGACACAGATCCCGGGATCGATGTCGAGCAAATGTGAGCATAGCTTCGGCAGATAGTCGACGCCGTTCACGAGACCAAAAGTGCCGCAGAAAACGAGCAATGGGCGGTCACCAATCCAGCCGAATTGCTCTCGCAGGTTCGGGGCCGACGCGTCCGCCCCAAACAGTTCGAGGTCGCAGCCGTTGGGAATGACACTAACGCGATCTGCAGGGCAGCCGACACTGACTACATGATCTTTCATGCCTGGTGTCAACGCCACAACGTGCGCGGCGTTCGCGTACGCGAACCTTTCCAGCCATCGTGCGACTGCGATCGTCGCAGGATTGCGTAAGGCTCCGATCGCAATAGGCACCTCGGGCCACAGATCGCGCACCTCGAATACCATGGGGCACGCGTTGCGGCGAGCGGCGTAAACGGCAGGCAACGCAATGGTGAGCGGCGTACTCGTTGCGAACACCAGGTCAGGACGTAGAGCACTGGCGCGGCGCGAAGCAGACCAGGCGAATGTAAGGAACGCGCGGAGGCGCCGCGCGTGGCTCATCGTGTTGTCGTAAGGAACGGAGGTCCAATGGACATTCACGCCACATTCGACTGACTCGCGCCACCCATCACTCGCACCGCGGCTTTCCTGATCCGTCGTCACAACATGTACGTCATGCCCCCGCGCCGCAAGTCGGCGCGCCATCTCGTAAGACCGCACGCCTCCTGCCATCGCAGGGGTCACGAAATACTGATGCAGATAGACGATTCGCATTGCGGCCTTGCTCAGTCAGCGCGTGGTCGCCTTCGCGGGCGGGGACCCGCGCGAGAAGAACTCCTTTATCGCCTCACACACATATTGCACGGCGGAGTCGTCGAGCTCCGCGAACATCGGCAGCGACAGAACTTGACACTGATTTCGATACGCACGTGGGAAATCCCTTTCCGTGTGATTCAGATGCCGATACGCATTCAAGAACGGCAACGCGGTTGGATAGTGAATGGCTGTGTCGACTCCGCGCTCGGCGAGGAACTGCTTCAGAGCGTCTCGCCGCTCGGTTCTGACGACGTACAGGTGATAGACATGAGAAGCACCCGCACGCACACGCGGCAGCACCAGATCACCGACGCCCTCGAGCAATTCGTTGTAGCGTGCGGCGACGCGCCGACGTTCCGCAGTCCAAGTAGGGACGTATTTCAGCTTTGCGCACAGCAGAGACGCATGCAACGCGTCCATCCTGCTGTTGATGCCTTCCATCTCATGCTGATGCTTGACTAGCGCGCCATGGTTGGCATACATGCGGCAACGGCATGCAACGTCAGCGTCATCGGTAACTATCGCACCTGCGTCTCCCCAGGCACCGAGGTTCTTACCTGGGTAGAAGCTGAAGGAGCCCGCGATACCGAACGTTCCGACCTTTCGACCATGCCACTCGGCGAAGTGTGCCTGGGCACAGTCCTCGATCAGCTTCAGACCATGTTTGCCGCACAACTCCGACAGGTCCCATGCCGGCGCGGCCTGTCCGTACAGGTGGACGGGGATGATAGCTTTGGTCCGCGGAGTAAGCCGCCCTTCGATCTGCTCCAAGTCGATCAGATAGTGGTCATCCACATCCACAAACACGGGCCGCGCCCCCGTCTGGCCGATCGTCTCGGCAGTAGATATCCAGCTCGTTGCAGTCGTGATTACCTCATCACCAGGGCCGATTCCCAACATGCGCAGTACGATGTAGATGGCATCTGTGCCGTTGCCGCACGCTATGCAGTGCTTCACACCATTGGCGGCGGCGAAGTCTCGCTCGAAGTTGCGCACGAACTCGCCACCGATGAATGCGCTGCGCTCGATCACGGCCCTCAGCGCGCCATCGAACTCGTCCCGATGGGAGTGATACTGTGCGAGCAGGTCTACGAATGGAACACGCATCTCTTGTTCACAATCTTCTCAAGAGACGTGCGGGGTTGCCTGCATAAGTGCCCTTCACCAGCAGGTCGCGTGTCACGACGGCACCAGCCCCAACGACGACACCGTCGGCAATGCTGACCGACAGGATCGTGGCATTGGAACCGGTCGAGACCCCTGACCCGATCCGCGTCGCCCCCCACTTAGAGCGATCGCCGCCTGCCGGTCCGCCGGTGCGGAATGCATCGTTGACGAACATGACGCCATGGCCAATGAAACAGTCGTCACCAATGGTGACGAGGTCGCAAACGAACGTGTGAGACTGGATGCGACACCGTGCGCCGATCGTCGCGCCACGCTGAATCTCCACGAACGGGCCGACAAACGACCCTGCACCGATCCGACATCCGTACAGGTTCACCGGCCGGACCACGCGCACGCCTTCACCGAAATCGACGTCGATAATGTCAGCGTCGAAGAATCCTGGCCTGATCATTGGGCACGCCCCAATCGGCATTCACTCGGAACAAACCTTAGTCTGACCTCGCACCCGGTTTCGACGGACTCGTAGATCGCCGATATGAGCTCGAGGCTGCGCCGGCCCTCCAGGCCGTCGACGAGGTGGCGACGCTGGTTGCGAATGCAATCGATGACGTGCTCATAGTAGGCGTGGTGGCCAAAACCATAGACGTTCGGCGGATTGACCGAAAAGCGCGCCATGACCTGCTCATCTTCCGGCGCGACGGGCTCGAAGGCCCAGACTTTCATCTCATTCACGGCGAAACCGCCGATCTCGACGGTTCCTCGCTCCCCAAGCAGCGACAACGACCCTTCGATGTCCCGCGGCCGTGTGGCAGTAGTTGCCTCGATGAGCCCGAGCGCGCCAGAGCGGAATTTCAAGATGACCACTGCGGTGTCCTCGGCCTCGATATTCGCCAGAGCTCTCCTGCTCTTCGCGAACACGGACTCGACGTCCCCCATCATCCATTCGAGCAGATCGACATGATGGCTGGCTTGGTTCGCCAGCACGCCGCCGTCGAGAGCCCATGTTCCACGCCAGGCATCCTGATCGTAGTAGTCTTGCCGCCTGCACCATCGCACTCGCACGGTGCCGAGAACCAGCTTGCCGAAGCGGCCAGCTTCAAGCGCCTGCCGGAGTTTGACGACCGGGACGTTGAAGCGGTTCTGTTTGACCACGAAGAGTCTCACGCCGTGCAGGTCGCACGCGGCAATCATGGCGTCAGCGTCGTCAAGCGTCAGCGCCATGGGCTTTTCCACAATAATGTGCTTCCCGTACGGTGCCAAAGCAATCACGTGCTTCGCATGATTTCCACTCTCGGTGAGCACCACAACGATATCCACCTGTTGGCGACGCATCATCTCGTGCATATCGGCGTAGGCTGGCACCTCAAACTGGCGTCCGAACTTGTCTGCCTTCTCCACTACGACGTCACAGACGGCAGCCAACGTTGCCCCGTCGATTTGCCTGTAGCCGAGCAACTCGGCGTGCCTCTTTGCGATACGCCCGCAGCCCACCAAGCCGATTCTCAGCATTTCGTCTCCGCATACTTCCGTCATCGGGCGTACCAGCCGCGAGCGCGTAGGAAATTCACGCTCCTCTTCAGTTGCTGGACGCGCTCGAAATTGTTGAGGTAATCGCGAAAGGTGCGCCGTGGCAACTTCATGAGCGCCTCAAACTGCGCCTCATCCAAGCCGAGCTTCTTGATGACGTAACGGCGGTCCTCCTCCGCCATTCCCGGGGGATACGGGTCGTTCCGTATCTCGAGGAGGGCCTGCTCGCGAGTCATCTGACCGGCGTTGATCAGATCCGAAAGATGGCCGTACCGCTTGTCGATCCCGAATTTTCTCGGCAGCACGTAGCCCTGCCAGAACCGCGTGTACACAGATTCGTAATGCTTGCCTCCGTAGTACACCCATCCGAGCTCATCCTGCAGAACCCGCATGGCGTCCGCCTTCACGTAATCGACGTAATTCAATATCGAGACCGTACGGATTCCGCGTACTCCATTGATCCACGCCAGTTCCAAAAGAGAAAAATGTGGATAGGTCTTCAGTGGCACCGAGCCGAATCGCCGGTGTACCGCTTTGATGTAGCGCCAGTCGGAATGACCGTAGGACCAGTCCGGAACGTTTACCGCCTCGGTCGCGAAGTTCATTCCGGATATGACGTGCTTGATACCTCGGCGGCGGGCCTGCGCCCACAACAGCGCGAAGATCCCGTGGTCGGTCGGAATCTCCCCGTCCGGCGTGGAGGCCTTCAGAAAGGAGAGCTGCAGATCGCGAAATTCCTCCCAATCCACTACATACGTGTACAGATCGATGTCGAGGCGCCTCAACACCTTCTCGATGTTACTGACTGCGAGCTCCGAATCCCAGCCGTTATCGAAGTGCACCGCCAGCGGTCGCAGGCCCATCTGCTTGACGAGGTACGCGACGTAAGTGCTATCGACTCCCCCGCTGACGCCGATGATGCAATCATATTCACGGTTCAAGCCCGCATTTTTGATCTTGCCGGTCAACTGCTCGAGTGCGGCCTTCCCCTCGCGCCCTTCCAGCACCCTGCTCGAGATGAGTCTGTCGTGGTTACGACAATGTGAGCAGACACCATTTTCGTCAAATGTGACCGACGGATCGCTCACCGTATCCATGATGCAGCGACGGCAGACCTGCACGCCTGAAGTGTGTTCTGAGGCTTGCGTCATTAGTTAGTCTTCGGAACTACCCAGAACCTGCTCTAGCTCGGCATAGCTCGGGTAGGTAATCAGGACGGCCTTGTGCTTGCCATGAAATACGAAAAAGCTCCCCGCCGCCACCGCAGATGCACCGTTCGCAACCGCGTCGCGAAAATGCGCCAGGCGGCCCGCGCCACCGACCGCGACCACAGGAATAGTAACGGCGGCGGCAACACGACGGACTAGCTCGAGGTCGTACCCCTCCATGGTGCCGTCTTTGTGAATCGCGTTCAGCAGGATCTCGCCTGCTCCAATCTGCTGCATGTTCAATGCGTACTCCACCGGGTCGCGCATGGTATCGGTTTTTCCGCCCTGTACATGTACGGTGTATTTTCCTCGCCAATTTACGCGGACATCGATCGATACGACGACGCTCGAGCTGCCCGCCAATGCGGCCGCTTGTGAAATCAGTGACGCATTCGACCAGGCGGCTGTATTCATCACGACCTTCTCGACGCCGAGGCCGAACAGTCGCTTGACATGGTCTATGCTTGCAATGCCGCCACCATAAGCAAACGGCATGAATGCCTCACTGGCTATATCCGCGAGCAAGCTGAAATTCGGCCCGCGCTCGGGCGAGGCGCCGATGTCCAGGAATACCAGCTCGTCAACTTCCTTCTCGTTGAATATCCGTACGGCGTTTATGGGGTCGCCGACATAGGTCGCGGCGCCGAACTTGACCGTTTTCACGAGGCCGCCGTTGCGCAGCAGGAGGCAGGGAATCACGCGAACGCGGAGCACTCAGAGGCCTGCAAAGTTCTGCAAGATACGCATTCCAAAACGGTGGCTCTTCTCAGGATGGAACTGAGCGCCGTAAATGTGCCCCCTCTGAATCATGGCGGTAAAGCGAATTCCGTAATTGACCGTTGCGAGCACGTCCCCGGGGTTGCTGCAAACCACGTGGTACGAATGAACGAAATAGAAGCGTGCACTGGCATCGATTCCATTCAGGATCGGGCTTTGAGGTACCGATTCCAAATGATTCCATCCCATGTGCGGAACGCGCAACCGCGCAGCGCTGTCGGGCTGGAACCGTTCACATCTCGCGTCGATCAAGCCGAGGCCCTGCCGGACGCCCTCAGCGCTTTGCAACCCGAGAAGCTGCATCCCGAGACACACCCCGAGAATGGGGACTCTGTCCTCCACTACGCGTCGCTTCAGCGCATCTATCAATCCACGGTCCGCGAGTTGCTCGACGCCATAATCGTATGCGCCAATCCCTGGCAGTATCAGCTTGTCCACCTTCAGCAACGCCTCCGGCGTACCCACCAGGTCGTTTTCCACGCCCATTCGCCGCAGCATGTTTCTCATCGAACCGAGGTTGGCGACGCCGTAATCGATTAATCCGATCATCTGACTTCCGCCTGTGGTCGTCGGTCCGCAAGCTCCCCGTAGATAGTAAGGTACGAACGAGCGACATCATCCCAGGTAAACGCCCTCGCACGCAGAACGCATTGGTACCTCACCTGATCCAGGCGGCTCGCCAGCGCCAGAATTGCCTCGGCAACCCCTGAGTCGCTGCGCGGATCGACGGCTTCACCGACTGTGCCCGGCTCGAAGTAACCGTCGACGCCCTGACCCCGCGTAAACACAACCGGCAGGCCTTGTGACAGCGCTTCCAGATACGCGACGCCGAAGGTCTCACGAAATGACGGCATCACGAAGATGTCATGTGCACGATAGAGCGACAGCAAGTCGCTGGCGCTGTCAACACGCCCGACGCGTCTGACGAATGGATAGCGTCCCGATGCCAGCAGCGCGTCGATTTCCTTCTCGCCGTCACCGCCGGACCCGACCAGGGTCAGACTCACCTTCTGCCGGGCATTCAACAGCGCAACCGCCCGCATCGTCGTGGGTATGTTCTTATTCCTGGAAAAATCCCCCACGTATATCAACTTCAACTCGCCCGGAGAGCGCGGACGATGAATCGGAGGGTGATCGAACCAGAATTGTGCCAGTCCGTTCGGAATGGTGTGAATCTTCGCCGCAAGACTTGCTCTCGAGTGACGGGGCACCCTTCCAAGCACGATCTCCCGGTACGCCGGAGTGATGAGTACAACACATTGCGCCCGCGACAGAACCTCGCGTCCGAGCCCGTCCAGGTCCGGTCGAAATCGCATGAATGCATTGACATCCGTGTTCCTGACCGTCACCAGATAAGGCAGGCCAAAGCACTTGTGCAAGGCGAGCGCGGCCGCACCGTCGCTGTACATGAAATGAGCGTGAACCAGCGTTAGCGACGCCGGGTCGACTTTGACCACGATGTCCTCGATCACCGTCTTGATCTTGCGCCGAAACAGAACTCGATGGATCGGGCGCAGAATATGGGAGTAGTGAAACGTCGTGAGCGAAAGTCCGTCTTTGCGATTTCTGTCGAGCTCGGACCTGGAGCGCACCGGCACATAGACGCACTGACGAACGCCCAGACCGTCGAGTCGTGACACGAGCTCGGAGTAGATTGCTTGTTTCGCGTAATCGCTGCAGAGGTGCAGGACCCCCGGTGCGCTGGCCATGAGCTCAACGCCCACTATGCCCACGAGACATTGTAGATCCTCTCCCACGCCGCAAGATTGAAGTAGGCCCAGCGCTCCTTCAATGACAACCGCCGGAACTCCTCAAGGATGCGGGGAACGTCAGCAATCTCCGCAAGTATCTGCGACCGGCCGATCTCACCTTTCATCTCTTCCTCATAGGCGCTCAGCCAGGTATTTTCAGGCGCCTCAAACCCCAGCTTGTTCTTGCGCCAGACAACGGAGCTCGGCAAGACGTCCTCGATCGACTTGCGAAGCACATGCTTCGTCCACCCTGCATGAATCTTGTAATCGGCCGGCATTGCAATGGCCGCTTCCACGACTCTGAAATCCAGGAACGGCAACCGTGTCTCGATCGAGTGCCGCATCGAGTTTCGATCCTCGTAACGCAACAGATGCGGCAGCTGCAATGTGGAAATTTCGAGAGTCTGCAAATCGGTTACGTCCCGGAAGCTCTCGGCACTTCGCCGGACATACTCGAAGTCATGGGTCTCAACGATGTGAGGCCGCAGCCGGCTCCGGGCCTTCAATCTGCGAATTCTCAGATCGGGACGCGTAAAGTAAAGGTAGAACTGCAGCACGCCGACGAATGAAAGCTGCGAATTGCGAGACTGCAACCACAGCTCGCGCAAGAACTGCCCGGCGGAAATAGTCCGCAACAACGCCGCGAAGTAGCGCTCATACCCGAGCAACACTTCGTCCCCACCCTGACCGTTCAGCATCACCTTGCAGTTCTGTGCCTTCGCCTCCTGGAAAACATGCCATCCCATGAACATCGAGGGACTGCCGAATGGCTCCTCCTGGGTGTAGACGACCTCGTCGATCGTTCTCACGAAATCCTCGGTGGTGGGCTCGACCACTGTCAGGCGAATGTCGAGATGATCGGCGACGATGCGAGCCATTGCGCTTTCATCGGAGCGTCGTTCCACCGATTTGGCGTGGATGCCCGTGAACTTCTGACCGGCTGCCGCGTGGTACTCTCGTGCCGCCAGCCCGCTCATGGCTGAGCTGTCCAGCCCTCCGCTGAGACAAGTTCCCACGGTAACGTCCGCTCGCAGGCGCAGCTTGACCGAGTCCTCCAGCAGGGACCTGAATGCCGCAGTCGCATCCGCCCGACCCAGCCGCCCGAACTCGGTGTCGGGCTTCAGCTCATAATATCGATCAATGGAATACGAGTGTGTCGCAAGGTGGTAGACCATGAAGTGGGCCTGCGGAAGCGTTCTGACCCCGGCAAAAAAAGTCTCGCTCGTGTGTCCGTCGAAGTATGTGAGCAATGCCTCCGTAATGACCCGCTG